>NZ_BFAQ01000029.1 GCF_002933855.1 Vibrio penaeicida
GAGAGTTCATCTCTGGAGCTTTCTCGCCTTCATTCCATACCATCACGTCAAATACGTTACTGGGCACAAGTATTCGATATTCATGGCTCTCAGGCATTTACCCCTCATGGCTTTGCAAAGAATGCACAAACTAAACTGCAAGCTTTAACGCATATGTGGACGAACGGTTGGTCTATCAGTCACACTAGTGCGGTTTTAAACTTTTCTTCCTCTGGCACGCTCGCTGTTTGGCTCAAACAGTACGAAAGAGATGGTTTCCGAGGGCTTGAACGTAGCAGAGGACGACCCACAATGAGTAAACCCCCTTTTATTCAAGACAAGCACGATGATGAGAAAACACTGGAAGAGCTCAAAGAAGAGTTAGCGTACTTGCGAGCAGAGAATGCTGTCCTAAAAAAGTTAGAGGAGCTGGAACAGGAGAAGCATCGTCGAACAAAGAAAAAACGAAAGTCGTTCTAGCTCTTAAAAATCAATACCTACAACAACATCTCTTACATGCCCTTAAGTTAGCAAAAAGTAGCTTCTATTATCATGCGCAGTCGAACAATGCCGCCGATAGCTATCAAGATGAGAAACAGTTGATTGAGAAAATATACCATGACCATAAAGGGAGATATGGCTATCGTCGCATTCACTTAGAGTTAAGGAAACAGGACGTCATGCTTAACCATAAGACAGTTCAACGACTGATGAGGTTACTTGGCTTGAAATCAACGGTCAGACCTAAGCGGTACAGCTCTTACAAAGGAGAAGCTGGGACAACCGCACCAAATGTACTTGAACGGGACTTCAATGCGACGAAGCCTGATGAAAAATGGGTCACGGATGTCACTGAGTTTAAAGTTCAACAGCAGAAGGTATACCTATCACCCATCGTTGATCTGTTTACGCGAGAAGTTGTGGCTTACAAGGTTGCGAAAAATGCGTGTTTACCTCTGGTCACTGACATGCTGACAGAGGCGGTTGCAACCTTAGCCGAAGACGCTAAGCCAATAGTGCATAGCGATCAAGGGTGGCAATATAGGCATAGGAAATATCAGAAAACTCTCGCTGAGCGGGGATTAACTCAAAGTATGTCACGAAAAGGAAACTGCTTGGATAACGCAGTAGCAGAGAACTTCTTTGCCTTGCTGAAAACAGAAATGTACCATAACCAGCACTTTGAAGATGCCGATGACTTAATCGCACATATTGAAGAATACATCGAGTACTACAATACGAAACGCATCAAGGTGAAACTAGAAGGCCTGACTCCGACGGAATATCGAAATCAGGCCTTGCAAGCCGCTTAACAGAAATGTCCAACTTTATGGGGTCACTTCAGTGAAGCTGGCGTTTTTGTTTACATGTAAAAAATGCAGCGAATGCTAACTTTCTTGAGGTTGTAGAAGCACTTTATACTTATCAAGCTGCTCTAGTCGAAGCTTGGAGTTGGCTATGAAAGTTTGCTTCGCTTTCCCTTTTAGTGATTTGGACTCAGGAAGCTTAACCGTCCGAGGGTTCTTGTGTACGCCATTAACCAAGAATTCGTAGTGAAGGTGCGCTCCGGTTACTCTACCAGTGCTGCCCAAAGTGCCAACGGTTTGCCCCTGTTTCACTCTTTGACCCGTTTTCACTCTACGCTTTTTCATGTGTAGGTATTTAGTTATGTAGGTATTACTATGGCGAATAAAGACATAATTACCATTAAACTTGTTATAACCAGACTTCTCAACAATACCGTCCCCAGCTGCCCAGATAGGTGTGCCAACAGGTGCAACATAGTCGGTTCCTCTATGTGCGCGAACTTTGCCCGTCACAGGGTGTAGCCGTCGTGGGTTGAAGTTGGAGCTGACATAACGGAAGTTAATTGGAGAGCGAAGGAAGGCTTTCTTCATTGCGCGCCCGTCTTGATCGTAATAGTTACCCGTTTTTCTGTCACGAATCGCTTTGAATGTATCACCTTGGTTGGTAAAGATGGCGGCAATGATATTACCTCGTCCAATCTTTTCACCTTCGACAACTTTTTCTTCGTAAAGAACCTGAAAGTTATCACCTTTTCGAATATCCAAGGCAAAATCGATATCCCAGCCAAATATCCCAGCCAGCTCCATAATCTGATTTGCATTCAAACCTGCAGTAACGCCAGCATTCCAAAAGTTTGAGGTGATTTCAGCTTCGGCATAATTGTACTGTATATCGACTTCTTTCTTACTCAGCTGGGAAGCATACCCCTCTTCAGAACGCGTAATGCTGAATGTTTCAAAGGCGTTTAGCTGACGATTCAAATGAATCAGCTCATTATTCTCATCAAAGCCAAATTTTAACGTATCTCCAGGGCGCAAACGCGACAGTTGTCGGTTGATATCTTTGTTGCTGCTAATCAAGTTATGCAGAAGCCTAGGAGACAACCCTAGGCGGCTAAATAGGACAGCAGCGCTTTCGCCTGAACGCACTTTATGGGTTTCCCAGCGAATCAGAGAAAGGGTCTTGGGTTCGTAGCTTGGGCTTAAGTTCGCACCATCAATGGGGATTGGATAGGCTTTGCCCACTTCCAAACTTTGAGTCTTGGGTTTGAGCTCATTGGCATCTGGAAGAAGAAACACAGCGATGATGACAATCGCAGAAAAGAAGGCAATCCATACTCGGTGCAACGGAGAAAGACGTGCGAATTTAGACATCGGAATCCATTTATTGGGTTAATGATATAAAAAAGACAATTACTGAGTCTAACTGGTTTCAAAACGGAGCGCTATTCAAGTAAGATGGCGCAATATCAAATTTTTGCCAAATCTGTGGGAGTGAACAAGAATGGCGAGTATTGAAGCAGCACTGGCGGAAATTAAGCGCGGTGTCGAAGAGCTTATTCCAGAAGAAGAATTGATTGAAAAGCTAAAGGAAGGTCGCCCTTTACGTATTAAGCTAGGTGCCGATCCTACTGCACCAGACATCCATCTAGGTCATACCGTTATTTTTAATAAGCTGCGTGTATTTCAGGATTTAGGTCATGAAGTTACGTTCCTTATTGGTGATTTTACTGCAATGGTTGGTGATCCAACTGGCAAAAATAACACTCGCCCACCTCTTAGCCGTGAAGACGTTCTTCGCAACGCAGAAACGTATAAAGAGCAAGTGTTCAAAATTCTTGACCCAGCAAAAACCAAGATCCAGTTTAACTCAGAGTGGTTATCGGAATTGGGTGCTGAAGGTATGATCCGTTTGGCTGCTAATCAAACCGTTGCGCGTATGTTAGAGCGTGATGACTTTAAGAAGCGTTATGCTGGTGGTCAACCTATTGCGATTCACGAATTCATGTACCCATTGCTTCAAGGCTGGGACTCAGTCGCAATGGAAACGGATGTAGAGCTGGGCGGCACAGACCAGAAGTTTAACCTCCTAATGGGGCGTGAACTGCAAAAATCTAACGGTCAAAAACCACAAGCTGTTTTGATGATGCCTTTATTAGTGGGTTTGGACGGTGAGAAGAAAATGTCCAAATCGGCGAATAACTACATTGGTATCAGTGAAGCGCCAAGCGAAATGTTCGGTAAAATCATGTCGATCTCTGATGATTTGATGTGGAGTTACTATGAATTGTTGTCATTCCGCCCATTAGGCGAAGTTGAGCAATTCAAGAATGATATCACAAATGGCAAGAATCCACGTGATATCAAAATATTACTGGCTAAAGAAATCATTGCTCGCTTTCACTCTGAAGCGGATGCTGACGCAGCTGAGCAAGAATTCATTAACCGTTTCCAGAAAGGCGCAATGCCTGAGGAGATGCCTGAATTTGAATTTGATGCTGGATTGCCAATTACAAATCTGCTGAAAGATGCAGGGTTAGTTAACTCAACGTCAGATGCGATGAGAATGATTAAACAAGGCGCAGCCAAAATAGACGGAGAGAAAGTTTCAGACAACAAACTTGTACCTGAAGCTGGCACTGCTGTTTATCAAGTGGGTAAACGCAAATTTGCGCGAGTGACAATTAAGTAAAAATAACTGCTTTGAAAAAGCCCTGATGAATCAGGGCTTTTTTGTATTAAAGGTCATTGGGTGTATAGCTTTTGAATCGAGCAATAAACCAAGTTTCAAATACAAGTAAAGAGATCACGCCATATTGCCAGTGGGTTCCCCACGCAAGCCAATACAAGACCGCACCCATAGATAGCCAGATAACCACTAAAGATTGGATTTTCTCTGCTTTTGTTAACCCTTGCTTGTTCTTTAACCGTCTTGAAATAGGTCCTAAATACTTATTTTGAAGTAACCAGTTTTGAAAATTCTCAGATGTTGCTCCAAAGCAATAAAGCGAGACTAGTAGAAATGGGACGGTGGGAAGTAACGGAAGAAATACCCCGATAAAAGCGAGCACAACCGTAAGCCACCCTAGAGCGATAAGGAAAAGGCGCTTTCCGTTTGAGATTGGCGTATCTGTGTGCACTTTTTCCATGTGAATCCAGTTGGTGTGTATAAAAGCATTGTCTATATGTTGGAAGTATAGACCAATTAATATGTTGATTGTCATTCTAATTTTGATGTTAATGAGAATCAATATCAAAACGGTGTGCTATTGCTCAATTGGTCACTAGGATCTTATTTGGGCGACCAATTGGTTAGCATTTATGTTGATTTTTAAGGAATTAAAGCTCTTTTTATGCCGTTTGAATTTATAAGGGGCATGGTAAAATCCTCGTGCTGCAATCGTGCAGTAGATAGGAGTTTATCATGAGTAATACCGACAATCCTCCCAGTAGTAGAGGAGAAAAATAGCGGCATGATTCTGAAGTGATTCCCCATCGATTTCAAACTTCTATTTATCTCCTTTCCACTGAGAGCAATACTTCCCTTTACAGGTAACGGAATTCCGGAAGTATGTTGGTTGTTCATGAAATTTACTGATTCTTGGCAATAGATATCGCTAATCGGGAGATTCGCAATGACAATCACAAAAGGTAAATTATTTTCTGAAGAAGAAATAAAGGCTGTATTCACAGTATTCGAGCAGTATGACCATGAACATCAGCTTTACCTACTTTCAATTATGCCATTGGGAGAGGCTAAGACTATTCTCATGCAGTACTCAGTAAGGGAAGTTCAGCTGTTTATTAAGCAACTCGAAAAGTGTGGTCATGATTTACGTGCGCGGCAGTACGCAATTGAGCTTGGCTTCACTCACTCTGAAGCTGAAACAGCACAGTGTTATATGTCCACCAATGTGTTTGAGCACTTTAAGCTGCGTGTTGGGTGGATCATCGGATTAGCGCTGCTAGGGATAGTTTCAGGTCTCATTATCGCTCAATATGAGGACACACTAAGCCAGTTAGTGCTATTGGCCATTTATATGCCGGTGATTGCTGCAGCAGGAGGAAATACGGGAACTCAAGCTGCAACACTTGTCATTCGTGCACTCGCGACAGGAGAGATAAGAAAGAGGCAGTGGCTAGAGGTGCTTTGGAAAGAAAGTCGTGTTTCTCTCTTGTTAGCAATGGTTGTCGCGATAGTGATTGTAGCCCGAATCATGCTCTTTAGCGGAAATGTGAATACTTCGGGCTTTGAATTGGAATTGATCGCAATAGCAGTGGCTGTTGCTCTGTTCATTCAAGTGACTATATCCACGACGTTAGGTGGTGTATTGCCCATTGCTGCGCGAGCGTGTCGACTGGACCCCGCAGTTTTAGTGAGTCCAGTGTTGGCTTCTATTGTCGATATCTCAGGAATTTGGATCTATTTTACTGTCGTGAATCATTTTTTAGGCTTGAGTTAACCAAGTCGCGATAAAATTGTTTCTCAAAATTGAAAATAGGGGCGATAACCTTTGGGGCGTCGTCCTTTTTTACTGGGTGATAGTCAGTAACAAATTGGACAAACAGCGATGTTGGTTTGTTTTTTTCATCCAAAACATACCCAGCCATATTATAGCTGCCATACAATGAGCCACTTTTTGCTGTTATCCGACCGGCTATGGGCTTTTTCCTCATGCTTGTGCGATATTTAAGTGTGCCAGATTGTCCAGAAATAGGAAGGAGCTCAATTAAACCCAGCTCTACATTGTGTTTCCAAACGTATTTCAGCACTTTCTCCATATCAGAGCTTGTTAAGCGGTTATTCCGAGACAGCCCTGAGCCATCTTCTAACTGTGTGTGCTCTAAATTGATACCTGCTCGTGTATAAAGAATTTGCTTAATGGCTTCAGTACCATTCGAAAAGCTGCCCGGCTGGTGGTAAAAACGAGCCCCCATCGTTTTGGTTAAGTTGTCAGCAATTAAGTTGTCTGACTTACTCAACATTATCTTGAGTAATTCTGGGAGCGCTTGAGATTGATGCGTAGCAACAATGATCCCTTTTTTTGTTTCACTTTTACTTGAGATAGAACCCGTTACGCTTATGCCATTTTTAGCTAAAATACGCTGAACAATAGCGGATACGTAAAGAGAGGTATCTTGCACTGCAAATTTTAGTGGCAGTGGTTTATCTCTTTCCTGCATACATCCAGATAGGTGGTACTGATTCCCCTCAGAGGTTATCAGCTCTAATTGACATCGTTTGGATTTCACCGCCACCTTATTCAAGCTCAGAGCATCGGTTGTAACACTTATGGGCTGGTGAGATGGAACAAATACCGATGTTGCTTGATTGGATTGTGAAGAAATAGATGCTTGTACACAGTTATTGTCCAGTGTGATCGCGCTGGCAGGAGCACTATAGCAGACGCCTAAAATGTCCCAAGGCCAGCCTACAGCTCGTTCATATCCTCTAAAAGCACTGCTGTCTAGAATGACGTTGTTAACAGCGGTTATACCCTGTTGCGTAAGCTGCTGGGTAAGAGCCGTTAGATGTTCGGTTCTTAACTCAGGATCGCCACTAAAGCGAATAACAAGGTCTTGTTCAACTATTTCAAAATGCGTTTCGAAGCGAAAATCATCGCCTAGTTCTAATTTTGCGGCCAGAGCAGTCAGAATTTTTAAAGTGCTTGCAGGAGGAAAAAACTGTTCGCTGTTTTCTTTTAATGCATAGTCGCCGAAGCTGTTTGACACCAAAAGAGTGTGCCTAGAACCGTATGGGAGTGAATCCACGGGAGCATATGCTAAAGATTGGAAACTGATGAGAAAAAACAGGAATATTAGTGTTCGCATAATATGGGGTCAAAGATGCATATCGGTTTTCAGTGTAGCAAATAATCAGCAAAAAAAAACGTCCACCCTAAGGTGGACGCTCTATCATTCATTTCAGCTAAAAGCGAAATTAGAAGTCGTAACGTAGACCAAGAACCGCTTCGTTTTGACGATCTAGTTTGCTACTAGCGTCAGATTCTTTCAACAAGTTGAAGTTGTAAGATACATATGAACGGAAGTTGTCGTTGAAGAAGTAAGTAGCGTCAACAGCTACGTTATCTTTTTTCACTTTTGATTCTGAGTTTGCTGCGTTTGATTTGTCGTTCAAACGGTTGTAAGTCGTTGTGAATTTAGCTTGGCCCATTGTGTAAGCTGCTGCTAGTTCGTAACCGTCGCGTTTTGAACCATTGTTCGCGCCATCTTCTTGTTTGTCGATGTTAGTGTAAAGACCAGCTACGTAGAATGCATCAAACTCGTAAGATGCACCCAACATGAATTCTTTATCAGACTTGGTCGCAGATTCGTCTTGAGCTGCATAAGCTGCTGTTAGACGTGCGCCAGTGTCACCGATAGAGTAGATACCAGAAAGAGCGTAACCGCTGTTATTGTCTTTCTCGTTTTTATCTGCAGCTGTGTCAGCTGTTGAAGAACCAATAGTGTAGTTAGCACGAGCTTCGAAATCACCGAAAGTACCAGCGTACGCTACAGAGCGATCTGGACGGTCAGCAGCGTTCACTTTTGGTGCAGCAGAGTTACCATGGTAAGCCATGATATCTGTGAAGTCAGTTACCACTTGTAGGGAACCTTTAACAGTACCAAAAGTTACTTCACCGAAGTTGCCGCCAATACCAGCAAACGCGTAACGGTGCTCAATTGTATCTTGAGTAGAACCGTTGTGACCGCTTTCGTTGTATGCCTTGAACTCACCTTCGTAGAAGCCTAGACCGTATAGCTCGTCAGTGATCTGAGTTTTACCTAAGAAGTTTAGACGCACGCGAGACTTGTCTTCTACTTTGTTATCTTTAAGAGAAAGACGAGCTTCAACACGACCACCCATTTCAAGAGTAGCGTTGTCGTTTTTCGCGATTTCAGCAGCAGTAGCGCCAGTGCTAGCAGCCGCAGCTACAGCTAGAGCAATTAGTTTTTTATTCATTGCTTTCTAAGTCCTAGTTTTAGTCCGTAAATATAAGCAGGTAGGTTATTTTCCTGCCCACTTAGGGATGCGAATAACATCATGCAGATATCTGTGTGATTTCATTCGCATTTATAAGGTGAGGAATTTGTACCCTTAAAGTTCAGGTTGCCGTTAGTAAAATGATATAAAATCAAATAATGAACATTGTTTTTTTAGATCTTTAAGGTTCTATTTTCCTTTTAAAACATTATGTTGTGATTTTTTTTGTTTTTTTTCTCATTTAATTTTTTTATATTTTTTTATATGAATTATGTTTAGTTTGCTGGAAATTTATAATTGTGGTGATTAAGTAAGGCTGGAGAAATCCGTCAATTTAAGGTTTTGTGACTCACAACTTTTGAAATACGTGACCTTGCGAAAAAGTTTGATTACACTAATTGAAAAGTGAACCATTTGCCCCGCCTCATACTCGCACCTTGGGTAGGAGAGGGGTTTTGTTGTCTGAAGATTCTGGCAAATACACTAAGTCAGATATCTGTTGAGGTATAAGATGGAAAAAGTTCCAATGACTGCTCGTGGCGAGCAGAAACTACGCGAAGAACTGGAAACGTTGATGAAACGTCGTCCATTGATTTCTGAAGCAATCGCAGAAGCTCGTGAGCTGGGTGATCTAAAAGAGAACGCAGAGTATCATGCGGCTCGTGAAGAGCAGGGCATATGTGAAGCTCAGATTCGTGATATTGAATACAAACTCTCGGTTGCACAAGTTATTGATGTGACCAAGATGGAAAACACTGGCAAAGTGATTTTTGGTACAACGGTGACCTTGGTGGATATTGATACAGACCAAGAGAGCACATACCAAATTGTTGGTGATGATGAAGCAGAGATTAAAGCTGGGAAAATTTCTGTTAGCTCCCCAATTGCCCGTGGTCTAATTGGTAAAGTAGAAGGTGATGAAGTTACCATTACTACGCCTGGTGGCATCAAAGACTACGACATCGCAAAGGTTGAATACTTATAAACAGATTTTTTATTGGACCTTTTATCGAAGGAATAAAAAATCTTGGAATATAAAAAAGGTCGCCAATGCGACCTTTTTTAATTGAAACAACAAGTTGGTGCTTCAAGGGCAATCCGTTATTTACGAGGAATCTCGATTTTTCGTTCCTCAGACTGACGGTACAGAACCAGTACTTTACCAATGGTTTGTACTTTTTCAGCTTTAGTCTCACGTACAATCGCGTCAATAATGAGAACTTTTGTTTCCCTGTCTTCAGAGGCAACTTTTACTTTGATCAGCTCATGATGGTCTAGAGCCAGTTCTATTTCAGCAAGCACGGCTTCGGTCAATCCATTGGCACCCATAAGTACCACAGGTTTTAAACTGTGAGCTAGGCCTTTCAAATACTGCTTTTGTTTGGTGCTTAGGTTCATTGTGCGCCCAATTTTCTTTAATATAAGGGTTGAAAACCGCCATTTTAACGCCATCTATCCCTGAAGACTATAATTTCTACCATACTTATTTGGTGGATGGTCATCCAAGCAATTAGGAATCGAATGAGTAAACAGAAACACTCAGCTAGCTCTGGTCGCTGGTTGAAAGAACATTTCGATGATAAATACGTAAATGAAGCAAAGAAGAAAGGTTATCGTTCACGTGCTATCTTCAAAATTGAAGAAATTCAAGGTAAAGATAAACTATTGAAACCTGGAATGACCGTTGTCGATCTTGGTGCTGCGCCTGGTGGTTGGTCTCAATACGCCGCTAAACACGTAGGACAAGAAGGACAGGTCATAGCTTGTGACATTTTACCTATGGATTCGATCGCTGGCGTTGCCTTTTTGCAAGGTGATTTCCGTGAAGACGCTGTTCTTGAAGCACTTCTAGAGCGAATTCAACCAGATATGGTTGATGTTGTTATGTCAGATATGGCGCCCAATATGGCTGGTAACCTTTCGGTAGACCAACCTAGAGCTATGTATTTGGTGGAACTAGCGTTGGATATGTGTCGACAAGTTCTGGCTCCAAATGGTAGTTTCGTTGTTAAGGTATTTCAGGGCGAAGGCTTTGATCAATACGTTAAAGATGTGCGAGACATGTTTAAGACCGTAAAAATAAGAAAGCCAGACTCTTCGAGAGCTCGCTCAAGAGAAGTCTATATTGTAGCGACTGGTTACAAAGGCTAGCTTACGTTTACAAAGAGCAATTTAACACTATAGCTACAGCGTATAAACTGTAGTACCCTACCTTTAATTACAATTAGTTATCGAGAGGCTGACACCTTGAGTGACATGGCAAAAAATTTAATTTTGTGGCTAGTAATCGCCGTAGTCTTGATGTCGGTTTTCCAGAGCTTTGGCCCTGGGGAAAATAGCGGCAGAACAGTGGATTACACCACATTTGTACAAGAAGTTGGCCAAGGCCAGATTCGAGAAGCTCAATTCAAAGACAGAGAAATCACGTACTACCGTCGTGATAACACTCGCTATGTGACTTACATGCCTGTGTACGACAGTAAGCTGCTTGATGATTTGATTAATAAGAATGTAAAAGTAGTCGGTACTCCGCCAGAAGAGCAGAGTTTACTTGGTACTATCTTTATTTCTTGGTTCCCAATGATTTTATTGATTGGTGTGTGGATTTTCTTCATGCGTCAAATGCAAGGCGGTGGCGGTAAAGGTGCCATGTCTTTCGGTAAGAGCAAAGCTCGTATGATGAGCGAAGAACAAATCAAAACCACTTTTGCTGATGTTGCAGGCTGTGATGAAGCAAAAGAAGATGTTAAAGAATTGGTTGATTACTTACGTGACCCGAGCCGTTTCCAAAAGTTGGGTGGTAAGATCCCTACCGGTGTTTTAATGGTTGGTCCTCCGGGTACGGGTAAAACTTTGCTTGCTAAAGCCATTGCTGGTGAAGCCAAAGTACCGTTCTTTACGATATCAGGTTCAGATTTCGTCGAAATGTTCGTCGGTGTTGGTGCATCCCGTGTGCGTGACATGTTTGAACAAGCGAAGAAAGCCGCGCCTTGTATCATCTTTATTGACGAAATCGATGCTGTAGGTCGCCAACGTGGTGCTGGTGTTGGTGGTGGTCATGATGAGCGTGAACAAACATTGAACCAAATGCTGGTTGAAATGGATGGTTTTGAAGGTAACGAAGGTATCATTGTTATCGCCGCTACTAACCGTCCAGACGTTCTTGACCCTGCATTACTTCGACCTGGTCGTTTTGACCGTCAAGTTGTCGTTGGTTTACCAGATGTACGCGGTCGTGAACAAATTCTTAAAGTTCACATGCGTAAAGTACCGCTGGCTGGTGACGTCGAGCCATCTTTGATTGCTCGTGGTACACCTGGTTTCTCTGGTGCAGACTTAGCGAACCTTGTTAACGAAGCCGCTCTATTCGCAGCTCGTGGAAACAAACGCAACGTATCAATGGTTGAGTTTGAACTTGCTAAAGACAAAATCATGATGGGTGCAGAACGTCGCTCGATGGTTATGTCAGAAGACATTAAAGAATCCACTGCGTATCACGAAGCGGGTCACGCTATTGTTGGTCGTTTGGTTCCAGAGCACGATCCTGTTTACAAAGTGTCTATCATTCCACGTGGTCGTGCGTTGGGTGTCACTATGTATTTACCAGAAAGTGATCGTGTTAGTATGTCTCGTCAGCACCTAGAATCGATGATCTCAAGTTTATATGGTGGTCGTCTAGCCGAAGAGCTTATCTACGGTTCTGATAAAGTATCAACAGGTGCTTCAAACGATATTGAACGTGCAACAGACATTGCTCGTAAAATGGTGACTCAATGGGGGTTCTCGGACAAACTTGGTCCTCTGCTTTATGCAGAAGATGAAGGTGAGGTATTCCTAGGTCGTAGCGTGACTCAAACTAAACATGTTTCTGATGATACGGCAAAACTTATCGATGACGAAGTTCGCAATATTATTGACCGTAACTATGATCGCGCAAAAGTCATTCTTGAAGCGAACATGGATATAATGCATTCAATGAAAGATGCATTGATGAAATATGAAACGATTGACGCCGGACAGATCGACGACCTAATGGAGCGAAAAGAAGACGTTCGTGAACCAGCAGGTTGGGGCGATCAAACTCGCGCTCAAGAAGAGTCAAACAACGAGAAGAAAGCACAGCCTAATAAAGAAGAAAAAGACGAAGAAGAAAAACCTTCAGTCCCTTCTGATGAAAGTGCCGACAAAAACGTTGAGTAAAGAATAGTTAAATACAAACCCCGAGGAAACTCGGGGTTTTTCTGTTTCTAGAGTAGTCATGTTTATACGATCCAATAATAAAGAACTCGATTTAAGCAGCCCCCATATTATGGGGATATTGAACGTAACCCCCGACTCATTTTCAGATGGCGGTCAGTTCAATCGTATTGACGATGCTTTAAACCAAGCGCGTTCAATGATATTGGCAGGCGCTACGATCATTGATATTGGTGGAGAATCAACTCGACCAGGTGCTCCAGACGTTACGCTAGACGAAGAGCTTGAACGTGTTATTCCTGTCATCAAAGCATTAAGAGCAGAATCTGATGTATGGATATCTATTGATACCAGTAAAGCGGAGGTTATGCGACAAGCTACTTCTGCGGGGGCAGATATCATCAACGACGTGAGAGCGCTTCAAGAGCCCGGTGCTTTGCAAGTTGCAGCTCAAGCTAATGTGCCGGTGTGCCTCATGCATATGCAGGGGCAACCTAGAACCATGCAAGAAAACCCCAAATATCAAGATCTCTTGGAAGATGTCGAGGCATTTCTAGCAGAGCGTATTGCTGCTTGTGAAAGTGCAGGGATAGAGCGTGGACAATTGATTTTAGATCCAGGGTTTGGATTCGGTAAAACGATTGAACACAATTACCATTTGTTAGCAAATCTAGAGCAGTTCCATCGCTTTGAATTACCTATCCTCGCTGGAATGTCTCGTAAATCAATGATATTTAAGCTTTTAGGTAAGGAACCGAAAGAATGCCTAATTGGCAGTGTTACATGTGCAAGTATCTCTGCACTGAAAGGTGCTCAGATCATTCGTGTTCACGATGTGGCCGAGACGGTTGAAGCGATAAAAATTATCAATACAATCAGTACAAACCAATAGAAATTATTAGGAAATATTATGTCTAAAAGGCGCTATTTTGGTACGGACGGTGTTCGTGGGAAGGTAGGACAATACCCAATCACTCCCGATTTTGTATTAAAGCTTGGCTGGGCTGCTGGTCGCGTACTTGCAAAGCAAGGGACAAAAAAAGTCATCATCGGTAAAGATACGCGTATTTCTGGTTACATGTTGGAATCTGCGCTTGAAGCAGGTCTTGCAGCAGCAGGGCTACAAGCTACATTTACAGGTCCGATGCCGACACCTGCCGTGGCTTATTTGACTCAAACATTCCGTGCTGAAGCTGGCATTGTTATTTCCGCATCTCACAATCCGTACTACGACAATGGCATCAAATTCTTCTCATCTGAGGGGACAAAATTGCCAGATGACATTGAATTAGCGATTGAAGCTGAGTTAGACAAAGACATTGAATGTGTTGAATCAGCACTGCTCGGTAAAGCATCACGACTCAATGATGCTGCGGGTCGTTACATTGAATTTTGTAAGAGCACATTCCCAAATGAATTGAGCTTAGCTGGGCAAAAGATTGTTGTGGATTGCGCGCATGGTGCAACTTACCACATCGCTCCTAGTGTTTTTAAAGAGCTCGGCGCAGAAGTTATCGCAATGGGTATCGAACCCAACGGCACTAACATCAACGATGAAGTGGGTGCGACAGATGTTCGTGCGTTGCAAAAACGAGTGATTGAGGAGCAGGCAAATCTTGGCTTGGCTTTTGATGGCGATGGTGATCGTATCATCATGGTTGATGAGCTTGGAAACAAGATTGATGGCGATCAGATTGCTTACATCATTGCACGTGATGCACTCCGTCGCGGTGAGCTAAAAGGTGGCGTAGTTGGCACGTTGATGACGAATCTTGGTATGGAAAATGGTCTCAAGCAACTGGGTATTCCATTTGTGCGAGCAGCAGTTGGTGACCGCTATGTAATGGAGCAACTACTAGCCAAAGGCTGGAAAATCGGTGCAGAAAACTCTGGGCATGTGATCTTGTTGGACAAAGTGACGACAGGTGATGCAATCGTCGCAGCATTGCAAGTGTTGGCATCAGTTGTTGATAGTGAAATGACTTTGAATGAGCTTTCTCAAGGGATGACGTTATATCCTCAAGTATTAGAGAATGTTCGATTTAGTGGAGAATCAAATCCTCTTGAAGCTCAGGCTGTAAAAGATGCAGTGATTGCGGTTGAGTCCAAATTGGGTGAAAAAGGTCGAGTGCTTTTGAGAAAGTCCGGTACAGAACCTCTTCTTCGTGTCATGGTTGAGGGCGAAGATGCCGAACTTGTACAGAAATCGGCACTAGAGATAGCAGAAGCGGTAAAAGCGAGCTGTTGATCTAAACGATATACAAGCCAAAGTTTTGCTTTGGCTTTATGACTCTAAATTAGGTTTGTGTTTTTGGTTAAGCTTCTTTTTTTAGCGCTTTGCTAATATTTTGACCACTTAAGCCCTAAGCTTTACAATTTAGTGAATTTTTACTTGTCAGCGTAAAAGGCATTCGATAGTATTGCTCCGCCTTCGAAAGGGAGGTGCGCTAGCTTTGTCTCTGTGCTTATTCAGTACGACGGCGCTGGCTCAACAATTTGGAACATAGGTGGAAGAATGTTTACAGTTCTACTTGTGATTTACCTGTTGGCAGCGGTTGGTGTTATTGGCCTAGTGTTGATTCAACAAGGTAAAGGCGCAGACATGGGAGCTTCGTTCGGAGCTGGCGGTTCAAACACAGTGTTTGGCGCGAGTGGCTCAGGAAATTTCCTAACCCGAACAACTGCAGTTTTTGCGGTAGTATTTTTTATCGTTAGTTTGGTTCTAGGTCGCATGTCTACAAACAGCGGCGAAACAGAAAGTATTCTAGCGAACCCTAGCCAGGCTGCATCATCTATTGAGCAACCGGCTGATGTAACGAGTGAAATTCCTGCCGAAAGTGGCGACGAAATTCCTCAATAAAGAATTTATGCCGAGATGGTGAAATTGGTAGACACGCTAGCATGAGGTGCTAGTGCCTTTGGTGTGAGGGTTCGAGTCCCTCTCTCGGCACCATAAGTTCTGCAAACTTGTAAATTACTGCCTTGGGCGTATAATGCTCAGCAGTCGGACGCGGGGTGGAGCAGCTTGGTAGCTCGTCGGGCTCATAACCCGAAGGTCGTCGGTTCAAATCCGGCCCCCGCAACCAATTTCTAGCAAGTGATGTTGCTAAAGTTGGATGCAAGTTTGAGCGGTTTTACCTAACCGCAAGCTGAACAAAATAATGTTCAGCTATATCAGGGTCCAGCAACAAAAACCCCGACTAATCGGGGTTTTTTGTTATTTGTATTTTGTACTGTGCAAAATATGAGTAATGCTCGGCTATTTGATAGGGCTATTAGCCCTTTTTTTGTTTCTAGAGTGGTTATCTAAGGGTGATTTCATGACGGGTTTGGAAAGACAACTGACAGAAATGCTGGACGCGCCAGTGGCAGCATCTGGTTATGAGTTAGTTGGATTGGAGTTCATCCGTGCTGGTGAGCATTCAACATTGCGTATTTATATTGATCACGAGAACGGCATCAATGTAGATGACTGTGCAGAGGTAAGTCATCAGGTTAGCGCAGTGCTCGATGTTGAAGATCCTATTTCTGTCGCTTACAACCTTGAAGTATCTTCACCAGGTTTAGAAAGACCACTTTTTAAAGCAGAACACTATCAGCAATTTATAGGTCACGAGGTCAGCCTTGTCTTGAAAATGGCTATGGGCAACCGTCGTAAGTGGAAAGGTGTGATCGAAAGCATTGAAGGCGAAACGATCACAATCACAGTGGACAATGCGAAAGAAGAGTTTGCACTAAGCAACATTTCCAAAGCTAACCTGATCCCTAAGTTTTAAGTCTTAAGAGGCTAGAGAATGAACAGAGAAATTTTAGCGGTAGTAGAAGCTGTTTCTAATGAGAAAGCGGTTCCTCGTGAGCGTATTTTTGAAGCTCTAGAAATCGCATTAGCTACGGCAACTAAGAAGAAATACGAGATTGAAATTGATGTTCGTGTTGCGATTGATCGCAAGACGGGTAATTTCGACACTTACCGCCGTTGGTTGGTTGTGGAAGAAGTAGAAAGCCCAACTAAAGAAATTTCACTGGAAGCAGCACAGTACGATGACGAAGAAATGGAACTGGGTAGCTTTGTAGAAGATGATATTGAGTCAGTAACATTCGACCGTATTACCACTCAAACCGCCAAGCAAGTTATTGTACAGAAAGTACGTGAAGCTGAACGTGCACAAATCGTTGAGCAGTTCATTGATAACGAAGGTGACCTAATCACTGGTGCGGTTAAAAAAGTAAACCGTGAAACAGTTGTTCTTGACTTAGGTAATAATGCTGAAGCCGTCATTTTACGTGACGACCAACTTCCTCGTGAAAATTTCCGTCCAGGTGACCGCGTTCGTGGTCTACTGTACAAAGTTGCTCCTGAAGCGCGTGGTTTCCAACTGTTTGTCACTCGCTCTAAGCCTGAAATGCTATCTGAACTCTTCCGAGTGGAAGTGCCAGAGATTGCTGAAGAGCTAATTGAACTGAAAGGTGCAGCTCGCGATCCAGGTTCACGTGCAAAAATTGCAGTGAAAACAAACGACAGACGTATTGACCCGGTTGGTGCTTGTGTAGGTATGCGTGGTGCACGTGTACAAGCAGTATCAGGTGAGTTAGGTGGTGAGCGCATCGACATCGTTCTTTGGGACGATAACCCTGCTCAGTTTGTTATCAACGCAATGGCGCCAGCAGATGTAGCTTCCATCATCGTAGATGAAGATGCACACGCAATGGATATTGCAGTTGAAGCCGATAACTTGGCTCAAGCCATCGGTCGTAACGGTCAAAACGTACGTTTAGCATCTCAACTATCTGGTTGGGAACTGAACGTAATGACAGTAGAAGACCTAGAGAAGAAGCACCAAGAAGAATCTGGTGCGGCTATCGAGAACTTTATGAAGTACCTCGATATCGAACAAGATTTTGCAGAAATGCTCGTTGAAGAAGGTTTCTCAACGCTAGAAGAAGTGGCTTATGTCCCAGTGAATGAACTTCTAGAAGTTGATGGACTAAACGAAGAGCTTGTAGAAGAATTGCGCCAACGTGCAAAAGATGCCCTAACTACGATCGCCTTGGCGAAAGAAGAGTCATTCGATGGTCTTGAGCCAGCGGAAGACCTACTTGCATTAGAAGGTTTAGAGCGCGAAATGGCTTTTAAACTTGCAGCGAAAGGTGTCGTAACACTTGAAGACTTAGCCGACCAGGGTACTGATGAGCTTGAAGGCATTGAAGACCTAACGGAAGAGCGTGCTGGTGAGCTAATTATGGCTGCACGTAACATCTGTTGGTTTGGCGACGAAGAATAAATTCAGCAAGGAGGAAGTGGCATGACAGAATTAACGGTTAAAGCACTGAGTGATGAGATTGGTACGCCAGTTGACCGCTTGATTGAGCAACTTGCTGATGCTGGAATGAAAAAAACGGGCGTAGACACCGTTTCCGACGATGAGAAGCAAAAGCTTCTTACTCATTTGAAAAAAGAGCATGGTGATACCTCAGGAGATTCTGAGCCAACTCGCTTAACTCTCCAGCGTAAAACTCGCAGCACTCTAAGTGTGAATGCGGGTGGCGGTAAGAGTAAAAATGTTCAAGTAGAGGTGCGCAAAAAGCGCACGTACGTAAAACGCAGTGCAATCGATGAAGAAGCCAAGCGAGAAGCTGAGGAAGCAGCTAAACGTGAAGCTGAAGAGCTAGCGAAGCGTGAAGCGGAAGAGCTAGCTAAACGTGAAGCTGCAGAGAAAGCACAACGCGAAGCGGATGAAAAAGCAAAACGAGAAGCTGAGGAAGCAGCTAAACGTGACGCTGAAGATAAAGCAAAGCGCGTACAAGCTGATAAGGCTAAGAAAGACATGAACACAAAGAGTGCGGAAGTAAGTTCGCAAGCAAAAAAAGAAGCTGATGAGCTAAAACGCCGTCAGGAAGAAGAAGCGCAACGTAAAGCAGAAACTGAAGCGGCGAAGCTAGTTGAAGAAGCTCGCAAATTGGCTGAAGAAAATGCAGCACGTTGGTCTGAAGCAGAGAAGAAAGAAAAAAAGGTGATGGAAGAAGGCGACTATCACGTTACAACTTCTACTTTTGCTCGTGAAGCAGAAGATGCAGCTGACCAAAGCGAAGAGAAGGCCCCTCGTCGTCGTAAGAAGAAGTCTTCTGCGAACAATGATGACAAAGGCGGCAACAATCGTAATGGCAACCGTAACCAACGTGGTCGCGGCGGTAGGAAAGGCAAACTTGCTAAACCTACTTCAATGCAGCATGGCTTCGATAAGAGTGCATCAGTTGCGAAATCCGACGTTGTAGTTGGTGAGACAATTGTTCTTTCTGAGCTGGCAAACAAAATGTCAGTTAAAGCGACTGAAGTCATTAAAGTGATGATGAAGATGGGTGCTATGGCAACCATCAACCAGGTAATTGACCAAGAAACTGCTCAGCTTGTTGCTGAGGAAATGGGTCACAAAGTTATCCTGCGTAAAGAAAATGAATTGGAAGAAGCAGTACTGTCTGATCGTGATAACAGTGCTGAATCTGTGCCTCGTGCTCCAGTGGTTACTATCATGGGTCACGTTGACCACGGTAAAACATCTACACTGGATTACATCCGTAAAGCACACGTTGCTTCAGGTGAAGCGGGTGGTATTACCCAGCACATTGGTGCTTACCACGTAGAAACTGACAACGGTATGATCACCTTCTTGGATACTCCAGGACACGCAGCGTTTACGGCTATGCGTGCACGTGGTGCTCAGGCAACAGATATTGTTGTTCTTGTTGTAGCAGCAGACGATGGTGTAATGCCTCAAACTATCGAAGCAATCCAGCACGCTAAAGCGGCAGGTGTACCTTTGATTGTTGCTGTAAACAAGATCGATAAAGAAGATGCAAACCCAGATAACGTTAAAAACGAACTGGCTCAATACGATGTTATTCCTGAAGAGTGGGGCGGTGAGAACATGTTTGTTCACATCTCTGCAAAACAAGGTACTAACATTGAAGGTCTTCTTGAGACGATTCTTCTTCAGTCTGAAGTTCTCGAACTAACAGCTGTTGAAGAAGGCATGGCGTCTGGTGTGGTTGTAGAATCTCGCCTAGATAAAGGTCGTGGTCCTGTTGCAACTGTACTGGTTCAATCGGGCACATTGAACAAAGGTGATATCGTTCTTTGTGGTCAAGAGTACGGTCGAGTTCGTGCAATGCGCGACGAGAATGGACACGAAATTACGACTGCCGGTCCTTCTATTCCTGTTGAAATTCTAGGCCTGTCTGGCGTTCCTGCTTCTGGTGACGAAGCAACAGTTGTACGTGATGAGCGTAAAGCGCGTGAAGTAGCGAACTACCGTCAAGGTAAATTCCGTGAAGTGAAACTTGCTCGCCAGCAGAAAGCGAAACTAGAAAACATGTTTGCGAACATGTCTGCTGGTGAAGTTGCTGAGCTTAACGTTGTGCTTAAAGCTGACGTACAGGGTTCTGTTGAAGCTATCGCTGATTCACTACGTAAACTGTCTACAGAAGAAGTTAAGGTGAACATCGTTGGTTCTGGTGTTGGTGGTATCACTGAAACTGATGCAGTACTAGCAGCGGCTTCTAATGCAATCATTCTAGGCTTTAACGTACGTGCTGATGCTTCTGCTCGCCGCACTGTTGAAACAGAAAACCTAGACCTTCGTTACTACTCAATCATTTACCAATTGATTGATGAAGTTAAACAGGCTATGGGCGGTATGCTTGCTCCTGAATTTAAGCAAGAGATCATTGGTCTTGCTGAAGTACGTGACGTATTTAAGTCACCGAAACTAGGTGCAATCGCTGGTTGTATGGTGACTGAAGGTCTTATTAAGCGTAATAACCCAATCCGCGTTCTTCGTGAAAACGTTGTTATCTATGAAGGTGAGCTAGAATCTCTACGCCGCTTCAAAGACGATGTTCAAGAAGTTAAGAACGGTTACGAATGTGGTATCGGTGTTAAGAACTACAACGATGTTCGCGTAGGCGACCAAATCGAAGTATTCGAAATCGTTGAAGTGAAGCGTACTCTAGACTAATAGACAAAATTGCCTTGTTTATTTAGATAAACGGCAAAGGTTGTTGAATACACCATGGGGGGCGTTTGCCCCCCATTCTTTCTATAGTGAGAAAAGAAATGTCAAAAGAATTTAGCCGCACGCAGCGCGTGTCGCAGCAACTACAAAAAGAGTTAGCGCTTATTCTTCAGCGTGAAGTTCGTGACTCTCGCATCGGAATGGTGACGATTTCGGATGTCGAGGTCTCTCGTGATCTCGCCTATGCAAAAGTATTTGTTACTTTCCTATGTGTAGGTGAGCAAACGCCTGAGGCTAGCCTTGCTGCATTGAAAGAGCATGAAGTTCAGATTCGAATGATGCTTGGTAAGCGTATTCGCTTACGTTTGACTCCTGAAGTTCGATTCACCTATGACAATACGCTTGTTGAAGGTATGCGTATGTCTAACTTAGTGAGTGATGTTGTTAGCAAAGACCAGCAGAAGAAACAAGATGCAGGTCGAGGAGACGACGAGTAATGGGGCGCCGTCGTAAAGGTCGTCCGGTTAATGGCGTCGTGCTACTTGATAAGCCAACGGGTATTTCCTCCAACGATGCATTACAGAAAGTAAAGCGCATTTATTTCGCTGAAAAAGCGGGTCATACTGGTGCTTTAGATCCATTAGCAACAGGCATGTTACCTATCTGTTTGGGTGAAGCGACTAAGTTTTCTCAGTTTCTTCTCGATTCAGATAAGCGCTATGTTGTCATCGCTAAGCTTGGCGAGCGTACTAATACATCAGACTCTGATGGCGAAGTGGTTGAAACTCGTGATGTGAACGTAACGAAAGAACAACTCTTAGAATGTATTGAGAAGTTCAAAGGTACAACGGATCAAATCCCTTCTATGTTTTCTGCCTTGAAGTATCAAGGTCGTCCACTTTACGAATATGCGCGCGAAGGTATTGAAGTTCCGCGTGAATCTCGCAAGATCACTGTTTATTCTATTCAACTACTTCGCTTTGAAGGTGATGAAGTTGAAATGGAGATCCACTGTTCAAAGGGCACCTACATCCGCACGATCACTGACGATTTAGGTGAGATGCTGGGCTGTGGTGCACATGTTACTTACCTTCGTCGTACCGGGGTTGCTAATTACCCATACGATCGTATGGTCACTTTAGAACAGCTGAATGAGCTGCTAGAACATGCTAATGATCAGGGTTTACCTCCTAAAGACTTACTAGATGCTTTGTTGCTTCCAATGGATACAGCGGTTGAGGATTTGCCTGAAGTTAATTTAAATGCTGAATTGACTGATATGGTTCAACATGGGCAACCTGTGCAAGTCTCTGGTGCACCAGTTGAAGGTACTGTAAGAATGACGAGTGGCGATGAGAAGCTCTTTATTGGCGTCGGTGAAATTGATGATAACGGTAAAGTTGCTCCAAAACGTCTAGTTGTTTTTCGTGACGAAGAACATTCTGCGTGAGCGAAATGTAATCGAGAAAGGTCAATAAACACTAGGGTCTGTTGATCTTTCGAGATGATTTTTGCAGCAATTTGTGGGTGGTTTATACAAGGCAGAGCTTATTCGGTGTAGTCGCTCTACATCAATAGGCGATAACGCAGTAGAAATAAGCCACAAATGCTGCCCGAAGGGTTCGCTTCTATGCATTTTACTCTTTGTTGCAAGGTATTTGCTTAGAATAGCTAGGCTACACACCTTGCGCCGCGATTAAAAGGCATATAACTCGAACAAAATTTAACCGCGAAAGCTCAACAGACCCTAAAGTAAACCGAGGTATTTCTGCGTAGTTTAGAGTGTTTCGGTTTTGTTTTTAGAGTGCTTGTGTTTACTCATTACACCCCGTATAATTCGCGCTTCGCGTGTCGGCTGAATCAGAGATTGGCTGGCACAGTTTTATACTTAACTCTTATTAGGAGAGAAATATGTCTCTGAATGCAGAAACTAAAGCAGCAATCGTTGCTGATTACGCACAATCTGAAGGCGACACAGGTTCACCAGAAGTACAAGTAGCTCTACTGACTGCTTCTATCAACCACCTACAAGGTCACTTCAAATCGCATAAGCAAGACCACCACAGCCGTCGCGGTCTGCTACGTATGGTTTCTCGTCGTCGTAAGCTTCTAGACTACCTTAAAGGTAAAAACCTAGAGCGTTACCAAGACCTAATCAAACGTCTAGGCCTACGTCGCTAAGATCAGTTTGTTTGAAAAAGGAGCTTCGGCTCCTTTTTTTACGCCTATTGTTTGGGTATAAGACATTTCCGATTAAGTAGTTTATACTACTGCGGATTTGGCTTTTGCCAGTCACACAAAGCAGCTTTACAGTCACCGATGTCGACCATAAAGGTCGCGACTAATGAAAGGAATCTTCCTTAGGTTACTTTCATTAGTCGCGATTGGTAAGGCGCTGTTGTGTTTAATCTAAGACAACATCTTTGAAATTTTCAAAGTTAAGGAAATTACGTGAATCCAATCGTAAAAACGTTTCAGTACGGCAACCACACCGTAACTATTGAAACAGGTGTAGTAGCGCGTCAAGCGACTGCAGCTGTTATGGTTAACATGGATGATACAGCAGTATTCGTATCTGTTGTTGGTAAAAAAGAAGCGGTAGAAGGTCAAGACTTCTTCCCTCTAACAGTAAACTACCAAGAGCGTACATACGCAGCGGGTAAAATCCCAGGTGGTTTCTTCAAGCGTGAAGGTCGTCCTTCTGAAGGTGAAACGCTAACGGCTCGTCTAATCGACCGTCCTATTCGCCCTCTATTCCCAGATGCGTTCAAAAACGAAGTTCAGGTTATTGCGACAGTAATGTCTGTAAACCCAGACGTTCAACCAGATATGGTAACTATGATCGGTACTTCAGCCGCTCTTGCTATCTCAGGTATTCCGTTTAACGGTCCTATCGGTGCTGCACGTGTTGGTCATATCGATGGCCAATTGGTATTGAACCCAAGCAACACTGAGCTGGAAAACTCTAAGCTTGATCTAGTTGTTGCAGGTACTGACAACGCCGTACTTATGGTTGAATCTGAGGCTGACAACCTAACTGAAGAAGAAATGCTTTCTGCAGTTGTGTTCGGTCACGATCAACAGCAAGTTGTTATCAATGCGATTAAAGAGTTTGCTGCTGAAGTGGCTACTCCAGCATGGGAGTGGGAAGCACCTGCAGTAAACACAGAGCTTAAAGCTCGCGTTGCTGAACTAGCAGAAGCTCGCCTATCAGAAGCCTACCAAATCACCGAAAAAATGGCTCGCTACGAGCAAGTTGGCATCATTAAGAGCGAAGTTGTTGAAACATTGCTTGGACAGGATGAAGAACTGGATGAGCGTGAAATCCGTGGCATGCTTGGTTCTCTAGAGAAGAATGTTGTACGTGGTCGTATCATCGCTGGTAA
Organism: Vibrio penaeicida; assembly: GCF_002933855.1. GTDB lineage: Bacteria > Pseudomonadota > Gammaproteobacteria > Enterobacterales > Vibrionaceae > Vibrio > Vibrio penaeicida_A. Next base: position 23,864 of record NZ_BFAQ01000029.1, read on the forward strand.
CCCACGTATTGATGGTCGTGAGAAAGACATGGTTCGTGCACTGGATGTGCGTACTGGTATCCTTCCACGTACACACGGTTCTTCACTGTTTACTCGTGGTGAAACTCAGGCGATCGTTACTGCGACATTAGGTACACAGCGTGATGCTCAAATCATTGATGAGCTTACAGGTGAGCGTAAAGATCACTTCTTGCTACACTACAACTTCCCTCCTTACTGTGTAGGTGAAACAGGTTTTGTTGGTTCTCCTAAGCGTCGTGAAATCGGCCACGGTAAACTGGCTAAACGCGGTATTGCTGCAGTAATGCCTTCGGTAGAAGAATTCCCATACACAGTACGTGTAGTATCTGAAATCACTGAGTCAAACGGTTCGTCTTCAATGGCGTCTGTATGTGGTACATCTCTTGCGCTTATGGATGCGGGTGTTCCAATTAAGGCTTCTGTTGCGGGTATCGCAATGGGTCTTGTGAAAGAAGGTGACGATTTCGTTGTTCTTTCTGACATTCTTGGCGATGAAGATCACCTAGGTGACATGGACTTTAAAGTAGCAGGTACTAATGAAGGTATCACTGCGCTTCAAATGGACATCAAGATCGAAGGTATCACAAAAGAGATCATGCAAATCGCGCTTAACCAAGCACAAGGCGCGCGTAAGCACATCTTGTCTGTAATGGACGAAGCGATTTCTGGTGCTCGTGATGATATTTCTGAGTTTGCTCCTCGTATTCACACGATGAAGATCAGCTCTGATAAGATCAAAGACGTTATCGGTAAAGGTGGTGCAGTTATCCGTGCTCTAACTGAAGAAACGGGTACAACTATCGAAATCGAAGATGATGGCACAATCAAGATCGCTGCGACCGAAGGTACTGCTGCGAAAGAAGCGATTCGCCGTATCGAAGAAATTACAGCTGAAGTTGAAGTAGGTACTATCTACACTGGTAAAGTAACTCGCATCGTTGATTTTGGTGCATTCGTTGCCGTACTGGGTGGTAAAGAAGGCTTGGTACACATTTCTCAAATCGCCGATAAGCGCATCGAGAAAGTGGCTGACCACCTATCAGAAGGTCAAGAAGTTCAAGTTAAAGTTCTTGAAATTGACCGTCAGAACCGTATTCGTCTAAGTATGAAAGAAGCGGTTGAAAAGACTGAAGAAGCAGCATCAAATGAGCAGCCAAGCGCGGAATAACGTGTGAGGCATACGCATTTGAGATAAAGCGTGTTATAAAGGGGAGCTGAGGCTCCCCTTTTTGTTTTTGGGGTCAGGCAAAAAGCTTCATTTCCTGACAATGCCACAATATATATTTCTGTATACAACTACGATAACGACAACCTTGGATTGAAGCTAAATAAGGAGAAACAGTTTGGCGAAATGGTTAAAAATGGTCGGAGTAATATCAACCCTAATACTAACCGGGTGTGCTTCCAACCAAAACCAATGGCTATACCCACCAATGGCGGTGCCGTTGCAGCCTAGCATTCAACAGGAAGTGCAGATTGCAAGGCTGACTCAGCTATTGCAAAGGCAAGATCTGAAAGAAGAAGTGCGAGCCAAAATGTTCTACGAGCGGGGTAATTATTACGACAGCGTCGGCTTGCGTGATTTAGCTCGTTTAGACTTTGAGCGTTCCTTAAACTTGAATCCTCGTCAGCCAGATGTCTATAACCTACTGGGTGTATACTTTACCGAGAAGCGAGAGTTCGATGCTGCGTATGACTCATTTGATTCAACGTTAGAGCTCGATCCTGCTAATCAATACGCAGAAAGGAATCGCTCGATTGCTTTGTATTATGGTGGTCGTTACGAGTTAGCGTTTGAAGAGATGACAACACACTATAATGACGACCCCGATGACCCTTTCCGTGCTCTTTGGTTATATTTGATTGAGCGCGAAATAAATGCCGATGTAGCAAAAGAAAAACTGCTGAATCGTTACGATAAGCGAAGCGAGCGATGGGGCTGGTTGATGGTTGCGCTAATGCTAGATCAGATTTCAGAAGAGCGTGCTCTAAAAGCCATCGTCAATGCAACGAACGACAACGAACGTTTGTCTCAGCGATTAACAGAAACGTATTTCTATTTGGCAAAACGTTATCAGTTGCAAGGTGATTATGGTAATGCCATATCACTGTATAAGTTGGCACTCTCATTCAATGTCTATGAATACGTTGAACACCGGTACTCTTATATGGAGCTAGGCAATATTTATAGCGAATTGAAAGCGGAAAGAGATAACGCTCCGAAAGAAACTGAAATCTAGAAATTTGTAAAAGAGCCGCCAAACAAGGCGGCTTTTTTATGTGTTTTTGTTGGTTGTCATTCACACAGTGACAGTATTAAGCCCTGCTATTTGATGCCAATAACCATTACAATCTCGGTTTGTTAGTTCTGTTGGGTGAGAGCCATCTTCATTGTTTTTAAATGCTGAAAGTTGTTGGAACGTCTCTGTTCCAAGAGGACTGAGTCGAATTACATCCACAGTACTATGCATATTGGCTACGTCATTGATTAAATTGTAGCAATAACCGGATTGTGTCTGAATCCCATTCAGAGTGAAGACTTCTTGTCCTTCTTGACTGCTGACTTTTAACCCATTTGGATATCGAATACAGCAAGTCTCGCATTCGTCTTTAGGGCGATCTTCCGCGCGAGCAGTAAAGCAACGGGCAGAGTACGCAAGCGGCAAGTAACCATATCCAAACACTTCGACTTCAAATTGGTTTCGAATACCCAATTCATCACATTGAATGAGTAAATTACTAAGCCAATCGTGTGACAATTCCACAGGCATGCACCAACGCGTCATCCCCTGCTTTAAGAAAAGACCCAACGTTTGGGCGTTGTATGCATTAACCGCAGGGCCAACAGTAAACGGAACCTTCTTCTCAAAAGCCAACTGAATGGCAGACACATCGTTGGCTTCAATGGCAAATTCGCCATTGTCGATGTATCGCTTCATTATGCTAACTTCACTAGGCGCTTCGAGTAATGCCATAGTGGAAATAACCACTTGCTTACCACTAGCGCTAAGCTCTTTTGCGAGCATAAGCCAATCTTTAAGTTTTACTTCCCTTCGCTTTGAGCAAACGCTTTCTCCTAAATAAACAATATCTGCCTCGGAAGATTTGGCGTGATGGTAAAACGCTTCAACATCTTGCTTTTGCCAGAAATAGAGGAGTGGACCTAATGCGTATTTCATATTTTTCTATTCCAGATTACTGCCATTTTCTGTGATAGGCACCGAGCGTGGTTTGTGTACCCTCAGAAACGTTTGCTAGTGTGTTATTCCACGTGTTCTCGACACGATATTGCTCCGGTGAGGACTGGTAACGATCTATCGCAGCACGCCATGTTCTGGTGACTTGTTCCACATAGGCAGGGCTGCGTTGGCGACCTTCAATTTTGACCGAAGCGACATTGGCTGCAAACAAGTCAGGTAGCAAAGATAACGTGTTTAAGCTCGTCGGTTCTTCTAGCGCATGGTAACGCTTGTGCTCTCCATCGATCATCGCATCAAATCGACCTTTACACAGCGTAGGGTAGCCTGCATTTTCCCCTTCGGAGTAGCGATCAATGAGTATGTTATTCAAACGAGATTCCAAGCCCATATCGGTTTCTTGCCAACGAACGTATTTTGCCGGAGAGCAAGCCCCAACCGTATTAGGGGATTCACCTGTCATATAAGAGGAAAGGTAGCATCGCCCCTCTGCCATGATGCAAAGGCTTCCAAACGCAAAGACTTCCAGCTCAACGTCACTCGTCATGTTACGAGCTAACTGTTTGACTTGATGGATAGAAAGTACACGGGGTAATACAACCCGTTTTACATTGAAGTTTTGATGATAGAAATCGATAGAGGCAACATTGGTAGCGGAAGCCTGCACGGAGAGGTGTAACTCCAGATCAGGGTATTTTGTCGCGGCATAATCCAGCACTGCAATGTCGGCAACAATTAAGGCATCAATCCCCAATTGAGCTGCATTGTCTACCGCGGTCGTCCATCTTTCAAACCCATTAGGGTGAGCGAAAGTATTCAGTGCGACATGAATTTTTTTATTGTTGTCGTGCACATACTGCACGGCTTTTTCCAATTTTTTTCCGGTGAAGTTCAGACCAGCGAAATGTCGGGCATTGGTATCATCCTTAAACCCGATGTAAACCGCATCGGCACCACAGTCGATGGCGGTTTTTAGAGCAGGTAAATTGCCCGCAGGACAGAGGAGTTCCATACGCTCGTTACCTTTCATTGTTATTGTCAGTAACAGAACATTTTAGGTAGGTTTTACAAATAGGAATTTGATGTGGGGCAGTTTTTGTTCAGTTTAGCGTGCACCCAAACAACATTAATGTTCAGGTGGCTTGAGTATAGTGATCAGTTTTTATGGCGGCGATTTTGAACCAACAGCTCTTCAATTTCTTGCTTGGGTTGCGGACGATAAAAATGATAACCCTGAATTGAATGACAATTGAGGTTAGACAATAGAGTGGCTTGCTGTGTTGTTTCAACCCCTTCTGCTACCACGACCAAATTCAAGGATTTACCTAAATTAATGATGTTTTCAATGACGGTAAGCTGCTTCGGTAGCGTATCAAGATCGGTAATGAAAGCTCGGTCGATTTTCAATTCATCGAGAGGGAAACGTGCTAAATAGGAGAGAGAAGAGTATCCGGTACCAAAGTCATCAATGGAAAGGGCAAAGCCAAGGTTTTTGATGGCATTGAGCATCTGAAGTGTATGATCACTGTCGCTCATTACGGCACTTTCGGTTAACTCAAAGGTGATACAGCTTGGGTCGAGCTCCGTCGTACTAAGCAGTTTTTCCATATAGTCGATAAGTTTTGGGTTACCAAACTGCTCTGGAGAGAGGTTAATCGCAACCCGACCAGGAAGAATGCCCTGCATCTTCCAACGTTTTACGGTTGAAAAGACTTCACGCATTACCACACGACCAAGGTGTTCTATCAAGCCCGCTTTTTCTGCAACCGGAATGAATGCTCCTGGGCTAATGTAACCTTCCACAGGGTGTTTCCAGCGAACCAGTGCTTCAGCACCATTGATACTGAAATCACGCGCGTTAACTTTAGGCTGGTACCAAACTTCCAAACCGTTTTGCTGCAGTGCTTTTTGCAGCTCAATTTCTAGCCACAAGCGCATACGTGCTTCTTTGTTCATCTGATCGTTAAACTTGATCAGGCGGTTACGCCCGCGATCTTTTGCTTCGTACATAGCCGTATCTGCGTTTTGCAGCAAAATACGCGCATCATGTCCGTCACCTGGGTAGCTAACACTACCAATTGAACAAGCTAGGCGCTTACTAAAGTGGTGCAAATCAAATGGCTGGTTAATCAAAGAGATAATACGTTCGGAAAGTTGATCTGCAGTGCGATTGTGATCGGGTTCGGGAAGAATAATGCCAAATTCATCGCCTCCAAGATGCCCTAATACAGCCTGTACTGGTAACAATCTTTGTAAACGAGAGGAAACTTCTTTGATAACTTTGTCGCCGATATGATGCCCTAAAGAATCGTTAATGTTTTTAAAGTTATCGATATCGAGGTAGAGCATAACCAACGGCGTTTCATTGTGAATGAACTGCTCCAGTCGACGCGTAAAACCAAAGCGGTTATACAGCTTGGTTAGCGAGTCAATATGGGTCTCATTCTGCCCGATGCTGGCATCGTTTGCCGCTTCGTCTAGCCCCTGAATTAACACTATGTGCGATTGATTGCCAAGTAAACTGGTCAATTCGGCTTGTAATGAAACTCGTCTTTCTAAACCACAACGCGCACCCGTTAAGCAAGTTATCTGGGATTCAGTCAGCATATTAAGCAACTGGTTACCAAATGTGCGTTTGGATTTCTCATCAATAAACAGACGGCTTAGCTCTTCGCCTAATAATTCGGTCGAGGTATTGAAACCTAGCAATCTTGCCGCTGAGGCATTGGCTGAAATGATGCAACCATCTTCTACAAGAAGAAGCCCATTAGGCAGTAGCTCGGTTAACTTAGAAAACTTGTTTTCGGATTCTTCAAGAGAGCGGACAAGAATTTGTTTCTCGGAAGTATCGATGGCATGAAAAGCAATATATTCGACCGTTTGCTCGCCAATGACAGGAGACAAACTAAAATGCAGGCTAGTTTCGAGGCTGTGATCATTTAAAGTGATTTCTGCTTCTACAGATTCGCCTTCAAATGCTCGCTCATAATAGGGTTTTAGATTTCGATAAAACGCATCACCCAATACTTGTGTGTCACGCATACCAACCAATTCTTCGCTGCTGAGACCTGCAATTTCGCAATAGCGTGCGTTTACCATGCGGTAATTGTGCTGCTTATCCAAAATGGCAAAGAAAAACGGACTGTGATCAGTGAGTTTTGAAAACCAGTGTTGTAATTGTTCTGTTGGCATCAATCTGTTACCGAGTCTCCGGGGAGGTAATGCAAACACCTACAGGTGCGAGTCGATAAGTTACTATAACCTTGATATACGAGATGTAAAAGCGATCCAAGGCTTAGCTGAGCTTTTTTTGATACATAACATAAATTCGAGACAAAGATTGTTCTAGTATTGCAATTATTTATGCCTATCCGAGAGATATTACCGTGTTTGAACTCCTACGCACTAAACTAGTGCTTAATGCCGCGTCCATTTTGAGATCTCCAGCCCAGTTTTTACCTCACTCTCTTCAAAACAAAGCTATGCTTGAAGGTTTGAAACACGTATTTAAAGAGGCATTGGAAGATGGAGACTTCGAATTTCTAGAAGGGAAGTGGTTGAAAGTAGAAGTTTCAGATGTCCAACTGGAGTGGTATATCAGCTATCGAAATGAATCTCTCGTCGTGAAGAGAGATGCAGAGCAGTGCGATGTTAGTTTTAGTGGGAAATTGAATGACCTCGTTCTCATCGCGGGACGAAAAGAAGATCCTGATACGCTTTTTTTCCAACGTCGTCTTAGAATAGAAGGAGACACGGAACTTGGGCTAGAAGTGAAAAACATAATGGACAGTGTGGATCTTGACGCATTACCGAAAGCACTTAACACTTTGTTAAATCAATTAGCCGACTTTGTTCAAAAAGGGCTACAATCTGCGCCCGAACACAAAGAGGTGATGAATGCTTATACGAACTGAAGCACCGGCAGATATTCTGCCTATAGAACAGTTAATCAAAAATGCTTTCCCAACTGGCGCGGAAGCCGAGTTAGTGAATCGCCTGCGTGAAAATGGACAAAGAACCTTATCGTTGGTTGCCTGCAACGATGAAGGTGAAGTGGTGGGGTATGTGCTATTCAGCCCTGTCACGCTAGATCAACAAGATTTAAATTGGCAAGGCTTGGCACCTCTAGCGGTAAAAGAAGAATACCGTGGAAAAGGAATCGCATCAGATTTGGTGAAGGAAGGCTTGGCCTCGCTAGCAGAATTGGGTTACCCAGCGTGTGTTGTATTAGGCGACCCTGCTTACTATGGCCGATTTGGATTTGAAAGCGCTGCTGACTATGAAATGAATACTCAGTGGGATGTGCCAGAAGGCGCATTTCAAGTTCAAGCCTTAAACGAAGGTGAATTCGACGGAAAATCAGGAAAAGTGTTTTTCAGCCCTGAATTCTCAGATATGTAATGGCTGGAATTCTTTACCGTTTTTTGAAGAATTGAAGAATTGAAGAATTGAAGAATTGAAGAATTGAAGAATTGAAGAATTGAAGAAGGGGCTTTATGCCCCTTTTCTATGTTAGTAAAATTCTTATGCCAACAACGGAGTATTCTTTGCTAATAAGTCGAGCTTTTCCGCTTGAAGCTGGTTGAAACTTTGACATGGTTGCTGCGCTTGAATCAGTTCCAACATAGGGTCTTCAATACCTGTTCTAACGCCGCTTAATGTTTCGATTACCGCTAACCCACAAAAAGGCACATACGCTTCAGAATATCCTCCCTCATGAACGATAACCAATCTATTGTTGGCGTGACGCCTTGAAGCCTCCACTATCATTTGCGTCATTGTGCGATACGTTTCGCTATGAGCCAGCATACGCGCAAGTGGATCAACCCCACAGGCATCATACCCTGAAGCGACCAATATCAGTTCAGGCTTATAAGCATCTAGTGCTGGGATTACGATCTTTTCCATAGCATTCAGGTAGCTGTTGTGACCGCCCCCTGGCATCAACGGAATATTGATATTGCTGCCTTTACCCTTGTTCAACCCTATATCCTCTTCACCGCTATACCCTGGAGGAAAGCACCCTTGCTGGTGGAGAGAAATGGTTAAAACGTCAGAACGGTAATAAAAGATATCTTGTGTGCCATTACCATGGTGAACATCCCAATCAATGACGGCAATGCGTGATAACCCATGAACTTCAATGGCATGTTCTACCGCAATAGCAATATTTGCGAGTAAACAAAACCCCATAGATTTATCCGCAAGGCAGTGATGCCCTGGCGGTCGCGAAAGTGAGTATGCGTTATCCAGCTCTCCGCTTACGACTTTATCAACGGCATGGCATGCCAAACCCGCAGAGCGTGCCGCAATCTCGAAGCTTCCTTTACCGAAAGGCGCATATAGACCAAGTTCGCCACCTTTTTCATCGCTGAGTACTTTAAATTCGTTTAGGTAGTGCTCCGGATGCACTCTTAAGAGTTGTGCTTGGCTGCATGATGGGGCTGAACTTAAGGTTAGGTGTTGGGTTATCCCTGAGGCATCCAATAAGTTTTTTAGACGACGTTTGGTTTCAGGAGATTCTGCATGACCACCAGCGCTCATGGGTTGCACCCAATCACCAACGGGAAGCACTAATGCATGTTCGCCAGCGGTATGCCAAAAGCACTGTTCATCATATAAAAATCCGGTTCTATTATTCATTGTGAGCTCCTTGAACTGAAGGTGTGTTGGATTGAGAAAGAATAAAGCCAAGTAAAATGAAGGAAATGAGAGCAGTGATGCAGGCATAAATGACCAAGTGATCGAGAGAGTGCCCCGACTCAAGAAGGTGACCAAATATTGCAGGGCCAATGGCAAGCCCTCCACCAATCACTAGGTTCGTGCTGTTCATGAGTTGCCCTTGATGGTCAATTTTTGCAAGTGTCGCGAGAATAAAAGGGAGGGCTAACGTCCATGAAAACTTAAACAAAAATGTGGCATTCGAGAAAATATATTCGCTGTTCTGCTGCAGCAAATACGTTCCTAATATCATCATGCTAAAGCCAGCAAACAATGGAAGAAACCTGCCCCAACGATGCCCTAACCAAGCAGCGCATAGCGCTCCTGCGATACCAAAAATACTGGCGACTGAAAATATCTCTCCACTTTTTGTTGAGCTTAGATTCAGCCTTTCTGCAAACATACCTGCAAATGTCCATACTCCATTTAGGCTGACGTAAAATAGCAAGACAGCAACAAGCCCTATAAGCGCCATACGATTTAATTTTAAGGTCTTAGTTGCGGTTTTAGTTTGATTGGGAGTCGCAAAGAATGCGCAGAGTGGAGAGCACCCAAGTATTAATACAGCTAAAGCAAAATACGCAGCTTTTATGCCAAAGCTCAAAAACAGAGATGGGAGAACAGCCAGCCCGATGGCACCTACAATGAGTTGCCCTAAAACCCAAAAACTATAGACTCTGTCGGGGTTGCGTGTCGTGGATGCAGCATACAAACAGATGATCATTAAAGACCCACCAGCTAGACCGCTTAAAAAGCGAAATACGATGAAAAGAAGTTCGGTTTGTGCAAATCCGCTTATCAAGTTGAAGACCGCAAAAAGTACGATACAGACTCGAGCGGAATTTGGTTTAGTGAATCGGTGAAGCCAGTACCAAGCAGGAATGGTGGCGAGGCTCATACCGACCAACTCGGATGAGATTACCCTGCCGATTTGAGCGGGACCAAATTGAAATTCAGAGGCTAATTGGCTAGCTATTGCAGGTGCCATCATCAATACCGTAGGTAAAAAGGCGGCAATGATCACTAGCGCTACGATCATGCGTACTTCATTGGGCGAATGTTTATTTGATGAATGATGTTCGTTTGATGAAAACTGAGGGGGTTGTTCTTTCATAGCGATTTCCTTTCCGCTGTTTTTTGGGCACACGAATCCACGACGTATTTTTCGATACGACCTAATAAGTATGTGTTCTAGTGAGTTTTTCTAATGGTTAAGCAGGTGAATGGACTAATGGAGTAACGGTTGAATTAGCCGGATGAGCTCGGTTTTATTATGGATGTTCAGTTTTTGGTACATAGACCGTATGTGATGTCTAACCGTATTGGGCGCAATATCGAGCTGTCTCGCAATCATTTTATAGGTCATGCCTTCGTTCATTAGCTTAGCGACACTTCTCTCTCGGCTGGAAAGCTGATCCGATTGATCTCGATATCTTGCCTGCATGAGCAGTAGCCCACCGATGCGATCAAAAGACAGCGTGATGTTTTCACCACAGTATTCAGACTCGTACAGTTCTGGTGGTAATTGTGGTCCCTTCCAGTCGGGGAAATCGGTAAGAAGTAGCGCCGTGAAGGTTGGCTCTGTCATTTGAAGGACGCCTTTTTTATCGCATATCGCAAACGCTACACGATGGTGGTTAACCGACTCTCTAAGGTTGTAAAGCGTTCTAAGTTGGTTTGTTGCAGTCGCAGATACAAGGTGAGGCATAAGGTTAGTGAGAGTATCGGCATCGGATTGAGTGAAATCGGGTTCTCTGTGACTTCGATACAGCGCTACGTGTTCACATAATTGAGTAACAGGGTCGATAGCGATCACGCACATCAATTGGCTAATGCCGTGCTCTTTACCCAAGTTCTTGAGCTCTAATGGTGTGTCGCTATCTGCAAAGCGAATAATGACTGCCTGCCCCGGATCGTCAAACACTTTTTGTACCGTAATGTCTTTCTCTCTCATCGCTTTCCAATCGCTTAAGTAGCGCTCTGAAAGGTTTTTCAAATGTGTTCTGTGTAGGTGAGGTCCGTCATTTTGAATTGAGGCTCGTCCCCACCATGCGCTGCTGTGTGAAATACAGCTTTCAATCGCGTTGAGTACTTCATTTTGGAATTCGTCGATGGAAACGTGGCGCGCTAATTCATAGACAGATAGCAGCAGCGCACTAAAGGTTTCAAGTTCACTGGAGCACCGATTGATCTGTTTTGACATCATGTCACCTTTGCGTTTGCATTGAATGAAGGTTGGTTAACATTCTGTTTACATTACCACGGAGAATATTCGAAAAACATCGTCCAAATGTAGGATAGGGCTGTGGGTTGTGTGGATGTAACTTAACGAAAAAATGCCATTGGATATTCGTGTCAATACCTTTAATTTTTTTCAAATTTTATTTTGATAAGAATCAACTCTTTATTTATTTTAGATGAAATTATCACCAGAATTTTCTTTCAAGCTCACTGGTTTGTCTATACTGATTTAGCGGTTGTGATCGGTTTGACTAGGAAAAGGGAGAGGATTATATGCTGGCTAGACATTTAGATTGTGCGCTGAACGATGTGTCACACTCCAAAGCACATATCGAGGTAAACCCAACTGGTGTAGTCGCTGTTGAAATTCATGAGAGTCATCAAAGCTTAAGAACAGAGTTTGACTCTCTGAGATTCGAACGAAAGGGCAACGTCACAGAGCTTGTCGGGGAAACACCGAATGCTCGTAAAGGTAAAACTTGGAGGTTGCCACTTTGCCATCGTGATGCTCGAGTTCTGCAAGAATGCATTGATGATGCATCGGAAGAACTTGAGATTTTGATGCGCGATTTATAGGGGTACAGACCCTAACAACGTCAATGAATCATTTTTCAGAGCACTTCGGTGCTCTTTTTTTGTATATCCCCCAATTCAATGAGTGATTTCAGTGCGATTTCGAAATGAGCTTCTTCGCTTTGAAGCCTACCTTGACCATAGCTGAACATCACCTATCGCCGCCTCTATTCGGTTTCTCGTCCTATGAAGTTTAGAAATTCTAAACAACAGGTCACTTTTCTTGGCTTTTTTCCCTTCCATCTATACGCAAAGATATCAGTAATGTTAACGATTTATTAACAACTGAAGAGTTTGTGTTTTTGCAGCTCAGGGAAAGGACAAAGAAAAATGGAATCCAAACAAGTCGATCTAGATGTTCTGGATCATCACGCCTATAAGATTCGGCGCAATGCGCTAAAAATGGGGCAAGTTCAGGGGCAAGGCTATATTGCTCAGGCGTTAGGTTTTTCTGATGTGCTCTCGGTGTGTTATTTCCACGCACTCAACTACCAAGCGGATAACCCTGAATGGGAAGGGCGTGATCGCTTGTATTTATCTATTGGTCACTACGCGATTGCACTTTATGCGGCAATGATTGAAGCGGGTATCTTGCCAGAAAATGAACTGGAAACTTATGGGTGCGACGACAGCAGAATGCCGATGTCAGGCATGGCAGCTTACACTCCTGGAATGGAAATTACGGGTGGTTCACTTGGACATGGGTTGGGCATTGCAGTAGGGGCAGCGCTTGGCTTGAAACGAAAACAGTCCAGTGCATTTATATACAACCTGTTATCCGACGGAGAACTTGGGGAAGGCTCCACCTGGGAAGCTGCCATGTCTGCATCGCATCACAAGCTTAACAACATTATTGCCGTGGTTGATTTCAATAATCAGCAGGCTGATGGCCCTTCTCAGGACATGCTGTGCTCCGAACCTTTGGATGATAAATGGCGTGCATTTGGTTGGCATGTTCAAAGAGTCGACGGCAATAACCTAGCGGAAGTTGTCGCAGCATTTGATACCGCAAGACACACAAGTGTCGAGCAGCCAAGAGTCATAATTTGCAATACCAAAATGGCGAAAGGTGTTCCGTTCTTAGAGCAAAGGGAGAAGAACCACTTTTTACGAGTAGAAGCCGATGAGTGGGACAAAGCCATTCAGATTCTGGATGCAGGGAGAGCCTAATGAGAAAGTCAAAATACGAACCAAGAACACCACTGCCAAAAGGCGAACGTCAGCGCACCTCTGCCATGATAGCTTCTTTGGCTGCAGAGGGAATGCCAACAGTTTCAGCACCATTTGGTCATGCGTTAAACGAAATTGCCAAGCATAACGATAAAGTTGTTGGGTTAACCGCAGATCTATCGAAATACACTGATTTGCACGTTTTTGCGAAAGAAAATCCGGACCGCTTTTACCAAATGGGAATGGCTGAGCAAGTGATGATTTCAGCCGCCGCGGGGTTAGCGCGTGAAGGCTTTACGCCATTTGCTACTACCTATGCGGTATTTGCTTCTCGTAGAGCTTACGATTTCATTTGCATGGCAATTGCAGAAGAAGCACTCAATGTAAAAATTGTCTGTGCACTGCCGGGGTTGACTACGGGGTATGGACCAAGTCACCAAGCAACGGAAGACATTGCCATATTCCGTGGGCTGCCGAATTTAACCATCGTCGATCCTTGTGATGCTACTGAAATTACGCAAGCAACCCATGCTATATCCGAGCATCAAGGTCCTGTTTACATGCGCTTGTTGCGAGGGCATGTACCTGATGTTCTGAGTGAATACGGTTACCAATTTAAGCTGGGTAAAGCGCAAACCATCGTCGATGGCTCTGATGTACTGTTTATTTCGACTGGCTTGATGACCATGCGTGTTTTGGAAGCGACGAAACAGCTTAAACAAGACAATGTGTCCTGCGCAGTTCTTCACGTCCCAACGATCAAACCTCTGGATGTTGAAGCCATTAAACGCGAAGCAAGTAAATCTGGTCGCTTAGTCGTGATTGCCGAGAATCACACGCAAGTGGGAGGGTTGGGTGAAGCTGTAATGAGAGAACTGATGTTAAATGGCATACATCCTCCATGCCGACAAATAGCGCTGCCTGATGCATTTCTCGATGCTGGTGCGCTTCCGACACTCCATGACCAATACGGTTTATCTGTGTCGAAAGTCGTATCTCAAGTTAAAGAATGGCTGGGAGAGTAATAGTGAATGAGAAAAAAAATAGTAACGTACAAGTGTCGTTGATAGGGCTTGGTTCTATGGGGCTTGGCATGGCGCAAAATATGATGTCTTCCGGTTACTCATTGCGCGGCTTTGACATTTCCTCTGATGCTCTAGCGCGTTTTGGCACCCTCGGAGGAACACCTTGTGATTCAATTGCAAGTGCGGCTGAATATTGCGACTTACTGGTTTTGATGGTGGTGAATGCCAGCCAGGCAGAAGATGTTTTGTTTGCCCAAGGTGCAGCCAAACAAATGGCAAGAAATGGCGTTGTGATGCTGTGTTCTACGGTTTCTCCAACGGATGCGAGACAGTTGGCATCTAAGCTGGCGGCATACAACTTAGTTCTGCTGGATTCTCCCGTGTCAGGAGGGAAGGTCGGGGCAGAAGCGGGCACACTTACCGTGATGGCTTCCGGTTGCGAACACGCGTTTACCGTTGCTGGTGGAGTATTAGATGCGATCAGTAAAAAAGTTCACAACCTAGGTATCGACCCAGGTATGGCATCAACGTACAAAGTCGTTCATCAGCTTGCCGCTGGTGTGCACTTGGTGACCGCCGCAGAGCTTATTGCGCTAGGAGCAAAAGCAGGGTGTGATGTGAATACGTTGTTTGAGATTGTTTCAACGTCTGCGGGCAATAGCTGGATGTTCAGCGACAGAGTTCCACATATGTTGAACGATGATTTCTCGCCGAGATCCATGGTCGATATCTTTGTTAAAGATCTGGATTTGGTGCTGCAAACAGGTAAAGAATTGAGTGCAGCATTGCCTTTGAGCTCGGCGGCGCATCAAATGCTGGTGGCTGCTTCAGGGATGGGTTTTGGCAAACTTGATGATTCTGCGGTTGTTAAGGTGTATGAAGCCATGTTGGCGCATCAACTCTCCGGGAGTGTAGATCCTGAGGAGTCAAAATGAAGCGCATCGTCTTTTTAGATCGGGACACAATAGCCCCCAATATTGAACGGGCAAAACCTGATTTTCCTCATCATTGGGTCGAGTACCCTAAAACATCGACAGATCAAGTGGTTGAACGTATCGGTGATGCTGAGATTGTCGTTACAAACAAAGTGCCTATCCGAGCGAAAGACATTGAATGTTTGCCCAATCTGAAAATGATAGCCGTAGCGGCAACAGGTTATGACGTTATTGATATTGAAGCGTGTCATAAAAGCAATATCGTCGTATCGAATGTACGAGGCTATGCGGTGAACACCGTACCTGAACACACTTTTTCATTGATACTTGCCTTGCGTCGAAATTTAGTAGGTTATCGTCAAGATGTGATCAATGGAGAATGGCAAAAAAGCGGTCAGTTCTGTTTTTTCAATCATGACATTCAAGATCTGGCTGGATCGCGACTGGGGGTGATTGGGTCCGGTGCTATTGGACAAGCTGTCGCCAATATTGGACGAGCATTTGGTATGGAAGTGGTTTTTTCAGAACGAAAAAATGCTTCTGAATGTCGGAAAGGTTATGTGTCTTTTGATGATGTGTTGGCAACATCCGATGTGGTGTCTTTACATTCTCCATTAACCTCCGCTACCCGAAATATGATCGATGAGCCTGAATTGCATCGTATGAAAACTAGTGCAATTTTGATCAATGCGTCTCGCGGTGGTCTCGTCAACGAGCGAGCGTTAGTCAATGCGATTCAAGGTAAGAGCATTGCAGCAGCTGGGTTTGATGTTTTGACAAAAGAACCACCTGAAAACACCAATCCTTTGTTTGAGATCGCCGATATGCCGAACGTTATTCTCACCCCACATACCGCTTGGGCATCTCAATCGGCAATACAAGAAGTGTGGCGTCAGGTGATTGAAAACATAGAAAGTTTCAATCTAGGTCGCAAAACAGGCAATGAGCTTTAGCATTGTTTGTGCTGAACGCCATGTTTGTCACTGCGTTACCGTGGCATAAAGGGTGTTGAATGAGATACGGAAAGGGAGGCCAATAGCGCTTCCTTTTCTTTTTCATGTTGATTTGCTTCCGTTTCTATCCACGCTACGAAGCGCTTTACAGAGGGGTGGTTGAGGTAGCGGACAGGGCAAATTAACCAGTAAGTTTCAAAATCTAATGTACCGAGTTCGGGGAAAAGAGGGACCAAGGTTCCCGATTCTAATTCATTCATGGCTAAGGTGGCCGTTTCTAGTACCACGCCAAGTCCATCCTTGGCAGCTTGCAGAGACATAGATGAACGATCGAATCTGAGCCCATGTGCGTCGTCTACCCCAGTTATAGCTTGAGCAGTCAGCCAATGACGCCAAGTCACTTCGGCCTTAACGGTGTGAATGAGTTGGTTACCTGAAAGTACATCTACGATGGGCTGATCTTGATGATGCTGAGCGAATTCAGGGCTGCAAAGAGGCAAGACTTTATCGGTAATCAAAGACTGGCTATAAAGGGTTGGAGGAGGCATAACGCCATAGCGAATCTCCAAATCAACCTTTTCCTTATCAAAATCCGTTAGCTCTGAAGTCGCATCGATATGTAGGTCAATATCGGGATGTTGTTGAACGTAATGTGACAGCCTTTTGCTGAGCCAGCGAACCCCAAAACTGGCTGAAACCCGAATCATTAATCGTTGGTATTCTCGCTGGTTTGTTAGACGAATTTGCGCGTCCTTTATCATTGAAATTGATCCCGAAGCGGCTTGATAAAAACGCTCGCCTTGTTCGGTTAATATCAACCTTTTTTTAACCCGTCGAAATAGCATAACGCCCATTTGCTCTTCAAGAGTCTTTATCTGTTGGCTCACGGCTGACGGGGATACCTGAAGCTCTTCGGCGGCTAGGTTCACCCGAGAGTGACGGGCGACGGCTTCAAAATACATCACCGCATTCATGTTGAGGTGTCTTGCCATATCAATTCGCTTTTAAGAAATTCTTAACTGATTCTGGATGAAAAACGTCATAATGTTAAGTATAAGTTAATATATAGTTAATTTATTACTGTTGATAAGGAATGGGTGCAGCGGTCTAATAAATCATGAAATATCGTTATATTTCTTGCCTCATAAAGAGCTCGTGGTACTCATAAATAAGGAAATTACTATGAAATCCAAAATATTAGGACTTGCAATGGCTTGCAGCATCGCCGTAAGTGGTTATGTTCAAGCTGACGACATTGTTATTGGCACGAACGGTAAGCCGGGCAATCCCCGAGTCACCAGTGCGCAAATGTTTGGGGAATTGTTAACTCAGGAATCAAGCGGAAAATACAACGTTAAGGTCGCGCACTCTGCAACTTTGGGGGATGACAGACAAATGTTGAAATCCGTTCGTTTGGGGACCATGCACATTACGGTGAATTCAGACGGACCTGTTGCTGAGATTGTGCCTGAGCTGAGCGCATTTGGTTTGCCTTATTTGTTTTCTAGTTTGCCTCAGGCTTGGGAAGTGTTAGATGGCCCTATTGGTGAGCGCATTGCCGATAAATTAGAGAAAAAAGGCTACATTGTGTTGGCGTGGTGGGATAACGGTATTCGTAAAATTACGCATACCAAGAAAGCGATTAAGCACCCAGATGACATCAAAGGCATGAAAATTCGCACGCCACAAAGTCAAGTAACCATTGATGCGTTTAAGGCACTAGGAGCAAACCCTGCGCCATTAGCGTTTTCTGAGCTGCCAGCAGCACTGCAATCGGGTGTGTTTGAAGGTCAGGAAAACCCACTGGCGAATATCTACTCTTCTAAATTGCATGAACTGACGCCATACATTGCGAAATCCAATCATAAATACGAAATGGCTCCTATTTTGGCGTCTAAAAAGTGGTGGGATAAATTGAGTTCAGGCGATAAGACCATGATTCAAAATGCCATGAATGCAGCGACTTGGTACAACCGAGGTACGTTCCTAATTGATGATGCAAGACTGGAACAAACACTTACCGCTGAAGGCGCTAAACTGAATGAAGTGGATACTCAAGCATTCAAAGACGCAACCAAAGGGGTGTATACCAAATGGGAAGAAAAAATTGGCGATATCGTACCTCAAATTCAGAAAGCTGCTGCCGATGCAGAGGTCAGTAAGTGAAAGAGTCTGAAGTAAAGGCGCTATTAGTAGCGCCTCATTGTACGGGGTGGCTAAGCCCCGTTGTACAACCCTTGGATACACTCATTCGATACGCGTGTGCTGTTACTTTGTGGGTGTCCTTTTTAGTGATGCTGTTACCTACATTTTTTAATGCAGTTTTACGTTACACCACCGATTCGAGCTTGAGTTGGTCGGTGGAAATCATCCAATTGATTTTTCCGTGGTTCATTATGGCTGGAGCTGTTTTAGCCGCGCAGCACAGCCGACATATCGGTGTGTCATTTTTCTTATCTATTTGTTCTGAACGGATTGCAAAGTACATGACACTGTTCGTTCAGCAGTTGATATTAATTGGCTGTATCACGGTTTGTTACGTCTATTTGGGCTTTGGAGAATTCGAAGGTGGGATGGAATTTGCTGCCGGAGATGTCGCCTTTACCTCACTTGGCGTATCGCAATCATGGAGTTATTTAGCCCTTTTGGTTGGCTATATGCTGCTTGGTTTAACTGCGTTAACGACGTTTTATCGGATTTTGGTAGGGACATCACCTACTTCCGACGTTACTGCAGAAAAAATATAGAAAATATCGCGTGTTACCCAATCAAACTGAATCTTAAATGTCAGTTTGTTGAGGCATAACCGCTTGCCATAAGGAAATGAATTATGTCTTCAACAGCTGCGATAGCATTTGTCTTTTTATTGCTGCTGGCGACCCCTGTTGCCCACGCCCTGCTTCTCGCGAGTGGTTTTACCATGATGCTTGAAGAGCCATTGTATCTTTACGAAGCCATTCTAAATCTTTACCAACCAACGTCGAGCTTTCCTATGCTGGCCATCCCATTTTTCATTTTGGCGGGGGATGTGATGATGTCTGGGCGTTTTGGTGAACACTTAATCAAGTTCTCTAAAATGCTAGTGGGTGGTATGAAAGGTGGGCTCGCTCAAGTCAGCGTGTTGGGATCGCTGTTCTTTGGTGGTGTGTCTGGAAGTGCGGTTGCAGATGCATCAGCGCTCGGTAATGCATTAATTCCTGTGCAGAAAAAGCAAGGGTATCCGCAGGGCTTTTCAGCGGCTGTTAACGCTTCATCATCAACTATTTCTGTGCTGATACCCCCTTCTATCCCTTTAATTTTATATGGCCTGGTTACAGAGACATCAATTCCGAAGTTATTTCTGGCTGGAATTGTCCCTGGTGTCATGCTTACTGTTTTGATTTTTCTGATTTGTTTTACTGTTGCTCAGCTCAAAAACTTGCCGACTTCTCCTCTTGAAGAGGAAGGACAAAAGCTGCACATTGACGGCAAAGTGATACGGAATAAACACAATTGGTTTAAAGCTATTCCAGCACTGATGATGCCAATATGGGTGGTGATTTTGGCTCGTGGTGGGGTGGTGACACCGACAGAAATCAGTGTATTTGCCGTGGTGTATGCATTAATTGTAGGTGCGTTTGTATATCGAGATTTAACGTTAGATGTGCTGATGCGTTGTGTACTCACAACTGGCATGATGACAGGGGTGATCATGTTGGTCATCATGGGTTCGAGCGTGCTGCAATGGATCATGTCTTACGAAAGTGTTCCGGAAAACCTAGCCAATTGGATGCTAAGTACATTGCAATCTCCATGGGCAATTATTCTCGGTATGAATCTACTCATGATCATCATCGGTACTTTCCTCGATTTACCCGCGGCGGTCTTACTATTGGCTCCCATCTTTATGACTGTAGCAGCGAAAATTGGGCTGGAGCCCGTGCAGCTTGGCGTTATGATGGTGGTGAACCTTGCCATCGGATTGTATACGCCCCCGGTGGGGACAACGTTGTTTGTCTCTGTAGCTATCGAGCGGGTTCCCATGGGGAAAGTCGTTGCTCACTTAGCGCCGTTTTACCTCGTCGCATTAGGCGTACTTGCACTGGTTAGCTTTGTACCTGAATTGACCTCGTGGGTACTATAAATGATGTGCACCTTTCCTTCGTGACTGGTGCTCTTTTTTGTTACTATCGACCACCTCAATGAATAACTAATTGTGTCGATGTCATGAGTAACGCATCTTTTCTTCAAGAAATGCAGATCGATCAGTGGCAGGTTCTTCACCCTGAGCGTTTAGAAGGGGTGAATATCGCACCTATCTCATTGCCAGAACACTGCCGAATGTTACTGATTTGCCCTAATGTTCCGACATCTGCCGAGCGCACCTTTCTCACAAAAGTGCTTGGCAGCTTCAAAGTGAGTATTGATGATGCCTTTTTACTTGAGCCTCAGCAGTTGTCACAAGTTGATATTGCTAATGTTGAGTGGGTTTGGTTTTGTCAGTGTGAGCCTATCGAACTAGACAGTGTGAAAACGTTACATTCGGAGTCACTCTCATTGATCGAATCGAATAAAGAGCACAAGCAAGCACTTTGGAAGCAAATAAAGTCCTATGAATAATGCAATTACGCCGCTGTCTGTTCAGCACTTAGATAGTGTGTGGGCGATTGAGCAGCAAGCGCACAGCCATCCATGGAAAGAATCGATGATAAGAGATCTTAACTCTCGCGGAGCATGCCATTATGGGCTTCATATCGATGATGAGTTAGTGGGGTATTTTTACGCGCAGAACATTGTAGGAGAAGTGACGTTACTGAACATTGCTGTTTCTCCTTCTCATCAAGGAAAAGGGTATGGAAAGCAGTTGCTCCAAGGATTTATTGAAATCTGCACAGCCGCCAATGCCGAAAGTGCTTGGTTGGAAGTGAGAGAAAGTAATCAGAGTGCATTTGGGCTGTATGAATCTGAAGGATTCAATGAAGTCGACCGACGCATAGATTACTATCCGACGGCATCAGGGAAAGAAGATGCAATTATCATGAGCTATCTGTTTATGTAGCGTAAAGAAAGAGAAAACCCTTTCACCTTTATTCTCACGCCTTGAATTCATTCAAATGAAACCGCAAACAGCGTATAACCGTCACTTAGATTGACTCAATTGTTTGATGATCTGGTTGTTGTATTGCGGTTCTTTTAACCGTAGAGACATAGTTTCTGCATCCAAAGGTTTATCGAATATATATCCCTGAAATTGTTCACAACCTAAGTCTGTTAAGGCTTTTAGCTCTTCGGGTTCTTCGACCCCTTCTGCAATCACTTCTAATCCAAGGCGCTCCGACATCAGAATGATCGAATCGACGATGGCGGTATCGTTTTTATTAAGATGAAGGTCGGTCACAAATGAGCGATCAATTTTTAACACATCAAGCGACAGTCTTTTTAAATACTTAAGGGATGAATACCCCGTGCCAAAGTCATCAATGGCAATTTTAAATCCTTTCTTTTTCAACTCCGCCATTTTTATCACGCAGGCATCAATGTTTTTCAGTAGCATGTTTTCAGTGAGCTCTAGCTCGATATCCTCTGGAGCGATCCCCGACCGTTCTACCGCGCCTGTAACCTGCTCAACGAAATCTGCCTGAGAAAATTGAAGTGGGCTTATATTAATAGCAAGGCGTTTGAAGGTAATAGGCACGCTATCGCTCTCTTTCCAATGCGCCATTTGTAAACAGGCTTGCTCAAGTATCCAAGAGCCCATGGGGATGATCTGCCCTGTCTCTTCGGCAATAGACATAAAGGTATCTGGCGGCACAGTACCTTGAGTGGGGTGGTTCCACCGGATGAGTGCTTCAGCACCCACCAGTTCCCCTTTTTTATTTACTTGGGGCTGATAGTAGAGCTCGAATTGGTTTTTGTTGAGGGCTTCATGAAGCCCCTTTTCGATGGATAAAAAAGAGTCCACTAACTTACGCATTTCGGGTTCGTAAGTTTTGTAGGTATTACTGCCTGCCGACTTCGCGCGATATAGGGCGGTATCGGCTTGTCGCAGAAGTTCTAAAGCATTCGTATCTGGGCTAGGGAAAGTAGCGATGCCAACACTGATACTGCAATACAAGTGGTGTGATTCGACGACATAAGGAGAGCGAGCTAAAGATAAGACCTCCTCCGCATGTTTTTTCGCCTGATCCAAAGATACGTTAGGCATCAAAATCGCAAATTCATCCCCTCCAATCCGAGCGAAAAGATGTATTGGGTCGAGTAGCTTTTGTAGACGCTCTGATACGGCTTGAAGAAGCTGATCACCAATCGCATGCCCAAGTGAGTCGTTAATCGTTTTGAATCGATCAAGGTCTAAGTACAAAAGCACTCCAGGTTCACTGGTGCGATAAGATTTATTTAGCGCTTCATCCAATCGGTCGAGTAGCTGTTTTCTGTTAGGTAGCCCTGTTAATCCATCAAAATACGCAAGATTATGAATTTGTACTTCGGCTTGTTTACGGTTGGAAATGTCCCTCGCTTGCACCAAAAACATTGGAGTATCATTCATTGTGAGTTCAATTGCTGTCGCTTCAACGGGAAAGGTTGTTCCATTCTTTTTACGATGAATGGCTTCAAATAAAGAGGCTTGGGTTTCTGAAGGTTGTTTCACTTTAAAATCGATGTAATCGATTGAATAACTGACACTAATGGTTACTGCGGGAAAGCCCACAAGTTCTTCTTTGTCGTACCCCAATAAGTCGCAAGTATTGTTGTTGACGTGAGTAATTTTCCCATCTCGATTGATCAGTAAAAGCGCATCACTAGAGTTATCCATTATGGTGCTCGCGAAGTGCTCACTTTTTTCAAGCGCTTCAATGTTTTTGCTTAATTGGGCTGATGCTTGTTCACGTTCGTTCCACATGGTTTGGAAAGATTGGGCGAGCTGACCGAGTTCATCGTCTCTTAGTTGACCCGGGAGCTTTTTCTGAGATTCTTGAAATTGCAAAGAACGGACCCAGTAGGTGAGGTCAATAAGAGGTTTAGACAGTTTTCGATAAAAGAAAAAAAGCAGGATACTGGCGAGGACAACATTGCGGATCATATCGAAAATGAGCAATGATTTTGCTCTTTCTAAAAAGCCATTAGCAGATGCAATGCCGTTAACTGTGAAACTGAGTGTTCCTACAACTTGCGTCGTACCTGGTTGGTGGAGTGAAATAGTGTAAATTTGTTCGTTGGTGAAAAGCCACTGACCAAGAGACTGATTCAATCGGCTTTCATAATGAAAAGTTCGATGCTCTTCTGCTAATACGTCATTAAAATCGTCCGTAAGCACCACATGACGCACAGCTTTGTCTGTCATAATGCTGTCCGTTACTTGTTGTGCTAATAAGGGGTTGACGTGATACGCCGCTTGGCTGGCGTTGGTGTAATTTTGCTCCAGCTTCAGATGATATTTCTCTGATATCTTTTGGCGTTCTCGGTGAAGATCCAGAACAATTTGATAAAAGCTAAAAAGCAGCCCCAGTGCAACAGCAACCAGAAATACAGTTTTGGTCTGACGAGTAGCAAGAGATTTTCGGGACTGACGGTACAAATTTTCTTCCTTAAAGATATAACTCTATGAAAAGTGATTAGGTCAACAGACCCTAATTATTTCTATTTTGGGTCGCTTTGTACGTTGCTAGATCTTGATTAAACCTCGCCATAATCTCTTTTGCATTCGGTACTCGTTTTCCTAAGCACATATGCAGCGTGATGGGTTTGCGCTCTTCAAACAATACGACTTTCAGCTTATTTTGTTTGTGCGACCTTTCAGCAAAATACTTTACACTCTCGGTTCCGCTATAAATCGCATCAAAATCTCGTCTTAGAAGCATATCTAAGGCTTGCGGGATAGAATTGGCTTGAGTGTGAGGAATATTATTTCTCGCTAACTCGGTTTGCGTGTTCCATTTATGGATTGCAATGAGATTGATGCCATTTAAATCGCTGATGTGTTTTGGTGGTGCGCCGGTGTAACTGTTTCGAACAATAAGACCGTTATTTATGGCATCAATGGGATCTGAAAAAAGCATATATTTAGATCTATCATTGTTTTTCGTACAGCTCACCAGCCCTGAGATCTTGCCGTGCTTAACGCTTTTTAATGCCCGAGACCAAGGTGGGTTGATCAAATTAATGCGGATTCCTTGCATAGCCATAACATCGACGACAATTCTAGTATCAATACCTGTTATCTCGTTGTCGGCGTTAATAATGGTGTAAGGAGGGTAATGAATGGCAGCTAAAGAAATTTCTTTAGAAATAACAGGTAAAGAAAAAAACATCACGAGGAATAATACTCGAATTTTGCCATTCAACATGATGCGGTTCTTCCTGATTGTTATCGAGCTGTAAAGTTTAGATTCTAGAGACTTTACAACATATGTGAATGATAAATATCACAAAAAACCTAAAACTTTTACAAAATTATCCAATTAAAGAATTTTGGCAAACTATTCATACTAGTTAATTTTTTTGCCCTTAGTAATCTCATTTATTGAAAAGCTCACATTTAAGACAGGAGCATCAGATATGAGCCTCACTCTGTGGCAGTTTTCTTTCACGTTATTGCAAATTTCGCTGATTTTAATCTCATGTTTGACGAAAATGTCGTGCTACTTGCGGTTTGCTTGAAAATTGACCGAGATGTCTTTTTTCAAACTTCAGTATTTTTGCAGTTTATAAATATCGATAAATGGTGTGAGCCCGCTGTTGTGTCGGGGAGTGTGAAATTGGATTCCATTTTTTCGTATTTTGGCCTGTCTAAAAATAAAATAGATAAAAATGAGATTTATTATCATTTAGGGTAGAACGTTCTTTCCAATAAAATAGGAAGGAATATCTTATGGACAAAGTCCTCCAGCGAACGCTCTTATCTTCATTAATATTGGGTTCGTCTTTAGTTGTTGTCGGGTGTGGTTCTGATTCGGGATCAACGGCAACAAACAATTCAACTGATGCCTCTTCAAAGCCAAAGCAATCCATCAAAGGTGTTGTATCTGATCCTGCCATTGCGGATGCTCAGATAACATTGTATGACCAAAAAGGGACGTCTTTAGCAACTGGAACGACAAACCAAGTTGGTCGCTTTACTCTTGAATTCAATGACAATATCGATACAAACGGGCTGTATCTTTCTGCTACTGGCGGAAAAGACACGCAAACGGGTTTGTCTTTTAAGGGGATTCAGCTTTCTTCACCGGTGAGCGCGTTTTCAAACACGTCTCAGTTGGTGGTTTCTCCACTTACTACGTTACTGGGTAAGTCTTTAGAGAGTGGGGAGCTGGAATTATTAAAGAACAAATTGGGTAACCCAGATTTATTGAACGATCCGGCAAGTAAAAAGGAGCTTCAAAAACTGGCGTTTAAAGTAACATTATTGCTTAAAGAGGGTTTGAGTGATGAAAACATCACCCAAGGTCTCGATGATATAGCAGGGCTTTCGCTTAGTGATCTTGATGTCATCCTCCAAGATAAAGTAGCGCTCAAACAGGAGTTAGAATCAACTTATCAGTCTATCGATAGTGCTGATAGCGCGCTAATTGATACGTTTGTGCGCAGTAACTTAAAAGCGGTTATTTTTGATATTGCCGAGATTAAATTGGATCCATCTAATCCGTTAGCAGAACAAGTTGAGAAAAACATTGATGCATTGGTTGAACATTTCTTATCGTTAGCGAAGGTAAATGGTCGAATTACGATTCAACCGGAAGAAGTGATCGCTTCTGTCGCTCACGGTAAAGCTTTAACGTTGGAGAACTTAGATTCCGACACATTTGATGTGACGTCTTATCCGTTTATCTCATTAGATACCGATACGTCAGCAAGCGACAACTTGAGCTTGATGTACTACACAGTTCCCAATTCGGTGACGAACAATAAACAGTTAATTGTTCACAACACGGACACCAATGTTCAAAAAGTGCTTAAGACCAATATCATTACCGGTAACCGTGCCTTCATCTTTAATGGTGAGCATCAGCAAGGGAAAACGGTTTTCCACTCAAGAGCTTATGGTTTGGTACTGGATCCAGACACACATCAAGAGACACGTGAAGCGAAAGACTACTTTGGCAACCCTTATGAATATCAGTTTTCCTTCGACAATGGCTTGTTGGCCTATGACGTCAATAAACCGTCAGAAGAATGGTCGATTTTCGATTCAGAAATGATTCCAGCCAATTTGAAAGGTAGCTTAAATGTGTTGGGTAAGTCATTCCGTGTCGTGGATAACTTAAATGATAAATTTAACTCTTATGTTCAAATGACCGCTTACGAATCGTTGGCAGATCCACTAAAAGGTGAGATATCCAAAAACAAACTGCATGCGGAACTGACGATTCGCTTATCAGACGGGAAAGTTACGACAGGTCGCCCTTTAACCGTGATCAGCAACGACTTGGGTAAGTCTGAGAAAGTACTGATTAGCCATGAAGCACCTCATACAGCCAGTGTGTATCCAGAAGGTGAGGCAAATAAGCGCCATTTAAAACTGTGTGATGCGCATTTAGAGAACTGTCGCGCTCTTGCTGATGGTGATTTCTACTATACCGCGACCAATGATACACACGTGTATTTCACTAAACACGGCAGTGATAAGTTCTTTGCGTATGATAAGTCTTCGGAAGTATTTTCTGAAGTCTCGGGCGCGACCTACCCAACCAACTTTGATGCCGATCACCACTTGATTGGTGCCGATGGTCATGGGCGTGGCGTGGTATTGAACAATTTCTCCACTCTTTCTGGCATTACTACCCGCCTGCAACAAGGTAATAAGGCTTTCGCAGCAATCAATTACGACTTGGACATTGATACTCCAATTCATACTTTGTTCCAAAATACACCTTATGAAATGGCTTTGAACATGCCCAAAAATGGTCAGGTAGTGAAATTTACTGGTACGAAGGCAGTGAAGTTGTTTGATACCGGAGACGGCATAGATCAGAAAAACGAATCAGGAGGTGAAGCCATTGGTGGTCATCTCAATTTGATTACAGCAGAGCATGGGCGAGTGTACATTGAAGTAGCAAGTTACAACGGCATTCCTGCTGGTGGTACTTGTACTCCAGTCCGAGGGTTCTATTGCTTCAACGTTGAATACGGGTATGTGTTTGATTCATCGAAAAACAGCTCAGTATTGAATGGTCAATTGGCTAAGAAAGAAAACCTGAAGTATCTGTACGTGCGCAGACTACCACCATTTAGTTTAAATGGTGTACTTTATATTAACTTGCTCGACACCCCAGCAGGTAATGGCGTAGGGCATCAATACGACTTATTTGGGTTTAATACAGAAACTCAAGAAAAAGTTGCTGAAACGACGGGCAGAAGTTACTTCACTATGAGTGCTCGATATGAAGATGGGCGAATTGATGGAGAAGTGATTGCGTGGGATGCGGTAACGGGCGAACTTAAAAATCTAACTCGAGACACGGTAATAGAAACTAATATTGCCGACGCTACACCAGGATCACCTGTGCAGTCTGTATTAGGGGCTGGATCTGGCTTGCCTATCTCAGGGTTGGGAACTGCCTTTGGTTTGCGCGTGGACCCGGGTCGACATCAATGGTTTATGGTGGCAGGTCAGGCTGATACGCCAGATAGCATAGATACCATTGACCAACTTCCATTTTCTTCATGGCTTTACTACTAAGTCATCAAACTCTAATCATCTAGCCTCCTACGGGAGGCTTTCTCTTGGATTGAATAAATGAAGTATGTAATCCCACTTTTTTTATTGTCTGCCCCTTTTACTGCGTTCGCAGAAAACGATGAACTTGTAGAGAAAGTGACCGTCGTGGGGAACGCTGCTCCACAGGATGAAGCGTGGGCTAAAAATACAGAAGTTTTTGAGCAAAGTTTTTCTTCTGAGTATATCGGCAGGCAAGAGCTGGATGAGAAATCCGTCGGAGATATCAAAGAGGCACTTCGTGGTGTGTCGAATGTTCGAGTGACTGATCAGGGCGCCTTTTCCAAGCAAGTCAGCATTCGCGGATTGTCTGGTGAGCGAGTCCTTTATGTTGTGGACGGCATTAAAATCTCGAATCAAGGTATGACACACAGTGGAGGTGGGGAAGGCAACCTGAACGATATCAACACCGTGGAGTCCATCGAGGTGATCAAAGGCAGCCCAGCGGTCGTTTATGATCCGGGCGCGTCTGGTGGTATTGTTAACATCAAAACTCAACAAAACCATACTGAAGATCACCTCAAAGGTGCGGTGAAGCTTGGTTACGATGACGGGTACGAAAAAACTTCTCAACATGCGGGTGTTTCAACAGCGTACAACGGCTTTGGGTTGCGAGTATCTGGCAGTAAAAATGTGGCCAATGACTATAAAGTCGCTGACAAAGACAAGCTTGATAAAACATTAGGAGACAGCAACCTGATACAAGAAAGAGAAGGGGATGACCAAATTCTTGATCTTGGATATAAAGACAAAGCTGCTGCGTTGAACGTGTTTTATGACGGTGAATATTTTGGCCGTATGGATATTTCGTATGCCACCTACCAAGGTGAAGATATTAATTTCACTCACGGTTCCAGTGATGGCGTATTTCGAACGGATGAACTGGAGCGAGACAGCGTCAGCGCGACATATCGATTACCACAATTCTATAGCTTCCAAAACGTGATTGTTTCGTACAACCGAAGTGAGATTAAATCGGTCACTAATGCGGTGAAAAACACCCTAACAAGTGACACATTCGGTCTTCGTGCTGAGCTCAATTGGCTAGGGGGAGACCATATCTTTGGTGGCGAACTGATCAAAGATACGGCAGAAAACAAAGTCAGTGCATCACAGGACTATTACGCTGCTTTCTGGTCGTCTAACTGGTATTTTGGTGATCTTACTGTCACACCAGGTATCCGATTTAACCACTGGAAAATCAATAAGACTTTTCGAAAAGGTGAAAACAAAGCGCTTCGATGCCAGTTAGAAGGGTTACTTGGTTGCTTGCCAGAACAAACGGATTCAACACCAACGTATTCGCTGGGCGCGGTTTACTCGCTCACCCCTAATCAGAATGTGACTTTCAACTACGCGAAAACTCATCGTCAACCAAGTGTTTATGAGCGAGTTGCTTTTGATCACTTCCGTGGGTGTTTTGATAACTGTGAAGCAGAAAGTGCAGATAATTACGAACTGGCGTGGAAATATTTGAACGACGGCTTATTTTTGTCTGCGGCGGTTTTCCAAAATGATTTCTCTTCTTACATTAATACCAAGGAGAAGAGGGCACTTAAGAATCAGGCTGCTCTAGAACTGTGTATTCAATTAGGGAAGTGCGATCCATTAACGGGTGACTTTAATAACCAAGAACGTGATTTTTTCGATACGCATATTGAGTTTTACAACGCCAAAGACGTCACCAATAAGGGCGTTGAGCTGTTGGCGCACCACCAGTTAACACGTCGGTTCGAAATTCAGGGTAACCTGTCTTACAACGAAATGTCGTCTGATGATCCTTTCGTTGGGCACCAATCAAGACCGTGGGAGCTAATGACCGAAGCCACCTATCGGTTTGATCTGCCAGATTACCGACCTTGGATTAAACTGAATGCACGTTGGGTAACAGACAAGCCTGAAGTCAAACAAGTGGATGGTTTCGACGCATTTGACTTGTACAACTTGTACTTCGGTTTCAGCTATAAAGCGGCAAAACTAAACGCAGGTGTTCGTAACCTGACCAACAAGGTTTATCATGAACCTTATGGCGCGCTGGATGGACTCGGACGTTCTTTTTTTGCCAACCTAACCTTGTCTTATTAACTTTTTTGTTAATTTTTCTTGTTAACTCTGCCCTCTTAACCTTTCTCGCACCCAGCTATTCTGGGTGCGGATACCCCTCTTTGTGCTTATGATTTTTCGAATAACATACTGAATATAATAGATATATTCCTTCTGTCTTATTATGAAACCGAAAATCCAATAATGAAATTGATTCTCATTAACATTTGAGTTGATTTACGTAAATTAGAGGGGTTTTTAGTTGCTTGAGGATAGAAGCATGACTTTCAGTTACTGGCCACAGTTCAAATCGACCTCGATTGCTCTGGCTGTCAGTACCGCATTGGTAGGATGTGGAGGCGACAGCTCGTCTTCGACTGCGGTACCCGATGCTCCGGTTACACCCCCTGTAACCACAGTGAAAACTCCCGTTAATGTTGCGCCAACATTAACGTTAACCGCACCTGAACGTCGCAGCGAAGGTTCTTTGGTTAGCATCGCATTTGATGCACAGGATGCGGATGGCGATAAGCTTGATATTCGCTGGGGGCAGCTAAGCGGCCCGTCGGTTTCACTAATGAAAGAAAAGGAAACGCTTAGTTTTGATGCACCGGATGTTCAGAAAGAAGAAACCCTAGTCTTTGAGGTAAACGTAAGTGATGGTAAGAACCCAGTAGTCAAACAACAAGTGACTGTGGTGGTTTATCCATTTGGAGCTAAACCGACTGTTATTGTAGGAGGAAATGCTCATATTGATGGCGGCTTTAACCATCAGCTATCAGGATCAGCAACCGATGACGGTGAAGTAGTTTCACTAAAGTGGACGCAAACTATTATCGGTCAAGAACCCACAATTGAAATTATTGAAGGTGAGGTTGGACAAGCCAGTTTCACTGCACCACTGGTTGGACACAATCCACCACTTGAACTGACGTTTAAACTCACGGCTGTCGACAATGACGGTTTTGAAGCAAAAGAAACGCATTTGGTCACCGTTTTGCCATCCCCTCCTGAAGCGGTAGGTCAAACATTAGGAACTCACCCTGGTGGGGCTGAAATTGCCTTACCTCTTGCTGTCACGAGTTACGCCGATCCAGCCAGTTTGACATATCGCTGGGAACAGGTGAGTGCAGGCGCTTCTGTGTGGCTTAAGGATGTCGATACAGTTCAGGCAACTGCGGTCGTACCTTACGTCAATGCCACCGAGGACATCGTCATTAGCGGTACGGTGACTGATAAATTTGGCCGTAGTGCTTCGGCGGAATTTACAATTACGGTAGAACCTTCGGATCGCCCTGCTCCAGAAGGCGAATTGATTCTAAATGATACTGGCGTTACTTTGTGTGCCAACGATGCTTCTTCAATCATTGTTGCCCCAATTCCTGGTGGCGGCCCTATTGAATTTAAAGACAATAACCGAGTCGATTGCTCGTTAACCACCGATGGCGAAAACTTACCTGTACCAGCACATCAAGATGGTCACTTTGGGCGAGACGCGCAAGCCCGTGACGGAGTGCTTTCAAAAGTGGGCAGTGGTCGTGCATCGTTTGATTTCTCTAAATTGGACAATGCAGGTAACGCACTTCCAGTTACCGCGACCGAGTGGGACTGTGTGAAAGATAATCACACTGGGCTTATTTGGCAGGTTAAAGAGAACAAAACAGGTTTGCACGATAAATCGAATAGTTACACATGGTATAACCCAGATCCAACCAAAAATGGCGGCAATGCCGGTACGCAAAATGGTGGGTACTGCTCAGATTCAGATTGCGATACAAAATCGTACGTTGAAGCAACCAATGCAGAAGGTTATTGCGGTATCAATACGTGGTCGCTACCGACCTTCTATCAACTTGTTTCGATTGTTGATTTTGGTGCCGAGAAAAATTTGGCAATGATTGATACAGACTTTTTCCCCGACACTCAAGACGGTACTTATTGGACCTCTCAAGCGACTCGCGGTCAGTACTTACTCGATTGGAATGTGGGCAATATCGTAAAAACATTCCACTTTTATGCAGGTTTACCAAATCAATTTAAAAACAACGCAAATTACATTCGTTTGGTTGCTCAGCCAGAACAAAGTGCGGGAGGTACGCAATAATGAAATTAAAATGGATTGCGCCTTTAGCGCTTGTTATTTCGGCAACAGCAGGTGCGTGTGAGTATCAAGAAAATCTAGAAGCTACGGCGACGGCTAACCGATTTACGCTAAGTGCAGATGGTACGGCAGTGGATAACATGACAGGGTTAATGTGGACTCGCTGTGCCATAGGTAAAGAATGGGATAGCGCCACATCTAATTGCGTTGAAGTGGGTTCAAGGCACCATAAGTGGTTTGATGCGTTAGAGCTAGCAGATGCCTCTAACTATGCGGGACACACGAATTGGCGGCTACCCAACATCAAAGAATTGGTTTCCATTGTGGAAGTGGGTTGCTCTCGTCCAGCGTTGAACGAGACAGTTTTCCCTAACATTGGGCAAACGACTCGTATATGGAGCTCCACTCCGGCGCAGTACTACCAGTCCAACATTTGGCAACTGGATCATATTGGCGATATTTCGGCTGTAAACCGAAATAATGGATGGGGCGATGGCGTAATTCTGGTAAGAGAGACGTTGTCTTCAGCTCCATAGTCCAAAAAATAAAGCCCGAATGTTTCATGAATTAGCATTTTTAAGTACAAAAAACCCTCGTCATGAGGGTTTCTTTTTTCCGGTCGTTACTTAATGATTTGATTCTTAATATTGGTGAACTTCCGAAAGCTATTGTAGTTTTAGTTCAGTTTCTTTTTGCAAACACCGTTAGCAAATGGACAACCATACTCGTGAAAATGTTCAATCATTTCCGTTCTGTATTGAGATGGTCCTGTCCCATATACGCGTTTAAAGGCATTGCAAAATGTAGCTGGGTTTTGGTAGCCACTTGATAGTGCGACTGCTTTGACCGATACGTTTTCGTGGCAAAGCATTCGGCTTGCAATATGAAGCCTTATCTTATTCAAGTATTCACAGTAAGTCGTATCGAGATAACGACGAAAATCCCGCTCTAGTTTTTTTCGATTTGGGTAAGAAAGCCGTTCCACCAGCCAAGGCATATGGATCTTTTGTCCGGATGAAATAGCGTCATTAAGAATATTGTCGATCTGCTCTTTCCACTGTTGAGCTTCAGGCGTGTACAATTCCATGTCGGTACTCCAATTGATATTTTTATTCGTATATGCAAAAGGGCAAGCCGGTGAAGGCTTGCCTTATATTTTTGTTTTAAATTAATGTGCGATGTATCGCTTCTCGTCGGTTTCTATTCGAACTTGACGAACGCGTTCATCTCGCTGTAATTGCTTTTGAAGTTGGTTTAGATCGACATTTTCAGACGCTTTAAATACACCAAGCGGCGAGCCTGCTGTGTATTTCGTTAGGCGTAAACCAAAATCTTGGGCAACCTTGCGTAGTTGAGATTCGTCTTCAACCAGAATGAGCACATTACCCGTGATGGTGACGGATTCTTGTGTTTGCGTATTGAGTACTTGTGTCCCCGAAACCAAGCGTGTATTCCCGTCGACAGAAAGATCCGAAGCTGCATTAGGTGCAGAATCTGGGTGCAATTGATAAACGCTATTTTGCGCGACGGCACAGCCGCTGGTTAGTATCGCTGAGAGCAATAAAATATTTTTCATGTTAGTGACCTACGATTCTCAAGTTGGCTTTCTTCACCATGGTGTTCACCAAGTTATTGAAGTAAGACGAGTGGAAGTTACTGCTGTGGTTAATGCCTTTACCTGAGGCATCTAAGAAACGAAGTTTCCATTTACCCTTTGCGTTTTCACCGTAAAACGCATTGGCAGCAATAAGAGAATCCTTGAGGATGTAACCATCTTCGTGGATTGGGAACGGGCTGTGGGCGGATTGAACAGGCTCCAAGATAGCCTGACCAGAGCTGAGCAAGATGGATTTTGTCCCTGATGGCGAAGTGACCTCAATGGCCAAATCAATACCAGCAGTGGACTGAGTATTGCCGTTGTAATAGGTGTCTTTTACAAAGCCCTCGTTGTACACATCAAGTAAGAATTGTGCGCTTTCAATGGTTACGTTATCCGGGATATTGATGATCAGCTCGGCACCATTGGAATTGTTGTCGGGGACTTCAATTGCAGCAACAGGTTCACCATCTGCATTTTGCGCAATGCCTTCAACCCACTCGGTTTTGATCTGCTCTGGGAGCATTTCTTTGTAATTTAAAGCGAGCTTTACCGCTTCACCAGCATTTACGCGGCCAAAGCCGTAATGGTTGTTGAAGTGGAAACCAGCTTGGTTCTCAACCCAACCTAAGTGAGCGATAAAGTTACCGTTTCCTGCCGAAATGGAGACAGCCGGATCGTCTGGGTCATTCTTGTCAGATGTTTTCGCTAGAACATGTTTGATGTCTCGCCAGTGTAACTCTGGGTTAGCCGACGCAATTAAAGCAACAACGCCTGATGTATTTGGCGCGGCAGAAGATGTACCAGCAAATGTGTTGGTATAATGACAAGATAAGTTTTTCTCATCTTTGCCAGCATTAAATGGATACAGATCGTGCGCAATGGCGTACTCAAACACATATTGGTCAAGAATATCGAGGTTAGACATTCCTGCATACCCACGCAGACACGTGCTTTGATCGGTGGTGATCATCGCTGGCTCCCAGTCACCGTGTTCGCCTGCTGGTGCAGAAACAAACATATTAGGTCCCGAAGTGGAGTAGCTAGAACGAGTTCCGTCGGCGTTGACAGCACCAATGGCAATATAGTGGCTAAACGATAGGTTGGCTTCCTGTGCGGAGTTAGTACAGGTAAGGTTGTGTTCATGAGCGCCAGTGTGCTGGCAGAATTGGCCTGTAGAACCGGAACCCGCAAAGCTATTACCTGCCGACTTGACGTTAAGGGCACCTTTACCCTGACGCAGCTTATTGACTGTGTATGCCGTCATTTCGGCTTCTATCTGGTCGAAGCTTTGGAAAGAGGCTAAATCACGCCCATAGCTTCGGTTAAAAGCAACAACCGGATCGTTAATCGAGATACCGCTGCCTGTCATGCCGTGCCCCATCATATTGTTGGAGTCGGCTTGTGCCTCAAGGTAGTTCATACCAATTAAACTGGCATCGGGTGCAACACCACGACCACCTAAACCATTCCAGCCTTTTGCAGCAATTAAGCCAGCAACAGACGTTCCGTGGTCGCCGTTTCTGCCACTGTACGTTGGATCGGTTGGAGAGAGAGCTGAATTTTTGAAGTTCAATGAACGATTTGGTAGCACGTTGTCGGCTAAATCTTCATGTAAGATCTCAAGCCCGCTATCAACGACGACGACGATTGCACCTTTACCCGTAACGCCTTGTGCAAATGCCGCGGGCACATTCATGTCTTCCCCAGCAATACTGCCAGGCGTACTGCTCAGGTCTGCAACTTTCTCATCGGCTTTTTCTCTTGATAGTCGGTTTTTGCCATTCATCAAATACTCATGCCACAGCTCTGCGATGCCCTCAGGTCGAGAGAAACCCATCTGACCCGTATTATTCAAATGCCACTGTTCAGCGGCGAGCGGATCGCCTAGTACTTCATTGATAGTGATATTGACGGATTCTTCTAACTCATTGGAGTAGTTACGTAACGTAAACGATTCAGGTTCGCCGCTCAGAGAAACATAAATTAACCGCTCACCTTGCTTTGCAATTTTGCCTTGTGAGGTCGTTATGGACTCATTTTCAACACTCAGTAATTTACCGTCCTGTTCGACAGACCAAGTGCTCAATGATTTGGACAAATAGCCATTTAATTCATGTGATTGCCAATGTTTCACATTCTGCGCGGTAACGTTGTTTTCTTTTACTTTAGTTGCCGATGCAACGGGAGCCGTTTTGATTGGTGCACTCGATGTCGTGCTGCTCTCATTGCAGGCAGTTAGCGCTGACGTGATCAGTAAGGCTAACGTCGCTTTCCTGTACCTATGTTCGATTTTCATTGGTTCCTCTGACATCAACAAATAAATCTCGTCAATGTTAATGGGAATAACTATCATTTACATTTGGATGTGGTTTCAGAATGCGACAGATTTTGTAACAAACGCTTCCAATTGAGACATTTTTATCCAAATGGGACAAAAGGCATGAAAATTTGAGTTTTTAGGGGTGATATGCGGTATTTTATCGGCATATTCGCGGTGTTTCGTGCACCAGTATAAACTTTGAATCACCTCGCAAGATAGTCAATTAGATGAATAAAATGCTTGGTTTGTATAAGTCGATAGGCGTTAAGACGTAAATCGAAAATAACGAGTACTATACTCAAACCACCTCTTAGGTGGTGTACTATCGATAACCAACTGGAAAGCTGAGCGCGAATCTCATACAATTGCGCCATTTGCTCACGCCTGACGACAAGACGATGTAATAGCCTGAAATCCAAATACGCAGTTTATACCTCGCATATTGTACCTAAAGCTTGTTTTTAAACAGCAAGTTGGGTGTGTCGTGCATACCAGTTTCAATGTCATTGCTACTTTAAAGCAGTGATCAATAAAGAAGATTACAACCATGTCTAATTCTCCATTTACGCAAGAAGTGTCTAAACGTAGAACCTTCGCCATTATTTCTCACCCAGATGCGGGTAAGACCACCATTACAGAAAAAGTCCTTTTATTCGGACGTGCGATTCAGTCTGCAGGTACGGTAAAAGGTCGTGGCTCTAACCAACACGCTAAATCCGACTGGATGGAAATGGAAAAAGAACGTGGTATCTCGGTAACCACCTCTGTCATGCAGTTTCCGTACAACGAGTCTTTGGTTAACCTATTGGATACCCCAGGACACGAAGATTTCTCGGAAGATACTTACCGTACCCTTACCGCAGTTGATTCCTGTTTGATGGTGATCGATGCGGCGAAAGGTGTCGAGGATCGTACTCGTAAACTCATGGAAGTAACGCGTCTGCGTGACACGCCTATCGTGACTTTCATGAACAAACTTGACCGTGATATCCGTGATCCAATGGAGTTGTTGGACGAAGTTGAAAGCGAGCTGAATATGGCTTGTGCACCCGTTTCTTGGCCTATTGGCTGTGGTAAAGAATTCAAAGGTGTGTACCACATTCATCGTGACGAGACGATTCTGTACTCGACGGGTCAAGGTCATACGATTCAAGACGAACATATCGTAAAAGGTTTGAACAACCCTGAACTGGACGAAGCCATTGGTGAAGAACTTGCCGAGCAACTGCGTGAAGAACTTGAATTGGTGATAGGTGCTTCCCATGAATTTGATCGTGAGCTGTTCTTAAGCGGCGAACTCACCCCTGTTTTCTTCGGTACCGCATTGGGTAACTTCGGTGTCGACCATATGTTGGATGGTTTGACTGAGTGGGCACCAGAACCTCTATCTCGCCAAGCAAATGAACGAGAAGTCGAAGCCAAAGAAGAAAAATTCTCGGGCTTTGTCTTTA
The DNA here is from genome assembly GCF_002933855.1 of Vibrio penaeicida. GTDB lineage: Bacteria > Pseudomonadota > Gammaproteobacteria > Enterobacterales > Vibrionaceae > Vibrio > Vibrio penaeicida_A. The sequence continues at coordinate 60,907 of NZ_BFAQ01000029.1, forward strand.
AAATTCAGGCAAACATGGACCCGAAACACCGCGACCGTATTGCATTCATGCGAATTGTGTCAGGAACGTACACGCAAGGCATGAAGATGAATCACGTTCGTCTTGGTAAGCAAGTTAGCATTTCCGATGCTGTTACCTTCATGGCGGGCGACCGAGCTCGTGCAGAAAATGCATACGCTGGCGACATCATTGGGTTACATAACCACGGTACGATTCAAATCGGCGATACCTTTACACAAGGTGAAAACCTCAAGTTCTCAGGTATTCCAAACTTCGCTCCGGAGCTATTCCGCCGTATTCGATTGAAAGATCCATTGAAGCAGAAGCAGCTTCTGAAAGGGCTAGTCCAGCTATCAGAAGAAGGCGCTGTACAGGTGTTCCGTCCACTGCAAAACAACGATTTGATCGTGGGTGCCGTTGGTGTTCTTCAGTTTGATGTTGTTGTGGCTCGGTTGAAGTCTGAATACAACGTTGAAGCAATCTATGAAGGTGTTAACGTGGCAACGGCTCGTTGGGTAGAGTGTGATGACGAGAAAAAACTGGATGAATTCCAGCGTAAGAATCAAACTAACCTAGCGCTCGATGGTGGCGATAACCTAAGTTACATTGCGCCAACCATGGTTAACTTAAACCTTGCGCAAGAGCGTTTCCCAGAAATTAACTTCCGTGCCACTCGTGAGCACTAATTGTTAGAGAAAGCCGTTCGCGGAAACCAATTAAAAACGTCGCCTTGTTGGCGACGTTTTAGTTTGTTCAGAACCGCTAGATAGAGTTTATTCTTGAAGTCTGGATAAGGATCAATCCTGAAGTCGGGATATAGTGGATTGTGCGAACTGGCTTAATATTAGGCTACACGATACCGCACCAGCATCTAACACCCCAACTGAACGCTCTCCAAGCCGACTAGAACGACCGATTTTAGAGACTAAGTCTTTGGTGGATTCCGCGCCCGCTTTTGCTGCAGTTTCCATGTTGATTAGGCTGCCTTCGAACGAAAACCCTTCATGTACACTTTTTCTCATAGCTTCAACTGCTGGTACTAAAGTGTCCATAATGCACTTATCACCCACGTTAGCGTCGCTGATATCTCTTAATCCAACTAACCCTTCAGATAAAATCGTGACAAAATCCTCTGGGCTGATTTGCTTTTTATCCTCGGCTTCTATCCCCATAGAGACAAAAATACTGCCATAAATCGGTCCCATCGAACCGCCAATCGATCCCATTAGAATATTAGCGAGAACCTGAAAGGACTGACCGAGGTTAACCTCGTTGAGCTTTTCCAGATCAGATTTACACATGGCAAACCCTTTCGCCATATTGATCCCATGATCGCCATCGCCGATAAGACCATCTATCTCACTGAGATAGACCTTGTTTTCAACAATCACATCGCAAATTTCGATCATGATGTCCTTACCATCTGCAGCATTTAAGTGTGGCATGGTTTACCCCTCCTGATGAAAGCCGATGGAATGCGCGGGTGTGTCAATTAGAGGCTTTAACCTATCGTCTGCTTTCATAATTGTCAGCGTCGCACCGTGCATTTCCAAAGAGGTAAAATAGTCACCAACATATTGGCGATGAATACGGATGCTCAGCTGTTCAAGCAGGGATGCTACTTCATGATACAAAATGTGAAGTTCGTTATTCGGAGTTGCTCCTAAGCCAGAAATCAAAACCACCACATCGTCACCAGCAGAGAAGGGCAGATCATTAATAACAGCGTCGGTCATGATTTTCGCCATGTCTGCCGCGGAGACTAAATCGCTCACGTCGATTCCTGGCTCACCGTGGTGCCCGATTCCGACCTCCATTTTCCCCGGCTCAATATGGAAATTGGGTTTTCCAACGGCAGGAATAACGCAAGGCGATAACCCAATACCAATGCTGCGAGTATTGTCGATGGCGTGCTGTGCCAGTTCAATAACTGTATCTAAATCGTCGCCTCGAGCTGCCGCTGCGCCGCCTACTTTCCACATAAGAATTTCGCCAGCAACACCGCGTCGCTTTTCTAAATCACTTGGAGGAGCGGAAGGAACATCGTCATTTGCTACGACAGTTTTAATGGTAATGCCTTGCTTATCAGCCATTTTACAGGCCATTTTGACGTTCATGTTATCGCCAGCATAATTACCATATAAACATGCGACTCCTTTACCAGAATCTGCGGCTTTGGCGGCATCTAAAAAGCTGATCGCAGTCGGAGAAGAAAAAATTTCACCTATGGCTACAGCATTCAATAAATTTTGCCCTACATACCCTAAAAAAGCGGGTTCGTGACCAGAACCACCCCCCGTAATCACACCTACTTTTTCTGTATGTTGTTGGCTACTTTTAACTACTCTTGGGTTGTCGGTAGCGGTGATATAGTGCGGATAAGCAGAGAGGTACCCCTTTAGAGAGTCTTCGACGACTTGATCGGGGTCATTGATGATTCTTTGCATCATAGCAGGTTCCATCCTTCTATTTTTAATATAGGGTCAGCTAACGTTACTTCAATTGAGAATAAATAACGTTACATTAGGTTAAATTTTAGTCTTTCTTACTCGAAGCATTTTCATAAAATTGAATTCGTTCAACTTTTGGACCTGATCGTCCTGCTTCAAACTCGGATTCAAGGAAAGCTTTGACAATCTCTTTAGCCAATTCAGACCCAACCACCCTTGCCCCCAATGTAAGAATTTGGGCGTTGTTGCTTTTCCTAGCGCGCTGAGCTGAATAGGTATCATGAGCCTGAGCCGCACGAATTCCAGTCACTTTATTAGCCGTAATGGCCATGCCAATTCCAGTACCGCAAAGCAGTATCCCACGCTGGTGTTTGCCTGATTGAATGGATGTTGCCAGCTCAAAAGCAACGTCTGGATAACTGGTGTCGTCAACGCATAGATCACCATAGTCTTCTACTTCAAAGCCTTGCTCTTTTAGAAATACCATGATGATGTTCTTCAATTCCGTTGCCGCATCATCACTTCCAATGGCGATTGAAAAATCGTCCATCCTGCCTCCTCATGTATGTCCATGTGATTTCTATATTGAACATATGAACACATTGATTTTCGTTTGTTATCCCTAGATTGTTGTAAAAATAGTCAACTGTCAAATGTGTAATTTCCTTTCTTTTACCTCTTATTTTTATTGTGACTTCGTATTTAATGTTTTAAAACAGTAATTTAAGTTATGTTGATTTTGATGTTATTACAATTGAGACAAACCTTGTTAAAAATGTGTGATCTCAAGCAAGCATTGTTCAAATGTTGGTCGTATTATTCAAATGAACGATAGGGGAACGAATGTTCATGTTTGTGTGCGTAAACAATATGCGTAAACAAGCAGGCTTCTCACTTCTGACTATCCTATAAAACAAAGCCAAAATTATTTGGGCATTGCGCTCTTCAGGAAAGGCTTTGGCAGCGAATAAAAGGAATTAATATGAAACATGTGTTTAGGAAAACATCATTATTACTAGCGACAGCTGCTCTTACTCTTGGTGCGGGTACGGTTTCAGCTAAACCAGTCAGGATTGGTGCGGCAGTGTACGGCCTGCAGGCTGAATTTATGCAGTTGTGGAGTAATGCCGCCAAACAGCACCCTGCCGTAAAATCTGGAGATGCAGAAGTCACTGTGTTTGATGGTCGATATGACGCATTGGTGCAAGAAAACCAGTTTGACACCATGGTGACTCGCCAATTTGATGCCATCGTTTTTGTTCCAATTGATGCCGTTGCCTGTGCCAGTGCTGTTGCCAAAGCGGCAGCAGCCAATATTCCAGTCGTAGGATCGAATACACGTTGTAACTCTGACCAACTTGCGTCGTTTGTTGGATCTGACGATGTGAAAGCCGGTGAAATGGTTGCTAACGCGGTATTGGAGAAAATTGGCTTCAAAGGCAACGTTGTCGTTATTGAAGGCCCGATTGGGCAATCTGCTCAAATTGACCGTGCTCAAGGCATCAAGAATGTATTGGATAAGAATTCGAATGTGACGGTTTTAGAAAAGCGCACGGCAAACTGGTCTCGTGCTGAAGCACTTTCGTTAATGGAAAACTGGCTTACGGCTCACCGTGGGAAAATTGACGGTATCATTGCGCAAAATGATGAAATGGCATTAGGCGCAATTGAAGCCATTAAAGCTGCTGGCTTAAAGGTGGAAGATTTCTCTATTGCTGGTGTCGATGGCATAACGGATGCGTTGAGAGCGGTTAAAGATGGCAGCATGGAATCGGTACTGCAAGATGCGCAAGCTCAGGCTCATGGTGCGATTGATGTAGCCATTCGCCAGGTGGTTGGAAACGACTATCAACCGAAATCCCCTATTTGGGCTGCGTACAAATCGGGAATGCCTTGGGCTGACGGTATGAAAAAGCATTACAACGTGCCGTGGACGCCAGTCACTCTAGATAACGTAGAGCAGTTACTCAGTAAACGCGGTAACTAACTCGATTCAAATAGCGCCCAAAGCCAATGGTTTTGGGCGCTATAGCTATTTATCTACCTAAAGTTATCTAAGTGTCTAAAGTTATTTATTTGCCTAGAGCTACGTATTGCCTAGAGCTATGTATTTATCAAAGGAGATTGGCATGCAGCAATTACCGGATCACTCTTTTTCGTTAACTGGTAAAACAGCGATGGTTACCGGAGGTGCCGCCGGGATAGGTCACGCAATTTGTGAGGCTTTTTTAGCGAAAGGAGCCCATGTCGTGCTGCTTGATGTTCACCCAGATGTCGATAAAGCGGCTAAGCAGCTCAGTGCCGACAGAGCACTGGGGCTTCAAGTTGATGTTACTAGCCGACAAAGTGTTCAAAGCGCAACGGATGAAGTGAAAAAGCGCTTTGGTCAGATCGATATTCTGGTGAACTGTGCCGGAATCGTTGCGTTAGACGATGCACTCGAACTGTCTGATAAAGATTGGGACAACACCATGAACGTGAACCTGAAAGGGGTGTATCTCATGAGTCAAATAGTCGGGCGAGAAATGGTCGCCAATGGGGTGGGGCGAATCGTAAATATTGCGTCTCAAGCTGGCATGGTAGCGATAGATAAACACTTGGCATATTGCGCCAGTAAAGCGGGTGTGATTTCTCTTACTCAAGTATTAGCGCTGGAATGGTCGCCATTGGGTGTCACGGTTAACGCCATTTCCCCTACCGTCGTTTTAACGGAATTAGGAAAGAAGGCGTGGTCAGGCGATGTCGCTGAAGAGATGAAAATGAAAATACCGACGCGTCGCTTTGCCGAGCCTCACGAAATCGCATCCGCCGCTATTTATTTAGCAAGTGATGAAGCGGCCATGATAAGTGGTGCAAATCTAGTTATTGATGGTGGCTACACTATCCAGTAATGGAGAATAGGATGACGGAATATGTTCTACAAGCCACTGGAATTAAGAAAACCTTTTCTGGTGTCGTAGCTCTCAAACGAGGGGAGCTGAACCTTCGCAAAGGCACCATTCATGCGCTGTGCGGTGGCAATGGGGCGGGTAAATCAACTTTTCTGAACGTTTTAATGGGAATTTACGCGAGAGATGAAGGAGAGATCTTACTGAATAGCTTGCCAGTCAAATTCTCCAGCCCATCTCAAGCATTAAAAGCAGGAATCTCCTTTATCAGCCAAGAGTTAGAGCCAGTGCCAGATATGACGGTGGCAGAAAATATTTATCTAGGACGCGAGCCTAAAAAGCTAGGCGGCTTGGTCGTCAATAAAGATCTGATGGAAGTGGACACAAGCAAGCTGCTTCGAGATCTGAAATTCGATATATCTGCGAGTTCATTAATGCGCGAACTGAGTTTGTCGCAAATTCAGCTGGTGGAAATTGCCAAAGCAATATCGTACAACGCTCGAATTATCATTATGGATGAGCCGACGTCGGCAATTGGTGAGCAAGAAGTTGACGATTTGTTTGAAACTATGCACCAACTTAAGGAGTCAGGTACCTCGATTATTTACGTGTCACACCGTATGAACGAGCTATTTCGCATTGCCGATGACTATTCCATTTTCAGAGACGGTCAGTTCATTCAATCCGGCGCGATGAATGAGATCAACCATCACGAACTGATCAACTTGATTTTAGGTTCTGAGTTGGAAGAAGAATACGCCAAATTCAATCAACTGACGGATTCTCCCCTATTACATGTGCATCAACTGGAGCTCGAAGAGGCTTTTTCGTCCATCGATTTAACCCTTCATCAGGGGGAGATTTTAGGCGTTTTCGGGTTGATGGGAGCAGGAAGAAGCGAGTTTCTGGAAACGTTATTTGGTATTCGAGAGCCCAGCCAAGGAGAGATCGAATTGAGTGGCGAGCGTTATCAGCCTCAATCACCCAAACAGGCCATGGACAAAGGCTTGGCTTTGGTTACAGAAGACAGAAAAGGCAGCGGGCTTTTTTTGGAAGCCAGCGTGCTGAAAAACATCTCATATGCGTCATTAAACCAGTTGTCTCACTGGGGATTAGTTAAGTTAAACCAAGAACAAACGGTATCGGATGACATGTTTGATCGCTTTTCGATAAAAGCAACGAAAGACATGGAAGTCAAAAGTTTAAGTGGCGGTAATCAGCAAAAAGTCGTGTTAGCGAAATGGATGGCAACCCAGCCGAAAGTGCTATTACTGGATGAACCCACTAGAGGTGTGGATGTAGGCGCTAAACGAGAGATATACCAATTTATGTCTCAATTCGCTCGTGAAGGCAAAGCCATTATTTTGGTGTCATCTGAAATTCCAGAAATATTGGGTATGAGCGATAGAGTCATCGTGTTTCGCAAAGGAAAAGTGACGGGAGAGCTCTCACGGGAAGAGCTGAGCCAAGAAGCGCTATCTAGACTGGCCTCTTAGAAGCCCCAAAATTGAAAGAAAGACGTAGTCGAAGGATTGAATTCATGGGAACAGAACAGAACACATCGGGAAATCAAAAAGTATCGGTGACCAATCAAAGTGCGAATTGGCGAGGGTGGGCATCAAAGTACGGCATTGTGCTGGCGTTTATCGCCATTTGCTTAATACTGTCGATCGCTAGCCCGTATTTTTTGACTGCTAATAACTTAATCAATGTACTCCGTCAGACATCCATTAACGGCATCTTAGCGTTAGGGGTGACCTTTGTGATCTTGACGCGCGGAATTGATTTGTCGGTAGGATCTATGGTGGCTTTCACAGCCATGGTCGCAGCGAGTTTTGCGACAGGCTCAGGAAACACTGCTATTTTAGCCCCTGTAATTTTTGGTATGGGGGCGGGGTTGGCACTGGGGGCAGCAAATGGTTTTGTGATCGCTCGTTTTGCTGTCCCGCCTTTTGTCATGACTCTCGGTATGCTGAGTATGGCGCGTGGGCTAACACTTATTTACAGCGACGGTATGCCCATTTCCAATTTAAATCCTAGCTACAAATTCATTGGTCAAGGTTTGGTTATGGGCGTTCCCATGCCTGTCATTTTGTTTCTAACGGTATTTGCAATCAGCTGGTTTGTACTTCGTTACACCACCTATGGGCGTTATGTGTACGCTGTAGGCGGCAATCCGAAGGCAGCCAGAACTTCTGGTATCAATGTTAAATGGATTACGTTTAGCGTGTATGGAATCGCTGGCTTACTCAGTGGGTTAGCGGGGTTGGTTTTGTCTGCTCGAACTTCTGCCGCGTTGCCACAAGCCGGTGTCGCTTATGAATTAGATGCGATTGCAGCGGTGGTTATTGGTGGAACAAGTTTAGCAGGTGGGGTTGGCAGTGTTGTAGGGACACTGTTTGGCGCTTTGATTATTGGGGTATTAAATAATGGTCTCGATCTTCTTGGCGTCTCTTCTTTTTACCAGCAAGTCGTGAAAGGCGCGATCATCGTGTTAGCTGTGATGATGGATCGTTCACGGTTGAAAGAGTAATGCGTAAACCAAAATACGCAGCCCAAGCAACTAAAGTTATTTGGGTATAACGAGGCAGATTCAAATAGCATGAATAGAACGTGTGTTCTTTATTGTGTTCATTTGTTTTTGTTTTGTATCAAATGGTGGCAATTTGTCACCTTTTTTATGCGCTTGTAATACGGTTTTTCTTAAATCGACTCTTCCATTCATTCCATTCCCTTTATTTTCCCAAGAATTTGATTTTATAGATCGAGGTTTTTGTAGTTTTAAATTATTGTTATAAAACATTAAGTTAAATTTGTGTTAATATTTTGTTTTAAATTTGATACATGATAGCGGTTATATCGTGATCTTTGTCACTAAATGTTCAAATGTTTTTAGTAGTATACAAATGAACAGTTTTTGAACGTTGTGGAAAGACAGAATGACAAATAGCAGTTCATTGATACCAGAAAGAAAAACACACGGGCTTTTCACGCACGGGCTTTTCGCAAGAAGGCTGTGGCTGTGGATTGTTTTTTTTGCTTTGGTTATCGCTGCGATACTCGATACCACGTTTGTGGGAATTGGCTCGAAAGAGGATACGCGTCAACAAGCTTTTTCTGTAGAAGGCTACGCAGTGAAAGCATTCCCAAGCATTCAAAGTAGCGTTTTTTCACGAGCAATAGACGCTGCGGACTTGGCGGCCGCGATTACCCTGAATAAAAAAGAAGCCGCTAAAAAATACGGCGTTAAATCAAAAGGTGGCATCGGATCCGTTATTCCAGTGACATTTCAAGGGCTGGCAGACAAAGGCAAATCAGGCATTTGGACGGTTAACGTTGAGGGCATGCCTGCAAATATTCGATTACGAGTTCAAACTGGGCCGGCAATCAACGGCACCGATTTAAGGGATGCGACGGGTTCGATTGAGTTCAACCAGTTTAAAAATCAAATCGAATACCAAAATGTAGGTGCGGCTTTAAATAACGAAATGAAAAAACAAGTGCTAGCCTCGATAGACGCCAAAAGCCTTGAGGGCAAAAAAGTTGCCGTCGTTGGGGTATTTAAGCTTATTAATGCCAAAAATTGGTTGGTGACTCCGGTTCAGTTTGAGGTTCTGCCATGAATACGATAATGAACGGCAACAATGACGTGATCATGGACGCAAGGCAGGTTTCAAAGTCTTTCGGTAACACTCATGCCCTTAAAGCCGTTAATTTTTCCATTTACCGAGGTCAGGTCACTACGCTCTTTGGTGAAAACGGTGCAGGGAAATCGACCTTGATGAATGTACTTTCGGGCATTCTTCGTCCAACCACTGGTGATATTCTACTTAACAATGAACCTGTCGTATTTCAGTCTTCTAACGAGGCGCGCGACAATGGCATTTGCATTATTCATCAGGAACTTAGCTTGGCACCTAATTTAAATGTTCGAGATAACATTTTTATGGGGCGTGAAATTCAAGCATCTTTTGGCGTGGATTATGCGGAAGAAGAGCGCCAGACACGCGCGTTGATGAGCGAGTTAGAAGAGAATATTGATCCACTCACGCTAGTGGAAGATTTGCGCTTAGGTCAGCAACAATTGATTGAAATTGCGCGTGCACTATCGGTCAATTCAAGAATCCTCATCATGGACGAACCTACTTCTGCACTCAGTGCAGCAGAGGTGGAGGTTTTGTTTAAGGTGATCAGAGACCTAACAAGCCGAGGCGTATCCATCGTTTATATATCGCACCACCTAGAAGAGGCGCTCCAAATTACAGATCACGCCTTAGTGCTAAGAGATGGAGCGATGACCGCGTATGCCCCGCGCGCCGATATCGATCTTGGCTGGATAGTGAGGCATATGGTTGGCGACAACTACAGTTTGGGAAAACCACCGCAAGATAAGATGGAAGGAGAGGTGGTACTTGATATCAAAAACCTGTCGGTCGACGACCCTTCAGGTTCTGAATTCAAATCTATCGATCAACTCTCTCTTTCCCTTCATAAAAGCGAAATTGTTTGTATTTACGGGCTAATGGGGGCTGGGCGAACAGAGCTCATGGAGTGTATAGCGGGACGCCTGAAAGCGTCCGATGGTTATGTCGAGATGCAAGGTAACACACTAACCGGAATGAGCATTTCCGAAAGAATCCAATCTGGGTTGGTATTGGTACCAGAAGATCGCCAGCGTGATGGTTTGGTTCAAACCATGGATGTGGGCAGCAATTTATCGCTTGCCAGCATCGGACACTTTGTTAAGCGTTATGTGCTTTCGAAAGGCAGTGAGGAGACATTGATTGCCCGCTCAATTCAAAACGTCACCATAAAAGCTGATGGACCTAAAAGCCATATCGGTGCGTTATCTGGGGGCAATCAACAAAAAGTCGTTATAGGCAAAATGCTGGCGACAAAACCTAAAGTCATTTTATTGGACGAGCCAAGCCGAGGCATCGATATAGGTGCGAAAGCGGAAGTGTTTAAGCTGCTTAGTCAACAGGCTGAACAAGGCTTATCAGTCATTTATTCCACATCAGAAGTGGAAGAGTGTTTAAGCATCGCACATCGAATTGTGGTGCTTCGCCGCGGGAAAATTTCCGCCATTTTTGACTCAAATGCTGTCAAGGAAGACATCATGGCGGCATCAGGTGAATCGCTCATCGCCTAGCGAATAACAAACTCAATCACTATGGAGTAAGGGATATGTCCACAGAGATTCAAACGTCCCGTTTGGAACCCAAATCGCAGCTTAGTAAAGGCAAAGAGTTAGCTCGGTTTTTATTGGAAGGGAGGGCGTTTTTCGCTTTGATTGCCATTGTTATCTCCTTTTCACTGCTGTCTCCTCACTATCTCACCATTGAAAACATGATGATTATGTCATCGCATGTCGCAATTTTTGGTTTGTTAGCGATAGGGATGTTACTCGTTATTTTGAATGGCGGAATTGATCTTTCTGTAGGGTCTACTTTGGGGCTATGTGGTGTATTCGCTGGCTTCCTAATGCAAGGTATTACTGTGGAGTGGGGAGGCGTCATTATCTATCCTCCGGTTTGGGTTGTTGTCTTGTTGACATGTGGCTTGGGAGCGCTAGTTGGTGTGGTTAATGGGGTACTTATCGCCTATCTCAAAGTCCCCGCATTCGTAGCGACATTGGGAACGCTTTATGTTGCCCGAGGCATCGCATTGCTAATGACCAACGGGCTGACGTACAACAAGTTAGCGGGCGATCCATTACTCGGCAATACGGGCTTTGATTGGCTTGGATTCAATCGTATTGCAGGCGTTCCCATTGGTGTCATTGTACTTGGCACGGTCGCTGCTGTTGTCGCCACCGTATTGATAAAAACCAGTTTTGGTCGCTGGCTGTATGCGTCTGGTGGGAATGAACGGGCCGCAGAGCTGTCGGGTGTGCCAGTGAAGCGAGTCAAAGTCTGGGTTTACGTGATTTCTGGCGTGTGTGCTGCCATTGCTGGCTTAGTGCTTTCCTCCCAATTAACGTCAGCTGGACCAACTGCTGGCACTACCTATGAGCTGACAGCCATCGCTGCCGTGGTTATTGGTGGCGCGGCACTGACTGGAGGGCGAGGCAACGTAAACGGCACGCTCTTAGGCGCATTTGTTATCGGATTTTTGTCGGACGGTCTCGTCATGATTGGCGTTTCCGCTTATTGGCAAACGGTATTTACAGGCACTGTTATTGTGTTTGCTGTGCTACTCAACAGCATTCAATACGGTCGTCGATAGGTCGACAGACTTTAGAGTTCGAAGTATGGCTTAGTTGTAAGTTGCAGCTTACTTCAAAGCCATGAACAAAACGTAAGGATATAAAACTTAGGACAAGGAGCAATACCAATGAACAATAAAATGAGAACCGTTTGGCTGACTTGGTTGTCGGTCATTGCCGTTATGTTTAGTGGAGCCGCTTGGGCAAACGGGTTAATTTCCATCATCATCAATGATCCGTCCAACCCATATTGGTACACGGAAGGTGAAGTCGCGAAAGCAACGGCATTGAAAATGGGGTATGAGGCAAACGTGGGTGCGCACAAAGGCGACACCAACACGGAAAGTAAGTTAGTTGATACCGCCATTACCAATAAGTCTGTGGCTATTATTCTGGATCCAGCAAATGCAGACGGCTCGATAGGTGCGGTTCGTAAAGCCGTCGATGCGGGGATTCCCGTTTTCCTTATCAATGCTGAAATAAACCAAGAAGGGTTAGCAAGAAGCCAGCTTGTGTCGAATAACGCGCAAGGCGCAGCTCTTGGTGCGATGCAATGGGTAGACAGCGTGGGCGAAAGCGGAAAATACGTTGAGTTGTTTGGCGCACCTTCAGACAACAACGCCGCGACTCGCTCGAACGGTTTTAAAACGGTATTAAGCCAGTACCCAGATCTCGAACTTGCGGCTTCAGATGTTGCGAATTGGGATCGCACCCAAGGCTACAACAAGATGCAATCTATGCTCCAGTCGAACCCAGACATCATTGGTGTGATCAGTGGCAACGATGAAATGGCATTAGGCGCAATTGCCGCGCTGAAAGAATCTGGAAAACTCAGCAAGGTCAAAGTCGGTGGGTTTGATGGTTCGCCAGACGCTGTAGATGCCGTTAAAGCGGGAGAGCTTGAGTACACGGTATTGCAACCTGTGGCCGTCTTTGCTGCGGAGTCCATTCGTCAGGCAGATAACTTTATCCGAACGGGTAAAACAGGTGCGGATACCGAGAAGCAACTGTTCGATTGTTTGCTCATTACGGCGGACAACGCCGACAAATATACAGGACCTTTCGTTTTGGCTGAGTAATCAGCCATTTCTGAGGTTACCTTTTTAGTCAAAGGAGAAAGCGATGTGTGAAGAACATGTATCATCCAAACAGCACGCTGATACCCAAATTCCTACCACTATGTCGGCCGTTGTAGCCTATGCCCCTGGCGATTATCGATTGGAAGAAGTCTCGTCGCCGGAGATAAGCGAAGGGGAGATATTAATCAAAGTTGAGGCTTGTGGTATCTGTGCTGGAGACCTTAAAGCCTACAGCGGTGCCCCGAGTTTTTGGGGCGATGACACACAGCCTGCTTACATAAAAGCACCCATGATCCCTGGTCATGAATTTATTGGCAGAATTGTTGCGATTGGCGATGGTGTCGAAGATTTTGCGGTAGGGGATAGGGTGATATCAGAACAGATAGTACCTTGCTGGGATTGTCGGTTTTGCAAAAGTGGGCAGTACTGGATGTGCCAAAAGCACGATGTGTATGGCTTTCAAAACAATGTAAACGGCGGAATGGCTGAATACATGAAGTTTCCGAAAGAGGCCATAAATTTTAAAGTGCCAGAAGAACTGCCTATAGAAAAAGCCGTATTGATCGAGCCTTATGCCTGTTCATTTCATGCCGTGCAACGAGCGAATATTCAGCTTGGGGATACCGTCGTGATCGCTGGAGCCGGAACACTTGGTTTGGGTATGATTGGGGCAGCTAAGAAAGCCGGCGCTGAAACGTTAGTTGTGTTGGATATGAAAGACGAGCGATTGGCGCTGGCGAAGAAATTCGGTGCTGATGTAATCATCAACCCTTCTAAGGTTAATCCAGAGACGGAAATTAAAGCCATGACCGAAGGCTATGGTTGTGATGTTTACATCGAGGCGACAGGTCACCCTAAATCAGTAGAACAAGGACTACTCTGTATCCGAAACTTGGGGCGATTTGTGGAATTCAGTGTATTTAAAGATCCCGTCACAGTGGACTGGAGCATCATCAGTGATAGGAAAGAACTGGATGTACTTGGCTCGCACCTAGGACCTTACTGTTATCCGTTGGTCATTAAAGGGATCATGGACGGCAGTTTGCCAACTGAAGATGTAGTAACTCATTTTCTTCCACTGAGTGAATTCGAGAAAGGGTTTAATTTGGTGAGTAGTGGTAAGGACGCCCTAAAGGTCGTACTGGTTCCCTAGGGCTGAAAAATCTATCCCCTTATCTGCCAAAGAAAGTTGTTGAGACTATCTGCAGAGTTGAAACAAGTGAGCAGAGTAGGTAAGGGGATTTTCTTGTTTATTTTTTAATGGCGTCATCTAGGCTAAGTACAGTAAGTGCGTTCGCATAACTGGTGGCAAGGGTATCGATAGCACCGGTGCGTAGTGCTCCCAAAATACCTGCCGCTTTGGTCGATTCGCTGGCAATGGCAATAACATTTGGGATCCGCAATAGATCATCCAACTGCAACCCAATGACTCGCCCCTGCATTTTGGTTGTCGATTCTTGACCGTGAATATCGATAAAGTCATACCCCATCATGTCGCCAACCGTGCCATTCAATCTTGCTTCTGCAATCTCTTGTGGAGAGAACCAGCCCATTCTCACCATGTTGGAATCTTCGCTCATATCGCCAATGCCCACTAAGGCAAAGTCGGCTCTTCGTGCCTTATCCAGCGTTTGTTTGACTGTGCTGTTTTTAAGTAACTCCTCCATTAGTGTCATATTTTGAACAAATGCAGGGGCATAGAGAGATTGGCTTTTGCCGCCAAACTTACTCGCTAAGCGACGACATATATGATCTGGATTAATCAACTCTCCCGCTTTAAGGGAGCCACCAATGGCACACACAAATGTGCAAGACTGCTGCTTTTCAGCGAACACATTGTCTGCGACCGCAGCGACGTTACGCCCCATTCCGACAGCGACGACGCTTTCTTCTTCCAGTTGGCTGGTAAAGTAGTCAGAAACCAATGCGGCCACTTCTTTTCTTTGTATATCTGGGTTGGCGTAGTCTGGTGCAATTAGGGCGCGCTTTATGCCAAATTTTTCAATTAAGTTCTGCTCAATATCATTAAGTTGAGCGGGGTGATGCTTCACGCGAACGTCCACAATGCCTTCTGCATGTGCCCTTTTTAGCAATCGCCCCACTTTCATTCTAGAGATATCAAATTTGCTGGCGATGGCTTCCTGAGTTTCACTTTCGATGTAGTAAAGCGTCGCTATTTCTGTCATCAACTGAAATTCAGAGGTGTCGTTCGGCATGGTTTATTCCTTGAACTATGCATATAGTCAGAGTCTAACAAAATCGTATTTCCAAGTAACGTCGCATCTCTGGGTTTACGCATTAGCTATCCCCATTTAATGAATAACCTTGATAGTATTTTTCCAGAGCGTCTCTGGTCAGCTCTAATGAGATCTTGGCGTCTTTTCCTCGGCGGAACATTAAGGCGAGATAAAGCAAATCAATTAGGTACAACTGGCAAGCACGCCCTTCTAGAAAGTCGCCATACAGAGGGACTTGCCTTGGGTTGTGATTGTGCCATGTCAGCAGTGTATGATCTGCGCTTTGCCCCACTTTGGAGTCTTTCGAGCTGGTGATGGCAATGGTGCTTGCCCCATTGATTTTTGCTTGGGTCAATGCCTTCGCAACGGTTTCAGTTTCGCCTGTGTGGGAAATGCCTATCATCACGGCATCTGGTGGCAGTGTTGATGCCACAATGGTTTGGGTGTATCCATCGCAATAGCTGGTGGCATCAATCCCTATTTTTAACAGTAAGTGCACGGCTTCATCGCAAATCTCAGCCGCGCCACCGACACCGACGAGTACCACTTTACTGGCATTGTGAATGGCATGAACAGTATGTTCCAATTTCGTGTAGTCGAGGTTTTTTTGAGTCATCCCCAAACCATTAATCAATGCGTTCATCAGCTTTTGGCTCAACACCACTAACGAGTCTTTTTCAGATAGCTCGCTAGGAATGTTGGGAATGGTATTTTCTTCCGCAATACTGCTTGCTGCCGCCATGGAAAGCTTTAGATCAGAATACCCTGCGTAGCCTATAGAACGAGTGAACCGGCTGATCGTTGCTTCACTAATTTCTAGTTTGTCTGCGAACTCGGTGATCGAGTAATTCAGCCGCTTGCCTAAGTGGCTCAAAATAAAATCTGCGACCAATTTTTCTGATTTACGCAGCTTTTCGTAATTTGAGTGGATTCTTTCTACCAGCTCTGTGCCTGCCTGTTTGTCCATCTATTGTCATCTCATTCCGTCATTGGGCGAAGGGCTCTCGATCTTTCGAATAATCGTTAACTTTGAAAGATCAATCACTCCTATAAACACAAAAAATAAAAAATGTAAGTAATTTTTAACATCAATAATCCTATGTAACTACTAGTAAGTCAATTTTCAACACCACAGCATTTTAAAATTAAATAGTAAAATAATTTTCATAAAATGTGATCATTCTCTGGTTGAGAGTGTTAATTTCATTTTAATCATGTAGTTATGGTTGTTTTCCTTGGTTCACATTGAGTTTTTATATTCTTAGTGTGTGTGTTAATTGCTTATATTTTATACATTTTAATTGATTTTAAAGTTTGCTATTTTCCATGTGTAAAATTATTTACATTTAAAATTGTACGATCTATAGTCAATTTCATATCGAGAAAACGACACGGAAAATAAGATTAGGTAACGAAATGGACGCGAAGAAAATACAGGTAGATACGCAGGTCTCCAGTGAGACGTTGAAAAAAATTTTCACAAGCTGCTACAAAACGCGGTTGTTTGAAACTGAAGGGGTCAAACTGTATCGCCAAGGTCATGTTAGAGGGTATTTCCATCCATACCTTGGGCAAGAAGGCATCGCCGCTGGTGCGTGTGCAGCAGCTATCCCAAATAAAGATTACATCTCTTCCACCCATAGAGGGCATGGGCACTGTATCTCATGGGGAGCCGATGTGAAGCGTATGCTCTCGGAGCTTTTGCAAAAGAAAGAAGGGTATTGCAAAGGGTTCGGTGGCTCGATGCACATTGCGGATATTCAATCCAACAACCTAGGTGCTAACGGGATCGTAGGGGCAGGTACTCCAATCGGAGTCGGCAGTGCGCTGGCCAATCAGGTGAAGGGAAGCGATGCGGTCACCATTATTTTTACGTCCGACGGTGGCGTGAATAACGGTACGTTTTTAGAAGCACTAAACCTTGCAGCCATTTGGAACCTCAATGTCGTGCTTATTATCGAGAACAATCAATACGCAGTATCAACGCCAATTGAAGATTCCACACGACAAACAGAGCTGTACCGCCGAGGTGAAAGTATTGGTGTTCCAAGTTATGCGGTGGACGGTAATGATCCGCTAGCTGTCTACACATTGGTCTCGGAGGCGTGCGAAATATGTCGCGCCGGAAAAGGACCGGTGTTGATTGAAGCCAAAACTTATCGCCACTCTGGTCACCATGTGAATGACCCTGGCACCTACATGCCCGAAAGCAAACTTCAATATTACAAAGACAAAGACCCGGTGATTTCTGCTCGCAACAACTTAAAAGATTTTGGGGGATACTCAGAAGAACAAGTTACCTCCTTGGAAGCTGAGATTGAATCGGAATTGGAAGAGGCTTTGTCATTTGCTTTAGCGGGAACGCAAGTCTCGGTGGAAGAGTTTGAGCAGACCATCGTGGGTTATTAATTGCGTCCACGTGGGTGAATAAGTGAACCACGCAAACCGATTTATAGGAATAAAACATCAAAGGAGAGATGGTTTTGGCTAGCAGAGTAATTATGTACCGAGACGCGCTGCGCGAAGCTCTCGAAGAAGAAATGGAAAGAAACAGCGACGTGTTCATTATTGGTGAAGGCATCGCAGAACGAGGCGGTTCCTACAAAGTGACAGAGGGGCTACTTGATAAATATGGAGAGCTGCGAGTTCGCGATACCCCTATTTCAGAAGCCAGCATGATTGGTGTGGGAGTGGGTGCCGCTATTTCAGGGGCACGACCCATCGTGGAAATTCTTTACGTTGATTTTGCCATGCTGGGTATGGATCAAATTGTTAATCAGGCTGCTAAATTCCGCTTGATGACCGGTGGTTCTGGTCATGTTCCATTTGTTCTGCGAACTCAAGGTGGAGCCGGCGGTGGGGTTGCGGCCCAACATTCACAAAGTTTAGAAGCACTGTTTTACCACATTCCTGGGCTAAGAGTTGTCATGCCTTCAACACCTTATGACGCAAAAGGGCTATTAAAACACGCCCTAAGGCAACCAAATCCCGTCATGTTTATTGAGCACAAACATTTATACATGGCCAAAGGCGAAGTGCCAGAAGGTGAGTACGAAATTGAGTTTGGTAGTGCTGATGTGAAGCTAGCGGGATCGGATGTCACTTTGATTGCTTGGTCGAACATGGTGCCTCGCTCTTTAGAGGTAGCGGAAGAAATGGCGAAAGAAGGCATTTCTGTCGAAGTGATTGATCCAAGGACGTTAGTGCCTCTCGATGAAGAAACCATTATCAATTCTGTGAAGAAAACGAACAGAGTCATCATTGTGCAAGAGGCCGTACGTCGAGGCGGTGTGGCGTCAGATATATGCTCCATCATCCAAGACAATGTCTTTTATCACCTTGATGCACCCATTGAAATAGTGGCAGGGCTTAATACGCCCATTCCATTCAATCTAGAGTTGGAAAAAGCCTCCATTCCGCAAAAAGAGCAGATTCGTGAAGCCATTTTGAAGGTGGCGAACAGCACCGTTCAAAGTGAGGCGGGATAGATAAAACGTATAGCCGTATGTAAAGCGTTCGATTTTACAAGACGAAGAGCGATTAGCTTAACAAAACGCGAAACGATCAGTTTAACGCTATGCGGAACGACTAATAGCGGAAGCAAACGAATGAACAGGGAAGTGAAATTATGGCGACTCCGGTATTGATGCCACAGGTTGGTCAGGATCTGGAAGAAGGCACGTTAACAGAGTGGATGATAGAAGTCGGCGACACTGTCAAAAAAGGCGATATTGTTGCCGTGGTTGAATCTGAAAAGGCATCGTTTGAAGTTGAAACATATCAAGAAGGGGTTGTGCTGGAACTGCTTTATGAAGAAGGCGATACCACCACAGTGTTAGAACCCATTATGTTTATTGGGGCACCCGATGAAGCGAATAATGAAGAGAAAGCACAAGCGGAAACCACGCCTGTCGCCGCAGTTACTTCTTCGACAGAAAACGACACAAAAGCCAAGGAAACCTCGCACCTAAATACAGTGACATCGGTTAATCATGGTCAGTTAGGAGCATCACCTTTGGCGCGAAGGATGGCTGCTAATCGAAATATTGATTTAGCCTCTGTCAGCGGCAGTGGACCTGGAGGGGCTGTGCTGGAAAGAGACTTGGCCGATGCAGAGCCGAGCTCTGGTAAAGATTATGGCAACCAGCCTTACTCCAAAGTTCGACAAGTTATTGCGGACAGATTGACGGAATCGAAGCAGACCAAACCTCACTTTTATCTGCGCACGGAAGTAGATGTCACGGATTTACTGGCGAAGCGTAAAGCGTACAACCAGTCCAATGATGACAACCTTTCGATTAACGATTTGGTGATTTTCGCGGTCTCTCGTCAATTAAAACACCATGGCAAACTCAATTCGCATGTGTTTGCCGACCGTTGCACGCTTTTGGAAGATATTCATATTGGAGTGGCGGTGTCGGTTGATGACGGATTGTTGGTTCCTGTTATTGATCATGCTGACCGTAAATCCTTGAAAGAAATCAATCAGGCATCTCGCGCTCTGGCTGAAGGTGCGCGAAAGGGAGTGAATAAATCCAAATCCCGTGGTTCATTCACCATTTCGAATATGGGGAAATGGGGCGTTGAACTTCTCCCAATCATCAACCCACCAGAAGCGGCCATTCTCGGGGTGGGCACCATCAATAAACGCGCTTGCAGCATTAATAACGAACTGGGATGGCGTGACTTTATGGTATTGACGCTATCGGCGGATCATCGAGCAGTCGATGGCGTGTACGGTGCCGAGTTTATGATGAAGTTGAAGGAAAGTATTACCGCTTTGGATATATAAATTTTATGAACGTATGAATTACGCCGAAGCGCGGAAGTGATTCGGCATCAAGATAGACACTCTCTGAGGAGAATTAATTATGCCTTTAATCTCAATGAAGCCAATGCTGCAAGATGCGAAGCGAGACGGTTATGGCGTTGCTGCCTTCAACATTATTGATTACAACAGCGCACGCTCTGTGATCAGCGCGGCTCAGGATCTGAACTCGCCTGTCATTGTCCAGCTTTCCGTTAAAACCATACGCTTATGGGGATACGACGCCATTGCATCATGGGTAAAAAGCCTAGCCCAAAACGTGGATGTGCCAGTGGCGTTGCACTTGGATCACTGTGCTGATCTAGATGTGATTCAGCGCTGTATTGATGCCGGTTGGACGTCGGTTATGTTTGATGGTTCGGACATGCCTTTTGAAGAAAACCTATCGATGACATTGAAAGCTTACGACTTGGCGACACAGGCCAACGTAGCACTAGAAGCGGAGTTGGGGGCGATTGGTGGCGTGGAAGATGACAAAGTTGTTTCCCTCGAAAGCGCTATGCTGGCGGATTTTCAGGAGTGTTTGCAATTCTGCGCCGAAATGCCTGAACTAGCCGCGTTTGCACCAGCGATTGGCACGGCTCATGGACAGTATAAAGGTGAGCCCGTCATTGCTTACGATCTTCTCGAAAAGATCACGGAAAGCATTGATACCCCAATTGCATTGCATGGCGGTACTGGGTTAGCCGATGCACAGTTTGAACGCTGCATTCGATCTGGCTGTGCCAAAGTCAACATTTCTACCATGCACAAGCATCAGTTCATCGAAGGGTTTGTCACTTTTGCCCTGAAAAAACCAGGAGTCAAAGAGCCCATCCCCTACATCGAGTCACAGTACTTGATGCTGAAAGATGGGGTGGAGTCGATGATTTCAAAATTTGGTTCTCAGCAAAGGGCAGATTCATGGACGCACTGATTTTTGATTGCGACGGTGTTTTAGTCGACACCGAATGCGATGGGCACCGAGTGGCGTTTAATCAAGCATTCCAAGAGAAAGGCTTACTGGATTACTGGTCGAAAAGCCAATACGAAGAGCTGCTCGGTGTTGCTGGTGGTAAAGAGCGCATGTCTCATTACTTCAATGCCGTCGGTTGGCCAGAAGTCTCCATTAGCCGAGATGAATTCATAAAGAACTTACATCAGTTAAAAACGGCGATCTTTATGGCACTGATTGAATCAGGAGAACTTGCGCCAAGACCCGGGGTTAAGACCTTGATAACAGAAGCGTATGAGCGAGGTATACCGTTAGCGGTGTGTTCCACATCGAATGAGAAAGCCGTCAAAACGGTGGTGAAAAATTGCGTTGGAGAAGAGATCGCCAAAAGTATTCGAGTTTTCGCTGGGGATGTGGTCTCCGCTAAAAAACCCGACCCCGCCGTTTATAGGTTGGCTGCTGAAAAAATGCAGCTTTCTCCTAAGCGATGTTTGGTGGTTGAGGACAGCAATATCGGTATGCGAGCGGCGTTAGGTGCTGGGATGAATTGCCTAGTGACAAAATCCTACTACACCGAAAATGAAGATTTTAGTGGTGCAAACCGTGTCGTGAGCGACCTATCAGAGGTGGATTTAACTCTTTGCTATCAACTAGTGGGTGATGAATGAAATGAGACCGTTAGATAGATAATCAATCTGATTGCGACTTGTTTGTGCGCCAAATTAGGAGACACGACGAGTCACATGGGCTTTTCCGAATATGTGCAGGATCGGAATCAACACTATAGGACGTAGTGGTACTTGAATTAAGGAATTGAACATGAAAAAGCGCATCAACAAAGGTGTCAGCGAATCTGATACTCCAAAAACAGAACCAGTTACACACGAATCCGTTACACATGGAGCCAGTGATGATCTCTCCCCGATAGGGTTGTCTCGTCGAAGAATGATGCAACTGAGTATGGGGACGGCTGTCGCGGTCGCGACCATGGGACCAGCCACATTCAGACCTGCGATGGCGGCCTCGGGCAAGAAATTAAAATTTGCTGCTGCGCTAGGCTGGACAGCCTTTGATTCAGGTGCGGCCTTACACCAAGGGTACAAAGATGCCGTTGAACAACTTGGTGGCGAACTCACGATTACCGATGCAGGGTTTGATCCGAAGAAGCAGACAGAGAACATCGACGCCTTCATTACCAGTAAACCTGATGCATTATTCATCACCCCTGCCGATGCGGCAGCGATAGCACCCGCCGTGCAACGTGCACTTGATGCAGGAATTCCTGTTTTTGCTGGGGACAGCCAAGTGCCAGGGGTTGCCGTTCACAGTACCGCGATGTCGAGTAACTACTCCATGGGTTGGTTTACTGCCGAATGGCTCGCAGAGCAGATGGGGGGCAAGGGCAAAATTGCCATTGTAACCTTACCGCAAAATGAAAGTTGGGATCAGCGCACGCTGGGTATGGAATGGGCATTGCGCCAGTACCCCGGAATTGAAGTGGTCGCCAAATGGGCGTTTAACTTTAACGCCAGTACGACACCTCGCCAAGCTGTCGATAACATGCTGACAGCGCGAGACGATCTGGATGCCATCTGGTGCGCTTGGGACGGCGCGGCTATCGAAGGTGCCCTCGCTGTTCGAGCCGCAGGGCGCAAAAACATTTTCCTTACCGGTATTGATGGCGGTCCTCAATCCTTCGGATATATCAGTGGCGGCTCTGCATTCAAGATGAGCTGCGCTCAAAGCTTCTATGAAATGGCCTTTTCTAATGTGTTTTATGCCCACGAATACGCTGCGGGCAGAAACATACCTCGTTTGGTGATTACACCTTGCTACAAAGCGACAGAAAACACTTTGCAAGGGTTAGGGGAAAAAGCCGCCGACTATGACAGACCCGGTCGAGCGAAAGAACTGGGTTGGGTACGAGTCGTTTAACTGGAGAGTAATATGAACAGCAACGTTATTTCGATGTCAGGGATAGACAAGAAATTCGGTTCTGTCACTGCCCTTGATAATGTGGATTTTGAACTCAGGAAGGGGGAAATTCACGCACTGCTTGGAATGAATGGGGCAGGGAAGTCCACGCTCATCAAGATCTTGTCTGGTATTTACCAGAAAGACGCAGGGCAGATTGAAATTGAAGGGCGAGAAGCGGATCTCGGCTCCCCTAGTGCATCGTTGCAGCAGGGCATCGTTTCTGTACAGCAACATCCCGAAATGATCGATGATTTTACAGGGTATGAAAATATCTTTTTGGGAAGGGAAAACAACACCTTCGGGCTTTTCTCATTGTTCAGCAGTGATGATCTCAAGCGACGAGCCGATGAGTTGCTGGAAAAACTGCCCATTCCAGTCAATCTGGATAAAACCATTGCCGAAATGAATCCGGTGGAAAAGGAAGCCACCGCGATTTTGCATTCAATGGTCAATGACAAAATCACCGCCCTTATTTTAGATGAACCGACCTCGACTTTGACAGAAAAAGAAAAGCTGCATCTGTTTGAGTTGATGTCGATCCTTAAATCTAGCGGTGTATCCATTATTTACATTACTCACCGCCTTGAAGAGGTGGAACAGATAGCGGATCGCTTCACTGTGTTTAGAAATGGCAAAAATGTCGGTTGCCATGATGTGACACAAGAAGCGTTGTCTCCGGCCGCCATTGCTGAGCTGATCCTTGGAAAATCGGTCGCAAATTTGTTTCCACCAAAATTGGAACAGGCATGCGGCGATGAAGTGTATTTAAAGGTGGATAACCTCTCTTTTGACTCATTTCATAATGTCTCCTTTGACGTCAAAAAAGGTGAAATTTTAGGCATTTTTGGCTTGGTTGGTTCGGGTATTGATCATTTGTCTAAAGTGATATTTGGAGCAAGAGTCAAAGGTGGCGGCAGTATTTATGTTCGTGGTAAAGAAGTGGCGTTCGAAACCACTCAAGACGCATTGAATCATAAGTTGTTTTTACTTCCCGGTAACCGTTTGAAAGAAGGGTTAGTACTGGAAGAAAACGTGGTGTTCAACATTTCACTGGCCAACCTTGACCGAGCATCTTCGGGTATGGGCGTACTAAATTCAGAACAAACACATGAAGATAGCCTTGAACTGGTTAACTTAACGGAACTTCATCCCGCGGAATTGGACGAGGCCGCAAGTAACTTTAGCGGCGGAAACCAGCAGAAAATTGTGATGTGCAAAGGTCTGTATGCTGAGGCAGAGATTTATGTGTTTGTGGAACCCACAATTGGTGTCGACATCGGTGCTAGAGCGACTATTTATCGCTTGCTGAGAAAGCTTTCGCAAACTGCGGCGGTTGTCGTGATGTCATCGGATTGTGATGAAGTGCATGGCGTGTCGGATCGTATGTTTGCTTTATACAAAGGTGAGCAGGTATCGGAACCCGTGAGTGACATCAGTAGAGATGAGCTGTTGATTGCTGGCATATCAGGGGAGTACCGAGTATGACCAAGACTAATGCTAAGAAAGCCGCTTTTATTCGAGTTGGGCTGTATTTAATTATCGTCGCTTTCATCACGTTGACGTTTTATCTACTTGAACCAAGGTATGTTACTACTTCTAACATTACCGCTGTTTTACGCCATTTAGCGGCAACAGGCTTGGCCGCATTAGGGCTAACGTTTGTGGTGGTTTTGAAGAAGTTTGATCTCTCATTCCCTGGCGTCATCTCATTTGTGGCGATGACAATAGGGTTTGGTATCGCAGCGGGTATTGACTTGTATTTGGCGATCTTAATCGGGCTCGTCGTTAGTGTCGCATTTGGGCTGATAAATGGTTATGCGGTCAGCTATCTCAAGTTACCGGATATTGTGACTACCATCGCGGTTGGGTCGATAGCCGGCGGCGCTGCGTTCTTATTTAGTGGGGGACCGTCTATCTTCCGCAACTTCTTTACGTCGGGCTTGCTCGATATCAACGACGGACGCTGGTTCGGAGTGAACTATTCCACTTATTTATTGGTGGCGGTGTATGCGTTGTCTTGGTTCTATCTGCACCGTTCTCGCTTCGGCAATAGCTTGTACGCGGTTGGGTATAACGAAAAGTCGGCATTTTACTCTGGAGTAAACGTACGCAAATACGTCTGTATTGCCTACGTGATCTGCTCCACTCTAATGTTGTTTTCTGCCTTGTTGGTGATCGCTGAAACTGGCAAATCAGAACCTATAGCGGGTAATGGATTTTTAATGCCTGCTTTTGCTTCTGTTTTCATCGGTATTGCATTTTTTGGTAAAGCCTCAGTACTGGCCACTCTTGCTGGGACGGTGTTGATTTCCATGGTTTTGAACGGGTTTACTCTGATCAATATTCCTTACTACTGGAGTGATGGTGCCACCAGTATGTTGATGTTAGTGGGCAGTATTCTATTTAGCCCTGACACCCGAGAAAGAGTGACAGGGTGGGTCAAGGCACGAATCCGTCTTGTTTCCCACGCTTAGATTTCACAGAGAAGAGGTTTTTGACCATGAGTAACAGTAACAGAGTAACCACTTGGATGATGAAATATGGCGTGCTGGTGGGGCTGTTTATCCTTCTGTTTGGGTTTGCCTTTGTCAGACCGAATATCCTTTTGCCACAGAACATCACCACTATTTTCGCAGCCGCCAGTATCTCATTTATTATGTTTGCAGGGGTGACATGGATTTTCTCTATAGGGGAAGTCGACGTTAGTTTCACCAACATTGCTGCGCTTTCCAATGTCGTGACGGCCTGGTCGGTTCAACAAGGTATGGCGTGGGGTACGGCCATTCTGGCGGGGCTAATGGTGGGTGTGGTGTTTGGTATTTTAAACGGTGTATTGGTTGGGTATTTGCGCTTGTCGTCATTGGTGACCACGATAGCGACGGGTGGGCTGACTCTCTCTATTGCGAAAGCTATTGGCGCAGGCGCATCTTTTCGGATTGACGATACAGGTTTCATGGGCGATTTGGTGAATGCGTCGTTTGGCATTTTCCCTGTCACCATGCTTTTGGCGCTGCTTATTGCGTTTGTCTTATGGGTGTGTCAGGAAAAATTGCTTCTGGGACACTATATTTATGCACAAGAGTCCAATTATAAAGCGGTTCATGAAGCGGGTATTCCGGTCAAAAAGCTGAATGTTTATCTATTCTTATTTGCTGGCGTCATGGCGGCGTTGTCGGGGTGTTTTATCGCGGCGAGCTTGTCTTCTGGGCAACCCGGTATCGGCAATTCTTATTTTATCGATGGGCTAACAGCCATATTTCTGGGCAGCTTAGCGTTTAGGCAAGGTAAAGCTAATGTCTTAGGCACATTAATTGGAGTCTTGATCCTCACGGTATTAACCAATGGAGCGGGTTTGTCTGGTTGGGCTAATTATGAAAGGGATATGGTGAAAGGGGGGCTGTTACTACTTGGGGTATTCGTGCTGATCCGCGGAGGACGCATTCACGCGCTAAAGCCTAAAGATAAACAGCCTTACGAAGCCGATAAGTCGGTGCTTTCGTCAAAATAAAGCTTTTGTCACGGAATAAAGCTTTTGTCACGGAATAAAGCCAAGGTCACGGAATAAAGCCAAGGTCACGAAATAAAGCCAAGGTCGACAGACACTAAGGACGGTGCAAAATGCAAAATACGAGTCGATTCGATGGTCGAACGGCCATCATAACTGGAGCCGGAAATGGTATTGGGCGAGCGTGCGCACTCAAACTGGCGAAGGACGGTGCAAAGGTCCTGATATGTGATATTAACGACAAAGGGCTCGAAGAAACTCAGGCACTGGTTGAGGCCGAAGGTGGGTATTGCCAATTACAGGCATTCGATATCTGCAATGAAGATCAGGTATCTGAATCGATTGGACGTTGGGTGTCTGAATTCAAAGTGGACACGTTAATTAACTGCGCAGGGATCGTGCAGGAAAGCAGTTTTGTTGATATCTCGCTTTCCGAGTGGGAGAAAGTGTTTTCTGTCAATCTCACTGGGGTATTTCTGGTGACTCGTGCTGTTATCCCGTCCATGTTGGAAAACCAATTCGGCAAAATCGTCAACATCTCTTCTCAGTCGGGTATTTTCGGCAGACCAAGGCGCGTGGCGTACAGTGCCTCTAAGTTTGGTTTGAATGGATTAACACAGGCGTTAGCGCTGGAACTGGCTCCACACAATATCAACGTAAATGCCATCTGCCCCAGCCGAATCGAATCGAAAATGACCGAAGAAATTCTGGAATCTCGGGTTGAAAGCACCGGTGAAGACTACGCCTCCGTTCGTGCAAAATACGAGAAAAGCGTACCCATTGGTCGTTTAGGAACACCCGAAGATGTCGCCTCTTTAACCGCTTACCTAATCAGCGACGAGTCGTCCTACATTACAGGCCAGTTCATTTCGTCATCGGGTGGTCGCTAAGCGATCTTTGAGCAGACGTTATCTTGTTAAAGGAATAAATGGATATGAGCGCAGACAACAAGGCAGAACCTTTGGTTATGGGGATCGATGCCGGGACGGGTGGTTTAAGAATTGGCGTATTTAATGCTAAAGGTGAATGTCGATACCTGCGAAACCAAGATTATGCCACTTGCTTCCCCAAGCCCGGATGGGCAGAACAGAGCCCCGAAGATTGGTGGAGTGCATTGGTAAACTCCGTTCAAACACTGTTTTCGGAATCCGACATTAAGCCTGATCAGATCCGCGCCATAGCAGTGGATGGAACCGCAAGCACGGTGGTCTGTGTGGGTGAAAATGGTGAATCCATAGGACCTGCTATTTTATGGATGGATGCCCGTGCCAGCGATCAGGCTGAGAATATCTTTCGCACCGGACATCCGGTTTTAGAGCGCTCCAGTGCTGGCGTAAGTTCTGAGATGATGTTACCCAAGTTGTTATGGCTAAAAGAGAACGATCTAGAGCGCTTCGAGCAGTCCCGCTATTTTATGGAAGAAGTGGATTATCTAACGATGAAACTCAGCGGTGTTCCAGCACTGAGTATCAATCACATTACGCATCGATGGTTTTACAACCCGCGTACTGGAGGCTGGCCCCATGACTTTTATCAACATATTGGGCTCGACAGCATTGTAGAAAAATTTCCAGAACGCGTGGTGCCGATGGGAGAGTCGGTCGGCAAAATTTCCGCAGAAGTTGCTGAGTTAACTGGGTTATCTCCCGATACTTTGATCTCAATGGGGGGCTGTGACGCTTACGTAGGAATGTTAGGACTCAATGCCGTAAGAGAGAATCAAGCCGCATTAATCACGGGATCTTCCCATGTGTTTTTGCCTGTGTCAGACAGCACGACGCCGATTAAAGGGGTATTTGGACCTCATCCAGATTGTGTGATCCCTGGTTTAACGGTGTATGAAGGGGGGCAGGTTTCGAGTGGCTCGATCATTAAATGGTACAACGACAACTTCATTCACGAAGCGATGTTTGACAACCCCGGATTACCAGAAAAAAACACAGATAAGTTGGAGAAACTGACTCAAGAAGCCAAACAGATCTCGATTGGGTCTGAAGGGTTAATTGTATTGGATTACTGGCAGGGAAACCGCACGCCGCATACCGACTATAAAGTTCAAGGTGCCATTTGGGGGCTGACGTTGAAACACAGCAAAGCCCATGTGTATCGGGCGATTTGTGAATCTATTGCCTACGCAACAGAAAGTATGCTGACTCGGCTTCGGAAAAACGGTGTTCACATCAATGCTATGTATTTTGGGGGCGGGTTCTCTAAAAGCGATTTCAGTTTGCAGCTTCATGCCGATGTCAGCAACGTCGATATTTACGTGCCTGAGTTTACGGAAGCAACCGTACTTGGGTGTGCTATTTGTGCGGCTAAAACTGCAGGGTTTTATGACGATTTAGTCACCGCTTCCGACAACATGGTTACCATCAACAAGGTTATTAAGCCTAACCCGAAGTCTCACCAAAACTATCAATTCTATTTTGAACTGTACGAAAAAACGTACGACGCAATGATGCCTCTTATGCATGAGATGGCGGAGCGACCGGATTCCGAAAGTACATAGAATCCGAACGATATCTAATTGAAATAGGTCAACAGACCATCTACGCGAGGCATACATGAAAGCGCTAGTAAAAACTCAGTCAGGCGTTGGGCACCTGAGGTTATGTGACATCCAAAAACCCGCTCCACTCGCCAATGAAGTATTGGTAAAAGTCAAAGCAGCAGGAATATGTGGCACCGATCTTCATATCAAAAAAGATACGTTTATTAATTTTCCACCCGTGACTTTAGGGCATGAGTTTTCAGGGGAGATTGTGTCTGTTGGAGAGGCGGTGACCGGCTTTCAGAAAGGAGACCGCATTGTGTCTCAGCCTCACAAAGGTGGGTGTGGACATTGCCGTTATTGCAAAAATGGTCAGGTCGAAATCTGCCCAGACAAGAAAGCCATTGGTTATAAGATTGATGGCTGTTTTTCAGAGTTTATCTGCATGCCAGCCACCTCATTACACCGAATACCCGACTCATTGTCTTTTGAAGAAGCTGCACTGGCAGAGCCGCTTGCCGTTGGGGTGAAAGCGGTGTTAGAGCGCAGCAAAGTCGAGCCTAATGATGTCGTTGTGGTGTTAGGTTGTGGCGCGATTGGGTTACTTGCCGCTGCGGCAGCCAAAGCCAGTGGAGCCAGAAAGGTTCTGGTGACTGGAACAGATAACGACCTTGATGTTCGGTTAAGAATCGCGAAAGAGATGGGCATGGACGATGCAATAAGCGTTCAGCAGGTGGACATCAAACAGAAGGTTGCGGAATGGACACATGGGCTAGGTGCCGATCTGGTCGTGGAAGCCAGCGGCGCACCAGCGGCGATTCATCAAGCGTTCGATTTGGTGCGTCGGGATGGTCGAATCTGTGCCATAGGGTTAACCGGAAAGGACTCAGTACCCGTGCCGTGGAATCTGGCGATGCACAATTCGGTGACCTTATCTTGCAGCTACAGCACCAGTTGGACCAGTTGGGAAACTGCGATTGATTTGCTTGATTCGAAGCGAGTCAATGTTGCCCCTTTAATGTCCGGGACCTATTCATTGCAGGACTTTGAGAGTGCTTTTCAGCAGCTAGAAAACCTGCAAGCGGTTAAAAACCTGTTCGTTTTCTGAGAGTTTGAGGGGGTAGCATGAACAAGAGTGAAAAGTTGCTGATAGGTGTTGATAGCAGTACCAGTGCAACCAAGGTGATAGTGTTTTCTATGTCGGGGAAAATCATTGCTGAAAGTGCTCATAGCTACCCTCTTATTATGGAAAAACCGGGTTGGGTTGAGCAGAAAGCTGACGATTGGTGGAATGCGTTTATTGCTGGGTGCCAGGAGGTGATGCGTCACCCAGATGTGGATGCGAGGAAGATTGCTGGCATCGGTATTACCCATCAAAGGTTCACTTTTGTTCCCGTTGATTCAGACATGAAACCGCTTCGAAATGCTATTTTGTGGAATGACATTCGATGCAGTGAAGAAGCGGAATTTGCTGGAAGAGAAATTGGTGCGCAACAGATATTCAGTAAGACAGGGTATGCACCAGGGCAATGGACTTTGTACAAAGCTCTTTGGCTAAAACGCCACGAACCCGACCTTTATTCACGCACGTTTAAACTGATGCTGGTACAAGATTACTTGGTTTACCAACTTACTCGCCAATTGGTTACCCTTAGCGGTGCAGCAACCATGACAGGTGCCCTCGATATCGAAACTCCGACTCAATGGGCCAGCGAAATTATTGGTGCTCTAGGCGTAAGAAAAGACATATGGATTGATACGATCTTACCCGGTTGCACTATTGCGGGAGCCGTCACGAAAGAAGCTAGCAAGATAACGGGGCTGAATGAAGGAATTCCCGTTGTGGTGACGGCCGGGGATCAACCATGTGGCATTCTTGGTGCGGGTGTTACGGAACCGGGTGAGATTGGTATCAACGGTGGTACATCTTGCACCAATGAAATGCTGGTGAAAAGTTTGCCCTCCCGAGATCGGCAAGATTACATTATTGAACTCAGCCCTTCTGGTAACTATGTGATGGAAAATTACATCTCAAGCGGTGGCTCGGCACTGATGAAGTGGTATAGAAATAATTTTTGTTTGAGTGGTAATAACGAAGAAGTGTGCCCTGATTGGAGTGATGTTTATCTGTCTGCGGAGCGAAGCCCCGTCGGGAATAGTGGCATGATGATTGTGCCGTATTTTCAGGGAGCAAACGGGCCTTATTGGGATTTAAATGCACGCGGGATGGCGTTCGGGCTTCACACTGAACATGGTCAACCACAGATGGTTCGCGGAATCATGGAAGGGCTGGCTTATGAGTCGAGACGGCAAGGGGAGCTGATGGAAGTGGGCGCGAAAACGGTAATAGAGCAGATTAAAATGTACGGCGGTTCTGCCCGAAGTGATGTTTGGAATCAGATTTTCGCCGATGTGTTTAATAAGCCCTTATTGGTCCCTGATACGGCAGAAACCACAGCATTGGGTGCCGCGATAAGTGCTGCTGTCGGTTGTGGTGAATACAACGATTGCAAGTCAGCGGCAGATAAGATGGTGTCAGTAAAGCGCTGCTTTAACCCGATTTCGAAGAATGTTGATATCTACAATGAGTACTATCAAAAGGTATATTTGCATCTCCATGACGCAGTGAAAACCTTATCCAAAGCCAATGCTCAAATCACGTCGAATCTCGTTTAAAAGTCTAATGACAGGCACTAATAGAAGAAACGGCTTTGCCCCTGCATTTTGAGTTGGTTTGAGTATAAACTAAACACAGAATCTCAGCACAATGTAGTCAGCTCATGCCCCCACTTTTTGATACCCATTGCCATTTCGACTTTGACGTGTTTTCTCATACCGATGCAGAACTTGCATTGGCTAAGCAATCTGGTGTTGAGCGAATCTTGATTCCTGCTGTTGGCTTGGTTAACTGGGATAAAGTGAACGAGCTTGCTTCTAGCCACCAAGAAATTTACTTCGCATTAGGGCTTCACCCTTATTTCATCGACCAACATCTGGATACGCATTTGGAACAGCTGGACAGCAGGCTCCATGATCGTAGTAACAAATGTGTCGCTGTAGGTGAGTGTGGATTGGATTTTTATTCCGGTAACGATACCCAACTAAAACAAGAAGCACTGTTTTTGGGGCAGATTGAATTGGCAAAACGACATCAACTCCCATTGATTCTTCATCAAAGAAAATCACATCAATTGATGGTGTCGATGCTTAGAAAATCGCAATTTGATGGTGGAGGAGTGATTCATGGTTTCAGTGGTAGCTTTCAACAAGCCAAGGATTGGATTGATCTAGGGTTTGCGATTGGGGTTGGTGGAACAATTACTTATCCAAGAGCTCAAAAAACACGCAATACGGTCACTAAATTACCCCTCGATTCCTTGGTGTTAGAAACCGATTCACCCGATATGCCTATGAATGGATATCAAGGAAAGCCAAATCACCCTGAGTACTTACCTCTAGTCTTGGAATGTCTTGCGGAGCTCAAAAAAAGAACAAAGCAAACGATTGCGCCACAGCTGTGGAGTAAAAGCAATTTAGTGTTCGGAATTTGTGAATAAATCGCCATATTCACTGAAAGTTCCGCGAGCATACGTTTGCTTTGTGTGATTGTTGTCACAATTTATAATGATACAAGAGTGAATAAGGCACGAATTTGTGACTATGCCATTACTTTATTTATAGCGGGGTGATTATAATGCCCACGCTTCATATAAGCGCCAATTTGTAACACGCCAATAAATAACTAATAAGGAAGTCATAAACTATGAGCCTGTTTATGAGCCTCGTCGGTATCGTTGTACTGCTAGGAATTGCAGTACTGTTATCCGGCAACCGCAAAGCAATTAATTTCAGAACAGTGGGTGGTGCTTTTGCTATCCAATTCGCACTCGGTGCTTTTGTTCTATACATCCCTTGGGGTCGTGATCTTCTGGCTGCATTCTCTGCAGGTGTTCAGAATGTGATCGACTACGGTAAAGACGGAACAGGTTTCCTGTTCGGTAGCTTAGTTAACTTCTCTGTTGACGGTATTGGCTTCATCTTTGCTTTCCAAGTTCTACCAACGCTAATCTTCTTCTCAGCACTTATCTCCGTTCTTTACTACGTAGGTATCATGCA
This sequence comes from Vibrio penaeicida, assembly GCF_002933855.1. Lineage (GTDB taxonomy): Bacteria > Pseudomonadota > Gammaproteobacteria > Enterobacterales > Vibrionaceae > Vibrio > Vibrio penaeicida_A. The sequence continues at coordinate 93,620 of NZ_BFAQ01000029.1, forward strand.
GTGGGTAATTAAGATTCTTGGTGGTGCTCTTCAAAAAGCATTGGGCACATCTCGTGCAGAATCCATGTCGGCAGCAGCTAACATTTTTGTAGGTCAAACAGAAGCGCCTCTAGTCGTTCGTCCTTTCGTTCCTAAGATGACTCAATCTGAGTTGTTTGCGGTAATGTGTGGTGGTCTAGCATCTGTAGCGGGTGGTGTACTAGCTGGTTACGCTTCAATGGGTGTACCTCTAGAGTACCTAGTTGCCGCGTCCTTCATGGCAGCACCTGGTGGTCTTCTGTTCGCTAAAATCATCATGCCTGAAACTGAAAAGGCAAAAGATGACATCGATTCTGATATCGATGGCGGCGACGACAAACCAGCTAACGTAATTGATGCAGCAGCAGGCGGCGCGTCTGTTGGTCTTCAGCTAGCACTAAACGTTGGTGCAATGTTATTGGCATTCATCGGTCTTATCGCTCTAGTGAACGGCGTTCTTGGTGGCGTTGGTGGCTGGTTCGGTATGCCTGAACTGACTCTAGAACTTGTCCTTGGCTGGGTATTCGCTCCTCTTGCATTCGTTATTGGTGTGCCTTGGGAAGAAGCGACACTTGCAGGTTCATTCATCGGTCAGAAGATTGTTGTAAACGAATTCGTTGCTTACTTGAACTTCACACCATACATCGGTGAAGGTGCGAAAGTTGTAGCGGAAACTGGTCTGCCAATGTCTGAGAAGACGACAGCAATCATCGCATTTGCACTGTGTGGTTTCGCGAACTTATCATCTATCGCGATTCTACTTGGTGGTCTAGGTAGCCTTGCGCCTTCACGCCGTCACGACATCGCTCGTATGGGTGTGAAAGCTGTAGTTGCAGGTACGTTATCTAACTTAATGGCAGCGACCATCGCTGGCCTATTCTTATCTTTCTAAGTGTAAAGAGAAAGATTATATAGACGCCACGAAAACCAACCCCGTAGCAAGAGATTGCTGCGGGGTTTTTTTGTTTTAAGCGGACTGAATTTTTTGAGATACAAACCGTTTGCGTCACATGGAATGCTATTGTTTTGAACAAATAGAGCGTATTGTATAGAACGTGAAAAGGTCAGACCTTTGCAGGAAGCAAAGAGACCAGAATTTGTGAAAAACGTTAGCCACGACTTAGGCATCAAAACTTAACGTTGTGCCATAGACCTTATGGGTACTGTGCGGTGACAGGGATAGCAATTGAACTCGACATCTCGCCTTCTAGTAAAGCGAAAATGAATGAGTTCAAGTCTTCAGGGAACCAAGTCCGTTCATGTTGTGATGAGTTACCAAACTCACTTACTAATTGAATAAACTGATCGGAGATAGAAATGAGCGATTTAAAAGCAGCAGCTCTACGTGCACTTAAACTGATGGATTTGACTACGCTGAATGATGATGACACAGATGCGAAGGTGGTTTCGCTATGTCATAACGCAAAATCAGCAGTCGGCAACACGGCCGCCATCTGTATTTACCCTCGCTTTATTCCTATTGCTAAGAAGACACTGCGCGAGCAAGGTACACCAGATGTTCGCATCGCGACCGTTACCAACTTCCCACACGGCAATGACGACATCGATATTGCGGTTGCTGAAACTAAAGCAGCAGTCGCCTATGGTGCTGATGAAGTTGACGTTGTTTTTCCATACCGCGCACTGATTGCAGGTAATGAGAAAGTCGGCTTCGAACTGGTTAAACAGTGTAAAGAAGCGTGTGGCGATATCCTTCTTAAAGTGATCATTGAAACAGGTGAACTTAAAGAAGAAGCATTGATCAAGAAGGCGTCTCAAATTTGTATTGAAGCGGGCGCTGACTTCATTAAAACCTCTACGGGTAAGGTGCCTGTCAATGCCACTCCTGAATACGCGCGTATGATGCTGGAAGTGATCCGCGACATGGGCGTAGCAGAAACCGTTGGTTTTAAACCGGCTGGTGGTGTTCGAACTGCGGAAGACGCAGCAGCATACCTAGCAATGGCAGACGAGATCCTAGGTGACAACTGGGTGGATGCTCGTCACTACCGCTTTGGTGCATCAAGCCTGCTAACCAATCTACTGAATACATTAGAAGTAACAGACAAAACGGCTGATCCAGCCGCTTACTAATATACTCGTCATATTTGGAGTATAAGAACAGCAAGATCTGTTTGATTGTGGGCGATGTCCTCTCGCCCGCATTCAGCCTCTATTCCCTACAAAGCCGGACCAATAGAGTCCGGTAGGAACTGACAATGTATTTACCTCAAGAAATTATCCGTAAAAAACGTGACGGCGAAGTGCTGTCTGCGGAAGAAATTCAATTCTTTATCCAAGGTGTTGCGAAAAGTGAGGTGTCTGAAGGGCAAATTGCTGCGTTCGCGATGGCCATTTTCTTTAATGAAATGAGCATGCCCGAACGAATTGCGCTGACTTGTGCGATGCGAGATTCCGGCATGGTCATCAACTGGGACTACATGAACTTTGGTGGGCCTATTGTCGATAAGCACTCCACTGGTGGCGTGGGTGATGTGACGTCTCTTATGCTTGGTCCAATGGTGGCTGCGTGTGGCGGATTTGTACCCATGATTTCCGGTCGCGGGCTTGGTCATACCGGTGGCACGTTGGATAAGTTAGAGTCTATTCCTGGTTACAACATTACGCCAAACAACGATGTGTTTGGTGACGTAACCAAAGATGCTGGTGTGGCGATCATCGGTCAGACAGGGGATCTCGCGCCAGCCGATAAGCGTGTTTACGCTACCCGTGATATCACGGCAACGGTCGATAACATTTCCCTGATTACTGCTTCTATTCTGTCTAAAAAACTGGCTGCTGGTCTGGATTCACTCGTGATGGACGTAAAAGTGGGTTCCGGTGCGTTTATGCCGACTTATGAAGCGTCGGAAGAACTGGCGAAATCAATTGTTGCAGTAGCCAACGGTGCTGGTACTAAAACGACGGCCATCCTTACAGACATGAATCAGGTGCTTGCGTCTTCTGCAGGTAACGCAGTAGAAGTACGTGAAGCGGTGCAGTTCCTGACAGGTGAATACCGCAATCCACGTTTACTGGAGATTACGCTAGCACTGTGTAGTGAAATGCTGGTACTAGGCAAGCTTGCTGACGATACCGAAGATGCGCGCAAAAAGCTGATGGCAGTCCTAGATAACGGAAAAGCGGCTGAATGCTTTGGCAAAATGGTGGCTGGCTTAGATGGCCCTGTCGACTTCGTTGAAAACTACGACAATTACCTCGAAAAAGCCGAGATAATCAAACCGGTTTATGCCAAAGAAAACGGTGTTGTCTCTTCGATGGACACCCGAGCGATTGGCATGGCAGTCGTGGCGATGGGCGGCGGTCGTCGCGTAGCAACCGACAGTATCGATTACGCGGTTGGCTTTGATCAATTCATTCGCCTTGGTGAAGTCGCAAGTAGCGAGAAGCCACTAGCGGTGATCCACGCACGTACTGAAGCTCAGTGGAGTGAAGCGGCGGACGCCTTGCACAAAGCCATTAAGGTTGGCGGCGAATATCAAGAGACGCCAGATGTGTATCGCCAGTTCCGCTCACAAGACGTATAGAAAAATCTCTTTATGGAAAAAAGCCTTTCATGGATAACGAAATGAACCGTGCTTTTTTTCATTTTATTAACTCATAATTAGAGCGCAGGCAAAGGTGTTACCGAACGTAAATTGGGTTGATCTCATTGCGCTATAAACGGTATTTTTGCCTGCATCGAACGTTTATTACTTTTATAAGGACCACTTCAATGGCTACTCCTCATATTAATGCTGAAATGGGTGCATTCGCAGACGTTGTATTAATGCCGGGCGATCCGCTACGTGCCAAATACATCGCAGAAACATTTCTGGATGACGTTGTGCAAGTCTGCGATGTTCGCAATATGTTTGGTTACACCGGTACTTACAAAGGTCGTAAGATCTCTGTTATGGGACACGGAATGGGTATCCCTTCGTGCTCCATTTATGCAACAGAATTAATCAAAGATTTTGGTGTTAAGAAAATCATTCGTGTGGGCAGCTGTGGTGCAGTAAACGAAGACATCAAAGTGCGCGATGTGGTTATCGGCATGGGCGCAAGCACGGATTCGAAAGTAAACCGTATTCGTTTCAAAGGGCACGACTTCGCGGCAATTGCGGATTACCAGATGGTAAAAAATGCTGAAGAAGCAGCGAAAGCTCGTGGTATCGATGTGAAAGTCGGTAACCTGTTTTCAGCAGAGCTTTTCTACACGCCTGATCCAGAAATGTTCGACGTGATGGACAAATACGGAATCGTTGGTGTAGAAATGGAAGCGGCGGGCATCTACGGCGTATGTGCGGAATACGGTGCAAAAGCACTGACTATCTGTACGGTGTCTGACCATATAAAAACCGGCGAGCAAACCACTTCAGAAGAACGTGCAACAACGTTTAACGAGATGATTGAGATTGCGTTAGATTCTGTTTTACTTGGCGACAAGTAAGTCAGAAATAGCAGAGTAAAAAAGCCCCGCTAAGTGGATTTAGCGGGGCTTTTTTTGTTAGAACCTATCAATATGTTCGACTAGGAAGCGACATTCTTAAGCAATAAATTCTCACCTTTTTGACGGCTACGACGCTGACGTCGGAACAAAATCGCAATCAGTATGCCGCTTGCAAAACTCATCAGAATCATCAAGTACATGAGACGGTCACTATTGCGATAGTGGTGATCCGATATTGCGGTTACACGCCCTTTTTCAAAGGTAATACGCATAAAGCCAATCATGGCACCATCGTTGTAAATCGGTTCAACCAACTGCTGACGCCCAATGGCTGCAGTGCCTAAAGGCGTATCTAGCCCTAATACTTCACGTACGGGTTTTGCTTCGTGGCTGGCGGCTAGCTTAACGCCTTCTGCATCGTAGATTGTCGCATCGAGCACTAGACGCTCTTTAGAGAGTTGCTGAGTCAGTTTAAGCAGGTTTTCCTGATCTTGATTCACCAGCATATCACTGGCAGACAGCGCGGCTTGCGTGACCAAAACATTGGTCAATGTTTCTAACTGCCGCGCCTGAATGGCTTCGTTACCCTTACTGATAACCACACTGTTTTGCACCATGGAAAAAACCAGTAAAGCGAGTACGATCATCGCGATAATGCGTAAGAAGGCACGGAATGAAAATAGGGAACTGCTCATACAAAGGTTCGCCACTCGTTAAGATTTAAATTGATCATAAACTTGCGTTTCCAAATTGCAATAGGTTAAGTTTACGTTCACTACAGGATTAAACTGTCATGGACGCAATGAAAACTCTGCCAATTAAGAAACACATCACACTACTTAAACGTCTTCCAGAAACACGATTTGCCTCTCGCATTGATTTACAACGCGCGAACTGGATCATTTTTGGTTATTACCTTTCTCCTAACCACTTTGACGACATTGATTTTTACACAGGAACCTACAATGCCGTAGTAGCAACGTGGAAAGTCGGTCAATACGAAGTAGCGTTGATGACGGGCGAACTAACCAGTGAGCATGAAACCATTTTACAAGCGCTATCCCTCGATTACGCCAATTTGCATGATGTTCCGGATCTCAGTAAGCCTGGGTTGGTCGTGATGGATATGGACTCCACTGCTATTCAAATCGAATGTATTGATGAGATTGCTAAGTTAGCAGGTGTGGGTGAGCAAGTCTCCGAAGTAACAGAGCGCGCGATGCAAGGTGAGCTGGACTTTGAAGAAAGCTTGAGACAACGCGTCGGCGCGTTGAAAGATGCCGATGAAAGTATTTTGGAAGCGGTGAGAAGTGATTTGCCAATGATGCCAGATTTGCGTGAGTTCGTTGCTAGTTTACAAGCGTTTGGCTGGAAAACGGCAATAGCGTCTGGCGGCTTTACGTATTTTTCCGATTACCTAAAAGAGACGCTCAACCTAGACCATGCCCAATCGAATACGTTGGAAATTGTGGACGGTAAACTGACAGGACAAGTCTTGGGTGATGTTGTATCAGCGCAGACTAAAGCTGAAATCCTCAGTGAGCTTGCTGAACAGTACGACATTGAAACCCACAATACTATTGCCGTTGGTGACGGTGCCAACGACTTGGTCATGATGAATGCTGCGGGCTTAGGTGTGGCGTATCACGCTAAACCTAAGGTCGAGCAACAAGCGCAAACTGCCGTCCGTTTCAGTGGATTGGGCGGTGTGCTTTGTATTCTAAGTGCAGGGCTGGTGAAACAGCAGAAAGTGGCGTGGTAGAGATAGACCCTCTTGGTTACATCTTGGTTTTAGTATAAAACACGCGTGTTCAGAAACAAAAAAAGCGGACTATTGCAGTCCGCTTTTCTAATTTTCCCGTAAAACGAAATCAGGTCAATTCCAGCCTTATCAGAACCTCTTCCGTAATATCACTGAATTCACCGTACCCAACAAGGCTGGTAAATTCCTTCTCTAACGCTCTAGCATGGTGAATAGTCGCTTTGGCCAAGCTGCTCAACTCTTCATTGAGCAGGTTGGTTAATGAGTCGAAAATGGGCATACCAGAAATACGAATCACATAAAACTGACCAATTGATTTAGCTTTCTTTACAAATCGCATGCGCTCTTTTATCGATTCAAAATCACTGATTAAGCGAGTGTGGATTTCTTCAATCTGTTTGCCATTTTGAGTGACGGCGATATACAACTCATGAAATGCTGGCTCTGCTCCCTCAATAGGGCGCATGGGCGTGGCCAACAACGTATTTGTTCGGTTCTTAAAAATAGGTTCGAGTGAGAGTTTGCCACCGTGTCCTAAAGACTGGAAAATTTTAGTGAGACCATCCATTGGGAAATTCACACCAATGGCTCTTGGTTGCAATATCCGGTCTTTCTTTTCAATGTAGAAGGGAACAGACACCATTCTTCCCAATAGTAAATGGTGCATGGTGCTCAGCAGTTCTGAAGATGGAATGGGTTCATTATCTTCTTCAAGCTTACCCTGATTATGGTTGATCAATCGTTTTAAGAAATTTAGGCTGCGTGTGCTTTGAGCGTTTTCAATGATCGATAGGTGGACATTTTTGCAATCAGGGCTGAGTTTGATCACCTTGTACGGCACTTCTGACAAGGGCACACCACTGTCGTAGCGTTGAAGCTCAATATAATTCACATTGATTTCATCGCCAGCTTTGGCTTGCATAGGCGTCGCCAGTTTAATGTTCAACCCTCTACTGGAAAAGTCGATGGTTTTCCCTTTTAACGGCTCAGCGCTCTCCAATTGAGCTTCAACAGGGGAATCAAACATAAATCTTGGCTCAGTGCGGCGAGAACTTGAATCAAAGTATATGCCTTGCGGCGACCCGACTATCTGACGAGTATGGCGGAATCGATTGAGCTCTGAGCTTGGTATGCTAGGCTTTTCTGTCAACAAATAGTCGTGGCTGGTTTGCGCGTCGCTCACTTCTTGCAAAATACCTGTGTGTGTCAGAGTCTTAATGGTTTCTGACATTTCTGGTGCGACTTCTAATAAGTGTGAGATCTCATCTTTAGATAACTCAAACATATGCAGCCGGAATACACGCCAACTGTCACGTCTAGCCCCGACATGCCAAAATAGCTGCCTTTGCTCACGAGAAGCTTCAGGTAGCATCATGCTGTAGAACAGGGTCTTATCTTGATGCTCGTGCGTGAACGAATAGACAAAGTTACTGCTGGTTTTCATTCCCGGCTGGGTGAGGGGAGCCATTCGCTCACGGTTAAATAAGGTGCCTAGCGTTTGTTGGTTACGCTCATCATGCCAGTAAGTCCAAAGCCCTTGGTTGGCATCCGTCAGCAGTGAATATCGGAGTTCTGTGCCTGAGAAAAATAGTGGCAAGTTACTGGTGTGTTTGAGGTAGCTGTGTTCGTAGCCTCGGGAACGCGCTCGAAGAATGTGGTCTTGGTTGTCGTGTTTGGCTCTTTTCGAGCTGTTTTTTAGCATCAGCTCTATAGCATGAGAAATCGCATCGGTTTCGGTGAGTTTCATCAAACGAAGCCATTTCACGCTGTTATTTTCAAAGCAATTGTCTACACCAAGAATTCGATATTCCAGTGCTTCTTCTAATTCGGGGTTATTGGTTTCTTTCGCAAGCTGTACGAAACGTGCTTCTATGACTTCACCGAGTTTGTAGTCGAACGCACTTGGTACTTTGAATTTTGCACCTGAACTCGATAAATCAACACTGACACCGTGGATCTCTTGGCCTGACTTTAATTTGATATCAACTTGACTTGCCATGCGTAAGCGGTTTTCTTGACGCCGTAAATCGTAGCCTAACCGGATGGCTTCTGCTTCGTATGGGCTGTCTGGGTCGGTGATACTGTAGGTCATGTTTGGGCGATTTTTACTCATCACCCTAAAGTTATTACGAGTGTTGACCAATGCTTCCCATACGCCTTCGGTATAACCTCCAAAGCGCTTCACTTTTTTGTGATAGGCATTAATCGCTACGTCGTCGAGCCAGTGGGTTAGCCCCTCTAGCTTGTATTCGCGACACTCTCCTTGTACTCGTCCTCTCAAATCTATGGTCTTGGTGCATGGTGCCATCACGCGCTTCATTTCCATTTTGACCAAAATTTTGACCGACGGGTGCTCCCCTTCTGTCATTTGTGACAATACAAGGTCAAAGTCATCCGAACGGTATACGGGTATGAGGCGCTCTACGAGCGAGAGTATTTCAGCTTGTTCCATTATTTCTGTTAAAGTACTTGTCCTAATTGGGTTATCGACGACGTAATCGTTATCTTTAAAATAATTATACTCTTATGATCCGAGATATGACCCCAATGTTAAATTTTTATTGTAAATAATTGAGGGACGGCAAGTTCTATGGCGAAAGCAAAACGTGCATATGTTTGTAATGATTGTGGTGCAGATTTTCCCCGCTGGCAAGGGCAGTGCAACGCTTGTGGGGCGTGGAACACCATATCTGAAATTCGTCTTGCCGCTTCGCCCACTGTAGCCCGAAATGAAAGACTTTCAGGATATGCTGGCTCTGGTACGGAATCTAAAGTACAAAAACTTTCAGAAATAGATCTTCAAGAAGTCCCTCGTTTTTCTAGTGGATTCAAAGAATTGGATAGAGTGCTTGGCGGAGGTATTGTACCAGGGGCAGCTATTCTGATTGGTGGGAACCCTGGAGCCGGAAAATCAACACTTCTCTTACAAACTATGTGTTTGCTCTCAAGTCAAATGCCCTCGCTTTATGTTACTGGCGAAGAATCATTACAACAGGTTGCAATGCGGGCATCGCGATTGGGCTTGCCTAAAGACAGCCTCAGTATGTTGTCTGAAACCAACGTCGATAAAATTTGCCAAATTGCGGAAAAAGAACAGCCCCGCATAATGGTGATCGACTCCATTCAGGTGATGCATGTTGCTGATGTGCAATCGTCACCTGGTAGTGTGGCGCAGGTTCGTGAGTCCGCAACTGCTCTAACGCGCTACGCCAAACAGAACAATGTGGCCGTTTTTATTGTTGGCCATGTGACGAAAGATGGCACGTTGGCGGGGCCAAAAGTGTTGGAACACATTATTGACTGCTCGGTCTTGTTGGATGGTGGTACAGACACTCGTTTTCGCACTATGCGCAGCCACAAAAACCGTTTTGGTGCGGTGAATGAATTGGGTGTGTTTGCAATGACAGGGCAAGGACTAAAAGAAGTCAGTAACCCTTCTGCCATTTTCCTTTCCCGTGGCGAAGAGGAAACCTCTGGCAGCTCGGTCATGGTAGTGTGGGAAGGAACGCGCCCGCTGTTAGTCGAAATTCAAGCGCTGGTGGATTATTCTCAGCTGGCTAACCCGCGCCGAGTGGCGGTGGGCTTGGAGCAGAATCGCTTGTCTTTATTGCTGGCGGTTTTGCACAAACACGGCGGTTTGCAAATGGCCGACCAAGACGTATTCGTTAATGTAGTGGGTGGCGTTAAGGTGACTGAAACCAGTGCTGACCTTGCGTTAGTGATGGCGTTATTATCGAGTTTTCGAGACCGACCATTACCGAAAGATGTCGTGGTGTTTGGTGAGGTTGGGTTAGCGGGTGAAATCCGCCCTGTACCTAGTGGACAAGAGCGCTTGATGGAAGCTTTTAAGCACGGATTCACTAAAGCCGTTGTGCCCGCTGCCAATATGCCTAAAGGTGGAATTAAAGGCATGCAAATCCACGGTGTTAAGAAGCTATCGGAAGCGATTGAAGCCTTTGATGAGTTGTAAGGCTTGAAAGGGATTTCAAACTACGAAATCCCGAATTCACTACTATCACGTATTCACTATTGTCACGTATCACTAAATTACGTGCTCACTGTATCAATTGAATAATGGGATTGCCGAATTACTGCGAGTTGATTGTTCCGCTGACTGTCGCTACATCGGTTTCAGATCCATCAGAAACAGTATAGGTGAAACTGTAATTTTCACCGTACGCTTCAAGTTCCAGTTTATGATCGTGGCGAACGAAAACCAATCCAGCATCATTTACCCAGGTTTGCCAACCGGGCTGCATATCAATCCCGTTAATTTGCGTAATTTGTAACTGATCTCCGTTTGGATCACTGTCGTTATCGAGTACCGGAATAGTGATTCTGGCACCGTAGGCAACGTTGTTGTTTGGGTCATCGACTGCATCTGGAGCTGTGGCAGGGTAAATAGTACCGCTGACCGTTGCAACGTCAGTTTGATTTCCATCTGCTATCGTGTAAGTGAAGCTGTAATTCTCGCCGTAAGCCTCCAATGCCAGTGTCTGGTCTTGCAGAAAGTAAACCAATCCGGCACCATTTACCCATGTTGCCCATCCGGGCTGCATATCAATTCCGTTGATTTGCGTGATTCGCGTATCTTCTGTGGTTGTATCGTTGTTTAATACTCGAATGGTAATGGTTTGCCCATACGTTACATTGCTATTGGGATCATCCTGAGCATCAATGGAACTTGGAGCTGAAATGAAACCATTCCCTCTACCGACATCGGTGTTCGACAAGTTCACCAAAGAATTGTCAGCAAACCTGATTCTTTCAACATCTCTACCGCGTATTGACTGACCTGAACCAGAAATATGGAATTCAACAGCGTCACCAGAAATTGAATAGCTTGAAGGGTTAGCAGACAAGACTAAGGTATCGAAACCTCGTCCGCCATCAACCCTACCATGGCTGGTTCGAATTTCGTCGTTGCCATCATTTCCGTATATATCATTCGTACCGCCTCCGCCACGAATATCATCATCTCCGGAACCTCCATAAAGACGATCATTCCCGTTTAATCCGGAAATCACATCATTACCACTTCCTCCGAAAATACTGTCATCATAGTTAGAGCCTGTGACGGTGTCGTTTCCATCGTGCGTCAGCATAACGAAACCATTAAATATCCCGCTGTTAGCTCCCCAGTGGGAGGCATCTAAAACACTTTTATCCACGTCGCTGATAATGTTGTGGTAGTAGAAAGTTCGATTGTTGGACACGTAGTCCATCAACCACCCAGCTGGTTTGGAAGTGAAAGAACCGTTTTTTTTATGGAACAGACCAAATGATTTTTCTGCGTGATTGACATCGCCATTGGGCTTATTGTTGTCGTAAGCGCTAAACTGAGAATTGTATTCAAACGAGTGGCTATCCAGCACATGGTGCGCAATAACGCCTTTCAGGTTTTCGTTCCCCCAGCTATCGAGTACACCAAATGCTTCTGCAAACCAACGTGCTTGATCAAGTTCTCCATCAGGGCCAGCATTTCTATACCCAAGATAAGAAGGCACTCCAAACTCTGTAATCCATAGGTCGGTCTGGTCGAATCCGTTTTCTAACATGATGCGTTGCACATCATACAGAGCACCTTGAAAACTATAGTGATAATCCCAGCTAGCTATATGAGCACCAGCCTCGGGAACGTCAACCCATGCGGTTGGTCGACCTGATTCTGGGCTGGTAAAAGTGCGGATGTAAGTTGTATAGGGATGAATAGAAATACCATCTACACTAGTCCCTAATTCGGAGATCTTCTGTGAAAGTGTGCTGAGGTATGTGTTTAAATAAGGGACATCATTGTGGGCAATTCCTCCTCCTATTACATTTACATCAAAGCCAAGTTGTAGTGCATCGATGGCTTTGGCTGTATAAGCTAAGTAATTGGCGTAATGAGCTGCATTTGCTAGTGAGACAGCATAGTATCTGTGAGTATTACTATCTGTAACGACATACCCACCGTCTTCTGCCTGAAATCCCATATTGGGTTCATTACCGACTTCCCAGCCAGCTATAGTGTTCCGGTACTGTGGCAGGTTTTCGTAAACTTCGTTCACATAGATGGCATAGCGGTTTGCCAGCTCAGGGATGTTGTTTACAGTTGGGGCATCAGCATTTGTTCCTCCTTCACGAATCAGATCCCTCGGAGTTTGGCCCGGCTGTAAAATTACCTTGATTCCCCGAGTCTGCGCTTCCAATAGATAAACTTCTAATCCGTCTAATACCCATTGTGGAACACCGTTTGGTGTGGTCCATGTCAGGTCTAAGGGAATACGAAGTATATCGCTCCCTGCCAAGCTTGACATGTGAATAAGGTCTTGCACCTCTACACCTTGATGTGCGGGAGCAATATGAACATCATTTACTTTGTAATCTTTGTGAAGTACTTGTAAGCCTAGTGCAATAGAAAAAATATCCATAATCTAGTCCTGTTCAGAGTTTCCTATCACCGGTATCGAAGCCATAGATAGGGGGAGTTCATGATTATGCGGGTAGTTGGTGACTCAAATTCTAAAGATTTAGCATGGGATAATTAATTTTAATAATAAAAAAAACAATTAGTTAAGTGTTGGGGAGGTTTTGTGAATTGGACTCCTTTAGAAAATGTGTATACACAAAATTTATTCGCTTATTCGCTTATTCGCACTGCTATCATGCCCTTAAAGCAGCTTTAGATTAGCGCACCTAAAATCAGAAAAGTTGCATTTAGGCACTGTGTCTCAAAGTCGTAGAGTGGATCTCCTTAATAAGAATTTCGTCGTCGCTTGGGTAAGATCCAATAAAAAATGCCACCGACAAGCGGTGGCATTCATTGGATTTATTAAACTAAAATGCGCTTAGTTTTCTATGTATCTTAAGTATCGATGCGCCTTAGTTTCCGATGAGCATTAGTTTTCGATACGCATAGCACGTACATCAAAACCATCACTGTTCGCATCGTAACCAGACTGTGATTCTGGAATTAGGTGCGTACGGTCAACAAAACGTACCGCAGTAAGCAGACAGTTGTCGTACTTAGCGTCGTTGAACAATTTGTCGATCTTCTTGTTCGTGATTAGGTAGTTGTTCTCTAGTTCAGTTTCAACTACTTCCCAACGGCTTGCACGGATACCATTGTCTACACAAGAGAGTTTAACTTTCACTAAACCTTGCTCAGCCCAACGCTCGTAGTCCCAGTTGTTCGCAGTGTACTCGTCCAGTCTTAGACGTTTACCTTTGATAGGACAACCAGAGTATTTACCGTTAGAAGCCATGTTGAACGTAGTGATGCCTTCTCTACCTACACCGTAGAAGTTTTTAGTGTGCAGGATACTTAGAGGGTCATAACGCCATGGTTCACTTGTCGCACGGTAACCTTCTTGGTCTACCACTACGTTACCCAGTGTAGAGTCTACCTCTAGGTTACAGCTGATAACTTCAGGTGCTGGCTCGCCACCATTCAAACAGTTAAGCAACTCTGGGCTACCTGCTGGGAATAGCACTTCACACGTATCTTTGTTTGGATTCACTTTCGTTACATGAGTACGTACTTTGTTTACCAAGATACCGTATGAATCAGGAAGACCTTTGTCTGCAATAGCAATCGCGGTGTGGAAGCGGTCTGCCGTAAATTTAATACGTGCAACATAGAAACCCTGACCGTCGCGGCTTGCGCTAGGTGAGGCTGGTAAGCTTACACGCTGACCATCAAAACTCGCGTTTGAACCACCGTCCAGTTTTGCAGATTCGATATCACCACGAACCCATACTGCTACATCACGGTATGCATTGTTGGCACTGTTGTGATAGTTACGTTTAGTGTAACGAATTTCAACTTCGTACTCAGAGCCCGGTGTTGTTGGGATAAACGTACGCAAGTTTACTGTAGAAGCGTTGTTTTTAGGGTAAGACAAATCGTAACGCTTACCGCTTACATAGATAGCTGGCTTGTGCTTCTGACAGTGGTAAGTATCTGAATCCAATTCTGTTAGATACTGTTTCTTTTGATCCCACCAAGGAAGTGGGCTGCCGAAGTTGTAAGTTTTATGTTTACCTACTTCTGCGCGAGCCTCACAAACTTGATCAACAAGACGGCGAATTTCATCTACACCGATGCTGTTGCGAAGTTCATCAAACTGATTTGAGCCCAACATTTTTCTAAGAGTGTTCCACGTCCAACGCGTTTCAAACAAAATGTTTTGACCGCTGGTGGTGTAAGCTGCTTTGTTACTTGGTGAGAGAGTTTGGTTAGGTGAAAGGTCAACAGTTGCCCAGTATCCCCAAACTTGATTCTTGTAGCTATTAAAGTCCTGTACGTACTCTTCAGCTTTTGGTTTGTTATTATCAATGACACTTGCGGGTACAAATGCCTGTGCTTGTGTTGCTGCAAGTGCTACTAGGCCTGCAGCTAAAAGTTTCAATTTCATTACTCTAAATTCCTTTGTGTTTTCGTCTCGGTAAAAACACTCAGCAATGCAGCCTACCTAAAAGCAAACACCCTAAATAAGGTTGTTTAGGTACTGTCATTTTGCGCCCTCATCTCTCAATGAGTTAGCCCTAAGAGTTGCGGTAGAATACATGATCTTCATTCAAAAAAAATGCAGGAAAACACGCATTCTCATATATGCTACTGATATCTTATATCAGAGATGGCTAATTTAGATTGTGGGAAATAGCACCGAAGAGAAAAGGAACTGCATAACTCCGGGGTTGGAGGAGATTGAGTCATGCAGTTCAACCTAAGGTACTAGACCCTAAGACTTCTAATTTTCGATACGAAGATTACGAATATCATAACCATCGCTTATTGCGGAGTAACCAGGTTGATCCTCTGGGATAAGATGTGTTCTGTCTACGAAGCGAATCGCTCGAAGTAAACAAGACTGGTAATCATCATCGTTGAACACTTTATCAACTTTCTTATTGGTGATAAGTAGGTTGTCTGGGCGTTCAGTTTCTAATGTTTCCCAGCGTGCAACACGTATGTTGTTCTCGTCTAAGCATGCTAGTCGTACTTGAATCCAGCCTTGTTCTGCGAAACGATTGTAATCCCAGTTATTGCCAGTGAACTCTTCTAATCTTAGTGTCTTGCCATAGATTGGACAGCCCGAATATTGGCCATTGTTCGCTAATCTCAAGGTTGAGATGCCACCTTTACCTACGCTGTAGTAGTTTTTCACGTGGAAAAGGTTGTTTGGATCGTAACGCCAAGGTTCTGCTTCAGCTCGGTATCCCGCTTTATTTACTTTGAAGTTGCCTAAAGTCTCATCGACTTCTAGATTACAGCTCAACATATCAGGTGTTTGCTCTCCGCCAGAAGTGAGACATTTTTTCAGACCGCCACTGTTGGGTGGGAAGAACAGTTCACACGTTTCTTTAAAAGGATTAACCTCGGTGACTTCGGTTTGGATTTCATTGATCAATAGACCATACGAGTCTGGGTGGCCACTGTCTGCCAATGCAATTGGTGTGTAGAATCGATTTGCTGTAAAGCTAATAGTCGCTACGTTGAATCCATCTTCTTGGTTGGCATCAGAGATAGCAGGGTTAGCTGGCAAACGTACACGTTGACCGGTAAAGGCTATATCACCAACACCTTGTAGTGATGCTTCTTCAAGCGCTCCACGAACCCAAACATTCATGTTGCGGTAAGCTTGTGCTTCTGTGATCCCGAAACGTCTAAAATTGTAGTTACGTTTGTGATACTTGATGGTTAGTGAGTATTTAGAGCCCGGTGTTGTTGGAATAAAAGTGCGCATATTCACAGTAGAAGATTTCTGTGGATAGGAAAGAGGGTAAACAACACCGTTTACAGTAATTTTTGGGTTGTTGCGGTTACAGTGATAAATATCGGAATCCATTTCAGCAACGTAGCCACCAACAGAAGGCGCACCATAGTTGTAGGTACGCTGTGTTCCCACTTCAACGCGAGCCTCACATTGTTTATCAATAAGCTGACGAAGCTTTTGAACACCAATGTCTTTTCTTAGCGTATTGAAAGCTTGTTTTCCCAACATGCGGCGCATGGTGTTCCATGTCCAACGCACTTCAAATTGAAGTTCATCGCTGTTATTCACGTATAATGCTTTGTCAGAAGGGGTTAGGTCAGGTGTTCCGGGTGTGAAATCCACCGTGCCCCAAGAACCTCGATCGGTTTGGTTAGCGAAACCGTTAAAGTTCTGAGTGTAAGTTTCCCCTGATACAGCAAATGTAGATACTGTCGCAAGAGCCAAAGTAGAGGCAGTTAAGAGCAATCGCTTAGTCATAACGTCCATTCCTTGTATTTATAGTTAGTGCGGTGCTTATCGAAATACCGCTTTTATAGATAACCCACTTAAAACTCTCTCCCAAAGCTCAAAGTGGTAAATTAGCAACCTATTGTTTATAGGTTTACCAATAAGTGTTGGGCAAAAAATAAGCTAAATAGGCAACTTCGCCTACATGATAAAAGTGTTAATTGATGAGAGGATGGTCAGTCTGAAAAGAGGGATTTCTAGCACTTTACTAAGCGGTATGAACTACGTAATAAAACCGTCATATATATCTATCTAATTTGCTTGATAAATATTAGTGGGAAAATAGGCGGTATCAATATTGATACCCTTTCAAGCATTACATACTTTGTTTGAACTAAAATTATAAAAAATGAATTTTTGTCTTTTTATTGTGATCCTCTGTCAAAAATTGACTTGATTTTTATATTGACATCCGAGATTTCCATTTAAGAAAAGAAGAATTATTCGCTGAAAACGTCTTCTTGAAGTAACTTGATCTTAATGCGCGACTTAAAAAACGGAGCCTTCATTGAATTCATCTTCATATTGGAACGAAACCCCTGTCTATTTTGCTTGGAAACAAGCGCTGCATAATTGGATAGACCCGCAATCTCCAGAATATCTTTCAGCAGAGAAACGGGTGGCCGTGTTTGATTTAGATGGCACCATGTGGTGCGAGAAACCGTATTTTACTGAAATCTTCTTTGTTATTGATAAGTTAAAAGCGGCATTGCAAGAAGATTTGGATGAAACTGTTCGCTATCAGGTTTCAGATGCGGTAGCGCTGGCTGAAAAACAGCTTGCGGGTTCTGGGATGGTTTTAATCGATGCTTTTAACCTTGCATACCCTGATTACTCGAACACACAGTTGGAAATGATGAGTGGTGAATGGCTGGATAGAGCGAAACATCGTGATTTCTCTTGTTCTCATTTGGAGCTCGCTTATTTACCCATGAAAGAGTGGATAGATGCACTTCATGCCCAGCAATTCACTTGTTACGTTTGTACTGGCAGCTCTGAACCATTTGTTCGCCCATGGATTGAAGCGGTATTCGGTATTCATGCTGATAGGGTATTGGGATCTGAACTGTATGGTAAAAGTGGAGACCAACCGATCACTCTTAATATAAATGAAGAGAAAGTGTGTTCTGTTGAGTCGCGTTGTGAAATCGCTCCGGTATTGGTAGTTGGGAACTCGGACGGTGACTTTGAATTACTAGAGTGGGCGTTAAAGAAGAATCCATCTGCTCAATGTTATGTGGTTGACCATGATGATCCTGAAAGAGAATACCAATACCCGCTAAGCCATTCCATAGAACATTGGCTTGCGCAAGATAACACCCAGTTAACACGTATTTCTATGAAGAATGATTGGTATCGTGTCTTTACAGGTAGCCATAAAAAAGTCTAACCTTTGAATCTGAAAATGTGTCCCCACTTATACTTGTACAAACTTGAATAGTTGTACAAACTCGAAATGCAGAGTTCAAAGTCGAATTTCTTAACTAAGAAAGAAGAGTAAAGCTTGTTGATGAGAAGGCAAGGTAGCCGAGTGGCAAACCTTTTCGAGGTAACTGAGTATAAAGGGACATGGTGAGTTAGCGCGTATTCATCAAATTGAAAAACTTTTAAGGCTACTTTTTACTTCCAAGAGCTACTTTTTATTTCAAAATAATGTTAAAAAGTTTTTTTTCTACAAATGCACGCAAGGGTATCAGTCTTGACAGATTGTGATATACTCTGCGCGCATTTTATATCCTATTAATAGAGTAAGACAATGGCAGATTTATCGAAATACAGAAACATTGGTATTTTCGCGCACGTTGATGCGGGTAAAACCACAACGACTGAACGTATCCTTAAGCTTACTGGTCAGATCCACAAGACTGGTGAAGTTCACGATGGTGAATCAACAACTGACTTCATGGAACAGGAAGCTGAGCGCGGTATTACAATTCAGTCGGCTGCAGTAAGTTGTTTCTGGAACGATCACCGTCTAAACGTTATCGATACTCCTGGACACGTTGACTTCACAGTTGAAGTATACCGTTCTCTTAAAGTACTTGATGGCGGTATCGGTGTATTCTGTGGTTCTGGTGGTGTTGAGCCTCAGTCAGAAACTAACTGGCGTTACGCGAACGAATCAGAAGTATCTCGTCTTATCTTCGTAAACAAACTGGACCGTATGGGTGCAGATTTCTACAACGTTGTTGATCAGGTGAAGAACGTACTTGGTGCTAACCCACTAGTTATGGTTCTACCAATCGGTCGCGAAGATGAGTTCGTTGGTGTTGTTGACCTACTAAGCAAAAAAGCTTACGTATGGGACGATTCTGGTCTTCCAGAAAACTACGAAATCCAAGATATCCCAGCAGATATGGTTGACGACGTAGAACAATACCGTGAAGAGCTAATCGAAACGGCTGTAGAGCAAGACGACGACCTAATGGAAGCGTACATGGAAGGTGAAGAGCCTTCTATCGAAGACATCAAGCGTTGTATCCGTAAAGGTACTCGTGATCTAGCGTTCTTCCCAACATTCTGTGGTTCTGCATTTAAGAACAAGGGTGTTCAAATCGTTCTTGACGCTGTAGTTGATTACCTACCAGCTCCAACAGAAGTTGATCCTCAGCCTCTAACAGACGCTGAAACAGGTGAACCAACGGGTGAAGTTGCAACAGTATCTGCTGACGAGCCACTACGTGCTCTAGCATTTAAGATCATGGACGACCGCTTCGGTGCGCTTACGTTCATCCGTATCTACTCTGGTGTACTTAACAAGGGTGACACAATCCTTAACTCTGCTACAGGTAAAACTGAGCGTATTGGCCGTATGGTTGAGATGCAAGCAGATGAGCGTAACGAACTGACTTCTGCACAAGCGGGTGACATCATCGCTGTAGTAGGTATGAAGAACGTTCAAACTGGTCACACTCTATGTGATCCTAAGCACGAGTGTACGCTTGAGCCAATGATCTTCCCAGAACCAGTAATCTCTATCGCTGTTGCTCCTAAGGACAAAGGCGGTTCTGAGAAAATGGGTATCGCTATTGGTAAGATGGTTGCAGAAGATCCATCATTCCAAGTTGAGACTGATGAAGATTCAGGTGAAACAATCCTTAAAGGTATGGGTGAACTTCACCTAGACATTAAGGTTGATATCCTTAAGCGTACTTACGGCGTAGACCTAATCGTTGGTCAACCTCAGGTAGCTTACCGTGAGACTATCACTCAAGCGATTGAAGATAGCTACACACACAAGAAGCAGTCTGGTGGTTCTGGTCAGTTCGGTAAGATCGACTACCGTATCAAACCAGGTGAGCCAAACTCAGGCTTTACGTTCTCTTCAACAGTTGTTGGTGGTAACGTACCTAAAGAATTCTGGCCTGCAGTAGAGAAAGGCTTCGCGTCAATGATGGAAAACGGTGTTCTTGCTGGATTCCCAACTCTAGACGTTGAAGTTGAGCTATTCGACGGTGGCTTCCACGCAGTTGACTCATCTGCAATCGCATTTGAAATCGCAGCGAAAGGCGCATTCCGTCAGTCTATGCCTAAAGCGGGCGCTCAACTTCTAGAGCCAATCATGAACGTTGACGTGTTCACTCCAGAAGACAACGTTGGTGACGTAATCGGTGACCTTAACCGTCGTCGTGGTATGATCAAAGACCAACAAGCTGGTACTACTGGCGTACGTATTAAAGCTGATGTACCTCTATCTGAGATGTTTGGTTACATTGGTCACCTACGTACAATTACTTCTGGTCGTGGTCAGTTCTCTATGGAGTTCGCACACTACTCAGCATGTCCACAGAACGTTGCTGAAGAAGTAATTGCTAAAGTTAAAGAAGAGAGAGAGAAGAAGTAATTCTTTTCCTCTAACGTAACTTTAAAGCCCCGTCAGCCTTGCTGACGGGGCTTTTGTTTTATGAGGGGCTTTTTAAGTTTTGGATGCGATTAGCCTATGTGTTTTATAGGTTATGCTTTAAGTTTTCGAACGTAATGACTTTGTGTAATAGCAGCGTTGAACGTTTGGCTGTCAACCAGTTCAAAGTTGAGTGGCGCGCTTAGGTTGCCAAACAAAGGAGAACCGCCACCTAGTAGTACAGGAATAGATGTTAAAATCAATTCGTCTATCAGATCCTCCGCTAAGAAATTTTGTATGGTGATCCCGCCATCAATATACAAATCGATAAACCCTTTCTCATTCAAGTCGCGAACTACTGCTTTCAACTCTCCGTTGATAAGAAAGATTTTATCCTCGTATCCTTGGGGGACCGATGTCATGGAGTGGCTCAATACAAAAACGGGTTTATCGTAGGGCCAATCAACGCCAAAGCTCAAAATGGTATCTAGGGTATTTCTTCCCATAATTAGACCGTCTACACGCTCCATCAGAGCTGAGAAGCCCATGTCATTGCCCTCAGGTATTGAAGCTGAATGAAGCCAATCTAGATTGCCTTCTTTGTCTGCGATATACCCATCGAGGCTGGTCGCAATAAAAACGATGTTCGCCATTAGTGATTTCCTTCTTAAAGGGGAAGTAAGTGTCTGAATGTTTTACTGTGTGGCTCTAAAGAATATTCATTAGAATGACTAGAGGCTAGCGAGCTTTACTTGCGCACTGTATTTTTTCCATTCCATTTGAGTGAGTAGTCCGTTTCGATGACCGTTAACCCTTCACGACCAAGACAACAAAACTCTTGGACTTGTTGCTGAATCCAAGTGGCAAATGTTTGGATTTTATCGCGGCGAAAATAACCTGAAGGAGCACATAAAAAGTAATTAAATTTGGGTTTTAAGCCAACATCGCCAATTCGTACCAACTTTCCTTCTTGCAAATAACGATAAGCGAGGCTGTGTTTAACCAACGCCACGCCTTGTACCGACAACGCACCTTCTAAAACGAAATGGGAACCATCGTACTGAAGAGTGGATTTTCCTGCTTCTATACCAAGCGATTGCTGCCATAATTTCCAGTCCATATCTGGCCACATATCTTCAATCAGGTCAGCTTTACTTAGATCTTCGATAGTGTTGATCTGGTGTTCTTTTTGATAGAGCGGGTGGCAAACTGGGTACACCACTTCATCCATTAGCCAAATACTTTCGACGTTTTTGTAATTTCCCGTCCCATAGCGAATGCATAAATCGACACTGGAATCTTGAAAGGTGACTAATTCATTTTTGGGCTCAATAAGTAAAGCGATTTCTGGATGTCTTTCTCTAAAATGCCGAATTCTAGGTACCAGCCAATGTTGAGCAAAAGATGGAAGCGTTGAAATTGATAATCTATTTGGATCGGGATCTTGGTTTATTTGTCGAATTCCGTCTTGTAAATGCGCAAAGCCTTTTTGAGCTTGTCTGAATAACATTTCACCTTCATGGGTTAAATGAACTTTCCTATGCTGACGGACAAATAACTCGGTTCCAAGCCAATCTTCCAGTAGTCGAATTTGTTGGCTAACTGCAGCTGCCGTTACAAATAAACGGTTAGCCGCTGCTTTAAAACTTCCCGATTCCCCAGCAATATAAAAATAGTAAAGTCCTTGAAGCGGCGGCATTTTATCTTTCACTTAAGTTTTCCTTAACTCAATGTCAATTTCTATCGTTTGTCTACGCAGTTAAATTGATTAATTATTAACCCTGAAGCTTAAACTAATCAAGGAGGAAATGATGACTGCATCAGCGATTTATTCAGCACGAGTAGTGGCAAGAAAACCGGCAGGCTTAATCAAGAAAATTTTCTCTGAGATTAAGCGATGGCATCGAAATTATCACACGCGTAAGCAGATGACGGAAATTCCCGTTCACTTGCTTGACGATCTCGGTTTGACGAAAGAACAGGTCTATCACGAAACTCGACGACCGTTTTGGGATTAACTCCAAGTTAGCGACCTTCCTGTATCCCGTTTTGTTGTCGGCGTAGGAGCTATCAAAACGTTTAATGTGTCGCGCACTCAGCATGGTTATCATGCTGAGTTTTTCTTTTTTTAAGGCGACTTCTTTTTAGCGGAAAGAAGACCGATGTTTTAAGCTTGGAGACTGGTCTCTAAGTTCTCTGAAATAGCGGAGACTTCAAAATGCATCCAATCTGAGAAGGCTTTTATTCGATCACGGCGTGGAGAGTGAGGATCGGAAAACAAATGAAATTTAAGACCTGGTGTCATACCGATATCAAAAGGTTTAACGAGCAATCCACGTTCAATATAGTCAGATGCTAAACATTCCGTTGCTAAACAAGCTCCATGACCCGCTATAACGGCGTTCATGGCTAAATCAAAAGTGCCTACCTCCATCCATTGAATGAACGATTTTTTCATTTTTACATCGACAAGTTTAAACCAATCTTCCCATGGGAAACATTTCGATTCGTAATGTATTAACCAGCAGTCTAGTAGCTGTTTGGGATGAGTGAAGTTAATGGAATTCGCGAGAGCCGGAGAGCAGTATGGAAAAATCTGTTCTTCCAGCAACATTTCTTTAATCAAGCCTTCAGAGTTATCCATATCATCGCCTTGCCAAACCGCCACATCAATGTTCCCGTGACGAAGATCCAAATCGTCACAAGAAGTGATCACTCTGATAGGAATATTTGGGTGTAGCATGGAAAATTTCCACAGACGAGGCAGTAACCAGCGAGAAGCAAATGATGGGGGGGCACTCACCGACAATACACCTTCGACGGGTTCGTTGGTTATTTGATTCAAACCTTTCAAAATATGTTCAAAGCCACGAGAAACTTGTCCGAAAAGTGTTTTTCCTTTTTCCGTTAACGCCATTTCTCGACCTTGGCGTATAAACAGCTTACACCCCAATGCTTCTTCTAACTGGCGTATTTTCTGACTTACAGCCGCTTGGCTAACGAATAGTTCTTCTGCTGCTTTACTATAGCTGCTTAAGCGTGCTGCTGTTTCAAAATACCGGAGCCCTGATAAGTGGCGTAGTCTTGAGTCCATAACTTCTACTTATATTATTTGTAAGTAATCGTCGTTCGATTATTACCTATCCGAATCTCATAATAACGACAAATGATAAGAACTAACAAGTCGTATATGAGGAGAGGTACTATGAGAATTGCGCTTAATTGGGGTTTTGATTTTGAAATTTCATTACCTAACTATCAGTTTTCTTGGAGTTTTGGTACTAAAAAAGAGAAAGAGAATTATGCAGAGATTACCGATATGTCTAAGCATCTTCAAAAAGATGTCGGTGTTCAAATAAGCTCCACTTCCAATCAAGATTACATACGCTATTTATAAGCCGGAGTTATTTATGAAATACCTGGGAAACAAGCAATTTTTACACTGTAAGAGACCTTATGGTGACGTGAGTACCTTACTGTATCTAGTGGATAGGAATGAGAAAGGGAACCATAAGGCTCCCTTTAAGAATGAAAAGATAACCAGCTAGGATTATTCTTCCCAAACGATAAGTTTGCCTTTTGGCCAGTTTGCACCGACATCGTGATATTTCTTTTCCAGTATATGGCGTTTAATTTTAAGTGTGGGAGTGAGAATGCCGTTCTCGATACTCCAAGGTTCTTTCACCATGAGCACACCTTTAATCTGTTCATGAGATTCTAGCGTCTGATTAATGCGCTCGATGACTCTAGCGGCACGCTTTTCATAGCGAGCTGGATCGAAATTAGGGTAGGCATGTGGTATCGCGAGTAGGATCGGTGCGGGCAAGCCAGAACCTATCAAGCACATCATTTCTACTTTGCTGTACTCAAACAATTTTTTCTCAATAGGTACTGGAGCGACAAACTTCCCTTTGGCTGTTTTAAAGGTGTCTTTCTTTCTACCTTGAATGGTTAAGTAACCATCGCTATCAATAGAACCAATATCGCCAGTGTGCAGCCAACCGTCTTCATTAAATGATTCTTTGGTGGCTTCATCATTGTTGTAATACCCTGCAAACATACCTTGGCTGCGCACGAGTATCTCTTCATCTTCTGCTAGTTTGAGTTCTACGCCAGGTCCTGCATTGCCCACCGACCCAATTTTATCGGCTTTAAATGGGTAGTTTAGTGTGCTGTATGCAAAGGATTCGGTCATGCCCCAAGCTTCGGTAATGTTCAAACCAACGGAGCGATACCATTCCAAAAGTGCAGGGGAAACAGGTGCCGAACCACAACCCAATATACGAGCTTCATTCAGTCCTAGCCCATCTGCCAATTTCTTTTTGATGAGCGAGTTAATGAATGGAATTTTCAGCAAAATATTCAGTTTTTTCTGAGGTAACTTTTCTTGAATCCGCTGTTGGAAGACCGTCCACAAACGTGGAACGGAAATAAATAGTGTCGGTCTTTGCATCTTCACATCTTCAATGAAGGTATCCAAAGACTCTGGAAATGCGGTCATAACGCCTTCGCGAATCGACGTACCGAAAATATAGACGCGTTCCGTTATATGAGCGAGAGGAAGGTAGGACATCAATCGATCGTTGCCATCACTATCCACACCTAAGTGCTCAATTAATTTCTGACTGGACCAATTGAATGCGCCGTAGGTTAACATTGCGCCTTTTGGTAACCCCGACGTACCAGAGGTGTATACGATAGACATCAATTTGTCGTCGTAATGTTCCGGTCTTAGTTCACTGGGAGCTTGGTCCTCTATCAGTGTTGTGAACTCATGTTGGCAAGCTGGTGCAGAGTCGTAAGGAAGCGAAATGCTGGTCAAGTCGCTTAACTTATTCATAACTTCGGTTGTCGCAGTAGAGTCATCCAACTTACCTGCAATAAGCGCCTTACTGCCGCTGTGCGTTATACAGTGCTCAATCGTGTCACTACCAGCGGTTGGGAATATAGGAACACTTATGTAGTCTCCCAGCATCAAGGCAAGATCGGTGATAAACCATTCCGCACAGTTTTTAGAGATTAGCGCTATTTTATCTCCGGGTTCCAAACCCAAAGATTGTAATGCGGAAACCAGCTTAAGTGCTTTGTCGGCAACATCAGCATAAGTAAATTCTACAAATTGTCGGTTAATGATCTGTTTGAGGTAAACTTCATTTGGGCGTTCCTGAGCCCATTTCAAGATCAGTTCATTTGGGGGTGTGAGAGAGCATTTCGCGTTATGTGTCGTTTGAGGCTGAACCATCAGGTGACTCCATGTCTTTTTTATAATGAATTGTAATTGTTATCATGATGTTAAACTAGTCGTTAAGTATAGCCTCGGTCAACCGTGGTTTTCAAATTTTGCGATGTCTTGAGATCGTTTACTCACTTGATGATTTCAGGAAGGATTGGATAAATTGAATACCGAAAGATAGATGAGCGAATTGTGTTAAGAATTTCCGAAGAAAAGTAGATGTGAGGACCGAGATCATGATTTTATAACCAAACTTTCTTTTCCTAATCATTGCATTATTTCTAACCGCTTTTTTGTTTTTATATTGAGCTTATCTTTGTTTGAAGATCTAACTATATCCAACTAGCCTTATAGATGAGAGACAGTTCTCTGGCAGATAATTGGAGTGAATTATGGGTTCAGCAATTATACATCTCATCAGGATCTGTACAGGCAAGGTGATCAAAAACCAATCCGGCGTTACTGCAATCGAATACGCGATTATTGGTGTGGCATTATCGGCAATCGTGATCGCGATATTTGATAATGATTTACAGGTATTCCTTTCGGAAGCGATCATTTCTATTTCTGAAGGTGGGGCTTCGTCTTACTCGGAATAAATTTTGTGGTTATTGGTTGGTTAGCTCATTAGATCATTGGCGTTTAGCCTGTGATTTTAAGTCACTGCATTATTGCTTTGTTCACTAACGTGAATAGATTCTTCATAGCACCGTTCATTGATAAATAAAGGCGAAATTCAGTAAGTTTAATGCGCTCAAAAAATAATTTTCTCCTTTTTACTCCTCTCTTTTTTTGGTTTTCAGCCTTTAGTATTGCTTCGCATTTAGATCGTTGGTCAAACGGCCTCGTTATTCATTGTGATGCTCCGGTTCTTGAATATCATCAAACTATTGGATTAGGAAATGGAAAAAAGGGCAAGTATGTAAATCAAAATCTGGATTCGTCTTTCATTCACGTACAACCCCATTTTGATACTAAAGCAAAGCCAATAAATCAGTGGCTTATTGCGGATATTCAAAACTTAGGTGTTGATAAAAGCTGTGCAGAGTATTTGGTGTCTCGTGGTGAGTTTTCTGTAGCGAGAGAGCCCGACTTATTGGCGTATGTAACGTTTACTTTTAAGAAAGATGAGCTGACTAAAGAATCGATGTGGGTATTGGATTATATCGCCAAGTCCGTCACGCAAAACCATTCCTCTTTGCAACTTGAAAAACGAGCCGACCAAAGCGGCAATCATCTGTCGTTGTCGATAAGGTTATCCGATGAAATCGAAGCGTATCTTGCTCTGCACGAGATTAATCCTAATACCTTAAACTTGCCGGAAAGACATTAAGGCAAGGGCTCAGTGATGAGTCACACCTTCACGTGGGTCATGCTCTGGGTGTTGCTCAAGAACTTGGGTAATATAGCCTTGATGATCACGAAGCACATTGACGCAATTACCATCCAGCTTTCCGTCCGCTACCATTTTCTCTAATTCGAGAAGTGCCGACGTTACACACCAAGCTTGAGCATAAGGACGGTGGCTCGTTAAAGCATCGAATATATTCGCTACCGCGACAATTCTTGCTGAAACAGGAATATCGCTATGACTCGCTCCGTTAGGGTAACCACTACCGTCCAGAAACTCATGGTGATAAGTCATAATATCTTTCAGTACATGGATGCAAGGGTGATCAGGTGAGCCCAAATTATGGAGGATCTTGTTGATTATGATTAAGCCTTTATCAATGTGGCTTTCCATGACTTTTCTTTCTTGTGCGTTGAGCGGAATTGGCTTGAGCAACAAGGTATCAGGCAAAGCAATTTTGCCAATATCATGCAAGCGAGAAAATAAATGAATATGTTCAATGGTTTCATCATCCAGCTCATATAAGTCTGACACTTCTAATGCAATCAATTTGGCGTAAAGGCTTACTCGCAAAATGTGCTCATCAGAATCGCTTTGCGCACCAGGGTATATGTCTCTAGTCAATTCGGCGGAAGTCAAAATGGAATGCACCAATGAGTATTCCGAGTTTATGGTGAAGTTGATTTGTTCACAAAAAGGCATCAGTTCGTTTTGAACTTGTGGGCTAAACACATGGCTTTGGTGTGAATTGAAGTTAATAAACCCGATGAATTGGTTGTGATGGTATGTCGGAACGGTAAATGAAGAAAGGTAGCCTTGTTCAATCAACCATCGCGAGTGGTGTCGATTGGAATTGACCGTTGTTGCAATATCATTGATGACGCGGTAAAGATTTTTATTGGCACATTCTTGAAGGGATCGACACTCTGAAAAAGGGTATTCATGGTGGCTTAATGTATTTCCATCCGTATCACTTTCAGCGTAGGTACGAAGAAGATCCAAGTGCGCATCGTATAGTGTGAATGAGATCCGATCCACTTGAGGCACTTTATCTTTGATTTGATGGTGAACGTGCTCAAGATGTTGGTTTAATGATGCCATTTGACTTGGAAAAGAATGAAACGACTGACGCTGCCGAATAAACATAACCGCGATCCTCTATGTCTAAAGCCTTGAGTGCGAATTTTTATAAATAAATGTGCACTTAAGATAAGTGAATATCTAACGATCAAGTCTAGTCAAGGAAACGATCTTTTGCAGAAATATCGCTCAATATATTAGCTATTCAAGAAAGTAAAAAAACCGAGCGTGTAAGGCTCGGTTTTATCTTTATTTGAACAAGCTTTAAGCTATTAATTAACCAATCCTTAAGCCATTAATTGACCAAACAATAAGCCTGCAGCAATGAAAAATGCCACAAGAGCAACGATGGGAAGTTTACGTTGTTTCAACAAATAAAATCCGGCTAATACCACAGCCATGTCTGCCCCCGTCAATACACCACTGGTAAAAACAGGCTGGTAGAGAGCCGCCAATAAAAGACCAACGACCGATGCGTTTACACCTGCGACAGCACCCGCTAATTTGGGTTTACTTGCCAACTCTTGCCAATTATCCAATACCGCTAATAACAGTAAAAAACCTGGTAGAAAGACGGCTATGGTCGCTAGCAAAGCACCAGCAACAGGTGAGGTGGGCAATAGTTCGTAGCCGATGTAAGTGGCAAAAGTAAACATAGGACCCGGTACGGCTTGAGCCGCAGCATAACCGGTAAGAAATGCGTCTTGGCTGATCTGTTCACCGACAATATTTTGCAACAGAGGCAGAACCACATGACCGCCACCAAATACCAAGCTGCCTGCTTGAAAAAAGTCACTGAACAGTTGTACTTCTTTCATTAAGTTACCCACGAAAGGTAAACCAATTAAGAGAACAGTAAACGCAATCAGAGGCATCCAATTGATTTGTATTGGCTGGGTGACATTCTTTTCTTTCGGTTGCCCTTTTAAAAAGGCTTGACCAACAAGAGCGGCAATCACTAAAACCGTCATCTGGGTATACAGATTAGGGAACAGAAGAAGTGCCATAGCAGTTGCAACACACAAGGCAATTGTCACTTTATGCTGGCAGAAATTCCTATACATGCCGATCGTCGCATCGGCAACTACAACAACGGCGAGCAATTTCAGTCCGTGAATGACATTCTGGAAAATACTGGAATCCGTGAGTTGGCTACTGAGAATAGCCAGACTTAACATCAGAATAATGGACGGTAATGTAAAGCCTAAAAAAGCCGCCGTTGCACCCGTAATCCCCCCTTTGCGATAACCTATTGCAAAGCCCACTTGGCTAGAGCCTGGGCCAGGTAAGAATTGGCTGAGTGCAACAATCTGTGCGTATTCTTCTTCACTGAGCCATTTGAGCTTTTCAACAAAGGTACTTCGAAAGTAGCCAATATGCGCTGCTGGGCCACCAAAGCTTACCCAACCAAGCAGGAAAAAGGTTTTAAAAATCGAGAACATCTACCAAGTCCAATTTAAATACAGTGGTTATTGGTAGAAAGATTACTGGCACGACATAAATGATTCAAATTGATAGTTTTAATATAGAATATGAATGAAATGGGTTTGGGTTTTAGTTTGGTTTTGGTTGAAAGTAATAGTGGGGTAGGGAGTGAGGTATGCGTCTCGACATTAATTGGAAAAGCATCGATTTAAATCTTTTGGTGGCATTTTCTGCCTTGTTTGAAACTCAGAGTGTGAGTGCTGCTGCCAAACAGTTGCATGTGAGTCAATCGGCGATGAGCCACAGCTTGGCTAGGTTGCGGGTGCTGTTGGATGACCCGTTATTTGAAAGACGCGGACATACCATGTTGCCGACTGAGCGTGCTATCTCACTAGCCTCTACCGTCGAGAGCATATTAGATAAAGTCACTGGAGAATTGCTGTCTTCCAAAATCTTTTTACCCAATGAATATCAAGGCGTATGCAGAATCGGTTTAACGGACTACGCCGAGTTTATTTTTTCACCTATTCTATTTGATGATATCTCCCAGCACGCACCTCACTGCCAAATTAGCTTTGTTAACGTGAATAGAAGTAATTATGTCCGACTGGTCGAAGAGCAAAAATTGGATGTGGTGATTGGCAGTTTTCCAGATCTTGATGCACGATTCCAAAGTGAACACTTATACGATGAAGAACACGTTTGTTTGTTCGATTCCGCTGTGTTTGGCAAGGTAAAGCAGTTATCTTTGGAACAATACTTATCGGTAGATCATGCGTTAGTTAGCCCAAGTGGCGATCTAACGACTGGAATTGATCATCATTTAGCGCAAATGGGTGAATCACGGCAAGTCAGAGTGAGTGCTGGAAACTTTTTGGCTATTCGGCAACTGCTTCGCCGGCGCAAACTGCTTGCTATTGTTCCGAAACGAATGGCAGAAATTGAAGGGTTTGATGACCAACTGATGATGACAAAACCGCCCATCAATGTGAGCAATTTTCCCATCTCGTTGATTTGGCCATCTAAGCAGCACGCGCGAGCCAAAAATATGTGGTTACGAGAGCGAGTAATAGAAAAAATCACCGCACAAAATAAGGCTTAAGAGGTAATTCACTTGATTAGCGATTTAAACTCCATTCCTGTCTTTTTAGCTTTAATGCAGACTCATTCCACACAACGTGCTGCGCTAAAGATCGGTCGCTCGCAATCTTACGTGTCTAAAGTGTTGGCACAACTAAGAGATGAATTGGGTGATCCGTTGTTTGTCCGTGGCAGTGATGGGCTGACTCCTACATCTTATGCGTGCGAAGTCGAACCCAAACTTAAATTGGCGTTAGAACAAGTTCAGCAAGCGCTTCACCCTGAAGTGTTTGATCCGAGTAAATTGGAAAAAGTCTCGTTGCACTTGGTTGAGCCTTACCTTGTAGCGTGTGGCACTGAACTGATCAAAGCGATTAGGGAAGAAACCCAAGCCGTCATCGAATTAAGAACTTGGCAGCAAACTAGCGAGCTTCTTATTCTAGAAGAAGATGTTGACTTAGGGGTTCATATTCTTAGTGACAAATCGCAGCATTTTTATCAGAGAAAATTGCACAAAGGTGCAGGGTTTATTGATGGTAATCTTAACGGGGAATATGTGAAGTTTTTGGTCTCGGGCATCAATGAATATACTCACCATTTTCACTCGATAGACCCATCAATAGAGCCAACGATTCAGATTGATAACTATGAATTGATGAATCGGTTAATGGAAGATTGCTACACCATTCGCTACGCCCCTTTTTCTGGGCAGCGAAATGTCACGCCAATTGAGCTGGATGTGGCCATTATCGTTAAAGCTTCTCAGCGTAATAGCCCGAAAATTCAATGGTTAATGGCGCTGGTGGAACATGTCTTAGAACAGAAAACCAAAAGCTGGATGGAGACATAGCGCAACCATACGTAAGTGGCTGCGCTTTCGGTATTTCAATCGGCATTTACATCGCAGAGAAGTACGCTTTGTATGCTTTTAACCTCACCGTCGCAGCCCCAATGATGTCCATAAAGCCTAGCGTTTCATGCGGTTTGGTCGCTGATATCCAACCAGAACCAGTTGCGCCAATGGGTACATTGTAGCCCTGAGGTTCTTCAAATTCGATGATGACAGTACGCCCATGTGTCCCCGCATTGTTATTGACGTGTTGGCGTACGTGCTGAGTACCATTCACTACCGATACTCTCGCTTCCCCTGTTCCCGCCGTAACACTGTGAACACGTCCTCGGAATATTTCACCGGGGTACGCATCCACATAAAATTCGGCGAATTGACCAGCCTTAATATTGCGATAGGTTTGATCCGCAATGCGCATTTCCACAAACTTTTTCGACGTGTTGTATAAATGCATATTGCCGACACGGGTGCCTTCAGCAAGGTTAGCAATCGACACCTGTCCATCAAAAGGTGCGCGAACTTCTCGGCGATCATTTTGCCATTCGGCTGTCGCGATCTGCGCTTCAATAGATTTGATTTGAGCAAACACTGCCGCTACTTTTGCGTTGTTAGTATCGATTCGTGTTTTGGTATCGTCTCTGTGTGATTCTTGGGCAAAATCGTCCAGCTTTTCTAATCGACGTAATGTTTTCTCATCGTTGGCGATCTGATGTTGTAAGGCAACAATTTCCGCTTCTGCTGCCAATTTTTGTGCCTGTAGCCCTTTTATCTGAGAATCGGTATCTTCCGACTTCAATACATAAATCAAATCGCCTTCACGGACTTGTTGGTTGTGGCTGACCAGTACTTGTTCCACCTCCTGACCAATGAGAGGGCTGAGTACAGCATGAGGGGCTTTTACTGTTGTACTGTCGGTAAGGTCTGCAGGGGACCAAAAGCGATGCGCGGTAAACAACATAAAGGCGATAAAAGCGCCTAGCCCTACCATTACAACCGCATTTTTAAGCGTCCAAGCCACCATATTTAGTCTGACTAAAATCCAACAGATCAGAATGTAAGGGAGCATAATTTCTTTCATGATTACTCCTTAATGCTTTTGGTGATGTGAAGACCTTTACGAATGATGTTGGAGAGCGAGTCTGAAACAATATCCCAACGAGTAAAGGCAATAATGATAGCGAGTACCCACCATGCTTTATCAATAAACAACCCACACAGAGAAAGCGCAAAAACGATTTGCGTATGAGCGGAAGACATTTTTTGTGCTTTATGAACCGCGACTTCATGTAACTGCCATAACAAATACAGCACGTACACAATCACACTAATGGTGACGCAGAAAATGACCCCCATAAAGAACTCTGAATTGAGTAACGCCAATATACTGGGGTAACCATCAACAAAGTACGTCTCTGGCAGTTCGGTACCATGAATCGTACTTAATTTCGAAAATGCCAGAGACACGAAATACAAAGTGCCTATACCGATTGCGGCCTTTATGAGTGTTACTAGCGCGGTTTTTATTGCTTTCCATGAAAAAGAGTTTGGTGGCGTTCCTTGCCTCGGGTTCGAGTGATATCGAGACATTGTTATTGACCTGTTGTTACGCTTTGGTATGAGCGTAACAACAGCGTCGAGTAAAAATGGAATAACCGAAATTCCATTTTAAAGAAAGGAGATAAGCTAACGCTAAAAATGCTTAGCTTTTTCCACTTAAGCTGGGCGCTTTTTCAGTGTGATGACCCTGCTGTCTTTAAACTGTTTTTTCGGTTTACCAGAACGCTCGCAATGCCTAACTAACCAAGCTTGCACTTCAAGCTTTACATTGCCTGTGCTTGAGCGAGTGAACGCCAGAGTCATAAAGTGTTCTTTATTCTGATAGTAATTCTTCAGCATGTACCATTTGCTGACGAGCTCCGATTTTGTGCACCACACATCTTCGTATTGAACGTCTTCATTATGACCAGAAAAACGAGGTAGGTTTTTCACTCTCTTGGGTGTTGCTGCGGAAAACTTTCCACCATCGGATGCAGGAATGTTCGACATAGGGGAAGAAATGACTTCATGCAGAGTGGCGCTTTTACTACCAATCTCAACGCTGGCAATTCGACCATAATGCACATCACCCGATAAGCAAAGTATGTCATTTCCAGTTTCACCCAGCGCATCGAGTAGCTGCTTGTACTGGCTTTTATAGTTGGCGAGGTTGTAGTCCGATTCAGAACCCGGTTTAACGATAAGTGGTTGAGGCAACACCAATACGCCCACTTTATCGAGTCTTTTCGCCCAGTCGATAAGCTGTTCAAACACCTTACTGGTGGTCAGCGATTTTGGCGGTTCACGTTTGTCTCGGTCTGTTCTTAAGTCCACAAAACAAAAAGACAAATCGTCACCAATATCGAACGTTCGAAATGGGGTAATTTGCTGCACATTTTTAACGCCATCTTTCGCGCTTTTCGTCCACGCAGCTTTTATCTTTTTAGATAAAGTAATCGCCCACAAATACGGATTGGTGCCTTGGACATATGGGTAGTTATTCCAATATTCATGATCATCGGCCAAAAACCAACATCCACCATGTCGGTACATCTTACGGTTGATATCCCACGTTTCTGCATAATCCGTCGCGATTCGTCTATGGACTTCATTAACCACGGGAGAGAGTGAGTCCACCCCAATATCGAGATACACCTGATCGCCAGTAAGAAACTTAACATGAGGCTGTTCTTCAGGCTTCCCCTGAAAATACAAATGCGTGTATGCCTTCGCTGCTTGTCCTTTCTCATGCTTGCCGTTATAAAAGCAACTTCCAAGCATGGCAACAAAAGGCTCGGTTTCTGAAAGCGACGTGGGTAAGGTTTTGAGTGTGCCTGTTTCTAACACCGTTTCCTGAATGGTTTTACTGTGATCTTCACTGCCGCTAAACGTGTGCTCACCGCGAACAAAATCGACGTAATACGTTTGATTGGGTTCCAACCCAGTAATTGTCACTACCTTAAAAAAGCGTTCGCGTAGTTTGGTAAACGGTAGTTCCCAGTCTTGTTTCTGTATGGGATAGGTAGCGATGGGTTGACGCTCTCGCTCAGTGATAGGCTGAGTGAACACATTGATTTTAAAGGTATCCGGCTTACCTTGGTATTCAGATAACGTACCAACCCAAACTTTCGCTTGGTGGGTTCCCACCTCTTGAATCACCAAGTTCCATTTGTTCTTGCTCATCATCAATCCTTTGCTCTATCAGGCGATAAAGCAGGATTCGCCTATATTATATGGAATGTCCACCTGTTATTTTTTGGTTAACTGTTATTATTGTCAATAATATAAGTGAGAAAACGCTAGATAACATCAGCCTCAAACCTTGCCGTTCTTGCTTGAGCGAGTGTGCAGTTGGTTTTCTCCATTAATTCATTCAGTGTAATGTTCGGATTAGCCAAAATGAGAGCGCTCAGTTGATCTGAAAGTGGAAGGTGCAGTTCTCGCAGTGCTTCAACGCGTTCATCTATTTTCTTAATGATGAATTGGTAGGCTTCATGGTCTATTTCGATCAAAGCGGCAGAAAAAGCCCGTAAATCTTCAAACTTGGCGATAACTTGCCAATTTCTCGAACGACGAATCCTTTTTAGTTCCGCTTGGTATTGAAGCGCAATAGATTTGACCTGTTTGGCATTTTCACCCCCAATCCGATGGATAAGAGAAGGGAGTGGAATGGAAATTTTATTTTTGCTCATAGTGCGAATTGTGCATGCTAATGATCGTAAACGCTACATCTCGCGAAGGTTAATGTAAAAAAAGCGCAGGGCTTCCTGCGCTTTTGAACTTTGTGGGGGTTGAATTTACTTCGCTAGGTTAACAGACCAAAGACGTGCGACGTTTTCAGAAAGGTTAGTGAGGTTTTCATCAGCTTCCTGAAAGGCGGTAGGTAAATCCAGTGCTCGGGGCACAGCAGCAAATACGGCATCAATACCACACTGGTACGCCGCTTGGTAGTTCTCGCCTACACAGCCCGCTAGTGCAATCACGGGGAGGTCAAATTTCTTAGCCAGCAACGCCACGCCCATGGGGGTTTTCCCGTGCGCTGTTTGCCAGTCTATTCTGCCTTCTCCGGTGACCACCAAATCAGCCCCTTCCAGTTGGCTTTCTAAATCAACGGTTTCGAGCACAATATCAATGCCTGGTTGCAACTTGGCGTGAGTAAATGCAATCAATGCTGCACCCATACCGCCAGCCGCACCTGCCCCTGCTGTATTTAATACATCACGACCAATTTGTTTGCGAATGAGCTGACCATAATGATTGAGGTTTTGATCGAGTAGGCGAATATCTTCTTCGGTTGCGCCTTTCTGCGGACCAAAGGTTGCCGATGCGCCTTTACTTCCACATAAAGGATTATCGACATCACTTGCTACCAAAATCTCACATTCCGCCAGTTTTGAGTTTAATCCCGACAAATCAATTTGCGCGAGTTCTTTTAATCCGCTGCCATTTAACGAAATGGGCTGACCATTTTGATTAGAGAACTTAGCGCCTAGAGCCGCCATCATGCCAACGCCACCGTCGTTTGTGGCACTCCCACCCAAGCCAACGATCAATTTCTTTGCACCTTGTTCAAGTGCGTGGTTGATGAGTTGTCCTGTGCCAAAGGACGTGGTCAGCTTAGGGTCACGTTGAGAAAGAGAAACATGATGAAGACCACTGGCGGCTGCCATTTCTATAACAGCCGTTTGATTATCGCCCAGCAACCCATAGAATGCATCGACTGAATTGCCTAAAGGTCCCGTCACCGCGAGGTGTACTAGGTTGCCTTTTGTCGCATCAACCAGCGACTGCACTGTGCCTTCTCCACCATCTGCGACAGGAACATGAACGAATTCACTGTCTGCCCACACTCGGCGAAAGCCAGATTCAATCGCCAAGCAAACTTCTTTTGCCGTCAGGCTTTCTTTAAATGAATCTGGGGCGATAACTACTTTCATATCACTCTCCTAACGCGGTGATGATTACAATAAAACAAGGCTTAGAATGTAAACCAGTACAATGGCAGTAATACCTTGCACCAAGGTTGCCATGGTTTGCGCACGGTACGCCAACCCAACACTCATACGGCTAAACTGAGAGACGACCCAGAAGAAGCTGTCGTTAGCGTGAGATACGGTCATTGCACCCGCACCAATGGCCATAACTGTGAGCACTCGGCCCATCTCTGAATCCAAGCCTAATTGAGCAAGCATTGGGGCAACCAGCGCAGACGTGGTAACCAAAGCCACGGTTGACGAGCCTTGAGCCGATTTAAGTGCAGCGGCAACAATAAACGGCATGAAAATACCAATACCTAATGCCGACAATGTTGTGCCCAAATATTCGCCTAGAGGTGTGGCTTTTAGTACCGCACCAAATGCACCACCTGCACCAGTGATCAAAAGAATTGGCGCTGCAGCAGTGATACCTTGGCTAATACGCTCGCTGAACTCAGCCGCTTTGTTGTCAGACTTAAGCAAACGAACGGATAGCAGTAAACCAATAACCAACGCCGTTAAGGGTTGGCCAAAGAAGTTGAGCGTATCAAATAGGAATCCATCGCCCAATGGCGCACTTGGGAAGCGAGCAACCGACCCTAAACAAATAAGCAAAATAGGCACAAAGATTGGCGCGAACGCTTGCCCTGCTGTGGGCAGTATACCGTAGGATTCTTTCAGTGCTTTCCAATCAACATTATCTGCTGGGTTTTGAGCTTCTTCTCCATCGGGTTCTACATCTTTGAAGCGATTAGCCCAAAGCATACCAGCGAGTGCTGCGACACCTGCAACGAAAATACCGACAGCGATAACAATACCTAGATTAGATTCCAACCCAAGGTTACCGGCAGCAGCAATAGGACCGGGAGTCGGTGGAACAAAGGTATGAGTTGCGTATAAGCCAGTGGCGAGTGCAACACTCATGGCGACGCTAGAGGTTTTCATTCGATTTGCCAGCGACTCTTTAAGCGAGTTTAAAATGACGAAGCCTGAATCACAAAATACGGGTACAGATACGATGTAACCAATGAGTGACATGGTCAGTGTCGGGAATCGGTCGCCCAGCACTTTAATCACGGTATCTGCCATGGTGATGGCCGCGCCGCTTTTTTCCAGAATGACACCGATAATGGTCCCTAATACGATGACCAAACCGATGTACCCGAGTATACCCCCAAAACCTTTGGCTATGGTTTTGGCAATACTGTCGGCAGGAAGCCCGTAGGCAAATGCAGCAATGAATGCTGCCACTAAGAGGGCGAGAAAGGGGTGTAGCTTAAATTTGGTGGTTGCGACGACGATAAACGCGATCACAGCCAGCAGGATTAGAATAAGACTCATAAAAACTCCGTTTATTTTTGCCACTTGCTTACGCTTTATGCGGTATTGCTTTTATGTGCATTGCTATCATGAACATAGTTTTGATGCGTATAGAGTGGCTATCTCTTTTTCCAAGCGTAGGTATTCTCGGAATGCAATCCCTGATCATTTTGGTCAGCAGACCTTAGCAGGAAGTGTGACTATTATCGGAGTTTATTGAGCTGAATCCTTTAGGCACAGATAACAAATTAATTTCTAATGTGAGACCTTATTTTTGTGCTTATGCACAATTTTGATGTTAACTTGTGATCTGGCTTGCAATATAAAGTTCGACTAATCCAGTAAAGCTTTTTGGAGAGACATGAGTGATTTTTTCAATCTTATCCAACCTGTACCTTAAGGTGTTTCGGTGAATGAATAAGGCTTCAGCACACACCTTTTGATTTCCTTGGTGTTCGAATAACGCGTGTAATGTTTTAAGCAATTGCCCACTTTTGTCTTCCTGCATAAGTTTAACGATTGATTTACACAATTGGTCACCTTGCCAAAAATCGCCTAGTGGGGAGAGCAATACAGGTAAGCGCATCTCCTCAAATAGGTATTTGTTCTTTTCTGGATGATGCTTTTTTCCAAAGTGCAGTACTTGTTTGGCACTCTGGTAAGAGAGGTGAAGGTCATCGAGATCAGGAAAATATTCTCCTAGGGCGATATTCAATTGATTGATCCCTTGCTGATTTAACCGGTCGAGCAAAATATCGATACGCAGACTTTCTTGTTCGCTGTCCCATTTTCCGTGCCTATTGTGGCTGGGTTTCAGCACGACAATCTCATGCATTGAAATGACAGCGACCAAGTTGTCACGTTTGGGGTATTCCAACAGTTCGACGATTTGACGAGTTTGCTCCAAACTGAGTGGGGCGCGTTCGGAGTGCAATTCAATGACGACAGCAACACGAGGCGTATCAAGGTCAATACCTAAACGTGCTGCCCAATCTTTGAGCTCAGCAGATGAAACCGCATTGTTGATCCAAGCTGAGATGAATTCCTCTTTATGTCTTCTGTCCCATTGGAGTTGTTCAATAAGCGCAGCTTGGTCGACGATCATTTCTGCCGTCATTTTTACTAACGAAGCGTAATTTCGGATAGAGTCAGGATCGCCAGTAATACCGACCACACCAATAACTTCATGTTGGCTTTTCATCAACATGTTAATGCCAGGCTTTGCTCCTTTGAGCGACTGGCAACTTTGCTGGGTTACTTCAACGGTATCCCCATGTTTTAGAGCTAAAAGTGCTCCATCATGAGTTTGACCAATCCGATGAGAATCACCACTGCCAATAATGACGCCTGCCTGATTCATTACATTGATATTATTGCCGATGATTGCCATAGTTCGGTCGACGATTTGCTGGGCAAGTTGCTGTTCTAGAATCATTATCTCGCCTTAACGCCTTGCTGAATCAACGAGGTTATCGATAAGAGAGAGGTGGTGGCTTTCAACGCCAGCAATTCTTCCGTATTTTGGCTGATGTCTATCGTTTTCAAGAGGGTGATGCCAGCCTAATGTTGATTGGATGAAGTGCTCTGCAAATTGAGTGGAAATCGATAAGCACCCAGCCAGAACGGTATCAACGTAACTTTGCATAATAGGCGTATGAGAACAGGGCGGTGTCGTGTCGTCTTTCACGTACATCCATATTTCACCATTACTGTCTAGTGCGTGCTCACTAACGAATTCAGACACCGGCACTTTCACTCGGTGGTATCCGGCTTCGCGTTTATCGAACTCGACTAATTCAGCATGGTCGATTTCAATCAGCACTCCATTTAACCTACCTTCACCGCGTGTGACCACCAAGGGAGAAATTTGATAGCTGCCATCCATTTTACTCCAATGACGATTAAATCCGCACACAATAGCAGGGTAAGCGTTTCCTGTTTGCCCTGTTAACTTACGAGACTCAGGATTTATCAAGCTGCCGTATCCGAATATGTACATAGATGAATGGTTTCCTTTTGATAGTAAATTTAGACCTAAACTTCTTGAGTTCAGTGGGAGGTACCAGTATTCCATGAACTTCAAGCCTCGTCGAATTGAACGCGGATGGACGAGCCTGCTGGAAACGGAAATCCAAAATCTAAGAGAAGTTTAGTATTTTATTTCATATTAAGCTCAATCTTTATTTTCTTATGCATTTATCAGAATGATAGTTTAGTTATAAATAGGGGTAATATTGATATGTGCATTCCAATAATATTTGAAATTAAATATATTTTAAATTTTTTTTGATCTTTTTTGTTTTTTTTAATTAGCTCTTTTGTTGTAAACCTCTTTATAATTTATTTATTATGAGTTGAACCTAGCGTTTATAGGAATTACTCAGATCACTAGTGGTTAATATTCTTCTAGTTCTTTTCTAATCTAAGTAGTAATTATTATTGTCTCAAATATCGGAAATTAACATTTAAGTTTACAGTCTTCTGTGTTGAGTTGTATCTAGTAGCTTTAAATATTGTTCAAGCGCATATTTTTAATATATAAATCTATTACTAGCACTTCGATGCTCTTCTAATTGCTTGATAAGTAAAGTTTTATTCTCTATATGAATTGAAACTCATATGTATTTTTATCTTTAATATTGATCGGGTTGTACTTGTTTTTGAACTGCCTCACAAATATTAATGATAAAATTAAAAATATTATGAAATTATTTATTAGATGATCTTTAAATACGCCTGATACTTTTCTGGTTTTCAGTAGTACAAGAAAGTATTAATAAAAATAAGGTTATTTAAATAAAAATGGACTTGGGGACATTAGAAATGAAATTCATCAAAAAGCTTGCGTTAATTTCTTTAGCAGCAGTAGCACCTAGCGCGATGGCAGCAACGGATACATTCAACTCTAGCATCAACGTTTTAGAGCCTGTATCTATCTCTAAAACAAACGATCTAGATTTTGGGTCTATCTTCACAGACCAAGCGACTAACGTTACTGTTGCGGCAGCAGATGCAGGCGCAGCAGCATTCACCATTACGGGTACAAGTGGTAGTACAGTAGACGTAACGGTTGATACAACAGCTACAATGGGTGATGGCAACGGTAACAGCATCGCTGTAAACAGTATTGCTCCAGATAACGCGTCTCCAGCATTAACAGGTGGTACTGCCACGGTTAAAATTGGTGGTGTGGCCGACATCGTTGGTGCAGGTACTTTGGTTGCAGGTAACTACTCTGGCACAGTTAACATTACGGTTGTTTATCAATAAGACACCGGCATAAGGTGGCTTTGTGCCACCTTATTTTACCCACCTTCATATTATGCCGCGCATCTATTTGGGGCTTTTGCTGTTTTTATGCTTGGTGAGCTCTGCTCATTCTATTGCTATCGAAATTACGCAATTAGAGCCCATGGAATTTGAAACCACTGTCGGTGGTTCAAAAACCGTTGTGTTTCTGAAACCTTCTGTATCGACTAATGGCGTGCTTCTCTTTCGGGTCACTGGTGATCCTTCAAGAAAAATTCAAGTTAAAGTAAATGGTTCTGAATTTCGAATGCTTAATTCACAATCAGGTCGCCATGTTGTTGTGAAGCGCTTTAAGTACGGATGCGGGTTGAATAAGAAGGGACGAGTTCGGTTAAATGGACAAGGGCAATCAGGGGTGTTGTGCATCGGAGCAAGAGCGGTGGTTAAAGCCAGCTCTCAGTCGGGCATGTTTTCTGTTGTTGTCCCATTCACAGTGAAGTATTTATGAAGTTTCTTTCCTTAATTTTCGTTTGCCTTATTGGGTTCAGTCAGGTTAGCCACGCACAACTAAAAATTGCACCAACTCGTATTGTGGCTGAAGGTGAACAAGCCTCAACCCATAAACTGTTTGTCGAAAATACAACGTCAGAACCCATGAGGGTTAAGGTGTCGGTTGTTTACCGTTCGGCGCTAGTGGGAAATGATAAATCGAAAACTCGGCTTCAAGATGACATTGAAGTTCAAGAAGATTTGAGCAAGTTTGTCAAAGTATCTCCACCTATTATTGGAAATTTGAAACCCAACCAAAGACGGACAGTACGCGTAAGAATTCAAGGTTTGCCAGCTGAATATGAAGAGGGGGAATATAGAACATATCTGCTTTTCCAACCTGTTCCGATTTCTTCTCAGCAAACGGATGAAAATTCAGATGGTCAGGGCATGACCATGAACTTGGATTTCATTATCAACACTATGATCCCCGTTTATTCACAAAAAGGGGCGGTAGAGCATCGCGTGTATTTGGAATGCAAAGAAAATTCCATTCGAGTTCATAACCAAGGTAATTTCCAACTTAAAGGTAAACTTGTCTCTGGGAATGACGTACAAAACGTTTTCTTGGTTCGAAATGCGTCGCTGGATAAGCCCATTCGTAGTTCTGCAGGTGCTCAATTTATCGTAGATGATCAAATTGTGAGTTCCTGTCAGTAAATTCGTTTTTTGAACTGAACCAGCTCTGTGAAAACGAGCTTTGTGAAGTCCAGCCTAGTGAAACTTAGTTTCATGAGATTTAGTTTTTTAAAGCTAAATTTAGCGAGATTAAGAGCGGCGTTTTTTGCTCTTTTAGCCTGTGCATTCGCGTGGGCGGGAATGGCACAAGCAAATGATGAGCTAAGCGCTGATACGAATGAGGCTGATATTGTAGAAGCTGATATTGTAGAAGCGTACGTTGAATTGTTCATGCGGTATGAGCACGACAGCTTTTATCGAGTCATGCAAAACGCCAGTGAAGAGCCGTATTTAGCGCTTCAAACCTTTGCGACACAATGGCTGCAGCTCGAAGGGGGCTGTCGCAACCAGATATGTTTGTTTTACCAGCCAAAGGATGTACAGGAGCAGCGGCAACCCTATCAGCTGGATTTAAACTCTAAGCGGTGCATTCTTCCTAAAAGCAAAGAAATCCACACCATAGACTATGTGACCGTAGAGGGGGAAGAGTGGCTTCATTGGGCGTCGTTTGTCGATTGCTTTCCCGTTTCCGTATTATGGGATCTGGATACCTACTCCCTCAAGGTAAAACTCCATTACAGTACCTACAAAGAATTAGAAAAAAAACTCGCGCAACGCCGAGCGATAGCAAAACAAAAAGCCAAAGAGTTGGAAGAGAGAAAAGCTCAAAAGCGTATTCATCCTGTATCTGCTACAACGGCTTCGGCTCGAATCAAAGGGCGAGCGGAATTTTCATCCAATGGTCAGCCTGAATATAATCTTAGAAGCGACGCTTATCTCGTTCACAAAAATGCTCATTTAGAAGTCTCTTACGACACAAATGCACCGAAAGAAGTGGAGTATTATAAGTTTGAAATTACCCCTTTTCCTTTGGGGCATCAGCTTCAAGTTGGGCATGTTGTGCTGGATTCAGGTTTAGCCAGCAGCAGTGAAACATTTGAAAACGGTGTGTACTACTCCCGACTCAAGCCCAAAAAGCAATCAGGGCGTTTGGTAATTGAAGAGCAAACCTTACCCAACACATTTGTCGATGTGTATGTGAATGACATATATCGTGGAACACTAAGGTCGGATGCTTCTGGACGCTACAGTGTTTCTGATTACCCTTTGTCGGCAGGAGACCAAGTTGAACTGCATGAAATGGTTCGCTCTGGTGTAGTGGAACGCAAAACCATCAAAGTTGCCGACATCGATGAAGCTCTCCTAGATAAAGGTCAATGGGATCTAGAGTTTGGCGCATCTCTCATCGAGGAAAATGCTGGTAAAGCCCAAATGAGTTACGGAGCAACTCACTCGTTAACATTGGTTGGGTCCGCCTACAATGCTAACGACTTCGTGACAGGAGGGCTTGGGTTACGCTGGCTACCCACACACTTTCTCTCAATTGCGTTTGAGTGGCTGCCGTCTCAACCTGTCATGCCTACCACTATTGAATTGGCTATCGGTGAAAAACATAAGCTTGAAGCGGATATCAA
Source organism: Vibrio penaeicida (assembly GCF_002933855.1). Lineage (GTDB taxonomy): Bacteria > Pseudomonadota > Gammaproteobacteria > Enterobacterales > Vibrionaceae > Vibrio > Vibrio penaeicida_A. Next base: position 137,264 of record NZ_BFAQ01000029.1, read on the forward strand.
CCATGTCGATTTGTTTGGTCGTGATCCCAAAAAACGAGAGCATCAAATTCGATATCGCTATTTGGATAATCCCATCAGTTTCAACTTAGACGCAACCTACGATGAAAATGAACTAACCGTCATTCCTCAAATTCGAGCGCAAACCGCCTCTTCGCAATTTTTGACCTTAGAACTTAAAAATAGACGCACTTCTCAAATGATCCGAGACGAATTGAGTGCTAAATACGCCATTCATACTCATGAACACGGCTCAGTTAACCTCAGTTCTATTTTTAGCGATGGTAATAGCCCAAGGTATCGTGTCGGGTATCGTTATCTTTGTTCCAACTGTTTTTTTTCCGGATGGTGGCAAACACTCCAAAGCACCTACAGTACTCAGCTAACGTGGCAAAATGCCAAGTTTGGGTATTCAGGTAATGCTAAATGGGAGTTAACACCAAATTGGTCAGGAGAGGTTGCTATTAATGATGAAAGTGTTTCTCTCGCCTTGGAAACAAAATGGGGAGGACGGCTATCCAAACACGACGAATCAGTGGCGAGCTTAGAGCTTCCATGGGAAGAATTTATTTACGCCGAACTCACTGGTCGAGTGCTCGATAATCACGATCAGCCCGTCGCCAATGTCGAGTTAAAAGTGAATAACAAAAAGGCGATCAGTGACGCCAATGGAGAGTTTCATTTTACAGGCGTTGGTTACGGAGAAGATCTGCAACTGCATATCGACGATTCAACGTTAGATCTCAACCTAAAGCCAGAAGAAAACCCAGTGTATTTCCACGCGGAGAAGGGCGGAAAAACACATATTGAAGTACGGGTAAACAAGAGTTTTGGTGTCGATGGCATTGTGACTGCGCCATACAGTTTCAGCGGATGGCATGTGAACTTTTATCATGAAGAGACTAGCCGAACGTTTTCTGCCAAAGTGGAACAAGACGGCTTTTATTTCTTTGAAGACTTGATACCGGGTGACTATCGAATTGTGATCGAAGACAACGAGGCAGAAGTTGAGACACGGGCTCGTATTCGCAGTGAAGATTGGGTAAGTGGTTTAAATTTTGTTGTCTATAAGCTGCACAAGAACGCCAAACCGGTGCTTCAAGTGGTTTATCAGCCTTGAGGATGGTAGCCATTTTTCACGCTCAACAGCCCTCCAATTACCTTATGCTTTCCGTTATATATTTTGTCTATCAGTGGGTTAACTGATACTTTACCCAGAATTCAGGTTGAACCCTCTATCCTGTCATTAAAACAATCGGTTTTTAAAATAAGCTATACCCCTTAGGCACCCCACACGTTATGGAGTAGACATATGAAGCAGTTGGGCACCATCGAGTCAGTACTTTCCGGCAAAATCCAGTCCTATTCACGTGGTGCGCTCAGTGCTATCAACAAAACCATCCAATCAAATCGATTACAAGTGACCACTCTAGGTTTTACCGAAGACGAGCAGGGCGATCCTCGCTTCCATGGTGGAGTAGAAAAAGCATTACATATCTACCCGTCAGAGCACTACCCAAAGTGGCGTAGCGAGCTCGGTGAGAAGCCGATCTTTGAAGAAGTTGGTGCATTTGGTGAAAACCTGAGTTCAACAGGTGTCGATGAGTATTCACTCTGCATTGGCGATGTTGTGCAAATAGGAAGTACCAAGCTTCAAATATCGCAAGGGCGAATGCCTTGCTGGAAACTTAATGACCGATGCGATGAACCAGATATGGCGCTTCGATTTCAAATGACTATGCGAACGGGTTGGTATTTTCGTGTGTTGGAAGAAGGGGATATAGGTGCTGGCGATGCCATTTACCTGATTGAGCGTCCGTATCCAGATTGGTCTCTTGCGCGTGTGATGAGGTTGGTTTATCGCGGCATTTTAGACGAACAAGAGCTGAAAGCTGTGCTAGACATTCCTTTGGTCGATTCATGGCGAGCGTTGTTCGAAAAACGCATCGAAACTGGCAGTGTTGAGAACTGGGCATTTAGGTTGTTTGGGTCTCGATCATAACTTTCGTGTTGTTCAAAGCAAAAAGAAGATAATTTCAATAAGTTGAGTTACAGTAAGTTTGTACTATATAGACCCTAATTGGAGAGCCACGGATGAGTAAACAGCAGCTTAAGATCGACTTGGTATCAGATGTTTCATGTCCGTGGTGTATTGTCGGTTATAAAAGGCTGGAACAAGCGATAGCACAAGTTGCTGACCAAATTGAGGTTGAAGTGAATTGGCATCCGTTTGAGCTTAATCTCGATCTTCATCAGGGGGGCGTAAACTTGCGTGACTACCTGATGAAGCGTTATGGCACAACCGCAGAGCAAAGTATTCAGGTACGAAGTAATCTGACTAAATTAGGGAAGGAAGTCGGCTTTGATTTTAACTTCTCCGACGAAATGAACGTTTACAATACCCGCGATGCCCACAAACTGGTCGCGTGGGCTGGCGAATCCGATAAGCAGACTGAAATGAAACTCGCATTGTTCCAAGCGTATTTTAGCGATGGCAAAGCAATTGAAAACCACGACGTATTAACCGAATGCGCTGAATCGATTGGGCTCGATCCTATAAAAGCGAAACAAGTCGCCTCTTCGGAGCGATGGAATAAGATTGTGGAAGATGAAGAAGTTCATTGGTTATCTTTGGGGGTGCATGCAGTACCCGCGATTGTGATTAATGAACAGCACCTCATCAGCGGAGCGCAACCTGTGGATATTTTGGTTGAGGCAATGAAAGACATTGCCTCGCAATAGAAGGTATTTATCAATTGCGAAGGATTTCAAACCGCCAAGTTTGTTTCCTTAGCGGTTTTTTCCACATTACTTATCCCGAGTTCAGGCTAGCTATCCATTGCGTCTTTGATTTTCTGATCCGTTTTGTATTGGCTCAACGCATATACCGACCAAATCGCAGCAGGAATCCAACCAACCAATGTAATTTGCAGAATCAGGCAGATGATTCCACTGAATGGTCTGCCGATGGTGAAAAATTGCAGCCAAGGTAGCAACAAAGCTAAAAGTAAACGCATAGTCTATATCCATGATTTGTTTATATCGTCCTAGTATTATTGCGTCTGCTATTCGAATTAAAAAGTCTTATGAGTGAGAATCTTCCCTACAACCCCATTTCTAAAGGAAAAATCATGTCTTCTTTATTTGATACACAACACAATCGTAGAGGGACGGGCTCAGTAAAGTGGGATTTTAACCAACAGAAATTTGGCGATGTCAGTGAAAATGCCATACCAATGTGGGTGTCTGATTACGATTTTTCGATTCCACCGCCGGTTTCTAGCGCGTTACAATTGCGGCTAGAACATGGTGTATTTGGGTATACCGAGATCACCCAAACGTATTTTGAAACCGTTAAAACGTGGTATCAGGAGCAGCATCAGCTCGATCTTGATACCGATTGGGTAGTACCCGTCAATGGTGTTATGCCAGGCATTGCATTGGTTATCGAGCAATTGACCAATGAAGGCGATTCTATTGCGGTACAGTCACCCGGTTACGGTAAATTCAAAGAGGCCATCGCTCTATCTGGTAGAGAAGTCGAAGAAATTACCATGGTGGAAGAGTCTGGTTGTTATGACATGGATCTGAATGCCATTGAAGCCGCTTTAGCCTCTGGGGTAAAAGCCTTTATTTTGTGTAACCCGCACAACCCTATCGGGCGTATTTGGAGCCCTGAAGAAGTACAAGCGATTGCCCAATTGTGTCACCGTTATGATGTGTGGCTGATCAGTGATGAGATATGGTGTGATTTGGCGTTACCCGGGCACCAATGTTGGAGTGCGCTTAACTTAGAAGAGCGTTACTTACAAAAGCTTGTGGTAACAACGGCTGCAACTAAAACGTTTGGATTAGCTTCCTTGAGGTTAGCCAATCTAGTCATACCGAACCCAACGCAGAGAGGGGCAATAGAAAAGCGAAAACAAGCTCTGTTTCTAGACTTGTTCGATGCGATGGCAATCGTCGCATCCCAAACGGCTTACGCCACTTCGTTGAGTTGGTTAAATGACTTAAAGTTGTACGTGCAAAGGAACATGGAATTCTTAAATAGCTTTCTCTCTCAGCGTATTCCGGAGCTCTCATTTCAAATGCCACAATGCGGATACCTTGTTTGGGTCGACTGCAGAGCACTCAATTTGACCGATGAAGACCTTCGTCAATTATTTATTGATCTTGGAGTATTGCCTTCAATGGGCACTGAGTTTGGTGCGGGTGGCAGTGGGTATGTTCGGTTGAATTTAGGGTGTTCTCGCGACACGCTAGAACTAGCTTGCCAAAAGTTATTGAAGCTTACGAGTTAGAAATTGAACGCTAAAAACAGCTCCCCAGGTAAATAGAAAAATAAAAGACCAGCTCACAATGAACTGACCCCCAATAG
>NZ_BFAQ01000030.1:0-75545 GCF_002933855.1 Vibrio penaeicida
CCTAGCTGGGGGTTTTCTCCATACAAAAAAAGAGGCTGTTTTCACCAGCCTCTCTTTCAAAGTTTTCTAAGGACAACCACTTAGTGGACAAATTTCAATCCAGCGTAAGTCTTCAGAATTACTCCATAGGTGGCAAGTTCCTAATCCTCTGACATTCGCTAGTGTTTTATCAGCTGCAAAAGCAGTGAGAACAAGAGATGCATGTACACTATCTTTGTGAACAGAAAAGCGTCCAGTAGTGGCGCAAGCAGGGCGATTAGATTCAGAATTTCCAGCTATCTTAAACAAAATCGCATCATTGACTGAACCAATATGGACAATCTTTCCACCTTGGCTATTTCAAACAGCGAACACTGAAGAACTAAACAATAAACCAAACAAGACCAATAAATACTTTTTCATAAATACTCTTATTAATGTGTAATGTATCTAACCAACTCGATGAACACGAATATACCCGTGAGCACAATCTCCCCTCGCATCAAACCCTATATTCACTGTCTCTTTTGATGCATAAGCCGTTAATAATCGAGAAAGTAACATTTGTCTTCTATCACTCGGTACCGTATCCGGAATAACAAAATAGTTAGGTTTACAAGTTGGGTGAGATTTAGGTTGATTCTCTAACGTTAAATATATGTAGTCGCCATCCGTATATACAAAAACACCTTTAAGAACACCAGTCATATTCGAGTTATAATTCGCAAAAGCTGTCCCGCTCGCAAATATCAATAATACCGATTGCAATACAATGAATATCCATTTCTTCATAATTTACCTACTATTTAAAAATACGTTTGTTGAAGTGCAATAAATGCCCCCTCACAACTGCCGTCTTCCGAGTGAATTCGGACCTTTTTACCCGAAATCTGCGCAGCCATAGCAACACTTAACACTTTATCGATAAACTCAGGGCTGTGACGGCTGAATGTAAAGCGGGCAATACCATTGCAATCTTTGTTTAGGTGGGTAGCACTATCATTGAAATAAATACGCAAAGAATTGTCTGTTTTAAAATCGTAAACCTTGACTCCTTTTAACGTACCAAAACCGATATCTTTTGCATTCACAACAGGCGCAAGAAAAATTAACGCCAATAAAATCATTGGAATTTTTTTCATAATTATCACTCTTTAAATTTAAGAAAGTTAATTAATTCTAATCATTAGTTTGTATTGAGAGAAATGTTTATTATTTTGGATAAACAAATATCCCTTCAATTGAACAGCTCCACCACCCTGTATGGTTTGCAATCTCTTTTTCATTATTTATCCTTGAAATAAAGAGGCTTGCTTTTACAAGCCTCTTTTTCCTTTATTGGTTGCCTAATACGTATTCCAGATCAAACACCGGTGGGTTGGCTAAGATTTCCTCACGGGTGGGACCTTCGCCTTTGATCAACCATTGTGGAACATAGGGGGTATCAAAGCTGACTGTTTGACCTGTTCGCCTGTAGTGTGCGGTTAAAAACGCGGTGGTAATTGTGTGAAACATGGCTTCACTAGCCAATAAATCCAGTGATTCCTTACCTGTCTTTCCTCCCTTTTGGCGCGGCTCAATTTCAGAATAATACTCATAGTTAGCATCTATAGACGCGATAACGGCTTTATCCAATGAGGTGTCTTCATAACCCCAACATACGGATATGATGCTATACAAAGGAAAACGAAGCCATTGATAGAAGTCTGGCCAATATTCGTTGCCGTCACACGCTTCAATTAAAATTTCATCGGTAAGAATTGGGATCACCGTTTTTATCAATTGAATTTGTCGTTGCTTGTCACTTTCACCTAACAAAAATGCATGGAATAAATCAAAAAATGCCAGTTCGATGTCGCGTATCGGTTGTCCCTCAAAACTCTGGCAAAGATCTTTGTGCTCGACTTTAAACATCTCCTGCTGCGCAGCTTGGTCATTGCACAAAATAGCGGCACTGATATCAGTTAGCCACGCCGTTAGCCTATCCTCTGAGTTGTCGAGATCACGACGTTCTATGTAGGTTTCTACCTGGAATTGCCTGTCAAATAAGTTGACATCCAGCGTTTCACCTTGATGGCGATGTATAAGCCAATGCAAACGAGCAAACTCAGAAGACTGCGCTAACATGAACATACCATGTTCAAGGGACCAGTGGTTTAAGACTGTATTTCCAATGTATTCTTTTAGCCAATATTCTGAAGTTTTAGGTGCAGAATGCTGATAATCCAACAAATGGTCGTCATTTTTTAGTCTCTTAACAATAAACTCAATCGATATCTCACTAAATTCCCGTATTAAATCAGGGCTACGAAAATTCTCGAGATGATGAGACCTTACTTTTAGATTTAACGTATCTTCGTTAGACATTTTCTATATCTTACCTTGTTCAAAATCGGTTACCTTCACGCTATCCAGCGCACCGCTGTCAGTCTTAATCTTTTGATGGACAACTTTATACTGCAACTTCCCTGCTTCCCATGCTTCCATTATCTTTTGCCGTGTTAATGCGACCTTCGGGTTAATCTGTCCAACCCTTTCCATCTCTGCCAAGATCGCTTTGGTGTACTCCGGATGACCTTGCTGATAGTTGATACCATTTACCTTTCTGGATCCCAATGTACCAGATCCACCTTTGGCTTCCAGAATGGTGATAACACCGTCCTTCTCATAGATTTGGTCAAAGCGACCAGAACCATTGCCTAAGCCCGGACCTGCCTCAAGGTTTTTACCTAGATTATTACTTTTGGCAAAACTACTTGCTGCTTTTTCACCAAGTGCTTCCGAGCTTCTGGTTACCACCCCTTTCGCTTTTGACAGCTCATCTAACTGAGTATCTGTAATGCTACCTTGCTTCTCAAGCTCTTCCAGTTCTCGCTTTCTATCTAACTTAGCCTTTCGAGACTTCACTAAATCAGAAACGGTTGGATTTCCAATCATAGTGTCGACAACATCGTTATCTCGAACTAAATCCTTTGGATATGAGACCTCGACTTTATCTCCAGTAAGTTTAATCGCATTAGCTGGTGCAACCCAGTTGCCATGTTCATTTAGTGTATAGTCGTTGTCTCGATAAAACGCCCATTTCTCTGGCGTTACATCTGATCGACCTCGTGATCTTGCTTTCACGAACGTCTTGTATTCTTCCCATCGCTCTGTTGACCATTGCTCTGGTTTCTCGTAAGCAAAATTATTTCGGTTCTTTGGTACAAACTTAGTCTCGACGCCATTGCTATAGCTACCGTTTTGCTTAACTGGATTGCCACTAGCATCCATATTGAAACTATTAGGTAAACCTGCAATAGCCTCCGCATATTGACCGTGACCACTTTCCCTCGCTATTCTTGCAACTTCGGCACAGAGCTTATCAAATGGGAGCGCTTTTAAACGTCCTAGTACAATGTTTTCGCCTAATTGAGCAGCAAGAGCCAATAGGACAACCTTAGGATCAAGTTCTTCTTCACCTCGTAACAAGGCTCCAATTTGATCTAACGTTTGAACAACTTGATATGCAGTGTAAGCAATATTTGCAACGGCTGCGGCTTTGATAAGAAACGGAATTAGGAAAAACGCATTGTGTTCAGCAGCGTTGCCACCGGCTTGCGCACCTATATTCGGATCTCCACCACCGACGAAGACTGTTATACCTGCTACTAGCTTGGAAACATTGACCCCTTTATCCATCATTTCCTTGAGTCTTTTTTCCGCATTTTGTTGGAATGCGACAGGATCAACATATTCTGTTGAATAAAGCTCTTCTAAAGTCTCCTTGGTAAAGCTCTCTGCTTGTTGTTTGACTTTGTTTGCTTCAGCTTCAATTTTAGGTCTAATGAACTCTTCCGCGACAAACTCACCAACTACACCTCCCAGAGCTCCAGAACCACAATCTGCTTGTATTTGGTCGCGATCCCCACCGTTTACAGTAGTTACCAACGCACCTAAGCCACAACCAAGTGCTGCATGTGAGATATATTTAGTAGCCGCATTAATAGGGTCTTCGCCTGTTTCATTGCCATGAGCGTCAACACCTTTGGCGGCCATACCAATTTGGTTCGCAAGGTTCTTACCGACGGTGGCTACTGCGGCCTGACCGATGGCATTAAGTGCCACTTCATCTAGGTCGCCCACATGCGTGAACCCATCTCCAGACAGCAGGCTATCAACATTTGCGGAAACAACAGAATGAAGAACTGCATTGGTTGCTTGTGTCGTCCATTTCGCAACCTCTCCTGCGTCACCAATAAAGTCTGGAACAACGTTATCAATAAACTCTGAACCTGCGACTGATTGCTCTACAGACTTATTAACATCTCCCATTAGAGAGGTATCTATATAGTCCATGACGCCGGCTGTAACCATGGTTGTTGCTAGGTTACTGAAAGACTCAGAAGAAGCCATTTCACTCAATACATCACTAGGTGATTTACCCGCAAGTAAGCCAGACATTGCCTGATTTGCCATGGCGTTCAGACCAGCGTTAAGCGCACTGTACAACGCACCTTGTAATCCTGTCGTTGTCGTGCCTGCACCTATTGTCGCTATCCCTGTCCCACCAGTTGCGGCTGCAACAGCTAGAGCAAGAATCGCCATACCCGCCGGAGTTAGACCTTTATTGTCATAATCCCATGTTTCCGCAACAGCCTTAATTTTTTGCCACTCAAGGCTCAGCTCAGGATTAGCAGTAATGGTGTCTTCCGCCGTTTGGATCCAAGACATGTCCGGAGATTTTTTGAGTAACGCTAAGGTGTTATCAAAGCTGCTTGGGTCGCCAATAACTTCGATGTTGATACCAGAGCCGGGCTCCAATACCAAACCACCTTTAGTTACGAACTGGTTGTAGTATTCATACTGCTTCGAGAAGCCTTTACCCGCATGTCTAAAGGCAAGTTGCCCTTCATAAGACTCCGTTTCATTCTTCTCGTGATTCTCTAGGTAGGCTTTGAAGTTAATCGTGTCACCTGCAAGAACTTTGGTTAGCCCTTCACTTTCTAGGTTTACAGCTTGTAGTGTAACTGGACCAAACTCCGAGCTTATGATCAGGCTATGACCAGCCTTTAGCATGGTACGAACGATATTTGCTCGGCTTTCCGATTCAGAGCTTTTTTCCGTCGTTCCGAATAAACCACTACTGCTGGCTTCAAAGGTTTTCTGGTAGCTAGAAGTATCTGTTGCTGCAACCAGAACAATGCCCATATCAGCAAGCAGTTCTAGAATGCCTTCACTTTCGATAAGTGCACCCTCGGCATATATTGCTTGCTTAGAAACGATAGAGAGTAAATCAACCGCAGAAAGCTTAGTCTGGATGTTCTTCAACGAACTGGAGGAGTCCGTCCACTTCTCACCTTGCTGGGCATGCTGTTGCCTTACTGCCTTTGGTAATAGCTGAACCGTACCGTTCGCTTTAATTTGGAGTGTACCGTCTGAATTTAAAATACCTCCTGAGACAATAATATCACCAGCACTTTGGATTTTTAGGCTATCAACACCAGTAATCGTCGATAATTGCCCTGCAAGCTCAGAAAAACCATGCTCGTAGTTGTGGCGATATACTAGTGTTTCGTTGGTAATTTTGTCAGCGAGCAACTGTGTTTCTCGACCACTTATGACTCCGGACAAGTTTTCTATCTCACCTGCGCGAATGATGAGATTTCCGTCGGCGGATACATTACCTTTGCGGTTTACAAACTCATTATAAGCGTCGATATGGGCATTGCGCTCAGCAATAACTTGACCACCATTAATGTAGAAATTGTGTGTTTTAATTATCCCAGAACGGATATCCAAAGTAGTTTCCGTTACTTTTGTTCCTAGCGTAGCTTGAGTAAGATACACAAAAGGAATCACAATCTTCTGACCCGTAGTCAGTTCCCTTATTTCGGGCCAGATCATATCTTTTGGCAGAATATTGATCTGATCTTCTGTTAGGTTTTGTCCAAATTTAACTGCTGGATTTTTCTTAAACCATTCCAACCCATTCTTGTAGAGCAAGCGGATCATACCGTTGTAGCCCTGCTCAGAATGTTGGTCGCTTAATGCTCCAGCTGAGATATAGCTTCGATTTAGCAATTGATTTAGCTGTAACCTAACAATATCTCTCTCTACATAAGGGGTACCGATAAATTTCGGTTTTTCAGGTGCTTTCGGAATAAACGTTGTAATGTCACCAACACTGATAGGAATCCACTTAACATCGGTAAACTGGCTTGCGTTATTTTGAGAGGCTTGAGTGTAAAAGTATTCAAACCCATCAAAGATATCAGGAACCGGGTAAGGGAAAATTTCTTTGTATTCATAATCATTATTGCTAGGAGCAAGCTCTAATCTTGCTGCTGCATTTAAAGAGTCCTCAAGCATCTTGACGTCTTTAGCAAACTGTATGCCCGCATAAACTGGCATACTCCATTGAGCCGCCAGCGTAACTAGCAAAACATTCGCCGTGAATTTTTGAGGGTTGCACTTCATCTTTTGAAGAGCATGTTTGAATGTATTTTTCATATGGATGCTCTCTTAGAATTTACCGTAAGTGATGTCGCCCGTTTGGATGGTACCTTCGGAATCAATGGTAGGTTTTGAAACATTTCCCGTCACATTGAACTGCCCAGCCCCCAAATAAAACAGTGCTGGCACTTGATTCGTATCATTCATGGAGAGGAGTTGCTCTGAAGTAGTCGTCCAGCGTTCCGTTCTTCGGCTTACGCACCAACCAAATACACGTCTTGAACAATAACTTTTGGAATGAGTAGTAATAGTTGTTTTTACAAGCGACTTTCTAAGTGTTAGCCCTAAATTTTCAAAGCTAGACAACGATCCATTCATTTCACCAAGGATTTCCACGTTGCCGGCCAAGTTACTAAATTTATTACCACTTATCGTTAAATTTTTCCCAACTAGTACACGTGGAACAGGCGTATTTGCTGATAGCCAATTCTCGTAAATTGTTACGTAAGACTGCACATTTGGACCTTCATATGGTTTGACGTATTTCTCACAGTTTTTTATGATGTCGTGCATATCCCAGGCTCTCATAATGTGCTCCAACCAGGCACCGGGCCGCAAAAGTTGTCTCATTGCCTCACGAACTGTAAAAAAGTTTTCATTATGTATGCGTCTTAATTCGTTTTCCTTTGCAATACATGCTGGCTCTATAGGGTTCGGCTGAAACCAAGGAACCCTGCTGGAATGTGTACGCCCAGCTATGTAATAACGTTGATTTTCAAATGTTGGTGTTTTTAATATAAAGTCTCCATTTAACACTTCAACACTTCCAGAGCCATTTTGAACCGATGTACTGGCTTCAATTTGAAGAGTATTTTCTGATGAAATAGAGACATCATTGGAAGAGTCTATAGTAGCTAGATCTTTTCGTGACGCTCGCGCTTTGTATTCGTTGATATTATTAAAGCGATCCAACCTTGGATTGGAGTTAATAACTTTTGGTGCTTTCATCGCGATATTAAACCCGAAGATGTATGCTTCGCGCTCAGTTTTAGACCAGTATCTTCTGCGATTTTCTGGGCACGGATCTGCACCGCTACCAGTAATTAATCCTGCCCCCTGACCTAAATCAACGTTGTCATTTGGTATATGAACATTACCTTGACCAAGGCCTTTATTTTTCGAATAAGATGCATGTGGCAAACAACGCCAAGGCTTATTTTGCCCGTTGAAAATCTCCGTTCCTGAAGAAAGGTAAACATTATTACCTACCAACATCCCACGATTAATATTTTTGAGTGCTAACAATGTGTTGATGTAGATGTCTTTACTCGCAAATATTTCACCACCGATATTTGAGTAGGATTCAGAATTGACATGAAACTCGCTAGCCGTTATCAATCCCTTGTTAACAATGCCTTGCTTTGCAATAATTGAAACATAATCACCCTCGATGCTCGTTTGTTTAAAAGCATCATTTGGCGAGATGTCAACGCTCCTGCCTTTTAACTTCACTGAAGATGATGAGACTAGCTGAGAGTTAAGAAGTTTTACCTGCCCGTACGAAGATACCGTAATATCCCCAAATGGAATGAGTGACTTCGCGTTGTGCTCTCCCACTATTGTGATGTCTGCTTTTGTATTCAGAATAGGTTTTTGTAAATTCGCAAAAGCCACATTGCCTGGTGCATGAATATATATACTACCTGCATTGATAGGGTGGTTGACCTGTAAGCCAAAATAATGTTCATCAGCCCCATCATTTAACTGAGACTCCAAGGAATGATAGTTAACGATGCTATCCCCAAGATTTATGTGTAGCCGGGTTTGGGAAGCTGAGTAATTTCCCCTCGAATCCATGGTGTAGCTACCACTACTAAGTTTTTTGGCTTTAGCAAATGTATTAATTTCAGCGTTTTGCAGCAAACGCTCGCTTACCAAATCTAGAACATCAGCATCAACAGCTTTTAACCCACTACCCTGTATGGTAATAACACCATTCTTTGTTGTGATTTCTTGGTGGTTATTGCTTAAAGAGCCTGCGGCGAGCGTGACTCTCCCAGCATTTTTGAAGTTACATGAATCACATACAATCCCTGAAGGGCTGACAAACAAAATGTCACTTCGTTTACCTAACACCTCGATATTACCAATCACCATCGGCTGGCTAGACAGGTTTTCAATGACAGTTATGTTAGAAGGCTCAATGAGCTTTGGGTTAATCTTCGGGTTGTTGTTGATGTAGAGCGTGTTATCTCGATTATCAAAGTGAGAGAATTTGGTTCGGCTGGTGGTCACATTTACCTGAGTTTCTGGGTAAACGTAAAACACATTTCTACCATCTGAAGTTAATTTTGCAACAGCACTTGTTACATTTATCCCAGTAACCGAGTCAGCATATGCAATGCCTGTCGGTAACAAAAGGGAAATGGCTATCGCAAAAGGGACACTCCTTAGCTTTGGCCCAACTGACTTAGTTATTTTCTTCATTATTTCCACTACTTATATTATTTTACACTATATATTTGTTAGATTTAGTCATAAAAGTTGTGAAGTTATAAGAGTTCCATAGAAATGTAAATGATAATCATAATACTTATCATTATTGAGATGGATAAATAATGCAAATTGTGAGCTCACACAAATACTTTCCATAACGTTAAAAAAAGCAAATCTCACACATTGCTCAAATACGCAATAATCAAAGTTCTCAGCTCTAACATTCCTCTTACGCTCAAACTCCGACTCATTTCATTGTTAAAAAAATGTTGGCAATGATAATTTTGTAGATTTATTTATCGCTTATTTTAATTCAATGATATTTACCAAGTTCATATAATATTCTCTGCATATATGTAACTAATAAATGCCATTAAAAATAAATTATTTTAATTATCCTTTTCAATATAAGATTAAATAAAAAGGAGAAACAAAATAATGAAAAAACTGAATGGCTTGTTATGCTGTATTCTTTCTTCCTCAGTTTATGCAGGAAGCTACAACATCATCATTGATAATATAAGTAACTCACCTATTTATGGTGCATTTCAATCAGAGATTATGGATAATATATCCGCTGACTCTCAAAACGGCACTATATACTCAGGGGAAAGTCACCATTATCTCCCTGAGGATGATTTTTTCTCTTCAACCACAGTAAATATAAAACCTGGGGACATCATTAATAAAGTGGGTGTGTTCGATCATGTAACGCAGAGCTATATCCTATGCGATGAAAACGTGATCTATTCTGGAGAAACGCAATACGTTTACAATGGTGCCGATTGCGTTAAGCAAGAAAACAAAATCGTTTGGATTGAGCATGTTCCAGGAGAAATCAACCAACTTGTTCGCGCCAATGCAGATGGAACGAATACCCAAGTCTTTGCACAGCGCGAAGGCTTAACCACCGTTACCTATAACGATGGCAAAATCTACACTCGCATATCGGGCTTTAATGAGAACGGTATCGGTGTTTATGATTTGGATGGCACGTATCTTGGCAATCAAATCCAATTGACGGTAAGAGGTTTGGGGAATACCGCTGTAGACCCTATCAACAATTGGATTTACAACAGTACTGAATTGATGGATGTAATTGTAAGAAATGACTTGTTTGGGGACGGCTCTGATAGCAATGAGAGCAGCCATGTCATTTACGATCCGGTTCAAGAAGGCTGCATGGCAGACTGCATTCCTATGGGGTTAGGTATCAGCGAAAAAACACACTCCTTGTTTTTTGGTGTGGGTGGAACTGATACGTATCCTGCCCAGTTATTTCGTTCGGAGTTAGGCGAGCACACGAGTGTGAATCGCACCCTGTTAGCAAACGAAAAATCAGGAATCATCGCCGGAACGTATTTTGGCATAATGAACATCGTGGTAGACGAGTTCAATCAAAAGGTATATTGGAATACTGCAAAAGCGGTACAGAGAGCAAACTTCGATGGCTCTAACTTAGAAACTCTGTATTTAGATGAAAGCCATGATGGAAACCTATTTGCATTGGGGCTATCAGAAGATTCGAAGTATTTATTTTGGTCAAATCTAAACAATATTCATCGCTTAGATTTACAAAGCAATGAAGAAAATACCATTATTCACTCAGGTAAATATCGTATTCTTGGGCTATCAGCATACTGATTATCCGCCTAAGTTATAATTACACGATGAATATATAAGTACCTATATTAGAACCTGACTACTTAGCTAGTCAGGTTTTATTTATCGCGCTCCAAACTTTACTCAATATCAAAACACAAATTGAAATGACGTGGTATTTAGATACAATTCACCTGCTTTTAATAAACAAGCGGACAAATTGCGATTTGGAGAATTAGGTAAGCACTGAGTTTCAAGAGCAATACCGCTGTGAATATTGTATGCCTCCTCTTTTCCTATCGTGCCTGCAAGATAGTTTCCGCTGTACACTTGAATCGCTTCTTGGTTCGTCGAAATATTCAACGCTACTGCGGAATCAGAAGATATTAATGAACACGCCTTTGTCAGAGTTGGCTGTTCTTGATTAGCGCTTTCAATTGAGCCATTAAGAATAAAAGAATGATCGTATCCTCCAACTCTTTGTTGATGTTCATCCAGTAACAAATCCTGTTTTATGCGCTTCACGGTATGAAAATCAAAGCCCGTGCCGATCACACTCAACGGTTCCAATTCTGGAATACCTTCTGCATTAACGGGTAGGTATTCATCGGCATGAACATTTAACTTGTGGTTAAGGATGTCGCCCTGCCCATCCAGATTGAAGTAGGCGTGGTTAGTTAGGTTAACAATCGTGTCGCCATTAGAGCGCGCCGAATACTCGATGAGCAACCGATTATCTTCACTCAGCTCATATTTTGCTTTTACCTGTATCTGAGCGGGAAAGCCCTGATCGCCATCGGCAGACACCAGCGATAGCACAACGCACTGGCTGTTGTGATCATCAATTTGCCAACGCCTTTTATCGAACCCTTCTGTACCGCCATGCAAACTATGCGGTGCTTGGTTTTGCGAAACTTGGTATTCCGTATCATTCAGTGTAAAGCGTCCATTTTCGATACGATTTGCATAGCGCCCTACGCTAGCGCCAAAGTACGCAGTCTGGCGATAGAAATCATCCATGTTGTTTACGCCTAAAACCACGTCCCGAGTACCACTTTCTAGGGGTAAAACACAGGTTAACCATGTTGCTCCAATGTCCATCACAGACACCGACATGCCTTGTGAATTGGTCAATGTGACCACCTTGGGTGGCTTGCCGTCTCTTGCTATTCCTTTCATAGCGCAATGACCGACGTACCAGACTCAGCGGAGCATACGTGCAGCTCGGCATGAAGTCCGAATTTATTGAAGTAACTGGGGATCACGTCTTTTTGAATAAGTGGAATCACTTCTTTAGGGGCAAGTGCTACCACACAGCCACCAAAGCCTCCGCCCGTCATTCTTACGCCGCCAGTGCTCCCTATCAAATCGTCGATTTTTGCCACCAAGTAATCAATTTCTGGAATGGTGATTTCAAAATCTTCTTTCATCGAGCGATGAGATTCACGCATCAATGCAGACAGTGCTTCGACGTTACGTTGTTTCAACGCCAAACTGGCGGATACCGTTCTTTCATTTTCAGTGATCACGTGCTTTGCTCTGCGATAAACCACGTCGCTTAGCTGATCTTTAGCAGCGTACAATTGCTGCTCTGACACGTTTCTCAAAGCGGGGACATCGAAAAATTTTGCGGCTTCTTCACATTGTTGACGTCGCGTGTTGTATTCACTGTCTACCAAACCACGCTTCTTGTTGGAATTGATGATTAGAACCCCCAATTCGTCTGGCAGCGAGATTGGCAACGTTTCTAATGTCCGACAATCGATAAGCAGTGCACTGCCCTCTTTGCCCTTTGCTGAAATCAATTGATCCATAATGCCGCAATTACAGCCTACAAACTGGTTTTCAGCTTCTTGTCCGTTAAGCGCGATGTCTTGTTCGTCTATATCAAGATCGTAGATCTCAGACACGGTTTTACCAATCGCGACCTCCAGTGACGCAGAAGAACTCAACCCTGTACCTTGGGGGATGTTGCCTGAAATCACCAGATCTGCCCCCTGAAATACGTACCCACGATGGCGTAAATGCAGTACAACGCCACGAATGTAGTTCGACCACATTTTATTTGGCTCATTTAATATCGGTTCTGCGATATTGAACTCGTCGTATTCGCTGCCATAATCCAACGCAACGACTCTTATTAAGTTGTCTTCGCGCTTTTTGGCGGCCACAACCGTTTGATAGTTGATGGCACATGGCAACACGAAACCGTCATTATAATCGGTGTGTTCACCTATCAGGTTTACTCGCCCGGGCGCTTGTATTAGGTGGCTAGGTTCTTGCTCAAACGCATTGATAAACGAATGTTGTACGTGTTTCACCAGTTCGTTCATGTTTTCTCTCCGAATCATTTTACCAAGTGATATCAAGCCTGCTTGTAATGCACATCACTCAGCGCAGATAACTTTTCTGCCGCTTGTTCTGGCGTTAGATCTCGCTGATATTCTGCGAGCATTTCGTACCCCACCATGAATTTTCGTACGCTGGCACTGCGTAATAGCGGTGGGTAAAAATGTGCGTGTAATTGCCAATGATCAATGTCGCGTTCGTCTTTAAAGTACGGAGCAAAGTGCCATCCCATCGAATAGGGAAACGAGCATTGAAATAGATTGTCGTATCGAGTGGTTAAGGCTTTAAGTGCTTTGGCAAGATCTTCCCTTTGCGCGCCGTTCAGCTCAGCAAAACGCTGTGCTTTAAACTTCGGGAGCAATAATGTTTCGAATGGCCAAGATGCCCAATAAGGAACAACGGCAATCCAGCTTTCTGTTTCGACAACAACACGCTCTTGCAATGCTTGCTCCCTCATTGCGTAATCCAACAGTAAATTACTGCCATGAGAATCACGGTATTCCCATAACAACCCATCTTTACGTGCAATTTCATTCGGTAAAAAACTGTTCGCCCAAATCTGACCATGTGGATGAGGCTGCGAACACCCCATCATTTCACCTTTATTTTCGAAAGCTTGTACCCAAAGGTATTCTTTACCGAGTTCTGTCACTTGAGCGTCCCAAGTGTTTACCACTTCCGTAATTTGACTCACACTCAATTCAGGCAGTGTTTTGCTATGGTCGGGAGAAAAACAAATCACTCGACTAAGCCCATTAGCCGCACCACTTTGAAAAAGCGGATCGTCCGATTTTTCTGGTGAAGGCGAATCAGGCATGAGTGCTGCGAAATCGTTTTGGAACACAAAACACCCTTTGTAATCTGGGTTCACTTCTCCTGACACCCGCGTATTCGTTGGGCATAAAAAACAGTTGCCTTGATAGCTTTCCTCGCTACCCAGTTCAATTTCATCACTTTGCCCACTCCATGGGCGTTTTGCTCGGTGTGGAGAAACCAATATCCATTGCCCTGTTAATGGGTTGTATCGTCTGTGAGGGTGCTCCTTGGGGTCAAATTGACCTAAATTCATTGCTTAATTCCTTGTGTATACGTTTACAATTTATTTTAAAATTCTTTTCATCCAGAGGTTAAATCCAAGATTGAGCGCTGATTCAGCCGTTCATATTTGGCTTCAACGTGATCTGGTAATGGTATGAATGATCCGTAAGTAGAAATTCTGAATGGACACTTGGCGTCCATGAATCATCGCCGCCAACACCCATGTGGGCTCCGTCTACGTTCACATACATCAACCCCGTTTCGACCAATTCATTGGTGTGTTTTACTTGCCCAACGTGTTGGGGGTTGTATTGGGACATATTCAAATGAATCGGTTGTGAAATCGGTGCACTAAGCGTGAAATCACCAATGGTCGCTCTGGTCACATCACACCTCAGCCCTGCTTCAGTCGGGAATATATAAGGGGTGAACCAATCTCTGGCGGCTAATTGATAATGCCCTATGTGTGCCGAAAGTTGTCGGTCGGGGTAATTTTCATGCGGTCCTCGCCCAAACCAATCGACAGACTGATCGCTGTCTGAAAGCGCAAAAATCAAACCGACTCTAGGTAGAGAAGGCAGCCCAGAAGCCACTTCGACTTTTACACTTACTTCCAGTTCGCCGGAGAACTTTACGTGATAAACCCAGCGCGTTTTGATCAAGCAAGATGTTTTATGGCGGTGAGAAAAATCCGCTTCAATTTGCACGTATTCCCCCATGTGTGTGGCGTTGAAGCGGGTGCAGTTTTGTGTCATATCCCATAAGCCAGTGCTTTTCCAGCGAGCAGCCCAAGAGTTGGGATCAACATGATTTGCTTCGCTAGTTCCGATGTCGTTGTCCAAAGGTGCGCGATAAAAACAGTCTTTAGGTGGCTCTGCCATTACGTTCTGACCGTTCACTAACCACTGTGCGATAAGCCCGGTTTTCTTGTCGAATCGAACGCTGAATTCCTGCCCTACTATTTCTATTTGGTTAGCCATCACATTGAATTGGACGTCGCCATTTTTCTCAGGGGTTTCGCTATTTTCAAGCGCTTCGCTATTAACTAGGGTTTCACTATCAATAAGACTTTTACTGCTTTCGAGCGACGTTATTGTCGGTACATTCAGTTGCTCACTGGCTACTTCAAAACCAGCATCCGCCCATGCCTGATCGTTACTTAGCACTACGTGCAAGTTAAGGTAACGTTGTGCTTTCGCCTGAGTTGGCAAGTGATGTTCAGACAACACAACCGATTCTTTTTGGTTAGGGGCGGTATCTAACGGCAACTGCCCAAGCTCAACGAGGTTATCTCCTTCAAGGAGCTGCCAATGCAGGGTGAACTTTGCATCCGATGGAAACAAATGTTCATTGGATACATTAATCCGCAAATTCTGAGCACCAACTAGTGAGAACTGGAAAAACTGCTGCGCTTTTTTCACCTCTATCAATGTTGGATGAGGGGTTCTGTCTGGGAAAATCAGCCCATTAATGCAAAATTGCCTGTCGTTAATACGGTCGCCAAAATCGCCACCATATGCCCAATAGGTAGTTCCGTTATCGTCTGTTTTTGTCAGCCCTTGATCGACCCAATCCCAAATAAAGCCGCCCTGTAACCTTGGGTACTCTCGAAAGGTTTTCCAATACTTATCAAAACTGCCTAAGCTATTTCCCATGGCGTGCGCGTATTCGCACAAAATGAGTGGGCGCGATTCATTCGGTAGGGAAATCCATTTTTTGATGCCGTATTTGTTGACCTTTTCAGGATCTTGACCAAATACCACATCGCTTTCAACACGCGAATACATAGGCACAATGATGTCGGTCGCCGCCGTATCTGCACCACCACCTTCATATTGAACAGGACGAGTCGTATCTGCATTTTTTATCCATTGATACATAACGTGGTGGTTGCCACCAATCCCAGATTCATTCCCCAAAGACCATATGATCACGCTCGGGTGATTTTTGTCTCGTTCTACCATCCGTGACGCGCGCCTCATGTAGGCAGGAAGCCAAGAAACATCGTCTGAAAGCCGGCACATTGGAAACTGACCATGAGATTCGATATTGGCTTCATCCACAACGTAGAGCCCGTATTGGTCGCATAACTCATACCAATAGGGATGATTCGGATAATGAGCGGTTCTGACTGCGTTAAAGTTGTTTTGCTTTAATAAAAGAACATCCTCCAGCATACTTTCTTTCGAGACTGCATGCCCAAACTCAGGGTGATGCTCGTGCCTGTTTACACCGCGAATCAATAAGGGCTGCCCATTCAACCGAAGCAGTCCATCAATAATATCGACTTGGCGAAATCCGACAGCATATGCTTCGCAATCGAGTAAATTCTCCGCGTCATCAAACAAAGAAACCACACACCGATAAAGGTACGGCGATTCTGAGCTCCATTTATTAGGGTGACTAATTTGAATACTGTGATGCGTCCTGTCGTTCCAACCGCCTTTTTCATCAACCAATACTTCTCCTGTATTGGCAAAGTCGGACTCCATTACGCTTTTTCCTTCAGAATCATAAAGCGCGATACGTGTTTTTAGCTCAGACACATTACCGCATACGTGAGTTCTGACCTTCAACAGCGCATGACAATAAGACGCATCCAGTTCGGTTTGAATGGCGACATCTTCGATTCGTTGTTTTGGTTTTTTGAGCAAATAAACATCTCGGAAGATGCCGCTCAACCACCACATGTCTTGATCTTCAAGATAGCTTCCATCCGACCACCGCATAACCATAACCGTGATTTGATTCGAACCTAATTCAATGTGTTCGCTCAAATCGAACTCTGCAAGCAGTCGGCTGTCTTGCGAATACCCAACCCACTTGCCATTACACCAGAGGTGAAAAGCAGAATTGACACCATCAAATACCAAACGAATCTGCTGTTCTAAATCTCGCTCATCGAGCATAAAATCACGGCGATACACACCTGTCGGGTTTTCACTGGGAACGTAAGGCGGGTTGTCATCGAATGGGTATTTTACGTTCGTGTAAATTGGAAAATCATAACCTTGCAATTGCCAATTACTGGGGACGGCAATCGTGTCCCAACTAGAATCGTTAAAGTGGTGTTCAACACAATGTGCTTCGACCAATTCAGGCTGGGAAAATAACTTGAATGACCAAGAACCATTAAGATAGGTGCGTGCACCATCACCACCTAACACAGCGTTTTTGTGTTCAGAATAGGCGTGCAACGGGGCATGGGCTTTAAGAACATTGTGATGTGTAATGTTCTGATTTTCCCATTCGCGAGCCATTAGAATCTCCGCAAACTGTCTCATGGTATCGCCTTCAATATAAGACCTTGTTAAACATAAGATCTTGTTAGAAATTAGAAAAGAATGCCGCAGCCCTACACTGCGGCAAATCAAACCGATTTACTTAAAGGTTCTTTGGCGCGCTTTTTCAAGACGCTTTAAGATCTTGTCTAGGCGTTCAGGGTGAACCATGAATTCTTGGAACCCTTTCATCCCTTCTTTCGCCATTGCAGGATCGGTATCTCGGTCATAAAACTGTGCGGTGCCCGACGCGCTGCCTAACATTGCAACGCCTTTGTTCAAGAACGGATCGTCTTTCACTTTGGCATTTTTGTTGGTCGGAATTTGAAGAATGCTGTCGTTAATCAATGATTGAATTTCAGGAGTAGCAACAAACGCTAGGAATTTGCGTGCTTCTTCTTTGTTTTTTGCTTTACTCGGAATATGAATGGTATCCATAGGTGCGTCTTCTGCCATCCCTACGGATGAGTCAATCACAGGGAATTGGAAGAAGCCCATTTTTCCATCCATTTCTGGTGGGAAGTTTGGCGTAATGAAGTTACCGATGAGATACATAGCGGCTTGCCCGTTGTAAAGGAAAGGCTGTGCTTCTTGCCAAGAATAGGACGCGTGATTTTCCAAAAAGTAGCCTGGCTCAACCAATTCAGCCCATTTCGCGAAGGTTTTCTTCACACGCTCATCGGTATAAGGTACTTTTCCATCCATTAATTGAATGTGGAAATCCAAGCCATTGGTACGAAGGTTCAAGTAGTCAAACCAACCTGCGGCTGTCCACAAATATTTGGTGCCAATAGCAAAAGGAGCCACATCATTCGCTTTCAGTTTCGCGGCGGCGGATTTTAGGTCGTCCCACGTTTTAGGCTCTGCAATCCCAAATTTTTCAAACAGATCTTTACGATAGTAAACGCCCCATTGGTAATAGGTATAAGGCACACCGTATTTTTTCCCGTTCACCGACATGGCAGGTGCAGCGGAAGAAAAATCTTCGTTCATGCCATTCTGTGCCCACAGATCACTTACGTCTTCCAGCAATCCACGATCCACAAATGTTTTCATACGGTTACCCGCAAACCAGAACACAACATCTGGTGGCGACGTGACCAACCAATTACGAATCGTCGTTTTGTACGATTCGTGGTCATAGAGGTTATATTTAACCTCTACATCCGGATTTGCCTTTTGAAAGCGTGCAACTACTTCATCCCATGCTTTCTTTGGCGCAGCATCCGATGCATTTGAGTTAATCACTAGCGTACCTGCAACCGCAGTACTGGCTATTGAGGCAGCGAGCATCACAGAAGTCGCAATGTGTTTCACGTAGTTCATAATAAGGTCCTTGTTGTTGAGCGGTGCTCTTTGTGGTCCAAAATAGGATTATTATTGTTTTACTTTCGCCAAATCCGTTGAAAATCTAATGCCTTAGTTTCGATGCGATTATCCTTTTGTCGCCCCGAGCGTCAGCCCAGCAATAAAGTGGCGTTGCATCGTAAAAAATAGAACAACTGGTGGTATTGCAGCGACAACGGCACCAGCAGAAATGAACTGCCAAGAAGCCAACCACTGACCACGCAGCGCACTTAGCCCTGCCGTCACCGGCCTTACTTCGTCGCTTTGTACTAGCACCAGAGCCCAGAAAAAGTCATTCCAAATAAAAGTGAATACCAATACTGAAAGTGCCGCCAGTGCTGGTCTTACGAGTGGTAACACGACGTGCCAGAAAATTCGCCATTCGCTCACCCCTTCAACACGTGCCGCTTCGATCAACGCATCAGGGATTCCGACAATAAAATTGCGCATGAATAAGGTGCAAAACCCTGCCTGAAACGCGATATGAAACAAAATCAATGCAGAACGCGTATCGTACAAGCCAAAGGTAATAGTTAGGTCGCGCACAGGAATCATTAGGATTTGAAATGGAACAAAGTTTCCAGCAATGAAGGTAGCGAATATCCAGATATTGGCTTTGAAGTTAAACTTTGCGAGGGCATAACCACCCAAAGTAGACAAGGCGACAGCACCAGCAACCGCGGGTAAAGTAATCATAAGGCTGTTAAGCAGGTATTGTCCCATTGGGGTTGAAGTGAATACTTGCGAATAATTTTCGAAAAATTGTATCTCGCTAGGAATACCCCAGTAGTTTCCTTTGTTGATGTCTTCAATGGATCGAACAGACGTCATCATCACGGCAATAAGAGGAAGCAGCCACATCAAAATCGATATAGGCAAGGCAACACGGTAGCTAATATTGGTAAAGCGCCCGGCTTTTTGAATTGGTTGTGGGTACATTATTTTTCACTCCTCAACATGCGCCACAAGAAGTAAGCGATATAAACGTCCATGATTAAGAACAGAACAACCGATACCGATGCCCCATAACCCATTCGATAATTGAAGATCGACTCTTCATACATTTGATACGCAAGCACTGATGAACTGCCCCAAGGGCCACCTGCAGTCATGGTCGCCACTAAGTCGAAAGAACGAAGCGCACCAATAACCGTAACAACAATGGCAATGAAGGTGGCTGGTCTTAACTGGGGAAGAACGACATACCAAAGCATTCGCCATTTTTTTGCACCATCCAAACGTGCTGCTTCAATTTGTTCAGGATCGAGGTTATTCAGCCCAGTGAGATATAAGATCATGCAATACGACACCTGAGGCCATAAACCAGCCGCAATAATGCCGTAGGTGACATAATCTTCATCCGATAAAATAGCAATAGGTTCGATACCTATGCTTGATAAAGCGATGTTAAATAGTCCAAATGTCGGATCGTAAAACCACGCAAACACCAGCCCAACCACGACTTGTGAAATGACAAACGGAAAAAAGAATAAAGATTTTACAACCCGAATGCCTTTAACCTGCTGATTGAGGAAAAGCGCAATCGCCAGCCCTGCGGGGGGCGCTATCATGAAAAAGATCAGCCATAAAAAGTTATTTTTTAAAGAGGTATAAAAGGCTTCAGATTCAAAAAGCTCTACATAGTTGTCCAACCCAACCCACGTTTTTTCGCCCAATCCATCCCACTCAAAAAAACTCAACCAAATACTGTCTATGATCGGGTAAATCACGTAAACCAGAAAAATCGCCATTGCTGGTAACAAAAATAACCACGGTGTATATCGCCGAAGTGTACTTCTTTTCCTCTTTGCTGAAGGCATCCCGTTTCTGGGGTATATCGTTTTCACAGATTGTTCCATTTTCATGCATTCCTTTTCAATTTTCGCTCAAATCGCTTTGAATCTAAGTAGAAGCGATTTGCGAAAAAATGCTGCCTCTTACCTGTGGGTATTATCAATATAGGATCATCGGCGTAATTTTGCACAGTATAAAACTCAAAATGTAAACGTTTCCACAAAATTCATCAAAACGTGGTCTTTTTAGTTGATCACGATCAACTATTATTAACAAGTCGCTAACAAAAAAAGCTCGTTCACGTATTTTAAATTTTAATTATTTCTATTTGCTTGTACTTGGGAGTCCAACATGGCAGACATCACTCTACAAAACGTCATAAAAGAATATGGCGATATAAGAACGATTCACGGCGTAGACTTAGAGATCAATAATGGTGAGTTTGTCGTTTTTGTTGGTCCTTCCGGTTGTGGGAAGTCGACTCTACTCAGGTTAATCGCAGGGCTTGAGGAAATTACCGATGGAACCATTGAAATAGAAAACGAAATTGTTAACGACGTAGATCCTGCTGAGCGTGGAGTCGCCATGGTTTTCCAATCGTACGCGCTCTACCCCCATATGACCGTTGAAGAAAATATGGGCTTTGGATTAAAAATGACAGGGCACTCTAAAGAAAAGGTTGAGAAACAAGTCTCTATTGCGGCGAAAACATTGCAACTGGACCCATTGCTTAAGCGTAAACCGAAAGAACTTTCGGGTGGGCAAAGACAAAGGGTAGCCATTGGTCGAGCCATAGTACGTAACCCAAAAGTGTTCTTGTTTGACGAGCCTTTATCTAACCTTGATGCAGAACTACGAGTGGAAATGCGCCTTCAGATTGCTAAGTTACACCAAGAGTTACAAAACACCATGGTGTACGTAACGCATGACCAAGTAGAAGCCATGACACTAGCCGATAAAATAGTGGTGTTGCGCGCTGGCAATGTTGAGCAAGTTGGAACACCGCTCGATTTATATCATTACCCCGTAAACGAATTTGTCGCTGGCTTTATCGGCTCACCAAAGATGAATTTCATCTCAACGCAGTTAATTTCATATTCAGCTCAAACCCTCTCTTTAAAAGCCCCCAACGATTCAATAATAACCATACCTTATAAAAACGAATTGTCTGCCAACCCCGGGGATTCACTCACGCTAGGAATAAGACCTGAACATCTATTGATTGGAGAAGAAAGTGATATTCAATTCCAATTCGATAGCGAGGTAGTAGAAAGACTTGGAAACAGTACTTATATGTTTGGGCAATCATTGGGCGTCGATGGATTTACAGTGCATTCACCGGGTGATCAAGATGTTAGCAAGTACCAGTCGCTAACTCTTGGGTGCCAAGCTCAAGATATTCATCTGTTTTATAAAAACGGTCAAAACGTAACGATTAAATAACCAATCTGGGAGGATTTTCCTCCCAATTCCATTCCAAACCAATGTAAAAAATTGTTTCAGACATTTCTTTAAACTCACACAATCCACCAATATTTTTTCTCACTTTTGATGCTTGTGAAATAAGCTCATTTTTGACGTGATCAATATCACAGTTATGTATTATGCAACCTAGAAAAAGCTCATAGATAGTTTTATTAGTATGGCATAATCCGCCGGATATTAACTCGGTATTCATAAAACTAATAATACATAACACTGAGTGAACTTACGTTTGTCGGAATTTATTTCCGTGAATAGCTCTATTTTCGACTAACAATAAATTTACGTACCAACGTGTGAGGGTAGCTATGCGATTAGGTTTTAAAGCACGAATAAATATGAGTGTTGTCTTGCTGGTAGCGGTATCTCTGTCAATTTTGGCAACCATTAGCATCATTAACCTCAAAAGCGAAATGATTGCTGGGCTTCAAAATGCCACCCAGCAAAAACTGAACAGTCATGTAAAAGAAATTGAAACCGAGATGGAATCGAAAATTCGAACCATCCATCAAGGGGCTTTACATTTCAGTAAGGATTTAAGCGATCAAGAAAACATAGACCGAGTTCTTCTTCTCTCTGAAACATCTTTGATCTCAGCGATAATGATTGCCTACACAGACGGCCGTAACTACATGTCTGATGACGGTGGTATTAAAGAGGTCACCGACCGCTACCTAACCCGCCCTTGGTTTACCGATACGGTGCAGAGCAGAAAAACCATCACCAGTGATATTTATCAAGACATCATCACCAAAAAACAAGTCATGAGCATTTCAGCACCGGTTTATCAAAACGGTGAATTAATTGCTGTGCTGATCGGTGACGTAAATCTGGATGGCATTGTTAACCAAGTGGGTTCTATGCGATTTGCTGGTGGTGCTGCAACCTTGTCTGATCGTAACCACAAATTTTTTGCGAGTGATGACCCTACCGATATTGGCAGAACACCCTCTCAAGTTAGCCCTACTTTCCAAGTGATCGAAAATGGCTTCCGCTCTGGTCAAAATGGTTTGGTTCAATTCCCTTACTTGGGTATCGACTTTGATGGCTACTTCCAACGCATAAAAATCGATAACGACAACTTCTGGACTCTTATGGTCTTCGTAGACCAGAGTACCGCATTATCTGATGTCAACGACGCGGTGAAAGCATCGATCTTTGTTGGGCTGCTGCTTCTAGCCATCTCAACGATCATTATCTTCTTCGTAATTAACCAGTTGTTCCGACCATTAGATCACTTGAAAGCCGCTGTATTGGATCTTTCAAATGGTAATGGCGACCTAACAGCACGCCTTAAGGTCGACCAAAATGACGACTTAGGCCAAATATCACAAGGCTTCAATAAGTTTGTCTCTAACCTTCAAAACATGATTGGCGAGATTACTCAATCTAGTGCTCAAATTTCTGAAGGTATCCGAACACTCACCACATCGGCTAATCAGAACGAGCAAATGCTGCTTTCGCATTCGGCTGAAACCGAACAAGTGGTTACTTCTATTACTGAAATGAGTGAAAGTGCGCGTTCCGTAGCTGAAAGTGTGCAGCAGTCTTCTCAAGTTACCGTTTCCACCGCTTCTGAAGCACACAATTCAAAAGCCGTGGTTAACAATGCTGTTCAAACGGTTCGCTCTTTGGTGGACGAAGTGGAAGAAATGGCTGAGCGCATTCAAGTAATGAATACTGATGCCAACCAAATCAGTGCGGTTCTTTCCGTCATTGGTGACATTTCTGAGCAAACAAACCTTCTTGCGCTTAATGCTGCGATTGAAGCCGCGCGTGCAGGCGAACAAGGTAGAGGCTTTGCTGTTGTAGCGGATGAAGTTCGTGCTCTCGCAGCTCGAACACAAAACAGCACAACAGAAATTTCTGACATGCTAACACGCCTGCTGGATGGCACCGACAAAGTCGTGAACGCGATGGAGACAACAAAAGAACGCTGTAAGATCACAGCAGAGAAAACATCTGAAGTATCTGGCAGCTTGGATATTGTCTCTAACTCAGTAAATCAGATTGACGACATCAGTAGTCAGATTGCGACGGCGACAGAAGAACAAAGCGCCGTATCCGATGAAATTTCACGCAACATGCTTGCCATTAGAGATATCGTCGAGTCGCTTGTTTCGAGCGGTCAAAACACGGTATCGGTGACACAGTCACTCTCAAAATCCAACGCCCATCTAGAACATCTAGTCGGACAATTTAAAGTTCAATAAACAAAAGGGCATCAGAAATGATGCCCTTTCTTCTTGTAACAAAATATTTCCATAAGGATATAAACGCTATGGACATTTCTTTGTTGAATGACGCGCAAGCAAACCACGCCTCTCCAGAGTTTACGAAGCTATATAACGAAGTATTTCGTGATTTCTTCTCTCGCGACGAAAACTTGTGGCCGGTCTATAAAGATCCAGGTTTTGCTGCACTAAACCAGTTCCGATCCAAGCACCTTCAACCAAACGAGCGATTGGCCGCCTACGCCAACAGCGCTGAACTTCATGACGCTTTGTTGAACCAAAATCATGTGCCTGCAAATCGCATGAGGCCAACAGGAACACCAGATGACGTGCTGGCATTTGCTGCCGCATTATCGAAAGACTGGGAAAACCCCTCTTCGGTTGAAAATGTAATTACCATGCCATCCGATCCAGCCATTTATGGCGCAATGATGGGAACACTCGCGAACCCGAATTTGGTTTACAGCGAATACGCCGGAATGGCAGAACAGCTAGAGAAAAATGTTGTTCGCCAAATTGCCAATGTGGTTGGTTACGATCAAAACGAATCAACGGGCTTATTCACCCAAGGTGGCACATTCTGCAACCTATATGGTTATTTACTTGGGATTCGAAAATCGCTGCCCAAGGCTATTTATAAAGGGCTAGATTCAACTCGTGATTACCGCATTTTGAACTCTCAAGGTGGTCACTATTCCAATATGACCAATCTTTCACTGCTTGGCATCGACATTACCAACAAAACCATTCGAATAAAGGTAACGGAAAGCCACGAAATTGATTTGGTTGATCTAGAACGCAGCATGCGCGCATGTTTCGACGTAAACACCGTCGTACCAACCATCATGCTAACGATGGGTACAACCGATACCTTTGCGATTGACCAGGTTAAGCCTGTTTACGACTTGCGTGAACGCCTGTGTAAAGAATACGACATCGCGGTAAAACCTCATATCCATGTGGACGCCGCTGTGGGCTGGTCGATGATGTTCTTCATAGACTATGACTTTGCTGGGAACCCGATTGGTATTAATGAAGCAACTTTGAATGGCATTGAAAGTGTTGCTGCTCGTATGCGTGAACTGAAATACGCAGATTCATTTACCGTTGATTTCCAGAAATGGGGTTATGTCCCTTACACGTCTAGCCTTGTGATGATAAAGAACAAGAAAGACATGGACGCGCTAAAGAACGATCCGAAGAACTTCTCCTATTTTGAAAACGATCTTCAAGAAGACACACACCTGCAATCCACTATTGAATGTTCCCGTGGTGCAACGGGTTTGTTTGGCGCTTATTCTGCGCTCAAATACATGGGCTTAGAAGGGTATCAAACGCTTATCGCTCACAGCCTACAAAATGCGAACTACATGCGCCATCAGTTAATGAAGGACTCAGCGTGTAAGGTCGTGGTACCAGAAAATCAAGGCCCTAGTGTGACGTTCCGCTTGTATGATCGCAATGTTGTCAAAGACGCGAATGAAGAGTTTGAGTTAGAACGACACAGCACCAATAATGAAGCGATAAAGACGCGCATGGAGCATAATAGTGAATTCCACCGTCATATATTTAATAACCGCGGCAAAACGGGCTTATACACCAACTGGGTAGAATTTATTTCGCGTTCTAATTATGTAGGACGTGGGATTTACTCTTACATCCCTGGTGAAAAAGCCGTCTTTATGAACCCTGCCACGCAGCGAGAGCACATAGACGCATTTTTAGAACGTTTGTACTATTCAAGCTACAAATAGTTCTCAAGCCACAAATAGTTCTCAAGCCACAAATAATTCGCACCATATGCGAGAGCATAAAGCCGGTATCTGCCGGCTTTTTCATATCCAATGAATAACGCATAAGCTACAATCCTTTTCAACAATAAAGGATAAGCAATGAAATCAGCAATCATATTACTCACTTCTCTCTTCGCATTTAGCGCAGTTGCAAAATCTGACCTTTCAGCCAACATGAAACAAATGAAGCTAGCCTTTAACCAGGCAGCCGAGGCGAGCTCTGTCGAAGAGATGAGAGCACCTATCGAAGAATTTGAAAAACTCGTATTACAATCTGCAAATGCGAGCTTTCCCCCAGAGCGCGAAGAGCTTTTCCAAAGCGGATTTAGCAAGCTCACAGATGCGGTTGACAGGCTAGAATCAAAATTGGATGACGATGATCTCAAAGGTGCCAAGACGATACTAAGAGAAATAGACGACCTAAGAAAAGAATACCACGACAAAAAGAAGCCCAGCATTTGGTCGACTTTGTTTGGTTAATAGATTTAGTTTGGTTAATAGATTTAATTTGGTTAATAGATTTAGTTTGGTTAATAAAAGCACTTTCTCGTAAAGAGCCGCTGGCTCCTGTTTAACTCATGAAAGAAGCGCTTAAACCCTAATACTTAAGAACTCACCTCTTCACAGCACTTATATCTCGAAAGCAATTACAAAAAATCGGGATTTATTGATTAGCATATCATTTATAGTTTAAGTCATATGCTATCAATGACTCTCACCTGCGAAATGGAGTTCGAGTACAGTGATAAAAATCGACAAAAACAATCACGACCTATTGTCTCTTTGTGTAGCCGCAATCGCGGTTTTGTTATCTCAATTCCAACCTATATATAAGTATTTTGAAAGCTATGATCTACGCATTCAAAAAATCACCAGTATTCAAATATCTCCAAACCCCAATGAAGGATTGTCCTTATCATTAAGACCCGTTTTCGGGAATTCTGGGCAGGAAAAAGGAATTATTCATGACCTCACCATTGTCATAGATAACGACAGTTCAAATAGTTACAAAGCATCTGATATAAAATTCCCTAAGCAAGGTGAAATGATGTTTAATCACTGGCTAGAGTACTCACCGCAAACTATTGAGCCTGATTCTATTTGGGCTAAAACCTTACGCTTCACTAGCCGCCAACTCAGTGACGATTGGTCATTGCTCCTTAAAAATTCCAGAAAAGCGCTTGCCGAGGATAATAAAAAGTGGTGCGAGGACAACTACCCAGAATGCGAATATATGAGCGGAAGGATGTACATCCCACCATTAAAGATTGTTGATAGCTACGTTGAAGGCATCTTTAAGGAACACAGTTGGTTAAGACCTGGCAAGCATCAAATGGCCATAATTTATGAAATAGGTAGTATTGAACCAGAAGATTACAGGTGTGATTTACTCAGCTTTGAAATTGATAATATTGATATTCAATTCATTAAAGCTGAAATGGTATCGGCCATCGACGGACAAAGTAATATGTCATTCGATACCATTAGACCGAACATATCGACGAAATTCATCAGATCATGTCAAGCATCCGATTTTGCAGAGATACTCGGATAAAGATCACACCTGTGTGCCCTCACCTCTTATCCGCTGAAGCAAAAGTGGCTCATTGGCGGTCTTTATGGATCGATACCATTTTCGGCACAAAAACATAGGACTCATAATGAAGCATTTACTGGGCTTAGGACGTACCTCACTCCTACTTTCTTTAAGTACGCTATTCTCGCCTTTTTCACTGGGGTTCGATTTAAACAATTACTCAACCTCATTAGATTATGCGCAAGTTAAGCAGGTGAAAGCGGTACAAAATGCAAACAAGAGTTGGTGTTTCCACACAACCGTAAGACACAACGACCAAAGTTGGGAGCACTATGCCGACGAATGGCAAGTCATCGATTTGCAAGGCAATGTTCTGGGTATTCGCCCCCTCGCCCACCCTCACGACAATGAGCAACCCTTTACGCGAAGTAAGTGTGGAATTCAAATACCTCAATCTATTACCAAGGTGGCCGTAAGAGCCAAATGCAACGTACATGGTTATGGCGGAAAGCCAATCATAGTCGATCTCACCACATCGAAAGGTGATGGGTATTCGGTAAGTCGTGTGAAGTAAAGAACGTTGAAATAGGGTCATTTGGAATAGGGATAATAATGTGTTGTTGAAACCTCAATGCAAAGCACGTCGGGTACGTGCAGCCTTCGTGGTGCTGGTTATTTGTTTGGGTCTAGGAAGTTCATTTTCGTACGCCCAAACGAGTCACGTATTGCTAGCAAACGGAAATACGCAAGAGTGGGAACAGGAGTCCTTTTCAGGTCAAACGCGTTACGAAACCGTGAAGCTGGACGATCAAAAAGTGTTAAGAGCGGTTAGTCAGGGTGCTGCATCCGGGTTAATTCTAGCGAAGCAAATTAACCTCCTTGAAACCCCTTACCTAAATTGGAGTTGGCGAGTAGAAGAGAAGCTTCCTCAATTGGACGAACGCTCAAAAAATGGCGATGACTACGCCGCTCGGCTCTATGTAGTAATTGATGGGGGGTTAATGGCTTGGCGGACCCAATCCCTTAATTACGTATGGTCCAGTTCGCAAGACAAGGGAGAGGTTTGGGACAATGCGTACGTCGGTTCAAAAGTAAAAATGCTCTCCGTACAGGGAGTCAAATCACAGACTCATCACTGGTATAGTGAGAAACGCAACGTATACCAAGATCTCATTACTTACGTTGGCGACAAAGGCAGCGACAAAGCGAATCAAAAAGCCTATCAATACATTGATGTTGTCGCCATTATGACCGACACCGACAACAGCCAATCAAAAGCGGAAACCTATTACGGGGATATCGTCTTTAGCGCTAATTAGGCACTGACTTTAGGGCGTGTTTTTTAGTCATTCAGAAATGTATTCTCAGCCTATACCAAACAATCGTATTTAGATTCTTGATATCAAATGGTTAGATAGCATCGCTTTGCTAAAGAAGCGCTAAGGCTCAAAGAGGCGTAGATATACAATGATAAAAGCGGTTTACTTCGATTTAGACAACACCCTCGTTGATCGAAATGCGAGTATCGATCGCTTTGCTCTGAAGTTCTATGACCATTTTTCCAAGCAATTAGCTGAGAGTGATACAGATAAAATATCTGCATTGATTAAAACACTGGATAATGGCGGCTACCTGAAACCGGACTCTCCATACAGACGGATCTACACCGCCATTGCCTATGAACTCCCCAAGCAACTGAACTGGTACTCTCCTCCTCTTCCCATTGAAATCGAGCAGTTTTGGAAAGACAACATTCCTGAATGTGCCGTCGAAATGAACCATGCACATGAACTGATTACCACACTTAAGGAAAAGGGGCTCCACTTAGGCATAATTTCAAATGGAGAGGAATGGAGCCGTCAACGCACAGCACACGCAACATCATTTTCACGGCATTTTTCCCAAATAATTAGCTCTGAAAAGGCAGGCTATAAGAAACCGGATAGTCGCATTTTTATAGAGTCTGCAAGAAGTGCCGGCTACGCTACGAGCGAGTGCATTTATGTCGGCGATCACCCAATAAATGATATGCAAGGCGCTGTAAATGCGGGAATGAAAGCCATTTGGTTATCTGGTTTTCATTCTTCACCAAAAAAGAAATTGGTCTTCAAACAAGCAGATAACTTGAAGGGCGTATCGGATACCATCATTCATATTATTGCGTTGGAAAATGCAAAAACCTAAATGAAAACAAAATAATCGCTCTATGAAGAGATTTCACTAGCACAAGATTACCTATTTGTATGTAGGTTAGCATTTGATTGCATGAAATATTGCTTGTAAAAATTGTTCATCAATCTGTGATTCGGATCGAATTGGTTTTTCAATACTCTGAATTCACGCCAAGCTGGGTAAGCTAACTCAAATTGCTCCTGACTTGGAAAACGTTGATAAGTAAGGTAATAAGTCCCCCCCTGTTCTAACGCTTTATTCACCAGTTCTCTTGTCCATATACCAGCGTTTTCAATCGATGACGAATTTATCTCCATATTGATAAACAAAACAACCGCTATCATCTCATCCGTCGCATAACTTAACGTTGCTTCTTGATTTTCTGGTAGGTAACGTAACGTCATACTAAGTAAATTGACGTCATGCCTCTCCAGCACACTCCGAATTTCATCCATAAAAACTGGAAATCGACCCACGGGTACAAAGTACTCTTGCAGAATATCGGTGTCTTTTTCCGAATAATAATCGAGAAAACGAATGGGTGGTCGCATGGCATTGTTGCGCGAAATCAATTCGGGCTCACCTTCGATATCAACCAATTGATGTTGTAGATACCAGCGAACAGACTTACCGAAATCACTATGCCTTGATCTATTAAAGATAAATCGATTCCTAGCGATATTCGACTCTTCTACCAGCTGTGTACTGACTCTCTCGTTACCCTTTTGGGTATAATTGATGCTGTAGCAGTCGCGTAAGAAGGTGTCGTCTCTTACAATCGAACAACGACCGTAATGCAACTCTATCTTTTTACTCTTCAATTCGGCATCGAGTTGAGCCCAATAATGTGTGTAGTCGACGGCTTTTACCGACTTTTCTAGTTGAACATTATCAGTCAACTCAAAAGTCGCATCGATTATCACGCCGATGTTTCCATATCCACCTACGACGGAATAAAAGATATCTTGGTTTTGCGTGCGAGATGCCGTAACAATATCACCACTTGGCAACGCAACATTCATACTTACTAATGTTTCAATAAGCGAACTGTGGTTTGGGTCTCTGCCATGAATATTGGCAGATATCGATCCTCCAACTGAGAAAATGTTGGAGGATTGCATTACTTTTACTGAAAGCCCAAAGGGGTTCACGGCCTTTTGTACCTGATCCCAAGTGGCGCCACTTTGGACTTTTACTTGCTTATTTTCCAAAGAAACAGAAACTACTTTGTTGAAACCACTCATGTCCAAGACCAATGCGCCAGCATGAGTAATATGCCCACCTTGGCTATGTTTCGTGCCTGATATAACAATGGGTAGATTATGCTTAGCCCCCATTTTTAACGCATCTTGAATGTCGCTGTGTGTCGTAGGGACATACACGGAGCGAATCTTTTCTTCATTAAGGCGGCTCACATCATTCCAAGTTGCGCTATTAGAATGAAAAGTCGCTCCAATTAAAAACAAGGCTAAAATTTTGGTTTTCATTATTAACTCAATCAACTGAAATGATAAAAATCATAACCACATGATTAATATATTCATACAAGTATGGCTAAACAGATTAAGCCTTCTAACGCAGTATTCATCAACAAAAAAAGGAAGCCGATGGCTTCCCTTAGATTAACGTCTGTTTTTACCAATTATGAATAACTATCTCACCACGGTCTGGCGTTGCATCGAAGATAATGGATTGATCATCCCATTTGAACGCAAGAGCTTGCCCTGCTTGCTCTACCTTCTTAACACCAAATTGTGCTGGCACTTTCACTTTCAGTGTCAGCGCTTCGTCGTAGACTTCATCGGCTAGGGTATCGGTTAAGTTTAGCGTCATGGCTTTTTCATCTACGCTGACTAAATTGACAGTCGCAACCGCTTTCTGCTTGTGATATTTCACTGCTTTTTCGAACGTGGTTACCCAAGCATCATCTTTGGATTTCACAATATCCAGCTGATTTTCAAACACATCTTGCGGAACCAAATCACTCCAGTCGGCGCCGCCATCTGGCCCTACAATACTGTGCCAAGTTAGGATGTATAAGCCACCCGACTCCAACGCAAAATCTAAGACAAATTCAAATTTTTCCAAGTCTTGAAGAATATAAGCATTGGTTGAACGAAGGTAGTAATACGCGCCTTCCCATGTGGCAAAGTCGTAAGGCATCACCACATATTTAGCCGGATCCCATGCCCGCGCCGCAATGAAGCCAGTGTCGTGAAGATACTTAGCTATATCGCTATTGTAGCTACCAAATGGATACGCAAATGTTGTTGGGCGCTTACCCGTGTTCGCTTCAATTCTGTCTGAAGCGAATCTCACTTCATCATCATAACGATCTGGAGTAACTGGTGGGTGCGTTATGCCCTGCCAGTCGGTGTAATCATCGTTAAAATCGTGGTGAAGTACCGTATGGTTAGCCATTTCAATGCCAGCATTATGGCCCTGAACGATAGGCTCCCATCCTAGCCATTCCGCCGTTGCCGTGGTGACAAATATCGTCGCAGCCATATCACGTTCCATAAGCTGAGGAATCGCAATGTCTTTCTGACCCGGCGAGTAATCGTCAAACGCCAGTACCACCGCCGCGTCTTGGAACCCCTTCCAATTCGCAATTTCGTAATCCAGTTGAGTGCTTGCCATAGCAGGTGCAGACAAAAGCCCAACGCAAGCCATCATAGTTAACTTATTGATAGTCATCGTATTATCCTTGTTGAACAACCGACAACCATCCTGTGCTACTTATACGCGATCTTCAAAGTTTTATAAAAGAACTGCAATCAAGCACTCACCCAAACATGTAATTGATAATTAACATAATTTCCGATTCTAACTTTAATACTTGGTTTTACAGAATACTCGGGGTAATTTTTTATCATCTATTTAAAACACCCACGCGCAACATTATTGGTATTTTGCTGCTGTAATAAATTCCCCAAACGACTCACACCAAATGATCACGCTATTAAAGTTTTCTGGGTTGATACCTGCTGGTACTTCTACAACGAAATTCTCAAAAGTCTTCACGTCTCCCACTTGAACCATTTGTGATTTTATCCGATTGAAATCCGATTCCGTTTCTACAAATTCTGGCGAAAGATAGAGCTTGTAGTCCGGCCCTGGAGCAAGCTCCCCTTTCAGAGTAATAAATTCCCCACCGATAGAAACCGTACCCTCCCCCCAATGGAGTGCATCACTGTCTTTGAGTTCTTTTTTAAATTGGGCTGTAAACAGTGTTTTAACGGATTTTTCTTCAATCATGGCTGCACTTGGGGCTGGTGGCGCGGTAAGAATAGGAAGCGCATAGATACCACCACCAAAACCCAAAGCTCCAACAACACCATGAGTGACAATAAGAAGGCCCAACGTACTTTTTTTCATTATATTCACCTGAGTAAGGATTAAATCTGTGGTTTTGAACTAAGCGGGTTATCGCTCGACGCCTCTAGGCGCTCAACTTCTTTGTTGAGTTCTGCAATTTTTTCACTCATTAGCTTATGGCACTTATCCGCCAGCTTTCTAGCATCCGCTAGCTGATAATCCGACACATCAATGGGTTCCAGCATTTCAGTAATCACAATGCCATTGTTGATGCGGTTGAGTGAAAACTTGTTATGGGCATTACTGACACACATTGGCGTAATAGGAACACCCGCTTCGATTGCAGTACGAAACGCCCCGGTTTTAAAAGGCAACAAACCACGCCCTTTGCTTCGGGTTCCTTCAGGATAAATCCATACAGACAAATCACGTTGATGAATCGCTTCCGCTACTTGCTTGATCGTATTACGGGCTTTGGACTTGTCTTCACGATTAATCAAGATGTTGCCTGTAATCCAGTAAAGTTGACCAAAGAAAGGAAGCCACAACAAATCCCGTTTTCCCAAAGTCACCGTTCTTGGACGCAACATTCCGGGAGAGGTGACAAAATCAAATACGTTCTGATGATTAGATATGTAGACACTATTATTTGGTGTTGGGGCATTCTCTAATCCACGCTGAACCAGTTTTATGCCAAAGAGCTTATGAAGCTGATTAAACCAACGGCAAAATGTGTAAACATGTTTAGGGTTTCTGGGGTTAAAAGCGCAGTATATGCAGGCACATACGGTAATAACGACCAAAAACACCCCAACTAACAATAAACGTAGAACAGCAAGCAAAATTCTCTCCTTATCGAGTATGGCGGCTAAAACCGCACTAATTCAGATTGTTATACTCAAGCTAACTCAATATGAAAAGTTCGGTGAACGTTAATTGAGTGCAGAGTTAGAGTTTTCACTCAATTTCAATAAAACGCAACGTCTGCTCTGCCCTTTATACCAATACCCAGAGCTTCTCAATAACCCCACTGACTGTATAAATCTTCTCAAAAAGCCTTCAGACTCTAATTACGATCATATTAATATCCAACATATTATT
The DNA here is from genome assembly GCF_002933855.1 of Vibrio penaeicida. Lineage (GTDB taxonomy): Bacteria > Pseudomonadota > Gammaproteobacteria > Enterobacterales > Vibrionaceae > Vibrio > Vibrio penaeicida_A. The sequence goes on from NZ_BFAQ01000030.1 coordinate 33,959, forward strand.
CTCCGATTATATCTACTCTAACAATCTCTAATTATTGATAAATCCTCGAATTGGGAAACTCGGCTTATGTTAAATAAAACAGTATTTGCGCTGGCAGTGACCACTCTGCTCAGTGCATGCGGTGGTGGCGGTTCTTCAACCAACGAGCCCGTACAAAAACCTACACCAACAAGCAAAACGATAACCGTCATCGACGGCTACCTCAGTAATGCTGCAGTGTGTATTGATAGAAATAAAAATGGTCAATGTGATACTGGCGAGCAACTTAGCACAACGACTGATGCATCTGGAAAGATAGCCATTGATAAAGCCGATCTTGCTTATCCTATCATTGCACAAGTGATAGCCGGTCAGACGCAGGACTCAGACAATCCAGGCTACCTAAGCCATTCCTATGAAATGATTGCTGGCGCAGGTGAAGAGACCATTACACCATTTACGACGTTAGCTAATATCCACAAAATGGATATGTCGGCATTAGCCGCAAGCTTAAACCTCCCTTTAGACGCTCTGACCGGAGATTACGTAGCTAAAAAGGTGTCGAACAACGACTCCGCCAAAGCACATTTGTTTGCACGCGCCATCACTCAACAATTTAGTGAAAACCTTTCAGATGCGGATGCCAACGACCTGCTTACAATGTCTGGCAAGCTGACCGCTGAAATAGCAAAGCTTGTTAACGAAGGTAAAGATCTGGATAGCGTGGATCTGGACTTCGATTCTGATGGTAAGGTCAAAAGAAAAGACAAATACCAAGGCTTAACGAAATATCTCGAATCTGGGAAGTTTTGGGTCACAACACTTAACAACAATGATTACTTACTTCAAACAGCAAATTTTGCAGATGGCAAAATGAATGGCTCTCTATTTGGCGCGACAGACAAGCCATATAAGATAGCGGGTAAGTCTTTAACGTTCACTGACTCGAATACGTCTATGGACTTCTTCTATGTCACACCAGAATTGGCATTAAGCTTTTCCTCCATCAACCATTTACCACTGATTTGGAGTAAGCAAGATTTTGTTTCCGGTGTCGAAGCAAATGTAAAGGCATCGGATTTAATCGGTAAACGCTGGTACCACATCCGCGATATTATCGACGTTGACCAGCACGCACAGCTTCAATTGGTCGAACTTCACTTTAAAGATGCTCAAACCGTTACCGTGAAGCCTTATAAGGAAAAAGCTTTTGATGCAAGTTGGACATTCACAGAAGGTACGCATAGTAATGGCGCGGCGAAACAAACAATCGCGATCTCCTTTACCAATAACGCCCAACACGACAGCTTGAATAGGGAGGGTGCGCTCACACTCGTTACTCAGCTTCAAAGTAAAGGGGTTATTCTTGTCGACAACTCTTCAAGCCAGCTAAAGTCGGATAACCTGCTTATAAAAAGTAAAGAGTTTGCACACTTTATCTATGAAGAGTGGGCACGAAACACCGCACAGCCAATTTCAAATTTACATGCTTACCTTACAAAAAGACCAATGTATATCAGTGAATTTCGTAACAGCGCAGGCAGTCATTTCGACACCATTTTCTTTAGCTCTGGTAACCAACTTTCAACCAGTTATTGTGGCGGGTCTTCTGGGTGTAAAAATGTCCCGTACACAATAGCAAACCAAACTCTCGATTTTGACCAATATCAGTTTGAATTTATCGATACGAATACAACCTACTTGTTAAGTTTCGATAAAAACGATGAGCTGGCCATTTGGACTAATCAGCATTTTTGGAGAACATCCAAAAATATCGATGATTCGTTTGTTAAGGGAAATACTTTCTATCACCTTCGAGATATTACTTCTTCCACGCAACATGCTATTCCTGTTTTAACCACACTAGCGTTTGGCGACGATAACACCGTCACCGTTACTCCAGAGGGCGAAACAGGGTTTACGGCAACATGGGAAGTCAAAGATTGGAAAGATCACAATCAAAAAGAGTACCGCATAATTGACATTGTTTTCCCTGAAGGAGAAAAGGATAGACCGAGTTTGCGCAAAGAAAACGGAATGAGACTAGAGGTTTGCTTCTCAACACCTAACCTATCTTTAACCGACAACCACTCAAGCATCGCGTTGAATCGAGATAACATGCTCTTCTCTAACGAAGCCTTAGCAAGATCAATTTATACGCGTTGGAAAAAGTAAATTCTCTGAAAACATCACCACTTATAAAGGCTGCGTTTTGCAGCCTTTTATTTGGTTTTTTTTAACTTTAAACAAGCTAACTTCCTATTCCAATACGATCTTAATCGTCCAACATACGTAACTACCCACTCTACAAACCGAGATAAGCCGCAGATCACCCTATAAAACCGGTGAATATCGGTTGAGCCATAAAATTCATAGAAATCATTTTCTTCCTTCAATGTAGGCGTCTTTCTTTTCTCGATGCTTGGCACTTTGCAGCTGTTTGGATCGCGAGACATTGTTGTTTTCATCTTTCCCCTCCCTTGACTCAATACCAGAATACGGTTCATCATCTTTTTATCAATGGAGTGAAATGAAAGGTTCTTTTCATGAATAAAAAGAATGTTGACTGGAATGATTTACAGTTGTTTCTTGCTGTGGCTCGTGAAGGCGGGCTTTCTGCTGCTGTAAAATCCACTCAGCGTAGCGCGGCAACGTTAGGAAGAAGAATGTACGCCCTAGAGCGGGGAATTGGGAAAGAACTGTTTATTCGACACGATAGAGGTTACGAGCTTCTAGCCGATGGGAAAAAGTTACTTGAAGAACTCACTAACATTGAAGTAAAAATTCTTAGCCTTACCACTCCCGCTTCCGAGAGAGCAGTTAGACCTCTTGTCAAAATATCCGCAGGTACTTGGACAACATTATTTCTTATAGAAAACCTCAATTCGCTATCAGAAGTATTGCCAGATATTCGCCTACGATTTGTATCTACCGAAAAAACGTTGAATATCACTCACCGAGAGGTGGTTATTGGGATCCGCAATACTCGTCCAACAGAGGAAACGTTAGCTTGTAGGAAACTAAAACGAGTAGATTTTGCACCCTACGCAACGCATTCCGCTCAAAATACTTGGATCAAAGTACAGGCAGATGTTCCTTCTGCTCGGTGGCTTGAGCGCCACGCAAGCGATGACGTAATTTGCGAGGTCAATGAACCAAGAAACAGCCTTGATTTGGCACTAGCAGGGAAAGGCATAGCCTTGCTCCCTACGTTTATTGGTGATGCTCAGCCTTCACTCGTTCGAGCCGGAGCCATCATTGATGAGTTAGGACACGATCAATGGCTAGTCACTCACCAAGATGATCGCTATCTTCCTGAAGTCCGTGGTTTGATCGACAGGCTGTGCCAATTTTTGGTGTAACCTTGAATTCAGCGGTCTTTTAACGCTGCGCCATCGGGTGATCTGGATTCAGTTGAAGCAAATCCCAAAGATTGCCGTACAAATCTTCAAATACGGCGACGGTGCCATAATCTTGTTCGCTGGGTTCACGCACGAAATGAATGCCTTTTTCTTTCATACTTTTGAAATCTCGCCAAAAATCATCGGTGCGCAAAAATAAAAATACCCTACCGCCCGCTTGGTTTCCAATAAACGGTTTTTGCTCAGGCTTTGATGCTTTCGCCAGCAATAATGCAACACCATCGGAACCCGGAGGAGATACCACAACCCAACGTTTATCCTGCTCTGGTTGGTAGGTGTCTTCTACTAATTCGAAGTTGAGTTTATTGACATAAAAGTCGAGCGCGTCATCGTAATCATCAACGACGAGAGCAATATGGATGATACTTTGTTTCATGTGACAGCCCCTGATATTAAGTGGCTACATGTTATCAAACCGTCTTCGAGAACAAAGAGAATATTAGGACTAACCCAAATTCCAATCAGTCATGACCGAGCTAATTTGAATCAATTATGAGACTTAAGGTAACTCTTCATCCCATAACGTCATCGCCACATATGATTGAAGTAGTGTTTACACTCTATTTTTCAGTGGATTAACAAACAACGGACTTAGGTTTCGGTTTTTAATGTAGTGGTTGTAATTGCACCATTATTGAACAAATATTAACCTACCTTCTGGAGCTTTTTCATTTGGCTCTGGTCGCTGATCCAATTTCTCGAATGCTGGTATGAGAGGGAGGAACCCATGTGTTATATATTTGCTGGTCAATCGCCAGAGAATTACCAATTTGTCTCGCGCTCTGTTCGCCTAGGTGGTCATTCCACCAGCGTTCGGCTTGAGTCTAAGTTTTGGACGGTTATTGATGAAATAGCCGCAGTTCAACATATGACAACGGGTCAGTTTCTTTCATTGCTTTATGATGAAGCCACCGACTTACATGGCGACATATCCAATTTTGCCTCACTGCTCCGATGCTCCTGCGTGATGTACCTTTCTCAGCCGGAAAAGGTACTCAAAACCGCCAAGCAGCAACTTCACGCTCAGGCTCATTGATCGAATGAAGCTCTAAGCCGATGCCTATTACTGTTCCCCCTAATATCGAGATAGGTGTGGTCATATGTTAATAAAGTTACATTTTTTTAACATGTGGTAGCATACTACCACCACCTATCAGTGGTTCACGTTTATATTGATTGAAAAATCAATAACAGCAAAGTGAGCCACAAATGACAAAAACCATTCACACCATGATTCGAGTACTTAACTTGGATCGCTCCATTCAATTTTACTCGACTGCCCTTGGGTTAGAACTCGCGGATCAATATGAATTTGACGGGTTTACCTTAACCTATTTGCGCGATCCGAATTCAGGATTTGAAGTCGAGCTGACCCTGAATCACGACCGAGATTATCCCTACGAGCATGGCGATGCCTATGGCCACTTAGCGGTATGCATCGACAATATAGAGCAAACTCATCACTCGTTAACTGAAGCGGGATTTACCCCTACTCCTGTTAAGTCGATGCAACATAACAACAAAACCATGGCGACGTTTTTTTTCTTAACCGATCCCGACGGTTACAAAATTGAATTCTTGCAAAAACATGGTCGATTTCAATAACGGATTACACTGGAGGTCGTAAGGATGAACGATCAAAACCTAAGTAGAAGAAAGTTTCTAAAACTCTCTTCCGTTAGTGCGGCAACGGCGCTAACACTCAGCCTTTCTGGATATTCGCTTGCTGGGCAAAAATGGCAAATGAAGGTCTCGAAACTCAATACCGAAGAAGCCAACTTACTACTGGCATTATGTCGACGTATCTACCCTCACCCGCACCTTGCCGATTTCTTTTATGGCGCGTGTGTGGAAAGCCTCGACGGGCAATTGTCTGGCGACAGCCTTGCCTCCTTTAAACAAGGATTGTCGACGCTCAATAAGAGTGGATTTTCTACGATGTCCGTAACGGCTCAAGACGCCGTTCTAAACAAGCTTTCCTCTGAACCATTCTTTCAAACAGTGCGAGGCAACATGGTGGTTTCTTTGTACAACAACCCCCAAATTTGGGCGAAGTTTGGCTATGAGGGTCCTTCCTTTTCAAAAGGAGGATATTTGCATCGCGGCTTTGATGACATTGATTGGCTGCCAGTGGAAAACAAGGAGGTGTCCAATGGCTAAATTTGAACTTGCCGACAACAGCGTCGTGGTCGTGATTGGGTCTGGCGCTGGCGGGGGTACACTCGCCAATGAGCTGTGTCAAAAAGGAGTAAAGGTAGTGTGTTTGGAAGCTGGCACGCACTTAAATTACGCCAAAGACTTTAAAAATGATGAGTGGCACATGTTTGGCAAAGAAGCGTGGCTGGATAAAAGAACCACCTCTGGTACATGGGAGGTTGCACGCGATTTCCCTAACTTACCCGCATGGATTTGCAAAACCGTTGGCGGCTCAACTCTCCACTGGGCAGGCGCTAGTTTAAGAATTCAAGAACACGAGTTTAAGGCTCTCACTCACTACGGCGAAGTGAAAGACGCGGCGTTGCTCGATTGGCCTATCACCCTTGCGGAACTTGAACCTTATTATGATAAAGCCGAAGACAAAATGGGGGTCACGCGTACTCATGATATACCCGGCTTGCCGGGGAACAACAACTACAAGGTCATGGAAGCGGGTGCCCGCAAACTCGGCTATAAGCAAGTCCATACGGGTAGAATGGCGATTAACTCTCAGCCCCGTGATGGTCGCCCTGGCTGCATGCAACTTGGGTTTTGTTTTCAAGGGTGCCGAATGTCGGCTAAATGGTCGACGCTTTATACGGAAATCCCTAAGGCAGAAGCCACAGGGAATTTTGAACTGCGCTCAAGCAGCACAGTACTGAAAGTCACCCATAACGATAAAGGGCTCGTCGATGGTGTGCTCTATGCAGACAAAGACGGTAATCAACAGCACCAGAAAGCCAGAATCGTCTGCATTGCAGGTAACTCCATTGAAAGCCCAAGAATATTGCTCAACTCCGCATCTAGCATGTTCCCAGATGGCTTAGCGAACAGCTCCGGTGAAGTGGGTCGAAACTACATGCGCCACATGACAGGATCGGTTTACGCGGAGTTCAGTAAGCCCGTTAACATGTACCGAGGCACCACCATGGCGGGAATCATTCAAGACGAATCGATTCACGATCCTAGCCGAGGGTTTGTGGGTGGATTTGAGATGGAAACCTTGTCTCTTGGCTTGCCCTTCATGGCCGCTTTCCTTAAACCCGGAGCATGGGGTACCGATTTTGCCAACTCAATGGAGCAATATGAACACATGGCAGGCATGTGGTTAGTCGGTGAAGACATGCCACGTTCCTCGAATCGTGTTTCACTGAATTCCGATGAATTGGACGCTAACGGTTTGCCCATACCTAACGTTCATTACGACGATCACCCCAATGATGTGGCGATGCGGGAGTACGCTTACGAAAAAGGCGAACAAGTGTATGAAGCCGTCGGGGCAATCAAAACCCATCGCGTTGTGCCTTATCCTTCCACTCATAACTTAGGGACAAACCGAATGAGTGAGAAAGCGAAAGATGGTGTGGTTAACCGTTGGGGGCAAACCCACGATATCAAAAACCTCTTTGTATCGGACGGTAGCCAGTTCACCACAGGTGCGGCGGAAAATCCTACGCTAACCATCGTGGCACTCGCCATAAGGCAAGCGGATTACATTGCAGAGCAATTGGCAGCTCGAGCTCTATAGCTTAGAACTCAACACCGCAGTACTGTACTGCGGTGTATATTTATGTATGGTTAGTCCACCAGCCCTTCTTTATCAAAGAATGGGAATGGTCCTTCATAGTCTCCAATGTAGCTAACATGGCTCAACACTCCCTTGTCATCTACCTTGAATAATTGAATTGCCTTAGGTTCCATTTGAAACGCTGGGATCCCTTCTTTATCAAAGTCTAATGCGACGCTATGACTGTGCGAAGGCCCAACCCAAACTGGCACGCCCTTCCAAATGGCAGTAATAGTACGATGCAAATGCCCTGTTACAATCCCAACCACTGAATCAAACGGTGCAATAACGTCCCATAACGCCTCAGCATTGTGCAGGTTTTGTACATCCATATGGTTTATTCCAACTTCCATCGGTGGGTGATGCACAAACAAAAGTACGGGTTTGGACGTCTCCTTCAATTTCGATTGCAACCAATTTAGGCTAGTGCTAGCAATACACCCATGCGGCTTTTCGGGAATCGATGAATCCAGCCCAATCAGCAGACAATGCTCTGTTTCCAGTGAGAAGTTACACTCAACAGAATCTTCAAAATCCACCAACTCTTTCAGCCCTTCACGTAAACGAACCTTGTGATCGTGATTGCCAGGAATAACGCGGACTGGCGCATTCAACTGGCTTAGCTCGTGCAGAACAATGGCGTATTCTTCATCTAATCCAAAATCGCCTAAGTCGCCTGTAATAACAACCAAGTCGACATTCAAACGGTTGATGTGTTGGACCGCATCTTTAAGGCACTGCAATGTATCAACTTTTTGATACGCGAGTTTACCTTCCTTTTTAATATGTAAATCAGTCAACTGAGCAATCAGCATCTTTGCTCCCTAATAAAATAATGTGTTGGCTGTTTACGGACAAATTAACGACCTGCCCCAATTCAAAGTTTTGGCGATCAAAACAGTCAACCGCAACCGGATTCTCTAAATCACACTCTACGGTCAGCCTCGTCCTATCACCCAAGAATGCGAGGTGGGTAATGTGCCCGCTAAGAGAGCGGTCTCCTGAATCTGAAATGTACATGTCTTCCGGTCGGACCATGACGGTCATGACTTCACCCTCTTCATTATCATTCGGTTGCGATAATGGAAGGGTTTGTGCATTAGAGAGTTTAAGCGCTGCACCGTTTTTCCAACCATCGAATCGGTTGGCCTCTCCGATAAAATCGGCCACAAATGGAGAATCGGGCTGACGATAAATTGCTTCTGGCGATCCAATCTGTGCAATCTCACCATGATCAAGAACAGCGATACGATCGCCAATCACCATAGCTTCTTCCTGATCGTGTGTAACATAAACGGCGGTGATACCTAATTTTTTTAGCAGTACTTGAATATCATCTCGAAGACGTTTGCGTAAAAGAGCATCTAATGCAGAAAGTGGCTCATCAAGCAGTAACACCGCAGGCTCTACGATAATGGCTCTTGCTAAAGCCACACGTTGCTTTTGCCCACCAGACAGTTGCGATATGTCTCGCTGAGAATAGGGTTCTAGATCAAACATAACCAGCATCTCTTGCAGCTTTTTCTTTCGTACTTCCTCTGATACACCTCGGATTTTTAAGCCATATTCAATATTTTGAGAGACGTTCATATTGGGAAAAAGGGCATACGACTGAAATACCATTCCAACGTTGCGCTTTTCAATTGGTAATGGCGTTACGTCTTGTTCTCCAAACGAAATGGAACCGCCACTGTCACACTGCTCCAAGCCTGCGATCATTCTTAACGTGGTGGTTTTTCCACACCCAGAAGGCCCGAGCAAAACAAGGATTTCCCCTGGGGCGATATCTAGGCTTGTCTCCTTCAACGCCACTGAGCCATTAGGAAATGTCTTTTTAACATTATTGAGGGTAATACCCTGTATTTGATGCTCTTGACTCACTTACATTGCTCCTTTATTTGAATTTCGTTTTATCAGCTGAGTCGCCACTAACAGTGGAAGCAACAAAAGCAAAAATATAAGCGTATAGGCTGATCCGATTTCAAGTCGCATCGAGGCATAGGCATCAGCAAGCCCAACAGGCAGTGTTTTCGTTAATGGTGTGTGCAGCATCCAAGTAAGGTTAAATTCCCCTATTGATAACGTTAGTGTCATTAATGTACCGCTCACAATACCGGTAATGCAGTTAGGGACGATAATGTCGACAAATCGCCGCCAAAACCCCGCCCCCAAACTTGCTGCACCTTCTTCTAACACTTTGAAGTTAATACTGTTCAGGGCTGCAAGAATCGCATTCACCATAAATGGAAGCGTAAACACCACATGACCAACTAAGATGAAAGCCCAACTGGATCTAAAGGTAGAAAAGTGTCCATAAGTGGTGATCAATCCGATGGATATTGCCAATCCAGGAACGGCGATTGGTAACGTAATCAGCTCTTGCAGCATTTCTGTCAGCCGGCTTCGCTGCGCCGCCAAATAATAAGCAAGCGGCACCCCTACCACTAAGTTCACGACCACCGCAGCTAACGCAATAAATAACGTTAACCACAACGTTTGCGAATACAGTTCCCACACTTCAATGACCCAACGAAACGTAAGCCCGCTTTTTACGCCCGCAAAGTAATTATTTGTTAGCCCAGCAAGAACCGACATAGCAACCGGAATGACCAAAAACGCACAAACTAAAATGGTGAATAAAAGAGGAATATAAAAGGTGTAATCACGCTTCATTTTTACGCTCCCATATTGATCGATGCCATGCCATATCGCTTGGCGATACTCAGGCAAACCCAAGTGACACCACCGAGTACAATGCTTAACGCTGCGGCCATGGGTAAATTGGCACTTAACGTAAACTCGGTATAAATCGTCATTGGAATTACATTAAGATCGGTCGCTAGAGCAAAAGCAGTACCAAATGCTCCCATTGATGTTGCAAAACACAGAGAGCCGGAAGAGATCAACCCCGGAACTAACGCAGGTAACGTGACATCTTTAAATGTTCTCAAAGGGCTGGCTCCTAGAGAACGAGCCGCCTCCATTAAGCTGTAGTCCAACTTTTCAGCAGCCACCATGACCGTTAAAACGACTCTTGGAATGGAAAAGTAAAGATAACCGATAAACAATCCAGCAATGGAATACGCAAACGTCCAGCGCTCTCCAACCAGCAATAGCCCCAACTCGGCCGAAGCACCTTGTCTTCCCGCCAACATGATGACAAAAAAGCCGATAACAACACCTGGGAACGCCAGTGGAAAGCTGATCATTGCAATCAACCACCGCTTCCCAAAGAAGTCATAACGAGTTAAAAACAAACCACATACGATTGCGATTACCAACGTAAGCAGTGTCACCGTTACGGAGAGAACAACTGTCGACCACAAGCTTTGATAATATTGTTCATTTGCAAGAATGTCGTAATAGTTCCCTGCCTCTGAAAGCAAGATAAGCTGCACGACAGGGATGAGAAAGAATGCAATGCTCACCACCAAGGCAGGCAAGATTAATATTAGGTATTTATTCATTTGAGTACTGATCTATTAGCGAATTTTATTTGCAGGAAAGTGTTTAGGGCGACGATTGATCGCCCTACTTTTCTTATTTCACTTCTTTTAAATAACGCTGTGCAAAATTCGTTTGCACACTCGCCATTTTTGCAAAATCCACTGCAGACGCTCGCTTATAGTCACTATCTGGTAGGAATTTCTTCTTCGTTTCGGCGTCCATTGCAGACGTTATGACAGGTCGTAAAAACGCTTCCGCCCACACTTTTTGCCCTTTGCTAGAAAGAACAAAATCTAGAATTTTCTTTCCATTTTCTGGGTTGGGGGAATTTTTCACTTGGCTCATTACATAGGGAACGACAAGCGATCCTTCTTGAGGGATAACAAATTCAATGTTGCCATGATCTTTATACTTAGCGCGGTAAGCATTAAAGTCGAAATCTAACAGAATTGGGATCTCTCCAGACAGCACACGCGCGTAAGACGTTTGCTTAGGCACAATTGGCTTGTTCTTTTTCAACTTAGAAAAGAACTCAATCGCTGGATCAAAATTTGAAAGGTCGCCGCCCATTGCACGATTTACCGCCACCGCTCCCGCATAGCCGACAAAAGCACTGGTTGGATCAAGATACCCCACCATACCTCGGTAATCCGAACTTAGAAGATCGGCCCAAGATTTAGGGACAGGTTTCCCCTCTAGTGCATCCACATTGACGAAAAAGCCTAACGTCCCTGAATGGATAGCAAACCATTTGCCTTCAGAATCTTTCAAGCCTTCTGGGATTTGTTCCCAGTTTTTCGGTTTATAACCTGTAACAACACCCTGCTCTGCCGCTTTAATACCAAAAGACACACCGTAATAGGCGACATCAGCCACTGGGCTATTTTTCTCAGTAATAAGTTGAGACAACGTTTGGCCTGAGTTTTTGTTGTCCATAGGAATAGAAATATTCAATTCCTTTTTAATTAACTTGAGTTGCCCGCCCCAGTTTGCCCATTCAGGTGGGCAGTTGTAACAAGTCGCATCAGAGGCAAGAGCAGGTTGTAGCGCTGTTGCCAACGTCACTACCGCAGTGGAGATTACGGCCAAGCCTAGCTTGGAGTATGACTTACGTAACATGGTTTTCACTCCTTGTGGATATTCATGCTTAAATAACTTTACTCTTTGATTTTCATAATCATTGTGGACTCAGTTGGGCATTACATTAGCTACTGTGCCAAGCAACTTTAGCTGATGCCCCACTTCAATCTGCCTGCAAACGCTCCTTGTTTGCCTATTGGCAACACGTTCATTTAGAAGTAGATCGACCGCTACTTCGCCCATTTTTTGGTACGGAACAGAAACGGTCGCCAATTCTGGGTGAAACAAATCACCAAACGCCATTCCATCAAACCCAACAACACTGGTTTCTTCAGGCACATTAATACCCAACTTCTTCAATGCTTTTAAGGTTCTCAATGCCAGTAAATCGTTAGTGCAAAACCATGCCGTTGTTGCCATCTCAGCAAATAAGGTTTCGACTTGAGCATCTTGATCTTGGGTGTCATAAGGCAGCTCGACATGAGCCAACGTTGAAAGATCGCACCCCAACTCCTTTAGCGCGTCTGTAAAACCCGCATATCGAGCACGACCGCGATCGGAGGCGGAAAAGTTCATGGTAACGACGCCAAATTCTCGATGCCCTTTCTCGTAAAGAGCAAAGGCCACATCACGGCTTGCTTGATAGTTGTCTACATACACACACGCCTCATCTGAGAGACTTTGGTTGTGAAGCAGGCAATAAGGAAATTCGAACTCTCTCAGCAAGGAGAGCGCTTCATTATTTTGATGAGAGGACACCGTAAGCAGGACGCCAGCAACTCGCTGACGGAGCAAAGTAATTATGCCCTGCTTTTCAAATTCACCATTGTATTGAGTATCGATGATCAGTACTGAATAGCCGTAGAAACGTGCTTTGGACTGAATAGCGGAAGCAATTTCAGCAAAGACAGGGTTATTGATGCTCGGAATCATCAAACCGATAGTAGGGTTCGTATTCAGCGCCACACCTGAGAACGGCGTGCGCGGAGAGTACCCCGTCACCTCTATCACTTTTGCTATTCGTTCTGATGCGCTGTTCGCAACCAGCTCTGGCGCATTTAAATAGCGAGAGACGGTTGCTGGCGACACATTCGCAAGTTGCGCCACATCCTTGATGTTCATACTGCTCTATATCCATTTATGCCCATGCGTTCCCTATGGACAAAGAATAAAAGTTAAACATGACAATTACATTAAAACTTACCTCACTTAAGCGTCATTTAGCTTCACGTTATTGAATTTTAGCGGCACATTTAGAACAATTAACAAATGAAACCAATTTGTTTCATCTGATTCTGATTAAAATATTAATTAGGTGGAATTTTGACCAACATCTCATTTCGTATTCAGGAAATGCACGTAATAGGGACTTGAAACACTTGTTTTGACGCTGTGTCTTGCAGAATTGTTCAATCAGATGGCACCCAAAAGGCTCCAAAGCGATAGCCAAGAAGATATTGAATGGGAGTGGGTATTAGGCGGCTTAAATAAATCAAAGAGACCAAATAGCTTTTCGCCCCTTGAAAAACCATATGTGCGATACATTCAGTACCGCACTTTTAGCTTAAACCTCAAGGATTAATCCTTAATCCTTGAGCCTTACATACCCATTTTGGTTATTTCAGAATAAAGTGATATGAAAGGGACGGACAACGGACCTTCACCAAACCTAACCACTAGATTAGGTTCTTTCATCGCAAGTTGTTTCGTTGGATCCAATAGCACATTAGGCGTATCTGCAACATCTAAAATAACGCCTTTCACATCATAAGAAGAAACAAGCTTGGACGATATTTTATCCGCCCACGTACTAAAGAAATCCACATCTGAGTAAAACAATACTTCCAGATACCGATCTTCTTGCAAAGTGCGCTCTGTCAGCAAAAGCAGGCAGTCACTCTGTTCGCACTCAACAAGTACAAAAAAGCACGCTTCTTGAGAGTGCTCGTCAAACAAACCTGTCCACTGGCTATCTATTCGTCGTTGTATTTGATCAAGGTCGCTAACAACAGTAACCGTGGAGGGATCCTGAGAGCTTTCTGAAAGCACCTGATATTTATCGGAATGAACACTGGCACCCAGCGTCTTTATCGATACTTTCTCTGTGACTGGGCTAGGCGTAAGACAAGTAAACAGAGCTGTTTTAAACGTTTTCAATGCTCTAAATAGCCTCAAGCTCTGCGTTCTGTATTCGGGTAGAACGGTCATCGTAGACATGTTATTCACTTCCGTCTCGATACCTTGAATTTCCCGAAAAGAGCGAACCATGCCGAGAAAACCGACCCATTTATCCCCCACTTTAAGCCCTAGGCCAATGTAAGGATCCTCAAAAATTTCCGGTTTTGTCAGTGTAAATGTTCGCACATATCGTTCCCATGGAACGTAACCTAGGTTGGGCGGCATGAATAAATGTTTAAGGTCGGGTAAATCTTCTGTATACGCTTTTACCAACTCGACATTGCTCATATTTTTTCCTATTTAACCCAAATTCATTGGAACAATTGGGATCTGTTTCTTCTTACATAACCGTATTAAAGCGACTAGTGACTTGAGAGTAGAAAACGGCGAACCGCCTATCACGCCATCGTGAAATAGAGTCAATTGATGGAGGTCACGTTGCTGTTCAAAATGCGCTTGTATTTGCTTTGAATTCAATTCCCAGTCAAAGGAATCGAGCGACCAGAGCACTGTTTGGAATCCTTCCGCTTTCAATACTTCTACATATTCGGGTGCGATTTCGCCATTCGGTGGACGATAGATTTTCTTATATGGAAGGTTATGCTCACGCATGACATCATCAAATCGATGCAAAGACCGCTGAAAAGCATCTGGCGTCATATCCGTAATAATGGTGTGATCATAACCGTGCACGCACAATTCATGCTCTTCTTCTAACAAACATCTAGCGATTTCAGGGTTTTGTTGTACCTTCGTTGCCAAAACAAAAAAGCTGGCAGAAATGCTCTCGCGTTTGAACAACTTGATAATGGCGTGAGCGTATGGATTAGGTCCATCATCAATAGAAATAGATAAGCCTTTAGGCTTCGGAGTATTGAGCAATATCTCCGAGCCCAAAAGTGCTTTAATGTGCTCGAAATGATGTAGCCTAGAAATGCTTTTGCAGATCATTGTCTATCCCCATTTATGAAAGCGAACTGGCTTCAGTTGAAATAAACTTTCCATCATTCCTATACGCAGAAAGCTTCCACCAAACTAAAATAGCAATGGAAAACACCACGGCAATTCCACCAACAGCGGCATACATTAGCCCTAGCTCTCGCCCTTTTTGATCACCGAACCATGTTGGTAGAAGATCACCAGATTGGCTCAAATACGACAGTATTGGCGCAAAGACACCGTCGGCTAAGCCTCCACCAACTAATGTCGCAACCGGGAAAACCGTCATGTACATTGCACCTTGCAGTGCAAAGAATCGACCGCGAATGGATTCATTGATTCTCTGTTGCCAGAACGTGCGGTCGCATACGCTCATTAACGGTGAAATGAACATCATGACAAATACCGTAATGTACATAAGGGGTAAATGAGTGGTAATGCCCGCCAGTATGATCAAAATGCCGCTGACAATATTGATTGAGAACATCCACAAAACGAGCCGTTTAGGTGTTTTCGCCGACAAAATCACTGCCCCGACTAACGCACCTACCGCGCCTACAGACATTAATACACCAATACTTTCCACCGTGAAGCTTGCAAGTAACATCGGTGCCATAAGCCCAGTGACCAGCGATGTGATGAAATTTGCCGCCAACAAATACGTCAGCACCATAAGGAGGAACGGGGATGATTTAAGCTCGTTCACTACCGGCATCACGTTATCGCTAAAACGCCAAGACGCGGAATCACCGTCAGATTTTTTAACGGGTTCACACACTTCTTTAGGCAGCTTCACCAGTAGCAAGCTCAATACCGCCACCAGCAGGGTTAACAAGTCAATCAACATGACGCCAGCTAAACCAACGACAGACAACAAACTTGTCGCGAGTAAAGCCGAAACAACTCTCGACCCAGCATCAATAATGGTAAAGCGCGCATTGGCTTTTCCTATTAATTCGCTCCCCACCAATTTAGGAATCAGAACCGTGAATGTCGTTCTTTGCAATAGGCTCGGCACAGAGCTAAACACCGCCATGATGTAGATGTGCCACATTTCTAGAACATCGAAATACGCTAAAAGCAGCATAACAACGGTAAAGACGCCCGCCAGTAAATCGGACACTATCGCCAGTTTTTTCAGGTTAAAACGGTCGACAATACCGCCTATCCATGGGGAAAGAATGGCACTCGGCAAGAAAAACCATACAAGCCCTAAAGCAAATGCTGTGGTCGACTGACCATTTTGTGCCATCCAAACCAACAAGGCGAAACTGGTCGTTGCAGTGCCTAATTGGCTGACCAGTTGCCCAAACCAAATGATATGGAAAGCTTTACCTAATTTTTTGTTCAAGACAGCTTCCATCAGTTAGACCGCTTCCGCTTCTCTCAATGTCATTTTGAATATGGCTTCCCATCCATGCTCCGAAAGTAAACTCACGTCTGGCTGTTTATACTTATTTACGATGTATTTGATGTTCTCCATTGAAGAGGCTTTATTACTTTCACCACACCGGTAATGGGGTTTGTGTATCGCGTGTAACGACTTCAACACCGTAAACTGGCAACCATGTTCAAATAACCGAATAGCCATATCGACGTCTTCGCCACCCCAGCTTCTAAAGGCTTCATCGCAGCCTCCAATTTGCTTTAACGTCTGGGTGGAACAAGACACATGCCCTCCCCAGCACATCACCCAAGGGGCGCGTGTTTTCGACAAATCGAAATCGATATCTTGGCAAGTTTCATATCGGCAATCATACAAGTTCTTGCGTTGAGACAGCTCGCTAAACAACTCGGTACGATCAAGTGTATTGATAAGCTGAGTAAGTTCTTTGGCGTTCTCGGTTGAATACTCTTCCACGCCATACGACAGCCCAATCAATACTGAATCGGGTTGGTCTTTATGCGCCATTAAGTGTTTTTCTACCAAATCCTCAGTGGCGATCATTCCGCAGTCAAAAAACAAAACCAGAGGGTATTTGGCATGTTCGAGCCCAAGGTTTCTTGCCGCAGCTAATCGAAATCCATCGTCTTCTTGGTAGTAATAATGAATATCTAAAAGCGAAGAAAAATCTTGTACCACTTCTTTTGTGTTATCCGATGAGCCATCGTCGGCAATAATGACTTCGTATAAATCCGTGCTTACCGTTTGATCAACCAGACAATCCAGTGTTTCGCGCAGCAGGTCTTGAGCGTTATATGTCGGTATTACGATACTTAATTTTGAATGTTCCATTTCATAGTTTCCGTTAGTCGATTTTGGCAGATTGGATGGTCTCTTCTGCGGTATGACCCGACAGCAAAGTGGAGACAACTTCATTGATGTAGCGATGGAATGTGGTGTTCATTTTCTCAACATATTCACGCGTAAACTGGGTTGGGGAGTATCCCCAATGCATATGTAGACGATCACCAACAGGGTAGGTTTTGATGAGTGGCGGCGTGTCTTTGTACATCACATCATCAAGGTAACCTTGGGATTCTTGTGCTAGCTTCATTAGCTTTCTGAATTCGGGCTCATCGCCTTTGATGGAGTTGCTTGGTATGTAGCCAAATTCAAAATGAAAACGAGGGATCTCAGCCATCGTTTGACGAACTTCCTGATCCTCACACATGTATTTTAAAGCGCTAAATGACAGCCCAACATCGTTCAATTTTTCGAGTGTCTCAGCCACATTTTTGACTGCATCTTGAAGGGTTTGAGCCTCCGTTAGATCGAACATCAAATTGTAATAGTTTGGCAACCAAGCCAATGTTCTGGTCAAATCCAAATGGCGAGCACCTGAAATAGAGCGCCCATTATTCATAAAGACCAAAAAGACAGCGTCGCTGCCACTGAACGCACCATAGGTTTTCACCATGGCTGTAATTAGAATGACATCGTGAGCGTACCCAGAAAGCGTGCTTGCCGTATTGAGATTGGTTGTTTCTTCCACGCTTAGTTGGCTCAATAGTAATTCCGGTGCCAGAACCTCGGGAACCTCTTCTGGCAACGATAAATTAGGGTCTTCCGACAGAGGCAGACACTTTTCCCAAGACAAATTTTTCCAATATGGGAAATAGTCTTTTGCTTTACCCTGAGCATACTCATATTGCCACCGACTCCATTCCGCCACTGACAGCGTTTTTTCAGGCAATGTAATGGGCTTTCCTTGTCTGGCTGACTCATACCCTTGATAGAGGTCGTCCATAAAGAACATGTAACAGTAAGGGTCTATCAATAATCTATGCATAACGAGCAGCAGTCGTTGTCCTCGTTCTCGCCCAAGATCAAACAGTACGGCTTTAAAAAGGCATTCTTCAACATGCAGAGACACTTGGTAGCCTTGGCAGGTTTCTGCTAATGCTTGTGGTAATGCATCCTCGTCGACATCCGAAAGATCTTCCGTAAACCACCAAGGGGCTAAATTGGAAAATGGCTGAACTTTTTGCTGACGCTCTCCCGATTCATCTGAAATCAATACCCTTCTCATGCCATCATGATGTTTTAGAATTTGAGCAATAGATTGATTCAAATACTCGCCTTCAATCGATACTTCAAAATCAATAAGGGCCGACGAGTTACAGTGGTTAACGTTGTACCGATTGAGTAACCAATGATGGTTGGCAAGCAACGGAAAGGTTTCTTCCACTTCTTGAGTGTCTTCCACCACTATTGAGCTATGCGGTTTGATAATCGAAGCCAGCGCTGAAGGAGTGGCATTTTGATAAATTTGCTCCGCAGTCACAACCCAATTTTGGCGTTTAAGATAAGACGCCAAACTCAGTACTGAAAGGGAATGCCCGCCGAGCATAAAGAAGTCATCAAAGATACTGATGTCTTCCACTTGAAGCACTTTTGAAAAGGCTTCTATAACCACGCTTTCTTGTGGAGTACGGGGTAACCCAATGTCTGTTCTTAGCTTTCTAGACTTCGCTCTCTCTTGCAAAAACGATTTATCGACTTTGCCGTTCTGAGTTAAAGGTAACGTGTCTACGACTTCAACCGTAGGCACCATGTAGCTAGGGAACCAAGCAGTCAGTTGCGATAGCAGATCCCGGGATAAATCCGTGTGATTTTGTTCATCATTTTTTGCTGTTACAAAAGCGAACAACCGTTGCTGCCCCCCTTCTCCAACTATTGCAATCGCGACACTTGCCACTAAACCAGAGGCGGTTATTCTGTGCGTCAACTCCCCAAATTCAATTCGATACCCATGCAATTGAACTTGGTCGTCAGCGCGTCGTACAAACTCCAATTCGCCTTCAAAGTTCATGCGTACTAAGTCACCAGTTCGATACAGCCTATCTGACCTTAATTGCTCAAAAGGATTGGCAATGAACTTGTTTTTTGTCTGTTCTGGCTGATTCAAATACCCGCGCGATACACCATTTCCTCCTAGGAATAGCTCACCGAGAACGCCAAATGGCGCTAATTGATTCCCTTTAACCACGCACAATTCGACGCCTTTTACTGGCGTGCCAATCGGAGGGCTTTGCGTTTCGGTGCCTTGGACTAAATAACGCGTTGCAACAACCGAGTTTTCACTTGGTCCATAAGCGTTCACCACCTGTACATTGTCTGAGAAAGGGAACGATACAGAGTGCAGTGCTTCACCTGCCGTGATGATGTAACAAAGGTCAGGCATATCACAATAGTCAGACTCCGAAGCAATGGCTTCCATCAATGCAGTAGGAATGAAACTGTGCGAAATACTAAGCTCACGCATCTTTTGTAATAAAGCATTTGGGCAACGCTTGGCGTCTTCGTCAATAATGGCAACACACGCACCAGACAATAAGAAAGCCCATACTTCCCCAACCGACGCATCAAACGCAACTGAAGCCATTTGAGTTGTCACCGACTGCTCGGAAATATCAAAGTCCAACATTTGCCATTGGCTAACTTGCAATAACCCAATGTCTTTCACTAACACGCCTTTTGGCATGCCAGTGGAGCCAGAGGTGTAAATCACATAGGCAAGGGATTCGAGCGACCTATCCTCTACTGGCAATATTACCGACTCATCAGAGACCAACTGCTCCCAAAAATTGGGATTGAGCAAAACCGCATCACCAGAAAATGCCAAGTGTATAGGCTCATTAGATATCACTATCGACGCCTCACAATCCGATAATATGAATTCAAGTCGCGAAGTCGGGCATTTGGAATCGATCGGTAAAAACGCGGCTCCAGCTTTTAGAATCGCTAACTCGGATACAAATACGTCCATACCACGGGGAAGGAAAACAGGAATAATGGATTCTGGTTTGGCGCCAAGTCGCTTTAAATGACTGGCTAGTAAATCGGTTTTTTCGTCGAGTTCTCTGTAGGTCAGCGTATTCCCGTTTTCTTGCAGCGCAACTCGGCTAGGAAAACGTGAAACGACCTCTTTCCACACCTCAAGAACCGGTTTGTGTTCATTTGGATCTTGCCAGTGGCTTAATACTGACGGCTTAAGATCTGTCCCTCTAAACCAATCAAAACACTCTACTGGGGTGCTTAACTGATGAACGAATGATTGAGCAAGTAACGAGTAACGCTCCATAAACTCGGCGATAAAGCGGGGATCAAACTTGTTGCTGTCGTACTCGAAATTCACGGTCATATCAGCGCCACTGTCTTTCACACTGACCGTGAGATCAAACTTCCTCTTTTGCTCACAAGGATCCATTAATTTCATTGGAATATCAGCAATGTAAACATTACTTGGACCAACTGAGTCCAGCAAAAACATGATTTGAAATAGTGGATTTTGAGAAGCATTTCTAACGGGGTTAATCTCATCAACGATGTAATCGAATGGCACGTCTTGATGGTCTTGCGCATTCCTCACCACTTGAATGGCTTTCAGTAATGTTTTCTCCACTGAGTCTGTCGGCGAGACTTGTAATCGCAAAACTAAGGTGTTGACACAAAATCCAACCAGATCCATTAATTCAGGGCGATTACGCCCTGCAACAGCTGTCCCCATCAACACATCATTTGATTCACTGCTTGTACTTGTAGCAATAGCAAACAATCCGTACATCAACTCGAACAAGCTGCAATTTAATCGGGCAGCCGTCATCCTTAAAGAGTGACTCAACTCAGCACTAAAAGGGGCAGTAGCGACACTCGCAACCTTTTTGTTATTGGCATGAATTGGAGGATTGCTCTGCTCTGTACGATCAAGATCTTGTTGGCGAAAAACCTGTTCTGTACGAAAAAGATTAACGGGAAGCGAATGTGTTGCTGGCGCGTCTTTTAATGTCTCTTTCCAGAAAGACAGTTGGCTGCCATAGGCGCCAGACTGGTATAACGCTTTTTGCCACGATGCGTAATCGAAGTAATCAGGTTTGTTTGTTTTGTTGGTAACCTGGATATTTCCTGACTCGTATCTCTCGATAATCTCATTGATTAATATCTCCATAGACCAACCATCTGCTGCGATGTGGTGGATATTAATAACCAATACACTGACGCTATTTGGCAACTTTAGGTATGCCGCTCTAACCATGCAGTCTTGGCTCAGATCAAACGGAGTGCAGGCATCCGACAAACGGTATTCATACACCGCCTTTTCGGCTTGGTGCTCTGGCATATCAGAAAGATCAACAACCTTCAGTCCAAACGCAGAAGGCTTTGATAAGAATTGCGTTTCTTCATGCTCTGAATAGACGGTTTTGAGCATCGGATGGCTATGGATAAGCGCTTCAAATGTGGCTTCGAGCTTTTGCTCATCTAAACGACCAGAAACTTGGTATGCACACGGCATATTGTAGTGTTCGTTGCTGCCTTCAATTTTGTCGATCGTCCACAAACGTTTTTGGGAAAACGACAACGGGAACGTTTCTGGTTCAATTTTTCTCGGTAAGATCGGTTTTTTTAACAAATCTTGGTGCTGGAACCAACTGAGAATTTCCGCCTTATTCTCTTTTATTTGGTGTCCAATTTCGGTGGTTATCAACCCGCTTGCTGCTCGGCTTTTTAATTTGCCTTCTTCCACATACAGGTGGATATGTTTGTCTTTGAGTTGATTAATTAACTGGGTAATGTTCACGTTTACCACTCCATCTCTTCCGTTGAGTCGTCTTTTGTTTGGCTACTGTAGTTAGCCTCTTCAATGGCTACAGCCATTTGAACAATCGTGTTGTTTTCATAGGCAAAGGATGTCGACATCGACATTCCATACCTCACTTCAATTTCATTTATTAACTTGATCAAAAGCAGGGAATGCCCACCCACGCTGAAGAAACTTTCGTCCGTACTGATCTGTTCAGGGGGCAGAGATAAAAGCTCTGCCCATAGAGACAAAAGACTGGTTTCTATTTCGTTGGTCGGTAATTGAATAGCAGTGGCTTTAACTCCCATGTCTGGACTGGGGAGCTGGCTTTTATCGAGCTTGCCCGATGCCGTAAAAGGTAGATATTCCAGTGCAATGACATGGTTAGGTCGCATATAGGACGGCAATTCATTTTCTGTTACGGACTTTATCTCGTCGAACGAAGCAGCATTAAGATCCTGTCTGCCAGATAACACAATGTAAGCCACCAACTGTTGAGCCCCATGGTGCGCTTCGTAGGTCACAGCACAAGCTCGTACTGATTCGACTCGACTGATTGCGGATTCTATTTCGGTAAGTTCAACGCGCTGCCCACGAATTTTGACTTGATGATCATCACGGCCGTGGAATTCGATGGTTCCATCACCCAAAACACGCACTAAATCTCCGCTTCGGTAGTAGGTAAAGCCGTCTTCCCATTCGAAAAACCGTTGGTTAGTCAGTTCTGGTCGGTTTAAGTAGCCTTTTGCTAAACCCACTCCAGATATACAAAGCTCACCTATCGCTCCGGGAATAACAGGTTGATCATAATCGTCCAACACACGGGCTTGCATGTTTGGCACGATGTTTCCGATGCTATAAATCGACGTGTTTGGGTCATATTCTTGAGTGAAACAGCAAATACTGCATTCTGTTGGTCCATAAGCCACAAAATAGCGGCAGAACGGCAGCCAACGTTCAATTAGGGCTTTCGACGTCACTTCTCCCCCAACAATTAAAGACTCCAAAGCCATGTCTTTATGAGGCTCTATAACATCTAACGCTGTTGGTACAATCGATAAGTGCGTGATTTTATGTGTTATCAGCGTTTGGCTTAGTGGCTTGCCCGGTACTAGCGCATCTTTGCCAATGATATGCAGCGACGCACCAGAGCATAACGCCTGCCAAACCTCAGAAATCGAGACATCGAACCCTAAAGGAACATTTTGCAATACCCGAGCGTCGTCATGAAGGTGATACTCCGAAACCAGTGAGCGGATGGTATTGGCTAAACCACCATGCCCAACCAATACACCTTTCGGTTTCCCTGTCGAGCCGGAGGTATAGATTGCGTAGGCAGAAGTTTCTGCGCTTAACGTATTCGGCGTAAAGTCCAACACTTTCATGGCAGAAAGTTGAGGCAAACTGATGAATTTTGCCTTAACGCCTTTCGCAGCTATGTTATTGACTGAAAATTGGATCTGCCACTGAGCACGGCTTTCTTCAATAATTACGGCTTGCCGCTCCGCAGGGGTAGACTCTTCTACTGGCAGATATACCGCCCCAATTTTGAACAGAGCCAACTGGGTGATCACCGTAAGCGGGTCTCGCTGAACATGAACAACCACCATGTCACCCGCTTTCATACCGTCCGAACTAAGTACACTTGCCAAGGTATCGGAAAGCTCATTCAACCGAATGTAACTTATTGAAAATAATTGATTATCGATTTCATAACTCAAAGCAACGGCTTGCCCTCTCAACCTGACTTGCTCTTTAAAGTCACACAAAACCGTATGGCTCGGCGCCTTAGAAACGTTCAATTCTGGTGCATTGAGGCGCTTTGATTGTGGGTGCTGTCCAATTAAGTTTCCTTCCACCAAAGGGAGATCATGAAGTGGAATGGTTTCCTGCTTCTGGCTGACCATTAACGCCATCATTTCCAACATAGCCACCCAACTCTGCGCTAGACGTGCCATGCTCGATTGGGTAAACAACGCTTTTTGGTAGGTAAAATGGCCGTGGCACTGCTGCTCGTCTTCAACGAGGTTAACGATAAGATCCAACACACTGTGTTGCTCTGCCATCGCCTCTGTCATCAGTTCAAAAGGCGACTCTTTTGAAGCATGGTTTACAGAATTCATGCTGAACAACACTTGAAAGATAGGGCTATAAGATCGGCTTCTAACGGGGTTACATACTTCCACCACCTTATCGAAAGGCACACTTTGATACTGCTGTACCAGCGAAGCATTGCTTCGTATTTGCGCCCAAAAATCGTTTAATGTTTGTTCGCGATTGCAGTCTGTACGAACGGCAATCGTGTTTGCAAAAAAGCCAATGACATCATTTAAGGCTTCGGATTCTCGATTCGCAACAGGAATACCTAACACCACATCCGTAACGCCCGCGTACATTGATAGCGTGAGCGACAACGTTCCGTGGATAAGCATATGCAAAGTCAAATCGTGCATCGCCGCTGCTTCTCGCAGCTTCACAAGTAACTGAGGGTTGATCTCGATTGGCACCGATTCTGCGCTAAAACATGGGTTGTTTGGCCGAGCGAAATCCAGTGGCATGTGAAGCAAATCAGGAATGCCTTTTAAGTGCTGCTTCCAAAACCTTAGCCCTGCCTCTTCTACAGGCTGACTAATGAGCTGAACCCACTGTGCATAATCAAAGTAGTCCTTGTCTTTCGACAGGTGTTTATCTTGGGCGAGCAGTGAGATGTCTTCGAGTAATACCGATGCACTCGCACCATCAAAAATCAAATGTGAAAGCGTCAAAATCCAAATGTTATTGGCTTCCGAAGTCTCTAATACCTTTACTTTCAACCCGATTTGTTTGGTGAGATCAAACTCCGTCTCTTTTTCACTCAAGCACATGGCGTTGAGATCTTTCGGCAGAACGGTCGATACACTCTCCCAATCCAACTCTAAAGAAACAGAACTTATTGCCTTCTGGAACCACTCCCCTTTTTCTTGATAGAACTGTGTTCTTAAAGCGGGGTTCGCCATCACAAGCTGGTTAAATAGGGACTCTACTGCCTTACGATTGAGACATTGAGGATCGCGAATAACCAATTGCTGGTTATACTCTTTCAGCCCACCTTCTAGCTTCCAAACAAACCACAATTTTTCTTGCTGCGAAGCTAAAGGGATCGGCAATTGGATGTTTCGCTTAGGTATTGTCGAACCCACTAAAGCTGATGGCGACCTATCTTCCAAAAACCTAAAAAGTTTTTCGACTGAACTGTTTTGGAAAAAGTCTCGCAAAGATAAGTCTTCCTTGTATTCCCGAACAACTCGATTCACCAACCGAACAGCTTGCAAAGAATGCCCACCTAGGCTGAAAAAAGAATCAATAATGCTGAAGTTGCTCGGGCTCATTTCCAATACATCTGCCCAGATGGCTTTCATTTTAATCAGTGCTGGGGTTAGCTCGCCCTCTTCGGCTGTGCTTAAAGTTGCCTCTTTCGGATCAGGCAATTTAGCAATGTCCAATTTCCCATTGGTGGTCAGCGGAAACGACGGTACTGAAATAATCGAATGAGGCAACATATAGCTGGGTAGTTGCTCACTCAGTGAGGCATGAAGAGACGGGATGATGAGTGATTCATCTGCACCTGAATTCGTGAGCACCACATAAGCGATAAGCTGCTTGTCGTGTACAGTACGGGGCTGAGCGATAACACGAGCCTCAGACACATGGGCCAATTTCAACAGCGTAGATTCTACGCCCGACAGCTCAATACGGTAGCCGCGAATTTTGACCTGAGTATCCTGCCGCCCTATGTACTCAAGCGTGCCACGGCTAGATTGGCGAACCAAATCTCCGGTTCTGTAAAGGCGTTGCCCCGCATAGTTATGATGTTGAAAACGCGCCTGTGTTTCTTCATCACGTTGATGATACCCTTTTGCTAAACAATCCCCACCGACCCAAAGTTCACCGGTTTCTCCTTGCGAACAAGGCAGCCCCGAGGCGTTTAGAACAAACAGCGAAGCATGAGATATCGGGCTTCCAATTGGTGGGAATTCACCATCACTGCTGGTGTCTACTCTATACGTCGTGACGACATGCGTTTCGGTTGGTCCGTAGTGGTTCCACAGTTGGCAACCATCCAATTTCAAAAACATCCGACGTATCGCTGGGGTTAAAATCAACGCTTCCCCCGCAACAATGACCTCTTTTAATGAAAGTCGGCAATGCAAATCGGCATGTTGTTCCGCGAGCACAGATAGAACAGCCGGAGGACAGAATAGTCGCTCAATGTTTTTCTCAGCCAAGCACTGAGCAAACTCATTGAGTTCGTCTTTCTCGGATTGCTCAATAAGAACCAATGGGCTCAACGTTTTCCAGCTTGTCGCCAGTTCCTGAATCGATACGTCAAACCCTATTGGCGTGAATTGCAGCGTTCTCAAGCTTTCATTCATGCCATCTTCGAGGCTTTGGTGCTCAACCAAATTACGAATGGTTCGATGTGTTTGAACCACACCTTTCGGTTTACCTGTTGAACCCGATGTATAGATAAGAGAAAGAGGGTCATCATCGAAACGTTCTACTGGCTGAAGACGTTGAGTGTCACCATGGTGAATGGCGGTATCCACATTCACCTGAGAAATTGATGACGGTGCCCAATTTTTTGGGATTCCATCGGTGATAAGAAGGCGTATATCTGCGTCTTCTGCGATGATCTTCAAGCGAGCATCTGGCTGGCTTTCTTCAAATGGAACATAAACACCCCCCGCTTTGATAACGCCTAGAATCGCGATAACAAGCTCAAACGACCTTGGTATTGAAATACCTACGTGCTGGTCTTTTTCCACTCCAGCATTTTGTAACCAAGCGCCGAGTTGATTGGAGTAAAGATCAAGCTCTGCATAGCTCATACTGGCAGAGTTAAACTCCAAAGCCGTCAAATTGGGAGATTGCTTTACTGCATCAGTAAAGAGCGTAAACAGGTTTCGCGTTTGAGTGCGAGGTTGTTTTTTTGGTAGCGCTTTCCATTCTGATAAAGGTGCAAATGGCAATGCGTGTAGTTCAAAATTTTGATTTTCCGTGAAGCCTTTAAGCAGCGTGCTGACTCCATCCACCAGTTGCTGCGCCGTGTCTTCTCTAAACAGTTTGCTGTCGTACTCCAAATCCAGTGATATCTGCCCATCATTCATTTTCATGATTCTTAGGTGCAAATCGTATTTTGCCCCTTGGGTCAGATAGTGTTGCGGTACGAATACGGCCTCTTCGGTTTCGAGCTTCGTCAGCTGGTCTTCCACACTGAGCATCACTTGAAATAACGGATTGAAATACGGATTGGCCGAGTAATCTAGCTCCTCAATCACGCATTCAAATGGGTAGTTTTGATGCTTTAAGGCATCGAGATTACGCTGTTTGATTTGTTCACAATAAGCGTCCACGCGCATGCGCGGGTTGTATTCTGTTCTCAACAGAACAAGGTTTGATAAATACCCAACCACCTGTGAGAAATCCGAGTTCGTCCGCCCGCCAGTCGGGACACCTATCACTAAGTCTTCCGCTTGACTCAAACGGCCCAACAAAAGAGAAAATGCCGCATGTACGGTCATAAACAAAGTCATACCACGCGTTGAAGACCATCGCTCAATATCGCTGATCAGAGAAGCTTGCAACGAAACTGAAGCTTGGTTCCCTTCAAACGTTCGAATGGTTGGCCGAGGGTAATCCAATGGAATTTGATGTACAACCGGCAGCGAGGCTAACGTTGTTTTCCAGTATTGTCTTGACGGTTCCAGCAAACCTTTCTTAACCCATTTTCTTTGGCTAAGTGCAAATTCTTGAAAACCAAATTTGGGCTTGATAGAGGGCAATTCTGCTGTGATGTAAAGTGCGACAAGCTCTTTGTACACAAGCTCCATCGACCATCCGTCTGCAATAATATGAGGAACAGACAATAGAAGTACTGCGCTGTCCGCGCTCTGTTGTATTGCGCTCACCCTAAGAAGCGGCCCAGCTTCTAAGTCAAACATATGGGCCTGCTCTCTGTCGATAATGGTTTGTAGATCATCCGAAGTGCTGAGGAATTCGAAAGATCGGTGCAACGGCGTAGGTACAAGGTTACCCGCACTGTTGAGTGCAAAACCCGTCTGGAACACATCAAATTTAGAGACCAAAAGCGCGAGTGCCGTTTCTAGCTGGTTCACATCCAATGACCCACGCACGTCTATCGGCAGTAAAATGTTATAGCTCTGAGATTGACCCGATTGACTCAAAAACCAAAAGCTGGATTGCGCGAATGACACCCGTTCTTCGGTTGCAGTTTGACTCGATGAAATGAACGCGGGTAACTGAGCGATAGAATCTGAAGAAGCGTCAATATGGGTCGCCAAATCTTTGAGGGTTGAGTGCAGGAATATTGATTCGAGACTGATGCTTTTATCGAATTCCATTTGTATTTTATCGAGCAACTTAACCGCTAGAATGGATTCCCCGCCAACACTAAAAAACGAGCTGTCACGACCGATTCTGTCTTCGCTCACGCCAAGCAAACTCGCCCAAATTGTTCGAAGCTTCCGCTCAGTTTCTGTCACCACAACTTGTATAGGTTCGTTAGATCCAAAATGACGAGTTAGAAGCGCTTTCTTATCCACTTTGCCGTTATGATTAAAAGGAAAGTCAGATACCTCTACCAAGCTCTCTGGCACCATATAGTTTGGTAACTGCTCCTCAAGAATGGCGCGAATGTTGTTTAAATCTCGCTTCGGGGTGGTTTGCTTTATAAACGCACTTAATCCAAATGAATCATGCTTACCACCAAACACCACCACCGCTTGGCTAATCGAACTTATCGACGTCAGCGCTTGTTCAATTTCACCTAGCTCGACTCGAAACCCTCGAATTTGCACCTGGTCGTCTTTACGACCATGAAAAACAAGGTTTCCATCAGGATCTTTGCTCACCCTATCGCCTGTGCGATACATAGGTTGCCCATCTTCTGCCGTCGAAAAGCGACCCATGGTTCGCTCGTCAGCGTTGATGTAGCCAAGCGCAATACCCGCTCCTTTTACCCAAAGCTCTCCTTGTTCTCCGTCTTTACACGCATTTTGGTGGTCATCGAGAATCAGGCATTGGGTATTGAGAACCGGTTTTCCTATGGGTGGGCAGTGCCCAGACACGTACGTATCAACTTTATGAGTAGTGGCAACATGGGTTTCGGTCGGTCCGTAGTGATTCCACAATTCACACAATGAGTGTGTAGTGAGAAATTGGCACATATTGACTGACATTTGCAATGCTTCACCAGCCACAATCACTTGCTTTAGCGCAGGCATTAACTTATTGAATTCCAATGCGTGATCAGTTATCCAACCAAAAACAGCGGGGGGCAAAAAGACTCTTTCTACATTTTTCTGAATAATGATATCCGGAAGCTGAGATAGATCTTCTTTCTGCTCATCGCTCATCATTACCAATGTCGAACCCGTCGCCCAAGCGGTGGTCATTTCTTGTATGGAGACATCAAAGGTAGCAGGCGTAAATTGAAGCGTTCGGTAAGGCTGTGTTATATGGTCTTGCTGAATCTGCGAACGCACTAAATTAACCAGCGTTCTGTGAGTTTGCATTACCCCTTTGGGCGCTCCCGTAGATCCGGAGGTATACAGAAGGTAAGCCGCTGTCTTATCTGATAATTCTAGATTTAAATTATGGATACCTAAATGTGGGTCACCCATAATATTTTTTATATTTTCTGTCGAATCAAACGGAAAGGAAATCTCTCCTTCATAGTGATCGCTATATAAACACAAAGCCGCATTGCTAGAATTCAATATATAATGATTTCGAGCTTTAGGTATCCCTTGATTTATAGGAAGGTAGCAATGTCCGGACTTCAAACAACCTAATATTGAATATATCAACTCTTCGGTTCGTTCTACCATAATCGCAATGACACTGCCTTTGGGTAGTTTCATTAAATTTAGGCGATGCGCGATTTTGTTTGATCGCGCATTCAACTCAAAATACGTTGTTTTTCTTCCATTAAACTCAATAGCTACATTATCTTTTGAAGTTTTCGACTTTTCCTCTAAGAAATCATGTATTAAGACATGGTCACTGTTCTTATCAAAAGGTTCTGGTTTACTTAAAGCCTGGGTTTCCATCTACTATCCCTAGAATTTTAGGTGCAATAACCCTATGCATTTATTCCTATAAAGGAGTGACTTAAATGCACAAAGATATAGCCAAATGGTTTTAAATATTAATTTTCACCTAGCGATATTATTATCATCACACTATGACGTATTAATTCGACATTAATCTCACACTCTAATTTTGAATTAAATAAAATTAAAAATAGATTTATTAATAACCAATTTTACATATGATTAACTATTAATAATATTTTGATTAATTTTCATAAGCAAAATTATAATATTTGATAGTGAACCTAAAAAAACATATCATTTCTCATTTCTTTACTCAATTAGTGTGACTCAAAGCCTTTTATAACCACTATAAACCAGCGGGTATTAGCCAAATTTATTATTGGCACAAATAAATCACCTTTTAACATTTTGATTGGTTATGTGAATTCAAGCACTAAATAGTGAGATAGGATGGTAATAATTGCATATTTATGCCTAAACATAGATCACAAAAACTATTCACTTAAGTAGGAGGTGGGTTGTTACTGCGAATTAAAAATATGAGCCATGTTTTATATTGGAAGTAAGTGAAATATAAAAAATACACGCGATATTATAAATTACACCTCTTATCATAAGATGTAATAGCGCTTCCTCTCTGTGGGATCGAGAAAGCACAATAGAATGAGGATGATCAACGTTTCCTAAACGTCTGGCTAGGGCTTTCACCAAAGCGAGCTTTGTATTCTGCACTGAACCGCCCCATATGAGAAAACCCCCACCTCATCGCGACCGATGTTACGCTGGTTGCCTCACTAGTAAGCAAATCATTCCTTACATGATCTAGCCTTAAGTTTCGCAAGTATTGCATTGGCGTAGTTCCAACGAAATCTTTAAACCCGCTGTAGAGGCTGCGAATACTAATCCCACATACCTGTGCAAGCAGCTCGACTGAAATCGGCTCATGGGCGTGCGCTTCCATGTACTCTTGAGCCCGCTTAATATGACGCGGGCGAATAGACGTGCGTTGAGTCACTTTCTCTTCACTTTGCGAATGTTTGTGGTTTAAAAACAAAGTGGTTGCGGTGAGCTGGTTAAGCTGGCTGGTAATCAGTTTATTTTCTCGAAGTGCGGGATCCGAGTTAGCGTAAAAATCGAGTAAATAAGAGAGCAAGCAATACCACGCAGGGCAATCTTGCCAGCGAAACCCTACGTCAAATCGTATCGGGTCATCAATATCATGCCCCAAAATACCAATTGCAGTTCGCTCCATTAATGAACGAGATATCCGGACCATAAACTGGTCGTTATCGTAGTCCCAAACCATGTCTGTTTGCACTTCGGGGTTCAGTACAGACGCTGTACTTTCGGTCGATTCGATCTTCTCTGAACCATTAGTTACGCAAGCATGACCATGAATTGGGATTTGGATGCAGTAATAATCTTTTATCGTAGGGATATGGATGGATACACTAGATCCATACTTTAGGCGATACAAAGAGATATCACCCAGAGGCATATAATGCATACTGGCATCAAGCCTACCATTATTATTAATAACGTTAAGCTCGTGAGGTGTCATGACACGTCCGACACTTGCTTTGGCTTCATCTACATTGCTTGAGCTAAACAACAAATGGCTTGATTCGTCTAATCTCTGGCGAAACGCACGAACACTAAAACGAGGAGACTCAGTTGCGTACTTCATCTTTGCTCTCCATCTTTTATTTGTGCCTACTCAAAAAGTTCCTATGCGTAATGTCACTCAAACACAAGCTTTACTCATACCGAGTTGCACTTTAGGAACCCTCTTCAGAAGGCTGCTTCCATTGCATTGAGTCTTTATTGCGGCGAGTAGTGCATTACGCCACGATGTGACTCTTAACATAATATTAACATAGTACTCAATACGGTCTGCATCTGTTATCCGTATTTTGCTCAAACTATCCAAATAGTGCAGTTTTTGACCGCGCCGCCTTTTCACTTGCCTCTTTTACACTTAGCGCTTTTTCGCTTTACTGATCCGCTTATGGGCGTGTCTTTTGTACTTTTTTGCTCCTTGTACACTTTTTAGAGAGCTCCTAGGTGCATATTTCATATCCGCTTTTTGCCAAGCCTATCCCTGCCCTGCAATAACCCCCATTTTCCATTGAATTGTCGCATTGTCGCGGTTAGATCACTGGCTAATACTGAAATCACACGGACAAGTTCAAGGATGAACAATGAGTGAACCAAGGTCAGACGCAGTCATCATCGGTAGTGGTATAAACAGCTTAGTATGCGCTGTTTTGCTTCAATCTAAAGGTTGGACAGTCCACATCATAGAGCAGTGTAAATCCGCTGGCGGAGCAGTTAAATCTGGCGAATATACGCTTGATGGCTTTCGACACGACTGGGCAGCAATGAACCTTTCACTTTTTGCAGGTTCACCCTTTTTCCAACAATTTGGCGAGCAACTTAAAGATCATGGTTTAGATCTGGTTGAAGCGCACCATTGCTTTGCGAGCGTATTTCCAGACGGTAACTGGCTAGGCATCAGCAAAGATCAATTAGAGAATGCCCGCAGAATCCAAGCCTATTCAGACAAAGACGAAGCAAGCTGGAACCACCTCACCGAGAAGTTCTCCGTGCAAGCTCCGCTTATTGTTCCGTTTTTACAGTCCCCTTTTAAGCTCGCCCCATTATCCAAACATATTTGGCAGCTTTACCGTAAGGAAGGCACCCAAGGAATGGCTGATCTTTTGCGCTTGGTTGTCAGCTCGCCGAGGGAATGGCTGGATACCCATTTTGATTCAGAACACGTCAAAGCAACGCTCGCGGCTTGGGGGATGCACCTAGATTTCGCACCAGACATTGCGGGCGGGGCTATTTTTCCTTTTCTTGAATCGTTCGCTAACCAAGCTTTTGGCATGGTGATAGGAAAAGGCGGTGCAGACACCATTATACGTGCCATGGTGAGCTTCATTGAATCGCAAGGCGGCACACTAGAATATGGCACGCGCGCTTTAAAGATCATCACATCTCAAGGTGAAGCCATCGGCATAGAAAAAGAAGACGGGAGAGTGCTCCTTGCGAACAAAGCCGTGATCGCCAATGTGTCTCCTTCTGGGCTTCAGCGTTTGGTTGAGAACGACAGCCACCAAGAATCATTGAAATGCTACGATGCCTTTCAACACGCACCAGGCACTATGATGATTCATGTCGCCACCAATAAATTACCCAACTGGACTGCATCCCAAACCCTAAAAGCATTCGCTTACGTGCACATTGCCCCTTCGATGGATCAAATGGCGCAAACCTATCAACAAGCCATGGCTGGAGTATTGCCAGAGCAACCGGTTATTGTTGTGGGGCAACCGACAGCGATTGACCCAAGCCGAGCACCTAGCGGAAAACATACGCTGTGGATTCAGGTTCGGATGCTTCCTTCCAAAGTCCTCGTTGATTCGATTTCAAGCGAACCATCCAAAAGCTGGCATAAGTTAGCTGAACCCTACAGCCAGCATGTATTGGACATCATCGAACAATACGCACCGGGATTCCAAGAAAGCATTCTCTCTAAGCGCGTGGTATCCCCTGCTGATTTAGAAGCCGATAACCCAAATTTGGTGGGCGGCGATCAATTGTGTGGCAGCCACCATCTCAATCAAAACTTTTGGTTCCGTCCTGCCTTTGGCAAAGCCGATGGCTCTACACCAATATCAGGTCTTTACCATACCGGTGCCGCAGTGTGGCCTGGTGCAGGAACAGGCGCGGGGGCTGGGTATTTGCTTGCCCAAAAACTGGCGAAGTAAACAAGTCTAATTGAGTAAAACAACACCTGAGAAATAAACAACACCCGTGAAATAAACGTGAGCTCAGTCATTGAAAAACACTAGGAGTGTAAAATGAAAATATGGAAGTTGAGCAATAGGATAACTGGAGCGCTAATGATTATGTGCCTTGCGCTTATCCAATCATTTTCAGCGCAAGCGAAACCCATCGAAGAGTTGGTTATTGCCTCGAATGTTAACCTACCAAGTTGGGATCCTACCACTGGTCCCTCATCAGTAAACCCGACAATTCAAGGTATTTATCAATCGGTATTTGATCAATTCATCGCACAAAAAACGGACCTGAGCCAATCTCCCGGATTAGTGACTAACTGGGGCTGGCTGGAAAACAAAACCAAAATTTACCTCACTATTCGAAGTGATGTTAAATGGCATGATGGCACACCATTAACACCAGAAGATGTCGTTTGGTCTTTGCAGCGAGCAGGGAACGAGAACAGCGGTAACCCCATTCAGTTTATCTGGTCGACCATTGGAAATTTTCAGGTTGAAGGAAACACCATCATCGCAGATGTGGTTCGATTTGAGCCCACGATTTTCAAGTGGATGAGCTTTCTCACTGGGTATGTACTGCCAAAACACTACATTGAAAAAGTGGGTCAAAAGGGATTCGAAGCTAAACCAATCGGCACCGGCCCCTACATGGTGGAAAAATTTGAGCGTAATGCGTACATCCGTTTAAAGGCAAACCCAAACTACTGGGGAGGCAAACCAGAGTTCGAATACGTTACCATTAAGTTTGTTACCGATGCGTCTGCGCGAGTGGCTGAAGTCGAATCTGGCAATGCTCACGTTACGCTTGAGATCCCTTACGAAGAATACAATCGCCTAACACGTAAAGATCAGCTCAAAGGTGTCGCTTCCCCCGTTTCGGATATTGGAATGATTTTCTTTAATGACATTGACGCAATGAAAGATCCTAATGTTCGCAAAGCGGCGGTCCATGCGGTTAGCAAGTCTGCCATTGTTGAACGACTACTCAAAGGCTACGGCATTGCTATCGATACCTTACAAACTTCACTCTATAGCGCCTACAACAAAGAGATAAATACGCCCTACGATCCTGAAAAAGCCATTGCTCTGCTCGCAGAATCGGGCTATTCCAAATCCAACCCCGTGACGTTTACCATTCAAACCACTAAAGGGTTCAAGCCTAAAGATTACGAGATCATTCAAGCCATCGTGGGATTATGGCGCAAAGTGGGCATCAATGCAGAAATCGAAGTGTATGAAGTAGCTAAGCATTACGAATTGCGCGCGGCAGACAAACTGGCACCTGCCGCGTTCTATAACTGGGGCAACTCTATTGGCGACCCAACAACCTCAACAGGATTTGCCATGTTTGGTCCTTCGCCTCACTCCGTCTGGGATGGGGAAGATCTCACCGCGATGATAGGTCCGCTTTGGGGCGAGAAAGATGAAGCGAAACGGATTGAAGGCTGGAAACAAGTCGACAGGAAGATTGCAGAAGACGCGTTGGTTTTACCACTTTTCCAATACGTCCAACCCATCGTACATGACCCCAGAGTTGCGGTAATACCCCATGCTTCTGGTGCGTTACTTCCTCACTTAATGACGCGTAATTAGGGTCTGTATAAGACAGGGAGAAGAGGCATTCGTGCCTCTATAACCATATGAATTTTCGAACACTACTATTAAAGCTTGGCGCGATACTCATTACCTTATTCGGGGCAGCGATCATCGTATTTTTTGTCATACGTGTCGTGCCGGGTAACCCCATTGCGATGATGTTACCCCCCGGAGCAAACGAAGAAGATATTGCTCGGCTTACTGCTATGTATGGGTTGGATAAATCCATATTTGAGCAATTTGTTATTTGGATTTCCGGCGTCACAAAAGGCGATTTTGGTACCTCCATCACTACCCGCCAGCCTGTGCTTGAATTGGTGCTCGGCAGGTTACCCGCCACACTTGAACTGTCGGTTATGGCGTTGGTGTTCGCCGTATTATTGGGCGGTGCGTTGGCATTATCAGGTACGCTATGGCGAGGCACAAAAGTGGAATCCACCATTGATGTGACGAATGGCGTCGCGCTCTCGGTGCCCGATTTCTTATGGGGTTTACTTTTGATTTTGCTCTTTGGTGTACTTTGGCCGCTATTCCATATTTCAGGACGAATCACCCCTTCAATGGATGCTGATTTCTATACCTCATTCTTGTTGCTAGAAAGCTTGGTGACATTACGTTGGGCTGAATTTTCTGACTTGCTTTCCCATATGTTTATGCCCGCCCTAGCACTGGCAATTCCACTTGCCGCAATTATTGCTCAGCTCCTTAAACAATCGTTAAAAGAAACCATGCATCTCGACTACATCACTCTGGCTCGAACACGGGGCTACAGTGAAGCTTACGTCATCGTTCGAGAAGCCTTACCCAATGCCCTACTGCCAACTTTGGCTCTGGTGGGTGTGCAGTTCACTTTTCTCATTGGCGGAACGGTGATTGTAGAACGGCTTTTTTCCTACGAAGGGCTCGGTAATCTCGCGATAGATGCGGTCATCAATCGAGATCTTCCGCTTATCCAAGGGATTGTCATTCTATTTGCCTTGATATTCACATTGGTCAATTTTGTTGTGGATTTGACTTACTCACTACTCAACCCGAGGTTACGACATGCTTGATGGACGAAGCAAAGTACAGCTTAAAACAGGGTTAAGGCTATGGCTGTCTAGCGGTTGGTTATTGCTCTTAATCTTAGCCGCATTACTTGCCCCTTTTATTAGCCCACATAACCCTTTAGAACAAGATTTGTTTACCTCTCAACTTCCACCAGCTTGGCTCCCAAGTGGAGAACAAGGGTATTGGTTGGGTTCTGACTCGTTAGGGCGAGATGTCTTATCCAGAATCATTTACGGTACACAAGTGTCTCTTACCATTGCCATCACTGCCGGTATTCTAACCTGTGTTATTGGGTCGCTTCTTGGGCTGATTGCAGGTTACTACCGAGGCTGGGCAGATGCCGTGATTTCACGTGCGACCGACATATGGATGTCGTTTCCACCTGTGTTATTTGCCATTTTGTTGATCGCTGTTATCGGTACGGGTGTAACCTCCGTCATCGTTGCCATTGTGGTGATTGACTGGACGCGCTTTACGCGTGTGGTGAGAGCGGAAACCTTGAATCAATGCTCGATGGATTACGTCTTATCCGCTCGCGTTGCAGCAAGACCAAAATTCAATACCTTGATTAAAGAGATCTTGCCGAACCTTCTTCCCGCCATCAGTGTGCTTTTAACCTTGGAGATGGGTATTGCAGTAATTGTGGAAGCAATACTCAGCTTCGTTAATTTGTCTTTATCCTCCGATTTCCCGACTTGGGGCGGCATGATTTCCGAAGGACGATCGGCTATTCATCAAACTTGGTGGGTATTGGTGTTTCCTTTAGTTGTGTTGTTCTTAACAGTGTTGAGCTTTAGCCAGCTCGGCGAAGGTTTAAAAGAAAGGTTTGATCCGGTGCTACGATGAATACTTACTTAAAAATTCAGGACTTGTGTGCCGCCTTGCCAGATTCTATTCCCGTTCTGCGTAACGTTTCTTTTGCGGTAGAAGAAGGAAAAGTGCATGGTTTGGTCGGCGAAAGCGGCGCGGGGAAAAGCATGATTGGTCGGGCGATTTTCGGCACGCTGCCAAGAGCGGTGTCCGTCAGTCAGGGTAACATTATATTGGATGGAAAATCGCTGCAAGATTTTACCCCAAAAGCCCGAAGGCAATGGATTGGGCAGAACACTGCACTCATCCCTCAAGATCCATTAACCGCACTCAACCCTTCAAAGCGTATTGGTAGGCAAATAACGGGTCGATTAGTCGATATTCTTGGCTGGTCAAAACGAAACGCCCAAATGAGAGCTATAGAGTTACTTGAAGAAGTTGGCATCCCTCATCCCGATAGAGTAATGAAAAGCTATCCGCATGAATTATCTGGCGGCATGAGACAACGCGTATTGATCGCTGCTGCCTTTGCGGCACAACCCAAACTCATTGTTGCCGATGAACCCACGACAGCATTGGATGTGACGGTTCAAAAGCAAATTCTTCGATTGATAAAAGAGATGCAAAGCCACCACAACACCACGATTTTGTTTGTAACGCATGATCTTGGCGTGGTCGCAAAAGTATGCCAATCGCTGTCGGTACTTTACGGTGGAAAAGTTCTCGAAAATTCTTTGGTTACAGACTTCTTTGCTGAACCGGCTCATCCATACTCTAAAGCGCTGCTCGATGCGACACCAAAGTACACCAGCCCAGATCAGAGCTTAAAACCCGTACCGGAAAGCGTTATTCAATTGACAAAACTGGAAGTCATTAAAGGTAACAAGGAACATCGCTATGGATCGTAATCTGTATGAAATTCGGAACTTGAGCGTCAGTTACCCTGACATGGCAAACAAGCCATTATTTGGGCACGCCCCACGAATAGAAATTATCAAAGGAGTAAGCTTCGATATTCGTGAAGGTGAGATTTTAGGGATTGTTGGTGGTTCAGGGTCGGGAAAATCGACACTTGGTCGTGCCATGCTGCGCCTTTTAGACAGCGATTCTGGCAGTATTCAATACAACGGTGAAGACATCACGAACTGGTCCGAAACCGAGTTACGAACGTTGCGTCAGCAATTTCAAATGATCTTTCAAGATCCCATGTCGTCACTTAACCCAAGGCATAAAGTCTCCACCATTATTGGAGGACCGCTAAAATTGCATGGTTTTGATCAGGTAGAAAGGCGAGTGGAAAACGCGTTAGAAATGGTTGGCTTGCCCACATCGTTCAAATTTCGATACCCCCATGAGCTTTCAGGTGGACAAAGGCAGCGAGTTGGCATTGCACGGGCAATAGCTTTGGAACCCAAATTTGTGCTCGCGGATGAGATATTGTCGGGGTTGGATGTTTCCTCTCAGGCGCAAGTACTCGCATTGTTAGAAAAGTTGCGAGAAGAGCTCAATTTCACCATGGCGTTTGTCAGCCACGATTTGTCCGTCGTGCGCCGTCTGTGCGACCGAACAATGGTGTTAAAGTATGGGGAAATCATTGAGCTTGCCGATAGCGCTTCACTGTTTTCTTTCCCTAAAACGGCGTACACAAAAGAGTTGCTGGATGCGATTCCTCTGCCGGAAATTGAACCAGATTGGTTGGAAAAACGTGCTTAAAAAGGCCTTATCCAAGAGAGGAAACAACGTTAACTTGCTGAGACAAACTACCTCAAATCATAAGTTAACGTTGTAGCCCCGCAAAGTTACATCACTTCCTTTAAATAGTCGGCAAAACGCTTACCAAGAGTCTGCTGGAATGCCTTACGGTCAAAGCCTTCAGGATCGTTTGCTATCGGACCCAGTTCGGATTTTAAATATTCTGGAAAAGTCGTTAAAAACGAATAGTGACCCGCATTAGGTACATTTATGTAGGTTAACTTCCCTTTGCTCTCTAGCCCTTTCCTGATTACGTCAGCATTATGAGCCTCTGTTAACTCATCGTCTTTTTCTGGCACCAGCAACATGGTCGGAATGTTCACGTTATGTAACGCCTTAGCCGAGATAAAGGGAGCGCCAACTGGCGCCATCAGTATTTGCGCTTTTATTCGTATATCCTGACCACTAATCACAACGTTTTGCGTTAGAGCATTGTTACGCACTGGCATGCAATAAGGATCGGAAATGGTCGGTGTATTTTTACATAATTCCACTAAGTCTTGGGTGCGAGCGACTGCCCCAGAAACCACAAGAGCCGTATACCCCCCCATAGAGTGCCCTAACACCGCGATTTTCTGAGCGTTTGTATGTTCCACTAGGCTTGGGATAGACAAAATTTTATCAATGGTTGCAGATACGTGCTTAGGTCGGTTGATATAGTTTTCAACTTTCCCTTGGTTGGAATTATCCAGATAATTGTTTTTGGGGTGTAGGGGCATTGCCACGATAAAGCCATTTCTGACTAACGACATGGCAATGTCTTTATAGGATAGGTTGCTTCCTCCAGACCCATGTGACAAAACCGCAAGTGGGAAACGACCTTCTGCTATTTCTCCGCCTATCGCAACATTCAGAGAAAAGGGACCAAAAGCCACAGATTTGGCTGGCGATGAGGTTGGATAAAAAACCGCAACAGGCAGCTTTTCACTCGCGTCTTTTAGGACGACACTCATCTTGCGGAAACCAACATCATTCGCATACGAGAATGTCGATATGAATAGAAATAGAGCTATCACTAACCTGAAATAATGTCGCATTCCAATCCTTTAAAATAACGATAAATAGAGCGTATATAGAGTTGAGTGTGTATAAAATCGAGTATACCTAAGGTTTCACTTTCTTATAAATCACAACGTGAGAAAGAAACAGATAAGAGTACCTTTCATTAACTCGAAGTTTATACTCCACCTCATCTTCCGATAGCTTTTCCCATGATTCACCGAAGTATTCATTGATATCATCCACTGCTTCACTTTCATCTTTTAGATGCTTTTTGTTCCATTGATAAGTGCAAGACAACACCAAAACACCATTTAAACTAGTTGTGTCCATTAATGCACTAACGATGCTTTTTGGTGAGTCGCATTGATCTAGTACGTTTAGGCAGACACAAAGCTCAAACTTGTCTTGCACTGTATCCGTTTCAAATGGCGATTTGATTAAGGTGAAGTCGACATGAGAACACACATTGGCTATTGGTGTGGCATCAAATTGAAAATACTCCTGTTCACCCAATCCTTTGATATAAGGGAACTCACACTGTCCCCCATCGATAAGCAGACGTTTAAAATTCGTAATGAACCGCTGCGAGGGCTCAACAGCAGTGACAGAGTGAATGGATGGAAAGCGTTGGACTAGTTCATAACAATTTCTTCCAAGAGCGACTCCTACTTCTAAAGCCGTTTCTGGGTAATGGTTTATATAGCAAAGCGTATCCGCAATGAATGTAGAGACCTTTTTTGAGTGCTCTGAAAAGACAAACGAATCGGGAACAAATTTGGACTGGTTTTCAAGTGTCTCGTCTATTCCTATCTCACGAAGTTTATCCAACCACTGGATTTCAAAATATGCCGCCAGCCACTTTTTTTCTAAATAGAAATCATCCAATTACGCCACTCCTTAGCTCTATGTTTATGTTTTGTTTCAGCAGTCCGCTCTACTTAACACACGAACAACTGAACACCTAATACTTGAAGAAACATAAGAGATTGATATCGCAATTTTTACGCACTTCAACACGAAGATTCTCATAAAAAATGCCGAGTGTTGAAGGGCTTTCGGATGGCTGCTTGTTCTCATTTATAACCAGACGGGATACGTTCTAAAGCCCAAATCCAACCTTTGGTTGCTTGCGCACAGATCTAACCCCCCAAGGGGACAAATCCGGTTTTGGTTGACCAGTAAAGTCGCCTAAACATATGTACCCTTTTGCCAAGTAACGATATAGGAAATCACCGCCATCCAACGCGCCCGTTTTATCATCTCCTACTGGTAGACGAATGCGAGCTACACGAAGATCGGATGCGGTTTTAAATGCCGGATAGGCTGATGAGTTTATTTTGTGGGAATCAAGATCGTTCAATAGTGCTTTATCTGACATTTTGGCCGTAGTTCGACTAAAAATCATGATGAGACGCTTCTGCCGCTCAGACGACACGATGAGCATTTCCATTTAAGTATTCCGTTTGAAACAAAAAAGTATATAGGAAGCACTTCTCCAAGACTATACCCAAGTGACCTCAAGATGCTAGGTTCAGCGAGAATTAACTGGCTTTCAGGCAAGGCATCGATTTGAAGATCTAACGGTTCTAAATCAAGAATCGATAACGCAGTATGAAAGCCA
>NZ_BFAQ01000030.1:75655-85624 GCF_002933855.1 Vibrio penaeicida
CTTGAATTGAAACAGAATATGAGGCTCTGAATTCTGCACCTTGAAGTCACTTGGGTATATGTATCATTGAAAATGCTTATGAAATAAACCACTTGAATCGAATGATTTGCTAATCAATGAGGTGAGAATTCAGTTCGAGGCTCATGACCTTATACTCTGACTGGGCTTTGCTCTCTAGTACAGTCCACCCTAAACGCTGATAGATAGAAGGGATATGAGTATAAGCAAATAACTGTTTATACCCTCGACGCGCCACTTCCAACGTAGCGCTTTCAATCAACTTATCGGCAATTCTACGACCACGGTATTCAGGAAGTATGAATAATGCATTTATCCAAACAACGTCACTATTTGAATTTGGATGCTTGTAGAAGGTAAAGCTTAAGCCGCCAATCACCTTTTCTCCATGCGAAGCCACTATGGGGTGAGGCAATTCAAGGTGATAGTGACAAAATGAAAAATCTGACCATTCAGACTTAAATAAAGATTCAAGTTCATTCAAACTCGGGGAACTTGGGCTCATTTGGACAAATTTTAGATCTGGCATAACTTCCCTTTTTGACTCACGCGTGCGCACCGTTACACCCTTACTCTAACAGCAGTTCCCACTACGTTTTCTTAGCGTTGTTAAGATCAGTTGTTAACCAATGGCTGATGCGATCCACCGTGCTTTTTACTGGCTCTACGTCATGAATAATCAAATCACTGCTTTTTCGAACCGGCTCATTCACGTTTATGTATACGTCTCTGAGATGATCATTAACTTAAATTGAGTACTAAAAAACACTTACACCCTATGAAATTACAGATTGCATAAGACGTAACATGAACCTATGCTTTCGCAATATATACGTTGTCCATTGATTCAATCTGACGTTTCCAATCACAATAACATAAGCGGTCATAAAATTAGCCTTGATAGCACCATCTTGAGATCACTCGAACCTATGAGAATGCAACCATCAAACGATATAGCGAACTATGAAGAATTGTAACCAGTGCGGTAAGTGCTGCATCAAATACGGTGATGGTGACCTAGCAGCAACCCAAGAAGAAATCGACCTATGGGAGCAATTTAACCCTGAGATATTCGAATTCGTTAAAGGCAACGAAATATGGTTCGATCCTAAAACGGGCGAAAGGCTCAAACAATGCCCATTTCTCGAAATTTCACCAAAACGTATGTCTCAAGAACCCAATAGATACACGTGCAGTATCTACTTGGACAGACCCGAAGACTGCCGTCATTACCCCAGCTTAATCAACGAAATGGTTCGAGATGAGTGTGAAATGATAGAAAGTGTTGATTTAGCCAACCCAAAAAAGGCGCAAAGAGAGCTAGACATAATGATGATAGATAGCCGACCGCCTCACTTTTCATAGCGTAAGATCTTTTCCAACCACATGGAGCTAATATACTGCCCATTTTTCTTAGCGTACTCATTGAAAACACCCACTTCTCTGAACCCAAAGCGTTTATGTAAAGCGATTGACGCATCATTAGGCAACGCAACACCCGACAAAATTCTATGTACCCCTTGAGTAAGAATCGATGAAAATAATCGGGAATAAAGTTGGGAGCCCAAACCTCTACCTTCTGCCCCTGACGCTAAGTAAATTGTCACTTCAACCGTATCGTCAAACGCCGTTATCGCTCGGTATGGCTGAGAACATGCGAAACCTAAAACTTTTCCTTCATCAACTGCTACAAAGATCTGATGCTTAGAATGACTGGAAAATTGAGAAAACCATTTTTGGCGGTCTTCTAACGTGAACAGAAACTCTTCAAATCGAGCATTGGTATGTTCTATATAGAAGTTGAAGATATCGGTAATACACGCAACATCTGAGGATTTACCCAATCGAATTTCCATAGCTATATCCTGATTTATACCCAGCGACCAATTTAGCCACCAAAATGAAGCACCGAATAATTACTGTGCATCTGCTCTATCTGTATTTTCAACCACTATTTAAGCATAAAAAAACCCGCTCATGTTCATCAAAAGCGGGTTAGGAAACGTAATGGGACTTCCATTAATTCATGATCATTTTGACCGCCACGACGAGCAATAATCCTGCGAAAATTTTCTTAATGGTAGACACGGGTAAATGATGAGTCGCTTTCGCTCCTAATGGTGCCGTAAACCAAGAAGTACACACAATGCCGAACAACGCGGGGAGATACACAAATCCAGCAAAGCCATCCTCTAGGGAAAAATGAACACTCCCTGAGCTGATATAACCTATTGAGCCAAATAACGCGATAACAATTCCGCAAGCCGATGCGCTGCCAATCGCTTTTTTCATGTCCAGCGAAAAGAAGGTTAATAAAGGGACCAAAAGAGCCCCACCACCAATACCAATCATGGCAGACAATCCACCAGTAATCGTCGTCAGAATCGTTAACACGCTTTTACCTGGCATTTGGCGATCGGAAGGTGCGCTATTTTTACTGCTTAAAAACATCTTCAAAGCAATTAGCGTTACACTCACGGCAAACACTATACGAACGATTTGTTCTGGCAGTAGCGATGCCATAAAGCCACTTATCAACGCACCAAAAGCAACGCCCGTCATTATCCAAGGCGCTAGGTCCCAAGGTACATTTCCGTTTTTATGGTGAGCAATGGCCGAAGAAGTTGAAGTGAATAATATGGAGGCCAATGAAGTTGCAATCGCAGTAACGACCACCTGATCAGGCGGTAAAACGTCAAATTGAAACAAAATAACACTCAGTATTGGAACAATCACCAACCCACCGCCAATGCCTAGTAAGCCAGCCAAAAATCCAACAACACTGCCTAGTAACGCGCAGCATACAATCAACAACACCAATTCACTCACTCAGTTCACCTCTAAAATATGATAAGGAGCTATTTAACTGCAGGTATGCAGCCATTTCGCATCAGGCCAATTAATATAACTGACACCTGTTAAAATTTACAAACACAATAGATCATGAATATTTCTCATGTTGATTTTGAAATAAATACATTTTTATTAGTGAGCTGAAGCACGTATAAAACACTCTCAGCTTTAAACTATAGAAA
Source organism: Vibrio penaeicida (assembly GCF_002933855.1). Taxonomy (GTDB): domain Bacteria; phylum Pseudomonadota; class Gammaproteobacteria; order Enterobacterales; family Vibrionaceae; genus Vibrio; species Vibrio penaeicida_A. The sequence continues at coordinate 78,709 of NZ_BFAQ01000030.1, forward strand.
TATTACAGTTGATTTCTTCATAGAACTTTTGGGTATAAATAATAAGAACTATGAAGACAACTCTTTCGATATAAAAAAGAAAACTTAAACCCTAGAAAGAGTACGGAATAAACTCAGCGTTCACCTCAGGAAATAGGTTACTAGATCAACATGAAAACAGATTTTACTTTTACTATAAATAGCATTTGTCTCGATGAAAACTATCACCCATCTAACAGCACGCGGATCACGACCAACTTTGCTAACTTAGCAAGAGGCGACAGCCGCCAAGAAAACTTGCGTAACGCATTAAAGATGATTGACAATAGTTTTAATGCCTTAGCGCATTGGGACAACCCAAAAGGGGATCGTTACTCTGTCGAGCTAGAAATCGTTTCTGTCGATATGGATATCGAAGGCAGTGGACAAGCTTTCCCTTCTATTGAAGTATTGAAGACGTTTATTGTCGATCATAATACCAACGAACGTATTGAAGGTATTGTTGGGAATAACTTCTCCTCTTACGTGCGAGATTATGATTTTAGCGTATTGTTGCTAGACCATAATAAAGATCAGCCTCAATTTAGTATTCCTGGAGATTTTGGTGAACTGCACGGGAAGCTATTTAAATATTTCGTTAATTCGAATGTTTACAAAGAAAACTTTAAGAAGCTGCCTGTAATTTGCCTTAGCGTTTCTGATAATAAAACTTACCAACGTACTGAAAATCAACATCCTGTTTTGGGCTTTGAATATCAGCCAAATGAGTCATCTTTGACTGAGCAATACTTCCAAAAAATGGGATTACAAGTTCGCTACTTTATGCCGCCAAATAGTGTTGCACCTTTAGCCTTTTATTTCTTTGGCGATTTACTTAACGATTACACCAACCTAGAGTTGATTAGCACAATCAGCACGATGGAAACATTCCAAAAGATTTACCGACCTGAAATATACAATGCAAATGCTGTTGCAGGAAATTGCTACAAGCCAAACCTAAAGAACCAAGATCACTCGCTGACTCAGATTGTTTACGACCGTGAAGAACGCAGTAAGTTGGCTATTGAACAAGGCAAGTTTGCTGAAGAACACTTCATCAAACCTTACCAGAACGTTCTAGAGCAATGGTCTGCGAATTACGCGCTTTAATTCAACACAAGATACAGCAGCATTTATTATGAAAAAATTATTACCTACTTCAACTTCTGGTAGCTTGCCAAAACCGTCTTGGCTCGCTCAACCTGAGAAACTATGGTCTCCTTGGAAACTGGAAGGCCAAGAACTGACTGATGGCAAGCACGATGCACTTCGCGTCTCTTTACAAGAGCAACAGTTAGAAGGTATCGACATTGTCAGTGACGGCGAGCAAACACGCCAACATTTCGTGACCACTTTTATTGAACACTTAAGTGGCGTTGATTTCGAGAAACGCGAAACGGTTAAGATTCGCGATCGCTATGATGCAAGCGTCCCAACCGTTGTTGGCCCTGTTTCTCGCCAAAAACCGGTGTTTGTTGAAGACGCTAAGTTTTTACGCCAACAAACGGATCAGCCGATTAAGTGGGCACTTCCTGGTCCTATGACCATGATCGACACGCTTTATGATGCGCACTATAAGAGCCGTGAAAAGCTGGCTTGGGAATTTGCCAAGATCCTTAATCAAGAAGCGAAAGAACTTGAGGCTGCCGGTGTTGATATTATCCAATTTGATGAGCCAGCGTTTAACGTATTTTTCGACGAAGTGAACGATTGGGGCATCGCAACGTTAGAAAGAGCCATTGAAGGGCTGAAGTGTGAGACCGCTGTGCATATTTGCTACGGTTATGGCATTAAAGCGAATACAGATTGGAAAAAAACGTTGGGCACCGAGTGGAGACAATATGAAGAAGTCTTCCCTAAGCTGCAGAAATCGAATATCGATATTATCTCACTAGAGTGTCATAACTCTCGCGTACCCATTGACCTACTTGAACTCATTCGTGGGAAGAAAGTAATGGTAGGGGCTATTGATGTAGCGACCAACGAAATTGAAACACCTGAAGAAGTCGCTGACACCTTAAGAAAAGCGCTAAAATTTGTTGATGCCGACAAGCTTTATCCGTGCACCAACTGTGGGATGGCTCCTCTTTCTCGTGAAGTTGCAAGAGGAAAACTCAATGCCTTAAGTGCAGGTGCTGAGATTATTCGAAAAGAGCTCTCCGCTTAATACTCGCGCCCATTAAAACATTACTAAATGCTCAAAGTATTTCATTGCTTTGAGCATTTTCATTTTAGAGAGCGGCTTTGAGCCGTCTACTTAACGATTGGGTTTCATGGTGATGAAGGCTGATGTAAGAAAAGACATTATCGGATTCATATACTACGTCACTTTCCTGACTTAACCCTGTTTGAGTCATCCGGCAAAATGGGCAGGAGTAATTTTCGGGTTCATGGTTGTACACGGTTATCGTATCTCCTAGAGACATAATTGTGGATAAAGTAGCCGACAATGCATTTCAAAAATACCAAGCGTACTTCCACAAACAGCGCAGAAGCTCCTTGATGAATAATCCGAAGATCTCCAAAGGCAGGTTCGTTCCTGTTTTCAGCCTTTTTTAACCACTTCATTGCTCTGTGAACGATTTTGTGAGAAAGGACAAAGATGAATCTATCGGATAGTTTTCCAATACCATTCGGCATTCATACCCATGTTTTTCATAAAAAGGTTTCGCTTGAAAACTCAGCGTATCAACCTGTGCAGATTTACAACCTGAAGCTATTGCGTACTGTTCAATACGTCCAAGAAGTTGACTACCAACGTTCTTCCCTCTTATCGAGTCATCGACCCAAAGGAACTTAATGAGTAACCAATTCCCCCAAAGGTCAGCAATAATACCAGCCACTTTATTGCCATCATCGACTGCATAACATCCAACTTGTGACTTAGGTATTCCCTCCAGAAATGGAGTATTGTACTTAATTAACCCACTTCGAATTTCATTGATATCCTTATCCGAAGGATCTAAATCTAATTTGTATTCCATGTATTTTCCAAATTCAAGTGGGTTGTCCGCTTAGAGCGATTGTTATGTTGTTGCTACGACGACCTTATTTTTTTAGACATATTGTAGTCTGTAGTCATAAATCCAATTTCCTCATATAGCCAGAGGGCTCGCTTACTATTGTAAGCAACTCATAAATTAATCCTATCAACATCCGAGACTTTGAGATGGCACTCTAATTCCAAAATTGCCTGAGTGCCAAAAGTACCCGACCACCGTTGGTTTACGGTCAAACGTAATATCAATACAAAACAAGTCGCCGCATTACAACTTAAACACTCAAATTGCTGATATAAAATGGATTGTAAGTGCCGAGATATAAACTAGAACAAGCAAAGCCCACAACTTAGCTAAAACATTCCTCATTTTACTTTTGGCGCTTTTTGAAGATAGCCAAACACACTTTGTCGCAAAGACACCATATACAATAAGTAAAAAAGACATCGTATAGGCATTTGTCGTAACTAAATTTAGATGTACTAATCCTGATTGTTTAAGTTGCAACATTCCAAGACCAATTGCTGCACCAGTAATAAACGTAATTATCAGCCCCAAAATACTAATAAAAACCACTGCTTTCCATAACGCCAAATTACCATTCCACGCTTTTTCTATAGTCAAAATTATTCCTTATCGAACATGCCACATGTGTATCCGGTCACATGACGCCAGCTTAAATTCCAAGCTTTCTTTAACAGCCAGCCATTCTGTATTTATAATTGAAAATACAACAGTATCCCTGTAGCCACCATTAGCTAGCTTTTGATGATTTCTGAGCACACCATCTTGCTTTGCACCCAGGCGAGTAATAGCAGCTCTTGAAGCCTGATTATGCCAACTTGTACGGAATTCAACCGCGATAGCATCGAGTGTTTCGAATGCATGTGTTAAGAGTAGTAACTTACATTCAGTGTTAACTGTTGTGCGTTGGAAGCTTTTGCTATACCAAGTATAACCAACCTCGACTCGATTATTAGCAGGATCTGCATTACAGAAACGTGTAGTACCAATAATTTTACCACTTGATTTTTCGACAACCACAAATGGTAGAGCTAAACCCTTAGATTTTTGATCTAATGCTTTTGAGATGTATTCATTAATATTTTCTTTACTAGGAACTGATGTGAACCAAAGCTTCCAAAGTTCACCATCAGCTGCAGCCGTCACTAGTTCGCTTAAATGCGCCTCAGATAACGGAACTAATTTTATAGTCATTGAGTCAAGCTCAACGTCGTTTAACCACATATTACTCTCCATGCATGTGTGATTTTTATTGAATACAGCTAATACCAGCTTAAGCTGCAGACAACACACAAAACAAGCCGCTACATTACGCCGTAAACACTAAATTCAAAGCAAATTGAAACTGCCGAGCGTTGCGAATCAGACTTAAGCGTTTTGATACTCATTGAGCCTTCTCCTCCAACTTAACCTATCGGGTAAGCTGGAAGGCACCAAATCAAAATGGAGAAGACTCAATGAGAACTTGTAATCAACAGTATAACTATTACTGTGGTATTGATCTGCATGCGCGCATTCTTTATGTCTGTATTCTCGATTCACTTGGCAATACTGCCCCATAAGAGGATTGATGCATATTCTAATACCTTACTGGAGCTACTGACACCCTACCAAGATAACATCATCGTGAGCGTTGAATGCATGCATTGGCGGTACTGGATAAGTGACCTTTGTCTCGACTACGCCTTTGACTTCGCACTGGGTCATGCACTGTATATGAAAGCGGTTCATGGTGGTAAAACCAAGGACGACCGCATTGACTCCTACAAGATTGCCTCTCTTCTTAGAGGTGGGAACTTTCCTGTTGCTTATGTCTATCCAAAAACCATGCGAGTCACTCGATATTTACTCAGGCGACGAACAAAAATCATGCGACATGGTGCGGACTTAAAAGCCCATGTCTCCGACACATTCAGTCAGTACAACCGGCAAAGCGCTAACGTTCAACTGCGTTACCCGTGTGCGCGTGAAAAAGTGCGCAATCAGTTCGATGAGCCTGCCGTCAATCGCAAACATGGATATGGACTTAAACATCATTGCGTTTTACACCAAAGAGCTCGCCAGCGTTGAGCACTTTATTGAGAAAACCGCCAGACAACACAATGCTCAGGATCATCAAATCCTCCAGACTGTCCCCGGTATCGGGCGTATTCTCGCTCTGACCATTTTGTATGAAATCGACAATATCGAGCGTTTCCCTTCCTTGCAGAAGTTTGCTTCCTACTCTCGCCTAGTCAAGTGCAAAGCAGAGTCCGCTGGCAAAACCAAAGGCACCCATGGGGATAAGATTGGGAATGCCTATTTAAAGTGGGCATTCTCTGAAGCGGCGGTTCTTTACCTGAGAGGGAATGAGCCCGCTAAAAAGTACCTTCACCGATTGCAAAAACGCATGAGCAAAGCCAAAGCCCTCTCTGCACTTGCCCACAAACTTGGGCGATGCGTTTACTTTATGCTGAGGAACAAAACCGTATTTGATGAAAAACGCTTTTAACCCGAATAAGTCGCACAATGAAGTGAGCTGAACATCTAACTGGTGCTGAATGAGAGCACATGCTGACGGAAATTCACCGGGCGTTCAGCCCCTAAGGTCAGCTGTGCCTGGTAGTCCAAGCTCTTTTGCTTTTATTAGCCGCTTTATTGGTGCGCACCCATAATTGAAAAACGAACAACAAAGTGGTTTACACTCCAACTGAGCCTGAAGATAACTGGGAAGTCATGGTTTTGAAAAATCGTGGTTTAACCTTCTTTTTGAATAGAACCAGCTAGGGTTAACCGATAAATGTCTAGTGCCCCAACGAAGGAACCGTTGGCCGCGGTGAGACCGCAATAAGAGAGCCTCTATATGTGTTTGTCGTAAGCCATGCTTAATGACCAAAATGACAAAACGAAGTAGATGACTTTGTTATTCGAGAAGGATTGGCTGCTATCGCAGCCAAGAGAATGTTATTACTTATTGACAGGCGGAAGGCTCATATGGGTTAGTTTGCGTGCCAAAGTGACACAGAGATTGCTTATTGCACACTTTAAGACCATAATGCCTATGTGACATTTTGACACAACAGGAGATAACATAATGGCTACTACCTTGCCTCGCATCACCGCTAGAGTTGATGTCGACACACAAGATTTACTTACTAAGGCTGCCGCGATTGCTGGCATGTCTAGTATAAACTCATTTGTTCTAAGCGCTGCAATTGAAAAAGCTAAACAAGTTATCGAACGTGAACAAGCTTTAAAACTGAGCCAAGCTGATGCTATGTTGCTGATGGAAGCTTTAGACCGTCCTGCAACACAGAACTCAAAACTAAAAGCTGCTGCTAGTCGATACGAGAGCAAAACTCAATGATGAACACGGTACTTCTAGATAAAGCTAAACATAATAGAAACCGATTCAACTGTGGCATCGAAGCTCTCAATAATTACTTAAAAGTAATGGCGAGTCAGCAAGCAAAGAAAGACAACACCAGAACGTTTGTTTTGGAAGATGATAACGACAACTTACATATCATAGGCTTTTACACGCTAACAATGACGCCAATTGACTTAAAGGCATTGCCCGACAAGTTACAAAAAAAGCACCAATCATCCACCTCTGGTGGTCTGATTGCCCGTCTTGCTGTCGATGACCGATATAAAGGGAAAGGCTTTGGCGAGTGGCTGCTTATCGACGCACTCAGAAAGCTGTTAGCTGCTAGTGATAGCGTTGCATTTCCAGTTGTTATCGTCGATGCCAAAGACGGTGCGAAACATTTCTATGAACGTTATGGTTTTCAACCATTTGAAGACACTGAAAACAAACTCTTCATCACCATTGCAGATGTGAGAGCAAGCTTAGGCTAGTTAACCACTAGCCTTTACGCCAGCTTAAACCGCAG
>NZ_BFAQ01000030.1:85713-85951 GCF_002933855.1 Vibrio penaeicida
CCAACAAAACCTTCTGCAACCAGACCACAAAACCCAAAACACCGATTCAGTCGAGAATTTAGGAAAGCTAGCCGGAAACCAAACTTCAAAATCTGATGAAGCTGAATGATTTTGAAACCTACAACGACTTGGCTTGCGAGGATTTACCACCTTGACTCAGGCTAAGGAATCGAACTCAAAAACACTGAAGCCAGCAATTTTCGAGAGCCTTACAACCCTTTAATTATCAAAGCGCTAT
>NZ_BFAQ01000031.1 GCF_002933855.1 Vibrio penaeicida
GGACAATGCCGTGAACACGCTGAGTGATTTCCCCATTTTGAATCACCGACAGCCAAGCGTTTTTGTCCACCACTTGTTCAGGCGTGAGGTCCATAGAGCGGCTGGCGAGTTCAATGTGATAGCGAAAGCCATGACAGCCCTGATAGTTCGACAGGGATTCTTGCCCGTGATACTCGCGCACAATCAAGGTATCCGAAGCCAGTCCTTCGACATCCAATGAGAAGTTTAAGGTGCCCATGCAATCAATCCGTTAATTCAAAGTACATGTAACGACAAAAGCAAAGCCCCGTTTGGTGGCTTTGCTCGAAAGGTATGGGGTTAAATTACGCTTCAACAGGTTTACGCCAATCGTCGGAACCTGAAGTGCCTGCGTTTACATGGTCCCAATTGATCTTGCGGTAAGACAAAGAGACGGTCACATTCTGAGTAAAGTCAGATTTGGTTGGGTCTTGGCAGTGAGGCATCTCACAGTGAATGTCTACAATCGAAGCGCTTTCCAATACCGTGGTAAAGAAGTTCTCCTGCTTGCCTTCAATTGAAGTGCGATACCACTTCAGCTCAACGGTGCTCATCTTTTCGCCAGATGCTAGTGCGTTGTACAACAAAGGTACTGCCTTGTTCAGTGCCACCGTAAACTGGAACGGCTTATGAACACGTTGACCAGAAGGTTGACCCGATTGTGGGTCGGTTGGCACGGTTACGTTGTGATTGAATTCTTGCACAAGCATTTGGTCTTCGTGCCCTTCAACAAAGGCGTCACCAATGGAGTCGGTAGAAAGAGCACCAGCGGTAATGAGCCCCTGAGTCTCGCCTTCGATAGAGATGTAACATGGAGTAGGCATAGTCAATCCTCATAAACAGGGGGCTGCCCCCTTAGTTATTAAATAAGACATTTGATAAGTGAAGAGTGCCTGAGCGTAGTGTCGCGCCAGAAACTGAAGAGTATTGAGCAAGGGGTGTGCCAGAATTATATTTAAATATAAAACAAATAGTTAGATAGATTTGGTCATGGGGTAAAGCGAATAGTTGCTTGTGTGTGGGCGAATAATTGCTTGAGTAGCGAGAATGTGCCTGGATCGGTGTCACACTTGGTTTGTTGTCGCACTAGCAATAGATTCTGAAGTGTTCGAGTTGCTTCGTTTTCTATTTGGTTACTTATCAAAAACTGAAACTGACACCAAAGTGAGCTCAACGATTACTTTCCTTTTTGCCATGCTTGTTGTCGATCAAATAAAAATTAAAGTAGGTGTGAACATAGTTGGGATAATTGCGATTTCAACTGAAGCTCATGCTATGAATAAACGTAAATAGTCAGCATAAACATAAAGGATACTATTAATATGCCAAAGTACTACGTCTACCCAGCGATTGGCATCGCAAGGCTAGGAAACTCTGAGTCTGAGTTTTTTGTTGGTCCAGAAGTTCCGTATCAGGACATAAACCCAAATTTTACAGGCAATAATTTTAGCGAATGCTACGAAACTTACAGTTTAAACAATCGTTCAGATCAAGAACTCAATTTCAAAGACAGCCAAGGAAAAGTAAAGCGCCAAGCGGCGCGTTTTCGAATATTCGAGATAGATGATTGCGATCAAATTGTACGAGAAGTGACCGCTAAAGAAGCAACGATAGAGTGGGAAGTTCATATAGCGAATCGAAAGTCCATTAACTACCAATTTAACAACGCTATGGACTTAGGAAAGCTCTCTCAAAATTGTGAGTTACGCAACGCCTTTGTTACCGATCTTCAGGAACGAAAAGACAAGTTACTGATTGAGCCAAGCGTACGAAATATTCAAGGTCGTGACAGGTGTGGGAAAGATTATCTATTTAACGACGGCACCTTTTTTGGTGGAACAAGCCAAGAAAGAACGGTCTATTTAGGCGAATTGAGAACCGATTGCGAAGGGCGCTTACTGGTACTGGGTGGACGCGGCAAATCAGACAGTTACAACAATAGCCCCATCACGACGTTTGCGAATAACGACAATTGGCATGATGACATCAGTGACGGCACAGTTCGAGCTACAATCACTATTGATGGCGAAAGGCATGACGCTGAACCCGCCATGGTAGCTGTAACGCCGCCAAACTTTGCTCCGGGCATGCCCGGTGTCGTTACTATGTATGATGTTGTAAACGATCTGCTTAATGATAAGCCTCAAAAAACGCAGTTTTATCGCGATATCTTCCCTATTCTTAATAGCTTAGTAGAGAACCAAGGTGTCAACTTGGGCTACTTTATGGCATTTGGTGACAATGCACCTGCGAACTTCACCAAGCCTTCCATTCTAGAGAAACTGAAATCTTCAAGTGTTGACAACCTAGCTTTACGAGAGGCGGTGTTCAAACAATTCCGTATCACACCAGAGCTCACCGTGGCACAGAGAGCTGAAGAAGTTGAGAAGCTACTTAATTCACCGAATATTTCTGAATTGGATGAAAGTTTAAAATTGGACTTAGCAGGTACATTTAACGAAGCCATCAAGAAAGCACAAGTGCAAGTGCAAGCCGATAAACTTCCCCCCATTTTTGGGGACAGCTACGGTGACGCGCCAGATTCACCTCTTGTGGGGTTGAGTCTAACTTCCACTCAATATCAACACATGCACAATTGGGCGATAGGTGAATTTGAGCTAGATACTAATCCCAAAGAAAACCCTACACCGCTAGATGGCATCAATGACCCACTGGAAACAATTCTCTCTGTAAAAGAACGCGCGCATATACTTACCAAAACTAACCTGCAAGAGTGCCTCGGTGGGCCGTTCCATCCCGGCATCGAATTAACGTGGTTTTTGCGTCGTGAGTCTATGTGGAATGTGTCTGATAGCGTCGACAGAATGCGCCTAAACGTTATAAACAGGGGAGAGGAAGTACAAGATTATTTTGGTCCCATTTTAACACCCGAAGTGGCGTTAAAAGATATGTTTAATGTTAGTGGTCCCGGCACACTAACGCGTTTTATGGGCGTGCCTTGGCAATCGGATGAAGGGAGCTGCCGCTCGAACCAAGACTACGATACAGCGCAATACTTACCAACGATCACTTTCTGGTCTGCGCGTGTTCCCAATCAAGTGTTGAGCCAGCGTTCTTTCCAGCAAACTCAAAACACAGATCTATCTGCTGCACAGCGTCACAAGTTCTTCAGTTACCGCCAAGACTGGTTGCGATTCTTACGCGAAGGCGGACAGAACCCGAGAGTTACCATGGTCGATAACTGGGACAAAATTGGGATTGTTGTTAAGAAGCCTATTGATGACTTCGATATAGAGAGTGAAGAAGTGAAAAGTGCTTGGGTTGAATCACAAGTAAATGTGCGTTATTTGGCTCACGACGCAAGTTATCGACAATTGCTTAATTTAGAAACCCTGTCGCCTGAAGAAATATTGCACAGCACAAACAGCCTATCCAAGACAAAGGAAGACATTGAAAAGCTAAATGAAGAAGATAAGGAAGTGTCTGAATTAGGTCTCGCGCCTAGAATCATCCCAAGTCGCGAAAAGTTGAATTAGCAATGAAGGAATCACACTATCAAGTTGTGGTTCTTGGTGCAGGTGTTGCAGGTTTATCCGCAGCACTTGCACTGGCGCAACAAGGCATCAAAGTCGCTGTATTCGATAAACAAACCGCACAAAAACAGAGTTTTGGTGAGTGTGTTCATGGAACCATGCAGCCTATTCTGGCAGAGCTGAAATTATTCGATAGTTTTATTAAAGACGCACACTTTGAACTTCAAGGATATCAAATCGATTGGGATAAATTAGGTCATCATGAACGGAGTTTGATCACCAGCCCATACGGGACAGGCTGGATCCTGAACAGAGAAAAGTTTGATACGAGTTTGATAAGTGCGGCTATAGAAGCTGGTGTCGATATCTTTTGGCAATCTCGTCTAACTGAATTCTCAGAGCAAAGTGATGGGTGGCAGCTTCATTTCATGCAGCCTGATACCAGCCAGTATGTGGTGGAATCCAATTTTATTGTTGATGCAACGGGGCGTGCCCGAACGCTCACCCGGAAGTTGAACATTGCAGAGAAAAAGGGCGATAGCTTGGTAGCTTGCTGCGCACATCTAAATCACAGCGGTTCAGGGGCTATAGCTAGGCAAGAAGCGGTAATTCATAGCAGCTTAAATGGGTGGTGGTACCTAGCTCCGTTTTCTAATAACAAAGCGACATTGTGCTATTTCACCGACAATGATTTGGATATGCCCAAGACATTTTCTGAACTTGTCGAGCTGGCATATGAACATGCTTCGTTAGCCCTCTATTTGGATAGCTGCGATTTAAACGATAACGCTCAAATGAAAATCACCCCAGCTTACTCATCTTGTATCGCAAAAAGCGTAGGCAATAACTGGTTGGCTGTTGGGGATGCATCTTGTAGTTATGACCCGCTATCTTCATACGGCATTACGTCTGCTCTTGGAAGTGCATTTTATGCCTCGAAAGCCATTACCCATTGGTTTATTGGTCAGCCCCAATACCTAAAGGAATATGAAGCACTTATGCAGGATAGCTTTCTTTCATATTTGCCAAAGAAAAATGAGGAGTATGAAAAAGTGACACAATTCAACTCTCCATTTTGGCAAAGAAGAAACCTCAATCAACCATTTCATCAATTAACAAAGGAATAATCTGATGACACGTATTTACTTCCTATTCACTCTTATTTTTGTATTGGCAGGGTGCCAAAGTACCGACGTCCAAACAGAGAAAACGGGGTTGTCTGAAAATGAAGTCATTACTGAACTGCAAAGCAGGCTTAAAACCACTTCCTACCTTTTAAAAGAATCGAAGTTTGTTGAAAGAAATCAAAAAGTAACCTGTAAGGGTGTCGATTTTGCGCAAGGTAAGTGCTTTGCCCCTGCATGTGCCCCATGCGAACCTTCTGCACTTACAGTCGCACAAAAGTCAGGTTGCCTAGATCCTGGTCCGCTAGGCACAGGGTTATTGTGCCAAGTTACGAATGGTGAGGTTTCGGATAAACCCTGCTGCATTGATGGACAAAGTTGTGAGTTGGAATCCTCACCTCCGGTTTCCAAAACAAACGAGAAGAGCATGAACTACCAACTGTTTCCACCTTTGACTGATCGTAAGTTTGAAAATAACAAGTGTGTTTCAGTGAAGTGATATGTTTTGCAAACCCGCTTATAAACCGATTTGTTAATACAAATCGGTTTTTGTTTTTAGGCAATATGAGCAAGCACACTAAATCTACATTTTATCGTTATCTGAGCGGTAGTAGAGATAATCTGATTTGGTACTGTCCCACCGGAAATAGGAGATATTAGTATCGATGCATTGTTTTATGTCGTCTATTACGTCTTGAACGTGCCCTTTTTTAATCGTTCGTAGATTGGCGATCCGATGATAAAAAACAGTCCAAGAAACAACCGCATTATCCCAACGGACGCCGCCATCATCACTGGTGGTAAATATGTAGCTGGGAGGGTCTATTTTTTCGCTATGCTCCCATTCTTCAGCAATCAACCTGTCTAACCCTTGATTACCCGCTTCACAAGATGAGAGTGATACAAAGACTTCACCATCGTAGTCATTCATGTCGGTAAAAATGGGTTTCATGGCCTCAAACATCTCTCGCCATCTGAGAAAATCGCTACCAAATTCAATACCTTTTTTGTTGCCGTGAGCAGAAATATGAATACACAAAGGCATATCTTCTTCCCCTCTAGGACCGTGGCTAGAATCAATGGAGGAGATGTAGCGACAATACTTGATGAGATCTTTTTCAGAATAAGCGATGAACTTAGCCACTTTATGCCCAAAAATTTTACACACCTGCTCTAGTGCTTCTGCCTCTGAACGCTCATTAAGCAAATCCATAGGGTCAACGCATTCAATGATAAAAAGCCTGATTTTGTTATACATTTTTCTAGCCTATGGTTCAGCCTTGATTTAATTGGTAGGAGAGTAATTTAAAGCATGAGGTTTTAGGAGGGATTCAGGTTGCTGGGTTTGAAAATGCGACCGAAGTAACAAAGTTATTTCGGTCGTTTTTGATACTGTTTTCTTAATCAAACTTTTGAATGTACCCATCGGCTAAAGATCAAGGATTTATTGGTTCGTGAGCATACCTTTAATGCCAATTCACTGTTTTTCCTGTCCATTTATGCACTTCTTCCGGCCAGCGATCTTTAATGGGATTAAATCGGATAGCGAATTGAGAAGGGGAAATAAAGGGCAGCAATCCATAAAATACCGGAGAAAGTATCCAGCCTATGATTTTTGCTTTTACACTCCAATTGGGGTTGGGGATTTTGAAAAGAACGGGCTCTTGCATATTTCCTGTTAACACGCCTTTCTCACCCATAGACATAAAACGCCTCACATACTCCCAATAGATATAAACATCAGAATGTCCGTCTACACTCGTTGTTAAATTTAAAGCGACAGGCTCAGCACCACACGGACCTTTTATACAGTGTTTAGGATAAAGCCAAAGATTTAAGTTATAGGCATCGGAAAATGCACCGTTGCCTACGTGATGTGGGGCGTACATGCAGGCCATTTCACACTCTTTCCATGGGATGCGATACAAGGCTTTTTTATGGAACACGTATACTTCTTGGTTTTTATGATGGAAACGAACAGGGGTTCGAATAGGTCGGCATAGTTCGACAAAACATAGCAATAGTATGAAAACCACCACCCCTGATTCCATTGGATGTAGATAAAACCAAGGTGTATCGTTTCTCGCTAATCTGATAATTAAGTATGTGATTAAGAAAATCGGAAACATAAAAAACTGAGCGAAGCGAGTTAGCGTCTGTCGATTATGCACGCTGTTTACTCTCATGTCGATAAAGTCACCGTGCGTACCTGCTGAGTGTAAAAGATAAGATGAATCGTAAAAACCGCCGTCTATCTCCTCAAATTCATCTTTGAGTTCTATTTCCTTTTCAGGAGGATTTAAAACATCCTCCATAATATGGCTGGTACCAAAACCAGTACTAAAGCCAACCCCTCGGCGTCTTATAGTGTTTTTAAATTCAGGCGCGTACCCTCGGTGCTCAGCACCTATCCATAGGTCTTTAGAGACTTTATTGATTTTATTTGGCATACATGGTCTCGGTTATTTCTTTAGCTGTTAATTACAGTAAGTCTCGATCTACTCAAAAATATCAATACTTGGTCCTGTTGTAGGCAGCTCACGTTGCTCTGTTCTTAATTTGGATAGAGCCGCCTCAAATTCTTCATCCGTCATATCGCGCCAGTATCTTGGCTTTTTGCCTGTTTGTTCGTCATGCGCTGCAGTGACGGAGTCTTTTGGTCTTGCAGGTTCAAGAATCATGATGTCTGGTATCGGTTGGCTCACGTCCATATAGCGTTGAATCATGTTCCATAGGCGGTAGTACTCGCCAACAGGCTGATTTGGCCCTATCAATGTTCCGATGGGCACGCCAAACGAGTAACCCATGTAGCGATGCACCAAAAACAGGCTGTAGCTTAAGTGTCCTTGGTGAGAAGGGGCAGACATCAATACACAGTCAAATTCAATGAATGGGTGGGTGAAGCGAACTTTGTTGCCTTTCTTATAGAGTGTGACCATGCCAGTTTCACGGCTCAGATCAAAAGACCGTTTACTCTTAAGAAACGGCGCTAAGAACAAGTACCCCCGAGAAATCAGTATAAAGTGCAAATAAACAAGCGCAGAGGGGACAAAGTAGTAAGAGACGATAGTAATTGTCTCAATAAACAAATCGACAGTAATTGGAATGTCGGGGTTAAAAAACGGGAGTGCTAATAACAAAGTCATACCAGGAACCACAACATAAAGTCCAACTTTAGCCATTGCTACTAAAAAGAAATAGACTTGTGACCAAGCGGATAAAGATTCCTGTTGTAGGTTTCTTTCATCCCAAAACATGCCTTTTGAGGTGTCTTTCTCCATTTCACGAAAATCTGAAGGCTTTAAGTTTTCGATGCATGAAACCGAAACCACCGAGCTGGCTTTGGAAAAGCCCAACGGCTGCCCTTTGGAAAAAAAAGACGTGTGAGTGTTGGGTTTCTGCTTGGTGTAACTCTCGGAGTTATAAATGGAATTTGTCATTCATATATGCCGCAGCTACTGCTACTCAAAAATATCAATACTTGGTCCTGTTGTAGGCAGCTCGCGTTGCTCTGTTCTTAGTTTGGATAGGACCGCCTCAAACTCTTCATCCGTCATATCACGCCAGTACCTTGGTTTTCTGCCTGTTTGTTCGTCGTGTGCGGCGGTGACAGGGTCTTTTGGTCTTGCAGGTTCAAGAATCATGATGTCTGGTATCGGTTGGCTCACGTCCATATAGCGTTGAATCATGTTCCATAGTCGGTAGTAGTCGCCAACAGGTTGATTTGGCCCTATCAAGGTTCCGATAGGTACGCCAAACGAGTAGCCCATATAGCGATGAACCAAAAACAGGCTGTAGCTTAAGTGCCCTTGGTGAGAAGGGGCAGACATCAATACGCAGTCAAATTCAATGAATGGGTGGGTGAAGCGAACTTTGTTGCCTTTCTTATAGAGTGTGACCATGCCAGTTTCGCGGCTTAGATCAAAAGACCGTTTACTCTTAAGAAACGGTGCTAAGAACAAGTACCCCTTGGAAACCAGTACAAAATGAAAGTAAATAACCGCAGAGGGGACAAAGTAGTAAGAGACGATAACAATTGTCTCAATAAACAATTCGATAGTAATTGGAATGTCAGGGTTAAAAAATGGGAGAGTAGAAAATAAAGTCACAATAGGAACCACAAAATAAAGAAAGCCCTTAGCGATTGTGGCTAGAAAAAAATAGAGCTGTGACCAAGCGGACAAAGATTCTTGCTGCAGTGCTTTTTCATTCCAAAACATGTCTCTTGAGCTGTCTTTCTCCATTTCACGAAAATCTGAAGGCTTTAAGTTTTCGATGCATGAGACCGAAACCACCGAGCTGGCTTTGGAAAAGCCCAACGGTTGCCCTTTGGAAAAAAAAGA
Organism: Vibrio penaeicida; assembly: GCF_002933855.1. Classification (GTDB taxonomy): domain Bacteria; phylum Pseudomonadota; class Gammaproteobacteria; order Enterobacterales; family Vibrionaceae; genus Vibrio; species Vibrio penaeicida_A. The sequence continues at coordinate 8,980 of NZ_BFAQ01000031.1, forward strand.
CGTGTGAGTGTTGGGTTTCTGCTTGGAGTAACTCTCAGAGTTATATATGGAATTTGTCATTCAAATATGCCGCAGCTACTGCTACTCAAAAATTTCAATACTTGGTCCTGTTGTAGGCAGCTCACGTTGCTCTGTTCTTAATTTGGATAGGGCCGCCTCAAATTCTTCATCCGTCATATCACGCCAATACCTTGGCTTTCTGCTTGTTTGTTCGTCGTGTGCTGCAGTGACAGGGTCTTTTGGTCTTGCAGGTTCAAGAATCATGATATCTGGTATCGGCTGGCTCACGTCCATATAGCGTTGAATCATGTTCCATAGGCGGTAGTACTCGCCAACAGGTTGATTTGGTCCTATCAATGTTCCGATGGGCACGCCAAACGAGTACCCCATATAACGATGCACCAAAAACAGGCTGTAGCTTAAGTGCCCTTGGTGAGAGGGGGCAGACATCAATACGCAGTCAAATTCAATGAATGGATGGGTGAAGCGAACTTTGTTGCCTTTCTTATAGAGTGTGACCATGCCAGTTTCGCGGCTTAGATCAAAAGACCGTTTACTCTTAAGAAACGGCGCTAAGAACAAGTACCCCCTAGAAACCAGTACAAAATGAAAGTAAATAACCGCAGAGGGGACAAAGAAATATGAGATGTTTATAGCTGAGTAAATAAATAAATCGACAGTGATTGGTATATCGGGATTAAAAAATGGGGGAATAGAAAATAAAGTTATACCAGGAACCACAAAATAAAGAAAACCCTTAGCGATTGTGGCCAGAAAAAAATAGAGCTGTGACCAAGCGGATAAAGATTCCTGTTGTAGTGCTCTTTCATCCCAAAACATGTCTCTTGAGCTGTCTTTCTCCATTTCACGAAAATCTGAAGGCTTTAAGTTTTCGATACACGAGACTGAAACCACCGAACTGCCCTTGGAGAATCCCAATGTTTGCCCTTTGGAAAAAAAAGACGTGTGAGTGTTGGGTTTCTGCTTGGTGTAACTCTCGGAGTTATATATAGAATTTGTCATTTATTACGTTTTCTCTATCGGTTCCGGTTTTCTTCTGGTCGCACAATGGCAACCCCTCTGAGCCAGTCTTCATCCTTTTTAGTAAAGGCTGGAAAACTGCTGACTTTTGAGTTATCAAACGCTTCATCCAATTCCGGTCCAGGGTAAATTGTATCGTTCGCTCTAAGCCGGACGCGAATGTTAAATGCTCGAAAATAGGTGTGAGTATAAGCCTTGCTCTTGAACATGTTGGTTTCTAAGCTTGTACTTTTTAAAGGAAGATCATGTTTTACAAAAAAGGCATACCCGTCAAACGTATTTACCTTTTTTAGTACCCTTAGGTTGTTTGAGCGCACCTCCGAAAGTTCGGCGGAGTAATCAATCCCCATCCGGCTGGTCTCTTTCGTTTTTCGCCAGATTCCTTGCCTAGCAAAAAACTCTATTATCAATTTTTCTTTATTAAATAGAGACGCGAGATTGGTGTTCACCCATATCACATGCGTCGCTCCTAATGCTGTTACTTCCTCGGTAATAGAGGCGGGGAATTCCGTTTTCTTTTCAATTGCGTACGATTTGATAGAAATATTGAATATCAATCCAATAAACCGATTAAATGCGGTTTTTGGATCTTGTAAGTGTTTGTACTTTTTAGAGGGATCTTTGCCAAAAGGACCGTTTTTTAACCACACCTCAATTGGTGTGTCTTTAAAAATGGTGTAAAGCACGAACCCGAGCACCGCTATCCCGACCCCAATCCAAGCTATGGGACCAAGGCCCAGAAAAGTGGCAGACGAGGTAAACAACCCTGTTGCGAGTGTGGTGACCAGCGTGCCCATTGCGACCATACCCATTGCCAAACCCGCATCGGTATCGCTTGATTCGAAGAGGCGGTAGCTGTCCCAAGCGGCAATACCAGCAGTCAACAAACCACCTATTAGTCCAATGGTACCTAACCGGCTAATATTACTGACTAGGGACGATGTACCATTTTTAAAGGTAAAGCGGGCAACAAGGCTTGGTGGAAAACGTATAAAAGTCTTAGCGCTATTGATGGCAAAGGAAGACGCATTAGATGTGTAAAAATTTGCCGAGTGCGCCAGCGCGACACCTAAATCTAAAGTAGCGCTAAACGCATTAGCGATAGAGTGCAAGCCATTCTTCTTATCAATCATGTTTTTAAAGTGTTGCAAATTATTGATCAAATTTATAGTTTCAATCACCGTGATAAAGTAGGGGACTTTCAATGCTTCATAAATGTTACTCCCAGTCGCACCTTTCTTACCAATATCTTGCAATGTTCTTTGCGTGGCTTTCCTATTTAACGCTTCAGCAACTTCTGATCCTTCCGGTACTACAACCACTTTAAGCGGTAGCTTTTTACCAACACTTTTAGTTCCGGATATCACATCGTTTGAATGAAACGATTTTTTCCCGGTAGATGCAATCAGCTTTCCATCTTTATCGTATAAACGACCCATGGGGGTTTTATTTTTGTTGCTTTCTATATGTTTACGCTCCACATCCAACACACCGTAGCTCAACCCATGACCATGTACGCCAACCACTGCCCCTTTCAATTCTGAACCGCCAACAGGGACATACAGTGCCTCCCCCCAAAGTTTTGAGTTTGTGGACTTTAACAATGCGAGTACGGGTGCATAAGCTGAATTGAACTCCACCACTTTAGCGTGTTCACTAATACTCTTAGATAACGCGAGTACTGCGTCGAAGTAGCCTCGCAAAATGCCATCGGTTGTGTTTGAAATTCGGCGTACTGTAGCGAAAGGACCTTCGGAATTGTCATTGGCCTTCGCCATGAATGCTAAGTCTATGACCTTGAGGGCGTCATCCTCAATGATAAAATGTTCACTTTCCCATTGCGCGAGGGATTCAGGGGTCGCGAATCCTGTTCCTGAATTGAACGGTTCTGGAGGTGTGTATTTATCTTCTAACGAAACCAATTCCGTAGATGGGAATAAAACTTTATGGAGCGGGTGAGGGCTGCCGCTTTTGAGGATATGGCTTACCGTCGGCATGAAGCTCACAGGCTTTTTATCCTCAGGAACCGTCATTGGATCAAGGTTGTCGATATCCATACTTAATGCGGTTAAGCCATACCCAGCAATGACGTGGGCTGCAGAAGCGTTCACCCCATTTAGCGAGCTGATATCTCGTAGTACCTGCGCCGTGCGTGTCGCGTTCATTTTCAGCTCTACTGCTTCTTGAATTTCTTTCACATCTCGCACGCAGATCTGTCGTTCAATGGTTCTCATTGTGCGATGGAATCGCCCCCCAAAAAATGTATCGAACTCGTCTTTATGTTCGTAGAATGGATTCTCTTGCTTACCAAATTTCTTTGGTAAAACGAATCGTTGAACCAGCTCAGCGCATTGGAAATACTCTTGTTTGGACATATCCGTATAGACTTGCTGCAAATAACCAATGCCATACATCACAGTAAAGGCGTTGTGCCTAAGGTCAAATAAAGGGTCGTCTAGAACAATGGCTCGGAGTTTACGCTCGCGTGCGTCAGCCAAACAATCTTGAAGAGCGTCGGTCTTCCATGCATCTTCGCTAGAATTTTCTGGCGAAACAATCGCCTCCAGAGCCGCATGTTTCATCCCATATTCGTATTGGAAAGATTCATTGTATCTGAGGACATCCAACGCACTTTTTCCATCAGCGGCGATGGTTTTGAATTTGTTTTTTATTTGTTGGTATTGAGTATTAAGCCAATTTCCAGATAGGTCATGACTTAGGTATCTGGGTTCAGCACAAAACAGTTCAATCTCCGGCTGGCGAGCTCTCATCTCAGGCAATGCTTTGGCATGAAGAACATCAACAGAGTCTTTCACATTCAGTTCATGAAAGGCAGACAAACGACGTGAGCGATCATATTCGTTGGATTCTAGGTGATTTAAATACTGTGCACTCCATTGAACCTCAGAATAGGCAAAATGAACTGTTGCTCGGTTGCCATTTGATTTTGCAGGCACCCAAATATCGCTGATGGGTAAGCCTTCAGGTTCTCTCTCTTCGATTTTGAAGGGCTGATCCGTTGCTTCCCGGTGCTTATACAGATCGATGTCTCTGAACTTAACAGAGCCATCCTCTTGCCTGCGAACTTCAATTTCTCGCCATGCTCGATTGTTGTAAAAAATATAGAGATACCCATTTCGGACTGGGGCAACTCTGTCTTTGTAACTCAGATCTTTGTCAAAAGTTGGCAAAAGAGCGAGTGGAACAATGGAGTGAAGCAAGTAATGTTGTTCTTTGGATTGCCTCTCTTTGGGTTGTATGTCTGGGTATAAGGGTAGATTTATCTGACCGGTTTCCTTAGACACTGCTAACCAAGCGTTAATTTGCGCGTTTTGACCAGACCAATCCCAACTATGAATCGTCGTGTTATCGAGTGTTTCGATTTCTATTTGCTGTTCTAACCATTCCTGTCGTACCAAATCGCCTTCGTCGTAGAACATAACTGACTGCTCTGGATTGTGCTGAGTACCAGTTACTTCAACGAATACTTTCTTTGACTCACAGGCAGGTTTTGAGCTGAGCTTATTCGCCGACATAGTGCTTATCCTCAATCATTTTTTGTTCTAGAGCGTGAAATTTGGAACTCGAATCCAATGGTTTTAAATGCATTAGATGTTCAATGTTTTCAGGTTGCGTTTCATAGTGATCGCATAGTTGGAAGAACTGAGCGATGTCATCGGGTTGGCTGAGATTTAGATTTTCAGAGAGAATGTAAAGTTTTCGGTATCGCTTCCATTGTTGAGCATCACAATGGGTTATTGATTGTTTGGACAAGTATTCGCCAATAATTTTGTCGTCATGAAGGCGTTCCAGAGCGATTTGTTGAGAAGGTGAAAGCACTTTTTGTGTATTCACTTTCGAGATTGCGACGTCGAGGTTTTCTGCTGAGCCATCGAAAAAGCAGACTGAACCATTGCTTGGAGAGTCTGATGGTGAAATCCAGGTGACTTGCCTAATTTCACCAAGCCATGTTTGCGTATCGGACGGATCGGACTCACCAAAGAAATAGTGAGCGACTCGTGGGTTGTAAAAATGAAAGACTCCCCTTCTCGCCCCATCAAAAGAGAGGGTGAGGCTACTTCTCAATTGGCGAAGGAGATGATCGAATAACATTGATGTTGGAACAGATACAAGAATCCAAGACCAATCAAAATCTGGGGGTGTCCCCTCCGCTAGGCGTCTAAATAGGGTGCTTTTGGTTTCAACTCTAGCGACTATTGGGCTGATGGATACGAATTCTTGGAGTTCACTTTCTGCATAAAGAGGCTCTATTTCGGAAGTCTCCGAAAACGCATATATTTCTTGAGCGGTTGAGCCACTATAAGATGCAATGATGTAGTGTTTCAAGTTGCTCTGATTCAGTTCCAGCAGAGTGGGGCGCACATTCGCGTTATTTGCTTCCGGCATGGTGACTATCTCGGTCATATTGCTCAATTCCGACATGGACAGTTTGCTAGCGGGCATGAGCCATCAGGTTGCTTTTGGCAAATTTCGGTGATTGCCATATCCGAAGAGCTATCACTCTGGATCCTTTGCATCATTACAGGGGTCACCGGGATGGATGTTTTGACATTTGCATCTAGGCTTTGTTGAGATGCGTTGAAAGGAGAGAATTCTTGCACCTCTGGCGCAGCCAACCCTTCTAACTCCAATGGCAACTCAGCACCTTGCCCACCAAATCCACCGCCGCTACCTGCGCTGCCTCCTGAATTCAGGTTGATCTTAGAACCAACAACATGCACGCCTGCGGGGTCTACTTTTACAAAATTGCCGCCTACTTTTAGGGTGAGTTCGCTCCCGGCTTCCAACACAATTTTAACGCCGGATTTTAGGTGAATTTCAGTTGCGGCTTCACTTGCCCAATTGCTTCCTGCTTTCTGATGGATAGATCCATCGACGACCAATGATTGATCGGCAGTGACTTTAGTTCGGCTTTCCCCGTCAACGGCTAAGTGACGAGCGTTTTTGATGTGCGTAAACTGATCGTTGTCGACTGTTGCGTGCTCATCGTGTTTTATGTGGCTAAGGCTGTCGTTTTGAACTTCTCGTTCCAAATCTTTTTGGGCATGCAAGTAGACCTTTTCATTGTCGGCTTGGTCTTCAAAGCTAAGCTCGTTGAACCCTTCCCCTTGGTGTGTTTCTGTACGAATAACTGTCTTGGTTTTGTTGTCTGCCAATGTATAAGGAGGCGTATTAATAGCGTGATAGGTTCTTCCCGTTATGATCGGCTGATCAGGGTCGCCATTCAAAAAAGACACAATAACCTCGTGCCCGATTCGGGGAATTGCCATTACACCAAATTGGCTTCCTGCCCACTCTTGGGAAACTCGCACCCAACAAGAACTGTGTTCGTCGCCGTTTGAATAGCGATCCCAAGGGAAGTGCACTTTCACACGGCCGTGTTCGTCACAAAATATTTCCTCACCGTCGGGGCCAACAACCATCGCCATAGCTGGGCCATCGACTTGTGGTTTGGGTAATGGCGTCGCTCGCCATTGACGATTGGCTGGTATAACAGTGAATTGGTTGCTGTAAGTCGTTGCACCACTGCCACCTTCTTCTTCTAGCGCTTGAGGCTGAGTGCCAGAATGCGTCACCTTTACAACAATCCAAGAGCGATTGTATTTAGGGTCTAAGTGATCGGTGAGCGTAAACTTCACACCAGCATGTAAGCCCGCATGGTTACTTTTTCCTTCTGCGGTATGCGATTCGCGTCGGAGGAATTCTAGACGATATTGGCTAAAGGCTTGACCACTTTCATCATCTTTGTAGCGCGCGGGGGCATCATAATGCTCGTATCCGTCACGCTGATAACTCATGTCTTGTCCTATCTGTTCTTGTTTGAACGAATAGGTGGGCTTCTTAAAGCTGTATTCCTGAAACATGACGTTGGTGACATCTGAACGCACTCTTTCAGCGAATCCAAAAACATAAGGCGTATCAGCTTGCGCTCCAGCGATGGCGTTGTAAGTGATTGAGGCCGGTAATGCGTCGTAGGTTTGGCTATCGTCGCTGAATACAATCGTGTGTTTAGTTTTTTCGTGATTGAAGCGATACACCAAGCCTTCTTCTGCCGCGAGCCGATGCATAAAGGCTAAATCGGTTTCGCGGTATTGAACGCAAAACTCCCTTGGCTGGCAGGACCGTTTCAGGGAAAAGGCATAATCGTTGATGCCCATTTCCTGAAAAAGCACTGAGAGAATATCGGGTACAGATTGGTTTTGAAAAATGCGGCTATTTTGTCTTAAAGAAAGTCGCTCTATGGCTGGCACTAATGTGAGCGTATAAAAAGTATGTTGTCGACCTGTGTCACCTTTAAAAAAAGCACGAACAATACCGTGAACGGTTTGTGTGACTTCACCATTTTGAGTGACGATTAGGCACGCATCTTTGTCGACCACTTGATTCGGCTGAATATCCATAGAGCGGCTAGCTAACTCAATCTGGTAGCAAAAACCATGGCATTCTCCATCGTGTGATAGAGACTCCTGTCCTTGATATTCGCGAACAATCAAAGTATTTGGAGCTAAGCCTTCGACATCCAGAGAGAAGCTTAATTTGCCCATGCAGTCATTCCGTTTAGCGATCGAACTTGTTAAAAATCTGCATTAAAGATGCAGACAAATGGAAAAACGCAAAGCCACGCAATGTGACTTTGCCATCATGCGAACAACCTAATCCGTAGGGGGAGAGCACCAACAAAATGGGGAGCAAATCATTGGTGCGAATACGGTGTTGGTCGATTGCTTGATTATGCTTCGACTGGTTTACGCCAATCATCTGAACCAGATGTACCTGCGTTTACGTGGTCCCAGTTGATCTTACGGTAAGACAGAGACACCGTAACGTTCTGAGTAAAGTCAGACTTAGTTGGATCTTGGCAGTGAGGCATTTCACAGTGAATGTCTACGATTGACGCACTTTCTAATACGGTGGTAAAGAAGTTCTCTTGCTTACCTTCGATTGAAGTGCGGTACCACTTAAGTTCAACAGAGCTCATCTTCTCACCAGAAGCTAGGGCGTTATACAGTAGCGGTACTGCTTTGTTCAGCGCCACAGTGAACTGGAATGGTTTGTGAACACGTTGGCCTGATGGCTGACCAGACTGAGGATCAGTTGGAACCGTCACGTTGTGGTTAAATTCTTGAACCAGCATTTGGTCTTCATGACCTTCAACAAACGCATCACCGATTGAATCGGTAGACAGTGCGCCAGCAGTAATAAGCCCCTGTGTTTCACCTTCAATGGAGATATAACATGGAGTTGGCATATTTAATCCTCTTGTAGAGTTGAATGTTACTGGTCCAGTCGCTTCCCAACTTAAACTCAATATGTAGGTTTACGTAGGTAAGCGGCTAAATCCTTTTCATAGCAACAAATAAATAACAATAAATTATGAAGCGCTTTTTGCGCGAATTAGTGTCGATAGACAAGCAGTAATACAGCAAACAATATGCCAATTAATATTTATATTTAAAAACAGCAAGTTATGGATTTTTAGTTATTGTTCAAGCAATAGATTGCTATATTGCGGGCAATTTATTGCTTGAATAGCGGATTAATGCCTGGATCAGAGTCACATCAATATATATTTCACGGTTCTTTATCGATATTTTTGTTTTGTGATGTTGATACAATAATTAATATACCCATCAATTTCTTTGTTTGCGGGAATGTCTCATTTTTGATTTTATACGTTCCCATAAAATATAGGCTGTCTCGAATATATGAATGATGGATGAAGTGCTGATTTGTTTTGGCAAATTAATACATTTTATAGTACAAGAGAATAAGGAATATCAAATATTCCATATCAAACAAAGACAGACTGACTTGATCGTTACTTGCTGATATTAAATGAAATTTATAGCCATATATTGCATTGAAACCTAGCTGTTAGGTTTGATGATTAATGATTGTATTTTATACACTTAGGGATGGTGTTGTCTTTTAAATGAGAAATTTATCATCTTGTTTTTGTGATGACAGTAACGGTTTTACTTTATCCTGATATAGTAGGTTAAATACGTAAATTGAATGATTAAGAACAGAGAATAAAAAGTGCTAGTTGTTCTTAAAAATATAAAAAATATTCTTAAAGATGAGAATTTAATTACATTTTCACTTTGGCTAGTGGATTTCTAGACTAAAAAATTAAAAATTTATTCTATTAGGCTTTAATGGTGTATACAGATATATCGTGCATAAAATGTACGCGCTTTCTTGTACCTTTCTTATACGTCATCCTGTCGAACTTGACTCCCCTAATTAGAAGCTCACAAGCAGAATTTAATAATTTTTGCTCTGATTGTCAGAGCGAAATGGTGTTTGTTTATTGCTATTTAGCCTGATTTGGAACTGAAAGTCGTTGTTATTGGAAAGCTTCGTTATTGAAAAATTTCTTTTTGGAAGCAGTGGTGTTTCTGAAGAACAGCGGTTAATTCCAAGTCGTGAGCATAAGACTGACTATGCAAAGTTTAAGTGCACAATCAGGCTCGCTCAAATAAGCGCTTGCTCGTAATAAATTCAACATTAACAGCAGTTGGGACAGACGAAGGAGACCGTAATATGTCCAAAGAAGGCAGTGTTGCCCCGAAAGAAAGAATCAATATCAAATACATTCCTGCGACGGGCGACGCTCAGGCGGAAGTGGAATTGCCGTTGAAGACATTGGTGGTTGGAGACTTTAAAGGACACGGTGAAGAAACCCCTTTAGAGGAACGCAAACCCGTCAGCATCGACAAAAACAACTTCGAATCCGTCATGAAGGAAAGCAAGTTAACGCTTTCTACCTCGGTTTCAAGCAAGTTAGTGGATGAGGACGACGCTGATTTGCCAGTCGAATTGTCATTTGAGTCTCTTGCAGACTTCTCACCAGACTCCATCGTTAAGCAAGTTCCTGAACTAAACAAACTGATCGAATTGCGTGAAGCACTGCTGGCTCTTAAAGGTCCGCTAGGTAATGTGCCTGCATTCCGTTCTCGTTTACAAGAGCTGCTTGCTTCTGATGATTCACGAGAGAAGCTGTTGGCGGAACTCGATCTTGTGGCAACTGATGAGAAAGAAACGTCTGATCAGGGAAATGAATAACCAGCGTGAAAAACAGGAACGAAAGGATAATTCCGATGACAACAAATGAAGTCGCTGTAGAAAGAACGATTGAGCAGCAGCAAGGCAATTTACTTGACGAAATCATGGCGCAAACGCGCATCGCACCGAATGAAGAAGCATACGATATTGCTAAAAAAGGTGTGGCGGCGTTTATCGAGAACCTCGTTGGTTCCAACCGCACAGAAGAACCAGTAAACAAAGCGCTGGTTGATCAAATGTTGGTTGAACTCGATAAAAAAATAGGCGCTCAAGTTGATGAAATTCTTCATGATGACGGTTTCCAAAACCTAGAATCATCATGGCGTGGTCTGAAGTTAATGGTAGACCGCACCGATTTTAATGAAAACAACAAAATCGACTTATTGCACGTTACGAAAGCAGAGCTGTTGGACGATTTTGAATTCGCACCAGAAACGACGCAATCAGGCTTGTACAAGCACGTTTACTCTTCTGGTTATGGTCAGTTCGGTGGTGAGCCAACAGGTGTCATCATTGGTAACTATTCCTTCACACCATCAACACCAGACATGAAGTTACTTCAATACATGGGCTCGTTGGGTGCGATGGCTCACGCACCGTTCATTTCAAGTGTGGGTCCTGAGTTCTTCGGCATCGACTCGTTTGAAGAGCTGCCTAACCTGAAAGATCTTAAGTCTACCTTCGAAGGCCCTAAGTACACCAAATGGCGTTCTTTGCGTGAATCGGAAGATGCGCGTTACCTAGGTTTGACTGCACCGCGTTTCCTTCTTCGTGTCCCTTACGATCCAACGGAAAACCCGGTTAAGTCCTTCTCTTACGAAGAAAATGTGAGCAACTCACATGAAAGCTACCTATGGGGTAACACAGCGTTTGCTTTTGCTACTCGTCTAACCGACAGCTTTGCGAAATACCGCTGGTGTCCGAACATCATTGGTCCACAAAGTGGTGGTGCTGTTGAAGACTTGCCAGTTCACGTTTACGAGTCAATGGGTGCACTGCAATCTAAAATCCCAACCGAAGTTCTGGTCACAGACCGTAAAGAATTCGAATTGGCTGAAGAAGGCTTTATCGCGCTAACCATGCGTAAAGGTAGCGATAATGCAGCATTCTTCTCTGCAAACTCTATCCAAAAACCAAAGATCTTCCCGAACACCAAAGAAGGCAAAGAAGCGGAAACCAACTACAAGTTGGGTACTCAGCTGCCTTATATGATGATCATCAACCGCCTTGCGCACTACATTAAAGTGCTTCAGCGCGAGCAAATTGGTGCTTGGAAAGAGCGTCAAGATCTTGAGCGTGAACTCAATGGTTGGATCAAGCAATACGTTGCCGACCAAGAGAACCCGCCAGCAGACGTGCGCAGCCGTCGTCCACTTCGTGCAGCCGCTATCGAAGTGCATGACGTTGAAGGCGAGCCAGGCTGGTACCAGGTATCGCTGTCGGTTCGTCCTCACTTCAAGTACATGGGTGCGAACTTTGAGTTGTCTCTAGTAGGACGCTTGGATCAAGCCTAATGGGATACATCGCCCCAGAAGAAAGTGTTTATGGTGTCAGCCTCTTTGAGCGTTTAGAGGCTGACGCTAAACCCATGTCACTTTCGAAAGGACCCGATTCCGCTGAGGTGCTTCGTTCCATTAAACGGAATGTGTCTAACATTCTGAATACCAGAATCGGAGAGTCATTGAGCTCTCCGAATCTGGGCTTAGTGGATTTTAACGATGCCACCATGGCGATGCTGGACCTTTCCATTCGAGTGAAGCTGTCTATTAAGCGATGCTTAGAGGAATTTGAGCCAAGGTTGAAAGAAGTCGACGTTCTTGTGATTCAAGACGAAGCGGAACCGCTTAATTTGCGATTTAGCGTGGCAGCAACCATAGACACCTCCGCCGTTCATGAAAGAGTAAAAATTAATTTACTCCTTGATAATAATAGAAAATACCGAGTAGTAACCTAGTGGCACAAGACAAATATTTCAGAGATGAGCTGGCGTTTTTAAAAGACCAAGGGAAACAATTTACCGAGATTCATCCTCAACTTTCTCGCTTTTTGAATGGTCGGAACACCGATCCAGATGTCGAGCGCTTACTCGAAGGCTTCGCGTTTCTAACCGGTAAGCTGAGAGAGAAAGTCGAAGATGAATTTCCAGAGTTAACTCACTCCATCATCAACATGCTTTGGCCGAACTACCTTCGCCCAATTCCCAGCATGAGCATCCTAAAGTTCAGCCCTAAAGGTAACTTCAGCACACGCCAGATAATCAAGAAATCCACAACAGTGGATTCTATTCCCGTGTTAGATACAGCGTGCCAGTTTCGCACATGTCGAGATGTCGAGATTTACCCGTTAGTGTGCGATCGCGTCTCTGCTGTGCACACTAAAGACGCCAGTAAAGTCTCGCTTGAGATGTCGATGATCAATAAGGACGATTCGGTTAAGTCGATCGAGCTGGATTCGCTGCGTTTCTATTTGGGTGGCGACACCTACAGTGCGCAGAATCTGTATCTGTGGCTTGGGCATTATATCGATTCCATTGAAGTCGAATATGAAGGTGGCAGCGTTAAGGTGCCAACCGATGTATTTGATGTCGTCGGGTTTGATAACGACGGCTTACTGCCATACCCAAAAAATGTTTATCAGGGTTATCGCATATTTCAAGAATACTTGGCGTTTCCAGAGTCCTTTCATTTCTTCGAACTTAAGCATATCGGGCGTTACATTCCGGATCATGTAGCAGGCAAATTTACGATTCGCTTTAACTTCACCCAAACCTTGCCTGGCAGCACGCAAGTGACCAGTGAAAGCTTTACGTTGTACGCCACACCTATTGTGAACTTGTTTAAACACGATGCCGATCCGATTGATTTAACGGGCAAGCGCCCTGAATACCGTTTGTCGCCATCCAGCCGTTACCCAAGGCACTATGAAATTTTCAGTGTTGATCATGTCGAAGGTTGGCAAGAAACCTCCGACGGTCGAATCCGTGGTCAGCGCCGAGTTTACACCCCGTTTGAAAGCTTTCAGCATGAAATTGAATTGGCACGTAAGCGTCTCGCTCTTTACTACCGTGTTCGAGTAAAAGACAGCATTCGCAAGGATGGATTCGATCATTTTATCTCGTTCGTAAGGGGCGATGAAACCACAGGTTACTTGCAGGATGAAGCGGTTACGTTAGAGCTCACGTGCACCAATCGCCAGTTACCGGCGGAGTTGGGCGTAGGGGATATATGCGTAAGCACCGACACCTCTCCTCCGTTTGCCGATTTCGAAAATATTACGATCCCCACGCAAACTTTACGCCCGGTATTGGACGGCAGTTTGCTGTGGACATTGATCTCAAATCTATCTCTCAACTACTTGTCGCTTCTTGATAAGAAAGCGCTGTGCTCGGTACTTCGTGCCTACGATTTTCGCTCTTTAGTGGATCAACAAGCCGCGCGCATTTCTCGCCAACGCATGGAAGGCATTGTCTCTATCGAATCCGAGCCGCTTGACAAGCTCATTAAAGGCATGCCTGTTCGAGGTTTACTCTCAAAAATCACCATGGACCCAAACGCATTCGGATCCGAAGGGGATTTGTATTTGTTTGGCACAGTTTTGAGTCAGTTTTTCGCTTTGTACGCCAGCATCAACTCATTCCATGAATTAGTGGTGGTGAATGCAGAAAGTCGTGAAGAGTACAGCTGGGGTAATCAGCATGGAATGCAGCCACTGATATGAGATCGACAATGGTTGAGTCAATTCGGGATGAAATGACAGACATAAACGAAGTAACAGACATCGATCTAACCGACATTGATGTAAAAAGTTTCAACTTCTACCAATTGGTGGAATTGCTGCTGCAACTGAGTGAGCACGATCCAGAAGATGAAGACTGGGAAAGGCAATGTCAGTTCGTGTTTAAGTCGAATCCGAGCTTAGGTTTTTCTACGTCAGATGTGTCTGGCTTGGACCAAAAACACGACGACCGATTGGAGTTGGAAACCACCTTTTTAGGGTTAACCGGTTCGCAATCTCCTTTGCCTGGGTACTTGCTGGAGCAAGTGTTAACGGAGGGCGAGTTTGGGTTAAGAGGGCCGTTTCTCGACTTCTTTAATAACCGAATGATCACGCTGGTGTACCGCATTTGGCGGAAATATCGCTACTACATTCGATTTCAAGAAGGCGCGAGCGACGACTTTTCAGCTCAGTTATTTGCCTTGGTCGGGTTGGCGGATCCGGACATGCGCGGCGAAACGCCGATCAACTGGTGCAAGATGCTCTCTTACGCCGGAATGCTGGCTGGGCGCAGCCGTTCACCGCAAGTGGTGTCGGGGATCATTGCGCATTGTTTCGATATTGAAGACGTGGACATTCGCCAGTGGGTACAAAGGAAAGTGGACATTCGCTTGAACCAACAAATGCAGTTGGGCATGGCAAACATGAATTTGGGCGACAACACCGTTATCGGTGAACGAGTGACAGAGTGTAACGGCAAATTCACCTTGGTATTAAAAGGGCTGAGCCAAGAAAGGTTCAGAGATTTTCTGCCAACAGGCAAAGAGTATCAGCCACTTTGCAAAGTCGTGGAATTCGTACTGCGAGAGCAAATGGCGTACGACTTGGAACTGCAGCTCGAAGAAGGAGCGGTGTCTGCCATGGTATTGGACAGCAAGGTCGACATGCCTTTGGGGTGGTCGACGTTCTTGGGTGAAGGTGACACCAAACAGAGTGTCACGATTCAAGTCCGACAGTAGAAAGTTGGTCTAGGTAATAGAAAGTCAGATTAGGCAGCAGAAAGCTCAGGTTAGTTAATAGAGGCATGGAAGTGGAACAGAATAAACGTCTTAATTTGATGGTATCAAACACCAAAGAATTGGAACCAGGGCTCACCCCTTCCTGTGAATTTACGGAAGAGGGCGGGGTGATTGGTTCAAGCCCGAGTGCGTTTTGGGTTTTGCAAGACCAAAGTCGAGAAGTGCAAGGCAGCCATTGCGAAATCTTGGTGTACGACAGCCATTTTTGTGTCAAAGACCTCAGTGGCAAAACCTACGTTAACGGCGCAACTATGCCGATTGGCGTGGGGAAAATGGCGCAAATCACCACCAAAGACTCCCTTAAAATTGGCGTCTATGAGTTGATGGTGGTCAGTGGAGTGGGTCGTTCTAGCATGTCGTCTCACAACCAGTCCCTTGAGCAGCTGTTTATAGAAGATGCCGCCCTAGTGAAAGGCGATCCTGACTCGGAAGAAAGCCTATCCGTACCTGAAGAAATTACGTACATCGACCCGCTCGATGTATTAGACGGTGGAGACACTGCCGCAAAAAGCGAAAGGCTATACGCCGAAGAAGAAGAAAAACTGTCAGAAGACCAAATTGAAGCGAATAGGCTGCTGGCGGATGAAGAGCCGGAAAGCCGTGAAAAACCGACCCTGCAAGCCGACAGTGAATATGAAATTTCTTCTGCAATAAAGCTGAAAAAGCGCAGTCGATTTAACCCATTTTCGTTTTTTTCCAAATCAGATCCTGCGGAATCAGAGCAAGAGTCTACGTACTCAAAGCCAGATGCAGAAAAGTTAGAACCAAACATTTCAAACTCCTCACCCGTAACGGGAGCGGAGTCAGCAGCAGTGTCTGCCAAATCGAATCCGGTTGAGACATCTCAGCCTTCAACTCACACCTATGATCAGCTCTTGGCAGAAGAGACTGGTGCACAAAACGCGTTCAGAACAGAGGGCTACAAGATGGACGATAAAACCCTAGATTTATTAGAAGAAGAAATCGCCCAAAATGAACAATTCAAGGCGGATATGCCGCTTGGCGATGAAAACAACCACCTATTGTCTGGCCCGTTATTTCGTGGGTTAGGCGTGTCGGTGACCCCTTCGCACCACTCTGGTGATGTGCAAATGACATCTGAAGAAATGGGGGCAGCACTGCAAGCCGCAGTGAAAGGTTTACTGGATTTGCACCAACACGTGGATAACAGCCGCTATGGGGTGATCAACAAGAACCTGCAACCGATAGAAGATAACCCGCTTCGTTTAGGTATGTCTTATGAAGACACGGTGAAAACCTTATTCAATACCAATCCTGGTGCGGTTCACCTATCAGCGCCTTCTGCGATATCTGAAAGTTTGAAAAACCAGAAAGATCACAACGATGTCGTGCAAATGGCTACAACGTTAGCGCTCGGGCAAATCGTACGCGCGTTTTCACCAGAAGTGTTGATGAAGCGATTTGAAAATTACCGCCGTTCCTACCAAACCCCAGAACAGAACACCGATGCGTGGGCGTGGGAAATGTACCAAAGCTACTACAAAGAACTGACTTCCGATCGTCAGCAAGGCTTTGAGAAGTTGTTCTGGGAAGTGTTCGATCAAGCGTATGACCGCTTACTTCGTGAGAAACAGATGGAGTCGTGATCGTGAGACAAATGCTGTCCATATTTTTGGGCGTTTTGCTGCTAGTAGGGTGTAGCTCTAGTGAAGATGTTAGAGAGCTACCATCTGTCGTGTCGTTCAGCATGGTGGCAGATGAAGGGGTGAACCCCAATGTGTTTGGCGAATCCTCCCCCGTTGAAGTTCAGGTCTTTGAGCTGGTGGATGACTCCATGTTCATGTCTGCGGATTTTGATCAGATCAATGAAGATCACAAAAAGGTACTAAAAAGCAACTACATACAGGTTTATGACTACGTATTGACACCAGGTCAATTCAAATACGTCGACGACGTAGTGGTGGATGAAGACACCCGTTACATCGGCGTGTTAGCGAAGTTTGCTGAGCCAGAACTGAGCGAATGGAAAAAAGCAGTGAAGATCATCAATTTAGGTCGGAAGTACCACTTGCTGATGCTGTTTAAAGATTACGACATTAAGTTAGATAAGGTTGAGTGAGTATGTATTCACGGAATAGAGTCGTTTGGAGCGAAGGATTATTCATTAAGCCACAGCATTTCCAGCAACAACAACGTTACATGGAATACGCGTTAGATGAGCGAGTGTCATCTGCCAGCCAATACCTATTTGGGGTGTCAGAGCTGTCGCTGAATCCGGAATACCTAAGCTTTGGTCGAATTGCTATAGAGCGAGCGGTTGGCGTGATGCCCGATGGCACCGTTTTCCGAATTCCTCAAGAAGATCTCATGCCCGAAGCGCTGGAAATCACCGACGATTCTCTCGCTAACCAGATTGTGTATCTCGCGTTACCACTTCGCAGTGATTCATTAGCTGAAATCAGCTTCCCAGATTCTCAAGGAACCGGACGATACACTGCTCGTAAGCAAGAAGTACGCGATGTACATACGCCTCAAGGGGACAGCACCGTCTTGGATGTGTCACCTGTACAGCCGCGCTTAATGTTAGAAAAACAAGATCGAAGCGCATTTGCTTCCGTTGCTATTGCCAGGATTCTAGAAAAAAGACCCGATGGCAGTGTCATGCTGGATCCGGACTTTGTGCCTTGTCATTTCAATGTTGTCGGTGTTCCGCATTTGCACCGATTCATCAGCGAAATGTCGGGATTAATGCGCGAACGTGCAAAAAATATCGCCCAGCGAATTGGTTCGCCAAGTCAAGGTGGTGTTGCCGATGTCTCCGATTTTATGTTGCTGCAATCACTTAACCGTTTGCAACCGCAACTTCAGCATTTGTCATCGTTAAGAAGCTTACACCCAGAGCGTTTATATGAATCGCTCAGTGCTATCTGTGGTGAGCTGGCCACGTTCACAGACGAAAGCCGTATGCCTCCTCAATTTACGGTATACCAGCATGAAATGCCGACCGAATCATTTCAGTCTTTGATGCTCAAATTGCGCCAGTCTCTCAGCATTGTGCTGGAACCAAGAGCGGTGTCGATTCAGCTACAAAAACGCCGTTACGGGCTTATGGTTGCGCCTATCCAAGATCAAAGCTTGCTGGAATCTGCCGATTTCATTTTGGCCGTTCGCGCGCGCATGCCTTTGGAAGATTTGCGACGCCTGTTTGTGCAGCAAACCAAAGTCGCTTCGGTCGAAAAAATTCGCGAGCTTATCTCATTGCAACTTCCAGGCGTTCCCGTCAACCCATTACCCGTTGCACCAAGGCAATTGCCATACCACGCAGGTTACACCTACTACCAATTGGACAAAACCAGCGAAGCGTGGCGCATGCTGCAAAACGCCAGTGGGTTTGCTTTCCATGTTGCTGGTGAGTTTGACGAGTTGGACCTGCAGTTCTGGGCCATTAGGAGTTAATCATGATCGTCACTGAAGAATTCAACAAAGACCGTTACGACGAACTTCTGTTTGATGAAGTAAAGAGCATCGATGCGGATCAGGATTACTGGTTCAAGCTGCGTGGTGACAACCAAAACAAAATGGTCGATGCGGCAACCCCTTTGCTGGGTTTGTCGCTTCGTATTCGCTCTTTGGCGCAATGTGAAAACATTGAAACCATCTATAAACAGGCACAAGAAGAAATCAAAGCCATCGAGATGGAGTTGGTTCAAGCCGATATCGAACACGCCATGATCATGGCCTATCGCTATGTGCTTTGCGCCGTGTTGGATGAAGCGGTCATGAGCACGCCATGGGGCGCCGACAGCTCGTGGGCGGAGCATTCGCTGTTAACTCGTTTTCACAACGAAACATGGGGTGGGGAAAAGGTCTTCACCATTCTGAATCGCTTATTGAGCGATCCACCAAGATATCGCGATTTGCTGGAGTTTATTTACCTCTGCCTGATGCTCGGGTTTGAAGGCAAATACAAAGTGGTGGAAGGCGGGAAAGAAGAACGCGAACGCGTCGCCATCAAGCTTTATGAAACGCTTTCAAGGCTGGATGACAAAGAGCCAGAAGAGCTAACCAGCGCGACAGATCACGTGGTAGCTACCAAATACCGACTAAGCCGCCAAATGCCGATATGGCTGATTTTCGCAGGTTTTGCCGGGCTTTGGGCTGTGGTGTTTTTTGTTTATCGCTATCTGCTGCACAGCAAGTCACTCGACGTACTGAGCCAGCTAAACCAAATTTTATAAAACAAATGCTATAGCTCATGCGTTACAGAGCAAACGTTATAGCCCAAAAAGACCAATAGATTTTATTTTTAATTTTCAATGTCAAAGGTTGCGCCGTGATTCGAATCGAACTCCCAACATTAATCAGTAAACTGAACGAACAGAGCAAATTAGCCCTCGAACAAGCGGCGTCACTGTGTTTGGAACACGAACACTCAGAAGTGACGTTTGAGCACTATCTGCATGTGTTGCTGGATAACCCACTGAGCGACGTACGTGAAATTCTGCGCAGCAGCGATACCGATCATCATGAAATTCAAGACATGGTGCAAGGTGCATTCCCACGTGAAACGGGTCACGACACGTACCCTGTTTTTTCGCCGCTCCTGATTGAGTTGTTGCAAGATGCGTGGTTGTTGGCGTCGACAGAAATGAACCTTGATCACCTTCGTTCTGGCGTTATCTTTTTAACCGCTATTATGCGCCCTGATCGCTACTTACCTGTCACCTTATCTAAGCGATTTGATCGTTTAAACCGTGAAACCATTCGTCGCGAATTCTTCACCATTCTTAAAGATTCTTCCGAGACGCCTGTTGAGGCTTCTGGGAAAAAAGGCAAAGCCCCTGTATCGAATGATGGAAACCGCGCACTAGACAAATACTGCGCCAACGTCACGGCACAAGCGCGAAACCAAGAACTGGATCCGGTGTTATGCCGCGATGAAGAAATCAATCTGATGATCGACATTCTTTGTCGTCGCCGAAAAAATAACCCGATTGTGGTGGGCGACGCAGGTGTTGGTAAAAGTGCTGTGGTTGAGGGTTTGGCGCTGCGTATTATTGATGGAAAAGTGCCGGATAAGCTGAAAAACATCGAACTGATGAGCTTAGATCTTGGCCTACTTCAAGCAGGCGCAGCCGTGAAAGGCGAATTTGAAAAACGCCTTAAATCCATCATTGATGAAGTGAAATCTTCACCTACACCCATCATTTTGTTCATCGACGAAGCGCACACCCTCATCGGTGCGGGCAATCAGGAAGGAGGCGGCGACGCTGCTAACCTGTTGAAACCTGCGCTGGCAAGGGGCGAATTGTGCGCCGTAGCCGCCACAACGTGGAAAGAATACAAAAAATACTTCGAGAAAGATCCAGCGCTTAGCCGCCGTTTCCAATTGGTGAAGCTAGACGAACCTTCGGCAGATCAAACCGTCGATATCCTTCGGGGATTGTGCGAAGTGTATGAGAAAAATCATCAGGTACTCATTTCAGACAGCGCGTTGAAAGCGGCTTCTCATTTGTCGGCAAGGTATGTGTCTGGCCGTCAACTACCGGATAAAGCGATTGATGTTTTAGACACCGCCTGTGCACGTATTTCCATTAACCTCAGCACGCCACCCGCCAGAATGTCTGAACTGGAAACACTTCAACATCAATACGAGTTGGAGCGTAAAATGCTGGAACGCCAACTTCAGATCGGGCAATCGATTGATGAAGAGCGCCTTGCCACGCTTATTGCTAAAGACGAAGAATGCCAAGCCGAATTCCACGAAACCGAGCGTGCGTGGGTAAAACAGCGCGATTTGATCAATCACATGATCGAACTTCGTACCAAGCTGCTTTCTGATGAATTAGCACCAGAAGAGCTTGAGGAAACGAAGCAAACACTTGAAGTCATGTACGAAGAACTCGAGCAGACACCGTTTAATGATCGCCTTATTCACCCAGAAGTCGATGAGCAGCAAGTCGCCGAAGTGATTGCCGACTGGACAGGCGTGCCGATCGACCAAATGAACACCGATGAGCTGACGAAGCTGACTCATTTGCCCGACATTCTTGAAAAAGCCATTAAAGGGCAGGATGTGGCGATTCAGCGAATTCACAAACACCTACTAACGGCTCGTGCCGACTTAAGAAGACCCGGCAGACCGAAAGGCGCATTCCTACTTGTAGGGCCAAGTGGTGTTGGTAAAACTGAAACCGTGGTGCAACTTGCAGAAGAGTTATACGGCGGCAAGCGATTCCTTACCACAATTAACATGTCCGAGTATCAAGAGAAACACACGGTATCGCGTTTGATTGGTTCTCCTCCGGGCTATGTAGGCTTTGGTGAAGGCGGCGTGTTAACGGAATCCATTCGTAAAATGCCGTACTCCGTTGTATTGCTTGATGAAGTCGAAAAGGCACACCCAGAAGTGCTTAACTTGTTCTATCAAGCGTTCGACAAAGGCGAGTTAGCGGATGGAGAAGGGCGTCTGATTGACTGCCAAAACATCGTGTTCTTCTTAACATCTAACCTTGGTTTCCAAACCATTGTCGATTACGCCGACCGCACCGATGAGATGGACGATGCGTTATACCCAGAACTTGCCGCGTTCTTTAAGCCCGCTCTACTAGCGCGTATGGAAGTGGTGCCTTACCTACCATTAGGCGAAGAGGTGATGGAGAAAATCGTGCGCGGCAAATTGGCTCGCCTCGAATCTGTGCTTACCGAGCGTTACAAGGCAACAGTGGATATTGCCTCTAGCGTTATCGACGAAATCTTGTCTCGTACCACTCGCTCCGAAAATGGTGCGCGGATGCTAGAAGCCATTATTGAGGGGCAAATGTTGCCACCGATTTCATTGGCATTGCTGGAAAAATTAGCCAATCAAGAACCCGTATCGCACATCAGCATTTGTGCTCAAGATGGCGAATTCATCGGTAAGGTGGAATAGCATGACGGATTGGCTTAACGTTTCCGACAAACTGGTCAATGCAAGAGAAGCCTCCGGTCTGGTGCAGGTTTTGCTCGACACGTTAGAGCAAGACTTGCAGGTCGATAAAAGCTTTTTTATTGCTGTGACACCGGACGGTCGCCAGTTGGTGACGCTAAACCGCGTGCCGGATCTTTGTTGGAATGTCACCGATTTTGAATGCCCATTTGCGCATGTGTTGCAAAATGGCGGGCAAAAAATCATTAATCACGAGCACCTGGTGTATTGGCAGGGTGACAGCAACTTCACCTCACTGATCGAAGGCTGCCGATCGGATCAAAAAATTGTCGTGACTCCATTGCCTAGTCGCAATGGCGTAGTAGTGGCCTTGTCGGTGAACTTGGTTCACGTCGATAGTTGGAAAAACGCTCTTGGACAATCTCACTACGACCGCTTTTTGGCGTTGTTTACTCGTCATTGGGAAAGGTTAAGTGAATTGAACGAAGCTTCTGTCTCGAAGAGTAATCTTAAAGAGTCATTGTCCTACGTTGAAAAAACGCAAACCATTTTAAAGCAGTCGGATGCGATTAAGCACAAGCTTGTCGGTGACAGCACGGCAATGAAAAAGCTGCGCGAACAAATCGCCACAGCCTCTCAATCCGATATGACGGTATTGATTCAAGGTGAAACGGGGGCAGGTAAAGAAGTCGTAGCGTCGGCTATTCATGACCTTTCTTCTCGTCGTGATAAATCGCTGGTGGCAATTAACTGTGCAGCCATCCCTGAAAACTTGTTAGAAAGCGAGCTATTTGGTTACACCAAAGGGGCGTTTTCCGGTGCAACCACCAACAAACCGGGCTTGATTGCACAAGCCGATGGCGGAACGCTGTTTCTGGATGAGATCGGTGACATGCCCCCCATTCTTCAAGCGAAGTTACTGCGGGTGCTAGAAACCCGAACTTACCGCCCTTTAGGTGCTGAAAAAGAGCAGAGCTCCGATTTTCGCTTGGTGGCGGCCACGCACGTCGAGCTGCGCCAGAAAATTGAAGAAAAAAGCTTCAGACAAGACTTGTACTACCGCTTGTACCAATTCCCTTTATATGTCCCTAGCCTCAAAGAGCGCATGGGCGATGTTGAGATTCTGGCGAAACATTTTATCGACCAATTCAACCAAACCCACGGTACTCGTGTTCGCGGTATTCATTTCAAAGCGCTGGATATGCTTATGCAATACCCGTTTCCAGGGAATGTGCGAGAGCTTCGGCATTTGATCGAATTTGGCTGCGCACACCTTCACAACGGTCATGAACTCATGGCAGATGAATTGGGTCGCTACATTCAAGATTCACCCGGAATAGCAGCCAATGAAGACAATGTTCATGAAGTGCCAGATGAAGAACAAACACTGCTTTCCATCTCGGATTTACGCTCCGCTGTAAAAAGTTACGAATCCAAAATCATTGCACTGCGTTTACGTCAGTACAAAGGAGACCGGTCTCGTGCGGCGGAGAGTTTAGGCATACCCAAGCGAACATTGGCCGACAAATGTTCCAAACTGGAGATCAATATCTGATGGTTAAACGCACACTCACGATCACCAGTCTTTTGCTTAACTGTCTAGGGAGCCTAGCGTTTTCAGGTTACGTATTAGCGCAAGAAGTGACAGAAACGTCGCTGTTGGAGCGAGCGCAAACTTGCCGTGCCATTTCAGCCAAGGTTGATCGCTTGGCGTGTTTTGATGGGTTGTTCGGTACGCCAATTACCCAAGCAACCACCACAAAGGCATTGGTGCGCCCAGAACCTTGGCAGCGAGCAGTGAAAAGTGAAGCGCGCCGATCAGATATTCAAAACGGCGACGAACCTAATGGCTGGATTCGTAACGAAACCACTGACGGTAATGGTGATAAAGCATTGTGGTTTACGTTGAACTCCATGCCTCGAGTCGACAGTGAACAAGCACCTGTGATTCTCATGGCGAGCTGCATTAAGAAAATCTCTCGGTTAGAGATCATTTTTCCAGATCAGCAAGAAGGGGCTCGCGCCGATGTTTCACTAGGGTCGGAGCGTCAACGCTGGACGTTCGATGAACAAGGCATGGTGCTTCGTTCGGGGCGCGGATTGGCGGCGATCAGCATTTTGAAACCTCTGGCTCGCCAAAAACAAATCCACATCCGTTCGAATTCAAAACGCATTGATGGCTCAGTGTTTGAAACGCCGAATTCAAAAGAAACCCTTTCGGAGTTAAGGGAGCTTTGCCGATGGTAGCCATGGACGATCAACACACGAACATCATGGATGATAACTTGGCGCATGATAAGGCGATCCGAGCCAAGCTGAGTGCCCCAATTTCTGAAGAAAGCGCAGTCGGGGAAAGAGTCTTAGACGATCCGGTTTTCGATTTTGTTGAAAGCCAAATGATGAAAGTCGGGTCTTTGTCGCACGCTGACGTTCGATGGGAAGAAGTGGAGACAGGCATTCTTTCCTTGATGGAAAATAAGACCAAGGATCTCAAGTTACTGGCGCATTTGCTCCAATGTTTTCATCACAGTAATTCTGTTTCCCGATTTAACCTCTCCATTCAAGTGACAGCAGACTTTATGGCGGCTTATTGGGAAACCTGTTTCCCAGCCCCCGGTGCACGTGGATTGTTGCCAAGAAGAAAGTTCTTTAGCCAGATTTTGCAGCGATTTGATGCGGCACTAGACAAGCTGGTGAAAGGGACGATTCCTGTTTCAGAGGTGCAAAACGAATCCATCGCGAAAGCAAAAATTGCTTGGAGTGATACCGCAAAATCTCTGTCACTCGATGATGAGAATTTTATTGCGTTCATTCGCAAGTTAGAACGTTGGCTGGAATCCAATAAGCTGCAAGATCTGCCGTCGTCTCCGAATCAGCCCGTGACGCAAGATACGTCTTCCGCTTCGCCTTCCTCTGCTAGCTCGTCGACATCGCCTCGCGCTGTTTCTATTGATACGGGGAATGACAAAGCAACGAAAGCATCGCTGCAAAAAGTGGCGGATTTTCTCACCGAGTTTGAATACGGTCATGCACTGAGTATCCGTGTGCGTCGCTTTGCGGTTTGGTCGACCATTAGTACACCACCGGATGCCAATCATAAAGGTGAAACTCAACTTCGACCTATGGTTGGCGAGCGCGTGAGTGATTACCTCGAACAACTGCAACGTAACCCAGACTTGGCGTTATGGCGCAAAGTAGAACAAAGCCTCACCATCGCGCCTTATTGGTTCGATGGTCAGCACTTGAGTGCGCAAATTGCTTCAAAGCTAGGGCAACCGACTTGGGCTGCTGCCATTTTGGAAGAATCGCAACACTTTCTCGAACGTATCCCAGAACTCGCCACCATGAGTTTTAAAGGAGGCGTCCCGTTCATTAATGAAGAGACAAAAAACTGGCTGCGTTCTAACGAGCGCGTTCAATCGGCTTCGTCTGTTAACAGTTGGGATGATAAACGTGAAGAAGCGTTTGTGATGGCAAAAGAAGCGGGGCTTTCCGTTGCTATGGCAATGCTTAATGAAGGGCTGGCGTCAGCAAAAGAACCAAGAGACATATTTTACTGGCGGCTGCTAACCGCCGATTTATTAGCAAACAACGGGCTAGAAGCGATGGCGCATCAGCACTATCAATCCCTTTACCAAACGGTCATCAAATCCAAAGTGGAAGACTGGGAACCATCGCTCATCAATCAATTACAACAATTCGTCGTAACGGAATAACACAAGGTAAGAAACATGGGGAAGTTTATCAGCGGCTTGCTTAAAAAAATGGGTCAGAGCTTCAAGTCGGCCATACCGATTTTAATGGTCGCATTGTGTGTGTTGATCATCGTTGCTATTTGGTGGGCGGGTCCTATGTTGGAGTATCAGGAAACCAAACCGCTCTCGACCATTATGTCGCGCGTGATCGCCAGTGTGATCTTCTCGCTGATCTGTGTGGCGTTTTGGGGAATGTACCAATGGAAAGCACTCAATCGTTTTAAAGCGGGTATTAAACGCGACGAACAGTTGAAAGCCGATCCGATTCTTCAATACGAAGAAAGGCAAGAGGTTGAGTTAAACCAAATCATGGTCAACATGAAGGAGAACCTCAACAAGCGCAACCATTTGTATGCACTGCCTTGGTATTTGGTTATTGGATTGGAAAACGCCGGTAAAACCAGTTTGATTAACCGCTCTGGCCAGAATTTTGTGTTCTCTACAGTGATGCGCGCGTCAGGTAAGAAGACGGAAAACCCATACAGCTTTGACTGGTGGATCGGTGAAGAGTCCGTATTGATAGACCCTGATGGTGAGCTGTTAACTCAGGGGTACAACAATGAAGATAACGACGGTCAAATGGAACGTCGCTTATGGATGCACTTCATCGAATGGTTGGAGCGAACGCGTAGCCGCCGCCCACTGAACGGTGTGGTGATCGCCATTGATGTTGCTCAGTTAGCATCGGGCACAACATCGAGCCGTAAAGCCTATGCAAGTTTGCTGCGCACACGCCTTAGAGAGTTGATGGAAACCCTATCGACCCGTATGCCTGTGTACGTCACGCTAACCAAAATGGACTTGCTGCACGGCTTCGAACCTTTCTTCCGTCATTACCCGAAAAGTAAGCGCGACGAAGTGATGGGCTTTACCTTTTCGTTGGATTCCGTCGACAACCTTGATAAATGGCTGCACGAATTTGACGAAGATTACAGCCGCTTTATTGAGCGTATAAAAGAGTCGTTGCCTTTGTCGCTACTTGAAACAATGGACAACGCAGAGCGTCGCAGTATTTATGGCTTTACCCGTCAGATTTCGGGTTTGAAAGAAGTACTTCACGAATTCTTGCAAGACGCGTTAGGGAGCGATCAATTTTCAACCTCGGCATTGGTTCGGGGTGTCTACTTTACCTCTGTTTTCCAGCAAGGGGTGCCTTCGAATGCGTTCGACGATGCTGCGTCACGTCGCTACGGCTTAACTCATGCGATAAATCGTGCGCAAGATGCCAAAAATTCCACCGTTTACTTTACGCAAAAGCTGTTTAACCGAATTGTGTATCCCGAGGCTGGCTTGGCATCGGATAACTTCCGAGTCGCGAAGCAAAAACGCAGAATTGTGCTGCTTTCGTGCGTGGTGTGTTTGATTGCCACCTTTATGCTGTTTGGTAGTTGGCATGGGTACTACATCAAAAACGTCAATCAAGCCGATGCCGTATTGGCCAAGGTGAACGAGTTCAGAAATAAGTACCCAGAAGACCTTTCACAGCTGAATCAGAAAGAGATCTTGGAGCCGTTGGATACCATTCGTGAAGCGACGCTGGAATTTGGGTTCTTCCGTGAAAAACCTGAATACATTTCTGATATGGGTTTGTACCAAGGGCACATGATTGGTCCTAAGGTGGAACAAACGTATTTGGCGTTGTTGGAAAGCCGTTACCTGCCGTCATTGATGAAAGATATTGCTTTAGAGCTTTCGAATGCGGAAAACGAAGAGCATCAACTGGAAGTGCTTCGTGTATTCCGAATGATGATCGACAAAAGCGGTCGTTATAAAGAATTCGTGATGGATTACTTTTCTAAGAACTGGCAAAAGCAGTTTGTGGGTAATCGTGTCACGCAAGAACGTTTGCTGGAGCACTTAGACTACGCCATGAACCACACCGATTTGGCGACTCAGTATAAGGAAGGCAATCAAGCAGCGATTGCCTCGGTTCGCCCTTATGAAGGGATGATCGCGAAGGCGCAGCGTGATTTGAGCGCGATGTCGATTGAACAGCGCGTTTACCGTAACTTGAAGTCCAATTCATCGACGTACCTTGGCGCGCCTATTAATCTGCGTAACCAAGTAGGTCCGGTGTTTGATGTGGTGTTTGAGGAGCGTGTTATCGACAGCGATAACTTAATGATCCCACGTATGCTGTCTAAACAAGGTTTCGATAGTTACTTCATCGAGCAATCGGATTCGGTGTCGGAACTCGCTTTAATTGACAGTTGGGTACTTGGGCAAACACAAGTGGCGGAATTCAGCGCGGCAGACAAGATCGCCCTGAAAAATAAGATCCGCTCTCAGTATGTGGTCGATTATACCAACACGTGGCGTAACGCGTTGAATGAAGTGGATGTGAAATACTTTGTTGATATCAATAACGCCGTGTTGGTGCTGGATAACTTAACGGGCAGTACTCAACCTTTCACGCGCCTACTTCAAGCACTGGAAGACAATACGCGCTTGTTCAGTGAATTGCCGGAAAATGAAGAAGCCAAAGAAGAGTTGCTGAAGTCGCCAAAATACAAAGTGGCGTCCATGATCCACGCGCCGTTTTCTGAGCTGAACTCCATGCTGCATGCACAAGGTGCGCAACCGGCGTATTTCGACGAAGTGCAAACCGCCGTTGTGCAACTGCTGAATTACTTAAAAGCCATTCAAGATGCACCAGATGTTGGCCGCGCAGCATTAGATGCCACCAAAGCGCGTATTAGCCTGAGTAATGCAGACCCAATCTATACCCTAAAACGTATCGCGTCGGGCTTGCCGAGCCCTCTCGACAATATGGTGACGAAAATCGCCGATGAAAGTTGGTATGTGGTGAAACAAGAGGCCATCAAGCACCTCGAGATTCGCTGGCAGCGTGACGTGTATTCGGTATTCCAAGAGAAATTTGCGGCTCGCTATCCGTTCGATCAAGGTTCGCGCAAAGATGTGGCGTTAGAAGACTTCGAAGAGTTTTTCTCGCCTAGCGGCACGTTGGATAGCTTCTACAACGAACAGCTGAAAATGTTCATTGAAGAAGGCATTTCGATATCGGAAGACTCGGCGCAGCAATCACTGATTCGCCCAGAAGTACTGGCACAACTAAAACAAGCGAAAAAAATCCAGCGTGCGTTCTTTAACCGCAAAGGCATCTTGGATGTCGCGTTCTCGTTGGAGCCTGTGCGCTTAACGTCGAACAAGCGCCGCGCGGTTATCAATATCGATGGTCAGTACGTGGAATACAGCCACGGACCTCGACAAACCGTGGAATTGATTTGGCCTAACACGCTACGCGGAAGCTCGGTATCGAAAGTGACCTTAGTGCCGACTAAGCGTAATTTGTCGCCGAGAAGTTTGGAACGAAAAGGACCATGGGCATTGTTCCGCTTGTTAGACAAAAGTGAAGTGGTTGGGGGGAGCTTAACCAGCGTGGATTACAAGTTCGCGATTGATCGCGGAGATGTGTCTTATCGCTTGTATTCAGAGGCCTCGGTTAACCCGTTCAAAGAACGGTTGTTTGATTCGTTCCGATTGTCTGGAACCTTGTATTAGGCCAACAGGCCCTAGGGCTACCCCTTTAATTGGGTAATACCCTTAGATTTTTTAGTCGTACGTGGCGCAGCCGTTGCGCCATCAATAAAAAGGTATTCTGGTGTCAAACAGAATTTATATCGACCATGGAATTTTCACCATACTGAGCGACCAACCGTCGCTCAGGGACTCCGAACGTTATCAGAAAATTCGCAATGAAATAAATGGTCGTATGGGGTTTCTTTCTGGTTCGACTCAATGGGAATCGGTTTTTAATGAATGTGTAAAGCTGGGCACAGAAATCGGCATGGATTTTCTGCTGACCAGTTATTTCTCGGTTGCGGGCTTTAAAGTGGAAGGGATCAAAGGGTTTGCCTCTGGTCTTGAACTTATGCTTGGCGCGTATGTGGAAGACAGCGAGCACAAGGCATTATCTAGCCGACACAAGCAAGAAATTATCCAGTGGATGACCAGCAAGGTCACATCGGATCTAAAGCTGATTAAGCCCAATAGGGATCAGATCCGCGATTTGTATCGCTGTGAACGCGCATTACAAGATTTGCACGAACTGTGTGAGCGTTTTCAGCCGGAAGAACTTCCGAAGTTTGAAAGTATCGCCTTCTCCATTTTCGAGCACATTGATCGCATTGAAACGGTGACAAGGCCTAGTGCATCGGTATCCGACTTACCTAGCGATAACTCACCAAAAACAAGCCGAAATATTTGGATGTTTTTGTTTGTTTTAGCGTGGGCGCTGACCCTAGGCGCGGCGTATTACTATTCAATTGAGCGGTTAAAAGTGTGTCATGCCTTCGAAGGCATGAAGAATACCGTGTCGGCACCAACTGAAGAATTGCTGTCGAAGATGACAGAAGAGTCGGTGGCAGAATTGCCTCTGGATGAACAAAACATCATTCGTTCGGCGCTGGTGGATGCGATGGACAAAGATCTTGAGATCACCGTTTATCAGCAATACATCAATATCATTATGTTGATAGATAAGGCGAAAGAGCTGTTCCCTGATAACTCTGAAGTGGGAGACGCGATAGAGCGTGTAGAAGCCCAAAGCCAAACCTATAAAGTGGAATTGGAGCGTGATTTGGAGCGCTTTTATTCGGCGAGAACATTGGCTGCGAACTTAGTCGGTGGATCTAAACATGCGAAGAATAAGGAAAGCGCTGAAAGGTTAGAGCAATACATTTTAAGCCTATCCCCGATATACAGCCGGAATGCGTACATTCAGGAGCAAATCGATAAGCAAAACTACGATCTCGCCAAAGAGGAGCTTGCGGTGCTACAAGAGCGTGTTGCACGTATTGTTTGGCAATTGTCGTCTTATCAGAAAGCACTTTCAGGCGTGGCGCAGTATCCCGCGGTTGCCGCTAAAAGTGTGGATGGCGTACAGCAAGAAGAGACGGTGGTAGGGCAATGAAAGGGGTGATCCGTGTTTTGAGTGGAATGCTACTTGGCGTGTCGCTGAGTAGCTTTGCCATTAATGAAATCGAGGATATCTCGCCGCAAGACGCCTTCGAAAAAGGCAGTACGTTAAGGTTGCAATACCACAACGAGCAGGCGCTGCATTATTTGAAGTACGCTGCCGATGGAGGGCACTCTATGGCGGCGTTACTTTACGCAGATGAGCTGGCAACACTGCCGCATGCGGCGCGGCGGGAAGATGAAATTGTCGAGTACACCTTCCAGTCTGCTGACAGTGGAAATGTTTGGGCGATGCAGCGTTTAGCACACACTCATCGAGCAGGCGATGAAGAGCAGCGCATTAAGTGGCAAAATCTCTACCTTGCTGCATTAGACAAAGCGGCAGAGAAAGGAAACAGTAAAGCCATGCTGACGCTGTTTTATCGACATAGGGAAGACGACTATAAGTTTGCAAAAATCTGGCTCGGTAAAGCGCTAGAACAAGGTTATTTGCCTGCCCAATACGCTGAAGTAGAACTGGTAGAGCAGGGCTATGAGGAATGGTTTGTATTACCAGGTAATCGCATGAAAGCCGTGAAAAAGCAGTATCTGGAGCTAGCAGAAACTGGGTATCTCCCCGCAATTAAGAAAATCATACAGCTGATGATTAAAACCGATAAAACTCATGAGGCCGTTGTTTGGATGGAAAAAGCGGTCGATCAAGGTGATGCAACGTCTCTGGCGCTTCTTGCCAAGGCGTACGCGGGTAATTTTGCTAAAACCAGAGTCGAAACCAATTTGGTGAAATCGTACAGTTACTACCTGAATTATCTGGATGCCATTGGCTCTGATAGGTTAATTGGAACACGCAAAAGAATTGAAAAAGAAGAGCTAGCAGTGAAAGACAAACTCACAGAGGATCAACTAGCCGCAGCGGACTTGCTTCATCAGGAATATCGAGCGTCACGCACTGTTAAGCAATTTGAAATGCCATGGAAGTATACAATGGAGTAAACGCTCTCTTTGAGTGGTATGTGATCGTTATTAAGCTATTCAAAAATGAGATTCCAGCAAAGAAGTGTTAATAGTGAGAATGATTAACCTAGCTCATATCAATACACATATTTTGTTAACATTGCGGACAAAAAAACTACTCCGATGTGCTAAAAATAGTGATGGATAGGTTATTGGATCAACAGAATCTAAGACTAAATCTATGATGTGATAGCAGATATTCCTATTGCACTATTTTTGAACAACGGGCTAAGTTGGCAAAATGAAACCAAAATCAAGAGAGCAACGCCTTTTCTTAAAAGCTTTCGCGATATCATCCATGATCTCTCTTTTAAGTTATTTTTCTATACAAGGCACAGTCAGCTACTATTTGTGGCTGGAACAAAACGACGATGCAGAAAGTGTTCTTGAAACGATAGGGAGTGTTCACAGCGAGGTTATAGACGTTTTAACACGCCTAAATCGTCTCAATCTGCGTACCTGTTCTGAAGAACATAATCTAATGATGCGCAAGTTGCTGTTCACTTCAGATTACGTCAAAGATATTGGCTATCTAGAAAAGCAAACGTTGTTTTGTACCACTGGTAAAGGCAAGTTATCACCCCCGTTTGTGGGAGGAGCGACGCCCCACCTCGAAACAAAAACCGGCTTTAAGTTTTGGAGACACGTTAAGCTGATTATTCTGGATAATACTTACGATTCTCTGGTGATTCGCAAGGGTAACTACAATGTCGTGTTGGACGAAGGTGCGCTGCGCGAATTGATTGATGATAGGTTCTTATGGGAGCTGGTATATCTACGAAATAACAAGCCGATTTATTTTGATGGATTGGAAGGGCTATTCGCACAACCATTGCCAAACGCTTTCGATTTTCTAGAGGGCGAGGGAAATAACGTTGTTAAACGCTGCGATAAAGTCAGCCGGTTTTGTTTAGCCATTCAATTTAACCCCGAGAAAACCGACGGTGATACAGCTGTGCTCCAAGTATTCACCATTGCAACTAGCTTATTGATAGGGCTGTTTGCCTATATGATAAACGCTAAGTGGCTGCGATACCTCTCTTCAAAGCTCTACCGTATTCGCAAAGCCATTAAACAAGATAGCTTCCACTGCGTTTATCAGCCAATTGTTGATCTCAACTCCAATAAAATGATTGGTGTAGAAATGCTGGCTCGCTTCACTGATCGTCAGGGCAGTATATACCCTACTGAGTTTATCCCGATCATTATTCAAACGGGACAAACTTGGAAGTTCACGCAGAATATGATGAAGAAAGCCATCAATGAGCTTCATCAAATCGAAGGGCTGCCGATCGATTTCAAACTGAACGTGAACATATTCTCCACCGATGTGAACCAGAAATCGATTTTGGAACTCACTACGGAGGAAAGTGAGTACAGTTTTAAGGGTATTTTGGTACTTGAAGTAACAGAAAGTGAAGAATTGGAAGACAGCTCTGCACTGCATAAGTTGCGTGTATTACGCGACAAAGGCATGCAAATAGCGATCGATGATTTTGGTACAGGTTATTCCAACCTGCACCAACTGCGTAAGATGAATGCGCACTGCCTGAAGATAGACCGAAGCTTTATCCAAGAGATGGAAGACGCTTCCATTCGTTCATCATTGATCGAGCATATCGTTGCTATTGCGAAACAAGAAAACTTAATTTTAGTGGCAGAGGGAATAGAAAACTCTATCCAGCATCGGATCTTGACGGAGATGGGTGTGGAGTATGGTCAGGGCTGGGCGTTTTCAAAAGAGCTGCCATTAACCGAATTGATAGAGTATTGCAAAACCGAATTTTCTCAGAAGTAGTCGAACAACCCGAGACCTCAGCTTTCAGGGTAGAGCTGAGGTCTGGTTTACGTTTAAGTACTGTCGCTAAATCACTTTTGCGCGAGCTTGCTTTCAAGATCAGCAATTCGAGCTTCGAGCGATTGGATGTACGCCATTACGTTTCTCCCACCTATGATGGCCATTGGTGTCATGAGCATTTTGTCTGCCTCTACCAGTGATGTGGTCACAGAATCCGCATTCACAGTTGTAGCGCTTTGTTTGCCATAAACAAACTCTTCGAACTTAAGGCTGCCTGCTTTAAGAGACGTTTCGGTGCGTCCAACCGAAAATTTGTTCTTTAGAGTAACGTCTGTCGCTCTCACCAATGTCTCATGCTGGCCGCCTTCCATTTTGTTGGCGACATACACGATATTTGGGTTTATCTCGGTGTAATTGGTCATTCCATCACCGGAAAGAATACGTTGTGACGTGATGCCGTTGCGGAATCGCTGAGGGTGGTCATGCAGCACTGTTGTTAAGCCTCTACGACACTCTGGAATGCTTTCCCAAAACCATGAACTGCTCACATCCGTGCCTTTTTGCGGGTCATTTTTGGCTTTGTAGAAAGCACCGTCTTTTTGAATTTCATCTCCGTTTATGTATTGCTTGTGTTCACTAAAGTTTGGGCAATTATCAGCAAAAGTAGGGAAGCTAAACAATGCGATTAGCGTAGAGGTTAGTAGCTTAAGTTTCATTGTGGTTCCTCTTAGAAATGTATTCTTACCCTATATGCTTTGGATACGAGCATATTGAGCCTAATGGAGATATAACAGATTTTATATAGCTATCAGTTATTTATATTTTATTCGAGAGGTCAATGTTTCAGCACTCAGAATTTGCGACGTGATTTGCAAAGTAATGTAATCAATTTGTTAGGCAATAATGTTATTTATGCGATAAATCCAAAAACTGGACAGAGAGTCAAGTTTTTAAAAACTAAATTACATTCATAAAAAAATGCAATAGAAATGAAATATTAAAATAATAATACGATGTTGATTCCATTGAGCTAAAAGTTGAAATGTTTAAATGGAAAAACACTGCATATAAGCTACTAGCGGAGGTTTTCGAAAGTAACGTCTTAGTTAGTATTTTATTTGCTCTTCTAAGATTATTGTAAATACCTCTCTCTGTTTATTTTAATAATAATAAATTAGATTTACCTTAATAGAGTGAGCTTAAAGTTTAATTATGAGATTAAAGTCATTAGATACAATAAGTTAAATTCATTTATTTATATTTTTTAAAAAGAGCCAACTATTAAGTATACAAGAAATATGTGACCCCTATTCCGCTTATGCTTATATTTGGTGTTTATTGTGTGATTATACTCACATCAAATTAATGATTGACGATTTTCGTATGTACTTAGATTAAATTTTCGATAATTTAATTGAACTATTAATTTATAAGTTAAATAAAATAGGAGGTGTTATTTAAATGGAATAATTAGTCACTTTAAATATATAAATAGTAGATATAAATATCAATTACAGCTCTAGGGTACAAATCCTAGGGTTTAGGGTTATATTTTCCTAAAAAATTGATTCTAAATTATAACTAAATAACTTAAGCGTTGATTCGCTTAAGGCGAATAATTATGCCTGAAATTCTTTATTTATACTCCAGGCAGTTTTTATTTCACTAAAGCTAATCTGGCTTGTTTTCGTGAATGGTTAGATTGAGTTGATTTGAGTGGTTCCATGTGAAGTACAGAGACTACCAGTAAAGAGCTTGATGAGATTTTATTAAAAATATTATGAGTGATTTTACTGGGTATATAGGAAATAAATACATTTAAGGAAATAAAATGAAAGTACAAGTAAAACTTCTCAGCGTATTAATTGCAGGTGCATTCAGTTCTGCTTTTGTTCAGGCAGACGACAATTCAGTGAGTCCTCGCATTATTGGCGGTTCAGAAGTGGCGCATTCTACCGTTCCATATCAAGTAGCACTTCAAACACCTTCTGGTTTTCAGTTTTGTGGGGGAACCATCATTGCCCAAGATTGGGTGTTGACGGCAGCTCACTGTGTTCAAGGTAAATCGGCAAGTGGCGTACAAGTTCGAATCGGTGTGTCTGATCTTAGGACATCAGAAGGTGAAAAGCACAATGTCTCTCAGGTTCATGTCCATGAGCGCTATAACGCAACTAGGCTTACCAGTGACATTGCATTGCTGAAGCTTTCAACTCCAGTGTCCTCGAAGTACAAAATTGCCAAACTGCCTACACCGCAATTAAAGGCTCAGCTTGCTTCCGTTGGGAATACGCTAAAAGGGTCTGGGTGGGGTAGGTTTAGTACCTCTTCCAATGCTGGTAGCCCAGTTCTTAAAGCGGCAGATTTACCCATCATTTCAAACGCAGAATGTCAGCGTGTTATGGGTTCAGGACCAGTAAGCGACGACTTTATTTGTGGTTATAAACCCCAAAACAGTGTCTGTAATGGGGACAGTGGCGGTCCATTTGCGACGAAATCTGGCAACGACTACTACGTATTTGGGGCAGCAAGTTGGGTAACTGCAAATTGTACGACGGGCAGCGCCTACACCAACGTGACTAAGTTTGTTCCTTGGATCACGCAAAAATCTGGCGTGACTCCGGATGGTGGAACGACGACACCGCCAGCAGACGCCTGTTCAGGTGTTGCTTCATGGGAACTGTACAAACAATACAGCCAAGGCGATCGCACGATTGCAAATGGCACCTTGTTTGAGGCGAACACCAACCATTGGGGCATCAACCCATTCAGTGATTACTGGGGTTACTGGGACATGATTCAAACCTGTAACTAATGCATTTGAGGATCGATGCGTTTAAGAACTGATGCAATTTAAAAACGGATGCATTTATGAATCAACGCATTCAAGCCAGCTTCATATTGAGGCTGCTTATCCAAATCTCGTTAACTCGCTCGAAAGAGCATAACCAATCGTTTGAAAGGATAGTCAAAATGAAAGGAAAACAAAAACTGCTCGCGGTTTTAGTGATGGGGGCATTAGGGGCTACACAAGCTTATGCAGCAGAAGCCAACTCAGCAGAGGACAGTGTCCAGCCAAGGATTATTGGTGGTTCGGAAGTGTCACATTCAACGGTGCCTTATCAGGTCGCATTAACACGTAACAAAAACCAATTTTGTGGCGGAACCTTGATTGCGCCGAACTGGGTGCTGACTGCCGCACACTGTTTAGATGGAGTATCAGCAAGCCAAATGCAAATTCTCATAGGTGCTACAGACTTGCGCACTAATCAGGGGGAATACCACAATGTATCTCGCATTCACGTGCACGAGCAGTGGAGTGGTGATGTCACCCGTGGTCGAGATATTGCCCTATTGAGGTTGTCCTCATCGGTGAATTCGAAGTACAAACCTGCGAAGTTACCGACTCCTGAATTGAAGGCGCAGTTGGCATCTCCTGGCAGTGATGTAAAAGTTTCTGGCTGGGGACGTTATACGCGATCTTCTAGAGCGGGTAGCCCAGTTTTGAAAGCGACAAACTTACCAGTGATCAGTAACGCTCAGTGCAGTAACTTTATTGGTCACAATACCGCTTCAGGGCAGGTTCCGAGTGATAACATTTGTGGCTACGACACGCGTTCTACGGCATGTCATGGTGACAGTGGTGGACCGTTTGTTAAACAATCTGGCAGCGACTTCTATGTATTTGGGGCAGTAAGCTGGGGATCACCGCAGTGTGATAGCGCGACGGCATTTGCAGATGTCACGCAATTTGTCCCTTGGATCACTCGTAAATCGGGTATTTCGCCAGATGGCGGTACAACGACACCGCCTACAGATGCATGTTCAGGTGTGGCATCTTGGGAGCTGTATAAACAATACCGTCAAGGTGATCGTGTGATTGCAAACGGGTCTCTGTTCGAGTCCAACGTTAGCCAGTGGGGCGTGAACCCGTTCAGCGATTACTGGGGTTACTGGAACTTAGTCCAAACGTGTAACTAAGTCAGCAGACCTTAAATTCGCAAGCGAGGCAGTTTGTGCTCATGCCGTGCGAATCTCTACATTATCGGCTTCTTCGGAAGCCGTTTTCAGATCTGTTCGCAAAGGGATGACAAGAGTTGTAACCCTTGTTCTATTTTATGCGCAATGTTTTTATCGGGTGTCGCTTGGTACTTCTGGTAGTGCAAATTGAGCCACCAACACTGACGAATCGCAATAAGTAAAGGCAATATACTGAGGTCTATTTCTTCTGGTTTTTGTACTTGCTCTAAGTACCCTGAAAGCCCTGCATGCCAGAGTGGGGAAGATAGCCGTTGCGAGAGTGTCGACCATATCAATGTCGCAAGATCATATTCCCTTGGCGCTAAAACCACATCTTCAAAATCCATCCAAAGCCATTCATGTTGTGGCGTCACTATGCAGTTAAGGCGATGTGCATCACCAATGCAGACCTTGCTTGGAGCTTGCTGTAACTTATGTTCTTGTTGCAGCTTATGATCGCGTTGCAAAAAAGACGAATGGTAGGCACGCCATAGATCATCAAAAAGGGCAAGTGCGTTGAAAGGGAGGGCATTTTTATGTAGCGCATTTGTCGGATCGGAGCGTACAAACTGCTCACATTGTTGGATTTGCGCTTTTATGTCGAATTCAGAGCAACGCGTTTTTAGCGTAGGTATCTGGTCAAAACGAGCGTGCAGTTCAGCAAGAGACTGCCCTAATAGGAAAAAATCGTTGGGGGTATTGTCTGGGTGTTTACCTTCAATAAATGGGCGAATCAACACATAACCTTGGCTTGTAGGTTCCCCGAAGGGGCTTTCTCTATTGATGACATTTCCCCATGCATTTCCGTGAATCGTGGTTTTGGGGGCACAATAGGGTAGCTCAATCCATTGATATATTTCGGCTTCGTGGGAAAGGGTAAAGGGTGGAGAGCTCTGATACTTCACTACCCACTCACCGTGTGCGTCACGCAATTTATAGAGCTGCGCTCTGCCCTTGTTAAGCGGTTCGAGCGCTTTGATCTCCAATTGGTAATCGGAGATCAAAGCGTTAGTAAGCGATGGTGGAATCATTCAGTGCCAAACGCCGAATACAAGTGTGCGGCACAAGCACTGGGCATTTCAGGATACCGAGAGGTGCCTATACTCTTTTCTTGCTCATTGATAGGAGGACCTTGTGTTGCCCATTGATTGATCAGATCTTGAGATTTGGGATTACTTAACAAGGTTTCTTCCAATGGCTGGTATATGTCGCCTAAGCAAAACTCTTCCAACCCGACCAAGCTCATACAAGGGTAAATTAACCCATCATCGTCAACACACAGTTTCATTCTTCGAAAACAAGCCATCATGGTGTCTGTGTTGTTACCCATTGTCTCGTTTACTTGAAACCATTCAATATTCCCTCTATTCAGCCATTGCTCATCAAAAATATTGAGTTGGCTCATCACGGAATACGAAGCAATAAAAGCGATGTTTTTGTCCCGTGATAATGATTCTAGCCCTGCCTTTATATGGCTTGCCTTTTCTGGAGTATTAACGTCTGTTGCTAAGATAACCAAACAAAACAGTTCTATGGAATCCGCTTGCTGCATACGCCTTAGGAGTGTTGAGTCAATGTGAAAAGCGGCGGCTTCAACTGTAACGCTAACACCAAATCCAGCCTGGTGAATACCCGCACTCACGTCGATAATTTCGTCTAGCCTAGCCACCACACTATCACCAGAAAAAGTCACATCTCTGTCGTACATACAATGAATGTTGCGGTTTTTCGAAATACCGACACTTTCCTGAAAAAACTGGTCGTAGGTTTTCAGCCATTTAAGGAAATCATCGTAGGGGGCAACTTCATAATTTCTCTGAGATATCATCACTAATGACCGAAGCCATTGCATGGGCGTATCACATTTCCAAGGTTGTGCACTGATCGGGCTAACCTCCGTGATTTCAATTCTGTCCATAATTCGCCTCTCCTTTTAGCTCTTCTAAACTTTGCAGCATTTTAGATAGCGCTAATTTTGTACTGACGTCACTGATACTTTTTATAACTTCCACTGCCTCAGGGTTAGAAAATATCTTCCAACACAGCTGACACATGTTGGTGAACTTATCTCCCACAGAGATACCTGCGGCTTCTAATACCGGAAGAAATGTCCCTGGCCCAGAGAACACCAACATTCGAATTATTGGATCTCTATTCATCCTGTTCGTAATGTTTACGATGGACTCTTGGTTAATGTTCCCTAATTTGTAAAGCTGAGTTTGATCAAAGCCCGCACAACAAGGGGAAACATAACCTGCGGCATTAATGGTTAAGTTTAATGAACTGTGGCAACTCCCTGATTCTGCATTTTCAGACTCGTATATCTCCTCACTTTCGATTTGCTTCTCTGCACGTCCTGTTCTGAAAACGGGAGATGATGTGATGCGATTGACTCTCGCTACCGCATCCGGTGCGAGCAACTCTAGAGCCTCTCCTACATGATGTTGCTTGGTAGTGAGCAGCCGAAGGTTTATATCAATACCCGCATTGGATAAAGCGACAAGCGCATTTGATACCGCGGTAGGGTTGATGTGTTCTAGATGCCAATAGTCCCAACTGATTTCTGCACTGGTAAGCCCCGCTTCTTTCAATTGGTCGGCGACTCGTTGGGCTTTCTTCGCGTTTTCACCCCAATACGCGTTGGTCGTTACTGTGATGTCGAGAAAGCCAGCTTCTCTACCCGTTTCGACGAGCGAGAAAACATCTTTATGGCGCAAGAATGCCTCACCCCCTGCGATATGTAAGCGTCGAGTTAATGTTTCAATTTTGGGTGCTTCACGCACAGCCTGGAGGAGCTTATCCATGGATATAGAGTGAAGACCTAGCCTATCCGAGCCTTTAGGACCGGAACTTTGATAGCACATTGCACACTGAGCGTTGCAGCGGTTAGTGGTTTCGACCACTAAGCCGCTGTATCTTATTGGCATCCAGTGAACAAGTGACGTTATGATGTCTGCTTGTTGCATGGAGCCTCCTAGCGCATAAATGCACCTCTGTTGATGCTTCTCAGCCTTGTGACATCTCTAATTCCAGTTCGATCATGGAACTTGATTCGGCCGGGTAAAAACGTGCCTCTTCCTAACCCTTGCAACTCATACAAATCGGCTGCGCGACCTGCTCTGACAAGAGTCACCACCATCGTTACAACGACAGCAGCAGCAACGACCACCGCTGCCGCAGCAGCAACAACAGCCGCGGCCGCAGCTAAGCCTGGGCCTTCACCAATAACGGGACCGGCTAAGTCTGTTGGGGGTTTGTTTTCGAAACGGTTGCGAATATCAATGATGTCTTTGGTCACATGAATGCCCGCTTCCTCAGCAAAATCGATGTCCAGATTGACATCGAAAAGTGTCTGATTAACGGTTTTAGCCACAACGTTAGGATGAAGCAAAACTCCATGTTCAACTGAGTAAGCCTTAGGATCAGACAAGAACTTTTGCGCTTCATCTGGCTTTTTTATTAGCTCTTTGATGAATGCGACTTGCCCTTCCAAAGGTGTAAACGCCACATTGTTCAGCTTATCCAGTTTTACTTTGCGGGATTTTGCCGTTGATTTGTCAAATTCATTGACCGAACTTGTTTCATCAGGCATGTTATCTCCTTGTTATTGTTGATGTTATTCCATTGATTACAATCCAACAACGACCAATGAAGATGTCGTAAAGCGCACTTGTGAACAAGTACGCAATGGATAACTTAGTCTATAAATTGAGCTCATAAAATGAACAATGTGAGAATATTAGGAGGTTTTTATATAATATTTATTCATGTATCAATAGTGAGATGAGGGTGACATGAATATATTCTCAATATGATATTGATAACATATTGAAAAATAGGCTAAAGTGCAGTCAATTATAACTAAGACTAAGGAATGCCTAATGCGCGACTCACTCAGGCAAAAACTGATTCAGGTATGCAATAAGAAAATTGCTCAGAAAGGTGAAAATGTAGGGGTGTCTTTTTACGCGTTTTTTGCGAATAAAAATGACAATCCGGAATTACTGATGGAAGCCGCCACATGGTGGATTCAAACTCACCAATTGGATCACTTTGAAAAAGCATACAAAATCATCGCAATGATCGAAGAGGGTAAATAACCTTAATTCGAGATAACAGATAATGCGTTCTATTGGCTCGTAGCAAGCAAAAATAGCCCTATAGCTAAACCACCGAAAGATGAGCACCTAGAGGTGGTTTGAGGATCGTTTCAAATAGCATGAATAGGCTTCCAATTGACCCTAAAACAATGTTTTTATTCATTGTTGCAAGGCATGCATATAGAAATTACTCAGATGAATATTTGATTCGTCTATCCGTTTTCCCCTACTGAGAATTGAGATATTAATCACACTTTCTGATTATTTACAAAATTATGCCTAATCAATTGATTAGTGAGATCTCACTCGAATATTCAAAATAAACCAATAAATTTATATAGGGCTCAAATGCGAATACCCTCTGAGGTATCGAATGTTGCTAATGTAATGATTGTGAAATAATGTGCTTATAAATAAATCAATAGAGACAAGTTGCTGAGTAAATCTTATTCATGAGAGAGTTAAGTTTTCTATATCTCACAACTATTCAATGTCAAACCAAAGATTTCATTTCTTTTCTTATTAGCTCAATTGCTGTTTTTTACGGCTTTCCTTCAATTTGCGATCCTTCTCACTAAATTTGATGAACCTCTAAATTATTGAATTATAAATAACAATATTACGTTGTACTGTATTTATGATTGTCAATATTTAATTTTCATTTGTTTGACATTTATTATCTTTGTTATAAGAATTAGCGACATTCGTCCCATGTTATAAATTTATGCGGCGAGCAATCGAAAATGGTTCGTTGTTAAAAAAGAGATAAATGTTGATGAACATTAAAAGAGTATTTCTGCTAAGCGTGGTAAGTACTTTGCTAACTACTGGGTGTCAAAGCACTCAACAAGTGCGTCAGAATCGTGTTTATGATCCTACGGTGATTAAATCTAATGAGCTGCCAATTT
This sequence comes from Vibrio penaeicida, assembly GCF_002933855.1. GTDB lineage: Bacteria > Pseudomonadota > Gammaproteobacteria > Enterobacterales > Vibrionaceae > Vibrio > Vibrio penaeicida_A. The sequence continues at coordinate 51,323 of NZ_BFAQ01000031.1, forward strand.
TGGTCGGTAATCAAGAAACTGAGCGCAGTTATCGCCAAGTCAGGCAATCTGAAACATGGTTTTGGACTCGTTTGAAGAACGATACTTACTTGCCTGGGGAAAACCTAGTTATTCAAGTTTTGGGAGAAGTGCCGTTAGAGCAGCCACCGAGTATGTTTGCGTTTACGATCCCAGAGAAAGTGGGGTCATTATCAATGAATCCACTGGGTCCCTTTCAATCTTGGACTGTTACGAAAAAGAGTGGGGATCGTTGCCTTTATGCCCGTCAAAACGCTAAAAAAAGTGGGCAGTGGATTTCCATATTTACTCGCTATTGCACTTCCGACCCTAACCAAGACCTGACTTGGATCGAAGATTACAAACCGTCTATTCTTCTAGAGAAATACTAATATGAAACCCGGCTTAACAAAGCAGATCTTTAAAGGCCTGCTGATGCTTTGTGCACTCTACGCTTTGTACATTTTAGCAACATTAAACATTTCGACAGAGACGCATATTTGGCTTGCGTCCAGTGCGTTTGTTCTACTATTGCTGCTTTCGAGAAACCTCTCAACGAGAGCAACAACTTTTATTCTCATTATTGGTGCGTTCATTTCGTTTCGCTATATCTATTGGCGATTCCAAGAAACACTCCCTTGGGAAAGTAGCCTAGATCTGCCGTTTGCAATGTTACTTTTCTTAGCGGAATGCTACGGTATTTTGGTTTACATGATGGGGATGTTTGTCACGGTCAAACCTTATGAGCGAAAACGCGTCCCTTTAAACAAAGATGCGCATTTACCTACCGTAGATATCTACATCCCAACCTACAACGAGCCTATGGATGTTGTTGGTCCTACCATTTTGGCCGCATCGCGGTTGGAATACCCAGGGAATTTCCGTGTTTACGTTTTGGACGATGGCGGTACGCATCAAAAGCTAAGCAATGAGAATGCAGAGGAAGCGAGTGAAGCACATAGCAGAGCTGAAGCACTGAAGGCATTTTGTGAAGACGTTGGTGCAAGTTACATCACGCGAGAAAAGAACGTTCAGGCCAAAGCTGGAAACATCAATCATGCCTTGGGAAAAACATCGGGTGAGCTTCTTTTGATTTTGGATGCCGACCACGTACCAACGCGTGATTTCCTAATGAACACGATAGGTTTATTCCAGAAAGATCCAAAGCTCGGCTTTGTCCAAACACCGCATTTCTTTGTCACTCCTGGACCCGTTGAACGAAACTTGGGTATTGAAGATAAAGTGCCATCAGAAAACGAAATGTTTTACAACAAGACACTGGTTGGGATGGATTTCTGGAATGGTTGCTTCTTTTGTGGGAGTGCGGCGGTTATTCGCAGAGTGGCGCTTGAAGAAGTAGGAGGTATCTCAACCAAAACTATCACTGAAGATGCCGACACAGCGTTAAACATGCATTCCAATGGATGGAGCAGCGCGTACCTGAATATTGCTATGGTAGCGGGGTTGTCTCCGGATACGTTTGGCGCTTACGTTACACAGCGCTCTCGCTGGGCTCAGGGCATGATTCAAATATTTTTGCTTAATAACCCTTTGTTTAAAAAAGGCTTATCGGTTCCGCAGCGTATTTGTTACCTAAACTCAACGCTATACTGGTTTTTCCCCATTTTCCGATCGGTGTTCCTTGTATCACCATTGCTTTATCTCCTGTTTGATTTGCAGATATTTGTCGGAAACACCAAAGATTTTCTGATTTACGTTGTTCCCCATCTGGTGATCAGCGTCATGATAACGCAACGATTGTTTGGCAAAACGCGCCGCGCATTTTTCTCTGAACTCTACGAAACTGCCCTGTCGATATACCTCTGTTTACCGACGCTTTCTGTATTGCTAAAACCGAAGAAGCCCAGTTTTGTAGTGACGCCAAAGGGAGAAACAACGCAAAAAGTGTCGTTCTCCAAGCTTACGCCCTTCATGGCATGTCTTTTTGGTTTAGTTGTTCTGGCAGAGGTGTGGGGGATATACCGCTACGTGAGTTTTCCTGCCGAGCAAAGCCAGCTTATGTTGGTGATATTGTTCAACACCTTCAACTTGATTTTGATTGTACTGTGTTTAGGGGCAATGCTCGAAACTCAGCAGCGTAGAAGCGAACCGAGGCTGCTGGTGAATGAAAAAGCGGTTATTAAAGATGGAGACAAAAGCTTCAATGCCACACTGAACGACATTTCATTAAAAGGCGCGAAGCTGACCTTAAGCAGTGTAGAGCACGATATTTTGCCGGGCGATATTGTCACTGTTTCTTACTTTACTGAGAGTGGGCAAGCCGAGAAAGGTCAAAAACCACGCTATAAAATCGTCAGCCTAAATATGCGGGTGGTGGCGATTAAAAATGGTCAGCAAGGCGTTCAGGTGAGTTGTGTTTTGGTTAGCCAGCAGGCTGAAGATATGCAAGTTCAATACGCTAAGGCATATGGGCAAAGCCGCCGATGGAGCCAGAGAAGGGAATATGAAGAAAGTTTGAAGCAAGGCGTTTTGTCGTCCGTTGTTGGGCTTTTCTCTTTGGCGTGCCAACACCTTACCCGAGTATTGACTACGTCCGTAAAGCAAAAAGTGGAAACATCAAAGGTTCAGAGTAAAAAGGAGTTTCAAGGTGAATAGGTATTTCAATGGGAACTGGCTTTTCAAGGCTAATGATTTTTTTAACGTAAACTGGCTTTTTGCTTTCGCGTTGTTGTTCACCAGTTGTTTGGCACATGCAAATAAAACGGTAGAAGTACCACTCGCCTATGCTACCGACAACCAAGGTGACATTGTACTTCGTGGTCAAAACCAAACCATCTCTATTCCAATATCGATTCTAGACGGACAAGAGGTGGAAGAAATCGTGTTGTCATTGTCGATTTCCAATAATAACGACATCGACCAAACTCTGCTTTGGGTCGCGACAGGCAATAAAACGTTAGCAAACATTGAATTAAAGCAGCGCAGTCAGCGCCAGACTATACGTATTAAGATTCCACCAGCACTGGTTTCTCAGGATAATCCGCACCTAATTTTACGAGTGCAACACCTTCTTAAGGACACCAAAGCAACGGTTAACTCTACATCGTTGAGCACACTTGTGAGTGGGGAGCATTCATTTTACTCGCTCACGTATTCCGAAAGTGCGTCGTTAGAAAGCCAAACGCTTTTGTCGTTTGATGAGATGGTGCAAAGCGATCAAAATTACAACTCTAAGGTACATTTGATTTCGCTAATTGACCGCAACCCAACGTTAGCGTTAGGGACAGCCGCCTCTATTGTGCAAGGTTGGGCATTAAGAAGCGGGTCAGAAGATCATCAGTTTGACTATCGATCCGAAGGGATATCGAATATACAAAGGACAATTCGTACGGATTTAACTGGGCCAACAGTTGTATTTGGTAATAAGGAAGCGCTGATAGAGCAGGGTTGGATCGATAACACAATTTATCAAAGCATCACTGGTCCCTATTTAGGCACAGGGCTATCGCAAACGGGAATAGAGTGGTTACTCGTGGTTTCCGGTAACAGCGATCTCGATGTAAAACGTGCCGCGCAAGCATTTGCAAATAATAACCGAGACCTGCCCGACACGCGCCATATGCTGATTCAGAAAATTGAAACTGCACAAGATCGTTTTCTAAAAAGTGATGCGACTTACCAGTTGTCTGAATTGACTAGCCAATCGGATCTAACTCATTCGCCGTTGGAGCTGCGATTGGTGATGCCTAGCAATATCCTGTTTGGTACTGAAGATACCGCAAAAATTAACTTGCTCCTTGCTCACACTCGCGTTGCACCGGGAGAAGGGTCGATGATATTGCGAGTGAACGATAAGTTCATCAGCAGTATGACACTGCGATCCAGTTATTGGCGCGACAGTCAGCATTACCGTTTGAATATTCCGATGCGAGATTTTAAACCCGGGATCAACAAGGTGAGCGTGGAAGTTTATGGTCCCATCGACATTCGTAGCCAGCAACGTCGATTCACAGCGACGATGTCTGAAAAATCCAACGTGAAACTGGGATCTTGGGTTCACTTTATTCCAACGGAAAACCACCAAGTCGCTCCTAGCGACTTTCTGGCGTTGACGGACAACAATGGTAAATCGGCGCAAATTACCGTCGACAAATCTGATCCTATACAAATGAACAATCTATGGAGGCTGCTGAGTTATGTGTCGCATCGAACCCAGCAGACCGCATCTGATTTGCTAATTACCGACACTGAAAAACAGCAACGAGAATTTCAGGTGATGCTTCGTCAGCCAATGAAAAGCAGTGAACAAAGCATCCAAGAGGAGGGGCGATTGGTTGAAGTGAAGCAGCAACTTTTTGATTACGTTGCTCATGAACAGAAAATCGCAAATGAAGAAAGACAAGGGCAACAAGAATCAGAATATGCAGTAGTGGAGTCGCCTTTTGAATTTGAAGCGGAAAAACGTGCTTTTGTGAAACACAACAATGGTAACGGCTGGTATCGAATTCAATTGCTGGAAAGTACAGAATCGCAATTTGATGAATTCCTTACTAGTGAGCCAACACAAACGCCGTCCGGCTTGTTAAGCGAGCGAGACTTTTCACGCAGTATCCACCAATTCATAAAAGCCATTTTCATTGGCTACCCAGTTGGGTTGGCGTTAGCGGCATTACTCATTATTTGGTGCATGTCTTCGATTGTTACCCGTTATCTTGAGGAGCGAAAATGCGGATGAAACGATCCATTCTAGTCTTGTCGGTGCTCTCATCTTTTTGGGTGAGTAGCTCTAGTTTTGCATCATCGCAATGTCATAGCGATAAAAGTATGTGGAGTACTTACAAATCGAGTTTTATTACTCGAAATGGACGCGTTATAGATAACGCCAACAAACACATTTCGCACAGCGAAGGCCAGGGTTACGGAATGCTCATTGCGGAGTATTTCGATGACCAAAAGACGTTCAATAAACTTTGGAAATGGACTCAGGAACATTTAAGCCGAGATGAAGACCCGTTGTTTTCATGGAAATGGCAGTCTAAGTCACCCAATGTGCCAGACAAAAATAACGCCAGTGATGGCGACATTCTTATTGCTTGGGCGTTGTTACGTGCGAGTAAGCGTTGGCCGAACCATGGGTATCAATCCAGCGCTAAGAAAATCATTCAGGAACTACAGCACTCTCACCTAAAAAGTCGAAAAGGCGAAGTGGTTCTGTTACCAGGTAGCTACGGTTTTGAATTCAGCAGGCGAACGGTTGTCAACCCAGCGTATTGGGTATTCCCCGCATTTGATGATTTCAGCCAATACAGCAATCAGTGGAAAGCGTTGTCGGAAAGTGGCATAGCGATGCTCAACGCAAACCTCTACGGTCACCATTTGTTGCCACCAGATTGGTTGGAAGTGAGTAAGAATGGTTGGCAACCCGCTAAAAATTTTCCGCCTCAGTTCAGTTACTCAAATTACCGAGTACCGCTCCATCTTGTGTGGGGAGGGCGATCTCATCGGCTCAATTGGCTCTACAGCAATTGGTTAGAAAGCAGTAACAAAGCGTGGGTTGACGTGACAACAGGCGAGTCAGCGCCTTATCCACCGCCAGAAGGCGCAACTGCTATCGCTCAGTTGGTGGAGCGCGCCAGCAAGCCGAGTGCTCGTCATAACGGGATCTCTGTGTATCCCAAAGGAAAAGATTATTACTCCGATAGCCTAGTGCTGCTATCGCACATTGCCTACAACGAAAGGATTTGCCAATGAAACGCTACCTTGCCATCGCAGCACTGATGTCTCTGCCGGTACATGCACAAAAACAAAACGACGTTACCGTATTTGATGAGCGAATTGTCGTTGAGGTTAGCTCAGAGTCCCAATCAGAATTTGATGAAAGCTTGTATTGGGAAGTGCTTAACAACAAAGGTTGGAAGCAAGCAAAAGAAGCAACGAAAGGGCTGAATATTTCACCCGCTCTCAAAGGGGAAATTGAATACAAAGAGTCTCTTGAACGTTTGCGCCATCTTGTTAAGAAGCGCAGAACAAGTGACGCCAATTCTTTGGTTCTTGCTCATCCTGAGTGGCGTACTTGTGACCGTATTCAATGGCTTTGGTTGGATTTAAAAAATGAAAGCAGCACGGGGTATGGAAGTAACGCGAAATCTAAATATCAATTCATTCTAGATAATTGTGAAGGGCATGAGTTGAGCACTGCGCAAAAGTTACTCAGTTGGACAGGGCAAAGTGCACAGAATGATATTTTAGCAAGATACAAAGCGACGCCCAATTACAATGCCAAAGCGGCGGCTAAAATCCGGCACGATTTAAAAATGGATCGATTCACTGCGGGTAATGTCAGCGTAAGTGAACTGGCTGAGCTCGAAAAAATCGTAATGCGTAAAAAAGATGCGGAACTTGCCGAATTGGTCGCTTGGAAATACCTTGAAAATCGACAGCCTTCAAAAGCGTTAGAGTGGTTTGAAACAGCAATCGGCTGGGCAGGACCAACAGACAAACGCGTTGAAGGAAAATTGCTAAGCCTTCAACAAATGGGAGAACAAAATCGCCTGCAAGTTGAATATAAGATTTGGTCTAAAGAGTACCCTGCCATTGCTGAATTGAATATTGGAGCCGGTGAGGAAATGGATCTGGCGTGTGAAGAATCCACGATTAAGTGTTTGCAATCTTTGCGTGATAAACCAGAACTGTCTGCTCAGGAATACGCGTTGAAAGGGTGGAAATTATACGAATTATCGCGTCCAATGTCGGCAAATATAGCGTTTGAAAAAGCCATTAACCGAATGTCTCCTGCTGATGAAGAGTGGGACTTAACTCAATACGGCTACATGCTTTCGCTGGAACAATCGGGTTATGCTGACAAAGCCGATCTACTTGCCCAGCAAATTAATGATTCTGACAAACGTCGGAAAATAGACAAACAAACCGCATTAAAACAGGTGTACTTTGCGTTCGACAGCAAAGAGTACGATGTTGCCCTGTCTCGAATTGATGAATATGAAAAATTGTATGGAAAAGAGGTCCAGCTGATTGAAATTAAAGCGTGGGCACTCTTCAACAATGAGCGTCAAAAAGAAGCATTGAATGAGTTCGCAGTTCTCGCAGAAGCTTTCCCACATGACGAAAAAACTCAGCATTCTTATTTGGTTATCAAATGCAGTGTTTACTCACACAATACAGAGTGTCGAAAGTTAGGTTATTAAAAATATGTTGAAACCCTTCCTACTATGGAAGGGTTTTTAATTACACTACCCAATCATATGAAATAACGCGCTTTGTTAATGAGTTACCTAATTGGATAGAGAAAGGAATAACAGGTACATGAAGGATAAGTTTGAAACACTAAAAGTGTTAGGGGCAGGGGGATTTTCAGCATTTAAATGGTTCCTTAATCACCCACTTGGAAGGGACGCAATGCAGCCATACCTCTCACTCAACGCAAAAAGCGCTTATCAAAACGCTCTCGCCAACGTATAAAAGATATATCCAGCATCACTGGGGTTAGATATTGCGAATACAAGGGCGAGCTTATGACATACGAAGAGTTTAACCAATTTTGTGGCTCCTTAACTGCAACGACTCATGTTGTGCAGTGGGGCGATTCTCATGTATGGAAGGTCGGAGGCAAAGTATTTGCGATAGGAGGCTGGGGCGATAACAAACAACCAGCTTATATCTTCAAAACATCAAATAACAATTTTGATTTTTTAAGTGATAACGAAGGCTATCGTCCTGCCCCTTACTTTGCGACCCGTGGTATGAAGTGGATCCAACAAACGGATACCGCTGGCGATAAAGATGAAGAGTTGATCTACTACATCAAAGAGTCATATCGCATTGTTTCCTTAGGGCTGACCAAAGCTAAACAAAAAGAACTGGGCTTAAACCAGTAATGTCATCCAATCCATTCTCGCCTTTACTTCACCTCTACTTTGGATAAGAAACTGCAGCGCTGTCTTTTCCTTTACGTTCATTTTCATTTTCAATGTCAGATTGAGAAACTGAAATCGAAAGCGTGGAAAAATAATCTCTAATTGCGACAATGATTATTTTTTTATTCTATGTTATTGAATAATAGATAGAAAAAGAATTTCTCCATCTGGCAAACATCTTGCTTATACGTATCTCTACTAAGGTTGGAAATACAAGAGCAGGGGCACATGGACTTTAAAACAGTAATGACAATGAAGGGGTTGGTTGCTCTTTCATTAAGCTCTTTGCTACTGGTGGGCTGTAAAACGACTCAGCAGACAAGACTAGGGCAAGATAGAACCTACGACCCCAATCAAATCGAGGATTACCAGCTTCCCATTTTGGTTGGTGATATCGAAACTGAGCGCAGTTTTCGTCAGATTAAAGCCAGTGAAACGTGGTTCTGGGCACTTCTTACAAACGATACCTTCCTACCCGGCGAAAACCTCGTTGTACAGATTATCAGTGACGTACCTTTAAAGCAGCCTCCAGCCATATTTTCATTCTCGGTTCCTGAATTGGGCGGAGATTTGGCTTACAACCCAGTAGGTCCTTTCCAATCATGGACAACCAAAACTGAAAGCGGTGGTAAGTGCCTACAAGCACTTCAAAACGTGAAAATGGAAGGCTATTGGATTTCTATTTTTACTCATTACTGCACGCAAGATAAAGACCAAGACCTATCGTGGGTAAGCCATTTTGAACGCTCCCCGATGCTAGAAGGATTCTAGAATGAGAACTAATCTTCCAAAGCTGTTATTTAAGATATTGTCGGTGCTATGCGCTATCTATTGTCTTTTTAAGCTGGCAACGTTGAACATCTCTACCGATACTCACATTTGGTTGGCGTCAAGTGCGTTTATTTTGATTCTTCTTTTATCGAAAAATATGTCGACTAGAGCAACGACGTTCATTCTTATCATCGGTGCGTTCATTTCTTTCCGATATATTTACTGGCGTTTCCAAGAAACGATTCCTTGGGAAAGCCAAATTGATTTACCTTTCGCATTACTCCTCTTTTTTGCCGAATGCTATGGAATTTTGGTTTACGTAATGGGGATGTTTGTAACAGTCAAACCCTATGAACGTAAACGTGTCCCCATAAATCCAGAAATGGCATTACCGTCTATCGATGTATTTGTGCCTACTTATAATGAGCCAATCAGTGTCGTTGAGCCGACGATCTTGGCTGCGAGCAGGATGGAATACCCAGGAGAGGTGCGAGTATATGTGCTGGATGATGGTGGAACGTACAATAAACTGAACGATGAAGATACGGATGCCGCACATTACGCACAAAAGCGAGCCAACACCTTGAAGGACTTTTGTGTTGAAGTGGGGGCGACCTACATGACACGCAAGAAAAATGAGCGGGCCAAAGCCGGGAATATAAACCACGCGCTAAGTAAGTCATCCGGCGACTTAGTATTGGTTTTGGATGCCGACCATGTACCAACTCGCGACTTTTTAATGAACACGGTTGGTATGTTCCAGAAAGAGCCGAATTTAGGGTTTGTGCAAACACCTCACTTCTTTATTACCCCCGGACCAGTTGAGAAAAATCTAGGTATTGAAGACAAAGTCCCTTCTGAGAACGAAATGTTCTACAACAAAATTTTGGTAGGCATGGATTTTTGGAATGGCAGTTTCTTTTGTGGTTCCGCGGCGGTTATACGACGAGTAGCACTGGAAGAAGTTGGGGGTATATCCACCCGAACCATCACAGAAGATGCTGACACAGCCTTAAATATTCACTCAAAAGGCTGGGACAGTGCTTACTTAAACCGAGCGATGGTTGCTGGCTTATCACCTGACACATTTGGTGCTTATGTGACTCAGCGATCTCGTTGGGCGCAGGGAATGATACAAATATTTTTGTTGAACAACCCTTTATTAAAGCGCGGTTTGAGCTTAGGTCAGCGCGTTTGTTATCTCAATTCCACTGTGTATTGGTTCTTCCCGATTTTTAGAACCGTCTTCCTGATTTCTCCGTTGTTGTATTTACTACTCGACCTCCAAATTTTCGTGGGCAATGCGACGGACTTTTTGATTTTTGTGGTGCCTCACTTAGTTATAAGCATCATGATCACCCAGCGGTTATTTGGAAAAACTCGGCGTGCATTCTTTTCTGAATTGTATGAAACGGCATTGTCGATTTACCTTTTCCTGCCAGCATTATCAACATTACTTCATCCAACCAAACCCAGCTTTGTGGTAACACCTAAAGGAGAAACAACACGTAAAGTCTGCTTTTCTAAATTGACGCCGTTTATGGCATTTATCTTTGGGCTGGTGGTCGCTGCGGAAGCGTGGGGAATTTATCGGTATATGCAATTTCCTACCGAACAAAGCCAACTGATTCTGGTTATTTTGTTTAACACTTTCAATCTTCTTCTCATCACTTTGTGTTTAGGTGCGATGTTAGAAAAACAACAGCGTCGCAGTGAACCTCGCCTCCTCGTGAATGAAAAAGCGGTGATCAAAATTGATGAAAGAAGCCTGAGTGCGACCTTGAACGATGTTTCGATAAAAGGGGCAAGGCTGACTCTTCACGATCCCGAACATAATATTCATCGTGGTGACACGGTTGATGTGGTGTATTTCACCGAGAACGGGAAATGCAGTACGGGTAAAACGCTCTATAAACAAGTGCATTTAAACATGCGAGTTGTCGCGGTTAAAAATGGGCATCATGGCATACAAGTCTGCTGCTTGATGGAGAGCAATTTGGCGGAAGACATGCAGATTCAATACGCCAAAGCGTATGGACAAAGTAGCCGCTGGGATGACAGAAGGCGTTACGAAGAAGGGCTGCATCAAGGGTTGTTTTCGTCAGTATTGAGCTTGTTCTCGCTCGTGTGCGAAAGCCTAACCCGAGTGCTGACTACTTCGATTAAACAGCAAATAGACTCGTCGAAATCACGCGGCAATAAAGTGAGCGGTAAAAAGGGATTTCAAAATGACTAGATTCTTCTTCCTATTATGCTTTGTTGTGTCCTTGAATGCAGTGGCAGAAAAAAAGGTGACCGTTCCTTTAACTTATTCAACGGCAAATCAAGGTGATATCGTGTTACGTGGTCAGACACAAATGATCAACCTACCTATTTCGATACTGGATGGTCAAAAGGTGGAAAAACTCCATCTTTCTCTGGCGGTGTTTAATAATAATGCGGTTGATAAATCGCTGCTATGGATCTTAACGGGCAAGCGTACCTTGGTGAATATTGAGCTCAAGCAGCGTACTCAGTTCCAGCAGTTGGATGTGACTATTCCCCCTGAGCTTATCTCCAAACGTGATTCCAGCTTGAACCTAAGAATTCAACATATCTCGAATGATCCTTCAAATGTGGTTGATGCAACAGAGCTGACAACCGTCATTAATGCAGAAAGCTCGAACTATTCTCTGACTTACATTGAAAGCGTGAATAAAGAGGATCAGACATTACTCTCATACAATGACATGATTCGTAGCGGGCAAGGACATGGTTTGCCTGTTCAATTGGTTTCTTTAGTAGAGGGAAATCAGGATCTCTCTTTGGGGATCGCGGCATCTTTGGTGCAGGGGTGGACACTAAAAAGTGGCTCGGAAGACTATGAATTCGATTATTTGAATGTCCACTCCACTTCTTTTTCTACTTCAAAACCAACCGTGGTTTATGGAACACGGGATCATCTTCTTAAAGCTGGGTGGATAAACTTGGATACGCATAATGCCATTTCGGGGCCGTATCTAAAAACGGGAAAAAACCCGAAAGGGATTGATTGGCTCCTTGTGGTGTCTGGGAGCAGTCCAATGGAAGTTAAGCGAGCGTCCAAAGTTTTTGCAAATAACTTACGACGGTTACCTGAGAGTGCTTCTACTACCATAAAAGTCGATGATGCGATGAAAGACACATCACTAAAAAGTGCAGAGCAATACCTCGTGTCTGAGTTTACCGATCAAGTAGAGCTAACCGATTCCCCTCTCGAATTATCGTTAGTCATGCCGAGCAATATACTGTTCAGCGATGAAGATAATGCCAAGTTAAATCTATTGTTACAGCATTCACGTGTAGCCCCAGGTGAAGGCTCTATGATATTGCGTGTAAACGGAAAATATTCAAACAGTTTACCTTTGCGGTCGAGTTACTGGCGAGACAATCAGCATTATAGAATTAACATACCCATGAAAGACTTTAGACCTGGAATTAATCATGTAAGCGTACAGGTTTATGGCCCCGTTGATATACGCAATCAACAGCGTCGGTTTAAGGTGTATATGTCTGATAAATCTAATCTTCAATTGAGTTCTTGGGTTAATTTCATTCCAACGGAAGGTCACAGCGTTTCCCCTATTGATTTTCTAGCCATAACCGACGATTGCGGCGAGCAGGCTCAGATAACATTGGACCCGAGCAACCCAGAGCAGCTTAAAAAGCTTTGGAGGTTGCTTGCCCACGTATCTCACCGCACGCACAAAGCGATGCCCGGTTTATTGGTGACGAGCGACGCACAACAAAAGCGACAACTCCATATAAAGCTAAATGAAACAAACGAAGAAAACTTTGTTTATGACGAAACCGAGAGCGATTCTAGGTGGGGTGAACTCAAACATAGGCTGTTTGAATTTATCGCGCATTCAGAAAGCCGAGATGAAGATTTTGGTCAATCGCTGAATAGCCATGAACTGGCTTATGTGAGACATACTAACGACAAAGGTTGGTATCGGCTTCAGTTAACAAAAAGCACACCTGAAAAGTTTGATGACTTTCTTCGCAGTGAAGCTAGTGCCCCTCCGAAGGGAATATTAAGCGAAAAAGAATTTTCTAGTCATTCATCGCAGTTTTTTAAAGCCGCTTTTATCGGATATCCGGCGGCATTGTCTGTCATTGCTCTCATCATTATTTGGTGGATGTCGGCGTTTGTTTCCCGTTATTTGGAATCGCGTAAATGAAGAAGAGAATAGTTTTGTTTGCGGGTACGATGACGAGCTTGGTGATGAGCACAAACACTATGGCACTTACCGTGTGCGAGAGTGATGTTGGCATGTGGCATACGTTCAAAAACAGTTTTGTCAATCAAGATGGGCGAGTCGTAGACGTCGGCAATCAAGGTATATCGCACAGTGAAGGGCAGGGTTATGGAATGCTTATCGCTGAATATTTTGGTGACAAGTCAGCCTTCGACCGCATGTGGCATTGGACCCAAAATAACTTACAGCGAAAAGAAGACAGGTTGTTTTCTTGGAAATGGCAACCGACAAAGCCACATATTCCCGACAGTAATAATGCCAGTGATGGCGATGTGTTAATTGCATGGGCATTGCAACGAGCTCAAAAGCAATGGTCAGGTCAAGGGTATGGCACTAGCGCTAAACAAATCATTAGCGAGCTGCAAAAGTCTCATATAAAAACGGTGAATCGGCAAAGCATTTTGCTCCCCGGAGCGTATGGGTTCAACTTTGATGATCGAACGGTTGTTAACCCTGCGTACTGGGTGTATCCGGCATTGCAGGATTTCAATCAATACAGCAGCCAGTGGTCGAAGTTGTCCAAAAGTGGTTTGTCGATTCTGAATCAAAACCTTTACGGACGTGAAAAACTGACGTCGGATTGGTTGGAGTACAAAAATGGTGATTGGAAGCCAGCCTCGGGCTTTGAATCACGTTTTAGTTACTCAAGTTATCGTATTCCGCTTTACGTTATTTGGGGTGGGCAATCACACCAGCTGAACACTCACTATATCAATTGGTTGGCACGGAATACGGCGTGGGTGAATGTGCAATCGGGTGAATCCGCTAGTTACCCGCCGCCCGACGGTGCCATTGCGATAGCTCAACTTGTTCGCCTTTCACGTACTTCGAGAAAACATGACCAAGGCATCGAAGTTTACCCCAAAGGAAAAGACTATTACTCCGACAGCTTGGTGCTGTTGTCTCATATCGCTTATAACGAGAGGATTTGCCAATGAACAGATACACCTTATTGGTAACGCTAACTGCGTTGACAGCACACGCTCAGGATCATCATGAAATCACCGTATTCGACGACCGTATTAAAGTAGAAATCACCACACAGACCCAAACAGGGTTTGATGAAACGGTGTATTGGAATATGTTGGAGAAGGAGGGCTGGAAGGAGACGAAAAAAGCAACGGAAGACCTCAACATATCTTCGGCATTGCTAACGGAGCTTAACTATCAAGAGTCGGTTTACAGATTAAATAAGCACATCAAAAATCGCAACCTGACATCAGCCAATGCGTTACTCGAAAAACACCCTCAGTGGCGTACCTGCGATCGCATCCAATGGCAATGGTTGGATTTGGAAAATGAAACCATGACTGGCTATGGTCCGAATGCACAAACTAAATATCAATCGATTCTCGACAACTGTGAAGGGCAAGAGCTGAGTACCACACAAAAGTTACTGAGTTGGACACCGTCAAGTGCAGGCAGTGATATCTTGGCAAGGTACAAAACATCAGCGGGATACGATAAAAAATTTGCTGATCAAATGGAATACGACATTCGCTTGAGTCAATTGGAGTCACCGAATGTTTCTGGCAATCGATTGGAAAGTATCGGGCACTTGGCTAAATCTAGAAAAGACACGAAAACAGCTGAAATTATCGCTTGGAAATACATGGAATCGGAGCAACCAGATATCGCACTTGAGTGGTTTGAAAATGCAATCAATTGGGGTGGACCCAACGAAAAGCGCATTGAAGGAAAACTGCTCAGCTTGCAAGCGATGGAAGAGTTGGAACGCCTGCATTTAGAGCATCAGGTTTGGTCGGAAAAATACCCGTCCATCGCAGAGATGGAAATCAGCACTGGTGCTAAAGAAGATCTTGAGTGTGAAGAATCTGCAGCGAAATGTTTGGAAAGCTTGAATAGCAAACCCAATTTAGCCGCGCAAGATTTAGTGATGAAAGGTTGGAAGCTGTACGAACTTCAACGACCTATGTCTGCTTCGATTGCATTTGAAGAGGCGCTCGACATGATGCCAAGTGATGATCCCCAGAGAGATCTCACGCAGTATGGGTATGTATTAGCGTTAGAAAAAATGGGGTACTCAGATAAAGCAATAGCCTTAGCAATGCAAATCAATGATGTGGAAAAACGCGCTGAAATTGATAAGAAGGTTGCGGTGAGAAGGTTTTACTCTGCTTTCCAAGCTGAAGCTTATGAAGAAACCCTCACGCGTATCGAACAGTACGAACAAGATTACGGCAAAGATGTAAAGCTTATTGAAATCAAAGCATGGGCGCTTTATAACAGCCAGCGAAAAGAAGAAGCGTACGCTGAATATACGGTTTTAGCAGAAGCATTCCCCCATAATGAGGAAATGCAACGCTCTTACTTGATCATTAAATGCGGCTTTGCTGAACACGCATCGGTGTGTAACGGGCTTGATTATTAAATAACCTCAGGAACTGGAACAGAATATGAAGCTCTGAATCCTGTATCTTGAGGCCACCTAGGTATAATGGAGGTGGTTTTTACGTGAGGTTTTTAAATGAGTAAATGGAATTTACCCAATACTTTTGAATTTAAAGGGCGACAGGTTAAATACGGTATTGAAGGGGAAGGGGAGCCTTTGGTTTTAGTGCACGGTACACCGTGGTCTTCCTTTAACTTAAGACACCTGATCCGCGATTTGTCTCGCCATTACCAAGTGCATTTTTTTGATCTTCTTGGCTATGGATCGTCTGACAAAAGCGATGGCGATGTTTCTCTCGGAATACAAAATACGTTGCTCGATGCTTTGGTTGAGCATTGGAAGATCGATACGCCATATATTGTTGGGCATGATTTTGGCGGCACAACGGTGCTAAGAAATCACATTTTAGATAAGCGACAGTACAAAAAGATAGTAGTAATCGACCCTGTTGCCTTGTCACCTTGGGGATCGCCATTTTTCAAACACATCGAGGAACATGAAGCTGCATTTTCTGGTGTACCGGATTATATTCATGCAGCAATTGTAGAGGCATATATAAAGACCGCTGCCCACCAAGAACTCGATGCAGAAACGATAGAGGGCATTTTATCCCCTTGGATGGGAGAGTTGGGCAAGCCTGCTTTTTACCGTCAAATAGCACAAGCGGATTCAAAATTCACAGATGATTTTCAGGATAAGTTTTCGGAAGTAAGTGCACCCGTCCTTGTTTTGTGGGGGCAAGAAGATCAATGGATACCTTGCGAGCAAGCTTACCAGCTTCAAAGCAAGATTGAGGGCGCTAAATTGGCCACAATTCCTAACACAGGCCATTTAGTCATTGAAGAAAACCCGAAAGCGTTGGTTGCAGAAATACAGAAGTTCTTTGGGAGTTAGAGTCTGTTAACCGTTCGCGGTTAAATCTGAATGGGTTCTAGGCATTTTAATTGGCTTGAAAGCCTCCCCTCACATTGGTGGAGAGGAGGTTTTAATTTAGCAAGTTAACTGCCTTCTGAGTTAGCTGTCTTTTGAATTAGATGGCGCCTTGTACCCCATGGTGTAACTGTCGAAATCTCGCATTAAGTAAAGTACAAGACAGGCGGCGAGCATTGGCCAAGCTGTAAAGAACAGCAAATTACCTAGCGGATCCAGATACTTCATGAAGGAAGAAAACGTCGAGAAGCCATGAAGAATCAGTGCAATCAGGTAGGTAGTGGAGCGTTGAATACCCAGTAAGAATGCGCCAACGAATATAAGCTGAACAATGCCAATGATCAAAGAAAAACCAGCGGATACGTCCAGCCCATAGAAAGCTGAAAATACTTTAGTGGAATGTTCCGGTGCAAGGATTTTGTCGAAAGCCCAAACAAAGAAAACAAGGGCAATCGTAACGCGCAGAGCCAGTAAGCCGAGCGCGAGATGTTTTTGCTGTTGTGGTGAGATGTTCAAGATAAATTTCTCCAGTTATATGAATGCGGAGAATACAGACCGACCGGCTTTTTAATTTATTTCTGAACGATTGGTTATTTTATAAAGTAATCGAAGATTTAAAGCTAAACAGGAATGAAAATCACATTGTGAGTGAATGAGAATAATGCGAGCCATCTCTATTGATTACGTGAAACGGCTTTTTATTCAAGATTTTAACTCACGTTCATCATGCTATTCTTCTTGCGACTAGAAAGTCTTGGATTGAAGACGGAGGATTACCTACCCAAGCATCCTCTGGTCAATGAGTAGATTTTGTATAGAACGTGAAATCATTAAAAGGGATTTATGACTAACCAAGTTTTTCGTTATAGCACTGAATGGCAAAAAACCATCAAAATCTGTGTAGTGGTATTGGCATTGATGGGGGGCAGTTTTTTGTACCTAACGCAGCAAGATATAGAGGGTATCGATGCATTGGGTATGATGGCCTCACTACCGTTTCTGTTGCTTGCTTTTGTGTTGGGACACTTGGCACGCAACTTACCAAACAAAGCGATTGAGTTAAGTAATGATGGTGTTTGGTATCAGCATGAAGGCGAAGTAAACGGCAAAGTCTTATTTGATCGTGTTTGTTGTATCAAAGAGCGTGCCTTTTTACAGCGATTAGATTTGCTGGATAGTGAAAAGCGTAAGCTCATCAGCATAGATTACAAACTCGCAGACTTTGAGATTTTAAGGTATGCGCTGTGTGATCGGATAAATTCAGGTTTAACGGCGCAAGATCAATCTGAGTTTAAAAAAGGAAGGCTTGCCCAGTTTTTCCACTTAGCGGGAGTGATATGTTTCTTGTTTATGCCTCTCATTGTTCTTTGGACTGAACTTGAGCTGAGTTGGTTTCTGGTGCTGGGATTGCTTTTTGTCACTGTCCTTATCATTTTCGAGTATTTTAATACGCCAACTCAATTGGTGATTCGAAAAAACGCATTCTCAGTACGTTATCGATTACGCCATACCCATGTAGGGTTTGATGAAGTGATCGGTCTTCAGATGGCGGATGCGTTAGAAAAAGGCAGCCGTACTCCTTATGTTCTGTTGACCTGCAGAAATTTAAGAAAGCCAATTAAGTTAAAAGGATTGGGTGTAGATGTGAATAGATTGTTTTCTATACTCGAAAATACAATAACGAAAAAGCAATAACGAAAAGTAATAATATTGCGTTTATTCAAACTACATCGATAGAGGTGAGACGGTTTGGGTATAAAAAATAGCCAGAATCATCTGGCTATTTTTTCAAACTAAATTTACTCAAAGGAATTAAAGAACAGAAATATCTTCCGCTTGAGGCCCTTTATTACCCTGAGTGACTTTAAATTCAACTTTCTGACCTTCTACCAAAGTACGGAAGCCGTCCCCTGTAATTGCTGAGAAGTGCGCAAATACGTCAGGTCCATTTTCTTGTTGAATAAAACCAAAACCTTTAGATTCGTTGAACCATTTTACGCTACCCACTACTTTGTCTGACATGATGTTTTCCTAGTTAAAAGATTATTTAATATGTGATTGCATAGGAAGCTACCATAAAAAATAAAGGTAGCAAGGGACAAAATCACATTAACGCGTATTAATAGTTGAAATATTTTAGTGATATTTTTCTTTATATTTATTTGATTCAAGAAAGGCAATTGTCTTTACACAAGAAACATTCTTTTTTGGAAGGCGTGTAGATGAAGTGCATTCTGATGATGCGAATCGCGAATATGAGAACGTGCTTAAGTTGAAATGCTTTAATCCATGAAGTTGTTGTGGTTACTTTGGCAGGTTGATAATGTTGGTGAATACTCAGAGCCTCTGGGAAATCACCTAAAAAGGAGTTAATGATGCCCTTTATCGCATTTGAAGCAGGTCAGCTTTCTGAAGACGTGAAAGAAGAATTGATCAAGAAACTTACAGATGTGTCTGTAGAAGTGACAGGTATTCCGAAAGAGTTGTTTTTGGTTGCGATTCGAGAGTGGCCAGATACTAACGTCGCAGTCGGCGGAAAATCCGTTAAGCAGCTGAAGCAAGAACTTGGGAAGTAAACTTGTCTGCAAAAAACAAAAAACAAAAAACAAAAAACAAAAAGGGTACGTATGTACCCTTATTGTGAGCTTAGTGCGTTATTTCGTAACCAGAGTAAATCCTTCATCTGCCCAACCTGTAATGCCTCCAATCATTTTCTTGACGGGTCTTCCTAATTTGGCGAGTCGAATCGCTGCTTTTTCTGTCGCGTTACAGTGTGGTCCTGCACAGTAGACAATGAATAACGTATCTTCTGGGTACGCTACCAAGTTTTTTGGGTTAATGCGCGAATGGGGCAAATTGACAGCACCATCTATATAACCAGTTTCAAAAACCGATTCGCCGCGGACATCAAGTAACACAAAGTCTTGGCGATTGTTGGTCATCGCGTGGTGAACATCCCAACAGTCTGTTTCGAATCTCAGTAGTAACTCGAAATGTGCTAGAGCGTCTTCGCTTGATGCGGCTGGTATTCTTGCAACGATTGATGACATAAGTCTCTCCTTTACTTCGTTTGTCAATTCTGGTGTCTTTTAATGTTGTAGCCATTGTGTGCTGTTTTCTGTTGACTTACGATTGGCTTAAAAGTCATAGTTCGATAACTTTCAGCCAATATGTAAACCAAACAACCTATTCGTTAGGAAGGAATAAGCTGGAAGGAAATAGACGAAAGGATTAGGCAAAAGGAATAGAGGGAAAAGCATGCGTGTAGCAATATTAAGTTACCCCAATGTGGCACTGTTTGAATTAGCGTGCGCCGTGGAGTTGTTTGGCCTGCCAAGACCGGAGTTTGAAAACTGGTATCAGTGCGATGTGGTGTCGTTTGAATTTGATCCGTTTGAATCCACGGCTGGGCTGTTGCTTCAAGCCAAACTAGTAAGCAACTTGAACGGCTACGATATGCTGGTGGTGCCAAGTTGGCCTGCTCAAGGCGTGGAGATTCCTTCTGTGTTAAAAGAAGCGGTTACCGCGTTCCATCAAGCAGGAAAGCGCATGGTTTCTTTCTGCTCTGGTGCATTTCTATTGGCAGAGCTTGGTGTATTTGATGGCCGTAATACCACGACGCATTGGCGGTATGCCGATGCTTTCCAACAGCGTTTTAAGCACCTTCATTACATTGATGACGTTCTTTACGTATACGATGGAACTATAGGGTGTTCTGCTGGAAGCGCGTCCGCCATCGATCTTGGATTAGAGATCATTCGTCAGGATTACGGTTACGCCATCGCGAACCAAGTGGCGAGAAGATTAGTGGTATCGGCACATCGATTGGGGGGGCAATCCCAGTTTGTCGAAACCCCCATTTTGGAAGTCCCCAATCAGTTTTCACAGTCGATAGACTGGGCGCTATCTCATCTCAATGAAAATATTGAGGTCGATGATCTTGCTTCACGCGCCAATATGTCGCGCCGAACCTTCGACCGTAAGTTTCGCACCAGTTTTCATTTAAGCCCCAAAGCATGGCTTACGCAGCAGCGGCTTGAGAAAGCCAAAACGCTACTGGAAAACGAACATTACAGCGTCGAGAAAATCGCCGAGCTTAGTGGTTTTGAAAATGCTATAACCATGCGCCATCATTTTAGAAAGCAACTCAGTATTTCCCCGAATCAATACCGAAACCAGTTTTCATCGATGTAATACTTCGACTGTTTTTTGTGCGTATTATTTGTTTTTTTTTAACGTTACGCTTGATGGGCTGAGCTTTTTATAAAACCTCATCGCAATTTTGAAAGTAAGTGTTGCCATACACTCGAATTGTCTTAGTAACATGATACTGTTTCCAAAAATAATGAGTGCAAAAGTGCAGCTATGGCGCTGGGTTAAGGGAATAATTGTGATTGATGTAATGGCTGTTTCAGGGCTTGTCCTGTTTCTGCTTGGAAGTGTGCTGATAGTCACAGAGGCGTTTCGAAAAAGTAAACTTTGGGGAGTTGGGTGCTTGCTACTCGGTCCTTTAATGGGCGTTCTATTCACGTTTCTCAACTGGGAAAAAGCAAAAATGCCTACTGCAATGTGGATCTGTGGATTGGTTCTTGTTTTACTGGTTTTCTTCAAGCAGCAACTGGGTTTTCAAAGCGGCGTGAGCGTCTAGGAGAAACGAGAAAATGTATCATACTGAAAGATTAATCATCCGACATTTTGAAATATCGGATGCGGAATTCATTGTTAAGTTACTTAATGATCCATTGTTTGTCCGTTATATCGGCGACAGAAATGTACGCACTGTTGATGATGCCGAAAATTACCTAACTCGAATTACCCAAAGCTATACCCAATATGGCTTTAGTTTGAGTATGGTCATGTTAAAAGAGACTCAAACACCCATTGGTATGTGCGGTATATTGAAACGCGATGAGCTCGAATTACCCGATTTAGGCTACGCATTACTTACTGAATACAATGGAAATGGCTACGCTACAGAAGCATGCAACGCTGTTCTCAAAGATGGCTTGGAAAATCACGATGTCCGTGAAGTATTAGCTGTGACTTTGCCAAATAATCTTGCTTCCAATCAACTGCTTTTAAAGTTGGGGTTTACTCTCCAAGGCACCCAATTACTCTACGGTGACGACAATAACCTTTATTTCCGAAAGCTTTCAAAATGAAAAAGGATCGTTCAACGCAATAAACCTCTCTACTGTCACATTACTTAGTGCTGATTCGCTTTAAAGTATATAAAAAATCAAAAGCTTATGTAGGAAGTAATATGTACAAAGGAAGTTGCTTGTGTGGCGGTGTCGAACTTTCAATACAAGGGAAAATAACCGACATTATTCATTGCCACTGTTCTCTATGTCGAAAGTCCAGTGGTACGGCATTTGCGACCAATGGGTTTGTGAATACGAGTGACTTTGAAATCACTAAAGGCAGAGATTTACTTGGTTTTTTCGAAGTGAAACCAGGCAAAAAAAGGCATTTCTGCCAACGATGTGCGTCTCCGGTTTACAGCTCCAACAACGAAAATCCAAGTCAAATCCGCATCCGTTTAGGCATTTTGGACTCTGATATCGAGGAAAAACCCATTTCTCACAATTTCGTGACCTCAAAAGCGAATTGGGACAGCTTGAACGAAAAACTTCCTCATTATGAGCGGCATGAGCCCAGCCGAGATAAATAGCTTCTCTTATTGAGAGTAGAGGATCGAATAGGCAAAAGAGGTTCGAAGAAAATGTCATGCACCGCTCACTAAATAATGAACTTAAATATTTGGTTAATTATATGGGAGCTTAGCGCTCCAACAGAATGCATATGATACTGTGTGATTACTGTGAACAAGACACTGTTAGTTTCTTTCCATTGGCAATCACATAAGGTGGTATCTATATGAAATCTTTTCCTAATATGCAGCAACCTGATGGAAGCCTTTATTGTGGGGCGTATTGTGTCGTTGCAACGCTTTATGCCTTCGATAAGCTACCATTTACTGCGCCTCCATCTTTGAATCGCTACGATATCCAGACAAAGTCCTTTTCAGGGCCAAAGTTGGATATTGTAGACAGTTCCAACTTAACCGATCTGGCGCTAGAGCTGTATAAAGTGACGGGGATTCTTACGAAAGGAACGAATCCAGAATATGGTCATCATTCAGAAAGTTACAACTCATTGGGAGCGATGCTTTATATCTTGCAAGAGTGTGGGCTAAAAGCCGAGGTCGTATTTCAAGACCAAGCTGCTTTAGAAGCCATTCAAAAGAACTTTCCTATAGAGTTTGAGTTGATAGAAACACTCGGTTCGCCCATAGAGATATTAGCTAACGATCCACCAAGCCCTAAAGCGTCAACCCCAAAAGATAGCGTGTTAATATCCGTTATTGAGCATAGTGATCTCCACTATGTTGCAAACAACGACAGAGGCGAATGGTTCGATTCTGATATGGATAATCACCTTTACCATTGGAAGCCAATTGAAGAGTGGAAGAGCGACCAAGAAGAAAAGCGCGAAGGCGCGTCTTGGTACGGAGTATCCATTCGAGTTCGTGAGTAGCTGCCAACCTACATAATCGTGCGTATATAACCTTGAAATCTAATACCTCGAAACCTAATACCTCGAAACCTATAACCTTGAAACCTATAACCTTGAAACCGAAGCATCGAACGGTGCTCCGGTTTCAAGGCTTATAAGGTTATGCTTTGGACAAAAACGCAGCCAGAGGTTTGATGTTCGCAAGTAAGGTTAATTCCGCCAATGCCGTTTCATGAACGATATAGGCTGGAATGGTTTTATCTCCTAACTCCAACGCTCTTGTTGCGCAAGCATCCTGAATCACCGTGGTTTGGAAACCGCGCTCCATGGCTGCTCGAGTTGTGGTACTCACACACATGTGAGTCATCATCCCTGCGATAACGACATGCTCGACTCCGAACTGGCGCAGTGTGCTTTCAAGGTCGGTTTCCCAGAAAGAGTTAGGGTAGTGTTTAGTCAGCACCGTTTCCTGAGATTTGGGAATGACTGTGGAGTGAATCTCTTGCCCTTTTGTGTCTGGCAGCATAAATCCTAATTCAGAGTTTGCAGCTAAATGCTGAATATGAATGATGGGGCGGTCTGCATTTCTAAACTCATTTAGTAATTGCTGCGCCTTAGTGGCGGCTTCTATCGGGTTTTCTAATGGCAGAGCTCCGCCTTCAAAGTAATCGTTTTGAATGTCGATTAGTACTAACGCTGTGTTTTCCATGAGTAATCATCCTCGTTGAGTATTAGTTCAATGTACGCTCTGACTGGTGGATTATTAATGGCGTAAATAGACTTTTTGTGGTTAAATTTCGCCAATATGAAAATGCTTAATATCTATATACTGACGTTTCCCGAAGTGATGCCTTCAGCCTTGCAAGGGTTAAAAGACTTGTTTCGAATTGCTAACCAGCATGTCGGGAGCGATTTTTTTATCGTTCAGGAACTGTCTTGTGAGAGTGCGTTGCCTATTGATGGAAAAGGGCTCATTTTTATACCGCCTTGTTTATCTGATGAATTGCCCGATTTCCAATCGGAGGATGTGATCTCACTTATCCAAAGCTGGCACCGAGCAGGAGCCGTCATTGTGTCTTCTTGTGCCAGCGTATTTTGGTTAGCGAATGCAGGATTGCTTGATGGGAAATACGCCACTACGCATTGGCGGTTGTGCGACCAGCTTGAAAAAGCTCACCCTTCAATTGCTAAAGTCTGCGCGCATGAGATGTTAGTGGATGAAGGAAAGGTGGTCACAGCCGCGGGGCTGTACGCGTTTCAAGATTTGGCGTTGCATGTCATGGCTAGATACGCCAATTTTGAGTTAGCAAAACAAGTCGCGGATTACTGTTTACTGGATTTTAAAGGCAGAATGCAGGCTTACTATCAAAGATTCATTCCCGAGTTGACTCATGGCGACGCCACTATTGTGAAAGCGCAACAATATTGCGAGGTGCACTATCGGGAAGAATTATCCGTTTCAAGCATTGCTAAGCACTGTCATATGAGTGAGCGAAGTTTGTTGCGCCGATTTAAAAGTGCGACGGGTTATACGCCTAAGCAGTACATTATTCAGCTTAGGATAGAGCGCGCTAAGCAATTGATAGAACTTGAACATATCACCATTGAAGCTGTTGGCGCATCCGTAGGGTATTTAGACGTCAGTAATTTCACTAAATTGTTTAAAAAAACAACGGGGATCACCCCTGCTGAATTTAAACAGCGATCCGGAAAAAAATAAGCAAAACTATGATTAGACCAATTAAAAACCAAGAGATTGAAGCCGTATTAGACATATGGCTGACAGCTTCTATTCAGGCACACGACTTCATCAAAGCAGACTTCTGGAGAAGCCAGCTAGATAACATGCGAAATGTATACCTTCCCGCATCGGAAGTCTGTGTTTATGAACAAGGCGGTGACATTGTCGGGTTCTACGCATTGTATGAAGACAACTTAGCTGCCATTTTTGTTTCCCCAGAGTGTCAGGGAAAAGGCGTTGGGAAAGCGCTCATCTCTGATGCAAAAGCGCGTCGCCAATCGCTTACTTTATCGGTTTACAAGGATAACCACGCCAGTTATCAATTTTACCTTTCACAAGGCTTTAGAGCGGTCAGCGAGCAAGATGATGAACATACTGGGCATCCAGAGATTACAATGACCATTTAAATTGAGGCGAGGTACATGGAGTTACTCTCATTTAAAGCAAGTTACGCAGCGCAAGTAGAGGCATGGTTTCCGACTAGAGAAGAGTCGTTGATGTGGGGTGGCAGAGTGTTTGGCTGGCCAATTTCCACGGAAAAAATGCTCCAACGTTCGCAAGAAAAGGATTTAACGTTTTTTGTTTTGCTAGAAAAGGAGGAGGTTGTTGGTTTTATCGAGCACAACAAAGTGTCTGAAAATG
This sequence comes from Vibrio penaeicida, assembly GCF_002933855.1. Classification (GTDB taxonomy): domain Bacteria; phylum Pseudomonadota; class Gammaproteobacteria; order Enterobacterales; family Vibrionaceae; genus Vibrio; species Vibrio penaeicida_A. The sequence goes on from NZ_BFAQ01000031.1 coordinate 76,511, forward strand.
AAATGAGGCTATGTCGAATCGCCATTAACCCTGCCTTTCGTGGTAAAGGTTACGGGAAAAAACTGGTTCAGCTTTCGGTTGATAATATTTGCCAACACGGTAAATTCTCGGTGGTTTCACTAGCGGTTTTTCAGCACAACGTTATAGCAAAAAAGTGCTATGAATCATTTGGGTTTCAAGTCAGTGAGCGAGGGCCTCATTTTAAAATATTTGATGGCGAGGAATGGCCTCTGTTTCAAATGGTTTTAGCACTGTAATACTTACGTCACCCTTTTTTATTCGTTCTTTTTTATCCACTAATTCAAAATGATGTGTTCCATTTTTGATTTATTTCTCCTCATTTAGGCAGTCAAATTGTATAGCTTCTATACTTTTTTAACATGAAGTCGCTTTACCGCTCATATTGAGTAGGTTAAAGCTTGTGCCAGAAAAGAGAGATAAAAATAATGAAAAAGTGGGTCGTGATTTTTTTTGTAATGTCCTGTCATTTCTTCGCTAGTGTGAGCGTAGCTGAAGAAAAAGCCGTTAATGTCGGGTTTGTTGTGGGCATTCCACCTTTCGTTGTGGGTGATTCAGGTATTTTAGTGGACCTAGTTACGGAAGCGCTTGGGAGGTCGGAGTACAAGGTTGTAAATTATGAATTCCCCAGCAAGCAGTTCGATCAAGATCCTCTTAACGCGTTTGAAGAGCTTGATATCTTCATCGGTACACCGCTTAACTTCAGAGTCGATTATTCCTACGGAAAGGTTTACGAGTTTGATAACGTAGCCGTTTCTAAAGCTTCTAGCCAGCTAAAAATAGACAGAATTTCTGACCTTAAAGGCAAATACATTGTTGGTTTTAACAATGCCAATCAACACCTAAAAGAACCGTTCACCACTTTCCATAGTCAGGAACTAAAAAATTGGGAAGGGTATAGAGAAATTGAAAATCAGAAATCTCAATTTGATATGCTGATGAAAGACCGTACGCAAGTCATTCTTTTAGATAGAAGTATGGCGTATTACTACGCCCGCCAAGCAGGTGTAAAAAATATGGAAGGCTTAGTTTTCCATGAAATATTCCCTCTCAAAAATGCCATTTACGTTGTAGGCCGTGATCAAGAGTACATCCAACTTATTTCTTCTAATCTCGAAAACATGAGAAAAGATGGGACGCTTGATGAACTGCTAAACCGCTACCGATAGTTTTTTATGGATAAAGAAGGGATGACTCAACCTATACTTCCTAGGGCTAGGTCTATAAATAAGCGTTTAGCGTTTAGAATCGTGATGTTCAGCTCGCTAGTGACTATTTTTATTACCGCTTTCCAGCTGTATACGGATTATGCGATTGATAAAAAGAACATCAACTCCAGTCAGGAATACATCTTTTCATCCTACCAAGATGCGTTGGAAACCAGCCTGTGGGTATTAAATAGTGACCTCATTGAATCGCAAGTCAATGGGATGATCAGCATCCCTGAAATAACGTATGTTCATATTGAAAGTAGAGACGGCGATGTTTGGAGTTCTGGCATTAACTTGGACAAGCATATCGTCAAACAATCGGTCGTTTTACAACATGAGTATATTGGTGGAAAAGTGGTTGATATTGGTCGGTTAACTATTCAGTCCGACTTAAGCGTTGTCTATCAAAAGTTGCTCAATAAAGGTTTCCTCATTCTTATGTCTAATGGCCTGAAAACCTTCTTTGTTGCAGGGTTCATTATATTTATGGTGAGCCGACTGGTGACTAAGCCTCTCAATCAGATGAGCCAATATTTTAGAGGGTACCAATTTAAGCAAGTTAACCCTCCTATGGTGATTGAAAGAAACAAGCAATACGGTGATGAGATTGACTTTATGGTCTCCATCGTAAACAAAATGTGTTCGGAACTCACTCAATCCTATGACGTTTTAATGGAATCTCGAAAGCAGTTAGCGGAAGCATTGGATGACAAGCAAAAACTTTTAGAGCAAGAAATTAGCTTTAAAGAAAACCTAGAGGTGATGGTTCAAGATAGAACTGCCATATTAGAATCGACGTTGGAAGAGCTGAAAGCAGCTCAAAAAAGCATTGTTGAGCAAGAGAAAATGGCATCGCTAGGTGGTTTGGTGGGCGGCGTGGCACATGAGATAAATACGCCACTGGGAATCAGTATTACTGCCAGCTCGTTCCTCGAAAACCAGATAAAAGGGCTGTCTGAGGATTTTGAATCTGGAAAGTTGACGCGTTCAAAATTTTCAGCATCGATGGGAGACATTGCAGAGTCGGTTTCGATATTAACGTCGAATTTACAACGGGCAGAGGTTCTGGTTTCGAGTTTTAAACAAGTAGCGGTTGATCAATCCGATCAGTCTTATCAACGCTTTTTGTTTAAAGAGCATCTAGAGAAGCTTATTGTTTCGCTTTCACATGAACTAAAGCTTCATAGCGCTAAAGTAGATGTTCAATGTGAAGACAGTTTGAGTATCGAAAGTTACCCCAGTGCTTATGTTCAAATCTTCACTAATTTAATCACAAACAGCTTGAAGCACGGGTTCGATGATTGGGATGGGGAAAGGTGTATTTCTATCGCCATTACATCGAATAGTAACAATTTGGTCATCGACTATCGTGATACGGGTAAAGGTATTTCAAGCGAAGTTAATAACCGAATATTTGAGCCATTTGTGACAACAAAGCGAGGTAAAGGTGGCACAGGGCTAGGGGCGAACATTGTCTATAACCTTGTAACCCAGTTACTCAAAGGACAAATCGAAAGCAATAGCGATATCGAATCTGGCGCTCAATTTATTATTACTGTTCCTTTAGGTTTAGCTTCTCTGTCCTGATATTTTTTCTAAATACCTAGTCGAAGGTTGAATTTTACTTAGTGGTGCGGGGCTTTGAGCTCTTACATCGGTCGGTGCAATCTTTTTTCACCTGAGGTATGGCCGTTGGCAGGATGGGCTGCCAGCAACGATAACGTTGGTATTATCATCCATTCTATTCATATTGTAATTAAAGAAACCGGGCTAAGTCGCCCGGTTTTGCTGTTTCAAGTAAGGTCTTATTGAGTTCCGATTAGCTGTCTTTGGATTCATATTGGTAGTCGACATCAACAATGGCACGAAACTGAATTTCTCCGCGCTTTTTTGAAAAAGCTTCGATGTGTAGTTCCACATCTTTCACTTTTACGCTGTTGTAAATCACAGTGGTGGCCGAAATGGGTAACTTATTCGTCAGTTGGTTAGACGTCATTTCGTTGATTTCATCCATGAGAGTATATCCGGCGTTTAATGCCTGCTCCTGCGTGGCATAGCCTTCAGTTGTTATCGAAGTTGCACTGCTGTTTAGTTGGTTACTAGCAAATACAGTAGAACTCAGTAGCATGGTTGCTGCTAACACGGTTACTTTCTTCATAACAATACCCCTATAAGCTTATTTTACAAACGAATCGGTATTTACAAACGAACCAGTATTTAGGAACGACCCGGTTCTTGGAAGTAGACCAATTCTTGCGATTGGACCAGCCTGAAAATCGCTTCAGCTTCACTTACAGTTAAGCAAGTCGTTGGCTTCGCTATCCCCAAGCTGGTAGTACTCATATTACGGATTGTTATGTAAAGAGTCCGTCAAGCTGTGTAAAACTCTCTAGAGTATTGGTAAAGATCTGCCCATGTAAAACAAGGGAAGGTCAATTCCCTGTCTTCTGTGATTTTTGGTCAGAATTTATAGCCCTTAATCTTCAAAATCTTTCAAATAGTCTTTTGGAGGCGGTGTCCAGCTTCGCTCTGTTTGATCATGCGTGCCACGCCTATTACTATGCAAAGAAGTTTTCAATGTTTCTTCTAATTGCATAAATAACTTACGATAGTTGTTATCGAAACGCTGTTCGCCGTCGGACTCCCCTAACCACGCTTTGAAAAGCTGTTCAGAACCTTCTTGTTCCACATCGATATACGCCGCTTTCTGTTGCTCCACCTGAAAAGGATGCATTCCTATATTGCGCAGCGCTTCTGCACCGATTTCCAGCGCAGCATGAAAGGTTTCTTTTTCAATAAAATCCGCGCCCGCTTGGCGAAGGTGGTATTCATGAACCCGATCATAAGCCCGAGCCAGAACTTTTACCTGTGGGTAGGTATGTTTCACGTATTGCACTAGCTCGACAGCACTTTCCCGCGCATCCATTGCCACAACCAGCAAGCTCGCTTCTTCTATACCTGCGGTATGCAGAAGATCGGGGCGAGTGGCGTCACCAAAATAGGCTTTGGTATTGATTTTACGCAGGTTATCGACTTGCGATGCTTCGCAGTCCAACACGACGGTTTGAATATGGTTACTCACAAGGAGGCGATTCACGATCTGACCGAATCGACCAACACCAGCAATGATGACTTTACCTTTCTCTTCAATGGTGTCTTCTTCACGTTGGTTTTCTGTATCCAAGTACTTTGGCACGATGACTTTATCAAACAGAATAAACAGCCCCGGCGTTAGGAACATAGACAACGCCACCACCATTGAAAGGGTTTGAGCAAGCTCGGTTGGGATCACGTGGCTTTGTACGGTAAAGCTCAACAACACAAATCCAAACTCACCGGCTTGTGCGAGGCTAAGTGAGAAAAGCCACCTATCGCTGGCTCGAATACCAAACACAAAGCTTAAAATGAGTAGAACGAGCGCTTTGAGCATCATAATGCCAATGGTCATTCCGATGATGTCAAAGAATTGGTTGCCCAAAATATCGAAGTTAATTCCCGCTCCGACGGTGATAAAGAACAGCCCCAGTAAAAGGCCCTTGAACGGATCGATATTCGATTCCAGTTCGTGGCGAAACTCACTGTTGGCTAATACTACACCCGCAAGGAAGGTTCCAAGTGCTGGCGATAGCCCAACCAAGCTCATAAGCGCGGCAATACCGACAACCAGCATCAGTGCTGTAGCGGTAAAAATTTCTCGTAGACCAGAACTGGCAACAAAGCGGAAAAGAGGTCGGCTGGCATAATGCCCTCCTACCACCAGTGCAACAATGGTTACGATGATGACAGATCCATAAGCCCACCCGGGCAGCCCCGCAACCAAACTCATTTCTTCGTGGTGATCGGCTGCAGCTTGCGCGGCGCTTTGGGCTTTTTCTACTAATTCAGGTAACGCAAGAAGTGGAATGAAGGCCAACATTGGAATAACGGCAATGTCTTGGAACAGCAATACAGAGAACGCGTTACGGCCTCCTTCTGTTTTCGATAGCCCTTTCTCATTAAAAGTTTGAAGAACAATAGCAGTAGAAGAAAGCGCGAAAATAAGACCAATACTGAGTGCGATGGTCCAAGGCTGTTGCAACCACAGAGAAATACCCATTACCGCAGCGGTAGTTAACCCAACTTGTAATCCCCCCAGCCCGATTAAACGGTTTTTCATCGACCACAGCATTTTGGGTTCCAGCTCTAAACCGACGAGAAACAGCATCATGACGACCCCGAATTCGGCGAAATGCTGAATGGTGGTGGTTTCTTCACCCACTAATCCGATAACTGGACCAATAATGACACCGGCAATCAAGTAACCCAATACGCTGCCTAACCCTAAACGCTTCGCGATCGGAACCATAATTACGGCCGCGACAAGGTAGATAAAAGCTTGTAAGAAATAGCTGGTCATTACGCATCCCCTTTAAGCAATGGTGAAAGGTCTTGGGTGATTTTCTTCATAGAAGCAGCGGCTTCAAGATCCACCTTGTCTTCAACTAAGGCGTTCAGAAGTGTTTGGTATTTTTCGGCATGACCTTTAATTCGCCCTTCTTCGGATGCGGTGCGGGAGCCAAACAAAACAAATGGGGCAAGGTAAACCATCCCCGTTAATGAAGACATTTGCTGTAGAGGCTGCAGTAGCTCACCGATGGTGAAATGGTTAAAGCCGTCTGTGCAGTAGGCTTCTTCCTTTCCCCCTGCTGAGGTGGCACACATGAAGTATTTGCCATGCAGCTCGGTTCCGGTCGAGCCATAGGCAAAGCCGTATTCGAGCACCAAGTCTTGCCACTCTTTAAGAATGGCAGGGGTGGAGTACCAGTACATTGGAAATTGAAATATCACGATGTCATGGTCGCGCAGTCTTTGTTGTTCTTTATCTATATTGATATTGAAGCGCGGGTATTCGCGATAAAGGTCGATAGTGGTTACACCTTCCACGCTCTGCGCGGCATGAAACAATGGCAGGTTTACTTCTGAATATTTGTGCGATGGATGAGCAAACAGAACCAGTACTTTCTTTTGGGGCATTAGAGTTTCCCTTTCGTGTTTTTTATACGAATACCATACAGTTTGTATCAGGTGTGTAACAACACCATTAATTTGAAGAAAGTAGTCGAGAAAAGAGTTGAAAATTTGGCTTTCGCTCACGATTCTCGCTTTTTAATAACCAAAATCCATGTAGTGGCGTTTAGGTGCGCTAAATAGTAACTAACAGTTATATTTATACTTATCAATGGGTTGGTTTCCTATATGAGCTTTAATGTAGTGCAATCTACTGGGGGTGGTTTTGCACAAATAATATTGTACATATGACCATTTTAAAGTCGTTGAACTTAATTAAGGTTTGTACGTCTTATCTAGTGCGTTTTAATTTTTATTTAATGTTGTTTTTTGCAGTTTTTTATACTTTTATCATTAGCATAAAGGCAGTGGTGGATTATAAGAATAGAAATAAATTTAATTGTTATTTTATTATAAAGGATTATGTCTATGACTGTTTTAAAGATTTTGGGGCTTATGGTATTAATCACTATAAGTGGTTGCGGTTCAAATAATAAAGATTCTTCTATCGATGTAAAAAGTACTCTTGCTGAAACATTAGATAACTACCTGAATGTAACTATCCCAGACTCGGGACCTGGCATTGCCATTTCTGTTATTAAAAATGGAAAGATTGAATATATTGGAGTAAAAGGGCTAGCCAGTAAACCCCAAAATATTCCAATAGGTTTGGATACTGGGTTTCGTTTGGCCTCTATAAGTAAGACCTTTACTGCGCTAGCCATTATGAAGCTTTACGAAAAAAAACTTATTCAATTGGATGATTCGATACTGAAATTCCTCCCTGAATTACCATCCTCATGGCAGGGCATTACCATTCATCACCTATTATCGCATCAGTCTGGCATCCCCGATTATAATAATGACCCCAATCTGGGGGATTGGCTTGATGGTCAGACTAATAGCGATGTATTGCAGTTTTATCTTTCTCATCCAGAATTATCTTTCGAAGCGGGGTCGAAGGGTGAATATAGTAACGTTGGGTATTTTCTACTTGCAGAGATCTTTATTAAGGTAACGGGGACTCGTTATGAGGATTATATCCAGCAGGTTTTCTTTGAACCATTAGATATGAATAGTAGCTATGTCGCTGATGAAACCACATCGCCAAGAGCCAATGATGCATTAAATTTTGCACAAAATACCACTTTCTATGGAAAGAACAATTTTACTAATGGGGCTAACGGCATTGTTAGTTCAATTAATGATCTAAATATTTTTATTTCAGCGTTACTAGGAGGGAAGGTAGTCCAACTTGAAACGCTTGAGTTAATGTTACAACACCATACTCCCAATTTATTGAGTGGCAGTGATTACGGTTATGGGTGGATGCTTGCCCCTCAAGGAAGTGATGCTTTTTCACATGCTGGTGGTCATGATGGATTTAGAACTTGGTTACTAATAAATAGAGATAAAAACATTCAAGTAATAATTCTTGGTAATGGTGGGGAACTAACTGGGGATCACGGAAAGCTATCCAAGCTTATGAGCTCATTTTTATAGAATGCCGTTCAATCTTGGTCAGTCAATTGAATAACGCACTTGAACAATTGGCGAAAGTCAGTTTCTTCGAACGCCTCGCTATCGAACAAAACTTTTTTCTGCGCTTGCTGCTTCGTTCATCAGGAAATGAGGGTCCTAGAGTGGCTTCTAGGTGCCTTAAAATGGCGATTTTGAGGGGTTTTAAGTTGATGATTTTTAAGGTTTTAAATTGTTTGTTTTTCAATGGCTTAATCGGTAACGTAGCGGCGTCCAATTAAACGTGAGAGAGAACATGGAATTTAAACAAAAGCACTTTGTATCCGAAAGCTTCGTGCGAACCGATATGTCGGAATGGCGTTTTACTCAATGTACATTTGACCAATGCGATTTCTCGCGAGCAGATTTAAGTGACGCCGTATTTACTGATTGCCAGTTTTTTAAGGCAGACGAGATTGAAGGTTGCCAATTCCAATACACAAACTTGAAAGACGCGAGCTTTAAAAACTGCCAGTTAGCTATGGCCCAGTTTGTTGGCGCGAATTGCTTAGGTGCAGAATTTAGAGAGTGCGACTTAAAAGGGGCGAATTTTGTAAAAGCCAATTTTGCCAATCGAGTAAGTCACCAAGTCTACTTTTGCAGCGTATTTATTACTGGCTGCAATTTGTCGTATACCAATTTCGAAAATGCCTGCATCGAAAAATGCGATTTGTTTGAAAATCGTTGGACAGGTGCGCTTTTGCAAGGTGCATCACTGCGTGGATCGGACTTATCCCGCGGAGAATTTTCGGAAGACGCTTGGTCTCAATTCCGCTTTGAGAATTGCGACTTAACCCATACAGAGCTTTACGGGCTCGATCCGAGAAGGGTTTCTTTAAAAGGCGTGAAGATATGCGAATGGCAACAAGAACAGCTTTTGGAGCCACTTGGTGTGATTGTTTTACCAGCATAAAGCACGTCATTCTTTTAAGGAGATGTGTCGAATTCTTGCGATATAGCGCAGAATTTCGCGAGCTTCTTGATGATTTTGTAATCTCGGGCACACCAGATCAATAGGTTATGTGTTAAATTTTATCTCCACTTGGATATGAGCTTTTTAAACAAGCCATACCCGATCTGAACAAGAAGTTTGCGTTGAAATAGGATGTTTTGATGTTTAAAAAAGTGGATGTTCCGAGTATGACGTCAGCAGGGCTAAAAGTAGGCGACTCTGTGATTTCATTAGACCGAATTGAAGAACTGTATGTGAAGGATTACACCACCATAGATAAAGTGAAACGGGCTGCACTCATTGCATTTGTATTTGGTTTTGTTGCCTTGCTTGTCCACCCGTTGTACGCCGGATTGCCTGCCTTTTTGTTGGTGTATTGGTACGCGTATGCCAAATCCCCCATCTATGAATTACGCGCTGTTGTTAAATCGGGAAATCCTGAAACCGAAGATTTGGATACTGGTTTACATAAAACCGTATCTAGAGAAGACTATATCTTGGTGATCGAAAAATTCCACGCTCTCAAAGCGTACAATGAAATGACGGCACATTAGCTCTGCGCCAAATGCATTGCACATAGTCACCTTCATCATCTGGAAACCGACAGTTTGCGTATTCTGCCGGTTTCCAAACTACTTGTTCTTTTAGAGCTTTAAACATCGCTAATCTGTGCGTTCAAAGCGCTGTCTTAACCCATAAACGTGACACGCTTAATCAAACCATCTTCCACTTCATAAGCGGCGATAACCTTAAGGCTTGTTTCAACCTCGCCAGAGGCTAAGCTTGAAGACTCCGCTAATTCGTGGTCAACCAAAAAACGGTCGTGAACAATACGCTTCAACGACGTTGCATTGAGATACGTTAAGCTGGCGAATTTCTTTCCATAGCGCTCAATCAACGTATCTCTCCCTGTATATTGAAGCCCTTTAGAGAAAGAGTGAATCTCCACATCTTCATGATAAGTAGCCGCGAATGCATCAATGTCGCGCGCGTTGTAGGCATCTAATTGTCTGTCTACGATGGCTATCGTCAACTGTTCCGTTTCTGTGTGCATGTATTGTCCTTATTTCTAGTTTGAGAAAGAGGGTATACGCAAATTATACCAATCGTAATAAGTAATTACTCATTCTAGCTTGTTAAAACACTCGATAACTGCGTTAAAAAATTTGATTGTAGAATAACTACTTATCGAAATTTTTTGCCTCGTTCTCAAGCGTTTTTCCTTCGCTATTTATGAACACTTACTTACTGTGATTGGTATTACAGGAAGGTGCAAATGATTGAATGCTCTCATGGTATGAATGCTGATTCTAAATTCTGCACGTTGCAATTTTTAATTTACAGGTATATAACTAGATAGTTACAAATATTCATTTATCTAAGCAAAGGAGTGCGATATGAAAAATGTGGTGATTACCGGGGCTTGCTCAGGCATGGGGCTTAGTGCGACTAAGTTATTTCTTGAGCGAGGTTGGGGAGTCGTTATGGCCGACCTAAGTGAAGAGGCAGGGGCTGAACACGTTAAGCAGTTCAAAGCAGCAGGGCATGGAAATGTATGGTTTTACTGCTGCAATATTGGTAAACGTGAAGACGTAGAGAAGTTGGCTCTTTTCACGTTCGAAAACGCCAAACATGTGGATTGTGTCATCAACAACGCCGGCATTTGGCGGGGGGGAGAGCTACACGATACCTCTGAAGAAGATTGGGATGCCATTTTTGATGTTGATGTGAAATCTGTATTTCTTACCACTCGAAGCTTTGTTCCTAAGATGATCGAAAATGGTGGAGGCACCATAGTAAACACAGCTTCTGTGTCTGGGCTTTACGGTGACTACAGCATGGCGGCTTACAATGCTGCCAAAGGTTCTGTCGTTAACTTAACCCGAGCGATGGCGCTAGATTATGGAAAGTATAATATCCGAGTAAACAGTGTTTGCCCGTCGGCATGCGCGACTCCAATGTTTTTAGCCAATCCAGAAGATGTGGTCGATCTCTTCAACAAAAAGAATCCCCTTGGTCGAATCTGTACCCCCGACGAAGTCGCAGAAGCCATGTATTTCTTGGCGACAGAAGCATCTCGTTCATGCAACGGTGTCAATCTACCGATTTCTGGTGGAATGGATGGGCACACAGGGCAACCTGTACAGTAGTCTCTGTTCACTCTATATCTCTGTTCACACTATTGTGCCGAGCAGTATTATTGCTGGCGATTATATTGTTGATGGTTATATTGCTGGTGATTATATAGTTGATGGTTGTATTGCTAATGGTTATTGCCTGCTCCCCACGCTAGTGGGGAGGAGCTTACCAGATTAGAATGTTGAAAGGTTTGGTCAGTTTATGGTTGATTAGGTCACTGTATACCGCCTGCGGATCGGTCAAAACCAACTCCTCAGTGAGAGTATCAAGCGGAATTCCTCCGTCTAAAGACAACCACTTTAATGCTCTTTCAAAACCACCAAAGGTGCTGTAGGGATTATTGTTATAGCCTTCATAGAGTTCTTCCCAAACAAATCCTTTTGAACGAAGTGGTACTTCCCACTCCCAACCTGAACGCAAGTTTACGTAGTTGAAAAACACTTCGCTTAGAATAGATTGCGCCAGAATATCGGTATTTGGTTTCCACGGAACACCAACCAATACGACTTCGCCGCCTTTACGTACTATGCGGCAAGCATCGAGTACCGCAGCTTCGTGCCCCGAACAATCTATCACCAAAGCAATATTTTTAGCGTAGCTAGGGTCGTCTAATGGGAAGTTTTGCTGCGCATTTAGCCCACTTTCGGTCGCTTCCATTCTGCGTTGCTCATTGGGTTCGATTACCAGTACATCGTAGCCCGCAAGTTTGCATTGATGAGCGGCGAGATACCCCACAGGGCCAGCACCAGATACAATGACTTTGTCTCCTACTTTGGCTTTTGTGGTCATCAGAGTGGTCATGGAAACCCCCATCAACCTCGCAATGACGGCTTTGCTTGCCACCATATCTTCAGGAATGGGAACCACATATTTTTCATCAAACTGCTGTGATGAACGATGCCCTCCCATGCATAAAAGCAGTTGTCCAAGTTTGATATTTTGGACTTTATCCCCCATTTCGTCAGCTCGAAATACCGCGGCATATCCGGGTTTAATAGGGTAATCACCTTGCGTAAACCATGCCGATTCCGTTCCAGGGCTAATCAGCGAGCAAACGGTTTTTCCTCGTATTTCTGTCTCCTTTATCGGGTCGAGTTCAAACGTTTCAAAATGGGCGGTTTTTGACCCCGTAAACACAATTTCCTTATTCATGCTGCACTCCGTTTTTCGGAAGATGAGTGACCATTTGGCAATAGATTTTCTTTCGTTCTGCTATCGAAAATACTGGCTTGTGACATATCAAAACCGACGTGCAACGTCTGCCCTTCCGAAAACGAAGTGGTGCTGGAAACTAATGCACACATTTTTGTCTCTCCGACAGAGAGATTAATGAGCTTTTCTTGCCCTAGATATTCTATGAGCGTCACCGTTGCTTCCAAACTTGGTGTATCGGACAAGGCGTGATGTGAGAGAAGAAGGTGATCAGGCCGTACACCCAGAACAATCCGGCTATCCGATGGTTTTTTAGCTAGTTTGAGCCCTTCTATCGTGAAAGTCACACCGTTGAACTTGATTTCAGCACCGGAGCTATTTCGTTCCATGGTAGCGTTCAAAAGGTTCATTTCTGGGCTGCCAATAAAGGTTGCAACGAAAGTATTGGCAGGGTGACGATAAATGGATTCAGGTGAACCGATCTGTTCTATCAACCCGTCTCTCATGACCACGATTTTATCGGCTAATGTCATCGCTTCTATTTGATCGTGTGTGACATACACAACGGTCGATTTTAACGTTTGATGCAACTTAGCAATTTCGAAACGCACCTTGCTCCGTAGCTTGGCGTCGAGATTTGACAGCGGTTCATCGAACAAGAATACATTAGGGGTTCTTACCATAGCCCTGCCCATTGCAACTCTTTGCCTCTGTCCGCCAGACAATTGGCTGGGTTTTCTGTCTAGCAGCGCTTCTAAACCAAGCATTGAGGAGACATTGGTAATGCGTTCATTGACCTCGGCTTGAACCAGTTTCTGGGGTTTCAGCGCGAACGCCATGTTTTCACGCACCGTCATATGTGGGTATAGCGCGTAGTTTTGAAACACCATGGAGATACCACGATCCTTTGGAGGCACATCATTTACTATCGTATCGCCAATGCACAGATCGCCAGAAGTCACATCTTCTAATCCTGCAATCATCCTTAGAGTGGTGGTTTTCCCACAACCAGATGGACCCAAGAGAACCACAAACTCACCGGGCTCAATTTTCAAATCGATACCATGGACAATTTCCGTGTCGCCATAGCTCTTTGTAATGTTCGTTAATGTCACTGATGTCATGAAAACTTCCTTTTTCTTAACCTTTAACTGAACCCATGGTGAGCCCTTTAACTAGCCAGCGTTGGCATGTCAGAACAAAGATCACCCCCGGAATTAAAATGATGAATGAGCCAGCCATAATTCGGCCCCATTGCACCGCGTCGCTCGACCAGAAAGACATCACAGCAACGGTAACGGTTTGAGCGTTGGAACCCGTGAGCATTAACGCAAACAAGAACTCGTTCCACGAGAAGATAAAGCAAAAGACGGCAGAAACCGCCAAACCCGGCGCCGTAAGTGGCAGCGTGACTCTGAAAAACACCGATAACAGCCCGTGACCATCGACTTGAGCAGCCTCTTCTAACGCCATTGGGATCTCATCGAAGAAACCTTTCATTAGCCAAACTGTCAGTGGAATGTTAAAGGTGGAGTACACAATGATCAGCGCCAAAGGCGAATCCAGCAGGTTAACCGACTTAAAAATGATGTAGTAAGGCACAACAACGGCAATTGGAGGAAACATTCTCAAAGACAAAATCCAGAACGCTATATCGCCAACCCATTTACCCTGAATTCGAGAAAGTGCGTACGCAGCAGACGAGCCTACAATTAAACTGAATGCGGTGGATCCGAGTGCGACAATCAAGCTGTTGAGGATCTGGAGGTGGAAGGGCCTCATCGTGAATAGGTCGTAGTAGTGCTGTAGCGTAGGCTCGAAAAGAAACGCGGGGGGTTGTGAAAACATATACGCGGCAGGCTTAAGGGACGACATCAAGATCAAATAGATTGGTGTCATGAACAAAAGCAATGCGATAGCGACGGAGAAATAAGTGAGTATTTTTTGTTTCATGTCTTCGATCCCTAATGATTTTCTTGCTGGCTCTTCTGCAAAGAGCGGAAGAAGAAAGTGATGAGTACAACGATAATGATCAGCGAGACAAATGAGGCAGCAGCACCGACCCCCATTCGCCAAAAGGTAAAGCTTTGGCGATATATGAACAGCGACAAGACCTCTGTTGAGTCACCCGGCCCTCCTTTAGTAAGAACAAAAATGATGTCGTAAATTTTGAAGGCATCAATGGCGCGTAAAAACAGTAAGCTCACCAGAACCGGCTTCAAATGGGGGAGCGTGATGTGGCGGAAAATGTCCCAGTTTGAATTGCCATCAATCTTGGCTGCTTCCAATGGCTCGGTTGGCATACTTTGAATTGAAGCCGCTATACCCATCATAAAGAAAGGCGTCCACTGCCAAATATCCGCTATTGCAATGGCCGTCAGAGCCCAATTGGTGCTGGTGATCCAACCGACGGAATCAATGCCAACTAAGCCCAAAAAGTAGTTGAGATAGCCAAGCTCAGGGAAATAAAGAAATAGCCACACTAAACCGACAATCACTGGCGCTATCATCATCGGAATCAGCAAAAGTGTTCTTACAATCGCCATTCCCGGAATAGGGCGAGTAACCAGATACGCGAGTCCAAGCCCTAATATTAATTGAACAGATAGGGTTGCCCCCATCAGCTTGAATGTGGTCACCAACGAATGGAAGAAGGGCGACGATGTCAGAATTTCTTGGTAGTTGGATACCCCAACGAACACTCTTGGAATAAAAGGCTTGGCAAGATCGTAACTTCGAAAACTCAACCAAAGCGCATAGAGCATCGGGTAAATGGTTACCGAAAACAGGACAACAATCGCTGGTAGCAAGAAGGTCGTCGCAAGAGATCGGTTCCGTTGTTTGATAAAACTCATAAACTACATCCGTGTCAGCACGTGCAAGTATGACTGGGCACTTGCCCAGTCAAGGTTACGTTTACTTGGTCAGTAAACCTTAAAGAAGGGCTACTGAAGCGCTTCGACAGGTACATCGTTTATCCAACGTAAGCGCATGTCTGTGGAGAAGATTTTTAAGCGAGAATTAATTTGCGTACAGGCTTTCTCTAACGCTTCTTTTGCCGTTGCCGTTTCACCCGCCACAAATTTGTTTAGCTCAATACCAAATGACTCTTCAACATCGGCATAGAATGGATGGAAAATACGACGTTTTGCATGACTTTGTGTTTCCAGTAAGACTTTGTAGTACGGATATTTTTTCTGCAATTCAGGGTTGGAAAGAATCGATTTGTGGAATTGACTTACGCCTGAACCTTCATTTGCAAAACGGCTCATCAGATCGCGGCTTGTGCTCCATTTTATGAACTCCCAGGCCGCATCTTTTTGCTTGGTATTGGATTTGCTGTTAATAGCAAACGAAAGTGCGCCAGTATACGTCGGCTGAGGCTCTCCGCCACCGGTTGGGCTTGGTGCATATCCGGCTTCACCAATCGTGGGAAGAACGGCCTCTTCAGGGTTGGTTAGACGCACTGTTCGTACCGACCAATAGCCAGAAGTCGCGGTTTCACCACGTTCCATATATCCCGTGCGGATATCCCACATTAATCCGAGATAATCAGGTGGGTTGAACTTCACCAATTCCTTCATAACATTTGCTGCTTTTACGTGGGCTTCTCCCGTCATGGCGCATAAGCCTGTTTCTGGGTCCCAGTAATCACCACCAAAGCTCCTCATTATTGGGAAGTAATCGTGTGTAATTGCCCCTGCTACTCGGCTATAGGCTTGAGCGTTACCGTAGAAGTCCTTGGTTAACGTTTTACCTGCTAACGTGTCGCCTTTCTTACGAGTAAAGAATTCGGCGATATCGATGTATTGTTCCCACGTTTTGGCAGGCGCTAACTCGTAACCGTATTTCGCTTTAAATGCCGCTTTCTCTGCTGGATTTTCATACAAATCTTTTCGATAGTTTATCGACCAGATCATGCCAGATGCAGGGAAGGCAAGGAGCTTACCCTGCCAAGAGTTTTCTTGGAGTTGGATGGGGATAATGTCATCAAGATGAATGTCATTGGCATCACGTTTTACGCGAGAGGTAAGATCTTCCAGTGCTCCAGACTCACCCAAAACACCTACCCATGGGCTATCAATCCATAGCAATTGATACGTTGGGCTATTGGCACTCGATTCAATAATTATCTTATCGATAAGGCCAGGGTAAGGAAATTGATCGATTTGAACATCGATCCCTGTTTTTTCTTTAAACTCCCCGATTATCGGAGCGACGCGAGTTACAGACGTATCGCCGATGGCGAGCATTTTTAGTTTGGTTCCAGCGAAAGGCTTGTCCGCAGCTTGTCCGGGTAAAGCCAGTATTGCAGACAAACTGATCAAGCAAGCCGATATCATCCTTTTCATGGCTATTTTTCCTTGTCATGTTCTAACAAATTCAGTCGGTTAAGACTAAACACTTGGTTTAGGAGACCACATCTTTGGACCTCCTTCTTTTTCGTATCCCATTGCGCCCTCGGTACTAACGATTTCCATGTACAATCCCCAAGGTGTGCGGAAATAAAGCCAGTTCAATCCCTCCATTGGACCTGCATCGATAAGCGTTGGACCTTCGAGTAAATCGACTCCCATTGTCTTCAATCGCTCAGCACTTTCGTACACGTTGTCGACTTCCAGAGCGATATGAAAACCGCCAATTTCACTGTTCATTTTTTGAGGGGTGGCGTCTTCACCGCTGTATTCAAAAATTTCTAATGCGCCCCCAATACCACATTGCAGAACTCGCATATCTTTGATTCTTCGGCCTGCATTTACCCCTAGCCTTTTTTTCATGAACTCATCGTCTACATCTACGTAGCCCACATTCATGATGGTTTCAGCACCAAACACATCGGTAAAAAACTGGACTGCTTGTTCTATGTCTGGAACGGTGAAGCCAATGTGGTTTATTCCGTGTACTTTGATCATGTATGCGTCCTTATAAGTAACTAGTTAGTTATTAATAGTATAAAGAAACCCACTTATTGTGAATCTCGCTATTCGCTAATCTTTGGGCGTAGGGGCGTCTTCTCGAATCAAATGTTGCTTCTTGAGGGTTTCCCAAAACTCTGATGGAATCGTCTGATTAATCCACGTTAAGTTTTGTTTCAGTTGAGCCACATCTCGTGTGCCAGGAATAATAGAGGGAACACATGGGTGGGCGAGTACAAATTGCAAAGCAGCGGCTGGAAGGGAGACATTAAACTCTTGGCATACCACTTCTATTTGTGCGACTTTCTTTTTAATATTGGCAGGAGCTGGTGCGTAGTTGTACTTGGCTTTTTCGGTTGCTCCTGTCGCTAGGATGCCACTATTAAACCCTCCGCCGATGATGATTGAAGCGCCGCGTTCTTCACAAAGCGGTAGGAATTCATCCAGCGCTTCTTGTTCAAGTAGGGTGTAACGACCTGCAAGCAAGAAGCTATCAAAATCCCTTTCTATCAACGCTTGATGACATACCTGCCACTCATTTACACCCACCCCAATGGATTTGACCACCCCTTCATCGCGCAGTTGGCTCAGCGCCTTATAAGCGCCATCCATTGCTTCTCTGAACCGAGCGGGTTGATCATCCTTACCATGCGTGAATGAATCAATATCGTGGATAAAAGCAACGTCGATTCGCTCCAGCCCTAATCGCTGAATCGAGTCTTCAATACTGCGCATGGTGCCATCGTAGCTGTAGTCGAAGTGCATTTCGAAGGGAAGGGCATTTACCCAAGGTGTAAAATCGATTTTTTCCCTAGCTTGAGGCGTTAAGATTCGACCGACTTTGGTTGACAAAACAAATTCATTGCGAGGTTTCCATCTAAGGGCATGACCAACACGTACTTCGGACAAGCCATGGCCATACATTGGAGCCGTGTCAAAATAGCGAATACCAGCTTTCCATGACTCTTCAATCATGGCTTCAGATGTTGTTTCATCAATAGGTCGAAAGATATTTCCAATGGGGGCAGAGCCAAAACCCATTGCTGTAACATTGAGTCCACTTCGCTTAAACACATTGATTTGATTCGATTTCATAACCATCCCTCAGTAATAGAAGTACTTTCTCTTGAAGCAACAGCTCCAAACAGCATGAGAATGAAAAAAGTAATGTTGCAATTATGTAAACAGTTAGTTACTTGATTTGCAAGTGTCAAATCTAAGAAAAGTGACGGAGAAGTTTTCTTGAGAAGTCGGTATATGATGTTATAGGCACATTAAGATAGGTAATAGAAAGATAGAAAGATAGAAAGATAGAAAGATAGATAGAAGAGCAGGAAGACTTTACCGCGCTCGAATGGATAGACGAGCGCAGAAAGCGATTGAGTCAAACTTAGATCTTCACCATTCTTAAAATGGTTTCAACGTTAAATGCCAATCGTTCTTTTAACGCTTTGT
Source organism: Vibrio penaeicida (assembly GCF_002933855.1). Lineage (GTDB taxonomy): Bacteria > Pseudomonadota > Gammaproteobacteria > Enterobacterales > Vibrionaceae > Vibrio > Vibrio penaeicida_A. The sequence goes on from NZ_BFAQ01000031.1 coordinate 94,918, forward strand.
CGGCCATTAAATCCCGATCAAACAAAATGGATCCAGTGTAACGGTTGGTGAAATAGTAATAGCTGACAGCAGCAATTGTGATGATAAGCTGCACTGGGTCGACGCCTTCTCGGAAAACTCCCGATTTCACGCCGCGTTTCAGAATGTCTTGTATCATTGAAACAAACGGGTCGCGCAGCGATTCAATTACCTCTGAAGACTCTAGATGCACCGCTTTGTGCAAATTCTCACTGTTTACTAAGGTCAGAAATTCAGGGTTATCTAAATAGTATCGCCAAGTGAATTCAACTAAGACTGTTAGTGCTTTTTCTGGCTCCATTTCTTCAAGATGTAAAGCGCGTTCAGCTTTACGAATGTCGAAATATGCCTGTTCTAGTACCGCCTTAAAGAGTTTTTGCTTGCCGCCAAAATAGTGGTAGATCATGCGTTTATTGGTTTCTGAGCGTTCCGAGATTTCATCGACACGCGCTCCAGCATATCCATTTTGAGCAAACTCATATTTTGCAGCCTGAAGAATACGTTCTTTAGTGGCTTCACTGTCTCTTTGATGAATCGGTTTCTTTGCTTTCTGGTTCGCCACAATTTGTTCCCGTTGGTTGTTTTGACCTTGATGCACAGACGCGTGCAATAAAGTAACTATATATTTACTCACCTGCAACTGCTAATAAAAACAGTGCGATCTTTCTAGGCTTTTTGCGTAACTCATGGTGCTTCGTCACACAAATAACAGTTGAAAATTTAACCATTCAATTATATAACTAAATAGTTACTTGGTGTCGCTGCTTTTAAGTTAAGGACAACTAGGCACCAGAAAGACCCTAAAATTTAAGGATGAAAGATGTACGATTATCTCATCATCGGTGGCGGCTCGGCAGGGTGTGTTTTAGCATCTCGACTCACTGAAGATCCCAACAATCGCGTTCTGCTATTGGAAGCCGGACCTGTCGATAAAGACATGTATATCCATATGCCAATAGGCTTTTTCAAAACCACTAAAGGTCCATTGGTTTGGGACTACTTCACCAAACCAACAGAGCATCTCTCTAATCGCTCTATTGTGTACCCCCAAGGAAAAGTCATTGGTGGTGGGAGCTCGGTTAACGCGCAAGTTTTTACTCGCGGCTGCCCAGAAGATTACGATCGTTGGGCAAACGAAAACGGATGCGCTGGTTGGTCCTATGAAGACGTTAAGCCCTATTTTGTTCGATCAGAATCTAACCAAATCTTTGCCAATGAACATCACGGCACGGAGGGACCTTTATCGGTATCTAACCTTATCTACAAAGATCCTCTATCTCATACGTTTATCCGCAGTGCCCAGCAAGCTGGGCTGCCCTACAACCCCGATTTTAACGATGGCAAACAAGCCGGAGCAGGGTTTTACCAAGTGACGCAAAAAGATGGCAAACGGTGCAGCGCTGCGGTTGGGTATTTGTCGCCAGCGCTAAAGCGCTCAAACCTCACGGTCATTACGGGATGTATGGTTCATAAGCTGCTGTTCGAAGGCAAATCTGCTGTTGGAGTGGAGTGCGAACATGAGGGAGCGAAACATACTTACAAAGCCAATCAGGAGGTGATTCTTGCTGCCGGAGCTATTGCGTCGCCAAAACTTTTGATGCTCAGTGGAGTGGGCGATCCAGCATGGTTGAAAGATCATGGTATCGATGTTGTTCATGAATCTTTGGGGGTAGGAAAAAACCTGCAAGATCATTATGACATCGATACGATTCATGAGTTGAACGGCCCATACAGCATGGAGCGTTACAACAAACCACTGAGTAAATTGATGGTGGCTTTGCAGTATCTGATTTTTAAAACAGGACCTGTGACTTCCAATATCGCAGAAGCGGGTGCATTTTGGTGGGGAGATAAAGAGCAAAAAACACCGGATATTCAATTTCACTTTCTGCCCGGTGCAGGAGTTGAAGCGGGGATTCCTGAAGTACCATCCGGTTACGGCGTGACTCTGAACTTCTATCAGCTAAGACCGCGAAGCCGTGGCACCGTTGAGTTAGCCAGCACCAACCCGGCGGATAATCCTATTGTGAACACGAACCATATGTCTGACCCCTACGACGTCCAAGTTGCGATAGAAGGGGTCAAGCTATGCCGAAATATGATCAATCAACAGGCTTTTAGCGATCTAATAGAGCGTGAGCATTTTCCCGGAACCCAAGTTGAAACCGACGAGCAAATAATCCAGTTTTGTCGTGAGCATGGTCGAACGGCTTACCACCCCGTAGGGACTTGTAAAATGGGGGCGGACGATGACGTTATGGCAGTGGTCGACACTCAATTACGAGTCAAAGGGCTTAATAACCTCCGTGTGATTGATGCGTCCGTTATTCCAACGATAGTGAGCTCAAATACCAATGCTGCGGCGATCATGGTGGCAGAAAAGGGCGCAGACTTAGTGTTGGAAAAAAGCGTCTAGTTTATTAGATGCTTCTTATTTGAATTTTTATTAACTAACTAGTTGGTTATTTGTCTTGGAGTAAGCATGGAGCATGTAGGGAAATTAAAACAATTACAAATGGGAGAAGTAGCTCCATTGATATTTGATGGAGCCACCATCGCGCTGTGTGGCTCTGGTGGTGGTTTGCTGGAAGCGGACGCATTATTTAAAGAGTTAGAGCAAAGTTTCTTGGCAACAGGGCACCCAAAAGATCTCACATTAGTCCATGTTTTAGGGATCGGCGACGCTCAGGAAAAGGGGCTTCAACGTTTCGCCCACAAAGGAATGGTCAAACGTGTAATAGGTGCACATTGGAGCTGGGCACCCAACATGCAGGCGCTTTGCCGTAATAACGATATTGAAGCGTATACCTTTCCTGCCGGGGTGATCTCAGGGGTGTTGCGTGAAACAGGCGCAGGTCGCCCCGGCTTTTTTACTAAGGTCGGGTTAGGTACGTTTGTCGACCCCGAACACGGTGGTGGAAAAAGCAATGAAGTGACCAAACAAGAGCTGGTGGAAAAGCTTAATGTAGATGGGGAAGACATTTTGCACTTCAAACCCATCAGGGTCGATTTCAGTTTTATACGCGGTAGCATTGTCGATAACAACGGTAACCTTTCTACCCGACATGAACCCGTTGATCTTGATGCTTATACGATGGCGTTAGCTGCCCATAACTGTGGTGGCAAGGTGATTGCCCAAGTCAAAAGTTTAACCGACTCACCCATATTACCCGCGAGAGCCGTCACTATACCGGGCATTATTCTCGATCATGTCTTCGTCGAGCCCAGCCAAGAGCAGTGCCGAATATCAGAATATGATCCATCCATTAGTGGGGAGCAATGGAGCCACGGAAATGGCAGCAATCCCGAACCAAGTGAGCTTCCATTCGGGATTCGTTTGTATATTTGTGAGCGAGCAGCGGATGAAATAAAAAATGCGCGTTCTGCAAATTTTGGTTTTGGTATATCTGGGGGTATCCCGGCAGTATTGGCAAAGCGTGGAATACGCTATTGGGGAACCGTCGAACAGGGTATTCATAATGGCGACATGCTCGATGGAGAAATGTTTGGTGCGGCGAGAAACCCTCAAGTCATTATGAGCTCGCCAGAGCAATTCGACTTTTTTACCGGTGGCGGTATCGATATCACTTTTCTTGGTATGGGTGAAGTAGACCGAGAAGGGAATGTGAATGTGTCCAAAATTGGCGACAATCTCGTTGGTCCCGGTGGTTTTATCGACATCACATCTGGCGCTCAAAAAGTGGTGTTTTGTGGCACTTTCGAAGCCAAAGGGCTGAAAGTCCGCAAAGACGCCGAAGACAAATTGAGCATCGACCAATATGGCAGTGTGCCTAAAGTGGTAGAGGAAGTGAGCCACATAACGTTCAGCGGAAAGCAGGCTTTTAAAAATGGGCAAGAGGTCGTCTATGTTACCGAACGTGCGGTATTTAAACTCACGGAACAAGGGCTGACGTTGATTGAATTAGCCAAAGGCACCGACTTAAAGAAAGACGTTCTCGACCGGTTGCCTTTCAAACCAACCATTGCATTGGAGAGCGAAAATGCGTGATTTTACGTCCAGTAAGAAAGCGTTAGCACTCAATACCGCAACGCTTGGACATAATGTGCCAGGCAAAGGTTTTGGTTGGAATACCGAGGAGCTTATCGACAACTGTGCAGAACTGGGCTTTTCAGGTATTACCTTTTGGCGTCAGGAATTCAATCAAAAACAAAGTTTAGACTCAGTAGGTAGAGCCGTTAGGGGAGCTGGCATGTCTGTGTCGGGATTATGCCGCTCCCCATTTTTTTGCGGCCCCTTTGCCCCAAATGAGCAACGAGTTAAGGATGACGTCAAACTCGCTATCGAGCAGACTGCGCAGCTTCAAGCTGAATGTTTGGTGATTCTTACCGGAGGCGTTCCTATCGGGTTGAAAGGCATCACCGCAGGATGGGGGCAGGTCGAATCCATTCTTGCACAGGCAGCGGAGTACGCCGCCCAGTGCGGAGTCAAACTGGCGTTAGAACCTTTACACCCAATGTACGGCGGCGATCGTTCTTGTATTGTGACCGTAAAAGATGCACTGACTATCTGCGAAAACGTGGGTGTGCAAAACCTAGGGATTGCCGTTGATGTATACCACGTGTGGTGGGATTCCCAGTTAGAAGCTTCACTAAAAGGCACAGACAAAGTGTTCTCCTTCCATCTGTGTGACTGGCTGGCTGAAACTAAAGACCTGCTCCTGGACAGAGGCATGATGGGCGATGGCGTTGCAAACATCCAAGAGATCCGCCGAATCGTTGAAGATGTCGCTGGCTACCAAGGGTTATGTGAAATCGAAATTTTCTCAGAATATTGGTGGAGCCAACATCCTAGGAAGGTGCTTGAAACTTGTGTCGATAGGTTTCGGTGTTGCTGAACGCAGCGTTTACTCATTAATTAGGGAATAAAGTGAACCTATTAAACTTAGGTCAGTCATATAGAACTTCGATACAAAATAGCTCTATAATTCTGTTTTTAATGGGAATATTTAAAGTGCTGGATGAATTAAATTTAGCTTCTCAGGATTTAAGTCCAAATAAAAAAGTTCAAGACTGGAGCCGTTGCTGAGTAATTCATAATGCAGAGACTATAGTGTTAGCACTTAACTGTTGGCGCTATCTTTATCCAATATTACATCGTCTCTGAGCACTGAATCCTATATCACAACCATCTTTCTCATACAGGCAATAATTGCGCTTTGTAGGTTTTTCTGACGCTAGTTATCGCTCATAAGTTGCCGTGAAAGCATGGGTTTACGTGGTATGGCTAACATATTCGCCATCTATAGAAGCGTTCCCACGTGAGCCCGACCACCTCCCACAGAGATTTAATTGGGATGGCAATTTAGCGCTTTCATAATTTTGGGTCTTACAACAGTATCCATATCAGCAACACTGATCGATTCTAAATGCGCTAGCAGTGAGCTTTCGGCTTCCAAATAGAATTCATTGATATAGTTTCCTAGTATGTTCGATACTGGCTCTGCACCAGCAGGGTGCCGCGCGAACAGTTCAATGTTTTGAGATGCCGCTTCATAGACTTCTCTCAAATTAATGCTTGAAGCAGGGCGTGCAAGGCGGCTACCACCATTCGCTCCTCTCTTCGTATCGACTAACCCGGATTGGTTTAATCGGACCAATACTCTTCTAAGGACGACAGGACTAGTTCCGAAACTCGCGGCTAACACGTTGGATGAAACTAGCTCGCCGTCATTAGAGGTAAGAAAGCCAACAATGTGAAGCCCTATAGCAAAATCAATATTCATATTTTAATTGTAACCATATAGGTTGCATTATCGATATCTTAATTGTAACCTTTTTAGTATCTTTTAAGGAAGGAACAAGTTATGAAAACATCGATGTTGTTAAAAATATCCGCCGTTCTGTGGGTGGTTTGGGGGCTAGTTCATATATTCGCTGGCGTTGTAGTCATGAGTAACGAGACCCCTGCCGCCGTTCAGGCTGTTGCGGACGGTGTCAGCACAGGCTTGCTTGATGCGACATACCCTGATGCGGCTGGTGCAATTATCAACCAGCACGGTTGGAATTTGGCTTGGTTTGGCATAGTAACCGTTGTCGGTGCTGTGTTTATTTGGCGCAACAATGCCACCGCTATTTTTGTTTCAGCACTTGTAGGTGGCATGGCTGATCTGGGGTATTTCATCTTCTTGGATTTAGGTGGTTACGTAAATTTTGTTCCAGGAACAATTATGACCGTGGTTTCTGCATTAGCGATAGTTTTAAGCATTACTGCTTACTTCAAAAAAGAGAGCGAGTAACTCTACTTTACTCTCCCCCGTTTTTGATAGGTAGCATGATTATTGTGGTAGTCTGACAATAACTTAAGCTGGTTGTGTGGCTATTGAGAAAGATGAAACAGTCCATTGTCGGTTACCATAAAGATGAATTTGATGACTGGGTGGCCAAATTGCAATGCGGTCATTTTCAACACGTCCGGAATAAACCTCCTTTTATAAACAGGCCCTGGGTTGAAACGGAGACTGGTCGAGATTCTATGTTGGGCTACAAACTGAATTGTAAAAAATGCGATTTAGGTGAACCTAAAGATCGACTTAAGCCAGCTTGGTAGAATGGAAATTCAATCTCTTCGTTAGAACTTTAAAAGGATGTTATGTATTGAAAGCACATGAATGCGTTTCCTTTATTATGCTGAATGGCTCAGAAGTACTGTTAGAAAGGCGCAGTAAGCTGAAGGAAACTGACCCTAGTTTAATCGCGATACCTGGTGGTCATATAGAAGACGGTGAAACTCAAGTTCAGGCGTTATTTCGAGAGGTCGAAGAGGAATTGAATGTTATCCCAAGTGAATACAAATATTTGTGTTCACTTTATCACCCCACGCAAGAATTACAGCTAATTCATTACTTCATCATAAACAGTTGGAAAGGCGATATGGTGGCTAAAGAAGCCGATGAAATTAAGTGGCACTTATTAGAATCGGCTCAAATCGACATCGCTGCTGATAGTATTGCGTTGAATGAAGTGAGACGAGTTAGTCGATACCTCTGAGTTCCGTTCTAACGCATCCTAGAACTTTAATTTTGTGTACCGACGACTGATGCAAAGGCAGGTGCATGTATGTATATCCTGATGGGATTGTTACAGCGCTTGGAAAAAGACAATTCGAGATTGATAAAAAAGGAAAGTCAGAAATGAAGAATCCAGTTGGCTATTTTGAAATTCCTGTGCGAGACATTGATAGAGCCATAAAATTTTATGAGATCGTATTCGGTCATCAATTTGAACGAGCTGTAATTGATGGTAATGAAATGGCAATTTTTTCATCCAACGATCAGTGGGAAGGAATCACCGGAGCCTTGGTTAAGGGAGAAAGCTATGTCCCTTCAAAAGACGGTTCACGGCTCTATTTCAATGCAGAAAACATAGATGAAACGTTGAGTAAAGTGTTGTCTCATGGTGGCAAAGTTCTTTACCCAAAAACATCTATTGGAGAGTTAGGTTGGGTTGCCGAATTTGAGGACATAGAAGGTAACTGTATAGCACTTCACTCATCTTGAATTAGTGAGTAAAGGTTTAATCAGGCTTCGGCTCAGACAGCCGAAGCCTAGAGAGTCACATCCCAGAATAATTCGGACCGCTTCCTCCTTCTGGTGGTGTCCAAGTGATGTTCTCACTGGGATCTTTGATGTCACAGGTTTTGCAGTGAACGCAGTTCTGGCTGTTGATGCGAAAAGTGGGTTCGGCACTTTTTGAGTATTCAATTTCGTAGACCCCAGCAGGGCAGTAGAACTGGGCTGGTTCGCCAAATAGCCGTAAGTTGGTACTGATAGGTATGGTCGTATCTTCAAGCTTTAAGTGATTGGGTTGATCATCCCTATGAGATAGGTTTGCTAAATAAACAGAAGACAATCGGTCGAAGCTGAGTTTACCATCCGGCTTTGCATAGGAACAAAGCTCAACCGTCGAGAGAGATTGCATCGATTTGGCGTCCTCATCTTGATGATGTAAATGCCATGGTGCATTGCCATCGAATATTCTGCTTTCTAGAGTCTGCATAGCACCTCCAGCCCAATTCCCCCATTTCTTGATTGAAGGTATAAGGTTACGTGACGCGTAAAGCTCTTGGTGTAACCACGAGTTTTCGAATAACCGGTTAAAACACTGCGATTTGTCCTGCTCCGTTTTCTCCCAGCTTTCAATGATGGACTGCGCGGCAAGCATGCCGGATTTCATCGCGGTGTGCGTGCCCTTTATTTTAGCGACATTCAGAGTCCCTGCATCGCAGCCTAGCAAAAATCCACCTGCAAAACTCATTGCGGGTAGGGAATGAAATCCGCTTTTATTAATGGCTCTCGCACCGTAGCTGATGCGTTCGGCTCCTTCGAGTAAGTCGGCTAGCCACGGGTGATGCTTCAAAGACTGAAACTCCATAAAAGGCTGCAGTGAAGGGTTGCCGTAATCAAGGTCGATAACCAAACCAAGAGATACGAGGTTATCCCCATAGTGATAACAAAAAGCGCCGCCATGGGCACGTTGGCTCAATGGCCAGCCAATGGCATGCTCCGTTTTTCCTGGTATGTGTTTGTGGTTAGGAATTTTCCAGATTTCTTTAAACCCTAAGGCAAAATGGTTTGGATCTTTACCCTCGTCCAAATTGAATCGGCGGATCAACTGTTTACCTAGATGACCTCTCGCCCCTTCACAAAATAAGGTTTGTTTGGCTTTAATGTGAATAGCAGGCACGTGGTTAGGGCTTTCAGAACCATCTTGGTTAAGACCCATTTCCCCCGTAATGATACCGTTAACTGAACCGTCATCATCAAAAGCAATGGTGTTTGCGGTAAAACCAGTAAAGATCTCAATGCCTAAACTTTCTGCGTGTGAGCCCAACATTTGGCATAACGATCCAAGGCTGATTACCCAATTTCCAGCGTTATCCAGATCTTTAGGAAGCAACATGTGGGGGATACGGAATTTTTCTGTACCACTTTTAAGCCAATAAAAATCATCTTGCGTGACAGGGTTACCAAATTCTGGCGATAGATCGCGCCAATTAGGTATTAGTTCATCCAAAGCGCGTGGTTCGAGAACCGCACCTGAGACGATATGCGACCCGATTTCTGCTCCTTTTTCTAACACACAAATCGAGTGTGCTTTTCCTTGAGCTTCGCTGAGTGTTTTTAAATGAATGGCGCTGGCGAGACCACTTGGGCCAGCACCAATCACCAAAACATCGTATTCCATTACGTCCATAATAAATATCTAGTTAGTTACAATTTAAGAATTTTAATTCGCTACGCCATACATAGTCAGAAAACGTTTCATTCTGTCAGCTGCGAAATCTGGATCTCGTAGCAACCCAGCTTGATCAGCAAGTTTGAATAGTTCCGCGAAATAGGTGATGGGGCGCATAGACTGAGCACCACCGACCATAACAAAGTGATCTTGAAACCCATTGAGGTAGGCTAAAAACACTACTCCCGTTTTGTAGAAACGCGTGGGTGCACTGAATATCAATCGAGATAGCGGTACGGTTGGTTCAAGGATATTTAAAAACGCTGCTTTGTTACCTTTGCCCAACTCCGTCAATGCAAGTGCAGCGGCTGGTGCGATGGCATCAAATATTCCAAGCAGAGCGTGAGAATAGTGGGTGCTATCACCGGCAATCAGTTCTGGGTAATTGAAATCGTCACCCGTGTACATTTTCACATCAGCAGGGAGTCGTTTACGCAATTGAATCTCTTTATCTGCATCCAAGAGCGAAATCTTGATGCCATCGATTTTGCTCTGATTTTCGTGAATCAAGGTAACGACAGTGTCCATCGCAGTATCGATATTCTTGGTTCCCCAATACCCAGAAAGCAGCGGATCAAACATATCGCCGAGCCAATGGAGAATCACGGGGTGTTCTACATCTTGAAGTACGCTTTGATAGACATTGAGGTAGTCTTGCTCATTATTGGCAGCTTTCGCTAGAGCGCGGCTTGCCATTAAAATGAGCTTACCGCCAGCCGATTGAATGGCGTCGATTTGGACTCGATATGCTGCGATCACGTCATCCAAAGAATAGTGTTGATTGTCATTAAGCTGGTCGGTACCACTGCCATGATAAATCAGAGCGTTTGGTAGATCAGATGCCGCCGCTTGAGTGTGACGAATCAGCGCTAACGCATCATCCCAAGTGAGCCCCATTCCGCGTTGTGCCGTATCCATTGCTTCTGCGATGCCAAACCCCATCGACATGAGATAATGGCGATACGCGAGTGTTTTATCCCAATCTAACGAAGCGCGTCCCGAAGGGTCGGACGTGGTGAGTGGGTTAGCTACAACATGCGCAGCCGAAAAGGCGATGCGATTAAAAATGGTGGCATTAATGGCGCTTTCATCCAGAGTTTTTCCAACCACCTGATACTTACTTAGCTTCTGCCGCGCATCAGGTAAAATTACATGTGTCATAAAAATTCCCTTTAAAATCGGCTGATCAGCATGCCTGCGTCAACCGAAATAGATTGTCCTGTCGTGTAGGGTAATTGCCCTGTTGCCAATGAAGTAACGACTTGTCCTACCTCTTCAGGCAACCCGATTCGAGGCAGAAGGGTAAACCCATTTTCGACTCGTTCTCGATACAGGTGCATGGAGGGCGCGGTCATTTCGGTTTCAATTAGCCCTGGCTGAACGTCGTACACAGCAATGTTTTCTCGCCCCAGCCGAACCGCAAATAGATTTGAAACCATTGAAGCAGCGGCTTTGGATACGCAATACTCGGACCGATTTTCGCTCGCCGCTTTGGCGTTGGAAGAGGTGATATTGATGATCGAAACTGGAAGATCATTGATGGGATTAGCAAGACGTCGTTTGGCGAACGCTTGAGACAGAAAAAACATCGCCTTGGTGTTGATGTTTTGACATCGGTCGTAGCTGTTTGGAGTCACGTCCAATATGTCACCGCGGCTTTGTACCGAAACGCCGGCATTGTTGACCAAGGTGGAAATACTGCCTAGATTGGCTTCAATATCCCTAATCCAACCAGTATGAGAGGCGATATCCGCCACATCTCCACAAAGAATCTGGTGTGGCTGGCTAATCTGCTCTAATTCAGCCAATGTTTCTCGCAGGGCAGGACTGTCTTCTTTATCGTTAATTGCAACGCGATACTCTGATTTTGCTAAAGACAGGGCAATGGCTTTACCTATGCCCCGAGCACTGCCCGTGACAAAAGCGACAGGAGCACTCATGATTCCGCTCCATTTTTCAAAAGCTCGCGAGCAATAATGGTGCGTTGGATCTGATTCGTCCCTTCATAGATTTGTGTGATCTTGGCATCTCGATACAATCGCTCGGCTTCAACCCCGCGGATAAAACCGCCACCGCCATGAATTTGAGCCGCGTTAGCCGATTGAGCAACCGCCGTATCGCCGGCATAACATTTGGCGATGGAGCACGCTTTTGTGGCGGGCTTGCCTGCGTCTAACAACATGGCAGCCTGATGAACCAGTGCTCTTGCCGCCGCTATCTCTTTCGCCATATCTGCCATCATCCATTGCAAACCTTGGTTATGGCTGATGGGATTGCCAAATTGTTTGCGTGTCTGAGAAAACTCAACAGATGCTTCTAGCCCCGCTTGAGCAATGCCCGTAGCTAGAGCAGCAATGCCTACGCGTCCTTTATCCAGTGCGCTCATCATCATGTAGAATCCGCGGTTTTCCTCTCCGAGTAAGGCACTTTCTTCTAGCTGTACATCATCAAAAAGTAGCGAGCCGACTTGCGAGGCGCGTTGCCCCATTTTTTCTTCCTTAGGTGCTTTGCTTACCCCTTCCAATGTGCAATCAACGATGAAGATGCTCATACCGCGGTGACCGGCGTCTAAATCTGTTCGTGCCAATACAAAGGCATAATCTGCAACTGGTGCGTTGTGGATCCAAATTTTCTCGCCACTTAACTGCCAGCCTTGTTCTGTCTTGGTGGCGGTGGTGCGAATATTAGAGACATCGGAACCCGCTTCGGCTTCCGTTATGCAGTACGCTACAAACTTTTCCGCCGTTAATATTTGCGGAAAAAGTCGATTTTGTTGTTCTTGATGACCGTATTTGCTGAGCAAGAAGGTGATCAGTTCAACCAGACCGCATTGATCCGCGATTGAAGCATAGCCCCGAGACAATTCTTCCATCACGATGGCATAACTCAGCGTGTCTAAACCGATGCCTCCGTGTTCTTCTGGGGCAGTGATGCCCAATAAGCCAAGTTCACCCATTTGATGGTAAATATCACGTGGGAATGTGGAGTCCTTATCTAGCTGTTCTGCCCTTGGCCTTATTACTTCTTGCGCAAACCGGCGGGTGGTTTGCTTAATGTCTTCATAGACGTCTAAAGGTAATTGTGGGGTCACTAACATTTTTCACTCTCCTTGTAACTATATGGTTACTTATAATGAAATCTTGTGCTAAGGTCAAATATAAATCGGTTAAAAAATAACTGATAATGACAGGTTAATCACTAATGGTTTGATTAAATGTTGTTATAAAACAACGATATAATTTAATGAGTGAGAGTGGGATATGGCAGTTCTTAGTTTACCAAAGGAAGTAACACACTATCAGATGTTAATAAATGGCGAGTGGACTATAGGCTCGTCGAGCAGCGAATTTGAAAGAAAAAGCCCTGGGCATGGCGTGGCGGTTTCAGTGTATCCACGAGGAACAAAACAGGATGTATTCAACGCTGTCGTTGCCGCTCGCAATGCATTCGATGATGGCGCGTGGTCTCGCTGCTCTGGTGCAGAAAGAGCCGATAAACTTTCAGAAGTTGCTCGCCTGATTAAAGTGAACCAAGAAAAGCTGGCTTACCAAGAAACTCTGGAAACAGGCAAGCCAATTTCACAGAGCCGTGGTGAAGTTATGGGTGCTGCGGGTTTTTGGGATTATGCGGCTGGACAAGCCAGAGCCCTTGAAGGGGAAAGTTTTAACCAGCAGGGTGAAGACATCCTTGGCTTGGTATTACGTGAACCCATTGGTGTGGTTGGGCTGATCACTCCGTGGAACTTTCCATTCTTTATTCTTTGCGAACGCTTACCATTCATTTTGGCATCGGGTTGCAGTGTGGTCATAAAGCCCAGTGAGCTCACCGCAGGCACAACCTTGATGTTAGGTAAATTAATTGAGCAGGCGGGGATTCCAAAAGGGGTCGTGAACATGATTACCGGTCCAGGTTCGGAGCTTGGTAACGCCATGAGCCATCACGAAGATATCGATATGATCTCTTTCACTGGTTCAACTCAAGTAGGAAAAAGCGTGCTGGATGGTTCTAAGGTTAATATGAAAAAAGTTGGGCTAGAGCTTGGAGGAAAAAACCCTCATGTGGTGTTTGCCGACGCGGATTTGGATGAAGCGGCAGATGGTGTCGCGTTTGCACAATGTTTTAACGCTGGCCAATGCTGTGTGGGTGGAAGCCGACTTCTTGTGGATTCTTCGATTGCAGACGAATTTATCTCTCGTCTAAAAACACGACTATCCAAAGTAAAGATAGGGGATCCTTTGGATGAAGATACTCAAGTGGGCTCAATGATCGATCCAACGCATTTTGGCAAAGTAAATGAGTATCTCGAAAGCGGTACGAAACAAGGGGCGACATGCGAATACGATTTTGGTGTGTGTACTGAGGTGCCGGAAAATGGCTTGTATTTCTCTCCTAAGATTTTCCGTGATGTTCCCCCTGAAGCGGATATTGCTTCTGAAGAAATCTTTGGTCCTATCTTAACGGTTAGCGAGTTTGATGGGTATGACGACGCTTTGAAGCAAGCTAACGATTCGATATACGGATTATCTGCCAGTATCTGGACGAAGAACTTAAGCACAGCAACCAAAGCAATGCGTGATATTCAAGCGGGAAGAGTGTGGGTCAACACCACAATAACCGGTGGTCCTGATATGCCCATTGGTGGCATGAAGCAGTCTGGTTTGGGAAGAGAAACAGGCAAATACGGCATTGATGAGTACACCGAAGTGAAGTCAGTTCACGTGTTTACGGGTCAGCGCGATATGTGGGTGTCGTAATTCCCTGAATTTATGAAGAGGCGGAGTACCGCCTTTTTCAGATATTGAAATAACTAATTAGTTACTTGAGGTTGAAGTATGAAGGTATTGGTTCCGGTAAAAAGAGTGGTGGACCACAACGTTCGAGTTCGGGTTAACGATTCGAATACTGGTATTGAATTAAACAACGTGAAAATGGCCATGAACCCCTTTGATGAAATAGCGGTGGAAGCGGCTATTGCACTGAAAGAGCAAGGCAAGGTGAAAGAGGTCACCGCGATATCTGTTGGTGGTAAAGAGTGCGAAAGCGAACTGCGCCACGCAATGGCAATGGGCGCGGATAATGCTGTATTGATTAAGTGTGAACAACCAGCAGAACCGTTAGCTGTGGCAAAACTATTGGCTGCTTATTGTCAGGAAAGCGCTTGTGAACTGGTCATTATGGGAAAGCAGGCGATTGATGATGATTGCAACCAAACAGGGCAAATGTTGGCGGCGTTAATGAATTGCTCTCAGGCAACGTTTGCATCCGAAATAGAAATAGAGGGTAAGGATATAAAAGTAACACGTGAAGTGGACGGCGGCTTGCATACTGTGGCGTTTGAAGCGCCCGGCATTATCACGACAGATTTACGCTTGAATACCCCTCGCTTTGTGAGTTTACCTAACTTGATGAAAGCGAAACGCAAAACAGTGGAATACAAAACAGCCGAAGAATATGGGGTGGACTTATCGCCAAAATTGGAAGTGCTTTCTGTTACGTCGCCTCCAAAACGAAGCGGTGGGCAAATGCTCGATAGTGTTTCTGAACTGGTAGATAAACTGAAATCGCATAAAGCCGTTTGGTAAGGAGTCAAAATGAAACTACTAGTGATTGGTGAATATGCCAACGACAAACTCAGCGATGCAACGGCAAAAGTGGTCAGTGCCGCTTCATCGATTGCCGAAGATATTCATGTTTTGCTGACGAAAAACGATTCAGCCATAACTGAACAGGCGGCTGCTATCGAAGGGGTAAGTAAAGTGCTTACTTGGGAAGTCGCTTCTCATCAAGCAGAAAGCCTTGCCCCTGTGATTTCAGAGATCGCACAACACTATGATGCGGTGTGGGTATCGAGTTCGAGTTTCGGCAAAGATCTATTGCCCCGTATTGCCGCGCTTTTGGATGTGATGCAAGTTTCGGATGTGGTGGAAGTGGTCGACAGCAAGACATTTGTTCGCCCTATTTATGCAGGAAATGCGCTGCAAACTGTGCGAAGTCATGATGAGAAACAGCTTTGTACCATTCGAGCTTCCAGCTTTAAGGCTGCTCAGATCGGCAATACGCCAAATGCACAGATCGAAAGCATTCAAAAAGAGCAACCGCAACCCCAAACCAAGCATATTGGAACAAGGCTGAACCAGAGTGAACGGCCGGAATTGACCTCAGCAGAAACTGTTGTGTCGGGCGGTCGTGGGATTGGGTCTGAAGGAGCGTTTCAGCTAATATTAATGCAGTTTGCCGACGAATTAGGCGCTGCTGTTGGTGCCTCCCGTGCTGCGGTGGATTCTGGATTTGCCCCTAATGACTGGCAAGTTGGCCAAACAGGAAAAATCGTTGCGCCAGATTTCTATTTTGCTATTGGCCTATCAGGGGCTATTCAACATATCGCAGGCATGAAAGATTCGGGGGTCATCATAGCGATAAATAAAGACCCAGAAGCGCCTATTTTTGAAGTGGCAGATTACGGGCTATGCGGAGATCTATTTGAGATCTTGCCGCAATTGAAAGCAGAGCTGAAGGCTGTATAAATTCGGGCAATGTTACTGAGTATAAACATCACATTTGTACATAAAATCACCATATTTTCCTTGAGAGGTCAAATGGTGTGTGTTAAAAGTATGTAACTAGATGGTTACATATAATTAAAATCATCTACACTTGATCAAAAGCGTATCTAAAGAAGGATTTTGTTATGTCATTCATCAAGACATTCCTAGAAAAGGAAACCATATCGAGACGCAATTTTATCATCGGCAGTGCCTATGGTATGGGCGGTCTAGCGGCGGCATCCACCTTTGGTGCTGGTTCGGTTCTTGCCGCTGGGCAAAAAACAGCGCCTGTTTTAGCGTGGGGGTATCGAACGCCTGATAACCCATACTGGAACACCATAGTCTCTGGCGGTAAAGCGTTTGCTGAGTCATTGGGTATGGACTTAACCCATATCATCCATGGCGGAAACAACGAGAAAGTGCTGGCGGATACAAAGTCACTGTTGTCTTTGACCAAAGGTCGCTTGGCGCTTGCAGTCGATGCTAACGATTCCCCCAATGCACGATCTGTCGTTCAAGCATGTAAAGACGCGAACGGTTTTGTTAGTACTATTTGGAACAAAACCGATGATCTTCATCCTTGGGACTTTGGCGATAACTACGTTTGCCACATTAGTTGGTCCGACTATGAGCCATCACAAAAGATTGCCAAGATTTTGCTGGATGCAATTGACGGCAAAGGCGGAATTGTAGGGATTGGCGGTATTGCCTCCAATGTTCCTGCGATTGAGCGAAAAGCCGGCTTGCTAAAAGCGTTGGAAGGCTACCCAGATGTTGAGCTTCTTGATTGGCAAGCGGCAGATTGGAGTACATCTAAAGCGGTCGATGTGATGGGCACCATGCTGACACGATTTGGTGATGATATTAAGGGAGTGTTCTCCTCTAACGACAGCATGACGCTTGGTATTTTAGAAGCCCTTCGAGCAGAAGGACTTGCTGGTGAAATTCCAATTGTTTCCTTTGACGGAACGGCTGACGTGGTTAAGTTGGTGATCGATGGCGAAGTGCTTTGTACGGTCAGCACTAACCCATATTGGGCTGGTGGTATTGCGTTATCTTTGGCTTATCACGCCGCTATTGGTACGTACAAGCCTTCTGAAGAGCCAAAAGCGCACCGAGAGTTTTATGGTCCTGCTGTAATCATCACACAGAAAGATGCCAAACAATGGTACGAGGAAAACGTCGCCAATATTCCGACCTACAATTGGGAAGACTACTTCTCTCTTTCTAGCGGTCTTATTCAATACCGTACGTTTTAATTACTGATATTTCATGGGGTGTGAAAGCACCCCAAATAAGAACATAAGGAAGTGATATGTCATTGAACATCAGTAAGTCTACTCTACAACGTTGGGCGCCTGTTTTGGTGCTTTTAGTGTTGTGTCTGATACTTACCACCATTAATTCTAATTTCTTTTCTGTTCGCAATTTTGCACGTATTGCTACGGCATCTGCCGCTCCGCTTATGGTCGCGATCGGAGTGACCTTCATCATTCTTATGGGTTCAATTGACTTGTCAATGGAAGGAATAGTGGCATTCAGCGGTGCCATGCTCGCCATCACGATTAGTTATTTAGGCGGGTTTGAATCTTGGGGTTGGCTTGCAGTGCCAATCGCCCTGTTGATTGGTGCCGTACTTGGCTTAATTAATGGGTTATTGCATGTGATGCTCCGAATTCCTTCTTTTCTAGCCAGTTTAGGAATGGGGTTTACCTGCATTGGTTTAACCATGTTTCTGACAGATGGGAACCGCATTCAAGCAAAAGATACCGTGTTTCGTATGTTGTTGACTGAGCGATTCTGGGGTTTCCCTCTCATGGTATACGCAGCGCTCGCTGCACTAGTAGGGGCGTGGTTCATTCAAAATCATACGTCATTAGGAAGGCATTTCTACGCCATCGGTGGTGGAGAAGAATTAGCACATGCATCCGGTGTAAAAGTAAACCGAGTCCGAGTTTTAGGGTTTGCTTTAGCAGGAGTATTTTTTGCGGCAGGAGCAATTTTTGCGGTGGCACGAATTGGCTCGGTAGCCAGTAACCTCGGTGACGGTTACATGTTTATTGCCATTACCTCGGTGGTTGTTGGAGGTACAGCACTTACAGGGGGTGTCGGAGGTGTTTGGCAAAGCTTGATTGGCGTCCTTATTGTGAACGTGATTAACAATGGCATGGTATTAGTCGGTTTTCCCACTTACATCCAACAGGGTGTACTTGGCCTAATGGTGATTCTTGCTGTTGCGCTAGCCACTAACCGCCACCTAACACAGCTCGTCAAATAGGAGTTTCTGATGTTGCAGTTTGTAGACGTAGATAAAACCTTCCCTGGCGTGCATGCCCTGAAAAAGATCAACTTCGAGATCCACCCCGGAGAAGTAGTTGGGTTAGTTGGCGAAAACGGTGCAGGAAAATCCACCTTGATGAAGGTGATCTATGGTGCTTATCAGCACGATGGTGGGCAAGTTTTGATTGACGGTCAACCCGTCAAATTTGAAAACCCAAGACAGGCAATGACACAAGGGATCGGAATGGTATTCCAAGAGCAATCTCTGATTCTCAACTTGAGTGTGATGGAGAATTTGTTCCTTGGGTTTGAAGACCAATTCAAGACCTTTGGCATTTTAAATTGGAAAGCGATGGCAGAAGCCGCTCGCGTTCAGCTTAAAAAAGTGAAGCTGGATATAGATCCGAGCGTGATGACTTCAAGCCTTTCTTTTACCCAAAGGCAACTTGTGGAACTGGCGAAAGTATTGGCGTTGGAAGAGCGCGTAGATGGTGACTTGGTGATCTTGCTTGACGAACCAACGTCGGTTTTGCCAAGAAAAGAGATCGAACTCCTATTCGCTTTGGTCCGAGAGTTAACCTCACGAGCATCTTTTGTTTTTGTGTCTCACCGAATGGACGAGGTGATCGAGCTTTCCGATCGCGTGTATGTGATGAAAGACGGTGAGGTTGTGGAGCAGTTAACGCGAGAAGAATGTGACATAAAGAACATTCAACGCAAAATGGTTGGGCGAGATGTCGACCAAGAATATTACCGAGAAAACAAGCAAAAACCTTACGACAGCCATACGCCGCTGTTAAAGACCAGCCAGCTATCAAAAAGCCAAGCTTATCAGGATATTAACTTTGAGTTGCATGCTGGTGAAGTGCTGTGTCTAGTCGGTACAGAAGGCTGTGGCAGTGAAGCCGTGATGAGAACACTGTTTGGTTTAGAACGACAAGATGCCGGTGAAGTATTGATTTCCAATGCCGAAAAAAGTGCAGATAGCGTTACGCAGGCAGTGAATGCAGGTATGGGTTACATTCCAAGAGAACGCAAAATAGAAGGCATTGTCGGGGGTATGTCGGTATTTGAAAACATCACACTACCAGACATGCACCACTACGCTAAGTCTGGCGTATTGGACGTGCCAAGAGAACGTGAAGTAGCAAAAAAATGGGTATCCGCTTTATCAATCAAAACGCCGACGATAGATACGCTTTGCTCTCGATTGTCGGGTGGAAATCAACAGAAAGTGGTGTTGTCGAAATGGCGAAACAGCGGCGCAAAGATCATATTGCTTGATCACCCAACTCGTGGATTGGATATCGGTGCTAAGGAAGATGTCTACGAAATGGTGCGAGCGCTTTGTGATGATGGTTGTGGCGTGATTCTGATTGCCGATACCTTGGAAGAGGCCATCGGGTTATCTCATACGTTGTTGGTGATGAAAGATGGTCAAATTACTCAGCGCTATGACAGCGCTGATGGAAAGCCAGATCAACAAGCATTGCTATTTTATATGGTTTAAGGAAAACGGATGTCTAGAACGAAAGTAATGTTGTCTGATAGACAGGGAAAGGAGCCAGCACAAAACATGTGGAAATCACTTAAAGATACAGGAAAATTGTCTGCTTATTTTCCTTTGATTACCTTGTTGATTCTTGTCTTGCTGGTCAGTTTGTACGATTCAAACTTTATTCGTATCCAGAATTTGTTGCAGCTCACCCAAGACATTTCAACGCTGTTTGTCATGGCTCTGGGAATGACCTTTGTTATATACATCGGTGGTATTGACCTGTCTTCCCAGTCTGTAGCCAGTATGACGACGGTAATCGTTACGCTTCTTTTGCCTACCTTCGGTGCAGGAGCGGCGTTAGCGGCTGTCGCTGTGGGGGGATTGTTTGGTTTTATTTCTGGTTGGGTTCACGTTCGGTTTCGCATTGCCTCTTTTATTGCAACCCTCGCGATTGGTGGAATAGCCTATTCTACAGGGCAAGTGGTATCAGGTCAGCGTTCGGGCTATATGGATGCCGCAACGAGGAACGACAGCTTCGGTTGGATTGTCGGTAACACCGCAGGGATCCCACATGAAATTCTGGTCGCAGGAGTGTTGCTTTTGGTCTGTTTACTGATTGAAAAGCGCACCATTCTTGGTCGCAGTTTTAAAGCAGTTGGTGCTGGTGAATTAGCTGCGGTTGCCAGTGGGTTGCGAGTGAATCGAATTAAGATTGCGGCTTTCGCCCTTTCGGGAGCACTCGCAGCGTTTGCCGGAGTTATGCTGGCGGCGCGATTATCAGGAGGCTCACCAACCATGGCCGATCAATTTTTACTGCCAGCACTGGTCGCGGTTTTGATCGGAGGGACACCGCTTACAGGTGGTGTTGGTGGTGTTTTAAATACCTTGATAGGCGCAATGATCGTAGCAGTTGTGCGAACCAGCATGACTTACCTTCATGTTCCTGCTCAAGCACAACAGATCTTCTTTGGTTTGGTACTAATCATCGCAATAGCTTTAACTATCGATAGAAGCAAAATTGATATACTGAAGTAATGGAACCTTAGATTCTTATTATAATAATTTATCAGGAAGGGACGTTCTTCCTGATTATTATTTTAATTCAGTGGTTTAGAGAGCTCTACATCATTAAGCACAACACCATTTAGCCTTTCTTTGTTCTGCTTTCCCGTTTCGACAAAGCCGTGTTTTCGGTAGAATTTCAAGGCTGAAATGTTTGTATCCAATGACCACAGTGTTATCTGATTCACCTTGTTACCAGTCAATCTCGACTTGCACTCAGACAGCAATTTTGTACCAATGCCTTTGTTGAAGTGATTTGGCAAAAGGTAGATGGAACTGATCTCTATACTTTGAGAAGAAAGGTCTGGCTGAATTTTTTCGAAAGAGATAAAACCAATCACTTTTTGATTTTCCTCGGCGACCAGTAAACTGGCGAGGCTTTCATTGATAACGTTTGTCCACAGTTTGGTTCGGCGTTCTATGGTTTGCGAGAGAATGTAATCTTCGGGTATGAGCCCACTGTAGGTTACTTGCCAAGAGGTGACGTGTATTTCAGCGATGCTTGGAACATCTTCTAGGTTGGCTTCCCGTATGGTTATCTTCACTTACCGCTATCTCCTTGAAATATTACGAATCCTTATCAAATTGATATTACTGAAAATGACGGCTACTTGTTTATCTATTTTGTTTCAAATGTTTTGATGCTTGACCCGACTATAAGATCAGTGTTCAAAATAAGTACCATGAGATATTGAAAAGGGCAGGATATGTTGACGGTGACACAGCTGGCACGAGAGTTTGGTATCTCGCGCGCCACGATTTTGTATTACGAACGAGAAGGGCTGCTTTCGCCTGCCAATCGCACGGATAATGGATATCGGTGGTATGGCACAAAGGAAATCGAACGTTTAAAAGCGGTGACATCTTATCGTTCTTATGGTTTGCCAGTATCCAGTATTCGAGAGTTACTCGATCAGAAAGGTAAATCTCAAACGCAAATCCTAAAAGAGCACTTTTCGCAACTCGAAAAGGAAATTCAGACCTTAAGAAACCAGCAAAAAGCCATTGTTACGCTACTGCAGGAACCAGAAATGCTGAATGAGCAAGCAGTGACGAAAGAACGGTGGGTGCAGATTATGGAAGCCACAGGGTTTAATAAAAGTGACATGGTCACGTGGCATCAAAAGTTTGAAGAAATGGAACCGAGTGAGCATCATAAGTTTTTGCAGTCACTCGGTATCGATGACGAGGAAATACAGCGAATTCGTGACCTTTAATGATACTGCTCGCGATAGCTTCCCGGCGATACACCTTTCCAGGTGGTGAATGCGCGAATAAAGGAATTGGCTTCCTGAAAACCCAGTAAGAACGAGATCTCACCCAATGACATCTGGGATTTCTCCAAATAGTGATCCGCCAGTTCAGCACGAACCGACTGCAATACCGACTGGTAGCTTTCCGCCTCGGCGGTCAGTTTTCGCTGTAAAGTGCGTTTACTCATCGCCAGTTTTTCTGCGACAGTTTCAATGGCGCTGTTGCCGGCGGGCAAAGACTCCATCAACACTGCTTTAACGCGTTCAGCGGTGGTGGCAGTTGAATCCAGATCGATCAGTTTCTGGTTCAGGCTGGACTCAAAAAATGCCCACATGGCGGCGTTGGAAGTTATAAAAGGTTTCAGCCCATCTTCGGCTGAAAACTGAACTTGCACCTGTTCACCTTGAGCAAGCTTGCAACCAAAATACTCTTCATATTCCTGAACGCTTGGCGGCAGCTTGGGTAGAATGACCTTGGTGGGTTGCACTCGTTCACGAGTGGCTAACCTTGTGAGTTGAGTGAAAAACACCACTTCAGTTAACGCTAATGATTCTGGTAAAGCGCCAACGTGCCCATAACAACTGATGTTCAGGGTAGTGTGGGATTTTGAGAAATCCAGATCCAGAATCATGGGACCAATCAATGGCTTGTATTGCTGGATGCGTTTCAAAGCGGTATTAAGGTTTGGACTGCATATGGAGGCAAAAAGCGGTGGATCGAACGCCTCCACAGACAAGTACTTGGCAATAAGAAGAGGAAATGCTCTTTCGCCTGCCGCTTTGGCTAACCCTTCCCAGAGCTGGAAGTACTCCAGTGGCGTCAGTGTTGCGTTTGGGCGACTGAAAAGGTCCGCAGGTAAGCCCGAATACGCCAGCACTGTGGCAACGTCAATGCCCATGTCAGTAACCAGTACCTTCCAGGAAGGAGATACAACGAACTTGCTCGCTCTTTTCATTGGTTGTTTTCTCTTTTATTGATGGTGTTGTATTAAGCAGTCTTTTCCATGGTTTTACGCGATAGCTTCAATACTGTTTTACGTGGCAAAAATGGGGTGATCCAATTTAGCATAAACTTAAGCCCCCCCTCATTAAATGCCACTAGTTCACCTTTTTCCATCGCGGTGTAACCACATTCCGCGACTGAACGAGGTGACTTAGCATTCTTGAATACGTCCACACCTTCAAGATCTCCCGCCGCAACAAAACCAGTTGCAACTGGACCTGGGCAAAGCGCGGTTATGGTAACTTGGGTGTCTGCAAGTTCTTCGGCTAACGCTTGCGAGAACGACGTCACGAAGGCTTTTGTTGCGTAATAGACCGCCTGAAGTGGTCCGGGAATAAAGGATGCAGTGGAAGAAACGTTCAGGATTTGCCCTTTGTTACGCTCTACCATGCCTTTTAGGTACAGATGACTGAGGTTCATCAGTGTGGTGATGTTGACCTGAACCATCGCTTGTTCAGCCGTGAGATCTCGCTCATGGAAAAGTCCGTGACCACCAAAACCGGCGTTGTTGATTAAGGTATCGATCTGCAACCCCAGAGATTCTGTCTGCTCAAAAACCTTGTTAGCAGCATCTGGTTGAGACAGGTCTTCGGCAATCACATGCACCTCAACTTTGTGGTTCTGTTTGAGTTCAGAGGCGAGGTTTTCTAGTTTGTCTTTGGAGCGAGCCACCAAAACGACATTGCCACCTTTTTCCGCGTGAATTTTCGCGAACTCTAAACCGATACCGCCAGATGCGCCTGTGATAAGTGCTGTGTTTGCCATGATGCGTTCCCTAAGTTGAATACGATGAATGTTGGTGTAGTTCCAAGTTACCTCAAGACGCTAAGTGCTGCTTCTTCAGGTGACTTGGGTATATCTTAGCCATTCCAATCGCGCCACTCACTAGCGAAAGGCGACAACTCACTAGCAAATGGCGCAACTTAGACATGAAATGATGAAATTGAAGGAGAGAGCTAAAGGGTTGTAGGTTCGCTATTCATTAACTTTATTGATGCAGAGGGGATTAGTGGTGCGTCGGTTTTATTCTGGACATCTTCAAAGTTAATACCTTCTGCAATTTCAGTCATCGTAATACCTTGGGAGGTGACTTCAAATACGCCTAATTCCGTCACAATCAAATTTACCTGATTGACCGCGGTGAGCGGTAATGTGCAGTTTTTGAGTATTTTAGGTTTTCCCTTGGCGGTATGTTCCATCGCAATGATGACTTTCTTGGCCCCGACGACTAAATCCATCGCGCCGCCCATGCCTGGAACCATTTTCCCCGGCACGATCCAGTTAGCAAGGTTGCCTTGCTGGTCAACTTCCAGAGCACCTAACACGGTGGCATCGACGTGACCGCCACGAATAATCGCGAAGGAATCGGCGCTATTGAAATAGCATGCGCCATTGATCGCGGTGATTGACTGAGCACCCGCATTGACTAAATCAGGATCAACGTTGGTGTCGTTAGCCATTTCCCCTATACCAAGAAGCCCGTTTTCTGCTTGAAGCAATACCTCTATGTCATCACTGACTTCGTTTGCTACTAATGTGGGAAGGCCGATACCTAGGTTTACCACATCCCCATCGGCAAACTCTTGTGCGACGCGCTTGGCTATGCGTTGTCTTATCTCGGCTTTGGTCAAACGGGTCATGATAGAGATCCTTTCTGGTAGATGTGGTCGACATATAAGCTTGGGGTGTGGATGGCTTCTGGTTGGATTTCGCCGACATCGACGATCTCTATCGCTTCAACAATTACGGTCTCGGCAGCAGTTGCCATAATGGGGTTAAAGTTCTGAGTGGTTTTGTTGTAAAACACATTGCCTTTCTTATCGACTTTTGAACCCCGAATCAGCGCGAGATCAGCTTTTAGCGGCTTTTCCAGCAGGAAAGGGACATCATCAATCACAACGGTTTGCTTCCCTTCTGCTACTATGGTGCCCAAGCCTGTAGGGGTAAGCACACCGCCTAAGCCCGCACCACCTGCACGAATGCGTTCAGCCAATGTGCCTTGCGGAACTAGCTCCACATCCAGCTCACCTGCATTCATTTGAGCGCCCGTTTCGGGGTTTAACCCAATGTGTGAAGCGTAAAGTTTTTTTACACGCTTCTCGGCAATTAATCGGCTCACACCGTGTTCGGGGTAAGCGGTGTCGGTGCTGATTAATGTGATGTCTTTAATGTCATTTTCAATCAATAAATCAATTAACCCCTCCGGTGCGCCAGTCGACATAAAACCGCCAATCATAATCGTCATGTCATCTTTTAGGAGAGAGGCAACGCCTGCTTTTTCTATTTTTTTCTTCATGATAGCTATGCCTCAATGCGCTTTAAAATGACAGCGGTCCCCATGCCACCGCCAATACACAAAGACGCCAAGCCAATGTTTGCCTTGGAGCGATTGAGCTCGTAGACCAGCGTAGTCACTACTCGGTTGCCGGAAGCTCCAATTGGGTGCCCTAGCGCAATTGCACCACCGTTAGCATTACTGCGTTCAAGAATCCAATCTTGGGATACATTGTGTTGCTCGCTAAGCTGCTTGATCACACCAAGAGATTGCGCGGCAAACGCTTCGTTAAGCTCAAAACAGTCAACTTGGTTAAGGCTCATATGCGCTTTCTTAAGCGTGTTGGCAATGGCATTGACTGGACCAAGCCCCATGATTTCTGGCTCAATGCCTGCTTGACCATATTCAACAAGCTCAGCTAATGGTGTGAGCCCCAATTGCTTAACGGCAGTTTCACTCGCCAGTAATATTGCGGACGCTCCGTCGTTGATGCCAGACGCGTTACCAGCGGTGACAGAACCGGATTTGCTAAAGGCAGGGCGCAGTGCTTGCAGTTGTTCTAATGTGCAGTCGCGTTTGGGGAATTCATCTTGTGCAACAACAATGTCTTTGCGGCGTGTAGTTACGGTTATCGGTGCGATTTCTTGTTCAAATCTGCCTTCATCCTGAGCGCGAACGGCTTTATGTTGGCTCTGGAGTGCGTATTGGTCTTGCTGTTCGCGAGAAAGGTTCAGCTTCTCGACAATGTTTTCCGCGGTGATGCCCATAGGGTATTGGTGGAACGCATCCGTGAGCCCGTCATGCATGATGGTATCCACCATGGTTTGATTGCCTATTCTGTGCCCACGGCGGTTATCACCAGAAACAACAAACCCAGCGTTAGACATGCTTTCCATACCACAGGTCATGACGACTTGTGCGTCGCCTGCTCGGATGTGGCTGGCTGCATCGGTAATTGCCTTCATTCCACTGCCGCAAATCATATTAAGCGTGTAAGCGGGTACAGACGAAGGTATGCCTGCCTTAATGGAAGCCTGCCTGCCCGGTCCCATTCCACTTCCGGCGGAAAGCACGTTGCCGACGATCACCTCATCGATATTCTCGGGAGCGATATTGGATTGCGTGATAGCGGCTTTGATCGCATGAGCACCAAGCTCCACCGCGCTGAGTGGCGACAGACTACCATTGAAATTTCCAATAGGAGTACGTTTTGCTGCAACGATATAAATAGCTTCCATCTGCTTACTCTTATTCCTGAATACATAAATCTCAGTGTATGAAAGAACGGACTGGAGGTGTTATAAGCAGAAATTCAAAGCCACTTTGCATATTTGCAAAGTGAAGTACCAAAGTAGGATGTGACAAGGCAGAATATCTTTTTTCAAAATTGAGGAGTAATGAGTTGAAAGGGATTCGAACAAATGCAGAGCATGGGGAAATTAAGAATGGAGCGTGCGCTTTATGATGTCATTGTCCCAATCTCAAGCCCGAAAACTAGCGCTACTTTCTCAAGGGTTGCCGCCCAAGTCCCCTAAGTCTCACTCCACGTCACACACATTAAACGTGATTGAGCAGCTTGGTTACATTCAGATAGATACCATTTCAGTGGTACAGCGGGCGCATCACCATGTTTTATGGAGTCGCAACCCCAAATACCAACCTGATCATCTTGAAAAGCTTGTCGCTGAAAATAAAGTGTTGGAGTACTGGTCGCACGCCGCCTCTTTTCTTCCTATGAAGAATTTTCGTTACACCTTACCTCGTAAAATAGCCATCAAATCTGGCCAACAAGAGCATTGGTACAAGAAAGATCCCAAGCTAATGAATCACGTTATGAAACGTATTGAGGAAGAGGGACCACTACTCGCTAAAGATTTTGACTCAAAAGGCAAAAAAATTAATGGCTGGGGAACGAAACCTGCCAAACGTGCTTTGGAATACCTGTTTATGCAGGGAGATTTGATGATCCCTGAACGTCGCGGTTTCCAGAAAGTGTACGACTTAACCGAGCGTGTACTGACGCCGGAAATCGATACCTCTGTGCCTACCTCGCAAGATCATGCGCAATTTTTGGTACTCTGCTATTTGAGAGCGCATGGGCTTGGAACGCTTACTGAAATGATCTATTTGCTCAAAGATGTGAAAGCCAATGTGACTCAAGCACTCCGTGATTTATGCGATGAAGGCACAATTGTTGAAGTAGAAGTTCAAGGGAATGGTTACTGGGCGCTTTCGGAATCTTTGTCTTTATTGGATACACGCCTGAATCGTAAACGAGCAAAAATTCTTTCACCGTTTGATAACCTTCTTATTCAAAGAAAGCGAGCCAGTGCATTCTTCAATTTTGATTACTTAATCGAATGTTATGTGCCTGAAGCAAAACGCCAATTTGGCTACTTTTGTTTGCCCATTTTATGGAATGGTGAATTAGTCGCAAGGGCGGATTGTAAGGTGGATAAAGGCACCTCTACGTTGAATGTGAGCCATTTATTTATAGAGGCTTCACTGAGAAAGAAATCGGAATTCTTAGAGGCATTAGAACAAGAACTCATGGATTTCAGTGTATTTAATCAGTGTGAAAAGTATGAAATCCTTAAGATCTCTGAGCGCTGACCACTGCTCGCTCTATGTGCATTATTCCAGCAAGAATGTCTTAAACTGCTTCGCTGCAGGAGAGGCTTTATTTTGTG
Source organism: Vibrio penaeicida (assembly GCF_002933855.1). Lineage (GTDB taxonomy): Bacteria > Pseudomonadota > Gammaproteobacteria > Enterobacterales > Vibrionaceae > Vibrio > Vibrio penaeicida_A. The sequence goes on from NZ_BFAQ01000031.1 coordinate 122,797, forward strand.
GCTGGTAGAACAAGTTGAGGCTCCACAAACTTGTGTCGTATTCACTTAAAAGTTGGATGAGCTGTTGGTTTTCAAGGGGATTTTTTACAATGAATTCGGGCAGATAGGCAATTCCTGCCCCTTTTAATGCTCCTTGGAGAAGCAAGTCACTGTCGTTCACTTCTAGTGATTTAGGTACTTTCACAATTAGAGTTTCGTCGTCCTTCTTGAATATCCAATCGTTACTGCCCGTTAAAGTGGTCGCGAATAAGCATTGGTGCAAGGTGATGTCGGTAGGAGTCTCTGGTTTACCGTTTTGTGCAAGATACTCTGGTGAGGCAACGGCGACAAAGGGTTCAGAAATCAGCTCTCGGCGAACTAGGTGGACGTCTCGGTCTCGATAACCTTGGTAATGAGCGTTGGCACTGATGATCAAATCGGCTCTGTCGGAATGGTCGAGCGCCCATGGTGTCACCGTAAGATTGAATGTGACTTTAGGGTGAGATTTCATGTAATCAGAAATCTTGTCCATCAGAAAATTATTGGCATACGCGGGGGTACAAGCGATGTTAATGTGCCCGTTATTCTCGCTTTGAAATCCTTCTAGTTTTCGGCGTATTTGGTCGCTGCTATCCACTATCGGAGCAAACTCATCAAACAGGGTTTGCCCTGCAGGCGTTGGGGTAAGAAGCCGGTTAGAGCGGTGGCAAAGCGTCATACCAAAATGCTGCTCCAATTCTTGCAACCAACGGCTACCTGCTGAAACAGAAAGTTCAAACTCCCTTGCCGCAGCTGAAATAGAGCCCGTTCGAATCACCGAAACAAAAAACGCCATTTTATCGAGCATATCCATCCTTGTTTACTTTTCTTACTCAATGGACTTTAAACGAAACCAAAATATCTTCGCTGAGAATGGACTGAAAGTGTGAGTTTGAATGGAAAACCGCCCTGCGGTGCAGGGCTGGCTAGATGCGCTAGTATCAATCAGAAATAGAGTCGCATGTCACTAAAAGTGACTTCTTACCCTTTTGCAGGGTTATGTGAGATCCCATTGAATCTGTTGCACTATCTCTAATAGAGCTTCGGATGCGAGTCGTTTCCTCTCCCCTGACAATGATAGTGTCAAATGCACTAACGAAAGGTTTAGATACTGAATGTTCAACGATAACCGCACTTGCTAATAGTATTTCAATAGCCGGATCAGAGAATATGGTGACTTTCGCTTCTTGATAATTTGGAGTGAGAGACACTGGTTTGGCTACAATCATCTTTCCTTCATTTTCTAAATAGCCATCGTTTAGTAACGCGCAGCTAACCTGTGATGCAAAAACAGTCGAAGAGGTAAAATTTGCCAATAGAATAAAAAGTGATGAGATGTAACTGATTTTCATGGCGTTTCAAAAGTAAGCCTACGGTGAGCGTCACTCTAATTCAAAAACAGCACGGCTTTTGGTTGGTCGTGCTGTTTTGCGATCGGTGTTAGCTTGTTCTTCGATATCAGAATTTACTTAGGGCTGGCGTCTGAGAAGGCAGATAACGCTAGGCAGTTGCTTTCAATTTCGACCAGCCTAGGATATGGCGCGAGGTCGAATTCGAAGCGGCGAGCGTTGAATACCTGGGGAACCAAAAAGATATCGGCAAGAGTAGGGCTATCGCCACAACAAAATGCGTTGTCTGATTTAGATAGCTTCTTCTCTAATCCTTCAAAACCTTGCTGCAACCAGTGGTGATACCAAGCAAGCTTTTCTTCCTCACTTTGCGCTAATTCGCCGGTTAAATGCTTTAACACTCGAAGATTGTTAAGTGGATGCATGTCGCAGGCGACATCGTAGGCTAGGGCACGACACTGTGCCCGTTTTATTGGGTGCTCGGGTAATAAGGGCAGCTCTGGGTATAGTTCATCGAGGTATTCGATGATCGCGAGCGACTGAGTAATAATGTCTCCTTGCGTTTCCAAAGAAGGCACCAAGCCAGCGGAATTCACTTCAAGGTATTCTGCACTGTTTTGGTCGCCATCCAGCAATGAAACAGGAATAGACTCGTAGTCTACCCCTTTTAAGTTCAAAGCAATTCTTACTCGATAAGCCGCAGTAGAACGGACGTAATCGTATAATTTCATTAGCACTTCCTATAAGCCACTTAACCCATACTTAATCTAATTGATATTGAGTAACCGTTTGGTCGATCTTGCCAAACAAAGAGTTACCTTCTTTATCAAACATCTCAATTTCCACTCTATCGCCGTAGGTCATAAACGGCGTTAAAGGTTCACCAGAGTCGATAATTTCAAGCATGCGCTTTTCGGCCAAGCAGCATGAACCTTTACTGCGATCGATGTTGGAAACTGTGCCCGAGCCAATAATGGTCCCTGCTGCGAGGTGGCGACTTTTTGCTACGTGCGCGACCAACTGGTTGAAGTTAAATGTCATGTCGACGCCTGCTTCTGGCGATCCAAACTTTTCCCCATTGAGATGAACATGAAGCGGAAGGTGAACTTTACCGTCATTCCAAGAGGCATCCAGTTCATCTGGTGTGATTGCTACGGGAGAAAACGCAGAAGCCGGTTTTGATTGGAAGAAACCAAAACCTTTGGCTAATTCGCCTGGAATAAGGTTACGTAATGAAACGTCATTGACCAGCATCAGCAGTTTGATGTGTTGCTCTGCGTTTTCTGGCTGTGTACTCATTGGAACATCACCAGTAATAACGGCAATTTCACCTTCAAAATCACAGCCCCATTTGTCGTCTGTCAGTTCGATATCATCTCTCGGTCCTAAGAACCCATCGGACATGCCTTGGTACATTAGAGGATCGGTCCAGAAGCTTTCGGGCATGGTTGCTCCCCTTGCTTTTCGAACCAGTTCAACGTGATTCACGTAGGCGCTGCCGTCTGCCCACTGGAAAGCGCGAGGAAGAGGTGAAGCGCAATCTTCAGGATTGAATGGGAAGGTAGTATTCACGTTTCCAGCGTTTAACGCTTGGTAGCGTACCTCGAGTTGCTCAGATGTATCTGCCCAATTATCCAACGCGTGCTGGAGCGTTGGAGCGATGTCGGTCGCTAACGTTGCTTGAGATAGATCGCGCGAAACGACGATAAGATCGCCGTCTCTTCCATGCTTGAGTGATGCGAGTTTCATCCAGTGTTCTCCTCTAATTTCTTATGAGTATTTTTGAAATCTTACAGTCCAATACAAGTGATTTTGTTGATACACCCTACTTTGCAGGTGTTCGCCATGAGTACACATAATCTGGGTTTTCGACAGACGCTGCCGCTTCTGTGATGTCTAAAGGCGCTCGGGTGTCGATCATGACGGCAACTTCGTCTGTTTCTTTTTCAGGATTTGCTTGGCTAGCAGCGAGAGCTTTAGGGTGCGGTCCGTGTGGAAAGCCACAAGGGTGAAGAGTGATCATGCCTGCATCAATATTGTCTCGGCTGAAAAAGTTGCCTTTGTGGTAAAACAACACTTCATCGTAGTCATCGTTATTGTGATAGAACGGAACTTTAAGGGCTCCTGGATCCGATTCAATCGGACGTGGAACGAAGGTGCAGATGACAAATCCATCGGCGACAAAAGTGATATGCGCAGATGGTGGAAGATGATAACGATGGCTCATGATTGGGCGAATATCACGCCAGTTCAGGCGAAATACCGTGAGGTTGCCTTTCCAGCCGACGGCATCTAATGGATTGAAAGGGTAAGTGACGTTATTAAGGCGATTTCGGCTTTTAATGCGAACTTTCCATTGTTCACTAGTACTTTTTTGTTGGTTGAAAGCTTCATCAATTTTGGGGTGAACCAGAACTGCGGGATCAAAGATGGCGTGTTCTCCAAGTATTCCGCGTTCGGCACTCATGTATGAGCTGTTGGTCGCCTCTATCATCAACATAACCACTTGTTCGTTGGTTTCTATGCGCCAAGAAGTGGAGCGAGGGATAACCAAATAGTCACCTTCGCTGAATGCCATGTGTCCATAGTCACAATACAACGAGCCTGATCCCTGATGGATAAATAGACATTCATCACCGTCACCGTTTCGAACCAAATGCTGCATATTGGCACTGGTTCGCCAAATTCTGACTTGTACATTGCCATTTTTCAGTAGGCACGGAGCAGATAGCGGGCACGATTCATCAGCTTCAACTTTATTGGTGTCGAAGGCGTGTGGGCGTAAATCGCCTTCCCACTCACTCCATCCTGTAGGCGCATGTTCGTGATACATATGAGTCGCAGGACCAAAAAAACCCTCTTTCCCTACTTCTCGTTCAAATGCATTGCTTGGCAAGTCGCAGTGCGCCTGAACCGAGGTTTCTCCTTCTTTTAGCGGAAAAGAAAACCATTTACGCATAACCATCTCCTTGGCTTATCTCGATAAGATATTTTTATTTCGCATCATCTATTAGTTACAAATGAAACTAATTTTGAAATATATAGCCAAATAAATGCAATAATTGCAACAAATAATTATCATAATAGTTACTTTTTTGTTGCATTTGATACTTCTGTGTGATTTATTTTTATGGCTGGTTATGATTTGACCGAATGGTTTTATCATTAAATAAAGGAATGACTGGCACTAAAAATACAATTACAAAAGAAACCAAATGGAGTTCGACATGAGGAAGTTAAACTGGGTTGCTGGTGCGCTAGCAATGGTGTGTGCAAGTGCGTCTTTTCCTTCAATTGCTGCTGAAAAAACACTGCTTGTGAGTTCGTGGGCGTCACCAAATCATGGCATCAACAAGGTCGTTTGGCCAACTTGGGGTCAGTGGGTGAATGAAGCAACGGACGGGCGAGTAAAAATCAAAGTGGAATACAATATGGGCCCGCCGCCGGCACAAGCCGATATGATCGCTGACGGCATCGGCGATGTAACTTGGTTTTTCCACGGGTTCAAACCGGGTCGATTTGAACTGACTAAGCTACCTGAAATCCCTACGTTTGATAACACATTATCCTCGGAAGACGCATCAATCGCCTATTGGCGCGTATTCGATAAATACCTTAAAAAAGGGAAAGAACACAAAGGATTAGTCGTCCTTGGTGTGGGTGTACATGGCCCCGGTTCTATCATTACACGCAAAAAAGTCGACTCTTTCGAGGACTTAAAAGGTAAGAAAATGCGCATTGCAGGCGATGTAATGTCGACGATTGGTAAAAACATGGGGGTTGCGCCTGTCGCTCTGCCACCCACCAAAGTGTATGAAGCTCTGTCACAAGGTGTTGTGGATGGCGCCTTTTTCACATTGGAGACGTTAAAGAGTTTTCGCCTCAATGAAGTTGCGCCAAATGTTGTGACATTCCCTGGTGGCTTATATCGCGGCAGTTTCAGTATTTTGATGAATCCCGATACGTTGGATGGCTTGTCGGATGAAGATCGCCAAGCCGTTTTGTCAGTATCTGGGGAAAAGCTTTCCCGCTTGTTTGGTCAAATGATGGATCAAGCTGATAAAGCAGGTGTAGAAGATACCTTAGCGAAAAATGGCAATATACAAGAAGCGTCCCCAGCCATGATAGAGCAGGCGAAGGCGTATGCTCAAGGTTTGGAAAAAGCGTGGCTGAAGAAGGCCAAAAAGCGCCGTATATCCGACCCTGAAGCCGCGCTGGCTTACTATCGCGATCAAGTGAAAGCGTTAGGAGCAGAGTAATGAATCTGGTCTTCAACTTCGCGGGCGGGATTCGTCGGTGTTTGGAGGTGCTGGCATCGGTGGCGTTATTGCTGATGCTGGTAGTAACCGTTGTTGATGTGGTGGGTCGTTACTTTTTTAATGCGCCGTTACCCGGTGGTGTTGAATTAGTGGAGATCATGCTAGCTATGGTGGTGTTTGCGGCGTTTCCATTAATTACATGGAATGAAGAGCATATCTGCGTCGACCTGCTTGATGACTGGTTCCCTAAAGCCATGGTGAGCTTACGCCAATTTGCAATAAGTCTAGGCTGTGCTTTCGCGCTTGGTTTGGTTGCGTGGAAAGTATGGGGGCTCGGAACGCGTTCTCTATCCTATGAAGAAGAAACCGATATTCTGGCAATCCCGCTGGGCTATGTTATGTACTTCATCTCAGTGACGGGGTGGCTTTCAATGGTAATGACTCTGCTATTAGCGGTGTTGTATCTTGCCAAAAAGGGTCCTATGTCCGGCAATGAAGCGGAGGCAGAGCAATCATGACGGTAACTTTGATTGGTTTTGCAGCGCTACTTGCTTTGGTGCTGCTTAGAATACCTTTAGCGTATGCGATGGGGATCGTCGGGTTTGTGGGTTTTGGTGCCCTAGTCGACTACAACTGGGCTGCAACCTTATCCATGGCGGCGCGAAGAATCATCGATACAGGACAAGACTACAGTTTGTCGGTCATCCCCCTGTTTGTCTTGATGGGTAACTTGGTCAACCGAGCAGGGTTATCGCAGGAGTTGTATGCCGCGAGTAACGCGTTTGTTGGGCACCGTAAAGGCGGCCTTTCGATGGCGACTATTTTAGCGTGTGGTGGGTTTTCTGCCATTTGTGGTTCGAGCCTTGCTACCGCAGCGACGATGTCTAAAGTGGCGATGCCTCCTATGCGCAAATATGGCTACAAAGACAGCTTAGCTGCAGCATCCATAGCGGCAGGTGGCACTCTTGGTATCCTCATTCCTCCAAGTGTGATGCTCGTGGTGTATGGACTACTAACCGAAACCAGTATCCGAGAACTCTTTGCTGCTGGCTTGGTCCCAGGGCTACTTGGTGTTGTACTTTATTTGGCGGCCGTTAGGTGGGCGGTATACCGCAACCCTAGCTCAGCACCCCCGATGGAGAAAATGCCTTGGAAAGAGCGATGGGTCGCCTTGAAGGGGGTGGTTTCCACTATTGCGCTGTTTGTACTGGTCATGGGGGGAATTTATGCGGGTATCTTTACGCCGACGGAAGCGGCTGGGATTGGTGCCGCAGGTGCATTAGCCATTGCAGGTTTGAAGAAGCAGCTTACGGTCAACGTTCTGCATGAAGTGTTGCTGGATTCAGCGAAAACCACCGCTGTTCTGTTCAGTGTGGTGATCTCTGCTTTGATATTTTCCAACTTCATCAATCGTGCCGGATTTACGGATGCACTGTTGTCTTTTGTCACCAGTATGGATATGACGCCATTTATGGTGATGGCAGTGATTTTACTTATCTACATCTTACTGGGATGCATCTTTGAAAGTATGTCGATGCTCTTGCTGACCGTGCCTATTTTCTTCCCATTAGTACAAAGTTTAGGCTTTGATTTAGTGTGGTTTGGCATTCTGGTGGTGGTGGTCACAGAAATCAGCTTGATAACCCCCCCAGTGGGAATGAATGTGTTTGTATTATCTGGCGTGATGAAAGACATAAAGACCAAAACCATCTTTCGCGGTATTGTACCGTTTTGGACAGCAGACATGCTTAGGTTAGTGCTTATCGCGCTTATTCCTGCTTTGTCTTTGGCGCTACCCAATTGGTTGTATGGTGGTTAGCTAGGTCTTAGCTAGATTATTAAAAAGGTATAGGTAACAAAGGACATGGAGCAATTTACGTTTTCACTGGAAGACTTTCTTCCCTATAAATTGGTTAGAACTGCTGAGCAAGTAGCCGACAGTTTGGCCGAGTTGTACCAAAAGGAATTTGGCATTACCCGACCTGAATGGCGGATTCTTGCTAACCTTGGTGCGCGTGAAGACGTGATTGCTCGTGACCTATCTGATGTCACGAATCTAGACAAAGTAAAGGTGTCGCGAACGCTTTCTAAATTGGAAGAGAAAGGTCTGATTCAGCGAGAGAAAACCGAGAGCGATCAAAGGGCAACACTCATTCAACTGACCGAAGAAGGTCGCCGGTTGTATGAAAAGATCATCCCACGAGCGCTGCAATGGGAATCGGAAATTCTTGATGGGTTAACGGGGTCTCAATATCGCGACCTATTTCGCGCATTGGATGCATTAAAGCAATCGACAGACGCGGTGTATGAAAAGCACTCAGGCAAGTGACGAATTGATATCAGTATCCGATCAAGTTAAATTCTTTCAGCAAGCGATTGTATGTCTCGTCTTTTTTCATTTGATTCAAGCCCTTGTTGAATGCATGTATGACCTCCTGCCCATCAAGAATGTTTTTGGATACCAGTAAGTAGAGCGGTGATTTACTGAGAGGAGGCTGAATGTAAACTACATCCTCTAACTTGTGGTGATTTAACGAATTGGTTTCGTATTGAAACACGGCAAAAGAAATGGCAATCATGTCAACGCGTTGGCGAAACAGCTTTCTTACATTGAGTATTTGATTCGACGCTTCTTCTTTGGTTAGGTAATTGGCTTCATCGAATTCCTTACCATTTGCCCAGCCTAGGCTTACGCCTATTCGATATGGCGTAAGATCTTGTAGAGAATTATAGCGGTTAAAACCGAGTTTCTTTAAAGCCACTAGCCCCACATCAACATCGAAGATTGGGTCACTGTATAAATACTTTTCTGCTCGCGCTTCGGTGTAATAGCCCCCCATCGCGACATCGTACTCCCCATCCTCTACTAAAACTAATGCGCGTTTCCATGGCATAAACCGAATAGTACTTTGGTGATTAGATCGCCGAAAAGCTTCTTGGACAATCGCCGTAACGACGCCATTTTTTTCTAGCTCAGAGCCGTAGAACGGAGCCCAATCCACAGTGACCATATTGATGGTTCGGGACTGAACGTTAAAAGACAGAAGTATGAATAAGATAGAGAGTAAACGAGTCATAAATTACAAAGCCAACTTAATTATTTATTTTCTTAAGTATAGAGCTCCTAGCAGAAGTGAAAGAAAAACTAACTTGCGTTTTACAGGAGGTAAAGGTAAATCTAATGTATAAATAAACACCATACTGGGAGGTGTGAATGCAAGATGTTCCGCACGGACTAACAAAAGGTGAGGTTACTCAACGCATTGATTGGACGGAAAACGTCTTCACGATTCAAGTGAACGCGAAAATTGAGCCGTATACCGCAGGTCAATTTACTAAGTTGGGTTTAAAGGTTGATGCCGATGATTGGGTGCGTCGAGCTTATTCTATGGTCAATTCTCCCAATCAGCCGCAAGGACCTGATTTTTTGGAATTTCTGATCATTTCAGATTCCGATGGTCAACTTTCCCCTAAACTTCACGAACTCCAAGTCGGCGACTCTATTTACGTAGGTAAGCAGCCTTCTGGGTTTATGGTTGTAGATGAAATTCCCGACTATGCCAAGGAGCTATGGTTTCTTTCTACAGGAACCGCTGTAGGGCCATTTTTAGCCATGTTGGAAGAGCATGACTCTTTTGAAAAGTTCGACAAGGTTGTGCTGGTGCATGCCGTACGAACTTCACAAGAACTCATCTATCAAGAAAAAATCACGTCGTATCAAGAAAGATACAAATCCAAATTTCAATATGTGCCTGTGGTTTCGCGTGAAGACAATCCAAATGCACTCAAAGGTCGAATTCCTGAATTGCTATTAAATGGTGAATTGCTGGAAATAACTGGGTTGAATTTGGATTCTAACAAAAGTTTCTTTTATCTGTGTGGTAACCCAGCGATGGTTAAAGATACGCAAGAAACCTTGAAAAAACTGGGTTTTGATAAGCACCTGCGCCGTAAGCCTGGGCATTTTAGTTTTGAAAATTACTGGTGAGTCAACGTTAGAGAATGTGGCCAAGGATAGCGTATGAACATTAATCGGTTGAAAGCGGCTGAAGAAGATTTCTTAATTCGAGTACCGGGTGGATTTAACAGCCCCGAAATGATCGAGATTGGCAAAAAGCACAAAATGGATCAAATGATTGCTCAGGCTCAAGATGCATTCAGTGAAGAGAAGTTTACGGATGCGCAAGGTACGGCAGAGATGATGACGAAACTGGTCAGCCGATCATCCATGGTATCGATGTTTGAAAAGCCTAAATTCCGTGATTATGTAAAGGGTATGACGCATCAAGAAAGGGAAGGATTAGCCTACTCTTTAAAAGATATGCTGCATGGCGACCAAGAATACGGGTTCAACACCATGTTGGATTTGCTGCGACCGGCTAAATTAGCTAAGTGGTCTCTTGTTACCATTCTTCCTAACTATTATGCCCCGTTAGACGAAGTTTTCGTTAAACCGACCACAGCCAAAGGGGTGATCAAGTTTTTTGAATTGAGCAACCTTGAATACAAACCAGCACCTACATGGGCTTTTTATCAAGAGTATCGCGCGCAAATTTTAGAAATGCGCAAACACGTTAGCCAAGATCTTTCCCCAAATAATGCAGCGTTTTGTGGATTTCTCATGATGACGATGTCTTCCAACTAGCCAGAATTGAAAGCGTCCAGGTTAGCGAGCGAAAATATCGGGTGACAAATCAACCTGCTCGCACAGCTCTGAGATGCTGTTGATCTCAATCCAGTGACCGGTTTCTTGAATTAATCCGCTTTCTTTTAGCCTAGTTAAGGTTCTGGATAGCGTTTCCGGTGTCATACCCAATTGAGTGGCCATCAGCTTTTTAGATACCGGAAGAGGGACTTTGCCATCGTACTTTTCAGCTTCTTGTCGGTACACCTCTGCCAATTTCATGACTAACCGTTGAGGTGCGCTGACTTGTGTCAGAATATCTATCGTATTCATCAATTGGTGTATCCGGTTCCCCATAAATTGCATGGTTCGAATGGATATTTCCGGTGTGCTACTAAAGATTCGAGAAACATCCGAATGGTGAAATCGCGATAGGGTAGAATCTTGATCCAAGCGAGCGCTCATAGGGTAGGTTCTTGGCTCCATGAACATGGCCATTTCCGCAATCCATCCACCAGACATAAAGACTTTGAACAGCTTTTCATCGCCATTTGGCATCAATCGAAACAACGATACTTTGCCTTTCTCTACACGATACATGTGAGTGGCAGGTTCACCTCGGTGAAATAGATTTTTCCCAGAGGGGTAACTTTTTTCCACTCGACAAGACAGAAGCTGTGCTTTTTCTTCCTCATTAAGCAAAGAGATTATGGATTCCTTCATCAATACGTCCTCATCTTGATAATGGTCAAGCGCTGAAATTCTTTAGTAACCCTATCATGTAAATAAGAATCATTATCCATCGATAAGCATCGATCAGCGATACCGTGTACCTGATTAGGAGACGTCGTTATGGACGGACTAAGCCCAGCATTTCAATGGATTGCCAGTGTAGCCTTTGGCTTTATGTTTATTACTATCATAGTTTTTGCTTAGGGTCTGTGCGCCTTTTAGACAAATTTACTCACGAAAGATCAACAGACCCTACTAATTCTTGGAGAATAACATGTCAGCAAATACGGCTATGCCGGGTGAAAATAGATCGGTTGCTAAAATGCCCGGGCACTGGGTTCTAGCAAGGTTGGGGAAAAAGGTCTTACGACCAGGAGGAAAAGCCTTAACAGAAAAAATGATCCAAGCGCTTAAAATAAACACGCAGGATTCTGTGGTGGAGTTTGCGCCAGGTATGGGGTTTACTGCCCAACTTTGTTTGGCGAAATCGCCTTTAACCTACACTGCAATTGAGCAAAATGAACAAACTGCTCACATCGTGCGTCAGTATTTGAACGCGGAGAGTCAGGCTTGCGTCGTTGGAAATGCTCAGAAAACGGGGTTAGCGAGCGCGACGGCGTCGGTTGTGTATGGTGAAGCCATGCTTACAATGCAGCCAGAGGCAAAAAAAGCCGATATTATTGGTGAAGCGTCGCGTATTTTGAAAGCGGGTGGTCGCTACGGTATTCATGAGTTGTGTATCATACCGGATGATATTGACGAGAAGGTAAAACGCCAAATTCAAAAGGACATCGCTCAAGCTATTCAAGCACCGGCAAAGCCAATCACCCCTAGTGAATGGGCTGCGCACTTACAACACAATGGGTTTGAAGTGCAGACCACTCACCTCGCGCCTATGCACCTGCTAGAACCCAAAAGAATGATAGATGATGAAGGTTTTTTAGGTTTTTTGAGAGTGGTTAAAAACTTACTCACCGACAAAGAAGCGCGTACCCGTGTTATTGGGATGAGAAAAGTTTTCCGCAAGCACCGAAAACACCTCGGTGCCATTAGCTTGGTTGCGGAAAAATTGGGTCGTGAAAGCGCTTAGTAGCCAAAATACTTAGCCGTTAAAGAGACGGGTTATCACCCGCCGTAAAGTTCGGTTTCAGGGTAAAAAGCTTGCCATGCGAACCAAAACACCATCACGGATGGAATAAGTTCGCCACTTTCGTCTTTCACCTGAGGGTGTCTTGCTTCTTTTTGGTAACTTACCGTTAGTTTTTTAGAGCCAATTGTATCTTCAAAATTAGGGTTTCCTTCAAGCTCCGCTATTGGGTATGCCTTGGCTTTTCCATCGACAATGACACCTACTACCCAGTCCTTTTGAGGTAGCTCATTCCTATTTTCTGGTACTGGAAACATCGGCGCGTCCGACGCAAAGTATCGCGCATAGGCTTGACCAAAATAGTCTCGGTTGTATCCCGTATCCAAAGAAAGTACTTCGCCATTTGGGTTCGCTTCTTGCCAAGCATTCCATGTCATGTGCTTTGAAGGCATCCAAGTTAAGCGTTTTCCTGTCTCTAAACCACTTACAGACGTTAGGCCGAGCTGCGTCCATAGCGATTCGGTTTCTCTGTCGTACATGAGAACGTCACTTCGATAGAGCAATCCAGACACACCAAACGTTTTAGCCTTACCATCTACTCGTGCATCGAACACCATACCAGTTCCACAAAGTGGGCAGTAAGTGACGGTAAATGGTGTGTTCTTGATGCGATCGTTGACGATCTCGTGCCAAACCAAGATCCGCGTTGGGTATGCTCTTGCCATGCCGTTTACTTCCACACCAATGACAATATCATCTTTTTGTAAATAGTCGACTTTGCTCGCAGGGATGAATTTTGGCTGATCGATTGACGGTATTCCATCCCGTGGCGGTCCCCCGTGGAGAATCTCACTAGAATCAATTGTCGCTTCGGATAATTCGAAGCCATTTAATGAAAGAGAATATGCTTGAAAACTTAACAATAACAAGCAGGTACATAACAATCCATGATATCTAAAGAGCCTCATAACCGTATCCTTTACGCTATTTCATCAAACTAGATAGACCGTACAAATGACGGTGAAATTTCCTAATTTTTTCTATTGATAATTGTTCTCAATTCGATTATTTTCCCCGCCGTTGTGATGTTATAAAGTTACAGTTTAATCAGTAAAAGCTAATTCAAAAAAGTTGAATCGGTAAAAAATTAATCAATAAAAACTCTTTGGAGAATAATAATGAAAGGACGTTTGTTAAAGGCTATAGGCATGTTGTCAGTTGCGATTAGTAGCATTGGCAGTGCGGTGGCAGATATTCACTTTAAAGATGTGATTGGCAGGGATGTCCATCTTGAAAAGCCAGCAGACAGCATATTCCTCGGTTTTTATTTTGAAGACTACTTAGCAATTGCAGGTCCAGATGCCTACAAAAAAGTCTCCATTTTCCCTCGCCACTCTTGGAAGGACTACCGTTTGTCTCAGTGGGAAACGTACAGCAAAATCATCCCAGAGATCGAAACCATTACAGATTCCGGTTCTATTTATACGGGAACGTTTGATTTTGAAAAGTTGCTAGCGACTAAGCCAGATGTGGCTTTAGTGGCTGCGTGGCAATTTAAGTCTCTTGGCGACAAAGTCGAGATTCTGGAAAAAAGTGGAATCAAAGTTGTTGTCGTCGATTTCAATGCTCAGACGCTTGAAAAGCACGTAACCAGTGCGCGAGTAATCGGCAAAGTAATGGGTACAGAAGAACGCGCTGAAGCCATCGCTACTGAGTATGAAAATACGGTTAAAGATGTGCAAAACCGTGTTGCAAAGTACTTGAAAAATAACGAGCCACGCCGCGTTTACGTCGAAATCGGTACAGGCGGTCCGAATGAATACGGCAAATCATACTCGAACGCAATGTGGGGGAATATCTTGAATATGGCCGGTGCAGATAACATCGCAAACGGCAAATTCAAAGGTTCTGCTCACCTTACGCCAGAATACGTATTAAGCAAAAACCCTGAAGTTATCTTTGTTTCAGGAGCACACTGGGCGAAATACAGCGACAGCGCATTACTAGGCTTTGGTACTACCGCGCAAGAAGCTCAATCACGTTACCGCCCTTATTTAGAAAGAGCGGGATGGAAGCAATTAACAGCAGTGAAGAACGGCGACGTATACGGAATGTATCACTCTGGTACACGTACGATTTACGATCATGTTTTCTTGCAGTATTTAGCGAAGTCTATTTATCCAGAAGCGTTTAAGGACATTGACCCAGTTAAGTCTCACCAGTCTTTCTTCGACAATTACATGCCGCAGAAATTGGATGGCACTTTCATGATCAAAGTAGAAGGCTAATGTCATGAGCGAAGCAGTCAAAGCGCCGTTGCCTTCGAACGTTTCTGATAAACGTGGGGGCATTTACCATCAGTTGCAAAAGCGTCGTTTGAAAGTGCTGATTGCAACGGTTGTGGCGATGAGTATTTCTGTTCTATTTGATATTGGTACAGGCTCTTCTTGGCTGGGTGTTGATCAGGTGATTGAAGCGCTTGTTGGTGGACCGTCGGGAGACAGTTTATCAACAACTATTGTGTGGCAGCTTCGGCTGCCCGTTACGCTGACGTGTATTGTTGTCGGTGCCTCCCTCGGCTTGGCTGGGGGGCTCATGCAAACGTTGCTCGCCAATCCGCTGGCGAGCCCTTACACACTAGGTATTTCAGCAGCAGCCGGATTTGGTGCCGCGTTAGCATTACTGTCTGGCTTTTCTTTGTTTGGATTGCATTGGCTTGGTGTGCCATTTGCAGCGTTCGTGTCATCGGGTTTAGCCAGTATGGCTATTTACACGATTGGTCGTAGCCGAAATATGGACGCCAAAGTGTTGATTCTTGCAGGTATTGTGGTGCTGTTTTTCTTCCAAGCATTGCAATCACTGGTTCAGTATTTAGCCTCACCTGAAGTGTTACAGCAAATCGTGTTCTGGTTGTTTGGTAGCTTACTTAAAGCGAGCTGGCTGTCATTCTTTGTGTCTGGCGCGATATTGTTGACAGGCTTGGCGATTGCTTTACCGAAAGTGTGGGCGTTAACGGCTTTGTCTTCAGGGGAAGAGCGCGCTCAAGCATTGGGTATTAATACTCGCCGATTGCGCCTACAAATGTTTTTACTGTGTTCGTTGCTTACTGCGGGTGCTGTTTCGTTTGTTGGCACCATTGGTTTTATAGGGTTGGTTGCACCGCACCTTGCTCGAATGTTGGTAGGGGAAGATCAGCGTTTCTACTTGCCTTTGGCAACCTGTATGGGGGCGTTACTGCTTTGTGCTTCTTCTTTGGTTGCGAAACTCATTGTACCGGGCACTATTATTCCAATTGGCATTGTTACGTCGCTGGTGGGTGTTCCTTTCCTATTGTATTTGCTGGTCAGCAAGAGGTTTAGTTAATGAAACAGTTATTGATTCAGGATCTCGCGCTTAAGGTTGGCCGTAAGCAGGTACTTAAGCGAGTTGATGCCCAGTTTAAGGCTGGTGAGTTCTCTGCAATTTTGGGGCCAAACGGCGCTGGAAAAACCACGTTACTTAAGGCAGTGATGGGGATATTACCCTACAGCGGAAATATCGCGGCAACGGATAAAAATGGTAGCGCATTACCCCCAACGTCTTTTTCTTATTTATGTCAGCTTAGCAAATCACCGAGTCAATTGACCGTGATTGAAGTGGTATTACTTGGCTTGGTTCATCAGCTTAACTGGCGCATTTCAGAAGAGCAGGAGCAAAAAGCGGAAAATATGCTGCGAGAGCTAGGTTTGATTGATATAGCCACGCGACCGTTTTCTCAGCTCAGTGGAGGTCAGCAGCAGTTGGTTTCACTAGCGCAAGCCTTGGTTTCGCAACCTGATGTTCTTTTGCTGGACGAGCCAACCAGTGCGTTGGATCTAAAACACCAAGTGCAAGTATTGGATCTCGCGCGACAGTACACGCTGGCAAACAACACAATTACCATAGCAGTGCTCCATGATTTATCTCTTGCTGCTCGTTACTGTGATCATTTGATATTGCTGAATGATGGAGAAGTTCAGCACAGCGGTTCTCCAGACTGCGTTTTAGAACCCGAAAAGCTCAGCCAAATCTATCAAGTTCATGTTGATGTTGGTTGCTGCATTCATGGTCACACCCACGTTACTCCCGTCCGACCGCTATAAGTGGATTAGGACGTTTTCAAAGGATGTCATTATGACGATGACTAACAGGCACTACCAACTACTAGTGACTATCTCTACATTTGAATCTCAAATACATGCATTGACTCAATACAGCGCAGAAAGCTGCGATTGTTTTACATTGCTACAGGTAAAGCTGGATGAGCTTTGTGCGTGGATATTGCAGGAAAAACAACAAACCATCAGTGATGAATTGGGTTATAACCCAGAGTATGACAGGCAACTGAAAAAACTGCGTGAAACGGCAGTTAAAGCCTTGTGTATACTAGAGAAACACCAGTCTCAGTGTGCTCAGAATCACAGCTTAAGCGTGAGCGATTATTTGTGTCAGTTGTCTGAAAACACTCAAATTGAGCTAAGAAACGCAGGAATTGAAAACGACTCGAGAGTCCTTTTTGTTGGTTCAGGTTCTTACCCGCTTTCTGTGTTTACCATCTCCCAATTAACAGGCGCAATCGTGCACGGTGTTGATATCGATGAGCAGGCGGTTGCCATGGCAAATCAGTTAAAAACGTCCAATTTGAGCACGACATTTGGCTGCCAAGATTTGGTCACAGAGTTTGAGAGATTTCGTCCGACGCACATTGTCGTGGCGTCATTGGTTGAACATAAGTGGGAACTGCTAAACCAAATAAAACCGTATTTGGATAGCACGCATAAAGTGATGGTGCGATTTGGAAATGGATTGAAGTCCGCTTTCAACTATCCATTTAACCCAAATTTGATGGAAGGATGGCAAACCGAACTGATCCAAAATAAAGCGGCGGTTTACGATACCGTTTTAATGGGGAGGGAGTAGCTTATGTCGTTTGCGTTAGGACGAGCGTTAATTATCGGAGCGGGTCCAGCAGCGTTTCAAACAGCGAGCCTAATTGCTTCATATTGCGAAAAGATCGGACTTGCGAGTCGCCAGTCTGTTCGTTGGGATGAGCGCTACGCTCTGCTTGAGCAAAGTAGTGTTGCCACATGTGAAGCTGCAAAGCCTTCTCTAGAGCGCCTTTCAGGGCAAGTGAAATTCGATCACTTATTTCCAGATCTAACAGCAATAACGGAAAGGTGGGATACGCTGATTCTAGCTACCCCTTCTCATGCTTATAAAGAAGCACTGTTAGCGCTGCCTGAGAATATTCTTAACGATGTTAAGCAGGTAGTACTGATATCCTCAATGTTTGGTGGACATCAGTTAGTGAACGGATTTTTCCATTCAAAAGATCTGTCACCAAACATTACCGTTTTTTCCAACTACTATGCAGCGACGAAATTCTCAGTATGTGACCAAACTGATGATGCACAAACAGGCGGCGTAAAAGTCATCACTAAGGCCGCAAAAAAGCGAGTTTACGTCCATGAAAAGCAAAAGGGTGGTGATGTGACTTCAACCTTTGCGCATGTACTGGGCAACGTCGGGATTGATGTTGTTGAAATGGATAACGCGTTCAGTGTAGAAGGTCGAAATATCACGGCTTATGTTCATCCCGCTTTTTTCATCACGCCTTTTTCGCTGAATCATATTCTCAGTAAAAACGGCGACAGAAAGTTCATGTATAAGCTTTTCCCTGAAGGTCCGGTTACTCAATCTGCCATTAAAACGTTAGTTGATCTGTGGCGAGATATATCCACTTTGATATCACATCACTCGGGTACACCCATTAATTTGCTCCAATTTCTTAATGACGACAATTACCCTGTCCATGAAGAAACCATCTCGCGAGAACAAATTGATGGATTCAGTAATCTCTCGTCTGTTGAGCAGGAATACCTGATATACATCCGCTATACAGCGATTTTGATTGACCCATTTTCAACGCCGGACAAGCAAGGTCGATATTTTGATTTTTCTGCTGTGCCTTATGCAAAAGGCGAAGTGAAAGACGGAAAATTGATACTGCCTCGTGTTCCGCTGGAAGACCTACAAACTTTGTACTGGATTCAAGCGTTAGCAACACACTCCAACCTGCGTTTGCCTGCTGTAGGGCGAATCTTGGATGTTTTTGAGTCGTGGCTACATGATAAAAAACTGCCCACTGCTGTGGTTGAACAACTTCAATCTCAAGCACAGGAAAACTTGTGTTGGGTTACTAAAGGAAATAAATCATTATGAACAAAGGTGTGGCTCTCGCCATATTTTCAGCGCTTATTTTCAGTGTAATGAATGCACTGATTAAAGCGGCAAGTTTAACCATTCCAAGTGCGGAAATTGTATTCTTTCGAAGTGCGATTGGTACTGTCTTGATCCTCGGATTAATGTGGCAGGCAAAGGTGCGGTTTTCCACAACGGGTGTCCCTTTATTGGTTTTAAGAGGGCTATTTGGGGCGGCTTACTTATTGGCATTCGTGTATACCATTGCTCACATTCCATTAGCGGATGCCGCCATACTGGCGTATTTGTCTCCCTTCTTTGTGATTCTTTTATCAAGCGTCGTACTGGGTGAAAAGTTACCGAAAAAAGCCGCTATCTTGCTCCCTACGGTATTGGTTGGTGTCGCGCTGGTTGTGAACCCATTTAATTTTGACTCCTTCAATGTGTATGCGCTTGCTGGTGTAGCCAGTGCCGTTTTTGCCGCCGGAGCATCAATTACTATTCGCCATCTGAGTAAAAAGCATCACACCTACGAAATCGTCTTCTATTTTCTTTTCACCGCCATGCTTGTTTCGGCTTATTTGATGAAAGATGAGTTTGTGATCCCTCAAGGAATCGCGTGGGTGTATCTGATCGCGATCGGGGTCGTTTCACTTATTGGGCAAATTTTCCTAACTAAGGCATTCACTCACGAAAACGCCGCTGTTGTGGCAGTAACTCGTTATATTGGGCTGGTGTTCAATGTGCTTTGGGGCGTTATTTTTTGGCAGGAAATTCCCGATTGGATGACGGCATTAGGTGGCGCAACCATTGTTGTTGCTTGTATCGCGTTATCTTGGAAAAGTGCCCCTAAAAAAACGAATCCAGATCCTATTCCTAAGCCTACGAATTCTTAATGGGGTTCTGACTGTTAAACTATTTGAACATCGTATATCTTTGTTTTATAGGAATTCGAAACAGAGATGGCAATGAAAATAGTTGAATTAGATTGGACGCAAACTATTCCTGTTAGGCATGAGGTGTTATGGCCTGATATGCCAGAAGATTTTTGCCATGTGCCTGGTGATGAAGATGCCAGGCACTATGGCGTAGAAGTTGACGGGGAAGTCGTTTGCGTAGCATCGGTGTTTATTGATGTAGAAGCGAAATCAGCAAGGCTAAGAAAGTTTGCTACTGTTCTGGAACATCGCCATCTTGGGTACGGTTCATCCGTGGTTGAGCATATTCTTAAGCAGCTCCCAGAAATTGGAATAGAGTATTTTTGGTGCGATGCCCGAGAGTCTGCGATGGATTTCTACCACAAATTCGATATGAATGCGGAAGGCGATGCGTTTTACAAATCAGGAGTGGAGTATTACAAGATGGGGCGACATTTATGACCGACAATTCATTGCACGAAAGCTACATGCGACAGGCGTTTGAGCTGTCAAAAAGTGCACTGCCAGGCTGTCGACCGAATCCACCTGTTGGTTGTGTATTTGTAAAAGATGGTGAGGTTGTAAGCTCCGGTTTTTCGCAACCTCCGGGCAATCATCATGCTGAAGCGGGGGCAATCGCCGCTTATACGGGGAGCTACGATGGGTTAGTTGCGTATGTGACGCTAGAACCCTGTTCGTTCCAAGGAAGAACGCCTTCTTGTGCCAAAGCGTTAGTGAAGGTTCGACCAGAAAAAGTGTATGTCGCGATTCTTGATCCAGATACTCGCAACAGTGGTGCAGGAATAAAAATTCTTGAGGATGCAGGTATTGATGTCGAGGTTGGGTTACTTGGGGAAGAGGTGTCTTCCTTTCTCAATCCTTATCTCATTCGAAACTAAAAATGTCTTTCCTTTTGAGCCCGCAGCGAAATCTGCGGGCTTTTTTGTACCTTACGTATGCTGTATTCAGTGTAATTTGAATGCAGTGTATTTTTGGATACGGGCATATACATAGGTTTACATAATATATGTTTTGTATATAATTCGTATATATTGTGTATTTAAATGGTATGCCGCATGGGAATTGTGAAAATTGGAGATGAGCTGCATGAAGAGATACGTCAATTCAGCAGTGTGATGAATCGCTCGATAAATGCTCAAGCTGAGTTTTGGATAAAAATGGGGCGCTTGGCCGAGCTGAACCCAACCAAAACATTTCAAGAGTTGATTCTAGAGCAGATGAAAAGCGTACCTTTGGCTCAGAAAGAGGCAGCGAATGAATAAGGTGCCAATCAAGTCTGCTCAAGAGATCGAATGGATGAGGGAGTCTGGCCGTTTGTTAGCTCAGGTATTTACGTACTTGAATACCAAGATAGAGCCAGGAGTGAACACATTTGATATTAACGAATGGGTAGAAGAATATATTTTTGAAGAACTGCAAGCGCGCCCCGCGAGCATTGGTCAGTATGATTATCAATACGCGCTGAACAGTTCGATAAACCATGTGGTATGCCACGGCATTCCCGATGAACGAGATATTCTTAAAAATAGCGATATCGTCAACATAGATATTACGCTAGAAAAAAACGGATACATTGCCGATTCCAGTAAAATGTACGTTATGCCAGAAGCGTCAACACAGGCTCGACAATTGGTCCAAGCAACCTACGACGCTATGTGGCAAGGGATTCGAACGGTTAAGCCCGGAGCAACGCTTGGGGATGTGGGGTATGCCATTCAAAAGCATGCCGAAACCCATGGATACAGTATCGTGCGTGAGTATTGTGGGCATGGCATAGGCAAAGAAATGCACGAAGAACCGCATGTACTTCATTACGGGCGACAAAGAGCAGGAGTAAAACTCAAAGCGGGCATGACGTTTACAATAGAACCTATGGTGAATCAGGGAACGCACAGAACTAAGCTTAAATCGGATGGTTGGACGGTCGTGACCAAAGACAAAAAGTTGTCGGCCCAGTGGGAGCATACCGTTTTAGTGACGGAGACGGGATTTGAAGTGCTTACACTTCGCCCCGATGAAAAGAGAGGTCTCAAATACGAACCATAGGCACGCTCTTCAATGAAGAAACTTGAAACCATCTCTTTAACTTAATTACTTTTTAACTTAGTTACCAGATAGACGCTTAATCAGATGACTTCATGTGCCTTCGGTGGCTTTGAACATCCCGATACATCTTAGTCAGAGATTTATATTTCTGCTTTTGCTCGGCGAGACTTGCACCATTTCGGGCTTGTTCACGCAAAAGCTTGAAATAGTTTTTCAAACGCCGCTCTTCTAAGTTGCCTTCATCTATGGCTTTTTTAACCGCACAACCTGGCTCAGTCTCATGTTGGCAGTCTCCAAATCGACATTCGAGTGCCAGCGCTTCAATGTCGGAGAAGGTGCTGCTTACTCCTTGTGAGCAATCAGGGAGTTGCAGCTCGCGCATTCCGGGAGTGTCTAAGATCAACCCTCCTTCAGGGATAATGTGCATTGAGCGAGATGTGGTGGTATGGCGCCCCTTATCGTCGTCTTCTCTTATCCCTCCGGTTTTTTGTAACTCACTTTGAGTCAGAGTATTGATAAGAGTGGACTTACCAACGCCGGAAGAGCCAATAACACCCGTCGTTGTTCCAGGTTTACACCACGGCTTAATCTGAGCGACGCTGTCGATATCCAACCCATTGATGCTAATCACAGGTAGAAGTGGATCTATCCCTTGCACTTGCTCTACAAAATCGTCGGCGTTTTCACACTGGTCAGATTTTGTTAAGACAATTACGGCTTGAATATTGCTCTCTTTCGCAAGGGTTAGATAGCGCTCAACTCGGCTGAGATTAAAGTCGTCATTCAATGAGCTGACGATAAGTAACGTATCCAAATTTGCGGCAATGTGCTGTTCTTGCAACTTACTGCCAGCAGCTTTGCGCGTTATGAGTGTGGAGCGTTCTAGGTGACGAGAGAAACGTCCATTTCCATCTAGCAATATCCAATCCCCAACGGTTAACTCCGGCAGTTTGGAGGTGATAGGAAGGGCTATTTTGCCTTGTTCGGTCCAAAGCTCATATTGGGAGCGATGGTGCGCTGAAACACGTGCAATATGATGGTGTTCGTAATCTTCTAACGTCAGTTGTTGTTGAAAGTAAGGTTGCCAACCAAGTTGTGGCAAAGTGAAACTAGAATTCATTTGTCTTCCCCAGACAACGCGCACAGAAATGCGCAATACAAAAAAACGTATTGGGGTCGAAATAATTTAGATGTGCGTCAGGTTAGACGCGAGACCCCGGTTTAGATACACCGGGCAATAGAAAGGGATTCGCTGGTAAGAAAATTGGGTTGCTAGCGAGTAACGATTTCTTTTGCCGGGCGGTTTTTTAATACAATCATGTTGACTCCTTATAGGCGGTTTATTCGATAGGAATGGCTATATACAGCCAGACCAGTTGCGAAGAATCCAATTTGAAAATAGAGGCTAGATTCTTCGCTGGTATTATACTCAATAAATGTCAATGAGCAACTTAGTGGTTATGCTTGTGCTTCATTCCAGACATGACTTTTTTGATTGGCGCTTTCACGGTTTTTTTATCGCCGTTTGCGAACGTTAAATTAATGTCGACAGATTCGCCTTCTTTCAGTGCTTGTTTCAGGTCGAAAAGCATAATATGCAATCCGCCAGGCTTTAATGATACGTCGCCATTTGCTGGGATTTCGATCGTATCGACCTGACGCATTTTCATTACTTCACCTTCAGTAATCACAGTGTGAAGTTCCACACGACCCGCGGCAGGTGTTGTGGCTGAAACAATCGCACGATCTTTATCAGAACTGTTCATGATATGCATGAATGCAGCACTGGTTGGCGCATTTGGTGGAGTAGCACGTACATAAGGCTCGTGAATCATTAGACCTTTTGATTCATGGTGAGCTGCGCTAACAATAGGTGCTAATGTTAGAGCGGCAAGTAGAAGAGCTTTACGTTTCATGTTGTTATCCTTGGTTATTTTGAGTTTTAAGAATATCTTTCATCGCGGCTAAAACCGGAGCCGGTGAAAGCGCATGCGGAACCTTAGTAATTAAGCTTCCATCGGGCTTCAAAAAGTAAAAGTAAGAGCTGTGGTCCAAGGTGTATTGCAGGGCAGAGTCAGCAAGTTCCGTTTTCCGGAAGATGACACCGTACTTACTTGCAAGCGGCTTGGTTGTATCGAGTGGCGCAGACAGTCCCTCGATATCTTTATGAAAATAGGCAGCATATTCGCTGGCGAGTTCAGGCGCATCACGCTCAGGATCAAGTGATATGAACATTGGGCGAAATTGCATTCTTTGTTCATCTTCGAGCTGATTAAGTGCCCCAGCCATCATAGCGAGAGAAGTCGGGCACACGTCTGGGCAACGCGTAAAACCAAAATAGACCACTCGGACTCTGGAGTCGGCGAGATCGTTCAAGTTAACCGGTGCGTTGTCGGCACCAAATAAAGTCACAGGTGCGCTGCTATTTTCACTAGCAACAGGTAAGGCATTTTGTTGGTCAAAATACATCTTGACCGAAATACCAAGAGCGAACGCCACAACAAGTGCTAGAGCCCAATTCTTATTCATGTATCGTCCTCATTTTCAATGCCGTTTGAACTTCTTTTTGTCCATCGCTCAGTTGTCCGTACCAAGTCATCGTATCTATGGTGCAAACTGGCAACATGAGTTCACCTTCATAGTGACCGTTTCCTTGACCTTCGAGGCGAAACTTCACGACCCCCATATCCATTTCCAATCCTTCCATTTCTAACGTCAAAGATTGAGCTTGGCTTTCTGGCCAAACAACGAATACTCGAGTAGGTTCCAAAGGTTGTGTTGAATCATGCTCCATCACAATGGTCGTGTCACCACTTTTGCAAGGCGTGGTCGAAAGCATGCAGTAATCATCTAGATCGACAGCTTGAGTATCTGATTGCATTGCGTCTAATAAACTTGGGGTAAAGTAACCCGCTAGAAGCGCTAAAAATATGAATGTAACAGGTAATAATTTTTGCAACATTTTCTAAGATAAATCACTAATTTATAAACATGGGAATGCTAGCACATAGCGCAGTATGCGTAACGGTTTTTGCGTCAGAGTGTGACTGTTGTTTGATGGCAGATTGTTGATGAATCCCCAAAGACAAAGGAGCCTATTTATCGGCTCCTTTGTGCTGCATTTTCGAACAGGGTCTGTGTGGGTTTATCTGATGCGGTTACTCGGAACGAGAACCAAACTTTTCCAATCCCCAAACCAATCCAATTCCCGCGACCATCATAATAATGGCAAGAGTTAATTGAGAGGGCTGCTGAATTACCGTTTCAAATTCAAATGGCGACAAGTTGTGCTGTACAAGAGGAACCTGCTCGCCTTTTGAATTGGTACGCCATGAAATAGTTTCTTTCCATGGCCAAATCTTGGGCAGTGTTCCAAGCATCAAACCTGTTAGGAAAGTGAGCGTTAAATCTCGGAAACGCTTAAGAAGCCACGATAGAACATGCGAGAAGCTGAGTATGCCTACAACACAACCAAGCATAAAGAGCATCAATACATCAATTTGTAAGCCTTTTGCTGCCGCTAGAATAGGCGCGTACATGCCTAAAAGAAGAAGAATAAAACTTCCTGAGATACCGGGAAGGATCATCGCACAAATAGCAATCATACCCGCGATGAAAATATTCAAGCTTGTATCAGCCATCTGCAACGGGCTTAACACGGTGATGGTGTAAGCAAACGCGACGCCTAATAGTAAAAATAGACCTGTTACGACATTCTTCTTTTCGACTTGCTTAAGAACATGGACAACGGAAATAAGAATCAGACCAAAAAAGAACGACCAAAGTGGAATAGGGTGGGTAACCAGCAACCACGAAATTAATTTCGCTAAAGTGAGAATGCTTAAGATGATCCCACTGAACAGAGTAATAAGAAACAAGCCGTTAATGTGTTCAAAGGCAGCCTTAAAGCCTTCTTTTCGCCATATGCCTATAATAGATGGGTTAACACGACGGATACTTTCTAACAATGTGTCGTAAATTCCCGTGATGAAGGCGATGGTGCCGCCAGACACACCAGGTACGACATCAGCCGCGCCCATTGCAATACCTTTAAAAAAGGTTTTCAAAAGATTCATTAAAGTCGTTCATTTTCTTCGATAAAAGGTGGGGCGATTATGATATAGAATGCTTTTGAATGAAAGTGACAACTTGTACAGACTCAGCTAACCCAGTCGTGTTAGGTCTGGTCAGCGTTTCTAACGTAGAATTATGACCATTATTTTGTACCCGCTATGCATTTCTTTTTTCTATGATTTGAGCGTATTTGAAAATAATAATGAAAGTTGGCACACCCATTGCATTATTACTAGTGACCCTTATTAAAGCCGAGGGTCACCTAGCCAACTGACGTTGTTAGTGAACCCGATTTGTTCACAAAAAATATAAGCCAATCGCCTTTTGCGGTTGGCTATTTTTTTACCTGTTGTTTACCTTTCCTAATATAAGTTGTTGTAAATTAAGGATATTAATCTTGTGTGTTCAATAGGGTTATTGCGCCGCCTTTATGTGAGAATGGTCAATAAAACACGTGCAACGCCTGACAATTCAATCAATATTATATGCGTTTTGTTTTACATTTTGCATCTATTTGCAAAATGGGATTTGCAAAATGCAAAATATGGAGTGAAAATGTGTTTTATAGCTCAAAAGAGCCAAATATGACAATTAGATTTTGATCACAAATCTATATTCTAGAAGAGGTTTCTTTGAGGCTTATAAATACGAGTGGATTATAGGAAATTAGAGATTCTTAAATGCCCAGCGGTAGGCGTTGTAAATAGCTTCTTTCGCGTCTCCTTTCTTCATTATACCTGTGCTCGACAATATGTTGTCCGCTGGCCAAGTTAATACCTCTTGTACTGAGGCTCTCAATAAAGAGGTCTTGTTAATTTGTACTCTATTCCATATTGGTAAGCTCATCACGTAAGATGCGCCATTTAGAACCGCGTAGAGCCGCTGGCTTAAGGGTAGGTGTGGTTGAGACATAACCAATAAGTCAGGTAGCAAAAGGGTGCGGCTGACTGGGTCACAGAACAAAACTTTCCTAGGCTGGTCAGAACCGAGTATAGACGCTTGAAATACTTCTCCTTTAAGAAAAGGATGCGTTGATGAAGAGAGTGCGTCGTCGAAATTGAGATCAGACCGTGTTTGAATGACGGTTGGAGTCGCTAGAAAGTACGCGTCCGAATATGCCAACCACCATTCCGACAGCGCATAATGGTAGCTTGGTGATGACACTATTACCTGACCTACCATGCCAATCCCAGAAAGGGACAGTTGCAACTGAGTGGTTAACTCAACGGGGTTGATTACGATCAACATCCCGTCATCTCTTTTTAACACAAACATTCTATGTATGTTGGTTATGCCGAAGTGACGGATTGTGGTATCCCAGTACCAGAGTCGATTGGGGTGCCATTCGATTAACATCAGACCTCCATGTCTGTTGGTCTCTCGCTGTACGCGCTAAACGTAACCCATTAGGTGAAGAAGGTTTTCGGCAGTTTCCACTGCTTCCTTTCTATTTGCAATAGCCAATTTTTGATACAGGTTACGAATGTGAGTCTTGATGGTAGTGCCTGCAACATCCAGCTCATGAGAGATCTGCTCGTTACTTAACCCAGCATAGATTAACCCTAAAACCTGCCATTCTCTTTGAGTTAACGGGCTGGTTTTGACCAATTCAGGTACGTCAGGGTGATTGACCAATTTCTCGATCAGTTGTTCATCAAAATGGACTGAGCGATTTCGATGTTTGTTGCTTATCTCTTTGATCAGTTGTTGAATACGATGCTTTTCAATATCCCCTACGCTGGCTTTAGCAAACAAGCTTTTCAAGGGGGGAAGCAATCGTTCTCCATCAGCTAAGTAATAACCTATAAAGCCTGTTTGCAAGGTTAACTTCATTGCTTTTTCCAGTGCATCTTCCGCTTTTTCTTGTTCATCCATCAAGATATGAATATTGGCTTCCAATACAAGGTTTCTATTCTGATCGGTGACCAAACAGGCACTTATGGCTTCATTTTGCAAAAATGCCATGGTTTCTTTGGCTTGCTCCACCATATTTAAACTGAGATAAGCACGGCAAATGTTTCGCCATTGGAGTTGGCTAAAGTGATTTCGCGCAGCTGTGGGGCGTTGAACCGTGCCTAACCAATGTTCAATTTCTGACGGCATCCCCTTAGCTTGCCAGTACAGCAGCAGTGAAAGTGATGCGTTGGCACTCCAATCTATGTGATAGTCCGAATGTTGTATTAGGTGCTGAATTTGTTCAACATAGCGTGCAGCTTTATCCAATTCCCCACGACCGATGGCAATACGAGCCAGCATAGAGTAGCCAAATAGATGGTTGCTTTGATCGTGCTTTCCAAGAACATCTAGACCACGGAATGCGCAATCTTCTGCTTCGTCCAGTTTGTTCCATCCCCAAAGTACTTGAGCGCGAATACGAAGCAGAAATTCATGGAGAGGAAGTTGGTTTAAGTGCTGTTCTTGCACCAACCGGAATGCTTTGTCTTGAACCTCGTATGCTGATTGTACAAGCCCTTGTGCAATCAGAATCTCGCTTTGTTGCAACAGTGCCCAAAGTGCTTGAGGGACAATTTGGTATTGGCGCGCCAGTTTTTCTGTTTGCTGCATCAAAGGCAGAGCACGATCCAAATGACCCAAAACATGGTTGACTTCTCCCATGACCGACGTAGCAACAATACGGCTCCGATAAGTTGTTGGGTTGAGCTGGCTAAGTGCAAGCTCTGCCAATTGTTGTGCACGTTCTGGTTCATTTTGATTAATAGCGACCTGTGCCAATAAGGCGTTTACTTGCCCTTGGTCGTTATTGGTCAGCTCTAACTCTTTGAGGGCAAGTTGCTTACCTGCTTCATCCAGTAATGCTCCCACTCTGTCGTATTGGTGCTGACTTTGAGCTATCCACGCCCGTAACAGTGCCAAACTTGGTTGACTGAATCGCTGGTCGATAGGTAAAAACTCCAATGCACGCTCCAATAATGCGAGTTCTCCTTTGTTGAACATCGCCCACCCGTGCTCATTTAAAATATGAATCACAAGATCAGCGTCTTTCGATTTTAAGGCGTGATTAAGCGCTTGATCTGAGTTCTTGTGATGCAGCCATGCTTTTGCTGCCGCGTGATGAAGGGAGGTGTCTTGATTAGGTAGGTGAGTTTGTCTTTCATGCGCCAAAAATTCACCAAACAAATTGTGGAAGCGATACCAGTTTTGTTCACCTTCTAATGGATAAATAAACAAACCAAATCGGTTGAGGTTTTCTATCATGCTTAACGAGTCATCCCTGCCTGTTACTTGAACCGCGAGTGCGTCGTTAAACATATCGAATACCGAACATTGCATTAAAAAATGCCTTGTTTCTGAATCTAACAAGTCGAACACCTCTTCAACGAGGTAATCCCAAAGATGGCTATGATTGAAATCCGATATGGTTGCTGCGGATTGGATTAACGTCCTTTTTTGATGCTGTGCCTGTAAAGCAAATAGCTGAAGCGCGGAAGGCCAACCTTCTACGTATTGGCAAAGCATGTCCGCGGTAGAATCATCAATACCGTCGGTGACTCTTAGGTTAAAAAAACGTGTGGTTTCGTCTTTATCAAATGCCAGCGACTCGTTATCGACTTCGATCATCAAATCGCGAACTCGTAAGTTGGCAGCGCCTAAAGGGGGAAGAGCACGGCTAGTGACAACTAAAGTGATGTTTTCAGGTAAATGTTTTAAGAAAAATCGTAGCCCGTCGTGAATCTCTTCATTGATGATGCAGTGATAATCATCCAGTACTAAATAGCAAGTATCGGTGATTTGGCTTATTTCAGAAAAGAGTTCGCTGAATAAAGATTTGAGCGAAGAAAACTGTCTTTTTTCAGCCAGAGCAAGAGACTTCTTACAGGCGTTACCTGTCGCGTTATTAAGCGCTCGCAAAAAGTAGTTAACAAACCGGAAAGTTTCGTTGTCCGTATCGTCAATACTGAACCACCCAACATTAGGCTGCTCAGTTAGCCATTGCGCAGCCATGGTAGTTTTTCCATATCCAGCAGGTGAACGAAACAAAATCAGTTTGCAGAAGGGCGCTTGTTTGAGGAGCTCTAACACTCTTGGTCGGAGAATAGCGTTGTGCAAGCGTTTAGGACGAGTGAGCTTAGAAGGGATCCACATGGTTATACTTCTAGTTATTGGTGAATTCTAGATTGGATACTACGAGGAGCCGTTCTCACCTACATTGATCGATCTCTTAAATCCGGATCTGTGGCTAATAATGGGTACGCCTACGCCCTAAAAGTGTGATTTATATCACATTGATTTATGAGTCAGAATAGAAATTAGGTTAAGAAAACACGAATTTAAGGCACGTATTAACAAATTGTCGTGCCCATTTTTGGTGCAGTAACGAGCATCACTGGGCTTAAAACCCAAATATCGTCATTGTATTTCCGACCCGATTACTCGTGTTGCAAAAAAAATATGAATTTGATCACCTTAGGCGTTTATGCTGTGCGACATTTGAGTGATAGCTCACCATGTTGACGCATTTCTCAACCCTACGCCCTCTTTCCTCCTCCTTCTCATCCCCTAATCAGGATGATGTTTTCATCCTTTATTACGCGGAACATAGACATGCTACCCAAGCGGTTTTTGTTCGATGGCTGTACTTGTTCAGTTAGGTGCAACTCAAAACGATGTTTGCTGTGAGCATTAACACCAGAATCGATATTACTGGTTTGTTTCTCAAAGCTTATTCACCGCTTGGCTATCGTCCCAAGTATGCTTTTTGTGCTGAGTTTTCGTCCGTTAATGGCTTGCCTAATAAGAGTCAACTGCGTTTGGTAGTCTATCGCATAAGGTGGTTTGGGGTTATGGAGAACCAACAATGAGAATTCCAAATGAAGCCTAATAAGCAATCAAATATAGAAAAACAAAAGAATTTTAATAAAGAAGAGTTCAAACAGTCCGTAAAAAAACATTTGGCAGCAACTTATGCAACTACCGTTGAAAACGCGTCTGAAAGAGCTTGGTACTTAGCAACAGGTCGTGCGTTGGCTGAGCTTACAACCTTCGACTTGCTTGAAACCGAAAACGATCCAAATATCAAAAACGCCAAAAGCGTTAACTATCTATCCCTTGAATTCCTTATTGGTCGATTAACAGGCAACAACTTAATTAGTATGGGGTTGTATGAATCTGTCGATGAAGCCGTAAAGGAATTAGGTCAGAACCTAACGGATATTCTCGAAGAAGAACGAGATCCAGCTTTAGGAAATGGTGGTTTAGGGCGTTTGGCAGCGTGTTTTATGGACTCTTGCGCTGCCCAACAGTACCCAACCGTTGGCTACGGTCTTCATTACGAATATGGATTGTTTCGCCAATCATTTGAAGAATGCCATCAAAAAGAAGCGCCAGATGCGTGGGCGGGTGTTGAAGGCTATCCGTGGGAAATCGCAAGACCAGAGTTTGCTCAGCAAGCTGGGTTCTACGGGTTTGTCGAGACCTACCTGAATGATGCCGGAGTAGAAAAACGCCGCTGGAAACCGGGCATGTTTGTTCAAGGAATGCCGTGGGATATGCCAATTGTGGGCTATCAAAGTCGAACCGTTTACCCACTGAGGCTATGGGAATGCCGCGCCATTGCGCCATTCAGCTTAGCAAGTTTTAACAACGGTGATTATTTCGAAGCACAGCATGCTCTAATTGATGCAGGTAACGTAACAAAAGTGCTGTACCCGAATGACAACCACGAAAAAGGAAAAACGCTGCGCTTAATGCAGCAATACTTTCATGTACGTTGTTCAATGGCGGATATTTTACGTCGTCATACAGAAAATGGTCACGCGCTGGAAAAACTCCCAGAATACGAAACGATTCAGCTGAACGATACGCACCCTACCGTCGCTATCCCTGAACTGATGCGTATTCTGATCGATGAACACAATTACGAATGGGATGCAGCGTGGCAGATATGCTCTAGCACCTTTGCTTACACCAATCATACGTTACTACCAGAAGCACTCGAAACGTGGAGCGAAGCATTGCTTCAGCGTTTACTTCCTCGTCATATGGAGATCATTTACCAAATCAACCACTTATTCCTTCTTGAAGTGAAAGAGA
The DNA here is from genome assembly GCF_002933855.1 of Vibrio penaeicida. Lineage (GTDB taxonomy): Bacteria > Pseudomonadota > Gammaproteobacteria > Enterobacterales > Vibrionaceae > Vibrio > Vibrio penaeicida_A. The sequence goes on from NZ_BFAQ01000031.1 coordinate 154,194, forward strand.
AATGGCCAGGTGATGTCGACAAAATGCGCAAGCTTTCCATCATTGAAGAAGGGACACACCGAATGGTGCGAATGGCGAATTTGTGCGTTGTTGGAGCCTATGCTGTTAACGGAGTAGCTGCACTTCACTCTGCTTTGGTTAAGAAAGATCTGTTCCCGGAATTTAATGAAATGTTCCCTAAACGATTGCAGAACGTAACCAATGGTGTAACCCCAAGACGTTGGTTGAAGTTTTGTAATCCAGAACTTTCTGACCTCATTACCAGCAAGATAGGTGAGGATTGGATAGCGAACTTAGATGAACTGAGAAAAATCGAATCGTTTTCGACAGATACCGAGTTCCAAGCCGATTTCATGCGTGTGAAACAAGGGAATAAGCAGCGCTTGGCAAATTGGGTCAAAGACAACATGGATATTGAGTTAGATACCAATGCCATATTTGATGTCCAAATCAAACGCTTGCATGAATATAAACGTCAGCATCTAAACTTGCTTCACATTCTATCTCTGTATCACAGGCTACTTAACGAACCTTCATTTGATATGGTTCCTCGTGTCGTTTTCTTTGCAGCTAAAGCTGCGCCAGGTTACCACTTGGCTAAAGAAATCATTTATGCCATCAACAAAGTGGCAGAGAAAATCAACAGCGATGAGCGCGTTAATCACAAACTGAAAATCGTGTTCATGCCTGATTATCGCGTCAGTATGGCTGAAATCATTATTCCTGCTGCGGATGTATCAGAGCAAATCTCTACGGCAGGCAAAGAAGCATCCGGTACAGGTAACATGAAACTCGCGCTCAATGGCGCTCTGACTATTGGAACCATGGATGGTGCAAACGTCGAGATTCGAGAAGAAGTCGGAGACGACAACATTTACATCTTCGGTCTAGAAGTGGATGAAGTGACGGCCTTACGAGAGAAAGGCTATAACCCGTATGACTATTACCATGCCGATCACCTACTGAAAGCATCGCTCGATCTTCTTCTTGGTGAAGAATTCACACCAGGTGAACCTGGCCGCTTAGCCGCTACCTACGAGAGCTTGTTAGATGGGGGAGACCCATATCTGGTTCTGGCTGATTTTGCGTCTTATGTTAAAGCACATGAAGATATGGATACTCAGTACAGAGACCAACAAGGCTGGGCGAGAAAAGCCATTATCAATACTGCTTTGGTTGGCAAATTTAGCTCAGATAGAAGCATCCGCGACTACGTGAACAATATTTGGAAACTGAAAGCGGTTAAGCGTCAGTAATACGTAAAACGCCCTTAGATCGAGAATAAGGGCTCAGTTGGCTAGTTCTGATAGCAAAAGTGGGTGAGTTGGTTAAGGCAATCCCCTGCTTTTGCTGCAGAAATACAGGAAGGTAGATAACGTCGACCTTCGGAGATCGATATGAAAGAAGTAAGTAAGACCACACCGGAAGCAATAAAACGCGTCGCTTCTATGGCAAACATTTCGGACCACTACATTAATGCAATGGGAGATGAAACGGATGTCTCCACCGTAACTGTCGAGTATTTACTGTCGTCGCTAGGTTACGACGTTTCGAATGATAAAGCCCTGCTCAAATCTGCTGAGAAGAAGCACAAGAAGCCCGTTTTACAGTCTATTCTGGTGCTGACGGATGATGAAGATGTGAATGTAGACTTGTACCTTGGGGCGAGCGCACGTGAAAGCGAATTCAGTTGGCGTTTAGAGACTGAAGAAGGGGATGTACTTGAAGGGTACTTACAATCTCAGATAGTGAGCGATCGCCGCAAAGCTGGTGGACCACTTACGTTTTCATTGCCTAATAACCTTCCTTGGGGGTACCACAAGCTCACATTAACGCGTAAGCGTCGAAAAGCGCCTTATGAAATGACGTTAGTAATCGCCCCAAAAAGTTGCTACAAACAAGAACCCCTGTTGTGCGATGAAAAAATGTGGGGACCAAGTATTCAGTTATACACACTGCGCACATCTCATAACTGGGGTATAGGTGACTTTGGAGACTTAAAGCAACTTGTTGGAGAAGTAGCAGAAAGGGGAGGGGACTTCATTGGGCTCAATCCAATTCATTCTTTATTTCCTGCGAATCCAGAAGGCGCAAGCCCTTACAGCCCCTCATCTCGTCGTTGGTTAAATATACTGTATATCGATGTAAGTTCCGTCCCTGAATTTGCACTGAGCAGTGAAGCACAGGCTCGCGTGGGCAGTTCAGAGTTTCAACAGCGTTTAGACCAAGCTCGAGAATCCCATTGGGTGAACTACAGTGAAGTCTCTGCTCTGAAAATGAGTGTACTCCCGACACTCTACCAAGAATTCAAACGTCGCCATTTAGACAACAACACTGATAGAGCATCGGAGTTCATGCAGTTCGTTGACAATGGCGGGCAAAGCTTGCTGCAACAAGCGACATTCGATGCATTACATGCCCACCTGCGCGAGCAATATGACGACATTTGGGGCTGGCCGGTATTCCCTGAAAAGTACCAAAAATATCATAGCCCATCGGTGCGCAAGTTTATTGTCGATGAGGAAGATGCCATTCAGCTATACCTGTATTTGCAATGGATTGCGGATGGTCAGATCCAAGAAGCTCAGCTATTGGCCGAAGAAAAAGGCATGCAGATAGGATTGTACAGAGATCTAGCGGTTGGGGTTTCGGATGCCGGCTCGGAAACATGGGCGGATACTGGAGAACTATGTCAGGATGTGAGCATTGGTGCGCCACCAGATATTCTAGGGCCACTTGGCCAAAACTGGGGTTTACCACCACTCAATCCTCAAGAACTGCAAGCAAGGTCATACAAGCCATTTATCGATTTGATTCGAGCGAACATGAATCACTGCGGAGCATTGCGAATTGATCACGTCTTAGGTTTACTTCGTCTTTGGTGGGTGCCAAAGGGCAAGAGTGCGTCTGAAGGTGCTTACATTTACTATCCAGTAAAAGAGCTACTTGCATTACTGGCACTTGAAAGCCATCGTCACAAATGTTCGGTAATTGGTGAAGACTTGGGTACAGTACCGGATGAAATTGTCGAATTACTTTCCGACGCTGGTATTCATTCCTACAAAGTGTTCTTTTTTGAAGTTGCCGAAGATGGTGGCTATTACTCTCCAGAGCATTATTCTCAGCAGTCTATGTCGGCCCTTTGTACGCACGATATGCCGACCTTGAAAGGCTTTTGGCATTGTGACGACTTAAAGCTCGGGCAAGAACTGGGGCTGTATCCGGATGAAGATCAGTTAAATAAGCTGTTTGACGACAGATTAAGAAGCAAGCAAGAGATCCTGAACAGCGTTTCTTGGCATGGGTATCTACCAGAAGGCATCGGTCGGGATGCTGCAACCGTTCCAATGGATAGACATTTAAGTGAAGCACTTCAGTTGCATTTAGCTGCTGGCAACAGCGCGTTGTTTAGCGTGCAACTAGAAGATTGGCTAGAGATGGATAACCCAGTCAACATTCCTGGTACTGTTGATGAATACCCCAACTGGCGCCGAAAGCTTTCAGTTAATTTGGATAACATTTTCTCGAACGACAATATTCACAGCCTAGCCGAGCAACTAACAGCGCTTAGGAAAAGTCGAGCTTAATCCTTTTATGCAAGTGATTTCATTTTAACATTGAGATGATAAACTAAGTTGAAGATAGAATTGCCTATTGGTTAACCCTTTGTTGGATAATGTTTTTATCTAATAATCTGCCACTTTCTATCACACTCTCATTTATAAAACCTGCATTGGTTTAAGGTTAACCAATGCAGGGCTCGGATTCTGCTTATGCAGATCAAACCTCAAATATTTCAATAATTATTAATTAGCTAACAACGTTCTTAGGGGACAAGGCATTGAATAAAAAAAGACAACCTAAACGCGCCTATGCCCAACTTTCTCAAGCTGCATTTTCCGATCCATTTTCTTTTCTTGGTCCATATAGTCAAGAAAATGGTATTGCGTTAAGAATCTGGATTCCGGGTGCAGACAATGTTCAGTTGGTATTAGACGACAATACTCGCCTCGATCTCGAAAGAGAAGAAGCGAGCGGATTCATTCTAAAAGGTGATCTAGATTTAACACACATTCATTACCGCTTGGCTATCGATTGGTCGGGCACAGAGCAGATTGTTGATGACCCGTACCAATATCATGGGCTCTACGCCGAATACGATGACTTGCACACCCCCAAGCAAATGTACCAACAGATGGGAGCGCAATTCGTTACCATGAACCGTGGTAGTAAAAAGGTGAGTGGTACGCGATTTTTAGTGTATGCCCCACATGCTTCAGCGGTCAGTATTATTGGGGCATTTAACCATTGGGATGGGCGTAGAAACCCATTGCAAAAATTGGATTATGGAATTTGGGGATTGTTTGTTCCCGATCTACCGGAAGGCACTCAATACAAGTTTGAAATGAAAGGGCCAGACGGTGAAGGTTTACCCCACAAAGCCGATCCATGGGGATTTCATTCAGAACAACATCCTTCGTTTGCTTCACTGACGTACAATCACCAGCGATACGACTGGGCAGACGGCGCATGGCAAGAGCGACCAGTAACAGAAAAGCGCAAAGAAGCTCTTTCTTTTTACGAGCTGCATGCCGGGTCGTGGAAACGCAATGAATACGGTGATTTCCTCAATTACCGAGAATTAGCCGAGCAACTCATACCCTATCTTAAAGACTTGGGGTACACCCATGTTGAATTGATGCCCGTTTCAGAACACCCATTTTACGGTTCTTGGGGTTATCAACCTGTTGGCTTGTTTGCGCCGACGAGTCGTTTTGGATCGCCAGATGACTTTAAGTATTTTGTTGATCAGTGCCATCAGGCGGAAATTGGCGTGATACTCGATTGGGTGCCTGCGCACTTCCCATCGGACGACCATGGGTTGGCAAACTTTGATGGTACGCCACTTTTCCACGACCCCGATCCACGCCGAGGTTGGCACCAGGATTGGAACTCATTTATCTATGATATGGGGCAAGAGCATGTACGACGCTTCTTAGTTTCGAATGCTCTGTATTGGTTTGAACAGTTTCACATTGATGGAATTCGAGTGGATGCCGTCGCTTCAATGATCTACTTAGATTACTCTCGCAGCCACGATCAATGGGTGCCAAACATTGATGGAGGAAACGAGAACTACGAAGCTATTGCTACTCTTAAATGGATGAATGAAGAAGTCTACCGCCACTTCCCGAACGCGATGACCATCGCTGAAGAGTCAACGGCATTTCCTGGTGTATCTGCGCCAACCTTTATGGGAGGGCTTGGCTTTGGGTTTAAATGGAATATGGGTTGGATGCACGACAGCCTTTCTTATATAAAAGAAGATCCCGTCCATCGAAAATTCCATCACGATACCATCACCTTCCCACTTGTGTACGCGCACAGTGAGAACTATGTATTGTCGCTTTCTCATGATGAAGTGGTTTATGGCAAAGGTTCAATCCATAACAAGATGCCCGGTGATGAATGGCAGCAAACCGCTAACCTGAGAGCTTACATGGGGTACATGTATGCTCAACCGGGTAAGAAGTTGAACTTTATGGGCGCGGAGTTTGGTCAGACCGCGGAGTGGAATCACGATGATCAATTGCAGTGGTTTTTACTTGATTTTGAGCGCCATCAAGGCGTTCGAGATCTCACACGTGATTTAAATTTCCTGTATCGCAATGAAAAAGCATTACACGATCAAGACAGTCACCCGAATGGGTTTGAGTGGCGCTTGCAAGATGCGAAAGAAGCGAGTGTATTGGCTCACGAGCGTATTGCTGAGAATGGTGATCGTATACTCATAATCAGTAATTTTACACCTGTGCCTCATGAACGTTTCCGATTAGGTGTGCCAAACCGCGGAACGTACACGCTGCTTTTGAATACGGATGATGTTGGTTACAGCGGCAGTGGCTTTAAAGTTTATGAGTCGGCAGAAACTGAACGTGTTGTTAGCGAAGGTTTAGATGACTCTTTATTGTTAAGCATTCCACCGTTATCGACGGTGTTTTATAAGCTTCAATAATTATACGTCCTCTTAGCTGCGCGCCTTGTCTGCTTTACGGGCTAAAACTAATATCGTAACCATAATTGTAACGTAACCATAAAAAAGAGCGAGCCGTGTAAACGGTCTCGCTCTTGTTTATATACGAACACAGCTACTTTGTAGAGAGTTCGATTATGGAGAACTACTCTATTTCCATTATACTCGGAACTGACCGAGTATCTTGCTCACTTGGTTACCGACTTGGTTCAAGCTTTCAGCAGACTCAGTAGTCTCAATAGATTGAGACATTGTTTTGTCTGAGATATCGGACATGGTATTCACGTTGATGGCAACTTCATCCGCTGCAGTTGCCTGTTGACCCGCCGCACTTGAAATCAATCCAATCGAGTCGTTGATTTGAGCAATAAATCCATCAATTGACGTTAACGCTTCTTCGGCTGACTGCACTTGTGCTGCGGTTTCTTCAGCGTTAGAACGGCTCTTCGTCATTGCTTGGCTAGCGCTTTCTGAGCGCTGCTGCAAGCTAACGATGATATTTTGAATTTCCTCTGTTGATTCCTGAGTTCTCGAAGCCAATGAGCGAACTTCATCAGCTACGACCGCAAACCCACGCCCTTGTTCACCGGCACGTGCTGCCTCAATCGCCGCGTTCAATGCCAATAAGTTAGTTTGTTCTGCGATACTTCGAATAACATCCAGTACCGTACCAATTTGTTCACTGTCAGAGCGAACTTGCTCTACCGTGTCACTGGCATCAGATATTTGCTGAGACAAGCTTTGCATGGCGGTTGCTGCGTTCACAACAACTTGAGTACCTTGTGTTGCCGCATCGGCTGTCGATTGAGACAATTCAGCAGCTTGCAGTGCACTGTTACTCACTTCTTGCGCACTGGCAGACATTTCAGTCATTGCAGAAGCTGCAAGTTGCGCCTGAGATTGCTGCTCGCGAACTTCTTGTTGAGTGCCGCTGGCTTTAACCGTAAGTTCCTGTGCTGAAGAGAGCATGCTAGAAGACGCAGTATTTAATTGACCCACTGTCTTCTGAAGTTTCTCTGCGAAGGTATTGTAATTTGTCGCCAGCTTAGCAAGTTCATCGGTACCAGCAACTGGGATGCGAATGGTCAGGTCACCCTCACCTTGGGCAATATCACTTAACACATCATTAGTAGACTGGATTTTACTCGTGATGGCTTTTGTGACAAAGAAGGAAACAAAGATACCAACGATAATCGCAATACCCACAATCATAAATAGGAATGAGGTAGACGTTTCAGTATTCGCTTTAGCATTATTAGCAGCTTCACGCATTGACGCACTGATTGATGCACGTAACTCCGCAATCGCCGTAGCGATTTTAGGGCCCACGGTATCCAATGTTTTGATACCTGCATTTCGGTCGTAAATCATGGTTACAACACTGTTTGCAGCTATTTCATATTGATTGAGCAACTGTTTTGCTTCAGTCGTTAATTGACGTCTTTCTGGGTTTTCTAATGTACCCAGTAGAGTATCAATTTCTTTTTCGGATGCATTGAACTCTTTATTAAAGCGTTCAACTTGAGCTGGTTGGTTTTCTACCAAAAACTTCGATACGTAAAGGCGTGAAAGTAAAAGTGCACGTATCGCTCTACCTGCATGGTATGCCGCAACGACATCCCCATCGCGTTTTGCTGAGTCCATAACTTGTGTTAACTTGCGTTCGATTTGCGGACCATTCGCATTTAATGTCCCATTCACCAATTCGTTGCGGCTGTTCATGTTTGAGACAACCGTTCCAGTAAAGGTAGACATGTAAGTTGCTTTCATCTCATCAATCGATTTCAACATTTTCACTCGTTCAGGATTTTGAATCTCCTTGTATGAGCGAGTCATATCTTCAGTCCATAGAGCCCCCTGCTTGTTGAATTTTTCAACGAACTCAGGTTTCCCCGTCTTAATAAAGTTCTTAACGGTTAATCGCAGTCCATAAACACTATCTGTAACTTCTGCTGCTAGCTCAGTATCTGGTGCTAAATCAAAAGAAATTTTATTCATATCTTGTGACAATCCATTTAGCAAATTCGAGCTTACCACTGCAACAGCGATCAAGATGGCGATCAGAACGGCTGGTGATATTGATAGTTTTTTAGAAATAGAAATATTGTCCAAACCCATTGTCTTTTCTCCATAAAAGATAAAGCCGCATTTTTTATTTTTCTATTATCTAAAGTAGCAAAGAATGAAAGACTAAACAGAAAATAGATTAAATAAATATTTGATTATGGAATAAGCGTCTACATATCATTGGGTTATGATATTACCT
>NZ_BFAQ01000032.1:0-14002 GCF_002933855.1 Vibrio penaeicida
CCAGAGCCAGAGCCAGAGCTCGATATGCCTAAGTCCGTGCCAAATGAGTTCGGTACACCACAAAATGAAGACTGGGATTTTGATGATTCTGACCTTAGTGGTCTTGAAGAATTGTCAGATACGCCAGAACCAACAGATGATCTTGGTTTAAATGAATTAGAGGATACCGACTTAGGTGAGTTCGACGAATCTGCCGCACTGGACGCAATGGCCGATGAGCCAGCGCCACTGCCAGAAGACTTGGATGCAGCCGAGCCAGTACTAGAAGCAGCGGAACCTGAAGTTGCAGATCTCGAATCTGTCGAACCAGTGCCAGAAGCCTCTGAGCCGGAAGCGGCGGAATCAGTAGAAAGCGAAGTCGCTGAAGAGCTGGATGAGCCTGACGCCATTGAACTGGACGATGCAGAATTAGGTGAGTTCGACGAATCTGCCGCACTGGACGCAATTTCAGATGAGCCAGCGCCACTGCCGGAAGATTTGGATGCAGCCGAGCCAGCACCTGAAGTCGAAGCTCTCGAATCTGTGGAGCCAGAAGCCTCTGAGCCGGAAGCGGCGGAACCAGTAGAAAGCGAAGTCGCTGAAGAGCTGGATGAGCCTGACGCCATTGAACTGGACGATGCGGATTTAGGTGAATTCGACGAATCTGCCGCATTGGATGCGATGGCAGATGAGCCAGCGCCACTGCCGGAAGGTTTGGATGCAGCCGAGCCAGTATTAGAAACCGCGGAGCCTGACGTTGCAGAGGTTGAAGCTTCGGAGTCAGAAATTTCTGAGCCAGAAGCGATTGAACTGGCAGAAAGCGAAGTCGCTGAAGAGCCGGACGCAATTGAACTGGACGATAAGGATTTAGGTGAATTCGATGAGTCTGCCGCATTGGATGCGATGTCAGATGAGCCAGCGCCATTGCCAGAAGATTTGGATACTGCCGAGCCAGTATTAGAAACCGCGGAGCCTGAAGCATCAGAGCCGGAAATATCTGAGTCAGAAGCGATTGAGCCAGTAGAAAGTGAAATCGCTGAAGAGCTGGATGAGCCGGACGCAATTGAGCTGGACGATACGGATTTAGGTGAATTCGATGAATCTGCCGCATTGGATGCGATGACTGGTGAGCCAGCGCCACTGCCAGAAGATTTAGATGTTTCGGATATAGCTGGAGACACGGTAGACAATGCTGATTCGATAAAACTGGACGATGCGGATCTTGGGGAGTTTGACGAATCAGCGGCTATGGAAGCGTTGACGGACGAACCTCTCTCCTTACAAGAAGCTCTCAATCCTGTTGACGATGATATTGCCGCAGAAATTGAAGCTGAAGAAGCCGCTCGTATAGAAGAGGCTTCTGTTAGCGACCATGAGTTAGAAGAGCCTAATTCTCAAAATCAGCTGGATGTAGCTCCTCCCGCGGACGCTTCGATTGAATTGGATGACTCAGAGCCTGAAGATTTGGATGAATCCTCGGTTTTGGAAACACAGCCTGATGAAGTTCGATCACTGCAAGAGGCTCTCAACCCTGTAGATGACGATATCGCAGCAGAAATTGATGCTGAAGAAGCGGCTAGAGAAGAAAATGTTTCTTTAAGTGATGAAGAGCTGGGTGAGTTTGATGAGTCAGCAGCATTTGATGCGATGGAAGAAGAGCTTGACCCTCTCGATTCGTTGGAGCCTGAACCTGTTTCTGAAGATTCGATTGAGTTAGATGACTCTGATCTCGGTGAATACGATGAAGCTGCTGCGCTCCAAGATGCATTTGATCTTTCATCATCCGACGACAGTGGTACACCACTTGCCGGCGAAGACTTAACTCAATTTGACGAGTCAGCAACAATGGCGACGCTATTGAGTGAGCCAGAAGGTGACTTGGTTGAAACGTTTGATCAGCCATTAGACAGTAAAGTGGTTGATAGTGCCGGTATGGATATAGATGCCATGCTGGATACGGGTGAAGACTGGAATGGTTTCAATCTCACTCCAGAGCAGCAAGCTTCTATTTCAGAAGATGTTCCTGAGGAAGAAAAGGACGTTTGGGGAACAGCAGAAGCATTGCAAGACCCTGAAGTTCGGGAAGAAGACTGGGAAAATCAACCGGATCTTTCGAGTGAAAGTGAAAAAGAAGCGGATCAGAAGTTCATGAGCGTAGATGAACTTATGGCACAGGTAGAGAAAGAAGAAGCCGAATCTGGCGAAAAACCAGATCCAGATGCCGAAGCTTTGGAGTTAAGTGTCGGGCTAGATGAATTCCCAGATGTGCTTGGTGAGGTTGAACCTTATGATGTCGACGATAACAGTGAGGCTGCGGGCAAATTAGATTTAGCCAAGATTTACGTTGAAATGAACGATAATGAAGGCGCGATTAAATTGCTGGAAGAAGCCATCGTTTATGGTGACGATGAAGTACGACGAGAAGCAAAATCTCTCATCGACAAACTTAATGAATAATAGCGTGTAGAACAATTCAAACAGGCAGCCAATGGTTGCCTGTTTTTTTATTGATTGGGTGATCCTTGTGTTCAGCTTTGATGGCTTGGAGAGCCTAGCACCATGAGGTTGTTTGGGTATATACTCTCCGGCCCCGTAAGACAGAGAAGTAAACGATTATGCGAATAGCGTTAGGCATCGAGTACGATGGTGCAAAATACTATGGTTGGCAACGTCAAAGAGACGTAACCAGCGTTCAAGAAAAATTGGAAAAGTCACTTTCCATCGTGGCAAATCACCCTGTAGAAGTCCAGTGTGCCGGAAGAACTGATGCGGGAGTTCATGGCACAGGGCAGGTGGTCCATTTTGACACGACCTCAGTGCGGAAGATGGCGGCATGGACCATGGGAGTCAATGCCAATATGCCAAAAGATATCGCAGTTCGTTGGGCAAAAGAGGTTCCCGAAGAGTTTCACGCTCGTTTCACTGCAACAGCTAGGCGCTATCGTTATGTGATCTACAACCACGCTTATCGTCCTGGAATTTTATCTTCAGGCATTAGCCATTATCATGGCGAATTGGACGAAAAGAAGATGCATTTAGCCGGTCAGTTCTTGCTTGGCGAGAACGATTTTACTTCTTTTCGTGCGGTGCAGTGCCAGTCTCGCAGTCCTTGGCGAAATATCATGCATTTAAATGTGAGCAGACATGGTCATTACGTTGTCATAGACATTAAGGCAAATGCTTTTGTCCATCACATGGTGAGAAATATCACCGGAAGCTTGATTGAAGTTGGGCGTGGCAATCAAAATCCGGAATGGATTCAATGGTTGCTAGAAGCAAAAGACAGAAGGCTTGCGGGAGCCACAGCCAAAGCGGAAGGTCTCTATCTTGTTGATGTTGATTACCCCGAAAGCTTTGGGTTGCCAAGAGAACCGCTAGGACCAATATTTTTACCTGACAACCTTTAAAATCTATCAATGAGATGATAGCGCCAATTGTTGATGCTTTTCTGTTGAATTAAAACCAGTTAGCGTCGCTTTTTAAGGCAGGAAATATAAAATCAGTGTCGCATGGTTTTGGTTGTTTTGTGGTCACCAAAAGTATTGAAAAGTTGTGAGTTATCGCACTTTGTTGCTGCTTTAAAATAGGTACAACCAGTTTTTGATCCACAGTGTGAGAATATTATGTTTTAATCCTCACGCATCATTCAGAATTTGTATCTTTCGCAATTAGGCGAAAGAGTTAATAGAAAAAGGTCTTCCATGAGTTGGCTTGAAAAGATTTTAAATAAAAGCAGTATCGTAAGCTCACGTAAAGCGTCTATCCCAGAAGGGGTTTGGACCAAATGTACTTCCTGTGAGCAGGTTCTGTATCATGCAGAACTAGAGCGTAACTTAGAAGTATGTCCAAAATGTGACCATCACATGCGTATGGGTGCGCGTCGTCGCCTTGAATCATTCCTTGATGAGGGTGAGCGCGAAGAATTAGCAACTGAGTTAGAGCCTCAAGACAAACTAAAATTCAAAGATTCGAAGCGTTATAAAGAACGTATTTCGACGGCTCAGAAAAACAGTGGCGAAAAAGACGCACTTGTTGTTATGAAAGGTGAATTGCTTGGATTGCCTGTCGTAACCTGCGCCTTTGAATTCAAATTTATGGGCGGCTCTATGGGTTCTGTTGTCGGTGCTCGTTTTGTTCGTGCTGTTGAAGCCGCAATTGAAAACAACTGTGGTTTGGTTTGTTTCTCTGCTAGTGGTGGTGCTCGTATGCAAGAGGCACTGATGTCTCTTATGCAAATGGCTAAAACCAGCGCTGCGTTAGAACGATTGTCCGCCAAAGGATTGCCTTTCTTCTCAGTGATGACTGACCCAACTATGGGCGGTGTATCCGCTAGTTTGGCGATGTTAGGTGACATCAATATTGGTGAGCCTAAAGCACTGATTGGTTTTGCTGGTCGTCGTGTTATCGAACAAACCGTACGTGAAGACCTTCCAGAAGGCTTTCAGCGTAGTGAATTCCTCCTTGACCACGGCGCGATAGATATGATTGTTGATCGTCGTGAAATGCGTCAGCGTATTGGTGGTTTGTTGGCAAAACTGACTAACCAAACTTCACCAATGGTGGTATCGGTTAACGATTCTCCAATTGAAGAGCAATACGAAGTACCAGTCGCGGACGAAAAAGAGTAAAGTATTCATTAAACAGCCGCTTAAGAATTAGTTAAGAGTTTAATGAGTCATATTCAAGTACCTAAAGCCACATCACCTCTATCGATGTGGCTTCATTATTTAGAAAACATCCACACTAGCGCCATAGACCTCGGTTTGGAGCGTGTACAGGCAGTCGCCGAAAAAGCCCAGCTAATCAAACCTGCTCCTAAAGTGATTACCGTTGCCGGAACTAATGGGAAAGGGTCTACCTGCGCACTCATGGAAGCGATCTTGCTTGATGCAGGTTATTCTGTTGGCGTATATAGCTCCCCTCATCTTATTCGCTACACTGAACGTGTACGTATCAATGGTACTGAGGTGGATGAAGCAAATCATTCACAAGCATTCGATTTCATCGAGAAAAAACGTGGTGATATCAGCCTAAGTTTTTTTGAGTATGGAACTTTAGCAGCACTTCGCTTGTTTCAAACTGAGAAAGTTGATGTGGTCTTGCTTGAAGTTGGTTTAGGCGGAAGACTGGATGCGACCAATGTAGTCGATCATGATGTATCGGTCATTACTAGCCTCGCGGTCGACCATGTCGACTGGTTGGGTGACGACATCAATGTTATTGGTTACGAAAAAGCAGGGATATTCCGCAGCAATAGACCAGCGGTATGCGGTCAGCCAAAAGCGCCTGCAACGGTAGCGGCACATGCAGACGATATTGGTGCTAAGCTACACCAAGTAGGGATTCAGTTTAGTTATTCCACAGAGGGCGACAAATGGAAGTGGCGCTCAGGTCAGTTTGCTTTGGATGACCTTCCTCTTCCTGATCTGCCTCTACCTAATGCTGCTACGTCTTTAATGGCGCTAGGGTGCGCAGAGTTAGACATCTCAGACGTTAATATCGTAAAAGGCTTGAAAAGCGCAAAACTTGCAGGTCGAATGCAAAAGCTTTCTCAATCTCCTATGATTTTGCTCGATGTTGCCCACAACCCGCATTCAGCTGAGTATTTGGTTGAGCAGCTAAATAAACATTACCCCAATACGCCAATCCATATGGTGGTAGCAATGTTACATGATAAAGACATTGCTGAAACACTGAAGGTACTCGCACCCGTTGCAACAAAATGGTATCCAGCTTCGCTAGAAGGTGAGAGAGCGGCTAAGGCTGAAGAGCTTATCACGCACTTGCCATCAAACACGGGTAAGTTTGATACGCCAACAGAGGCATTTGAAGCAGCAAGAAAACAGGCAAAATCAAATGAACTCATTGTCGTTGTAGGTTCGTTCCATACTGTTGGAGCAGTATTGGAGCACTGGGAATCAGAAAGGAGCCATGATGGCGAGTAGGTTTCAAAGTAGGCTGGTGGGGACCATTTTATTGGTCTCTGTTGGCGTCATTGTGTTACCCGATCTTTTAGACGGGAAGAAGGAGCACTTCAAAGAAGAGCTTGCAACCATTCCAATTAAGCCAGAGCTTGAGGGAACGGTAGAAGTATTTGAAGTGCTGGAACCTGTTGAAGACGATTTAGTGTTACCAGACAGCCCAGTATCAATAACCGTTTCAGAAGAATCTGAGCCTGAAAAGATAGAAGTATTACCAAGAGCCGTCGCCGAGAAAAATGACTATGCTGACAGTGCATGGATCATACAGCTAATGGCACTTAAAAATGTCGATAACGCTAAAAAGCTAGTGAAAGACCTTCAGAAACGCGGTTATCAAGCGCATATCAAGCAGGAGAACGCATTTTCAAGAGTTATCATAGGCCCTGATGTTTCCAAGCCTAAATTGGAAAAGCAAATCAAGGAATTGGAAAAAATCACAGGGGCGAAAGGTCAACTGTTGAAATTTAAACCACTAAATCCATAAGAAAACGTTTGCGTCGCGATTTTTTCTGTTAAAATGCGCGCCAACTTAAGATGTAGAACAGAATGAACTGGATAGATTTTGTCATTTTAGGGGTAATCGGGCTGTCCGCTGTGATCAGTTTGATTCGAGGCTTCGTGAAGGAAGCACTGTCTCTTGTTATTTGGTTTGGCGCGTTTTTTATCGCCAGTCATTATTACGCCAAATTGGCGGTGTACTTTACCAATATTCAAGATGACATGTTTCGAAACGGAGCCGCTATTGCAGCTTTGTTTATAGCGACATTGGTTGTTGGTTCATTAGTCAACTATGTTATTGGACAACTGGTGCAAAAAACGGGTCTGTCTGGAACCGATAGAATTTTAGGAATCGTCTTCGGAGGGTTACGTGGAATTCTTATCGTATCCGCAGTGCTGTTTTTCATTGATGCATTTACTGCATTGCCAAATTCAGAGTGGTGGATTAACTCGCAATTGATTCCTGAATTCAGCCGAATCATTGCTCCGTTTTTCGAGCACCTAAAAGAAACTTCAAGCTTTTTGTCTGGCACCGTGTAGTGCCAGCCTACTGTCAAAACCGAGGATTATGACATGTGTGGTATTGTTGGAATCGTGGGTACAACACCTGTAAACCAGTCAATTTATGATGCGCTGACTGTATTACAGCATCGTGGCCAGGATGCCGCTGGTATTATTACCATAGAAAGCAATCGTTTTCGTCTGAGAAAAGCGAACGGTCTAGTTAAAGATGTATTTGAAGCCAAACACATGCAGCGTTTACAAGGTACTGTCGGTATCGGTCACGCGCGTTACCCAACGGCAGGTAGTTCAAGTGCTTCAGAGGCACAGCCTTTCTACGTAAACTCCCCTTACGGTATTACCCTTGCTCACAACGGCAACCTAACTAACGCACATGAATTGCGTGAAAGCCTATTGGAAACAGCTCGTCGTCATGTAAACACGACCTCTGACTCCGAGGTACTTCTTAATATCCTCGCACATGAAATTGATTTGTCGAAAGACGTGACCAAAGACACCGTATTCTCTGCGATTTCTAATGTTCATAAGCAAATTCGTGGTGCTTATGCGGTTGCGGCGATGATCATCGGTCACGGTATGGTTGCTTTTCGTGACCCACACGGCATTCGTCCATTATGTTTAGGTAAGCGAGAGCTAGAATCAGGTCGCACCGAGTACATGGTTGCATCTGAATCTGTTGCTTTAGACGCCGTTGGATTTGATTTTGTTCGAGATGTCGCACCAGGTGAAGCGATTTATGCCACCTTTGACGGTGAGCTATTTACTCAACAGTGTGCTGAAAATCCTCAATCAAACCCTTGTATCTTCGAGTTTGTTTACTTTGCTCGCCCTGATTCGTTTATCGATAAAATTTCGGTTTACAGTGCTCGTGTTGAAATGGGCAAAAAGCTAGGCGAAAAAATCAAACGTGAATGGGAAGATTTGGATATCGATGTGGTTATCCCAATCCCTGAAACGTCTTGTGATATTGCATTGGAAATTGCACAGATAATTGACAAGCCATACCGCCAAGGTTTTGTTAAGAACCGTTATGTTGGTCGTACCTTCATCATGCCTGGTCAGCAACAACGTAAGAAATCAGTTCGTCGTAAGCTCAATGCTATTCGTTCTGAGTTTAAAGGCAAAAACGTATTGCTTGTTGATGATTCGATCGTGCGTGGTACCACTTCTGAGCAGATCATTGAAATGGCCCGTGACTCAGGAGCGAAAAACGTCTACATGGTTTCAGCTGCACCTGAAGTTCGTTTCCCTAACGTTTATGGCATCGATATGCCTAGTGCAAATGAGCTTATTGCGCACGGTCGTGATAACGAAGAAATCTGCCAAATGATTGGCGCTGATGCGTTGATTTTCCAAACGTTGGAAGATTTGGTTTCTGCAGTTGGGCTTGGCAACCAAGATATCGCACGTTTTGAGAGTTCCGTATTCAATGGTGAATACGTAACTGGCGATGTTGACCAGAAATATTTAGATTTCCTTGATTCGCTACGTAATGACGATGCGAAAGTGCAGCGTGAAATCCAACAAGATCTTGCGAATTTGGAACTTCATAACGAAGGCGCATAGTCTGATTAAGAAGTGAATCCGTAAGACAGATTAAGAACAAGAATGCCAGAGTATATAGATGCTCTGGCATTTTTTATTGCGTTAGAAATAAGTGTCAACTATCCCAGATGGGGCACATTGAGTGAGTGCTGACTGAAAAAGTCTATGAGGAGGCGCACCTTTTCTGGCTGATGATCTTTATGATTGTAAAGCATATAAACGTCTCTTGGGTTTGCGCTCCAGCCTTCCAAAACTTGAACCAAGCTTCCATCAGCAATGTAGGTGTCCAACATAACGTTAGGCATCAGTGTTATTCCCAACCCTGCAGAACAAGCGCGCCTTACAACATTGAGCTCACTTGCTTCAAGCCGGCCGCGTTCATTAATAATTACGGTTTCATCTTCGCTATTGGTTAGCTGCCAACGCATCAATGGATGACCTTTTAATAACGCGTGTTCTCGTAAATCTTCAGCGTGTAAAAGTGGACGATGTTTACTGAGATATTCAGGGCTCGCGACCAAAATATCCTCTACTGAATTAATCTTCCGGACGATTAAGCTGGAATCGCGTTGAGGGCCGACTCTGAAAATAATATCCCACTCTGTCGGATCAAGTTGGTCTGCCATATTGGTTGTTGTCAACTCGACTCGGATATCTGGGTACTCCGCCATAAATTGATTGAGCAACGGCATGATCATTCGCTTTGTAATATTGGCAGGGGCGGAAATTTTGAGCTTCCCTGCAGCGCCTCGGCAGTCATCGGAAATGTTTTCAGCCGCAGAAGCCAGCTGCTTTAGCAGCGGTGAGCATTCTACATAAAACCGCTCTCCGGCTTCCGTTAGTGCCAGTTTCCTTGCATGGCGGTTGAGCAATCTAAGATTGAGAGAGTCTTCAAGCGCTTGAATGCGGCGAGTGATCGTGGCAACAGGGATCATTGTTTTACGTGACGTTGCGGTATAGCTGCCGTTCTCGACAACTAGACGAAAAAGGTTGAGATCATCAAGTTTCATTTGTAAGACACACAAAAAATGCAAGAGAAACAGTGTAACGTAACTTTTCAGAAGAAGGTTGTTTTAAGTCAACGATTTCTTGTAGAAGAAAGCGCAGTCGTTAACGCAAATTGCGGCATGGGTAACATTTGCGAAGTTGTGGAAGTGATGATTTCTGACTACTTTTTATATTACTGAGCAAAAAAATAATAAGAACTATTTCGGAAGTATTTTATTTTGAGGTTAGATCCATGATTAAATCAAGCGTATTGCAACATCAGGTGGCTGGAGGGGTTGCACTAGACAAACCAACAGTCATGATCGTCGATGACGACGCCATATTTCGTCGAATGCTCACTAGCTACCTAGAGTCCAATGGTTATCGGATTCTAGAAGCTGAAGATGGGCTCGATGGACTTAAACAACTTCGTTCTGAAGTGCCCGACCTAGTCATTTGTGACATTTCGATGCCCGTACTAAATGGTATCGAATTTGTTGAAGAAGTGTGCTGGGAGTACCCATCACTTCCTATGATCGTCGTATCCGCTACCGAAGAAATGTCCGATGTAGCCAGAGCGCTCCGCTTTGGTATTAAAGATTTTCTTTCAAAACCCATCCCAAATATGGACCATTTGGAAAAAGCGATCAGCAATACTTTGGAAGACGCTGAATCCAATGATTCCGACCAACGTGACTTTGCGAGTCAGTGGTTTCGCGTTGACGAATCCGGTGACCTGCCAGAAGAACAAGAACTTCATTGGCATTTAGATCACTTGCAAAATAACCCAAACATGGCACGAGATCTGCTCGAAGCACTTCTACCAGAAAGAGACACAAAGACAGGAGGTTGGAAATGCACATATCGTCTTCTTCAATCTTCTGAATCATTACCTTTAGTGTTTGATTATGCGTGGGTGATGGACGGGCATTTTGTCTTTTATTTGGTTGATGCGGCTTCGGGAGGTGATCAATCAGTGGCGACCACTTTACTGATTCGCGCACTTTTTAATGATCATTTGCGCAACAATAAGAGCGATACGGTTGATTTGAATCAGCTGATCGATGCGGTTGAAAAGGGGATTACATGCTCCGAATACGCCTCTTCCATTAGCGCATTGTTTGGTGTGGTCGATATGACCGACAGTTCATTGATCGTACATTCTGCTGGATTGGAAAGCGTTTGGTCTAGTGGTGGTCAAAATAAGCATCTGTCGGAAGGCGTAAGGTTGGGAGAAGGGTGTTTACGTAATAAATCTGAATCGGCTCTTATCGTTCACAATGGTGGGCAACTTACCATGAGCAAGTTAGGAGCGAGCAGTTTCTGTTTGGATATTTACCAAGGTAATTTGCAGTAAGGTCAAAATTCGTTATTCGTTAAAGAAAAGTGAGATCGTTGTTGCGAAGGTTAAATAACCTTTACATTTGTAGGTTTATTGAAAGTACTGCGTCCTATATAGTCAGTCGTCTAATAACGAGGAGATAATGAGCACCATGTCGGAACAAGATAACTACAAAGATCCATACAACTTTCTTTACTTTTTAGGTTTTATTGCTGTGTTACTTATACCTACGCTGCCTGCTACGCTTACTTGGATTCGGGTATTTACCGGTTATCAGTAAAAATGGTTTGGTATCGATGGATAAAAACGGCTTCTCATTGGAAGCCGTTTTTTGTTGGAGCCTTGCCTGAAAGCCAGTTCTCTAGGGGCTGTTGATCTTTCGAGATGATTTTTGCAGCAATTTGTGGGTTATTTATACAAGGCAGAGCTTATTCGGTGTAGTCGCTCTACATCAATAGGCGATAACGCAGTAGAAATAGGCCACAAATGCTGCCCGAAAGGTTCACTTCTATGCACTTTACTCTTTGTTGCAAGGTATTTGCTTAGAATGACTAGGCTACACACCTTGCGCCGCGATTAAAATGCATAGAAGTCGAACAAAATTTAACCGCGAAAGATCAACAGCCCCTAGTCTTTGATAGAGAGGTTGCCGAACTTAGTACCTTGATTGAGACCGCTTGGGTATAATACCCATTTGCAAAGGATGTAGGAGAAGCAGGTTATTAGTATTCGTCGAACAGCTTGGAATATCTTAGGGTGGATTTCGTTGCTAATTGGTTTACTGGGAATCGTATTGCCATTGCTTCCAACTACGCCTTTCCTTTTGCTGACAAGCGCATGCTTTTTACGTGGAAGCCCGAAATTTTATGAATGGCTGCACTCCCACCCGAAACTAGGCCCCGTACTGAATGATTGGCAACAACACAGATCACTTAGGGCAAAAGTGAAACGGCGTGCGTATATCTTTATCATAATCAGTTTTTCGGTCTCCATTATTGTTGCCCCAATTATGTGGGTAAAGGCTATGCTATTGGTGATACTTTTCGTTTTACTAGCATGGTTTTCGCGAATACCTGTACTCGACCCTGTTGCTGATAAAGAAGAAAATCACTAACATTAAGCGCCGCTGAAAAGCGGATTTCATTTTTCTTTTTCCAGTTCGCAGACTAAAGCGAACTGGAGTATTACAATGTGCGTTTATTGTGTAACGCCTAAGATTAAAAGATTGAGCCTATGACTACTGAAACCATCGCCCAAATCCAAGCGAGTATTAAAAGCATCCCAGATTACCCAAAACCAGGGATACTTTTTCGCGATGTAACCAGTTTGATGGAAGATGCTGCCGCGTATCGTGCGACGATTGCATTGTTAGTTGAAAAATACAAAGACATGGGATTCACAAAGATCGTGGGAACAGAAGCTCGTGGCTTTCTGTTTGGTGCGCCTTTGGCATTAGAACTGGGTGTCGGGTTTGTTCCTGTGCGCAAGCCAGGAAAATTACCCCGTGAAACCGTTGCTCAGTCTTACGAGCTTGAGTACGGAACCGATACCTTGGAAATCCATACCGATGCGATTGTTGAAGGTGATAAAGTTCTTGTGGTCGATGACTTGCTAGCCACAGGTGGCACCATTGAAGCAACAGTGAAATTAATTCGACAACTAGGTGGCGATGTTGAACACGCAGCGTTCGTAATTAACCTGCCAGAAATCGGCGGTGAAACTCGCTTGAAAGAATTTGGTCTGAATGTATACAGCATCTGTGAATTTGAAGGGCACTAAGCCTTTTTGGTATTCATTCGTAATTGGAAAGCGTGAATGAGTTATTTAGCGTTAGCACGTAAGTGGCGACCACACCAGTTCAGCGAAGTCGTTGGGCAAGGTCACGTTCTCACTGCGTTGGAAAATGCACTAAGCCAGAACCGATTGCATCATGCCTATCTGTTCAGTGGAACGCGTGGTGTCGGCAAAACGACAATAGGTCGCTTGTTTGCCAAAGGGTTAAATTGTGAAACCGGAATTACGGCTAAACCCTGTGGTGAGTGTTCTACATGTAAAGAGATTGATGAAGGTCGATTTGTAGATTTGCTCGAAATCGATGCCGCTTCTCGTACGAAGGTAGAAGATACGCGCGAGCTATTGGATAACGTTCAATACAAGCCTGCTCGTGGTCGGTTTAAAGTCTACCTGATAGATGAAGTTCACATGCTTTCTCGTCACAGCTTCAATGCGCTTCTGAAAACATTAGAAGAACCGCCTGAATATGTGAAGTTTCTGCTTGCCACAACGGATCCGCAAAAGCTCCCAGTTACGATCCTTTCCCGTTGCCTTCAGTTTCATTTGAAACCGATCAGTGTGGATAATATTCATCAGCAACTTGATCATATTCTTGGGCACGAGCAAATCACCGCTGAACCACGCGCATTGGGCATGATTTCTCATGCAGCCGACGGTAGTATGCGAGATGCGCTAAGCTTAACCGATCAAGCAATCGCGCTCGGTAATGGTGTTATTGATACCAATACGGTGTCGAACATGCTGGGTACATTGGATACCGACCAAGCCATTCACCTGCTCGAAGCTATCAGCTCTCATCAAGCTCAAACGGCACTAGATGCACTGACTCGGCTCGCGCAAAATGGTGTGGATTGGGATGGGTTACTCCAAGAACTTGCTACTCAGCTTCACCGAATTGCTATGTATCAGGCTTTACCTGCAACCTTGGATAAAGGGCAGCCGGATGCGGAAAAAATAGAGCTGTTGGCCAAAGCGCTTTCCCCAGAGGAAGTACAGCTTTACTATCAAATCGTGATTAAAGGACGTGAGGATATCGCCATCGCACCGTCACCTAAAATGGGTGCGGAGATGATTGTGCTACGTTTAATTGCCTTTAAACCAGCTGGCGTCAAAGCGCTACCTTTGAATGCTCAACCAGAAGAGAACAAACCTAAAGAAGAAACTTCTGCAGCCATTAGTTCAAAGCCTGCTAAACCATCTTCTGCTAGTGCAAACTCGGGTATACAATCGCCACATGATAATAAGCAGCAAGTAGGGGTAGCACCTGAAGTGCCAGCACCCACTTCACCTGCGGATGCTGCGCGTGACAAGCTTAAAGAAGCTCGACACCCTGCTAAGCAACAGCAACAGCAAC
>NZ_BFAQ01000032.1:14082-124557 GCF_002933855.1 Vibrio penaeicida
CAGCAACAGCAACAGCAACCAGCTTCGCAATTTGTTTCGAGTGAACCCGCTCCAGATTATGGTGATATGCCAAATTACGGTGACTACGAGCAAGATACGATGCCACCGCAGTATGATGATCCGGCTTATACTCAATCTTCTGTTTCGGCTCCAAATCCATCAGTTTCAAATTCATTGGTTTCAAATCAAGGGAATCAGATTGCATCTCCAAGCAATACAGCGGTGCAGCAGCAATCAGCGCCTGCAAATCCTATATCGGGGCTACGTCACCAGTTAAGAAGCCGTCGTAATCAAGCCGGAAGCGAAAGCAAAGCGAGCAGTGAAAATAGAAGCATTGGCGCATCGCCAAAAAAGGCTAGCGCGACACCAGCAACCAAAAAGCAGACGGCGGCAGAGCGCATAGCGCAGTTTGCATCCGCTGGGCAGGTGTCGCCAGCTAATTCGACAATGACCCATTCGTCAACTATTCGTTCTTCAAATACGAGTGCTGAAGAAAAAAAGGCGACCAATGAACCTTATCAGTGGAAGCCTTCTAAGCCAGTAGAAAAACCGAAAAAGACTGAACTGACACCTACTCAGATTAAGAAAGCACTAGAGCACACAAAAACACCTGAAATGGCAGCCAAATTGGTCGATGAATCGGTCGCCGCCGATCATTGGTCTGCCTTGATTCAAAAATTGAATACCGCAAAGCTAGTGGAACAATTGGCACTGAACTCTTCGTATTACAAAGAGGGTAATGTTATCCACCTGACCTTGAGAGCCGCTCAAGCGCACCTAAATACCGAAAAAGCTCAAAAAGATTTAGCGGAAGCGTTGGCAACAGCATTGGAAGAGCCTTGTGAGCTTATTGTCAAAATTGGCGAAGAGGGGGAATCTCCATTGGAATTAAGAGACAAACTGTATCAGAGCAAGTTGCAACAAGCTCACGACAGTCTGGCTCAGGATCCTCACATACAGTTTATTACTGCTCGTTTTGCAGCCGAAATAGACGCCGATAGCGTGAGGCCAATCTGATTTACAGATGACAAATTGGAATGGGCGTTGAAAGCATTGTCTTTTACCCCCATAAAGGATTCATAACCTAAGATAAACCAGAGAGAAAAGAAATGTTTGGTAAAGGCGGTATGGGCAACCTAATGAAGCAAGCCCAACAGATGCAAGATCGCATGCAAAAGCTTCAAGAAGAAATCGCGAACATGGAAGTAACTGGTGAGTCCGGTGCTGGTTTAGTTAAAGTAACCATTACTGGCAGCCACAGTGTTCGCCGTGTTGACATCGACGAAAGCTTGATGGAAGACGATAAAGAAATGCTAGAAGATCTAATCGCAGCAGCATTTAACGATGCCGCTCGTCGTGTTGAAGAAACTCAAAAAGAGAAAATGGCGTCAGTCACTGGTGGAATGCAAATGCCTCCAGGCATGAAAATGCCTTTCTAATTGACGCAGTAGATACAATTTATGCGAACCAGCCATATGCTGGAACAATTGATGGAAGCCTTACGTTGCCTACCTGGGGTTGGTCCCAAATCAGCGCAGCGTATGGCTTTTCATTTGTTACAGCGCGATAGAAAAGGCGGTCTTCAATTAGCGGATGCACTTTCTCAAGCAATGACAGAAATTGGTCATTGCAGTGAATGCAGAACGTTTACCGAAGAAGAAACCTGCCATATTTGTCTTAACCCTAAGCGCCAAGAAAATGGTCAGTTATGTGTGGTGGAAAGCCCATCAGACATTGCTGCAGTTGAAGCGACAGGTCAGTATTCTGGGCGCTATTTCGTGTTAATGGGGCACTTGTCTCCGTTAGATGGAATAGGACCAAGTGATATTGGACTTGATGTGCTCGATTTCCGGTTAAGGCGCAAAGATATTACCGAAGTGATACTGGCGACAAACCCAACTGTAGAAGGGGAAGCTACGGCACATTACATCGCCGAGCTTTGTCATGCGCACGACGTGGATGTGACTCGAATCGCACACGGTGTGCCTATGGGGGGCGAGCTGGATCTTGTTGATGGAACCACGCTGTCTCATTCAATCTTGGGGAGACACAAACTGTAGTGTTTGCATCTTAACCCGACAGTTTTGATTGTTTTAAAAATGCCGCAGATTCTGCGGCATTTTTGTATTAGAACGTAACGTTAAAATGGTAGCTCGTGCTGAGCAAACGGGCTCTTTCACTAGTCAGGCTCTGGCGTTCATGATTAAGTCGCTTGCGCTCATCAGGATCTAGGCCTTCTTTACGACGCAGTTTGAAGTCAATATCCTCGATTTCTGATTGAATGTCTTTGAGTCGATTTTCTTTTTGGTAAGCTTGTCGACCGAGTTCGTAGTTTTTATTAAACTGCTCATTGTCACACACGCCGTAATAGCTTCGACCGTTACGTCCTTCTTGATAGCCATTTCTAGGCGAACAATACTGAATAAGACCTCGTTCATAACCTTGACTCCAAGCCTCTTTATCAACGGCTATGCCCCCTTCTGAACAGTCTTTAGCGTAGTCGTTAATAATATCGGGGTTCTCTCCAACCTGACCTTGCTGGTACCCCAGATCTTTCCAGTGTGTTGTTTGACATTCTTCAATGGACATAGAAGTACAGCCTGTGATGAGAAAGATGGTCAGCAAAAGCGAGAAAAAGATGTTTTGATTGTTCATTTTGTTTTTATACCTGTCATACAAATGTGAAATTGACGGTATTAATGACAATGTTAACTTTATAAAGTTCGGGGAATGTATGGTGGTATATGAGTTAAGCCAATAGAAAATCTGATAATTGACTGCAAATCAAACAAGTACACTCAAATCAGGCCGAAAGTTACGTCAGACGTTCTAGTTCGGCAATATTAGCGAGGGCTTCTGCGTTGGTAGATCCGCATACAATTGGGCAGGGTTTAAATTGATGACACACCTTAGGGCGTTCTGGCTTTCCAAATAACTTGCAGAGGTTATCGTCGTTTAGCTGAACACATCGTACACCAGCAGGTTTACCATTCTTCATTCCCGGAATGGGGGAAGAAATACTTGGAGCAATACAACACGCCCCGCAACCCAATCGACAGTCCATAACATCAAACTCTGAAAAAATAGGGCGCGATAATAGCAGAAAACTTGGTTGATAACATCTTCATCAATTACTATTGCATCATGGCAACAATATGTAGGTAAGTGGTCTTATGATAAACAATGTGAATCTCGCAGATATTCGATCTTTTGTATTGATTGCTCAGTTAGGCAACTTTACTAAGGCAGCGCATGCGCTATCTGTATCGCGATCGCATGTTTCAAGGCAGATTAACGCATTAGAAACTCAGATGGGGGTGACGTTACTGACACGCACCACCAGAACATTAAAGCTTACTCAGGCGGGTGAGCGTTTTTATAAGCAATGTGAGAGCGCTTTAAAAGAGATTGACCAAGCATTAGTGGCAGCAGTCGATGATACTGAAGACGTGAGGGGGCTTATACGAGTTAACTGCGTCGGTGGGTTTATTGGCGAAGAACTCATTGCGGCTTTCGTAAGCGAATTTATGGCGATTTACCCAAGCATACAAGTGCATTTGGACTTCACCAGTCATAGAATTGACCTGATAGACGATGATTTTGATGTTGCGTTCCGAATGGGCGAATTACAAGATGCAGGGTTTATTGCGCGTAAATTATTGAATGTTGAAATCGTAACGCTTGCTAGCCCTCAATATCTAGCCAAAACTGGAGCACCAAAGCACCCGAAAGATCTAACAGAACATCGTTGTTTAACAGGGTCGGTTAAGCGATGGAGTTTTCAGTCTTCGGAAAACAGCAGTGATGAAATCGATGTGACTATAGAAGGGTATTTGGTTTGCAAAAATGGTCGAGCACTTATTCAAGGCGCTTTGCTTGGTAACGGGATTATTCGCGTGCCTGCAATGTATTGCCAAGAATTGATTGACGTTGGAAAATTAGAACCCGTCTTGACCGAATGGCGCATACCTCGTATCCCCCTTTCTGCCATATATCATAAAGATAAATATCAGCCCAAAAGACTAAGAACTTTCATTGAATTCATCAAGAACAAATTTGATGCCGGTTAGGCGCCGCGCTCATTTACACGGCGCTTCAGTCGTTTCAAATCAGTATTGGTAAACCAGCACTTCGCCTTCTAAAGCCATTGGCACCATAAGTGTTTTTTGCTTTTTTGAGTAATAGACGTCACCCGAACCTCTTGGCAAGTCAAGGGTTTTTTGAATGTCACCTTGGGTTGAAACGGTAAATACAACCCCTTGCTTCCAATCGGATACGATCAGGTTTCCATCCTCTTTCACTTGAATCCCATCTAAGTTCCCAAATGGTTTCTCAGTAACACGGCTAATGGACTTGGATTCAGGATTGACCTTTAAAAGTCGTCCGAAAGGAGCATTAAGTGGATCACCATCGCTGAAAGCTCCCCATGCAGCAACGTATAAAGCACCATTTATAAACTTAAGTCCGTTTGGATTTTCTAGCTCCGGTGTATCCATCCAGACCGACATGGTGTTGTTTTCCAGTTTGTAGATGGTAGACGTAAACATGTCAGACACATAGACGTTTCCGCCTGCGTCAATTTCGACGTCATTAAGAAACTCAGCATTGTTCGCTTCGTGCGTTACCACCTTTCCGGTTGCTAAATCTATTTCTAGAAGGGCTTTCATATCGCTGACAAACAGAAGGTTGCCTTTTAACGCAATCCCTTTTGGGTTATCTAAGTTACTAGCGATTGTTGCGATAAACTGATAATCCGCATTCAAGACCACGACAGAGCCATCACCTGGTTGGTCACCTGATTGAAGAGACACAAAATACACCCCTTTGCTTTCGTCGAACACAATAGATTCCGCGCCGGGCAAGTTGGGCAGCCTTTCACTCAAAGTTGGTGCTGCCATCACTTGGTGGCTTAAAATTAGAGAGGTAGTCGCAGCGAGTAAAAGCTTTTTCATTTTCATTCCTATTTGTTGATTTAATTGTCAGGAGCGATAATAAAGCGTGCTCATTTGTTGATATATAGGGTATTGATCAATTAACTGTTGCTGCATGGAAACAATGTATGGTGATTAGGTCCGGCGACTCAAAATGTGGTCTTCCCAGTCAAAAATTGAAATCGCTTGCACTACGTGCGTTGAACAGATATAACGACGCCTCCTTAGCGTATTTGGTTAAGGCGTGAACATTAGGCAGGTAGAATCATGGCACAATTTTGGGAAACAAAATCACTGGAAGTAATGACAGAAAAAGAGTGGGAATCTCTTTGTGATGGCTGCGGAAAGTGCTGCCTGCATAAGTTGATGGATGAAGATACCGACGATGTGTACTACACCAATGTTGCGTGCAGTTGGCTAAATGATAAGACCTGTGGCTGCAAAGACTACCCAAACCGTTTCCAATCTGGCGAAGAATGCCTAAAACTGACCCGAGACAAAATTGACGAGTTCCATTGGCTACCTGAAACCTGCTCGTATCGTGTTCTTGCGGAGGGGCAAAACTTACCTGAATGGCACCCATTAATTACCGGATCGAAATCTGCCATGCATGCCGCTGGTGAAAGCGTACGCAACAAAGTGGTCTATGAAATCGATGTGGTGGATTGGGAAGACCACATCTTAAATCATCCGGGACGTTGAATGTTTTGGGAGATGCTTCGTGAGAAAATCTCCCACAACATCACTGAACAATTTATCCTGTAAATTTCATCCAAGTTTCTTCATTAATGATATGAGTACCATTTCCTTGATTCTGGTTTTTTAGGGCGGCTTCTATCTTTCTACCATGACTACTGAATTTCCAATCTCTACTTGCCATCGATCCGATAATTAAATAATCAAGATCTTTAGTTACACCTGAGCGTACAATCCCTCCGTTAGTTTTGGCTAGAGATTCCATCAACTTTCTATTTCCTCCCAAGAACTTACCAGTAAAACAGACAGTTTTTTCAGATAGATTTGTTAATTCAATAGGTTCTCCGAAAAAGTCGGTTGCTCCGCATTCAGCGCTTCCCGTTTCCAAAAACTGCTGACCACATATTGATTTAAACATTTCCAACAACTCAGAACGTTCGTTGTCATCCACCACACCGTCTTCAAAAACAACTTGCAATCTTTTACTTATAACGTCCGCAGGCCATGTGTTTAGAATAGTAGGATGGTCGTTGATAAGGGAGGTTAGAGCTTCTAACTCTTTGTCATTCAAATAACCATCGGAAGTAATACCTTGTAGAAAACCAAGTAACTGGTTTACCAGCGTTTCATAGCCACCACTACATTGATATCCATAATCTCGAACATCCCCTATCAAGAGTTGAATTTCATGAAGTTCTTCTTGTTCAATAACTCCATCTTGTAGTGCATCTTCAATTAGATCTCGCAGGTCAAGAAAGTCGCTATCTTCTTTGTATTCACTCTCTGATTTTAGCCACGTATCTAAAAACAATACTTCTGTCTCGTTTAGGGTTTTATCTGCATCAATACCTCTAACAATACCAGCGAGCGCTTGGAAAGCCTTTTGCTTATTTCGTTTAGAATTGAAGTTTGTATTGTGGGGTTGTCCATTAGCATCAAGAGTTTTCTTCATATATTTATCCTAGCCGGAAGTGTGACTAGAACTATATGCGAAAACACTTACGGTTTTGTTGATCATTATTCAATTTGGTGCTTATTCGTTGCATATGCTGAATCGAAAACTCTAGCTAACTAAATAACGATTTTTGATGCTTGCGACTATCAACTTATCTGTCGATTAAATTCCATCCTTGCTTCTTGTGCTTGCTGAGAAAGTCGCTCTTTGTGTTCTTTAGTCTGGGCGACTAAATCTTGCAATGATTGGAGCTCAGCTTGCATTTCAGCAGGCAATTCGTGATCCGCCAGACTTTCTTCTTCACAATGTTCAAGTACATAGGCGCGAATGCGTTTTTTCATTGCTATCAACTGACTGAACGCATCTCGCTCTTGCTCTGCCGCTTCTTGGGCGGCGTCTTTACTGCGTTCAAATCTCGCAAGTGCCATCCCTTCTGAAGACCAAGGATCCATATCGGGTAAGTCTTCGATATTGATGGTTGGCTCCACGTAATCTTCTTGGTGGCGAATATCCAAGTTGGTGGCTCGTACGGCGGACACCATTAACATGACGGAGATGACCAAAAGCGGTAATCCACCCACTATTGCAGCGGTTTGTAACGTGCTTAATCCACCTAGAAACATCAATACCGTGGGCAGAAAAGACAAGGTAAATGCCCAAAACATTCGGTTCCAACGCATAGGTTCTTCCGACACATTGTTTTGAACTACTGATGCCAAAATGTAAGAAATGGAATCGAATGTAGTCGCGGTAAAAATGATGCAGAGTAGAG
Source organism: Vibrio penaeicida (assembly GCF_002933855.1). Classification (GTDB taxonomy): domain Bacteria; phylum Pseudomonadota; class Gammaproteobacteria; order Enterobacterales; family Vibrionaceae; genus Vibrio; species Vibrio penaeicida_A. Next base: position 21,437 of record NZ_BFAQ01000032.1, read on the forward strand.
TGAATACTGCAATCACGACTTTGTTAAATGGCAGTGCGTTTAACATGGCAAAGATGGCTTTGGTAGCGCCCTCTGCATTTAAAATAGCGACCACATCCAATTTGCCCGAGAGCTGGAGCGATAGCCCGTAGTTCCCCAAAATCATAAAGAACAAGAAACAACCTAGGGAGCCAAAGAATATCGAGCCAGTAACCATTTGTTTGATGGTTCTTCCACGTGAAATACGGGCAACGAACAGTCCCATGCTTGGTGCGAAAACCAACCACCATGCCCAATAGAAAATGGTCCAATCCTGCGGAAAGTGCGTGTTATCAAAGCTGCCGTAACCGCCAAAGGGCTCTGCCCATGTTGCCATCGTAAAGAAGTTAGAGAGCATTCTTCCAAGCGAATCTAACCCCGTTTCCAGCATGAAAATGGTAGGTCCTACCGCGAGCACAAAGGTCAGTAACCCCATGGCGCCCCAAAAGTTGATGTTACTGAGAATCTTTATGCCTTTTTCCATGCCCGCATATGAGGAATAGGCGAAAATAGCGGTGCAGACCAAAAGTACGCCAATTTGGCTATAGGTATTTTGAGGAATACCAAATAGTTGGTTAAGCCCCTCGCCAATCAAAGGTGCCGCTAGCCCTAAGGTTGTTGCGGCTCCACCTAACAAACCAAAGATGAAAAGTACATCAATGATTTTTCCTGGAGCTTTTTTGGTTCGAGCTTCACCAAGTACCGGCATTAGTGCACTAGAAACCTTTAGCACTGGCTGTTTACGTACATAGAAAAAGTAAGCAATGGGCAATGCGGGGATCAAATAAATCGACCAAGCAATGGGTCCCCAATGAAAAATGCCATAGGTGGCCGCCCATCGGACCGCTTCTTCACTGCCGGCTTCTAGCTGGAACGGGGGAGATTGGTAGTAATATGCCCACTCAATACAGCCCCAATATAAGATACTGGCACCTATCCCTCCGCAAAAAAGCATGGCTGCCCAAGAAGCAGTAGCGAACTCAGGTTTCTCATCCGCTTCTCCCAACTTGATTTGCCCCATGTCGCTAAACACAACATAAATCATAAAGAAAAAAGCACTAATACCGAGAGTAAGGTAGAGAAACCCCAGTTTGTCTGTCATAAAGCTTTTGGCTATTGATATCCAGTGTGCCCCTTCAATAGGGAACAGAATGAGTGGAATCGTTATCAGCGTCAGCAGTGCGATCGCGCCAAAAAAAGTGGGTTTGTCGATAAGAGAAAAGGGGTTATTCACAAGAATTTTCCACAAAAAATGAGTGGGCTATTATGAATTTGTGATTGAGATTTGGACAAACAAAGATATTTGTCCTGAGGATAAATTTTAGCGTGCAGATGTTGATTGTAAGTGAACAATTAATCCTAGCCTCTGTACTTGAAGAGGCTAGGGAATACACTGTGATTTAAGCCGCGTTGTGGTGGTGCTTGCCCAATAACCCCGCGTAAAAATCACTGTCGTCGAGCACACCAATCAGCTCATTGTTTTCGACCAGCAGAATCGGTAGACCGCTATGTTGCTTTAGGGCAATGGCTTCGCGCATACCGATATCTGGGCTGGCAATGACAACGGAATCTCTTTTGATATCACTGAGTGTGACAGATTCTTCACGCCAATCGACCAGTTTCAAATCCACTTCATTTTCTTGAACCGATGACTCTCCTGAATAGACGGAGCTGTCTAAGCAGAGTTGATTATTGCGTTCTTCAACCCAAACTTGCTGCGTTGGACAGATCTGCCACCTTGCACCATTTTGTTTTAAATCACTCACTGGCTGCATTAAAGATCGGCCTTTAAGCACGTTCAGCGGGTTGGTGTGGGATACAAAATCCTTCACATAATCGTTTTCAGGAGATAGGACAATTTGCTCTGGTTTACCATGTTGGATAAGTTTGCCTGACTCCATTATTGCAATGTTGTTGCCAATTTTTAATGCTTCATCAAGGTCATGGCTGACAAATAAAATGGTCTTGTTGAGCTTCTTTTGGAGTTGGATTAATTCGTCTTGCAGTTGCGCTCGAATTAATGGGTCTAAAGCCGAAAAGGGCTCATCCATCAACAAAATATCGGTATCCATAGCGAATGCTCTCGCTAGCCCGACGCGTTGCTGCATACCGCCAGAAAGTTCATGCGGGTACTTACTTTCCCAATCCGCCAGTTCTACCATTTCGAGTTGTTCTCTGGCTTTTGCTCGGCGTTGCGCCTTTGCCATGCCTTGCATTTCGAGCCCAAACGCGACGTTGTCGAGAACCGTTAACCAAGGCATTAAGGCAAATTTTTGGAATACCATCGACACGCGGTGAGTACGCAGCCGTTGCAACGTATTTTCGTCGCAAGACGATAGCTCCACTTGATTATCTTCGTCTTTAATTTGAAGCGAACCGCGAGTAATGCTGTTCAAGCCATTCACTGCTCGCAACAGACTGGATTTACCAGATCCAGATAACCCCATAAGAACGCAAATCTCGCCTTCCTTTACGCTCATCGTTACGTTATCGACGCCCACGACTTGCTGGGTCTGATCGATGATCTCTTGGCGTGTTTTGCCTTCATCCAGTAAATCCAATGCATGCTGGGGCTTATCACCAAAGACAACATCAAGGTTTTGAATCTTAATCGCATCCATGATTACGCTTCCTTTTGATTCGGTGACTTACACAGTCGATCAAGAATGATGGCGACAAGCACAATGGCGAGACCTGCTTCAAAACCCTGAGAAATATTCACGGTGTTGAGTGCTCGTACCACGGGTTTCCCTAAGCCATCAGCGCCGACCAGCGCGGCGATCACCACCATTGAAAGCGATAACATAATGCACTGAGTGATGCCTGCCATAATGCTTGGTAGTGCTGCTGGCAGCTCGACTTTGAACAGCAGCTTCATTTTGCTGGCACCAAATGCCTTTCCAGCCTCAATAAGTTCCTCTGGAACCTTTGTAATGCCAAGGTAGGTTAGGCGAATTGGGGCGGCGATAGCAAAGATTATGGTGGAGATAAGCCCCGGAACAATGCCCAAACCAAACAATACCAGCGTCGGAATCAGGTAAACAAACGTTGGGACGGTTTGCATGAGATCCAATATGGGTCGAAGCAGGGTATAGAGCCATGGTCGGTGTGCTGCCATTACGCCCACTGGAATACCAATTAATACGGAAATCGTTGTCGCAGCAAATACCAAGACAAAGGTTTCCAGCATTTCTTGCCAGTAGCCTAGATTAAGAATGGTTAGCAAGGCCCCGATGATAAATAACACTAGGGGAATACTTCGATGTAAGTACCAAGCCATTGCAGCGGTTAGTACAATAGGAATAGCGGGGGGCATCCATTTAAAGATGTCGACAACAAAAAGGATGACGGTTTCAAGAAGAATTGAAATGGCATCAAAAAAGCCAGCACCGTTCATGGTGAGCCAATCAACACCCGTTTCCATCCACTCGCCAACAGGAATTTTGTTGTTAGTTATAAAGTCCACAATAAAACCTTGTTTAAGGATAAAACCCAAGTTAAGAATAAAATCTAAGTTAATAGGAGAAATCAACGCTAATAGGAGGGTGCGAACACCCTCCAATAATGCTATGCGTTTGAATTAACGTAGCTATTTACGGCTTTAGCAGCTTCGCTACCGGAAAGGGTTTTTACGCCTTTTAGCCATGCTTCAACTTGTTTTGGGTTGTCTTTCAGCCATTGAAGTGCTGCTTTTGAAGGTTTTACATTCTGGTTAAGAATCGCTTCCATCAATGCATTTTCCATTTCGAGGCTGAATGCTAGGTTCTGCAGAAGTTGACCGACGTTCTTACACTCATTTAGGTAGTTTGCACGCACATTGGTGTAGACATTTGCCCCACCATAGTTAGGGCCGAAGAAATCATCGCCACCGTCGAGGTATTCCATATCTACGTTGCTGTTCATTGGGTGAGGTGCCCAACCTAAGTAGACGATCCACTGGTTGCGGCGTACCGACCTTGCAACTTGAGAAACCATGCCAGCTTCACTTGATTCAACCAGGCTGAAATCTTTTAATCCGAATGCGTTGCTGTCGATCATAGATTGAATAAGGCGGTTTCCATCATTACCAGGTTCAATGCCGTAAATGCGATCTTTAAATTTATCAGCGTGTTTTGCTAAGTCGGCGAAATTCTTTACGCCTGCATCGTAAACGTATTTAGGGACCGCAAGGGTGTATTTTGCCCCTTCCAAGTTGGCACGAACGGTTTCGACAGTGCCAGCTTCACGGTATTTAGCGATATCTCCCTCCATGGTTGGCATCCAGTTGCCAAGGAAGATATCGATATCACCGTTCGCCATTGAGGAGTATGTGACAGGCACAGAAAGCAGATCGATTTTGGTTTTATAACCTAGACCTTTCAGAAGTTCAGACGTGACAGCCGTGGTTGCGGTAATGTCTGTCCAGCCCACATCTGAAAAACGTACTGTCTCACATTGGTTGGCATAGGCATTAGCCGCTATCGTGCTAAGTGCGAGTGTCGACAGCGTTTTTGTCATCATAGACATAGTAATTTCCTTGTAATAATTACTGATAAATAGACTTTACGTCTCTTTTTGGTGTCTCTGTTCTTTGTTTCTCTTCCCAGTTTGGTGCAATCCAAACAGGTAAATCTTTTTTATCTAATAGTGGTTTGCCCAAAATTAGGTCGGCGGCTCTTTCGGCTACCATAATGGTTGGCGCATTCAGGTTGCCATTTGGAATGGTTGGGAAAATGGAAGAATCAACTACGCGTAGCCCTTGTATTCCGCGTACGCAGCAGGTTTCATCCAATACCGCCATTACATCGTCATCGGCACCCATTTTGCAGCTGCAAGAAGGGTGATAAGCACTCTCGACATTCTGTTTTACCCACTCATCAATCGCTTCGTCACTGGTGATGGAAAGCCCGGGCTGGATTTCTTCGCCGCGGTAATCATCCATTGCGGGCTGAGACAGAATCTCCCGAGTCAATCGAATGCAGTCTCGCCAGTCTTGTTGATCTTGCTTGGTAGAAATGTAGTTAAACTCGATCTTAGGCTTGTCGAGAGGGTTGCTAGATACAATGGCAACGGTGCCTCGGCTTTCGGGTTTATTCGGCCCCACATGTACTTGAAAACCGTGGTCTTCGAATGCGGCTTGTCCGTCGTAACGCATGGCCGCAGGTAAAAAATGGTATTGAATATTGGGCCATTTCAACCCTTTACGTGATCGGATAAACGCGCAAGATTCGAAGTGGTTAGTTGCGCCTAACCCTTTACGAGTCAAAATCCACTCTGCGCCGATCAACCCTTTGCTTACCAGTCCGAGTTTGCTGTTAAGCGTGATGGGTTCTTTGCATCGATATTGGAAATAAACCTCTAGATGGTCTTGCAGATTTTCTCCCACACCGGGTAATTCATGTTTCAGTTCCACACCGGCTTGTTCAAGCACGTGAGATGGACCGATTCCCGACAGCTGCAATAATTGAACGGAGCCGATGGAGCCAGCGCTCGAAATGACTTCTTTGTTTACATAGCATTTGGTTCGCTTGCCTGAACGTTCGAATTCAATACCAATGGCTTTTTTATCTTCCAGCAGAACGTTATGAACGACGACCCCTTTTAACAGTGTCAGGTTTGAGCGTTTAAGCGCACGCCTAAGGTAGGCGTTGGAAGTCGAAGCTCGTACGCCTTTGTCTACCGTCATGTGCATTGGACCAAAGCCCTCTTGCTGATAACCGTTGTAATCCGAAGTTTCTGGGTAGCCTGCGTCTTTTCCGGCTTCTATAAAGGCTTGATACAACGGGTTCAGAGCCATGTCGTTGCCGTTGCATGTACCTACGGGACCCTCTCCACCACGGTATTCATCCGCACCGCCTGACCAAGACTCTGCGCGTTGGAAGTAGGGCAAGCAAGAAGGGTAATCCCACCCTTTAGCACCTTGTTCTTCCCATTCATTAAAGTCACAAGCGTGACCGCGGACATACACCATACCGTTGATAGAGGAGCTGCCACCTAAAACTCGTCCTCTTGGGCAATGAAGTTTTCTGCCATCAAGCCCTTTCTCTTCTACGGTTTCGAATTGCCAGGCGTATTTTTCCGTGTTCATCGGATAAGAAAGAGCAGTGGGCATTTGAATAAAGATGCTTTTATCCGTGCCACCCGCTTCAAGCAGCAGAACCTGATGTTCGCCGCTTTCAGAGAGCCTGTCCGCCAATACACAACCCGCTGAACCGGCACCAACGACAATATAATCGTAGCGTTGCTCCATTTCTTTATCTCCGTTTGGTTGTCGTTTAAGCGTATGGGCTTTCATAATCGCCAAGTTCAATCAGCACACTTTTGGTTTGAGTGTAGTGACGTAACGTTTCAGGACCATTTTCGCGCCCAATACCGGAATGTTTGTAGCCGCCAACTGGCATTTCTGCTGGTGAATCACCCCAAGTGTTTACCCAGCAAATGCCCGCTTGAAGCTGGTGGATGACTCTGTGCGCTCGGGAAAGATCTTGAGTAAACACACCAGCGGCTAAGCCGTAAGTGGTGTCGTTGGCTCTTTTGATCACGTCTTGTTCGTCTGAAAACTTCAGTACCGACATAACAGGACCAAAAATTTCACTTTGAACGTTTGGCATGCCATCTTCACAATCCACAAATACTGTCGGTGCAACAAAGTTACCGTTTTCTAATCCATTTTCGGTAACCTGATAACCGCCAGTGAGTAGCGTGGCACCACTTTGTTTTGCTGCTTCAATTGCGCTTAACACCTTGCCCAAATGTTCTTTGGAAATCAGAGCGCCGATTTGAGTTTGCATATCGGTTGGGTCACCGACGATCAGTTTTTCAGTTCTTTCTTTTAGCTGGCGAATGAATGCATCGTAAATGGCTTCATGAACGTAAACGCGTGTTCCGTGCGTGCAAACCTCACCCTGCGTGTAGAAATTGGCAACCATAGCGGCAGAAACAGCGCCATCGAGCTTGGCATCACCAAAGATCACCATTGGTGACTTACCGCCTAGTTCCATGGTGACTTGTTTTAAGGTTTTCGCGCTGTCTGCCATTACTTGTTTTCCGGTTCCGGATTCGCCAGTGAAGGAGACTTTGGCTATGTCTGGATGCGCGGTAAGCATTTGCCCGACTCGATGATCACCTTGCACAACATTAAATACGCCGTCTGGAAGCCCAGCTTGAGTAAAGATTTCAGCCAGCTTTAACACGGATAACGGTGTTTCTTCCGAAGGCTTAAAGATCATTGCATTTCCGGCAGCTAGAGCAGGAGCAGACTTCCACATAGCAATTTGAATAGGGTAGTTCCATGCTCCTATGCCTGCACAAATGCCCAAAGGCTCGCGACGCGTATAGAAGAATTGGTTTTCACTCAAGGGTTGTTGTTCACCCTGCATACCGGGAGCTAAGCCTGCGAAATACTCAATCACATCAGCGCCGGTCACAATATCAACATCTATGGCTTCTTGAATGGGTTTACCCGTGTCCGATACTTCCAATTTAGCCAGTTCGTCATTTTGTTCACGTAACAGAGCCACCGCTTTCAGTAAGATCCGGCTGCGCTCGGTTGGCGACATGGCGGACCAAACGCTAAATCCTTGCTTAGCAGATTGAATGGCACGTTCTAGATCTTGTTGGCTAGCCTGCCCAATTTCAGCCAATGGCTTTCCTGTCGCAGGGTTATAGGTTGTGAAGCTTTCTTGTGAAGTTGCGCCACATACGTGACCATCGATGTAGAGTGATTTCATATTCATTTAAAAGTCTGGCTGTCGTTATTTTGTGTTTATTGCTGCGTATAGAAAGTCAGTTGTTTGTCTAAGTAGTCATTGATAATGAGGCGTGCTTTTTCCGCATCAATTCCTTTAGGGTTCAATGTTCCTCTTAACCAAACACCGTCGATTAAAGCGGCAATACCGTGGGCAATAATCTCTGCCTGTTCCTTCTCAAACAAAGCTTTCAGCTCAATTTTTAAATGAGAGAGCAGGCGTTTTTCGTTTACACGTTGAAGGCGTTTTAGTTCTGGATCGTGAACCGAGTAAGACCAAAATGCTAACCAAGTTTTTGCGACTTTGTTTTCCGCTTGGTAGCCCACAAAGTTGCCATCAATAATGGCGTTTATGCGTTGTTGATGGGCGTTTTTAGATAACTGACTTAACCGTTCAGTAATTGTTGAAGAGAGCTGACGAAGGATCTCTTTCATGGTTTCTTTTAGAAGACCATGCTTACCGCCAAAGTAGTGGTTAATGATCCCACTCGATACACCAGCTTCTTTGCTGATCAGTGAAATGCTTGCGGCATGTAACCCAACTCGGTCGATGACTGTCATCGTTGCTTGAACGAGTTGTGGTTTCCTGATTTCTGGCATCCCAACCTTGGGCATGAAGGTTTCCTTATTTTTAATTGAACGATCAATTAATAAAAATAATGCCTGAAAAATACTTAGTACTCAAAACATTTTTTAAAATCCGTCACGAAGGATCTAACTAAGCATAGGGATGTCTGAGCTTTTTCTGCGTGATAATTGTTAAATTCCAAGCCTTGAATAACGTAAGAGAAGAAATGATTGCACTTTAATAAGTTCCTGTATTTTATGATGATTTTAATGGTTTTTTGAAAGGGTAATTCAACCTCATAACGAAAGAGACCATATTTAGTACTGTTTATTTACACTACTACTTTTAGTGGGAAAAATTGTTCAATTGCGCGTCTGATATTTTGGGTATTCAATAAGGTCGACAAATGTGAAGTGGTCTAATGAAAGTGAGTGAACATACATTAGTTGATTTTAGGTGTTAAGACAGGTGGTTTAACCAGTAGGCTAGAAAAGAGGCAGTCGCAAAGGAATGCCATAACGCAGGAAGCTGGCATTATGGTTGTTGAATGAAAGTTTAGCGTGTCTAATTAGACACGTAAGCTGTCGGAAGAAGGCATGTCGGTGAGCGCAAATTTATATACCAGCTTTACGCTACACCAACAGTGCCAAGATTCCACCTATGGTTGCCGCTGCGGACAAATATTGCCCCGCGGAATAGGATGAATCATCTTCTTCTTTAAATTTGTCAGGGTGGTCCATACCTAATGCTCCATGAGCAAAGGACTCGACTTTGTCACCTACGCCTTTGTCTTCTGCGTTTGCCGCGGCATCTTTTTCAATTTGCTGCAATGCGGCAAGTAACGCTTTGCCCTCATTAGACAATGTGACTTTGTTCTGCTCGACTTTGACAGCTGAATCGGGAACGGCATCTTCAACCGCTTTCGATTTTGCACTGTTTGTCGCTGTGGCTGTAGGGGTAACCCTAACTGGCTCCGCTCCAATCGAAGTCATATTGTTCTCCTCAATATGGTCTGAATACTTTATCGGCAGATCTTCAAATAACTTTGACTATTTTTTCTACCTAGTCAGATTATTCTTCCTGCTCAATCTGATAGTTTTTTAAGCAAAAATCAGTCCATATACTCAAACTACCCCAAGGTGCAGGATTCAGAGCTCTATCTTCTGTTTCAGTTCATCGTCAAAGAAATAAAGCTCAGAACAAATTGAGGGTTACTCTTTTTCGCAGTTTAAGCGTGAGTTTCGCTTACCTAGTTGATGGTAAGCTTTCATTCTATTTTCTTGTTTTATGTACCTTGGTGGCAGCTCTGCAACCAACACTTGATAGCCTTTTTTGTTTGCAGTGATTTCCGTTACGGGTTCAATAATGGCAATGTTGAGATCTGGGTTTCTACGTTTGATAGACGCAGCAGTACCAAGCCCGTCCGACACATGAAATTTGCCAGCAGTGAGCAAGACTTTTTTATCGGAATTCTTGTTTAGATAGTGAACAATACTTTCCGCCATTGTTTCATCCCACGTAACCTGTGCAGCGTATTGATTCGCGGTTTGTTCTGGTTTCCCGTGATGCATGGAAGCCATGAATTTTTGTTTGTAGGGTGAATCGTTGGTGTCTATGTTTTCCGCAATAAATCCGCGTTCTTCTTCACTGAGGGTTTGAGTCCAATTGAGTCCTTTTCTGCCGATGCACTTAACGGTTTCCTTCGGCGCGTTTGCGGCTATAACATCCAGTTTATTCAAACGTGCATACTCAACCAGAGGGCGATAATCACTGGTGTAATTTGGCCAAGCATTACCCTGTTGAATTAGGGTTTGTTCGCCTATTTCTCCGTTCAAGTAGTCGTTAATAAGACCTTGCTTGTCTCTAGAAAATTGTTCCATTGCGAGTGTAGTTGATAACCCTGATTGGTTCATGGTCGCGAACAAATCCGTTTGAAATTTATGAGTGCCAGCATGGCTGTGCCACTCACCGGCTAAAATCACATCTGCGTTCTTTAACTCTTTTACTAATTGCTGCAAAGGCAACGCAGTTTCGGAGGAATAAATTTTATAATCGTAAAAGTTGGAAACAATATCAGATGTTAGTTTAGAAGTTGCGATTGCTGGCGAAGTTACAGTTGGTTGCGAAGTAGTAACGGCAGAGCAGCCTGCCAAAAGAAGCATGGGTAAAGGAATTATTTTTTTCATAGTCATCTCCGAAAGAGCGGGCAGTGTAGACCAGCCCTTATCATTATTCAACGAGTGAGAATGATTTTCATTAAGGGCTGGTGGGGTGATCCATTCTGATTCGTTTACACCGAATCAAACTTTATATGTTTGAGCGATCACCTTTCTTATCTATCGCTTCATAGAGCGTCTAAATTTTAGGTCAACAGACCCTAATCACATAGTGGCAAAGCGGTTTAAGTTACTTCTCATCAGAAGCAATAGGAAATAGGCACCACCAATGATAGAAACGACAATACCAGCAGAGATTTGTCCGGGATAGACCACATTTTGCCCAAGCCAGTCTGCGAACATCAGCAGCGAAGCGCCTGTGAAGCCTGCGACCAACATTTGATCTTTTGCGCGCTTTGCTCCCAGCATAACCGCGACATGTGGAGCAAGTAAGCCAATAAACGATACCGGACCCATCGTCGCCGTTACGGCAGAGCAAAGCATCGCAACCAAAATCAGCAGTAGCTTAAACTTAGCCGGAACATTTAACCCTCTTGCTTGAGCAAAACCTCGTCCTCCCGAGATTAGCGTTAGCCATCGATGGAGAGAGAGCGCCAGCCCAGAAAGAATCACCGTACAACCAAATAATGCAATGGCTGAACCTGCTTCTACGCGATAAGTTGAGCCGGATAACCAAGTTAGCAACAAATACGCAGTTTCACTGCCTTGTGCTAGCACGAAATGGATCAATGATTCTATTAGGGCAGTGAGTGCTATTCCCGTAAGAATGAGCATTCCGGGCGAGTATTCATGTTTTCTTCCAAGCAGCAGTAACAACCCTAGAACCGCGAGGCAACCGATAAACGCTAATGTGAATTGGAGTTCGAATAAGGTTGTTCCTAACAACATCATCCCTACCACCAAAAACAAACTGGCGCCCGCTGAAATACCAAGAATATCGGGGCTAGCCAACGGGTTATATATGATTCGCTGCAAAATGACACCGGCAATGGCTAGCCCAAATCCTGCGCTAAAGGCAGTGAGCATCCTTGGGTATTGCTGGCTCCAAACAAATTCGGTGGGTACTTGCCATGCCCAACCAGAGGCGTCGCCAGTGTTATAGAAAAATGCGCCTAGAATGACGAGTATTCCCGTACTGAACACCGCACTGTGCAACGTTTTTGGTCGGTAACGGGCAGTTGAATTGGGTAAAGAAAGGCTCATTTGGTCATGAGCTTTTAACTTACTGCGAGCAAACCAAACCAGTACAGGCGCACCAATGAGGGCTGTTGTGGTACCAGATGGAATGACGCTAATGGATACATAATTGATAGCGATGGTGAGTGTATCGGTAAACAGCAATAAACATGCTCCCAGCACCATACTCACCCAAAGTTCGCTTTTGGGGGTTCTGGCGCCAGCAAAGCGAGCAATATTCGGTGCGATAAGCCCGATGAAACTTATAATGCCCACACTCGCAATAGCAGAAGAAACCAACCAAAGACCAAGCACAATGAGCCCAAAAAAAGCAGGAACTAGGTTAAGACCTCGAGCTTCAGCATTGATATGCCCGAGCCTCAACAGTGCAAGGATTCTAGGTGAAATCAATAATATGACAAGCCCAAGTAACAGTTGAGGGAAGAGCCAATCTACCTGTTGCCAGCCGTTTTGTGCGAGGTCGCCCGCGCCCCATATGAAAATGTCTTTTGCAAATTGGTCGTGAAAAAGAGCAATACCTGTTGCGATCGCACCAAAGAGTATATTAACCGCCATTCCTGCAAGCACGACTCGAAGACCAGATAGATCTTTCAAGCCGACGATACACATCACAACAGCCAGGCTTACCATTGCGCCAATGAAGGGCACCAATGTGGAAGTAAACGCACTTAATGTTGGTAGCCACACAGTGGCGCACATAAGAGCCAACCATGCACCGGCAGATGTGCCTAACGTTAGTGGCGAGACTAGGTGATTCTGAGTCAGTTGTTGGAGAAGGCTACCTACCAACCCAAGAACAGCACCTGTCATGATAGCCATCAGCAATCGAGGAAGGTGAGCTTCTACAAAAAGTATTTCTTCAAATTCAGCAGGTAAAAACTCTAAGCCGTAGAGCTTCGCCATTACCATATCAGAAACTATGTGCCACTGCTGGTTAAGCGTGAGTTCACTGCCAATATAGCTAGACGCCAGGATAAGGGGGATTAGCAATAAACCTATCCGTAGAATCGCCATTATTCACCTGCACTCGGTGCAACAGACTCTAAGCTTTCTGCAAGCGCTTCTGCTACATACAATAGGGACATGGCTCCACCATAGTTCCAAACAGGAGAAACCGAAGCGACTTTGTTGTTTTTAACAAAAGGCATCGCGTTCCACATAACGGATTTCTCCAACTCGGATTCTTGTTTAAACGGCTTAAAGTAAAGCGCGATACCATCACCAATGGAGTACAGTTTTTTCAAGCGCTTTTGAGTGACTCCCCACTGAGTGGTTGGCTGTGGGAGAGCAGGTTCAAATCCCAAAAGTTGAAGTGCTTCTTGGGTGCTAGAGTTGTCACCGTAAAGGTAGACCGTCGTGGTACTAGCAAAACGAAATGCCGCTACCTTTGGTTTCTGACCGGCATAGGCTTTATCTAGTTTGATCTTTAGCGCATCAATCTTAGAGTACATTTGCTTGAGTCTACGTTCGGCGACATCGGATTTACCCAGAGCATGAGCAATTTGGCGGAAGTGTTTTATGGAGCGCTCTACATTGCCTGGTTCTTGTTTGTATGTGTGGTAATACAAAACGGGTGCAATTTTTTCTAGGCGCTCGGTTAAGTCAATTTGCGGTGAACCAATAATGATGACATCGGGTTTTAGCTGTTCTAAGCGAGCGAGGTTTGGTTCCATACGCGTCCCAATATCTTCAACCGATTCTGGGACTTCAGGCTTAACCACCCAAGCTCTGTATTCGGGGATATTTGGTATGGCGACAGGCGCTACACCGAGTTCTAGAACTTGTTCAGCTATGTCCCAATTGAGAGCAGCAACCCTAACGGGAGTTTTGGGAAGAATCTGTTCGCCACGGCTATCTTCAGCGATGATTTGTGCCTGCAAAGTGAAGCTGAAAAAGAATAGGGTAAACAATGCTTTCTTTAACATATTATGGCTACCTTGTGGTCGTTGTTAGGGTGGTCTATCAGTGATACAGGAGTGTTATAGAGACTGGCTAATCGCTCTTCATCAAGCAAAAGTTCACGTTTTCCTTCAAACAGGATATTCCCTTTTTTCAATGCGATAACGTGAGTCGCGTAGCGTAACGCTAAGTTCAAATCGTGAAGAATCACCAAGACACCTCTACCAGAATGTTGATTGAGTTGCTGGAGTAGATCCATCACTTGATATTGATGCTGGACATCCAAAGCGGAGGTGGGCTCATCAAGGATCAAAAAGTTAGATTGCTGCGCTAATAACATGGCGATCCAAGCACGCTGTTTCTCGCCACCAGATAGCTGGTCTGCCAGTTCATTGCTCATTGATTGGACTTCTGTTTGAAGCATGGATGTTTCGATAATTTGATTGTCTTCACTATTCCATTGTCCAAAGACACCACGCCAAGGGTAGCGACCTAATCGAACTAACTCTTTTACATTCAACCCTGCAACTTCGGGCAACTTTTGTGGAAGATAAGCGACTTCCTTAGCCAATGATTTTGCAGAAAATTTTTCGAGTGGCTGCTGACCGAGCTGAATATGACCTTCTTCTGGACTGAATTGTTTAGCGAGCAGGTTAACCAATGTGGATTTTCCCGAGCCGTTATGACCCAAAACCACGGTAAAACCTTTGGGGTCAATGGAAAGTTCATCGATGTCCAATATGGTTTTTTCTTCACGAATGACTTTGATTTGATTGAGTTGATACATACGCTTTCGTTCTTAGTTTTGAATCGGGGACGAGTTCTTGAATCGAGGACAGTCTTCGCAAAGTGTCCCTTGAGTTGTCTTGTATACTAAACAACAGCTTTTTCTCACGTAGGAGAGGGCACCTTGTTTTTCTTCAATTCGACTGATTTGATCCAGAGGTAATTGAAATGCACTGAGCCACATGGCGGCATTGTTTCTTATGTCATCCAGAGTTAATTGAGGCTCAAATTCTTGCAGTTTTAAGCAGCAGTTTACGATAGCATCAGCCAACAAATGCTTCACAAAACCAGGCCGACAACGATACTGTTGATCGAGTTGGGTTCTGTATTCTTCAAATAATACATTCAGTTGCAATGCAGCTTCGGGGACTAACTCTTGCACTTCACCATGTCGATGTTTTTGGTTTGAAAAGCAAAATCCCGTGACAAAAGAACCCATTTGGGACTGCCCGAAAGAATTGAAATCGGGCAGTGTTTTGAAGCCATATACGCTGATAAAGGCAATATAAAGAGGTTGCCAAGTGGCCAAGTCCCAACATCGAGTTATCCAATAGCTTTTTCCTGCTTCAGGGTGCAAAACTTGCAGTTGAGAATACAGCTGATTGAAGAATGCCTCGCCGCTATGGTGCGACCGTAGCATTGATTCGTCTGGCTCCGTTATTTTACCTGATAGATAAGGCGTAATTTGTTCGCATGCACTGAAAAGTTGTTGGTGAAATGACTCTTGCACGGCTATTCGCTTTCCATGTTTTAAAATAGTTACATATACCCAAGCATCTTGAGGTGACTTGGGTATGATCTTAAAACGCGAAAACAGGTGATGTTTACACACCACCTGTTTTGCGCTTTTTTACGGTTGATTAAAAGTTAATTTTGACATTTAACTCCACCGTCCTTTCCTGACCGTACCAGCAGTAGCTTTCGTTCCAGCAGGTGTAGTATTCGGTGTTAAAAAGGTTATTTGCCACAACATTTGCCGAAGCCCCATTTAGGGAATCGCTGAATCGACTTAAATCGTATCCGAGCGACATGTCGACGAGCGTGTAACTTTCCACTTTCCCAAGATTCTTATCAGTACTGTCATTTAATACAGCTTCACCAACGTAGCGAACACCGCCGCCTACACGTAACCCTTGCATAGCGCCGTCGTTAACGTAGTAGTTTGACCAAAGATTTGCAGCTTGCTCAGGTACAAATACTGGGACTTGACCGATGTTGTCTGGATTGTCATCTTTTGTGGTTTCGATATCGGTGTAGGTGTAGTTAGCGATGACATCTAGGTTTTCAGAGAGCAGTGTTCTGGCTTCAAGTTCAAGACCACGAGATCGTACTTCACCAATTGCGGTGTAAGGTGACGCTCCATCCTTACGAACACCGACATTTTTCTTCTTGATTTCAAACAGGGCAGCCGAAGCGGTAGATAAACCATCTGCTGACGCATATTTAACACCAACTTCAATTTGTTCACCTACTTCAGGCTCAAGATTGTTGCCATTTTTATCCAGCTTCGCATTAGGTTCGAAACTGGTTGCAAAGTTTAGGAATGGCGAGAATCCATTTTCGAATTGATACATCGCACCAAGGCGATATGAGAACTTCGAGTCATTGTTGTCTACAGTTGTTGTCGGTGGAGCGGCATAGGTCGTGCTAACTTCACTCTTCACATCATCGAAGCGACCGCCTGCAATGAACACCCAATCATTCCAAAGAACCTGATCTTGGAAATAAGCGCCAAGTTGCTTCATGGTGACGTTTTGAGTCTGTGTCCAAGTTTTAGCAAAGGCACTTGGGTTTGCCGTGTTATTGTTTGGTGCATACAGATTAATGTCTGAAACATTGGCGAATGACTCGTATAAAGCCGAACCTTCAATTTCGCGATAATCGACACCAAATAGAAGGTAATGCTCAGACTCACCTACATTCGCAAAGCCGGATAATTGGTTATCAACACTGAACCCTTTTGACTTCTCGTCGGTAAGGTAGGCTGTTCTTTTCAATGTCCCTGTTGCAGCATCAAACGCGCCACTCGCCGTTCCTTCTTGGTAGAACTTTGAATCCATATAACGGAAGTTTTGCAGGAATGCCCAATCGTTGTTGAATTCGTGGTTAAACTTGTAGCCAGCTAACCAGAAATCACGTTTCATGGTGTTGTAATTCACATCACCTGCGTAAGTTGAACGCGCAATTTTTTTACTTGGATCCGTTGCTGTAATACCTTCTAGAGGGATCGTAACATTGTGACCAAGGGCTGGGTCGTTTTGATAGTACAGGTTAAAATTGACGAATGTCTTGTCGGACACATACCAGTCTATAGATGGGGCGATCATGTATCGCTCTTCTTTAACATGATCGATCTGAGTATCCGATTTTCGTGCTAGGGCAATAAGGCGATATGCCACGTTGTCACTTAGTGAACCCGTTGTATCCAAAGAGGCTTCAAGCAAGGCATTTGAACCCGTCGCTAAGTTAACCTGTGTGCTCTTTTCTCGCTGAGGTGCTTTCGCGATAACGTTCACCATCCCACCAGGAGGCATGGTTCCATACAGAACCGATGTTGGTCCTTTAAAAATCTCTAGTCGCTCAATGGCTACAGGATCAATTTGAGGTTGTACATTCCAACCCGGTAGCATTGGAAGCATTAAGCCATCGTAGTAATTGTCCGAAGAACTGAAACCACGAATGTTTACCCAGTTCGATAATACGACTGCGCCACCTTTGTTTTCTGTAGAGACACCAGGCGCGTATCGCAATGCCTGCATCACGGATTTTACGCCTCGTTGCTCAAGCTGCTCGCTTTCAATAACATTAAGTGTTTGCGGCGTTTCTTCAGGTTCTAATACTGTTTTCGTCGCGGTATTTCGGTAGGCTTTACCAAAGACTTCAATGGTTTCTGTCTCTCCCGAATCTGCAGTTGCAAAGGGCGCGTAAGAAAAAGTAGCGGCAACAGCAAGCGCAATAACAGAGCGGCGCATTGTCGGGGTGTGGGATGGTTGGTTCATTATTACCTCAGCTATGTCCTTTTAAATCAGCGAGATGTTTACGCTGTAGTGACGTGTTCACGTTGTTTTATCAAGGAGGAGCGAGAGCATAACCATAGTTATAGGTAACCTTATGGTGGTTCTCTTTCAGCGGAGCCCGCCGTTTATGCCTTTTTTATTGTGAACACAAATGATAATGATTATCAGGTAGGAATCATATAGCGAATGGTGAAGTGAAAATTAACAATTTGGTGCAACTCTCATTTTAATGAGCGATTGCTCATTAATTTTTAATAACAGGGAACCAGTACTCCATATAAGAGGTATTGCTAGTGGCATTGAATCTGTGATCGTAGACCTCAATTTCATAGCCATCTACACCCTGATACCCTGATTCAGGGAGCCAGAATAAAATAAACCATTCCACTAAGTCGGCTAATTTTTCGATTGGTCCATGAACGGGTAATACTGCATAGTCGTGCTCAGGGATGTCCAGAGGGGTAAGTTTTGATTTCGTCCGCTCACTTAACTGTTCGGCGTTTAGCCCTGACCAATATTCCAAGCCTTCTTCACCTATTACACTATGGGTAGCGTCAATGACACCAAGCTGGGGGGAAAGTCCCCGAACTTCTTTACACTTCGAATGAAGTTCTTCCCAGATTTGAGGAACCTTTTGCTTGAAGTTTGGTGTTTGGGCAAACAACCCTTTTATTGGTTCGCGGATACCATATAAGGTCGAGGCTGCTCTGTGCTCTATTCGAATCTGGAAGTAGTCGGTATCGGGTTGATATCTGGGAGCACTAGCGCTCGGACGCACGAGTGGGATTTTGATTCGGTTTCGATTGCCTTGTTGGCGGTACGCGCGAGGGCTTAAGCCAAAGTATTGTTTGAATGCACGGCTGAAGCTGATTTCGGAATTGAACCCAAATGCTACTGCAATATCAACCATGCGATCTTGAGAAGTAAGAATTTGCTCGGCAGCCAAACTGAGTTTAATTTCTCGGACGTACTGCGCAACGTTCAGGCCAGTCTTTGAATGGAAGACCCTTTGAAGCTGCCAGCGCGACCAACAACTCTGCTTGGAAAGATCTTCCAAAGTCAGTGGTAAATCAACGTTGCTGTGGATATAAGAAAGTAATTTTTCTATCCGATTTAATGAAGGGTCAGTAACGCTCAAAATATAGCTCAATCCGATTAACGATATCGTCTTACCATACCATGGTTTGTATTGATTCTAACCCTTCAAAACACGAGGGATTAGACTCTCTGGTAGGCTCTGATCATGAAGTCTGCTTCACATTCAAACGTCGAAGAATCAGACAAAGATTGCCTGAATTCGTCTGTCGCTTTCCAAGCAAACGGTGTCATTTGAAGTAGGTCTAGCGCTTCATTTCCATTTAAAGGCATTGTGTAATTCAACTTTTCTTCGCCCAATAAAGTGAAGCCATCGATAGTTTCATGGGCTTCGTCATGTAGCCTGACATCGTCGTAGATGCCTTCACGAAGTTGGTACAGGTGGCGACCGGCGGGTGTAACAGTAACAACAACGCCCTGGTGGCGAATAACACGTTTGAGTTCATCGGCTTTGCAAGGCGCATAAATTCTCAATACGGCGTCAAGAGACTGATCTGCAAAAGGCAAACGATGGCTTGAAGCTACACTGAATTGGCAACCTCTGTAACGTTTTGCGGCATACCGAATAGCGACTTTAGAAATATCGAGCCCAAACACTTTGGCGTGAGGGTTCGATGCTCGCAAGGTGCTTTCTACTTGGTTGGTGTAATACCCTTCACCACAGCCTATATCGAGCAGTTGTGCGGATGTATTATCGAGCCATTTTTGACAAGTAGCAGCAACCGAAGCGCGAAGCTTATCGTAATGACCACTATCTAGAAACCGACGGCGAGCCTGAGTCATCTCTTTGTTGTCACCTGGATCTTTTGAACGCTTATGATGCGCGGGCATTAGGTTAACGTAGCCTTCTTTTGCAACATCAAACTGATGATTATTTTCACATCGATAATGATGCTGAACGAAAGCAAGTTTCGTTTGGCAAAGTGGGCATTGATAAGACATGTTCAACTCGCAGAGACAATAGGGTCGCAAATTTTAGCGGTATAGGCTTGTCATTGCAAAGGTCCGAAGATCCAAAGATTCAAAAGCACGACCATCAATCTCCACATTCGGTTACTAAGTGCTCCCATCGAGTATATTGTTGGTGAGGAGAGGGCAACCGCGCGGTCATGACATACAAACCAATTTTGGTAATGATGTTTTTAGCCACGGCTTTGGCCAAACTTTCTGAACCTATAGAAGAAAAATGGTTCTGCTTGGTGGGTGTATCGGCAGTGTTGATTTGTCTGAACAATACCCATTCCTCTGAGGGTTTTACTTGTTCTAGGGATGGGATTGGTATCCATTTCACAATGTCGTTATGAGGAAATCGAGAGCAACCCGACAGAGTGAATAGTGCTGTAATGGTCAAAATGACAGTGATACGCATTGATTTCCTCCTTGAAACTCATATGAATCGAATTAAGTGAGCGATACCCAAGAAACGATGCGCTGCTTGGGTATGTGGTAATCATTTTAAAAGAAGTAGTTAACACCCGCTGAAATGTAATTGGATTTAGTGTCATGGAAATTGATGTCTGAATCTTCATTGCCAATACCACCAATGACGCTAATACTCGCTCTTTCCCAACCAAATGGTTGCGCATAAGAATAGAGTGCGAACAAGTTGGTTATTGAGGTGTCTTGCTTTTTGTTGAACACTGGATTTTTAGCATCAAATCCGCGCTGTGCGATACCAGCGTGAACAACAAAGCTGTGCTTCCCTAGTGAATACTGCAGGCCTAAATCACCACCAAACTCTTTGAAGCTATGGGCTTTGCCATCGGCATCACGAACGGTGTAGTTCAGGGCAGGCAAAAGTGCCATGTTGTCGGTTAGGGGGAAAACCGTTTCAACTGCCACTCGTTGGTATAGGCTGTTTCTTTCCAGCTTTTTCATATTCTCAGCTGACAAATTTTGCCCTTTACCAGATTTGTCGTTTTCTACGTCGTACTTAACAAAAGCGTAGCGGAACGTTAAAGGCAAAGTGGTTTCTGGTGAGTAGGCGATTCGTCCACCTTGAGCATTAGAATTTGTTGTTTTACGGGCAGAGCCAATCAAATAGGCATCTTCCCAAACTTCATTGACACCAGGAATTTTCGGGAAATACGCAGCATTAATTAAGCCCACGCCATTCAGATAGTGGTTCACACCAATTTCCGCTTGAAACTGTTCGTTAGTTACCTGATCTTCACTTTGACCTAAGTAAAACTGTGTATAGCCGCTATCTAATGTGTACTCCACTCGGACAAAAGGAAAGGCTCCAAATCCAGACGTTGATTTTCCACTGCTTTGTAGCGAATCAGTAGTTTTGTTGTCATCGTGAGTATTAAGTTGGGACTGCTCGGTTCCAACTCCAACGTTCGCTGATAAAACAAATTGCCAGCCTGGATCAAATGGTGTTTCTTGATCCTCAATCTCTGAGTTTGCGATTAAAGGAGTGCTCATCATCAAGCAAGTGATGCCAACCGTTCTGTGCAGATATTTCATCCCTGTACCTATTATGTGTTGAAATAGAGTGGCTATTTTGTTTAATAATTGTTCTTTACTCCATGTCAAAATAAAGACTAACTGTGACCGTTTGTGACAACATGCGTGCGGTTTACCTGTTGATCCTCTTCTGGCTTTGCGTTCCAAGATAAGGTGAACTTGGCGCCACCTAGAGAGGACTGTGAAATATGCACGTCACCTTCATGCCAAATGGCAATCTGTTTGACAATGGCTAAACCGAGCCCATGACCTGTCGTGGTATCTCTTTCTTCGTTGTCTACCTGTGTAAATGGATCAAATATTGAATCCCAAAGCTCCAGAGGGATACCTACACCGTCATCTTCAATGGTTAACTGCCAAGTTTTCGGGTGGCGTTCTAAGGTGACGACAATGGTACTTTTCGCGAACCGAGCGGCATTCGACAGTAAGTTGTTCATTGCACGAACCATAGCTCTCTGATCGACCATGATTTCTTCTTCCTCAAGCAAGGATGAGCAATTGAATTCAACCTGAAGATCTGAGTGTTCCAGTTGGAAGTGATGAATTTCAGCGCGCAATATAGGTTCTAGTACGCATGGAACGATTTGTTTTGCATTCGGAACACGGCGAGAATAACGAGATAGAATCAAGGTTTGGTTGATGAGATGGTCTAGGTCATCAATGCTCTTTTCAACAATATTGTTGTACTTTTCTCTTTGCTCTTTAGTGATGTCGTCGTTGAGCATTTCAAAAGCAAAGCGCAGCCGGTAAAGAGGGGTTCTTAAATCGTGTGCTATTGCATTCGTGAGCTCGCGATGCCCCAATATCAACTTTTCAACGCTATCAGCCATGTTGTTAAATGAAGCGCTTAATTGAGCGACCACAGACATTCGAGATGTTTTTGCACGTGCTTGAAGATCGCCTTTACCGTATTGGTTGGCTGTTGCAACAAGCCTTTTTAGATCGCGCCAAAGAGGAATCGCCCAAAGCACAATAACGGCTGCAATACATAGCATGATCGCCATTATGATCGCACCTAGGAATTGAATTTGAATAGTGCCAGACTGGTTGTCCATTACACGCAAAATATCTTTGCCTTCAATTTGGGAGAATAAGATAAGTTCTCCTTCTTCACTCAATTCTGAGGTTATTTCGCCAGACAATAACGAGTCTTTATTCTCTTTGGAGATCTCCAATGAATCCAAAGACTCGATAGAGGCAAGGACTGGCATTTCTTGGATTAGGTTTCTTAATTCGGCTTCACGCTGGTCTTTTGGTATTTTTTTTACTTCCCGTGTCAGAATAAACAATGGACCTTGTGCCTGAATTCTCCCATGGTCGTAACTGGCTAAATCTGTAGCAAAATAAATGGCTTGATCACTTTTATTCACTCTCATGAGTAACGCTGGGGGATCGGAAACATGGTAAACAATTTCCCCTGCCTCGAGGCGTGACGTTAGATTGGTGTCGTTTAATGGGAAATCCGCAATGCCTACAATTTTTAAGTTCACGCCAAAATGGGGTTGTAAGTCTTCAATGTATTGAGACCAGTTTTCAGCGGGAAGTGCGTTTAAGTCTTCTTGTAAGGTATAGAGCGTTGGACCGTAAATATTTTGATAAAAATCTTTTGTTAATAGGTTACTGATATAGTTAAGTGGATTGGCGGAGAATGGGCTGAAGAATAATGCAATGGGGATGAGAATCACTAGCCAAAGAATAGAAAATGCCTTAATCATGGAAACTCCGTTAGCGTTTATCTGCGCAGAGCTGATAGCCTTTTCCGCGAACAGTTTTAATGATTTGAGGTTGATTAGGATCGTCTAAAAGTGTTCTTCTTAGACGAGAAATCCTTCGGTCAATTGAGCGATCCAAACCATCGTATTCATAGCCTCTTATTTGCTGGACAATGTCGTCTCGTGACACGACTTTTCCAGGATTTTGCGCAAGAAGATGTAAAAGCTCGAATTCGGCCGTGGTTAACTGGATTTCATTGTTGTTCATAGAAACTTGTCGTTTTTGCAAGTCAATCTTTAACGCGCCAAATGTCAGTACTGTTTGAGTATCTGCGGGCGTGTTGGTGCGTTTATTTCTTCGAAGTAATGCGCGAACGCGCGAAAGTAAAAGCCTCGGTTGAACTTGCTTTACAATGTAATCATCCGCGCCCAGCTCTAATCCCATCATTTGATCAATGTCGTCATCAAGGGCGGTTTGCATCAAAATCATGCCAAGGTAGTCGGTTCTTACTTGTCGGCAAACGTCCATACCCGATTGCCCGGGAAGCATGACATCCAATATGACAATATCAGGTTGCTCTGCCACAATTCGTTGTGCTGCATCTATTCCGTTGCTCACGTGTGTTACGTCGAACTCATGACCTTTTAAATAATCACAGATCAGCTCAGCCAGTTCCATATCATCTTCAACAAGCATTAAGCTGTATTGATTAGTAGGATCCATTAGATACATTTCCTCTCCTTGGGTATTGTGCCAATTTTATTTCAATCTCATTGACTGGACTGTGACGATTTGTGACTAGTAACCTGAACTCTGAATTGTCTCCAGAAAGGTTATTTTGAATCATATCAGTAATGATGCGAACTAAAGATTAACAAATACTAACAGAGTAAGTTATTTGGGCGCTGAATGTATAAAAAAGAAATAAAAAAGCGGCTAATGAGCTAGCCGCTTGAAAAGATGCAATCTTCATTGTGATCAGTGGAATCTTTCCACCGATCTTAAACAGCGAACCTCAGATCACAACAATGCCTTTGAAAGGTCAGTACCTAAGCTTTATAAGACAGCTTGGTAGCAAGCTGATGACTTTCGCCAGGCTGCAATGTCTTCCCTTCCTCGATGGTAGGGGCGTGAATAGTCGATTCCACACAAAGCATGGTTAGGTAACCGTCGTCTTGCATGTCACCCATACCTTCCGCTCCGTCTTTCCATGGGTTCCAGAGTACTGCGGAATTATGACCTTGATTTTCGACGATTAATGAGCGGTTTAAGGACGTATCAGCGACTTTAATTTGCCCTTCAGGCTGAGTGTAAACACGATCAATACTTTCAGTGAGCGTAAGTGTGTTACCACCTTGAGTCACTTGATTGGCGTTTAATCCGTCAATGAACTCTGGCCCCATTCCAGTTGTTTCTGTATCGTGTATGTTGCCAACATTGAGGTAAGTATGCAGAGCACCGGAGAATGTCCATTCAGATGTATCTGTGTTTTTCACATCTAATGTGATGGTGAGATCATCCGAGATTTCAACATTCAAAATGGCTTCAAATTGATGATTCCATATTGCGAGTGTCTCGTTACTTGCTTTCAGACCAAGACTAACAATGACACCTTCGGCATTTTCTCTATGTTCAACCAATTCCCATTGGCTAGTACGCGCAAAGCCATGCGCTGGCGATGCAATACGACCAAACCATGGCCAACAAACCGGAACACCACCACGAAGTGCGGCTTTACCATCGAAATTCGCTTCTTTACTCATCCAAATAAGGTCTTCTTGATCCGTTGGCTTGAAAGAAATAACGTGTCCACCATGAAGGGAAATACCCGCAGTGGCTTTTTCATGCATCACACGAACTATTTTAAGACCTTCATATTCTACAATTGTGACGTTATCTGAAAGTACGGTCAGAGCAGGGAGAGTAGTTAGTTCCATCTTCTTATCCTGATGTTGTTAAACTAATTTTTGTTGATATACAGATAAACAAAAAGGCGACACAATGGTCGCCTTTTTTAATCTTTCATCAAAGAAAGTCTTTTACTAATGCTTACTTAGAGATGTGAGCAACTAGGTCAAGAACTTTGTTTGAGTAACCGATTTCGTTGTCGTACCAAGATACAACTTTAACGAAGTTTTCAGTTAGTGCGATACCAGCTTTAGCATCGAATACTGAAGTTTGAACTTCGCCAATGAAGTCTTGAGAAACAACTTGGTCTTCAGTGTAACCTAGAACGCCCTTTAGAGGACCTTCAGAAGCTTCTTTCATAGTTGCACAGATTTGCTCGTATGAAGCGCCTTTCTCTAGGTTAACAGTTAGGTCAACTACAGAAACGTTAGCAGTTGGTACACGGAAAGCCATACCAGTTAGTTTGCCGTTTAGTTCTGGAAGAACAACGCCTACAGCTTTAGCTGCACCAGTTGATGATGGGATGATGTTCTGAGAAGCACCACGACCACCACGCCAGTCTTTAGCAGAAGGACCGTCAACAGTCTTCTGAGTAGCAGTAGTTGCGTGTACTGTAGTCATAAGGCCAGAAACGATACCGAAGTTGTCGTTTAGAACTTTAGCGATAGGCGCTAGACAGTTAGTAGTACAAGAAGCGTTAGAAACGATGTCTTGGCCTTCGTAAGTGTCTTGGTTAACACCCATAACGAACATTGGAGTTGCGTCTTTAGAAGGACCAGTTAGAACAACTTTCTTCGCACCCGCAGTGATGTGCTTACGTGCAGTCTCGTCAGTTAGGAAAAGACCAGTTGCTTCAGCAACAACGTCTACACCGATTGCATCCCACTTAAGATCTTCAGGGTTACGCTCAGCAGTTACACGTACAGTTTTGCCGTTAACGATTAGGTTTCCGCCTTCAACTTCAACAGTACCGTTGAAACGGCCGTGAGTTGAGTCGTACTTAAGCATGTAAGCCATGTACTCTACGTCGATAAGGTCATTGATACCTACTACTTCGATGTCTGCACGCTCTTGAGCAGCGCGGAATACGAAACGACCGATACGGCCAAAACCGTTAATACCTACTTTGATAGTCATTATAGTTGCTCCACAACTTAATTTCTGATTAAAGATAACTGGTAGTAAAATTACAAAATCCAGTAAAAATCTGCAACAGATAATCAAGGTTAACTTGTCTAAAGTCAAAAAAAAGCGATGCTTTTTTTAACATATCTTTGCAAATGTATATTTTTTACACATGACTGGGTGGATCTAACGCCAACAATCATGCGTAGAAGCATTCAGTCAATATCTGTGTGTCAAAAATGACGCACAAGTCATATTTCGGTTAAGAAGTATGTGCTACAACCCCAGTCTTAGGCAAGACTTTGTTTAATAAAATGAATAAAAAACAAAAAAAATGGAGAAATATAAACGTGAACCAAAAGGCGCAACCAGTTGAAAAAACGGAAAAAGAGTGGAAAGAACAACTAACAGGCGAAGAATATCGTGTTTGTAGGGCACACGGAACAGAAGCTCCTTTTTCTGGAAAATTACTTCATAATAAACAAAGCGGCGAATATCAGTGCACCTGTTGTCATACCCCTCTTTTTCACTCGGAAAACAAGTACGACTCTGGGTGTGGTTGGCCAAGTTTTGATGCACCGATTAACGAGGCAGCAGTTCGCTATATTGAGGATCTGAGTCACGGAATGAAGAGGGTGGAAATTCGTTGTTCAGCATGCGATAGCCATTTGGGTCACGTTTTTCCTGATGGTCCTAAAACCACAGGTGAACGATTTTGCGTTAACTCAGTGTCGTTAATTTTCAACAATACTAAAAAAGGTGATGTGTAACACATCACCTTTGAAAATTAATTTCACAAATACCCAAGTAACCTCAAGATGCTAGGTTCAGCGAGAATTAACTGCCTTTCAGACAAGACATCGATTTGAAGATTTAGTGTGTCTAAATCAAGAATCGGTAACGCAGTATGGAAGGCAGTTAAACTCGCCCTTGGGAGCTCATATTCTGTCCCATTTCATCGTCAAAGAACTTGGAAAGGACTCATCATTCCGCTGCGTTCTCTTCCTTGAACTGAAACAGAATATGAGGCTCTGAATCCTGCATCTTGAGGTTACTTGGGTATAGTTTTTACCATTTTCTAAGTGTGTCTATTTCCGGAATCAAAGACGGTTTATAAAGACCGCCTTTGACGGAGTCAGCCACATCATCAGCTAGGTCATTCAGCTTATCTAGCTTTTCCTCTGGGTATGGATACATTCTTCTAAGGTTTCTATCTGAGGCAATGGGTAGCTCAAATTCTTTGCCTACCATTGCCCAAATATAAGCGTATTCCAAATTACCGAGCGATTGGTTAGTACTGGCTAATGATTTAATCACCTCGTTATTCAGCTCACCTTTTTTGGTTAGCGTTAACGCATTTTCAAGAAGAATAAGTGTTTTATTGCGATCTCGGTTGGCGTAGTAGGTAGCCAATGCATATTGAAGTTTAGCGGTATTGAGTTTTTCCGTTCCTTCTAATTGCAAAAACTCTCGTTGAGCGTCGTCATCGCCTTGTGTCCAGCGGAAATACAGTGCGTAGGGATCGGTTGAGGACTTTAAGTCGTTTAATATGCGTTTCTGTTCGTCATACGTATGAACAAGCGCATTGAATCGGCGTTCCTTAAGATCACTTTGATCTATTGGTTGTATTTGAGCCGCTAACTCAAGACATTGCTGATATTCATGTAAGATCTCAAATTCTTTAAGTATTTTGTCTACGGTATTGTTTCTCAGTGCATCATATCGGTGCCAGATGAGGTCTGTTCTTGGTATGCGACATTGCCCGTCGCGCATGTTGAGTTTTTCACACCGAAGTGTCGGATTGGCTTCACACAGTTCTCCCGTGTTTTGATGAGCTTCAAAACATCCGGAAAGCGTTGCTACAGAAGCGATACAAATAAGAAGTCGAGTTTTTATCATTGGCATCCCGCTTGTGATCTAATGCTCTAATTTGTGGTCCATTACTTGACTAAGCATAGTAGCCGGATATGGTCTTATTCAAAACCTATTTACTTAAAATTAGGAAAGAAAGTGAATGTAGAGCAACTTATTGAAGCAATGACCCCAGAGGTATACGAGCGCTTAAATTATGCTGTAGAAACGGGTAAATGGCCGGATGGTACTCCGTTAAACCAAGAGCAGCGAGATTCTTGCATGCAAGCCGTTATGCTATACCAATCCAAGCACAATACTGAAGCACAGCATATGTCTGTTGCTGCGGGTGGTGAAATTGAGTTCAAGTCGAAAGTTGAGCTAAAAAAGGAATTTTCTAAAGGCGAAGAAGAAATCACTCGAATAAAAATCGATAAAGAATAAATTAACAGCACATCGATAAAGAACGATAAATAAAAAGAGAGGAGGCATTTGCCTCCTCTCTTGTTTTTTCTAAAGGCTCATTTCACCGCGAAGAATTTCTTGCATCTGGCTTTTTATTTCTTCGTAGCCGAGGTTCTGACTCAGCAAGTAATGCAATTTGGCAAGCGCCGCCTCTGGTGTCATGTCGTACCCGCTGATAACACCAGCTTCTGCTAAAGCACATCCTGTGGCGTAGCCTCCCATATTCACCTTGCCAGCGAGACACTGCGTTAAGTTCACTACAATCACGCCGCGTTCCGAAGCTTCTTTTAAATGCCCTAATAGTTCAGGGTTTTGTGGCGCATTTCCAACACCAAAGGTCAGAAGAATCATTGCGTTCACAGGTTGGCGCAGAGTATTTCGGATGACCTCGTGCGAAATACCAGGGTACATAGTGATAACGCCAATCGGTTGAGGCGTAATTCGATGTACTTTAAAGTCGCCTGCGGGCTTTTTATCCACTTCAATGTGATTACTGACTTGAATGTTAATACCCGCTTCTAGCAGTGCTGGCAGGTTAGGGGACGTAAACGCATTAAACCCATCCGCATGCGACTTAGTGCTGCGATTACCCCGCATCAACTGATTATTGAAAAATAATGTGACTTCATTAATCGGGTAATTTGCAGCGATGTGCAGAGCATTGAGTAAGTTTGCTTGCCCATCGGATCTCAGCTCTGCTAGGGGAATTTGCGACCCCGTAACGATGACTGGCTTACCGAGGTTTTCGAGCATAAACGAAAGCGCAGAAGCGGTGTAAGCCATGGTGTCGGTACCATGAAGGATAACGAAACCATCGTAGTTGTCGTAATTGTCTCGAATGTCATCGGCGATTTGCTGCCAATCCATAGGCGTCATATCGGACGAATCGATGAGCGGCTCATATTCGTGGATGGTGTAATCGGGCATTTCAGAACGATGAAATTCCGGCATGCTTTGAAGTTGTTTTTCCATAAACCCAGCAACCGGAATATAACCTTGATCAGATTTTTGCATTCCAATGGTGCCGCCAGTATAAGCGATGTATATGTGTTTTTTTTGCATGGGGTTATGTTTCTATTCGTTACACGTTGTAATTATGGCGGGATTATAGCGAATTCTGCTCAAAACCCCAGAAGGAAATACTTTAAACCTGTTCGCTAATTAACATTTATATCTTTAACCCCATAATTTTCCTAATAGTATAAAAATAGACGCCGAAGCGTCTATTTAAAAAGGTTGTTACTAACGTTCAAGTGTCAGAACTATTGGACTTGGCAATTCAAGCAAAACGCGTAGTGCCCTTTAGGATCATTAAAGCTCTGCATCACGCTTAAATCTTGCTTAAGCTGTTTGGCGACAGGCTGCAGCGATTGAGGTAAAACGCTGTTTACATCAATGCCTAAATTAACAGAGATGTTTTGCATCAACTCTTGAATGATCTGTTCTGTGGAAGATAGTGGCTCTTCTACCCAGTAAACGTTGTATGAATCCAGTTCTGCCAGTTCAGCAGCCAGCTTAACGGCATCATCAAAATCGCCCATTTGGTCGACCAATCCGAATGACATCGCATCTTTCGCTGTCCAAACACGTCCTTGGGCAACCTTATCGACATCAGCAACACTCATATCGCGGTTTTCGCCGACTAGACCAATAAAGCGCTGGTAGCCGTGTTCAATACCCATTTGAATCGCTTCAGATGCAGCAGGAGTGAGACCACGTGTTACCCCAATGCCAGAGAAAGGAGATGTGCCGATGCCATCGTTATAGATACCGAGGTTGTTCAAGCCTTTCTCAAACGTTGTAATAACGCTGAATATGCCAATGGAACCGGTAAGAGTTGTCGGTTGTGCGACTATTTTGTCGGCACTCATCGAAATCCAGTAGCCGCCAGAAGCTGCCAAGCTAGACATAGACACAACAACGGGCTTTCCTGCATTACGCAATGCTTGCACTTCGTTACGAATCACTTCCGAAGCAAAAGCACTGCCGCCCGGGCTGTCCACTCGAAGTACAACGGCTTTAATTTTGTCGTCAATTCTAGCGTCTCGCATCAGTGATGCAATCGTATCGCCACCCACCGTTCCGCGAGGTTGGAAACCATCCATAATCGCGCCACTGGCGACAATCACACCGACATCGTCAGCGGCAAAATTCAACTTCGGAGTCATTGTTGCTAGGTATTCGTAGTATCCGACGTGATTAAAGCTATCGTTGCCATTACTACCAAACTCTTCCACCAGAGCTTTTCTGACTTGTTGTCTGGTCGCCAGTTCATCAACTAAACCAATGTTTTTGGAAAGCAGCGCTAAATCGCCTTTTGATTCATTAAGCAATCTCAGCATATCGGCTTCGCTAGGGGCGAGAGTGGACGCTTCAATCTGGCGGTTTAACGCAACATCATGAATAAACGCATCCCAAAGTTGTGTCAGCCAGCGAGACGCCGACTCCTTGGCTTCGTTAGACATATCATTGCGAGTAAATGGCTCAATAGCAGATTTGTAAGTGCCAACACGGAAGACATGCGTATTAACATCTAGCTTCTCTAACATGTCTTTGTAGTAGAGATTGTATGCGCCGTAGCCTTGCATAAGTACTGCACCATCCGGAGCCAAGTACACTTTATCAGCGTAACTGGCCAAGTAGTACTGGCTCTGGTTGTAAAAGTCACCAATGGCATAGACAGGCTTGCCGGAGGTTTTAAATTCGTTAAGCGCTTTAGCAATGTAGCGAAGTTTGGTGAGATTGGTCTCTGGCATTTCACGTAGGGCTAATACCAAACCCGTCACGTTGTCGTCGTTTTGCGCGTGTCTAATCGCCTCAACAATGTCAAACAGAACATTCTCTCTTGGTAACTCACTGCCTAGCAACGAACCTGTGAATGAATCCATAGGGGCAACGTAGCTGCTTTGTTCCACTATCGGACCGGACAAGTTCATGACAAGCGCCGATTTCTCTTGCACGACTGGTGCTGCGGTATCGGCTTGGGTATAAACGAAATAGATGATCGCTAAAGAAAACAAAAAGAATAGGTTGATGATGGCAACTCGTAGGAAGGAAATCGCTTTCCATATCCACTTAAAAATCAAACCTATAACTCGAAATATCTTTTTCATGTCTTTCCAATACAAGTACTTAGCTAATCGCTCCATCCTACGTGATCTTAGGGAAGAAAAACACAGAATATTGATCGTTGTTGTAAAAATGTAAACAGTTGTTTGATTTTTTGTTTTTAGGCTTTTAAGGTGGTCATACCACTACTATAAAATTAAAGTGAGCTCTCCCTATGTATTCTAATTTACTTTCGCCGCTGGACTTGGGTTTTACCCAGTTACGCAATCGGGTATTAATGGGTTCCATGCATACCGGTTTGGAAGAAGACAAGCAAGGTCTACACAAACTTGCTGCTTTTTATGCAGAGCGGGCGAAGGGGGGAGTAGGGCTAATAGTAACGGGCGGCTTTTCACCAAATTTACGGGGAAGGCTACATCCGTTCAGTGCAGAGTTTAGTAAAAATAAACATGCCCAAGCCCACAAAGTCGTCACCGACGCCGTACATGAACACGGTGGGAAAATTGCGCTTCAATTACTGCATGCAGGTCGATATGCCATGCATCCTTTTTCTCAAAGCGCATCAGAGATCAGAGCTCCAATCGCAAAGTTCACACCCAGTGAAATGAGTGGGCGTCAGATCCGAAAAACCATTGGCGCATTCGCTAATTCTGCCTCCCTCGCGCAAGAAGCGGGGTATGACGGCATCGAAATCATGGGCTCGGAAGGGTACTTGATCAACCAGTTCATTTGTAAACGCACCAACATGCGTTACGACGAATGGGGGGGAACTTATGAAAATCGCATGCGCTTTCCGATTGAAACGGTAAAAGCAATCCGCGAAAAAGTGGGCAAAGAATTCATCATCATATTCCGTTTATCCATGCTGGATTTAGTGGAAGAAGGCAGTACGTTTGAAGAAGTCGTCTTGCTGGCCAAAGAGCTGGAAAAAGCTGGAGTCACCATCATCAATACCGGTATTGGTTGGCATGAAGCGCGAGTTCCGACTATCGCAACACAAGTTCCGCGCAGTGCCTTTGCGTGGGTGACGGAAAAAGTGAAACCACACCTTAACGTGCCAGTTATCACTTGCAACCGAATCAATACACCTGATGAAGCCGAGAAAATCATAGCCTCTGGCCAGGCAGACATGGTATCGATGGCGCGCCCTTTCTTGGCCGATCCGGACTTTGTGAATAAAGCAGAAGCGCAGCAAAGCCACCTTATTAATACCTGTATTGGATGTAACCAAGCGTGTTTGGATAACGTGTTCAAAGGCAAACGAGCAAGTTGCCTTGTCAACCCTAGAGCGTGCTACGAATCGGAAATCGTGGTTCAACCGACAGCCAAAAAGAAAAAGATCGCAGTTGTGGGGGCGGGACCAGCAGGGTTGTCGTTTGCGACTACAGCTTCGGAGCGCGGTCACGATGTGGATTTATATGAACGCAATGATCGTATTGGTGGTCAATTCCGCTTAGCCATGCAAATCCCGGGTAAAGAAGAGTTTCGTGAAACCATTCGTTACTTTGCCAACCGCATCGATACCACCGGGGTTAACCTCAAGCTTTCAACAGAAGTGACTTTTGACATGCTAGAAGGGTACGACGAAGTGGTAATGGCGTCTGGGGTTGCGCCGCGAGAAGTGAAAATCGAAGGTTTCGACAATGCTGAAAAAGTGGTGGATTACCAAACACTGATCCGTGATAAGACGCCCGTAGGCGAGAAAGTTGCCATTATTGGCGCAGGTGGTATCGGGATTGATGTCGCCACTATGTTAACGGAACCAAATGGTCATGACTTGGATGATTGGCTGCATGAGTGGGGCATCGATAAGAACATTGATCACCCGGGTGGTCTATTCCCTTATCCTGATTCTGTTAGCGACAAAACCGTATGGGTGTTGCAGCGTCGAAATGGTCGAGTAGGGAAAGGGCCTGGCAAAACAACGGGCTGGATCCACAAACGTACTTTAGAAAAGCGTGGGGTGAATTTGATAGGCGGAGTCAAATATCAGCGGCTTAACGGGAAAGGCTTATACATAGAGCATCAGGGCGACGAAAAGCTATTGGATGCCGATACGGTTGTGGTGTGCGCAGGGCAAGAATCAGTAAGACCATTTGAGTCAGATTGGAGCAAGCTTGGTGATAAACTCCATATTATTGGCGGAGCAGACCATGCTGGAGAGCTCGATGCTGTTCGAGCCATTCGCCAAGGTGTAAAGTTAGCGGTAGCGCTGTAAACACAGAATTAGCCTCTAAAATACAGGGGCTAAATTTGGGTAGGTTTATGCTACATTTGAAAAAAACGAATAAGGACTTCAAATGGAAGCGCTAGACCTTTTATTGAATCGCCGCTCAATCGCTAAGCTTTCTGCTCCAGCGCCAGAAGGTGAAACACTTCAAAACATCATCAAAGCTGGGCTTCGCGCCCCCGACCATGCCGGGTTAACCCCTTGGCGCTTTGTGATTTCACAAGGTGAAGGCTTGGCAAAGCTCGCGGATATTTTGGTATCGGCCGCTGAAGCAGAAAACAGCGAAGAAGCGGTGATCGAAAAACTGAAAAACGCCCCTTTTCGTGCCCCCATGGTGATTACCGTTATTGCCAAAGTCACTGAGCATGAAAAAGTACCCGCTCTGGAACAATACCTTTCTGCGGGATGCGCTGTTCAAGCCATGCAAATGGCCGCTGTCGCGCAAGGTTTTCAAGCGTTTTGGCGCTCAGGAAGTTGGATGTTCCATCCGAAGGTACACGAAGCATTTGGCTTGGAAGGCAAAGACGAAATCGTTGGCTTCCTCTACGTTGGCACTCCGGGCTGCACACCAATGAAAGTACCAGAGCGAGACTTAAGCCAATTTATTGAATTTCTATAGCGACCTAGTTTCGGTATTAATACAAATTAACTGTATAAAAAAACAGTTTTTCTTGCATTCTGAAAGCCACATTAGATAATGTGGCTTTTGTTTTATCTGAATCTTTTCACGTTTATTTATGTCTCGACTCATCATTGCCGAAAAACCCAGCTTAGGACGCGCGATTGCCGCCGCTCTACCCAAGCCTCAAAAAAACGAAAACGGATTTATTCGTTGCGGGAATGGTGACATCGTCACTTGGTGTATCGGTCACTTGTTGGAACAGGTGGAACCCGATGCCTATGATGAACGTTACAAAAAATGGAACATGGACGACTTGCCCATTGTCCCGCAGCAATGGCAGCTCAGACCTCGCAAGACTTCAAGTAAACAGCTCACGGTGATCCGTAAGCTGTTAAAAGAAAGCAGCCACCTTGTTCATGCTGGCGACCCTGATCGTGAAGGGCAACTGCTGGTGGACGAAGTGATCGATTACTGCAAAGTCCCCAAAGGCAAAAAAGAGAACATGGAAAGGTTACTGATCAGTGACTTAAACTTACCTGCGGTAAAGCGGGCACTTTCTCAGCTTCGCAGTAATCGTGATTTTATCCCTCTTTCTGTATCGGCATTAGCCCGTTCACGAGCTGATTGGCTATACGGCATGAATATGTCTCGGGCGTACACTTTACTTGGGAAAAAAGCCGGTTATCAAGGAGTGTTATCGGTAGGAAGAGTACAAACTCCCGTTCTTGGATTAGTGGTTCGCCGAGACGAAGAAATCGAAAATTTTGTGCCTCGTGATTATTTTACCCTTCATGCGCTGATTCCATATCAAGATCAAAATGGCAGCTTTGATATTCGCGCTCGCTGGAAACCGAGCGAAGCCTGTAAGCCTTGGCAAGATGAAGAAGGAAGAGTACTCAACCGAAAACTGGTAGAGAACGTCGCATCACGTATCGCTAATCAGCCCGCTACGGTAACGAAATCGGAACAAAAACAAACCAAGCAAGCCGCGCCGCTCCCGTATTCACTTTCCGCATTACAAATCGATGCTGCAAAACGTTTTGGTATGAGTGCGCAAGATGTGCTGAATGTTTGCCAATCACTGTATGAAAAACACAAACTGATTACCTACCCACGTTCTGATAGCCGATATTTACCGGTGGAACATTTTGGGCAAGCTGGGTCGGTAACCGATGCCATTGGCAATAACGCCAAGGAGCTCGCTCAGGCGGTTCAAGGTGCGGACTTGTCCCGTAAATCGAAAGCGTGGAACGACAGCAAAGTCGATGCCCACCACGCCATCATTCCAACACCCAAAAAAGCGTCGGTAAACGGGCTGTCTGGTAATGAAATGAAGATTTACCAACAGATTGCGCGTCAGTATCTTATGCAATTCTACCCACCAGCTTTATTTGCAGAAGCCAAGCTGATCTTTGATATCGCTGGCGGAACATTTGTTGCGTCTGGCAAGCAGTTGACTGATCCCGGATGGAAAATATTGATGGGGAAAGACAAAGCAGAGAAAGAAGAAGGGGTCGATACGGTTCCTCCCTTACCAGAAGGAACCGTGCTCACATGCCGTGAAGGTGAAATCAAAGACAGAAAAACAGAGCCACCCAAACATTTTACTGAAGCCACATTGCTTCAAGCTATGACGGGTATTTCCCGATTTGTGGAAGACAAAGAACTCAAAAAAATCCTTCGTGAAACTGACGGGCTAGGCACAGAAGCCACACGCGCTGGCATTCTAGACACTCTATTCAAGCGCCAATTACTTACTCGCCAAGGCAAATCTATTTTAAGTTCTCCTGCCGGTAGAGGTTTGATTCATGCTCTGCCGAACGAGTCCACCTACCCAGACATGACCGCCAATTGGGAACACCAGCTTCAAGGCATGGCGGAACGCAACCAAGCCTACCAACCTTTTATGCAAGCATTGGAATCCAACATTACTGGGCTAATGGAAAAGGTGAAATTTGGTCCTGTTCCAGAATCGCTTAGGCACTTACCCAAAGTAGAGCGACCAGCCTACAAAAAACGTCGTAGTACTGGAAAAAGCACAGCGAAAAAATCAGGCACAACCAGAAAGCGCGGAGCTACCGCCAAAAAGAGTTAACCTAATTCAAAGGGGAACTCCCTCTGCTAGCCCGCTTTTGATTGCTGCAATAGATGCTCAATGAACATGGACGTTTTTTTTGCCAAGTGCTTTCTAGAGGCATAAAACGCATACAGAACCAAATCTTCAGGTTCATATTCAAGCTCAATGGCATTGAGAAGACCTGAATTAATTTCATCACAGCAAAACTCCGCTGGAAGTATGGCAAACCCAAGGCCAGCCAACGCCCCCGATTTAGCAAGATGCCCACTGTTCACCCTAAATGAAGAGTTCACTTTCTGTGTGATAAGTTCGCCTTTTTTATTTTTGAATATCCAAGGTGTGCCGTTCAAAACGGAGAAACTGCTAATACAAGGCACATGATTTAAATCGGTAATCCGAAAAGGGGAAGGGTGAGCTTGAATGAGTTTCGGTGCCACCACCACCACACTTGGCCAGCGTTTAATCTCTTTTGCAATCCAATTGCTGTCGGCAAGTTTCCCGCGGTGGAAACTCAAAACAACGTCAAACCCATCCAGCAAATCCTCTTTCGGGTGAATGCTGGTATCGCAACACAAGGAAATGGAAGGGTACTGAGAACAGAAAGACACCACAGTCTCAGCCAATGTAGGAGAGTCGGGCATCAGAATCCTAAGTTGTCCCATGGCTTCACTCGTGTGTTGAGTGATGTCTTCAAGCGCATCATTGAGTTTATTGAGCAGTGGTTGTGTGCGAGTGTAAAGCTGCTCGCCGGCTTCCGTTGGGGCTATCTTGCGTGTCGTTCTATCGAAAAGTCGCGTGCTTAGCTTCTCTTCCAATAACGCGATATGTCGACTCACGTTGGAGGTCGGTAAGTCGAGAAATTCAGAAGCTCTTTTAAAACTGTTGTTTTCATAGACACAATGAAAGCTCTTGAGCCATACCTGATCAATCTTCTCTAGCATTCTAACTGTCCCATATTGTTGGATTATGAATCCTATTTACGCCACTTTATTACCAAAAGTAGGCTTATACAATGCAATGTCATGAAAGGCTTATCTGGAGAGTGCTTACAGATAGGTATGGTTTTTGACTAAGGTTGCCCAATGAGTTGGTTAGAAAAGCTGTTAGATACAAAGAACATAATCAGAACGCGAAAATCCACAATTCCGGATGGGGTCTGGACCCGATGCCCTTCGTGTGAACACACGCTCTATCGTGCAACGGTAACGGAAAACCTAGAGGTCTGCCCTAAGTGCGACCACCATATGAGAATGGCTGCACGACGCAGGTTAGATGTCTTTTTGGACCAAGGAGACCGGTGTGAGATTGCGAGTGAACTTGAACCAAAAGATCTTCTCGGTTTTAAAGATTTAAAGCGCTATCAAGAGCGATTGACGCTTGCACAAAAAAGCACGGGTGAAAAGGATGCCTTAGTCGCCATGAAAGGTAAACTTTTAGGGGTGCCTGTGGTGGCTTGCGCCTTTGAATATTCTTTTATGGTCGGTTCCATGGGATCTGTTGTGGGTGCTCGTTTTGTTAGAGCAGTTGAAACCGCAATTGATGCAGAATGTGGGCTCGTGTGTTTTTCTGCTTGTGGCGGTGCGCGTATGCAGGAATCGCTAATGTCCCTAATGCAAATGTCCAAAACGAGTGCTGCCCTAAAGCGTTTATCTGATGCGGGATTGCCTTATATTTCGGTACTAACAGACCAAACCTTTGGTGGCGTATCGGCAAGCCTAGCGATGCTTGGTGACATAAATATCGGCGAACCTAAGGCCCGAATTGGATTTGCAGGGCGACGAGTTATTGAGCAGACGGTTCGCGAAAAACTTCCAGATGAATTTCAGCGAAGCGAGTTTTTATTGGAACATGGCGCGTTAGATATGATCGTAGATAGACGAGAAATACGTAATAAAGTGGGGGGGTTATTGGCGAAGCTGACCAACAAAAATACGATTAATGAAATATAACCGTTAAATCAAACCATTAACCAAAGGAACGGTCAGGAGATTCTTGCCTATCGATTCCAAGAGGGAGAGAAATTTTCATTATCGCTGTAACTTTTTTGTGATTACGCCTGTCTTCTTATGTAACTCCATTGATAAAAATGACGTTAAGGAAGTTATGAATACAGTCTCGAAACTATTAGTGGGATTCTCTGTTCCTGTGATGTTCTTCTTGCTCAGTCAAACTGGAACAGCAGATACAATGGAAACCAAAGCTGCATCGGGTAAATCAGAAATAACAACGCTCGCCGGTGGGTGCTTTTGGTGTACCGAATCCGATTTAGAAAAACTGCCAGGTGTACTGGATGTGGTGTCTGGATATTCTGGAGGGGAACTAGAAAACCCAACCTATCGCCAAGTTGCTTCTGGCGGAACGGGTCATATCGAAGTGATAAGCGTGACGTTCGATTCTAATGTGGTTAGCTATGAAGAAGTGTTGGACCACTTTTTCCGCCATATCGACCCGACAGACAACAAAGGGTCATTCGTTGACCGCGGTGCACATTACCGTCCTGCTGTGCTCTATCACAATGCGGAGCAAAAACAGATTGCCGAGCAATTTATGATGGAAATTGATAAGGCGATGATTTTCCCAAAACCGTTGAAAACTGAACTGATCGAGTTTGATACGTTTTATCCAGCAGAAACTTACCATCAGGACTACTACAAAAAGAGTAGCTTGAAATACAACTACTACCGCTTCGCTTCTGGTCGCGATCAGTACTTGGATGAAGTGTTTGGCGACGATCGTAAAGATAACCCGAAAACACTGCGTCAATTGATCGACGCGAAAAATGCCCCAACAGCCAAGGTGTATGAGAAACCTGCAGATAAGGAAATCAAAGCAAAACTCACAGAGCTTCAATATTACGTGACGCAAGAAGATGGCACAGAACGTCCATTCAAAAACAAATATTGGGACAATAAACAAGCGGGTATTTATGTCGATATAGTCACTGGTGAGCCTTTGTTTTCGTCCACAGATAAGTACAAATCGGGTACGGGTTGGCCAAGTTTTACCAAGCCCATAAGCACGAGCTATGTGGTTGAAAAAACCGATTTTAAATTGGTGTTCCCAAGAACCGAGATTCGCAGTAAGTTTGGCGACTCTCACCTCGGTCATGTGTTTACAGATGGTCCCAAGCCAACCGGTCTGCGTTACTGCATGAACTCAGCAGCGATGAAGTTTGTCCCAGTAGACCAAATGGATAGCCAAGGTTACGGCGACTACCTGTATTTATTTGAGGCGTAAGCGGCACTGAGTTTTTTCTAAAGCCAAGAACTACATAACTAAGGTCAACATACCTAAGGTCTTTAACCCCAATTCCAAAGAGGCGCTAACGACGCCTCTTATTTTTTATCTCTCCCCATTTACCTTCAAAATCCTCCTTCCATATTCGTATAATTCTATGTTGCCAAAATTAGAACAATAAAGTCTCTTTGTTGTCATTCTTCACTTTCTTATCTTTGTCTACTATGACTCTATTGAGTGTTAATGGAATGTGACGAAATGAAAGAGCAACAGACGAAAAATCAAAACACAAAAACGCAGCAAGCCATCGGTATTGTCGGGTTAGGCAGTATGGGGCATGGCATGGCGACGACACTCCTTCGCGAAGGGTTTATGGTTTATGGGCTGGACCCTTCTTTAGAGCAGCAGCAAGCCGCTGAATCACTAGGCGTTAAGGTGGTGCCGGATACTGAATCCCTTTGCCTTGCAGTCGACAACATTCTTCTCTCTCTACCCACAGCAAAACACGTGCAATCCGTTATCGAAGGGGAAGGCGGCATTATCGAGCACGCCAAACCCAACACATTAATTATGGACACCACCACATCGGAGCCCGATGTTACCCGCTGTTTAGCCGAAAAACTTAACAGGCTTGGGCACCAAATGCTGGACTGCCCACTCAGTGGCGGTGCGGCAGGCGCTTCTGCGGGGACCATGGTGATTTTGGTGGGAGGTGCGCCAGAAGCACTCACAAGAGCAACGCCATTTTTGAATGCGTTGAGCGCAAAAACCGTGCACCTTGGCAAATCGGGTAGCGGGCATGTTGCCAAGCTAGTGAATAACCTCCTGTGTGCAGCGCATTTGGTCACCACAGCAGAAGCTATTACCTTGGGTGTGAAAGCGGGGTTGGATCCGGAGCTTCTGATTGATGGGCTCAATGCAGGCTCAGGAAGAAGTGCGATCAGCGAGGTGAATTTCCCTAGATGGGTTCTGAATGAAAGCTTCGATTCCGGTTTCACTGCTCAGTTGATGCGAAAAGATTTAGGGTTAGCCAAACAACTTATAGAAGAATGCCAGCTCTCACTTCCAGTATCGGAAGATGTCACTCAGATTTGGTCAGACAGCAAAGACACCGTTTCAGGCTCAGAAGACTTTAATCGCATTGTCGATTACGTGCGCAAGGAGGCAAACTCATGAAAGTGGATGTCGAAAACCATGGCGAACAGCAAGTTGAATCATTGTTGAACACGCTTTTAGGCTCAAGCACGTTCGGAAGTTGGGTAAATGGCCGTCTAGTTGAAGGCGATGGAGAAGAGCTTTTTTTAACCAACCCAGCCACAGCAGGGCGTTTTCTTAGCTATAAAGACGCAGGAGAATCGTTGGTTGATCAGGCCGCCGAAGCCGCGGTTGCGGCGCAAAAAAGCTGGTGGAAAAAAACAGCACCAGAAAGAGCGCGAGCCATGTGGAAATGTGGTGATGCCATTCGACAATCGGGAGACGATCTCGCTTGGTTAGAATCGATTTCAGCAGGAAAACCAATTCGAGATTGCCGCGTTGAAGTGGCGAAAGTCGCTGAAATGTTTGAGTACTATGCAGGTTGGTGCGACAAGCTAACGGGCGATGTGATTCCGGTTCCGACCAGCCATTTAAACTATACGCGTCATGAACCTTATGGCGTAGTGACTCAAATTACCCCTTGGAATGCCCCCATTTTTACAGGCGGTTGGCAGATCGCCCCTGCGATATGCGCAGGAAATGCTGTCCTAATTAAACCGAGCGAGCTAACGCCATTAAGCACAACGGTTCTCGTGAAGTTAATTGAAAGCGCAGGTATTCCCAAAGGGTTAGTGAACGTCATCAATGGATTGGGGCAAACAACAGGCGCAGCCGCGATTGCGCATAACGCGACGAAGAAAGTGGTGTTTGTCGGTTCACCGAATACGGGCAGCATTATTGCTTCTACCGCGGCCCAGCGAGTGATTCCTTGCGTATTAGAACTTGGGGGGAAGTCTGCCAATATTGTGTTTGATGATGCCGACATCGACCGCGCTGTGATTGGCGCTCAAGCGGCGGTATTTTCCGCAGCAGGGCAAAGTTGTGTATCGGGTTCACGCTTATTAGTGCAAAAAGGCATCTATGATCAGGTTGTAGAAAGGCTTGCATCTGCCGCGAAGAAAATCACCCAAGGGTTGCCGTGGGAAGAAAGCACGATGGTGGGTCCTATTAACAATCAACCGCAGTTTTCTCATATTCAAAACTTGGTTCAGGAAGGAATTGCAGGCGGTGCTGAAGTCGCAGCTGGTGGCAACCACGCAAATATTGCAGGTGGAGAGCAAGGATATTTTTATTCTCCGACAATTTTAGCTAATGTAAACAATGATATGTCCGTCGCACAGCAAGAGATATTTGGTCCTGTGGTGTCCGTTATACCGTTTGATGATGAAGAACAAGCGGTTTCTATCGCGAATGACACCAAGTTTGGGTTAGCGGGGGCAGTGTGGACAAAAGATGTGGGTCTCGCACACCGCATGGCATCGCAGGTTAACGCTGGCACCTTTTGGGTCAACAGTTATAAGGCAATCAATGTGATGTCGCCATTTGGTGGGTTCGGAGACAGCGGGTATGGACGTTCTAGCGGATACGATGGATTAAAAGAATACACGCAGACCAAAAGCGTGTGGGTTGAAACCGCAAAGGAACCGAGTATGGCATTCGGGTACTCGGTAGAGTAGCAAAGGAGTAAGCAAATGTACGATTACCAAAGAACAATAGACAAAGCGCGCCTGTGGCAATCCATTCAAGGAGAAGCGTTCGAAGTGATGCAGCAAATGCCATTGCTCGCGGGCTTTTATCAAAGACACATCCTTGAAAGACGCAGCTTCAATGACGCACTTTGTTCTGTTCTAGCGGAAAAACTCAAGGATGAACAAAGCGGTGCAGAAAAATGGCACGACTTTTTAAGCGAACAATTATTGCGATCTGGTGACATCGCCAAGTCAGCGATGCAAGATTTGCTTTGCCAATTAGAAAGCAATGCCAGCATTAAAGACCATTCCACACCGCTACTCTACTTTGGTGGTTACCAAGCATTGCAGTGTTACCGATTTGCCCATTACTGCTGGCACAACAACATGCAGCCTATGGCGCTCTATATTCAAGCGAAAGTGGCTAGCGTGTTTGGTATTGATATCCACCCAGCCGCACAAATTGGCAGCGGTATTTTTCTTGATCACGCAGTTGGTATCGTAATCGGTGAAACGGCGGTAGTTGAAGACGACGTAACCATATTCCAAAGCGTCACCTTGGGTGGCACAGGTAAAGGGCAGGGCGACAGACACCCTAAAATCCGAAAAGGCGCGTTTATTGGCGCAGGCGCGGTGATATTCGGGAACATCGAAGTGGGTGAAAATGCCAAAGTG
Source organism: Vibrio penaeicida (assembly GCF_002933855.1). Classification (GTDB taxonomy): domain Bacteria; phylum Pseudomonadota; class Gammaproteobacteria; order Enterobacterales; family Vibrionaceae; genus Vibrio; species Vibrio penaeicida_A. The sequence continues at coordinate 64,084 of NZ_BFAQ01000032.1, forward strand.
GCAGGTGGCGCGGTAGTTGTAAAACCTGTTGAAGCCAATACAACGGTGGCGAGTTCGTTCTCTACGCCGATCGGTCATCCAAGGAACCAATAATGAGCAACAATCACCTAGGGATCGATCACCCTCTGGTTGCTGTGAAAGACATGGACAAAGCCTGTGAAGATTTCGCTAGGCTAGGATTCTTTATCAACCCAAGGCATCACCACCCTTGGGGAACAGATAACCACTTGTTGATGTTTCCTGAAAACTTCATTGAAGTGATCAGCATTTACGATCGCAGCACGTTGGATATGAAAAACGAACGCGGTTTTGCGTTTGGTCGATTCATCAGTAATTCGATAGAAAGACGTGAAGGGATCTCTTTGGTTGCCTTGCACAGTGAAGATGCTCGCCAAGACCATCAGTTGATGGAGGAACGTGGCGTTGAGAACAACGGGATAGTCGATTTTAGGCGTGTAGCGCATCGCCCCGACGGCTCGGAAGAAGAAGCGGTTGTTTCATTGGTCATGCTGATCAATTCTGAAACGCCCTCTATTTCGCATTTTTTCTGCCATCAGCACAAACCAGAGCTGGTGTGGGTAGAAGATTGGATGAACCACCCTAATGGCGCAAATGGCATTACCTGCGTAACGTACATTGCGCATGACCCAAGTGATCTCGAAGCGCGGTTCAGCGGTATTTATGGTGAAGCAGCCGCGGATTTGCAAGAGGGCTACTTGAAGGTGCAAACCGACAGAGGAATATTTGAAGTCGTGTCTCCGGACATTGCACGCGCTCGGTTCTCTGGTATCGATTTGCTCATAGATGAGCAAGAACTCCCCACTGGCGTCGCGATTCGGGTGAGTACCACCTCGATGGATAAAGCGAAAAAACATTTGAACAAAAATGGTGTGGATTACGTCCAAACAGAAGAAGGCGGGGTCAGAATTCCTGCCCACTACGCAGGCAACACAATCATTGAAATCTACCCAGAAGGGGCGAAGTAAATATGAAGTTAGAATTGCCCATTGGAGAGGATTTACAGCAAGACATGCAGGCGTGGAGGCGTGACATACACGCTCACCCTGAAACCGCGTACGAAGAACACAGAACGTCAGAAAAAGTCGCAGCATTGCTGGAAAGCTTTGGTCTTGACGTACACCGCGGTTTAGCGGGAACTGGGGTTGTTGCAACAGTAAAAGGAAAGTTAGCGAGTTCACAAGCGAATGATTCAGAAGTAAATGAATCAAAAGCAATAGGGCTAAGAGCAGACATGGATGCTTTAAACCTAACCGAACTCAATGACGTTGATTATTGCTCAAAACGCAAAGGAAAAATGCATGCCTGTGGTCACGATGGTCACACAGCCATGCTACTCGGTGCCGCGAAATACTTATCTGAAAACCGAGATTTCGCGGGCACGGTCGTTTTGATATTTCAGCCAGCAGAAGAAGGGGAAGCGGGCGGTCAAGCCATGGTCGAACAGGGCTTGTTTGAACAGTTTCCCGTGGATGCGGTGTACGGCATGCACAATTGGCCTGGGCTAGAAAAAGGAAAATTTGCCGTCCATAGCAGCGCTGTGATGGCTTCCATGGATTTATTCGATATCTCCATTACCGGTAAAGGCTGCCATGCGGCGATGCCACATCTTGGTGTTGATCCTGTGGTGATTGCCGGCCAGCTTATCTCATCACTACAAAGTATTGTCGGACGTACACTTAGCTCGTTGGAGTCGGGTGTAGTAAGCATCACTAAGATGCAAGGGGGAGAAGCCTACAACGTCATCCCAGACAGTGTAACGCTATCTGGCACTTGCCGAGCTTTCTCACCCGAGGTGCAAGAGCTACTGGAATCCCGCATTCGCACTCAAGTTCATCACATTTGTGAAGCCTATGGTGCGAATGGAGAAGTCGACTATCGCCGTATGTATCCACCAACTATCAATGTGCCAGAGTATGCCGAAAGGTGTTCAAAGGTCGCAGAATCTTTGGTCGGGGCAGAAAACGTGAAGCACTGCATGGCACCTAGCATGGGCGCTGAGGATTTTGCTTTTATGTTGCAGGAAAAGCCAGGTGCGTACATATGGGTCGGTAACGGTGTGGGCGAAGAAAGCGCAGAATTGCACAACCCACATTACGATTTTAATGACGACATCCTTTCGCTTGGGGCAAGCTATTGGGTTGAGCTTGTACACGCTCAATTGAAACCGGAATAACCGTTTGAACCCAATTAACGAAAAGCGCGTGGCGTATTTTTATGAAGCCGTGATGTTAGGGACGATTCGTGCTGCGGCAGACAAGCTCAATGTTGCTCCTTCCGCGGTGAGCCGTCAGATTTCAATGCTGGAAGAAGAGCTCGGCTGCGTGCTGATAGAGCGCCACCGTAAAGGCGTTGCAACAACCGATGCTGGGGGTATTGTCCTAAAATATTACCGCGAATCCATATCAAACCAAGAAGCGTGCCTAACCAGTTTAGAGTCGCTCCATGGTTTACAAAGCGGCCATATAAAGTTGGCTGTTGGAGAAGGGTTTATTGGCGATTTGATGTCGGGACCTTTACCTCAATTTCAGGCTCAGTATCCCGAGCTTACCTTTTCCGTCACCTTGGGCGGTTCGAACGATGTGATTCGCAAAGTCGAGCAAGATGAAGTGCACATTGGGTTGTTATTTCACCCAAGCAAACACCCCAATATACGTTCTCAAAGTATTGTGCTTAAGCCCATTTGCGCGATTGTTCCCCCCGACCATCCACTTACAACGGTGGATACTCCCGTCACCTTAGAAACTTTGCTTGAGTACCCAATAGGTCTACAGGATGTGGACTATGGTGTACGTCAGTTAATTGGTATGGCGGAATTTCAGCAACGAATCCGATTCCACCCCAAACTAACCACCGACTCAATTGCGGTGCTTAAGCACTTCGTGCGTTCTGGAATGGGGGTTACCTTGTTGCCGGAGTTTGTAGTGGCAAGAGAAGTTGCAGACGGTCAGTTGGTTGCGATACCCATCGCGCACCCCATATTACAACAAGGAGAGGTGCACTTAATTACGCGGCTCGGTCGCCAGCTTTCAGAAGGACCGCAAAAGTTGGTTCAGCACTTAAAGCGCTGGCTAGGGTAAATCACCAAGGAATCGTATTACCTTGGTAGTCGTAGAACCCACCACTTTTTTCTGCATCAATAGATTCGATAACGTCGTAAAGCCCCTTTGCAGACTCTTCCGTTGAAATAAGCGCATTTGGCCCGCCCATTTCCGTTTGCACCCACCCAGGGTGAAGAGCAACAACATGGAAACCATGTGGGTGAAGATCGTTATGCAGGCTTTTCGCAACAGAGTTCACCGCCGCTTTGGATGAGCGATATAGATAGCCGCCGCCAGAGGTATTTTCTGCCATGCTGCCCACTTTAGACGAAATACATGCCACGGTTTTTCCCTGACCAGAGTTAAGATTCTCAAAGAACGCTTCCACCAACTTAAGTGGGGCAATACTGTTGATTTCGAACACCTTTCGCCACTCTTCCACATCGGTATTGCCAAACCCATACCCTTTAGGACCGTAGTAACCCGCATTGTTGATCAATAAATCCACGCTTCCTACGTTCTTGGTAAACGAGTTCTGAGCGCAAGAGTTCTTGATAAACGAGCTCTGGGCAAATTGATTCACAGTAGGGTAGTCGGTGACATCGAGCTCAACCGCCGTCAACGCCGTTTCATTTTGAGCAAGCGCGATAAGCTCTGCGGAATTCTTTGCGCTACGGTAAGTAGCCGTAACAGTCCAGCTTTGGAGTAAGTAATGTTTGACGAGCGCCAGACCGATTCCTCGGTTTGCGCCTGTAATAACGACATGTGGCATGAGTTTATCCCAACGTTTTTCACGAAATAAGAAGAGTAACGGCAAGCCAACTGCTAAAGCAAATCAAAGCGAATAAAATCATGGCAGCGAGCGCACCAAAGAGTGTGCCTGAGATAAGCATCAGATTTTTGTTCATATCCATTCCATAGAAAGTGACAAGACGTAGACGATAGTGGATTCTTTATTTCTTGTAAATGAGAATTATTATCCTTAATGGGAGCGGTGTATACTGCAAGTTTTGCGTCTATAGAACCTAGTAACTAGAGTGGGCTAAGGTATATACTTCTTCCAAACATCTTCACAACGATTTATTAATGATTCCGGTTATTTATCACCCGATCTATTCAGAGCTCTCTCTTCCACCGAAACATCGATACCCGATCACCAAATACCGCAGGTTGTACGAAAACGTGGTTCAAACGCGTGAACACGATGCGCAGTGGCGTGAGGTGTTAGCGTTTGTGGAACCATGCGCGCTTAACGTAGACCAAGTGGTGGCGGTGCACGATGAAGAATACATTCGGTTGTTATTTTCCGGAGAAATGCCTGCAGCAAAAATGCGTCGCATCGGATTTCCTTGGAGTGAACAACTGATCACCCGAACCCTAACTTCGGCAGGGGGCACGGTAGAAACGGCAAAGCAAGCGATTGAACACGGTATCGCGCTGCATTTGAGTGGTGGATACCATCACGCACACAAAGATTTTGGCAGCGGCTTTTGCCTGATCAACGATTTGGTTTTGGCAGCGCATGAAGCACTGAGCCACGAACACATTGATAAAGTTTTGATAATCGATGCCGACGTTCACCACGGCGATGGCACGGCAACCCTATGTGAAGATAGAAGCGATATTATTACGCTGTCATTTCATTGTGCGAAAAACTTCCCAGCCAGAAAACCAACATCGGATATGGACGTGCCACTTGCCCGTGAAATCGGAGACGAGGAATTTCTTTCAAGTTTTAAGCAAGTGGTTGAGATGGCGATCAATATTCACCAGCCGGATTTGATCATTTATGACGCAGGCGTAGATATTCATACCGATGATGAACTAGGCTATTTATTGGTGAGCACAGAAGGCATTTATCAACGTGATCACTATATGTTTTCAATAGCAAAAAATGCCGGTATTCCCATTGCCTCCGTAGTGGGCGGCGGTTACCGAACCGAGCATCAGGACTTGGTTCCCATTCACAGGCTGCTTATTCAAGCCGCCATTAGCGTGTTTAAGGATGATTGATGGAACACAGAATCCGAGCTGCAGGCATTCTTATCGAAGATGACAAGATTCTCCTAGTGAGAGTGAAAGACCACACTGGGGTGTATTGGATCCCACCCGGTGGAGGAATGGAAAATGAAGATTCCACCACCAAAGACGCGTTGCGCAGAGAGTTTCGAGAAGAGACAAACTTGCGAGTTAAAGTGGGTGATTTGATTTGTGTGCGAGAGTTTCAAGAGCAGCACCCATTACGTTATCACGCCGAGTTTTTTTACTTGATAGAGAGTTATGAGGGAGAACCAAGTAAGGAAAACCTGATAGGTCTTAACGATCAGGAATACATTCAAGATGTCGAGTGGGTAAGGCTGGATACCATTAAAAACCTAAGAGTTTATCCAGCGGAATTGAAAAACTCACTCATTGAAGATGCCCTCAACAAACGCTTCAGCACTCACCTTGGCAGCTATGTTCAAGGGGAAAACGAATCTAAAAACTGGCTTGAGGCGTAAACCAATGTTCCGGTGCCTCGGTGAATGCCGAGGCTTTTGTTTGCTCTTGCCTTTACACTCAGCGTTGTAAAACGCCCATCTCGCGGTAGTATGTACCTCGTCCAATCCTTCTTTCGAGTACGCCCAGAAGACACACTATGGAAAAGAAAAACCAAGGCATTCAGTCCGTTGAGCAAGCGTTCGACATCATCGATTTTTTTGCCGATCAAAAACACGCCATTTCGCTGAGCGATGCCGCAGGGCAGTTGGAGATGTCCAAAAGCAAACTGCACAAATATCTGGCGAGCTTGCTAAGAGTTGGCGTAGTGGTGCAAGACGATGCGGGGAATTACCTTCATGGTTCTAAGTTGCTGGAACTGGGCGCAAAAATCCTTGGTAGAACCGACATCATTCAAACCTGTGAACCGTTTCTTCATGCACTAAGGCAAAGCAGCCAGCAAGCGGCGGCATTGGCAGTTTGGACACCCCACGGCCCAATGATTGTTCGTTTTCTCGATCACCCTTCACCTGTGTCGGTGAATTTCAAAATCGGCTTTTACGCCCCTGTCACCAGCAGCGCGGTTGGGCGTTGCTTCGCAGCCAATCTGCCGGTATCGGCATTTGAAGTTCTCGCCAAGAATGAACTGGGCGACAATTCACAGCATTGGCAAGCTTTTACTGAAAGCTGCGAGCAGATTAAAGCCGATTTTGTCTCGGTTCGAGAAGAGGTAAACCCTGTGATCCCCGGTGCTAAAGCCGTCGCCGCCCCTATTTTTGACGCCGTCGGGCAAATTGCAGCCAGCCTAATCCTTATTGGTTTTGACAGCTCTGAAACCGTAGAACAAAGCAGCCTAGATTTGATCAGCAATGCAGCGCGAGACATCTCTAAGCAGTTGGGGTACTTGTCGAACTAACCGCAGAGTGCACACGCTGCGTGTGCTCTATTTCGAACGCTTTCATAAAATGGATTAACGCCTCCACACCTTCATAAGGCATCGCGTTATAGATGGAGGCGCGAATGCCTCCGGTCACTTTATGCCCCTTCAATCCTTTCAGCCCCGCCTGATGAGCGCGATCTAAAAACCGTTGTTCCGTTTTGGGGCAGGTAATCCGAAACGTCACGTTCATGATTGAACGGTAATCTGGGTGAATGTCATTGATGTACAAGTCGGATTCATCAATACATCGGTATAAGGTGCTGGCTTTTGCCTGATTTCGCGCAAACAGTGCCGACACGCCACCTTGTTGTTCCACCCACTTCAGCACTTCTCCACATAAATACCAAGCAAACGTAGGCGGCGTATTTGCCATCGATTGCTGCTCTACCTGACGGCGATAATCTAGAATTTTAGGAATGTTGTGGCGATCCGCTCGGATCAAATCCTTTCTGACAATAGTGATCGCCAACCCAGAAGGGCCAATGTTCTTCTGAGTACCGGCGTAAATTAAACCGTAACGGGAAACATCGATAGGGCGAGAGAGAATGGAAGATGACATGTCCGCCACAATCGGCAACTTCGTTTCAGGCAGTGCGTGATATTCCATACCATTGACGGTTTCATTAGGGCAGACAAACACAAACTGGGCGCTCGAGTCGATGTGCCAGTCTTGCTCTGGGGAAATGGCATGCTTACCTTCTCGAATACAGGTAACATCCAGCTTGCGAGGCAGGCAGAACTTTCTCGCTTCTTCGTAAGCACCGCTTGCCCAGTGCCCATACACCAAAAAGTCGGCTCTTTGTTTGCTCGCCGATTCACGCTGGTCGATCAAATTCAATGGCACAGCCGAGAACTGACCGCTGCCACCGCCGTGAGAAAACAGCACATGGTAGTCGTCGGGAATCGACATCAATGCCCGCAGCCTCGCTTCGGTCTCTTCCCTGATACCTGTAAACTCATCACTTTGGTGGCTGAACTCCATTACAGACATGCCCGTATGATGCCAATCCAACAATTCGCTTTGTGCTTTTACCAACACATCACTTGGCAGCATCGCCGGCCCCGCCGAGAAACTGTATACCTTTCCCATCTCAATTCCACCTCACAAATTCCTGTGTTTCTTATTGGCTAAAAAATGTTCACGCGTTTCCTAAAATCGCTAGTTGTACACTATTGGTGAATAACGTATCCTAATATTAAATATTGAGCAATAACTTACTAAGAGAATTCTTAACCGTCGGTTCCGCCCAAAGTGCACAACGGTTTCTTGGTCAGAAATAGGAGAAGCAATGAGATATCGCGTGGACATTTCCCAAAACAACACAGCGCTTTTTTCCATTCAAATCGAAGCGTTAAGCGAGGCTGGCTGTAAAGAAAAGCTCGCAATAGCACTGGCGGGTTTCCCTATTTCAGAAGGGTTTGAACGGCAGGTATTTGTGTCCGACAGTGAGGAGCGCCTCTTAAAAAGCACGAGTTCACGCCTTGAGGTATTGGCGATCAATCCGGTGTTTCAGCCGCTAGGGTTGATGTAATTCCACTCTGTAGCTCTGGAAAAATGGATGGAGGGAAAAGCCATGCGCAAAGTAGGAACCGTCACATCGTTGTTGATGGGTAAAGTCAGCTCGATTGCAGAAGGGGTCAGCAGCGGAATCGACAAACATCCGGTTGAAGGCCGCTACTGGGTGAACGAGCTGGGGATAGAAGGCGACGAACAAGCCGACAAACGTTATCACGGCGGCGTGGAAAAAGCGCTTCACGCCTATGCCAGCGAACATTACGAACGCTGGGTAGCCAAACTCGGTGATGCGCCTAGGTTCCATCAAATTGGGGCGTTTGGAGAGAATTTAAGTACAAAAGGGCTGGATGAAGACACCATCTGCTTAGGCGACATTTACCAAATTGGTGAATGCTTGGTAGAAGTTTCTCAAGGAAGAATGCCGTGCTGGAAGCTGAATGTCCGCTTTGACCGCCCTGATATGTCTCTTTTGCTGCAAGAAACGTTATGGACAGGTTGTTATTTTCGGATTTTGCGAGAAGGTCATATCGAAGCAGGTGACGACATCTACTTAACGGAACGTCCTTTTCCGGAATGGCCGCTGTCTAAAGTCACTGGTTTGATTTTTACAGGCTGTATGGAAGAACAAACCCTTCAGTCACTATTGAATGCTCCTTTGGTGGATTCATGGAGAAAGCTGGTGGAACGTCGCTTATCGACCGGAAAACTCGAAGATTGGAGATATCGGCTTTACGGAGCACCAAAGTAAGACCATCAGAAGTACGGGCGCCTCGCACTGCTGTGGTGTCAGAGTGTTACTGTTATGGGCTCAATGAGGGATCAGCCTCGCTACGCTTTCGTTGCTTGATACATGGCGACAAGCCCATCTAAGAACTGCCCGAGTAAGGCATTCATATGTTGAGTGAGCATGGCTTTGATCTCGCTTGGGGATTGCACAAACGGTTTGCCTTTCAACGTATTCAGATCTTGTTGGCTGTTTTCAATCAGCGCTTCGAACTGTTCTGGCACAAATTCCAGATGGCATTGAAACCCATACACCAGATCGCCATAGCGAACGATTTGCCTTGGGCAACCTTGGCTCGCAGCAAGCACTTTTGCATCGGCAGTCAGCCCCGGCATATCGCCATGCCAGTGCCCGACCTGTTCTTCTAGGCTAAAGCCAGCAAATAAAGGGTCTTTAATGCCTTCTGGGGTGAGTTGAATTGGGAAACTGCCGATTTCGGGTTCTGGGCTGGTTTGATGTTTTCCTCCTAACGCTTCGCCAATTAACTGCGCCCCTAAGCATACACCTACCACAGGCTTGCCCGATTCAACAGTGTGCAGGATAAGCGAACGCTCTTTGTTGGCATCAAAATGGGCGCATTCTTGAGTTGTGGTCGCGGGGTTTTGAGGGCCACCAAGCACCACCAATAAGTCGAACGCGTCACTGTTCGTGGGCAGCGCGTCGCCAAGGTAAAGCTTGGAATAATGGGTGGTAAATTGGTTGTCTTTGGCCCACGTTCCGAAGTAGCCTTCACTTTCAAAATATTCGTGGATGATAAAATGCACGTTCATAGATTGTCTCCTTTAAGTTACAGAACAATCTTAGTGGTGGAAGACCAAAGCCGATAAGGATAGCCAGACACATGATGACGCCAACCCGACAAGACGTTTCCATTAACCAAGTCATAAAGGTTCGGCAGCATAGCGTGGCACTGTTCAAACGCATCTCGATGGAAAAAGGTTACGTGGATGCGTGGCATGGGCACGACTGGCATCAGGTAATTTTTCCGCTAAAAGGCTTACTGCAAACCCAAACCGAACACGCTCGATTTTTGGTTCCACACACCTCGATTTTGTTTGTGCCAGCAGGGGTAGAGCACGAATCCGTAGCGCTCAGCGACACCCAGTTTATTGGTATTTACCTCAATCCTGCGCGGCTAAACCCAGGGTATTCAGAACCAGACATAAAATGCCCAACCGAGGTTCAGGCGGTGTCGCTTTCTCCGTTTTTGCGCCACTTGCTGCTTGAGATAGAGCGTTTTTGTGAGAAACCAGAATCAGACGGCATACTGCGCAATTTGGTTGCGGTATTAAACGACCAATTTTCCCTAGGGGAACCCTTTCAGTTTAAAACGATGTTGCCTCGTGACAGGCGGCTTAAAACCATATTTGAACGCTTAAACGAAACGCCAGCGCAAAACCAGACACTGGCAGAGTGGGGGGAAGAAGTGGGCGCGTCGGAAAGAACTTTGTCTCGCTTGTTCGCCAGCGAATTCAGCATGTCGTTTGCCTTATGGCGTCAGCATATCCGAATGGTGCACTCCCTTGCGCTGCTGGATAACGATCTGTCTATCCAAGCAGTAGCGAGCCAAATCGGGTATGAGAACGACTCTTCCTACATTAAAACCTTCAAAGGCATGTTTGGCATTACCCCCAATCAATACAAAAAGCGCGTGCTGGATGAAGATCCGCTATTTGCCGAGTAAGCGCCCGCTATTTCGCCTCGCCTTATTTCACCTGAGCAAACTTCAAGTAGGAATGCAGCTCGCCGTTTTTGTGCTCAATCGCAGAATGAATATTGTGGTCTTGATTGCCGACAATGGTGAACTGATAGGTGTTATCGCCCTTGGTAATGCCGACTTCCAATAACCCATGTTCCAGCCGCCATGTGCCTTGGGTTTGGAAACGGTCGAACAATCGAAACTCGTCTAACGTGCCGTTTTCATGAAACATCACTTCGGTAATGTAGCCGCCCGTGCAGGTTTTTATCCAGCGGGTATTCGCCACATCTTGGTTCGTTAAACCACGCTTGGATTCAAGCCAGTTTTGGAATGGTTCACTGTTCAGAGCATCGGCATTGATTTCGGACTGTTCAACCAGCTCCCCTTGGGCTTCACGGAGAAACAATTGTTGTAAAACAGGCATCAGATTCAATGCTGGCTCGGCATTCAGCGTGAGCGGTGGATGAACCGCACTGCTGGTTTGAGCAAAGAAAGTCTCTTGTTTTTTGTGCCTGCCAGTATTGCCTGTCAATTCCACCAGTGCCAATCCGTCTTGATTGAGGAGTGCGCCGACCATTTGGCGATTAAACGGATAGCTGATTTCGTCTTGTAAAAACTCATTCACCGGAACCCATTTCGCTTCGGCAATTTCATCGACATCCTGAATGTTGATGGTTTCATCCGTCGCCGTCAGTTTGCAGATGATGTACATATTGGACTTACCAAACTGAAACGGGTGCTTAGTAGTAATACCCAAAATGGACTCAAATTCTGCCGTCACCCCTGTTTCTTCCCACACCTCTCGCACCACTGATTCTCCAATAGGCTCACCCAGTTCCACATGCCCGCCAGGCAGTTTGTAACCCTTCATGCCGTGTTCTTTGATCAGCAAAATCTCTTGCTGGTCGTTTTGGATCAGAGCACCAGCGCCCACGGTGTGGGTAGGAATAAAGGGCACAAAAGTATCAGGCTTAGGTTTGTGAATCAGGGTGATCGTGCGTTCTTCACAGTTGTGAAAGGTAAAACCCTGCGCTGTCGCTTCGCCAATAAGGTGAGATTGCTCAATGGGTAGGGTTAACCAAATCAGGTTTTTGCGGTTATCTGTGGCATAGCCAAGCACCTCGCGCAGCTCACTGGCAAACGCGGCATTGCTATTAGGAACAGTTTCGGCAGAAAGGATGATGCCATTGAAGTTATCGAGCTCGAAGTCCAAAGAATTTCCTTATTGAGGCAGACGTTATTATTGATATAACTCTAAAGTGCCTGAAATGGGGGAGAAATCCTAGAGGGGAGGGTGAAAAAGCCGCTGGGTCTAGCGGCTTCTTGATTTGGTTTTGGGCATTTATGAGTTACGACTTTTGGGGTAATCTAATTTTTCGGATTATTCCAAGTATTGCAAATATGCGGCCAGCCTACGTGCAATTAGCCAAATTTCTTTATCAACTACAGTTGTAAAACTTCCAATATAGAGAGCCATTTACCTAAGTCTCTACAACTATGCGCATTCTGTCTTAGCCAAAGTAACAAGCCACAGTTCTTGACTAACCTCTTTTTAACTCGCTTGGCAGAAAAGCGTTTATCTCAGCATCTGAGAAAGTCATATCCTCTTTTTTCTGCAAGGCATCCTGGGCTTTTGTATATGCCTTGAAATTAGTGCTTGGTGAACCTACGTATATTGAATGTAAGTCGCCCACCAGCCTATCTCTTCTTCCTGCACCTGTTGTAGAGGTTTACTCCCAGCCCTGAGGTCTGTTAACAGAGACAAGTATTTTTCTCTTATCAACCATCACAGACTCCGCTTTTTCCAATGGCACTATGAGCTCACGGCGCTTCGCCTCAATCTCATCAGTCGCAACAAGCGCCCACTCTTTCACACCATTCAACTGAGCGAGCCTATTGGGTTTATCCACGGCAACAAAATCTTCGACTTGATTGTCATAAACCACTTTCCCCTGCGCCATTTCAATCAGCATTCCTTCAACTATCCAGTCTTCCAACAAAGCAGGCCCCCATTCGTTGTATAGATAGTCTTCGCGCTGTTTTTTGAGGACAGCGATATGTAGACGAACTAAGTCCACATTAGCCTGTTCCACATGAGTCATGTCCTTATCCACTTTGTAGGACAGCTCTACTACTTCTTTGGGTATCGATGCCGAGCAAGCTGATAGAAGCAAAGAAAACATGACTATCCATAATGACTTCATATTGCTTCTCCTATAAAGATGATGATCTGGGCGTTCACAGCATCAAAATTAAGTAGATACAGCGGCATTGCCAATGCTATGACCATCACACCTATCTTTTGAAGATTGTTTAGGAACCTCTGCTCCGCAGATGTTATTCGAATCGCATGAGACGCGAACACCGTAAGGAACAAAGCCCCTGCTTGGGTTATCGCAGTTAAAATAATTTGGAAAGGGAGGTAATCCAAGCGAATAGCCTCGATATAAGCTTTTAATCCTTGCCCCTTTAACGCTTGAACGACACTGACGTAGTAAGGGGCTATGGGCGATTGATAGATGGAATAAAGAATGTAAAACAGAACACCATAGGCTAGGGTCTTAATAAATTTTGTGTTCTTGGATTCAAAATATCCGAGAGTGAAAGCGACATTAAAAAGAAGGAATAATAGGCTAAATCCGAGAGCCCACTCTCGATGGCGGATATAGAGAATAGCGGCGATTACCCCTAGTACTCCAAAGATGAACACCTCACCGTCGCCTTGCGACTTCGGGGGCTGACCACCGTTGTAATTATGGTTGTGATTGGTAACGTTGTTACCATGGCCAATCTGGATATTACTATCATCGCTAGCCGATATCGTACCGCTATTCGAGACTTTAACATGGCTCTTTGACGGCCCCTCGCCCCTGCGAGAATCTGCGTTAAGTATTTTTGTCCAAACAATGCCAGCGATCGGGCCAATGAGAACCGCAAGCACGATTGGATCTGTCAGTAGATCTAACATAGGTATTGTACCTTTCTATAGGGCGGGTAACCCCGCCAAACTAAATTGATGTCACTTATCTTGGGTATGAACGTTTATGCTTACAAACGTATTCGAGTCGGCCGAAACGGCGACGGACATACGCGCAAACATCAACGAGTTTTGGTCGGATACTCATGAGAGATTCCTCCATACTTCTTAACAAAGAGGGAACTCAACGATTGAAGTGAATGCTATAGAAAGGTAATATCGCAATTCTCACCGAGCGATTGGGTTTCTATAGAGACCTGAGACCTCTTAGTGTTGGGTCTTGTAATCGATCACGCAAATGACGACTACATTTCACTTCACTAGTAAAAAGGCACTTTTAGTATTTTACTGAAAGTGCCCTTTTATTTTTCTTTGCGAACGCCTTTGAATGGCGTGCCATCTTGCTTCACACCCATAAAACGTCCTGTATTCGCATCACGCTTTACCCAATGACCCGAAGGTGTTTGAGTTTGTGAACGTTCGCGAACCATACCATGACGACGGTTATCGCCTGTTTTTCCGTTAGTTGCCATTCGATCCTCCTACAAATTCAAATAAAGTATCTTGGGGCAAGGCTATCTAGCATTGACCACACATATTACTATGCCATAAAAATTGAGCATCGATCAACCAAAAGTTAAAATTTTAATCTTGATGGATTAATTTTTTAACTATAAAGGACTAATTATTGTTAATCAGACTCATAATTAAGATCTTTTTTTTGCTATGCTATGGTTAAATTTAGTTCGCAATAAACTGAAAGAGACATACAGAATGTACACTATAAATGACTTAATAGAAGAAACCGGTAACCAACCAAGAGCGGTGCGACTCGCGTTTATCGACTTTAAGGTTAGATTTAGTGGAAGAATTTATAGAACAGAAATAGTAGATGAATTTGGTGTATCTGAGCCTTTAGCAACAAAAGACCTTAATGAGTATAAGCAGCTTACTCAACAAAATAATATTCACCCGAAGTCTCATCAGATCGAACTCGATACTTATTCCCCTTTGGTTGCTATAGATGCCCGTAAGGCCCTCGAAATGCATTTTGAAGGTTTCTGTCGCCATAAGCTACATAATCACGAATCCCCGTATTATAAACGAGCTTGTGATTTGAAGACCGATTTGGATCCAGATTCAGTAGCTGTAATTACTAGGGCTATTACAGACAAAAAACGTGTTGTAGGAGAATACATATCTGCTAATAGTCATAATCGTAACATCCGCACATTGGAGCCCTCTACAGTTTTCTTTGATGGTTTAAACTGGGTTTTTCGAGCTAAAGATATTAAAGAAGACCCTCATCTTTCAATATTCAAAAGTTTCCATTTTTCGCGTTTTGAAAACATAACGCATACTAACGAGGAGTCACTATCATCAGTTAATGATGATAATGAGTGGAATACACTGATCCCGATCCAATTGAGTCTGCACCCCAATCTCGATGATAAAGGAAAAGAAGCTATTCGTATCGAGTTTGGAATGGGTAACAATGAAGACTTGGTAGTGGTTGAAAAAGCCGTATTTGCATGGTCATTGCTAGAAAGGTGGGCAGTTGACTCAGGGACAACTCCTTGTAAAGTTCCTACGGAAGCGAACAGGTTCAATTTCTACTTAAAGAACGCTGATATGTTGCGACACGTAAATAGTGTAGAACGAATGATGCATGACTATGTGATAAAAACTGAAATGTAGATGAGTACTGTCTGAGATATACTCCCAACACGACCACAGATGCGCTGAAAACCTAATGGCGTAGCACCCAGCCCACCGTTTGCGTCTTTTCTGGACTGGGCAATCACGGGATACTGATTTATCAACTCAATCGGATAAGTTTGAGTGGGGCAAATTCAGGTTAACAAGGTATTAATTAGTAAAAGCACTAACAAGAAATGGGGCAAAAATAAGTTACCAAACGCGTGCTCGCATACTGAAAAAGAAAAGCTGGCTGATGTTATTAAATTTGTTATAGAAGAGGCACAAGAAGCGGCTAAAGCATCAGCTGATGCTAGTGATTTGAGTGAGTGTTAAGCCCGCCGATTTGGCGGGCTTTTGAGTGGTTATGGGGTGTTCGAGGTGACGACGTCACTATAACTGACAACGTAACCGACCTGCCCTGAGAGTTGGTCGACTTGATTTAAGATACCTTCAAGACGCTTCCCTCCAATACTCATGTTTCTTTGCGCGGCTTGATCCGCATTTTGGATCAGAATGCCAGTGTTAGACTGAGGATCGTAAAGAGCCAAAGCATCGCCTCTGCGTTGAAGAATCACACGGGTTGCGTTAGCGAATGGCAAGTCGAGTTTTCCATTGTTTCCTCTAGGAACAATCACGATTTCCTCATAATGACCGAGCGCATCTTGATCAATCCGATAATGGTAATTTTCGGCGCTGCCGCTCCAAACCACATTATGGATACCCGTGATTTGTGGTAACTCACCACTGGTTGTTCCTTTTGCTCCCTGAAGCACCAAACTGTGGCCGGATTCGGTCACGGCAGTGGCATACTGACCCAGTGACTTGAGTGAATCGATGATCGCGTTTGGCGCAGAGCTGTAGAGGCTTTGAGCATCACTGTCGTAAATGTAATGGTTTCCTCTTTTCCCTTGACCTAGATAGTTCAAGACGTGCGACGTGTCCAAGTTAGGGGCTGTGATCAATTGCCCCTCGCTAGGCAGATACCAAGACGCTTCCAAACCGAGCAATCGGACGGGTTGTGGCTGCTCGTAGATACCACTCATCGCCTGAATACCCGCAGGAATATTCTGATGTGCTTGTTGCCATTGCTCTGTTACACCACGAAGTATCGGTTTGTCTCCACGAGTTGCGTTAGCGCTCAGTTCAACGATGACGCCATCTTTGGTGGTGATCTCTATAGATTCTCCTTGCTGACGAACTTTAAGGATATTTCCTTCCATTGTTGGGAACAGATCGGCATCTGGTGCTTGAACCTGAACAACCAACTCTTCGTTTAGCATGCCATCGTGCTCAAGCACTGCCTGACGATATAAACTGGCGTCATCTTGATTGAAGATCCACGCGTGTTTTTGGTCCGCGGTCAGGCCAAGCAAAGTTAAAGACTTTCCAGCCAGGTTTCTACCCGCCTGTATGAGACGTGCGGATTGCGTGTCGTACCAGATACTGGTGGCTTGAAGCGTGTTGTTAATGTCTCTTTCTTTGGCACCCAATATCACCAATTGGCTCAGTTTTGCATCGTGAGTATCGCTAATATCATGCAAGCGAGCTAAAAGTTGAGTCCGGTTTGCCTTAACCCATTCTTCCGTTACACCAGCGAGTAGCGGTTTTTTATCAGCGAGCCACAGAGTGTTGTCTTTCGCGAACGCGAATAAGTGGGCTTTGTCGTTGGCGACTTTTTCAACGCCACCTACGGAGCTCGGCAAACTCAGCACCGTAGCCGCCTCGTTTCTGCCTGTCTGGTGATACACGGTTTTTTGATCATGAGAGTAAAAGTAGTAACTTTCACTCGCTTTACCTTGGTTTTCCACCAGCGCAAGTATCAGGTCTTTGGGGTGACTGGTCACATTGGCTTTCACCACACCGCGTTTACCCGCTTGTTCCTCCAATGCCCAGAATCGATGGTTCTGATCCTGATGCGTCGCCGAAATGGAAATCACCTCTCCCAAGGTTGCATCAATCCATTGATTCGCTCCTAAGTCCACTTGCCCACCAACACCAGTGTTTTGGGTTTTAAATAGCTGACCCGTAGGGATATCGTTCCCCAAACCGCCGGACGTCAGTGTTGTAATGGTCTCAGTATCACCATTGATATCCACCAACTGCAAAGTGCGTTCATCCAGCACATACGTCCATGTGGCTTTTTGACCTGACTGGGTTGATTGTTCTACCGCCCAGTACAATCGCTGGTTTTCTTGCCAAACGCGGCTGGTGGTTGCGCCCTGAGCGTGATCCCAGCCGAAGGCACGGTACTGAGCGAGAATGGTGGATTGATTCACGTCGACCAACCAGACTTCACTGCCCTTATTAAACCACGCGAGATCACCGTTTATTGCGACCAGCTGTGCCTGAGCGAGAAAGTCCGCGTGAGCTGGGGCAGGGGTGTAAACAAAGCGCTTTTTATCAACTTGATAGAACGCTTGGCCTACTGCTTGTTGCTGACCTTGTGGCGTAAAGTTTTCTACGGCGACAAAGTCACTTTCAAGGTGATGTTTGTCGACTTCAGATTGAATATGCTGATGCAATTGATCCGCATTAGCCCATTGAGAGGCATTTTCTGATGAAAGTACCGCCTTTGTATTGGCTCTGTCTATCGTGGATACTTCCTCACGATTACCGATCACCAAAATTTGCCCAAGGTCGGCGCTGCGAAGATTGACTCGGATGCCGCCAACCGTTAAGTGATCACTGGCGACTTGAATGTCACTTGCTGGCAACTGGCGAGCGTCTAGGATCCAGCGTGTTCCGGCTTGTGTTTGAGGCTCGACTTCAAGCGACAGTGTTGCTCCTGGCTGAAGGTTGACTCGGTATTCGCCACCTTTGCCTTTCAGAACATAGTTCAGCTTGCCTTTTAGCTCTTTACCCAGTTTGCGCATTAGAATTTGACGATTTTGTGCGCCTAAGTTGATAGTGACGTCTGTGTTCACGTATTTCTGGGTAATTCGGGTAAGGATGAACTCCGACGGGAATGCATAGAAATCGAAGTCGAATCGACCATCAACCTCTAAACGACGAATCACATCGAACCCTGCGTCGTGTCGGGTGGTTGCACCTGGCAATGCCGTATATGTTGAATACCCAATGTAAGATTTAGGTGTTGCAGGCAATACAAGTGCACCTTCGGTTGAGGTGAGGGTTGCGTGGTTCCCGTATCCTATGCCCTCACGAACGTTGATTGCTTGATCTTCCTTCCTGACGATTCTGGGTTGATCCCCTATCCAGAAGAAGTAGTTGATTGCCCCAGAACCTGTGCTTCCATGATGGGTTCTGTAAATGTACTGACTGTCGAAGGTAATCTGTTTCGACTCTAAATCGAGCTGAGCGATCACTGCGCCATCTTTAGGCTGAAGGAGCTGATACGATGCACCATCACCTAACGTTTTGTTCACGTGGGCATAACCGCCTTCACGATAGGCTGTGTCCACCAAGGCAAAGTATTGACCTACACCTTGGGCTTTTTGTGCCACTTCTCCAAAACCTTGCGCCAATGCGGTGAAACCAATACCCAATCCGCCTAGAATGACACCCGCACCCCCAATGACCGCAGAGGCCGTGCTTGCGCCAGCGATGCCTGCTCCTATGCCGACGGCACTGGTGACTAACGACGCAGAGTCAAATGCTAGCTGGGTACCAAAAACGGCTTTTTGAACTTCATTCTGAGCGTGTGCCAGTTCGTACGAATCCAGAACTACAGAGGCCAACCCTAAACCAATGCCGACTGCGGTGTTAGCCACATGGCTCACTGCCGAAAGCGTTGATTTGGTGACACTTTGCCCTTCTTGCAGAGCAGTACGATATAGGCTGACCAGCTTTGCGGCATCCATGACGGTACCATGCGCAATTTGCGTCAGGTTGATGTAGGTATGAACCTTAAGTGCTTTGCTTAGCCCGTTTGGCAGTGAATCATTTGCGGCGG
The DNA here is from genome assembly GCF_002933855.1 of Vibrio penaeicida. Taxonomy (GTDB): domain Bacteria; phylum Pseudomonadota; class Gammaproteobacteria; order Enterobacterales; family Vibrionaceae; genus Vibrio; species Vibrio penaeicida_A. Next base: position 83,151 of record NZ_BFAQ01000032.1, read on the forward strand.
CGGTACGACTGTGATTGTTGAACCACGTGAGTATGGTTTGCACGGCAAATGCTGCATTCAGCCCATCGACATGCTCCACGTCGCTGATGTTCGCGCGGCGGATCAGCTCACCTTCGCTATAACGGTAGTTTTCTTTTAGGCGTCCCAGTGACTCTTCAAAGTGCTGTTTAAACTTCCAGATTCGGTCATCGGGTGTGATCAGCTCTCTTGTCAGGTTGTCTTCGGCATGAACCAGAGGTATGGCATAGTTGCCGTCTTGCGTGCGTTTCATGTTTTCGAAAACGGGAACCCAGTCGTGCGATAGGTTGTTGGTTCGATATAAGTCATCGGCTGCTTCTAAGAATCCTTGCGCTAAGTTCGCGCCTTCCAGTACGCTCAGTGCCGATTGTAATTTAAGATCGGCTGATACCGCGTCACTGGTATATGCCAACCGAGCAGCGTTGTTTGATGCGCTTATGTTTGCAGCACGTTTAGAAGGGAGGGCCAAATCTTGGACATCAAAGCCAGTCGCAAGCCGAACTCTAGCCATCTGATCCGTATCGATTACCCGCATCTCGAATTCCGGGTTTTTCTCGATACCCATTGCTTGGTAATAACGCGCAAACTTATGTTTAAGTAAGTGCGCTCTCAATGCGTTGCGCATGGCTTTGGGGGAATCGAAGTTAAATACCGCGAAGTTCGGGTCGTAGAAGAAGTAACGATCACGTCCTTCTGACATCTGTTTGCCGACAAGCATACTGTGTCTAGCGGTGTTCATGAGCATGAATTTACTTCCACCGTCAGTCAGAGGTGTCGCCGCCAAATTGTCCGTAATCGCTCGGATGTTCAGCCGGCCAATGTCGTTCTCGGCGTATCTCGCGTCGGTATTGGCATGCAGAGCCCCAATCGTTTGGTAGACAGTGTTAGCCGAGGAAGAGCCTGCGCTGGCGGCGGAATCATACAAAGACGAAGAAAAGTCCCGCGCTCCCATCTCTCCATTCTGAGCAATGGCAGTAGACATGATACGAGAGAGTGGTAAGCAGCGACCCGGACCACAAGATAATACAAAATCTTGTGGGAGAAGCTGAGTAACTTTGGCGCCGCTTGCGGTCATGTACTCACTCACCTTCGCCGCTTGATTCAACGCGATATTTCTCGTCTCGTCGCGGAATTTGTTTTCTATGTGCTTGACCAGCGCCCCTTTTTGTCTGAGGTCCAGAGGCTGAGTGTCGTCCAGCAGTAAATCTATCATGTTCAAAGAAGTCATGTCGCCAATGGGAACCGGAAGCTCAACAGTCGTATGGTTGGCCACACCAAACTGGTAACGTTCACCTCGTTGACCCTTAAGATTTTCAAAAACCCGCTTTTGTGTATTGAATTTTTCGATGAGACGCTGATTAGGATTGGTTTTCAAATTGACGTCGATCCCAACGATAGCATCTATGCCTTCCAGCTTCTTTTTCTCAAGCCATATCCATAGACGGTCGGTATCGACACTTTTTTCGATACTGCCCAGAAACTCTTCTTCGTAATAGGCTTTGGTGGTGTTTATCAATTCAAGCTTTTTCTCAATCTCTTGCTTTTGCGTCCCTGTAGCGCCTCGAAGTTGTGCGAACAATGCGTCTTTTTGTTGAATGGCAGGCGCGAGTTCTTTTTTCACTTCTTCTCTCAACTGGTTTCTGAACGCTTCCCACTCCGTGAGTGCAGGGTTTTCATCCACTTTGACTGTGCTGTCTTTTGTGTAAGCGCCGTCCTGCGGGACTCTCGTCACTTTTATGCCAAGTCTTTTCGCATCTTGAATGAGGTGGTTCTGCGCGTTAATGCGTTCTTGGTTAAAGGTGTGAATGCGGGCTTGATCATCAGGAACTTGAGGTCGCTGAATCACCGCTTCTCCTTCTTTTCCAGTTCGTTTAACCCACGTGAAGTTGCCTTTGTCGTCGAGGATCTGTTTTTGTTTCTGAAGCATTAACTGCCATTCGCCATCTTTGACAATCAAGTAAGCTCCGGCGATTTGTTCGGTGGATTTTTTGCCTTCGTAATCGGCATAATCGACCGACATCACGACGTTGTCGTAGAGAACAGAGCTTCCCACACGGCCGTCATGAAAAACACGGTAGTGGGTGTCATTTAGCTCGGTCACGACCACGGAACACCCGGTTAAAGAGCCGGTGAGCATGAGTGTTCCCTCAGTGGCATTCTTAGGAATGTCCACATACGCTGGAACAGGATTAGAACGACCATTAAACCCAAGGAAATAGGCGCTGGTTGTGTCTGCGCCAGTGGATTCTGAATATCTAAGTTTGAATCCTCCAGTGGCAGGTTCCAGCCTGACGTTGCCTTGTGTCGGCAAGCCGCCGTTTTTCACTAGTTCAATCACATCAACTGTGTGCTGATTTAAAAACTCTCGCGGTGACCGAGTAAAACTGGTGATCGCTTCGGTGGTATCTGAAGCCGCTACAGGTAACGGCATGGCATAGACATCGGGCAGGCTAACGATTTGCGCTCCCAACAACGAAGAGATGAGTACAGTCAAAAATTTCTTTTGCATTTTGTCTCCAGAGGAACAATTAAGTAAGTTCAGTTGTGCAAAGTGGGTATCAGTAACCGCTAAATTAAGCCTCATTTCTTCCATTTTATTGCTCGGCAAAAATTACCCCTGAGCGCATTACAAATGAGAATATTCAGGTATGAGCACCACTGCTACGTACCTATTGAAAATCAGCAAACGCAGTAATAACCGCTTGATTGATAAGCAGTAGGTACTTTTTCACCTTAATATAAAAATCGAGCAGGAAATATCGGATAAAAAACGGAGTTTTTTATTTTTGGAACTGCGAACACGTCCAGTACTTCAGGCGCTATCTATCTTAAAAATCGAGGATTTTTTAAAATTGATTGAGTTCGAATACGAACAGGCCAGACGTGTAGTAAGTTAATGATGAATTTGCCATTAGTCGCGCTTAAAAAATTGAAAAGAAAGGAAAACTGATAGGTTTTCATTGAGTATTTCATCAATTAATTCATAAGGAGAGATGAGTTGTAAGTTAAACGCTAAAGAGAAGACCTAACTGAAAATTGCCCAATATTCATAGGATTGTACGGTGCATTGTGCTGCCTTTCGTTAATATTTTATAAAAAATACAGTTATCGTAATAAAACGCGGTCAATCGCCAGAAATTCGATACAAACAATTCTAATTATTACAGATTTGATGAGCGAGCATAAACAGACTCAATGTCACAAAAAGTATGCTTGGGGTAGGGGAGGCAGTTTGGAACAAGGCGCAAGTTTTTCCTAAGTAGCCGTCGCTAATGACTAGAGAAAAACGAAAAAAGCCGCTGAAAAAAATCAGCGGCTTTTTAGAATGTGGCGGAGAGATAGGGATTTGAACCCTAGATACGCTATTAACGTATGCCGGTTTTCAAGACCGGTGCTTTCAACCACTCAGCCATCTCTCCGTTGTTGAGGCGCATAATATATAGGGTTAGAAACCTTGTAAACCCCTAAGTGGTTTGTTTGATTGAAAAAACGTCAAAACCATCAAAAAAGAAGTTTGGCTGGTTGTGCGGTGATCAGTTTGTGGGTTTTATCGCCAGTGGTAAGTAAGCCACTGTATGCCACTCGCCTAAACCCGAGAAGCGGCTTTGAGAGTGAATTCAACTGAATATCGGAAAAGAGAGCCCGTTGCGCGGGTAAAAGCCGTGACAACGTATTTGCTTTGGCCCAAACGCAAAAAACCGCTGTAAAAACAGCGGTTTTTTTAACATGGTCGGACTGACTGGATTTGAACCAGCGACCCCTGACACCCCATGTTCATGCGCTTTTTTGGTTTTTTCCTTTCTTTTACAGATGGTTATCATATGTTTTTTTGCTTTTTTTGCATGAAAATTAGGCGGAAATGGAAAAATCATAATTGAGGAAAAACAAAGAGTTAGTAAATTGAAAACCACTGTATATTACCACCTAAATTTCGACCTCTTTTGCCGGGATTTCGTGCCATTCAATGTTGTTTGAATCGGTGTAAATTTTTGTGGTTTCAGGTCGGGAATGTGCCATTCTTTGTTGTGGGTTTTCGCCCATTTCTTGTAGCTTTTGGGCGGCTAGTCTGCGGATTTCGTGAAAGGTTGGTCTGAGGGATTTGGGAAGGTCTGAGTATAAATTGAGCTCGTCACGTACTTTTGAAAATGTTCTGCTGATGATTTTACTGGTGCACTGGAATTGGTGATCGCATTCTTTAGCGATGCCATTGGTCAGTTTATTTTTGCGGTGGACGACATAAGGGCAGATGAGTTTGTCTTTTCGAGAGCGATCAACGGTATCCTTTATGGCTTGAGTGACCGGAATAGCCACATAACTCGCTTTGCTGTTTTTGACTTTTTGTCGGTGGATATACAGAGTGCCGTATACCGTGACGCCATTTTGATGTGTGGGCATTTCAAACCACAATATCCCGCATTTGCCTGGTGCCGGCTTTTTTATGCTGTACTTGATCCGGTGCAGTTCTTTTACGGCATGAGTGGATTGAAGCGCAATTTCCATTGCTGTCCTGAGAAACAGCGGGGCTTTTTGATGGATTGCCTTAAAGTCGTCTATGGTCAAATCAAGCCTTTCTTTTGACTTATCTTCAGGGTTTAACCGACGAGGTTTCTTTTGCTCAGCGACATTGGTGTTTACTGCCGATTCATCCGCGAGGTAGGCAAAAACTTTTTTTAAAAAAGACACTTTTCGGTTGTAGACGTTTTTTGACTTGCTACCAAAGTAGTGATTCAGCCAATCATTGAGATCCGTCAGTTTTATCTGTTTCGATAGCTTATGACCAAGCCGCTCAATAAGGCGATCACAATCATTCAGAAACACTGAGTAGGTGTCGGGGCTCATGTTTTCTTCGTCTGAAACCCGATTTTTCACAACCACAATCCATTCTGATAGAGGCTTATTGAATTTGTCTGTGGGTTTAATGAATTTTTGACTCTCTAAACTGAATGACTCCATTGCTCGATGTTTGGCGTTATAGGCGATAGCAGCCTGTATCGCCTGATATTCTGTTGTCCCAACAGGAAACATTTTCTTTGTTCCATCAACGCAAGTGAATCGATAGCGAACTTTTCCAGCGCGTTTCTCTACATAGAGAAAATCTGGGAAATCTTTTCTGTTTGAGTGTCTTCGTTTTGCCGCCACTATTCCGTCTCCAGAAAGTTCAGTAGCTCCTGCGTGACTGAGTAGTTATCGGCTTCAACAAGTACTAGCCAGCGTCCCGTAGGGGTTTGCTCTCCTCTAAGCTTTCCTTTTTTTATCCAGTTTGTCACCGTTTTCGGGCACATACCCGATCCAGGGTAGAACTCTTCAATATAATCTTTAGGTTTCAGCTTTCTCATATTGCTATCCTCTTACCATCCTGTAGTCATTCAAAAACGCCACGTTAGGTTGCATACGCTCATCAAGAGCAGACAAAGCGGTGAGGCGTCACTCCTCAATTCAAATCTTGATCTGAGGACTCAAGCGCCCTGAGTTTAATCAACTGCTCTTTGTAGGCTTTTCTTGCCTTAGTTTGCTCGGTATTTTTTAGATGTTTTGCATCGGCCACCAATTCGGTCAATTCCCTCTCGCTTTGGGCGTGCTCAATCTTGAGCAAAATACCATCTAACGTAATCGTCTCCTCTTCCTCGGCTGAAACCCTAGGTGCATCTGCCGTCAGTTTGCTTCGAAGCCATTCGGTTCGAGAAGTGTGTTTCGTCGGCGTCGGATTGATACTTTTTTCTTCAACAGGCTCAAGCTCATCGGGGGTATATACCCCCATAATGACATCCGGAGTGTGTAATCTTGCCCACCGTTTTACGGCTAAATAGGCCAGCTGTTGTTTGGGATCGGACGCCCAGAGCGTCGAGTTTCTGACTTGCGCCTGCGTTAATAGCAGCTCTAATACTCGTGGTTCGTCTTCGCCTTTCAGGGTAGCCCAAGCGCGAACGCCTAGACCCTGCTCATCTTCGGGTTTCCAGTTGGGTGCCTGATAGGATTTGCCGTTTCCGTTTTGCTTGGTGGCGAACTTTCCAATGACCTTGTGCCAGTCACCAAACCACTCATAGTTAATTCGGTCTTTGGTTGGAGCCATGGCGGTGATCACCGCATTCACAAGCTGAGCTTCGTAGCCAAGCGTCCCGTTCACTAAATGCGTCTTCTGTGCGACGGCGTGTGGATTCATACGCCATTGCATGGACTGAATCGTGATGGCGAGACAGTCTCCAGGACTGCCTCTGAGATGGTCTGGAATGGTCGATTTACCCGTCGCCATCAACTCTGCAAAGCGTTCAAGCCTCCCCATAAGGTCGGGGTTAAACATCATCGTAGCAACATCAAACGATAGTGAGGTGTTGTCCGGTGCCGCGCTTAGCAGTGATAACTCTTGGTCAGACAATTGTACGCTCATGATAGTCTCCTTAGGCTCGAAAGACTCGGCTATGTGATTCGGTAGTAAACTGTTTGGCGATAGCCGGCTCTGCCTCTTTCAGTGCTGTCGTATCGATACGCTTGCTGCTTTGCGATTTCCAGGAGCAGAGCTTTTTACCATTTTCATCAAGTAACACTTCGGCGTTATCGCCCATGAAGTGCTTAATCGCGAAATCCAGTCCGCCAATGTGTCTGCTTCCGACCACAGGACCATAGGCTTCGGTTTCCAGTGCTTTGATTTGGTCTTTGATGGTTTTCAAGCGTTTGAAGGCTTCTAAGATTTCGTCGGTTGCAACTATGCTTTGTCCGTTGTCTTTTGCATGCATGGTATCCAAATCGTGGAGGTTGACGGGAGGCGGCGGTATATCCGTAATCACATGCTCAAACCAAAACGTCTTAAGTTTTTGACTGACGATGTCGACTAGGTATTTATCATGCACCATGGTGTAAATTCGAAAATCATTGCCACCAATCAATACTGCCAAATCCCAGACTTTTTTGTCACACACCATCATGTAGTGAAGCATTTGCAGCATGTAAGATTCAGGGACTTCGTCGCATTCGTCCACACACTCAAACACACCGTTTTTCTCCATATAGTCATTGCCTCGCCCCCATAGGTCGCGGTTTGCCCACTTGTCGGCGGTTTTGCATTCCAGCCCTTTCCTTGCTCCCACAATATGGCGGTCAATGTTGGCCCGAAGCCAAGGCATGGTCTTGTGAATGTATGGGCTATTGCGTTTTTGTACTTTCAAACCGGTGCGTCTCGTGTATTCACGAGCCACTGTTTCTTCCAGTTCAATGCCAAAGTGCACGCGGTCATTATCAGATAAGTCTTCTGGCTCTTCTCGCCCGGTCTTTTCCAACCAAACATCGTGAGGAGTCCGGTAGGGACAAATACCAAGAATAGCCGCTACGTCGGAGCCTCCGATACCAAGACGTCTCTGAAAATGAAAACTCTCAATATCAGTCTGTTTCATACCATTACGACGAGCCAGAATAATTAAGGATTTCACATACTCTTTGTGTATGGACGCAAGAGATACAGCATTAGCGGTAGTCATAAAAACCTCCGTATTTACGTGATTGGTATATGGGTTCAGCAAGTTCGCTCGCCAGAGTTTCTGCCGCAGATTCAATCATGAAGTGGTATCGTTGCCTTTGAGCGAGAAAACCTTCGGGGTTATCTCTGTTCGCAGCCAGTGCAATGCAGGTATCACAGAATTCTTCGGTCTCGAACGCTGTCGACAAGACATCATCGAATCCCCATTTTTGACCGCCCAGATGAACACTTTTACCACTCAGTAGCTCGCAGGTGAGTTCTTCTTTGATGATGTCCAATGCGGCATGAACCTCATCGAGCCTATCTTGCTCAGCGAGGTAACGGTGTAAGTCCAGGGTCATGATGCAAGGTGTTTTCATGGGGACTCCCTATCTTTAGTTGTTAACTAAAATACATAATAAACATTTATCTATTTTATGGTCAACACATAAAGGTGTATTTTTATTTATTAAGGAGTATAGCGAGACAAACTGGCAATAGAGTTTGGCTGAAATCCACATGATATTAGGTGTTTAGGAAAGGCTAAGAGAAGTGCAGCAGTTAAAGGTGGAAGCCAGGAGCAACTCCCACCTACTTGGGATTGTAATCTATGACTAGAGGTTAAATGTTAACTATTTGATTTAATTAGATCATCTGACCAGAAAATACAACAGTACCAATGATTTTGTCATCATGGTCAATGGCAATAATCTTTTCTTGCCAGTTGGTATTGATTGCCCTTAAATATTTTTGCTTTCCCTCAATCAATAGCTGCCTAAACGTAACATCTTCGTCTGCATTTAACTTCACTACGACGTAAGAACCGTGTTGCCACTGTGTTTGACTGTCGACAAAAATAAGATCTCCATCCTTAAACTTAGGCTCCATACTTACGCCTTGAATTTTTAGTACAAAGCCTTCGTTACTAGCTGGGGCTGGACATGGATAAAATTCAAGTTCCGAAGAGTCGAGGTCTCGAATGTTGGTCCATGATGCTGCTTGCTGCCAAGTTATAAGGGGATAAAGTCCAACTATTTCAGGTCCAGGATCAACATGCGCCAAAACTTGAGGGCTACCATTTCCGTATTGTAACCAGTCAGGTTGACAGCCTAAAACTCTAGAAAGCTCAAGGATATTTCTAGGCTTTTTTGTCGTTCCGTCTTCCAATTTGTGGATTGCATTTTGGGAAACACCGATTTTCTTGGCTAGTTGCTCTTGCGTCATCCCAAGAGATTTTCGGCGTTCTTTGATTCGATTACTTATGCTCATACAACCATTCTTACAACTTTTTGTGTTGTTGACAAACCAATTTATGTGTTTTTAAATACACATAAATCTATATCAACTTCGAGAGGAAAGAACATGTCTGCGATAGAAAGATCTGCCGAATTAGTGGGTGGTCAAACTGCTTTAGCGATCGTGCTTGGTGTTAAGCAGTCACATGTATGGAATTGGATAAATCGTCGTCAGCAAGCTCCGGCAAAATATATAAGATCCATTTCCTTAGCTACATCTGGGGCAATCAGTGTAGATGACCTCCTTAAGGATCACGAAAAGCATCCATAAAGTAATCGGTATTCTAAAGACATTTGTAAAAGCAATTGACTACATAATACATTTTGAAAGGTAGGTCTCCAATGATTAGCAACAAACATCGCTTGAGGATACTGAACAAACACATATCACTGTGGCTTGAAAGAAATGGAATCTCTCAGTTACTTATTGCTCAAAATATTGTGGAGCAGTTTTCACTATTGGGTTTGAATAAGTCACTGCAGATAGAAGAGATTTCCTTCATGGATGCGGAGGATGTCTTTACGAATGCAGACACTAACCGGCAAAAGATTTTTCGCTGGCTAGGAGTTGCAGACAATGGCACTAAACGCTCGCCCGCCCGCCTATTTTTTGTTGAACAAGCCATTGTTGCCGCCATGCCCCTTGACCTTCGTATTTCTTACCTAAACGAAGTCTACGACATTCCTGGTTTATACATTGGTGTCAGTCCCATCAAAATGAATGACGAGCTTTGTTGTTCGACAATTGCAGCTTCTCTTACGAAGGAAAACATGGAAGCTCAAATTTCAATGATCGAGCTTGAAGGAAGCCCTGAGTCAATCCCGTTAATTCGGAAAACACATAAGGAACTCAGAGAGTCTGTAGCAACATCGCTTGCTGCTATCAACTTACTTGAAGAGCGCCATCCTGAACTCCACTCAAATCAGCAGAATACCGAGGGGGCATCATGAACCATGCGATAGACAGAGACAACGTACTGAGCTTTCCGGATAGTAACGAGAAAGCCTCATTAGAGAAAGGGTATTACCGGATTGCTAATCAGATAGGCATGGCATTGTGTCGGGTACGTTTGAGTGACCGAGAGAGCCGTGTCGTGCATGCAGTCTTAATGAAAACGTATGGCTTCAATAAAGACATGGACTGGATATGCAATGAGCAGCTTTGTGAGATGACAGGAATCAGCTCTAAAAATATCAGTCGTGTCAAAAAATCACTTGTTGACCGAGCAATCCTTGTCGTTAATGGTCAAAAAATAGGGTTAAACCCTATGTTGTCAGAGTGGGTATTGTCGAAGCAAAAAAGACCGAAAATGGACTCTAGACAGGCTAAAAACAGCCCTCCTGAAACAAACCCAAAACGGTCTAAAAATAGATCGAATTCAGTCGAGCAGCAGACCAAAATCGATCTAAAAACAGACCGGAACCCACCCCCAGAAAAGGCATTTAACCCCGTCAATTCTGACGGCGCGCCCCGTCAGTTTCAACGGCACGCCCCGTCAGAGTCCGACGTTTCAGCCGTCAGTTCTAACGGCCACAAAAGACAAGACACTATTACAAAAGACAAGGTTACAAAAGACAGCGCGCGAGAGCGCCCCAAAAAAAACACCACCCAAGCTCCTTCCGATTTCACCGTGACAACCGAGCTGTTCAACTGGGCAAATCAAAACCAAATCCAAACCGATTTGATTCTGGAGACTGAGAAATTTCTGGACTACCACCGAGCTAAGGGGTCGAAGTTCAAAGACTGGACTGCGGCATGGCGAAACTGGATGCGAAACAGTAAACGCTTTGCCAGACCTCAGTTCAACGCAACACAGAGCGCCAACAATGCTCCGATGTTCAGCCAAGATGTTCAGGAATGGATTGATGCCGATGATGCTTCGCCCCTCAGCGAAGCACGCATGAGTGCGTTGACGCAAGGAGTCTTTGGGCATGAACCTTTCTGAAAAAACACTGTTTGCCCAGTTGCTCTACCTGACGGCAAGCTTGTACATGCGAAAAGATTTATCGCGTGAAATGTTGGGTGTTTACTGGAAAGCACTTGAACACTATGACTTGGAGGAGGTTCGGACGGCACTCAATCAACACGTTCGCAATCCAGATACAGGGCAGTTTTTTCCAAAGCCAGCGGATGTGATACGCCTTCTGGAGGGCACGACGGATACTCGCGGAGAACGGGCGTGGAGCAAGGTGCACGACGCTATTGGCTCAGTTGGAGTATATTCGTCTGTGGTGTTTGACGACGCGGTTATCCATGCGGTCATCAACGAAATGGGGGGATGGGTCACCCTGTGTCACACCGACAGCGACGAGTTGCCCTATCGGCACAACGAGTTTGTGAAACGGTATCAGTCCTACGCCACACAGTCTCCAGCCACTTATCCGAGAGTGCTGGTTGGGCTTAGTGAGGCGGGCAATTTGCAGAGTGGACAGCCAGTTGACCCCCCAATGGTGGTTGGGGATGGGGAGAAAGTCCGTCAGGTCTACCGATGCGGTAGCGCAGACAATCCCAATAAGCCCAGAATGCTTGATACAGCCCAATTACTGGCACTGGATTGTGAAGGGCTTGGTCGTGAAGACTAAGAAATGATTGTATTACTCAAAGTCTTATTTAGATTTTTATAGTGATAATACCAGTTGGATGGAAGCTCCTAGCGGGTAATGGAGGCAGAGATGAAAAACACTACTCAACTGAACCGAGTATACCCCGAAAATCAGGCTAAGATAATCAACGCTCTGTTTGTTGAGCTGCAATCGATTTTTCCATCCTGGCGACACGCGTTGCCGGATGATGAAATCCTTGCAAGAACCAAGAAAACTTGGGCTAAGGCGTTTATTGAAAATCAGATTGTGACACAAACTTTGCTGCAACAGGGACTCCGTAAAGCCCGGAAGCACAAAAGCCCATTCTTTCCTAGCGTCGGAGAATTCATTGGTTGGTGCCTGGAGAGTCCGGAGCAACACGATTTCCGGCATCAAGGCGGAGAGGCTGACCACGATGAGTAGCCAAAAAACCGTTGACAAGCTGGTACGGGTGAGCAAAACTGGTTTCATTGCGGCAAAATCCGCAATCGGGATTGGAACCCCGTTTCTCAAAAGGCGCAATGACGCCAGCTTTTTGATGCTGGTTTTTTATTGCGTAAATTCAGCGCACCTGCTGTTTATTCGTTCGAATTATGGTGGGCTGGATGAGGGCGCTTCGGCGCACCGTTTCCTTTTGAGCGGTAGTTCCAACCTTGTCCAGCTCGCCGCCAATCGAGATTGGAACCTCCTTGGTGGTGATACGTATCATCAAAAGGAGGCAACCATGCCTAATTCTGTCCGTGTATTCGATTACGCTACCCACTCCGTTCGTATCCAAATCGTTAACAATGAACCTTGGTTTTGTCTAAGGGATGTCTGTTCAATACTAAGCATCCAAAATCAAAGCCCTGAACGCTTTCAAATGGATGAAAAGGGGGTTACAAAAAATGTAACCCTTACGTCCCAGGGTAAGCAGCAACTGATTTTTATCAACGAACCCAACCTCTATCGCGTTATCTTCCGAAGTAACAAACCGGAAGCAAAGGTATTCCAAAACTGGGTCTTTGAGGAAGTCCTGCCCGCCATCCGCAAAACGGGCGCGTACATTCCCAACCGCAGTATCGAAACCATTACCCCAGAGCAGTACCAAAGTCTGCGCTATATCGTGTGGGGCATTGGCAATCGGTTCCAAAAACGCAACGCCGCCGAGTTTGCGGCATGGCGAGTACTCAGGCAATACGCGGGCGTGAACCGCGCCCAGCTCATCCCCACCGACCAACTCAACGACTGCATCGCCTTCCTTCAGCACCTTCAAGCCTCACTCGAACCTTTCAAACAAGCGGTAAGCCAAGCCGAAACCCGACTGTTTCAGCGTAACTTTGTTTTGTCGGATCAGGATATTCGGCGCATTGAGCAGGAGGCGAATGATGGCGAGTAAACTCGAGGCTGAGTTTGCCCTACAGGTGAGAGCGCTGAAACTGCCAGCGCCTCACCGAGAGTTTCAATTTCATCCCACCCGCAAATGGCGCTTTGATTTCGCCTGGCCAGAGCATGACCTCGCCGTGGAAGTCGAGGGCGGTGGATGGAGCCAGGGGCGACATACGCGCGGGAAGGGCTTCTCTGACGACCTGAAGAAGTACTCCGAGGCAATGAGGCTAGGGTGGCTTGTCTATCGCTGTGATGGCGCTCTGATTCGGTCAGGAGAGGCGATTCAGGTGGTGATGAAGCTGCTTGGGGAGGTGGAAGAGCGAGGGATAAATTAAGATCAAATCTAGTTTGTCATCAACTGAAGAGAGCTGTACTTTCACACGGTTGATTTAAACTTGAACAATGCCCGTTTTCACGCCAGATAGTCGACTTCATGAAGTGCCTAAGTTTATATTGTGCAATGAGTTGCATTTTATTATGATCAAGTGGTCAGAATGTTATTGGACACCCTTTGGATGAATTATTCAGACATTCTGTCCGATAATAATTGTTAGAACTCTAGGAGTAACCATGAGTAAGATATATTCAATTCCTGAAGAATTGCACAAGATTTCAGTTGAAGACTTGAAATTAAAAAGTACTGTATTTCAAAAAGAAATTATAAGGCAGTGGTTTTTTGAAAACTATCAAGACCCTGTTCACGATTGTCCTTATAACAGTCGAGAGGGAGGATATATCTACATTCATGGTGGTCCTTATGAAGCTGGTGATGAACTGTTCTCAGAATTTGGTGATGAATTAGATGAAAAAATAATACAGGAGGTTGCTGATGAGCTTGATGAAGACGGTATTGAGTGGTCAGGAATACCAAGGCAAGAAGACTTCGACGATTACTTTTACGATACATTAGGTACTGCTTCAGAACCATTCAAAGAGTTTGAAAATGCAGTCAATCAACTTCGAGATATGCTAGATATTGAAACTTCCTCTGCTCATCAGCAAACACTGTTAAAAATGGTATATGTAAACGTCATAACATCTTTGGAAGCTTTTCTATCAGACTTATTTATTACCAAACTTGAGTCTGATGACTTCTACTTACGTCGATTTGTTGAGTCTAACCCTGAATTTAAAAAAGATAAGCTACCGCTTTCAGACATTTTTAAACAATATGAATCATTGAACGGCACCGTTAAAGAATACTTGGTAGAGTTGCTTTGGCATAACTTGCCCAAACTCAGACCGATGTTCAAAGCTACATTTGAAATAGAGTTTCCATCATCAATAGAGTTACTTATAAAAGCTACGCACAAAAGACATGACTTAGTTCACCGAGCGGGCAAAACTAAAGATGGCGAATTGATAAATATAACAGTCAGTGAGGTATCTACGTTGATCAATGAAGTTCTAGATTTTGCTAAACATATCAATGATCAGCTAGGTGTTCAGCCCGAGTTCTAACAAAAGCTTCAAGCTGGCCGCCAACGCGTGGCATTTTTACTATGCGTTGAGTTTTGTGTCTACGATGACCTGCAGAGACGGCACTGGTGCGCTTTTGGCAGCTTAATTGGAAGTTGTGTAAATCCGAAGTTGACTTGCCGCACGGAACTGACAGGTAGGTGATGGTACACTCGCCTAATATGCAACTCATTTGGTTTAATTATGCGCTATATCTATACTTTAATTTTATCAATACTATCTTTTTCCGCTCTGTCTAGTTCAGAGGTGGATGCTTGGTATACATCAAAAGGCGGAGATTATCTCGTAAAAGAATCTATACATGGCGTGGCTTATGGCTTGATTGGAGTATCTAAAGCGGGTGATATGGCGGTTTATTTCCAGTTTTGGGAAGAGGAATGTTTTTCACTTTTAGGTGATGGAGTGAAAGCTCATGACCCAATCAAGGTTAACAATCAATTAGTTCGGATGCTCCAGAGTTGTAATGGTAATTGGAGAACAATTTTTGCTGCCAGTGATAAGGGTCGTAAATATATAATAAATCAGTTTAAAAAGAAGAAATTCGTCGAGCTTAAGGGATACGATGATAGCTATAGACTGTTATTTTCTGCAAAAAATTTTACAAAGCTCTTTAACTTAAAAGTATCTTCATCCGCTGCTATATAAGATTTACATAACGCATATGAGTCTTCCGCCTGTCAAAGGGCAATAACATTCTCTTGGCTGCGATAGCAGCCAATCCTTCTCGAACAACAAACTCATCTACTTCGTTTTGTCATTTTGTTACGAATGTGCGCCTTTACACGCTTTTAACCATATGCGCGCAGGTGAGTATTTGTTAAAGTAGCCAGCAGTTTAGGGCGAGTGACGGATTTGTGGAGAATGATTTTTGTCAGGGTCGACGACGTGGATGCTAAAGTGGTTTTTCGCTAAGTTGATGCCGCATCAGTACGGCAAACTCTAGGAAGAGAATTCATGTCGTTCGTTATGTTACTGCTTCGAAATATATATTATGCAATTGGTTGAATTTTTCTAGTTAGTCCTCATATAGAGATAGTGACAGTAACTATAAAATCGGAGCAAGAAAGTGGTATTAGGAAAGATTAAAGAGCTTGAAGACGCAAAAGCCGAACTAGAAAAGCTTGAGGCAGAGTACAGCGCTGCATTTGTTCAGGACAAAAAACGAATTTTGATGGAATTAAAAGATCAATTCTCGGCTTTCATTGAATCAGAAGGCTTTTCATTAGTCTCTAGTGGTAGCTCATTAATAGGCAAGTACGGTTCGACAGAGTTAAAACTTGACTTTCCATCACCAGATGATGGTTTTTTTGGAGCACTAAGTGTCCTAGATTTCAGTTTCAATAAAAAAACAAATTGGAAGTTAGCTGTGCTGAAGGGAACAATTCAAAATGCTGGTTTCAACGTGTCAGCACAAGTATTGTCGAATGACGAGCTTGAACGAACGAAGAACCGAATTGAAGAGCTAAATAAAACGTTACCGTATAATCCAATGGAATATTCCATTATGTACTATCAACAGGACAACTCATTAGGTGGATGTGGCGGTAAGGACGGTCCATTGGTCTCAACGTTAAAAGAAGCTTTGACTGACATCGTGACCCAACTAGCATAGCAAACGCTTCAAACCGACAAACAACACGCGGCATTTTTGGTTTGCAGTGAGTTTTGTGTTTACGGTGATTTGCATCGGCAGCTTGATTTGAGCATTAGGGCTTAGGAGGATATTTGGCGTTTATAACTAGAATTGGATACCGACACTTAGAATCAATAAGGTCTCATGTTAGTTTTTCATTGACTAGTATGTATGCGATGAGAAAGCACTTTGACTTTGCTGAGTGGGTTCGTGAGCAGTTTCCCGACGCGGAATTCATTCTAGATCAGGATTACTTTTCTAAGTCTAAGTTCGATGGAGGCAGAGAGCCCAAAATAAACTTTCTATTACATGCTGCTATAGATGTGTATGAATCCTATTCAAAAGATATCGATATTACCCAAATGGCTCACGAATCTATGGTCTGCTCAAGTTTTTCTGACCATTATGATGAAGACTGCCATGGCTCAGAGCTAGGTGGATATTGGACACATGACCAGTTTATAATTCGGTCTGGAATAGTCGCATCACTTGGGGCTCTTGAAGAGCTTGAACGTGGTGTATTGCGAATACTCTACGCTGCAAAGGACGGTGTCTTATATAATTATCCAACGCCTAGATTGCAGGATTTTAAATACGGAAGTGAGACTTGGGAAACTGTAAAAAGACAAGCAAACTCTGTGGATAGACGTCGAAAGCTGTTCAAAAGTTTTGGTGTAAAATCTTCAGTTAATGAGCACTGGTATTCAAAACTCTCGGAATATAGGTCACTTAGACATATCTTTGCCCATGGTGTAGGTGCACCTGAAGTGAGGTTTCAAGACTTTATTTATTGTCAGCACTATGCCTATAAAAATATGCGGCATATAGCTAGTGAAGTAAATAAGGCTATGGGTATCAACTTGTAAATTCAGCCCTAACAAATTGCTCAAGAGTGACAGCTAACCTTTGGCATTTTTGGTTTAGTTGGGTTTTGTGATCACGGTGGTGTGTTTGAGTATAGTGTATTGGCAACCACTTAAGAGGGAGTTATATGCATTCGGAAGTACATAGATGGATTTAATGTTTGGTATTCTTTTTACGCTATTTGGAATGGGGGCATTCTTATTCTTCGCAGTGTACTGGAAACCTATTCTTATCTTTTTTGTGATAATGCTGACTGTATGGGAGCCTAGAATAGGAATACCGATCGCTTTTGTAGGCTCTTTTTTAGTTATTTTATGGTTAGAGCGTAAAGACTTTAGCGCTAAGTTATTGCTATCAGCATTAAAATTTTCTTTTTACATAACTGTTGGCGCTATAGTTATAGGTTTTATCGTCGACGCGATGTTTAGTGGTGGTTCAGGTTACTCTGGCTGCTCTCGAGGAAATCCAGCCGGATGTTAAAATTGCTTATAACACATATGAGCCTTCCGCCTGTCAATAGGCAATAATAGCTACTGGCTGCGATAGCAGCCAATCCATCTCGAACAACAAAGTAATCTACTTCGTTTTGTCATTTCGTTCACGAATGTGCGCCTTTACACGCTTTTAACTATATGCGCTCAGATGAATATTTGTTAAAGTAGTCGCGTTTAGGGTGAGTGACGGATTTGTGGAGAATAGCTTTCCCGTTGGAATCGATGACGTGGATGCTAAAGTGATTTTTTGCTAAGTCGATACCGCCTCAGTGTGGCAGATTCTAGGAAAGGGGAATTCATGTCATTTGTTATGTATTCCCTAGTAATAGAGATAATCTTATGGAATTAGGTAAATTTAATATCGAATTGGATAAACGTTGGGAGCTTAGAGACCTTTCTGTCGTAACACGTGAATATGTTCAGCTATACAGTTTTATGTATGTTGCACAACGAGTGGCGAATGAACAGTATGTGGATTTAGATTTCTCCACTTACCCATGGGGTGGGGGTTATAGCGTAGTTAATTTTTTCCAGCGCTCTTATGGTCTAACTAAAGAAGCGCATCGCCTCCAAGTTTCTCGCTTACAATACGCATCTCCCGGCTTTATTGAACTTACAGGTGTGATTGATGTTGCTTCCCAAGTTGCAGCATTGGTTACAACTATCTGTGGCTCTGCCTTGGCTATAAATAAGACTTATGATGCTATCGTTAGTAGTTATCATCGGAGAAAACTAGGCAGCTTAAAAATACAGGATGCTGAATCTAGGTTAACTAGAAGTGACATTGAGTTCATTCGTGACGCTAGTAAAGAGTTAGCCACTAACTTTGAACTCACGAGTGAACAAATAAACGCAATTCGAAAAATGACTAATAATAATGAACTAGTTCAACTAAAAATGCTTCTTGCTATGTATAGACGAGCTAAGCCGATAGTCGATCAACAATTATCAGGTAAAGCCAGGCTTTAGAATACATAACATACGATTCAATCAGATTATGCGTTGCGTTTTTGGTTTTAAGGTGGCTTTCAGAAACGGCGTTTGTACGTTTTTGGCTACTTAATTGGTTGTTATGTAACAGGAGGATAGAATGAAGTTTTCGTTAGTTGACGGAGTTAGGCAGGAACCGTCTCCGAAGGTAAAAGGTTTATGTCAGTTTTGTGGCAAGCCTACGCTGTCTAAGTGTGGCACTAAAGTACGTTGGCATTGGGCTCATACACGCAAAGATTCATGTGACCCTTGGTGGGATAATGAAAGTCAGTGGCACAGAGACTGGAAAAACCATTGGGCAAATGACTATCAAGAGATTGTCGACTTTGATGAGGTCGGTGAAAAACATATAGCAGACGTTAAATTACCTAATGGTATGGTATTAGAGTTCCAAAACTCATCGATGTCGCATAAGGAATTACAGTCTCGTGAGCAATTCTACGGAGATATGATTTGGGTTGTAAATGGTAGGAACCTAGCTAAAAATATGAAGTTAAGGGCTGCATTACCAGACCCGAACCATGCATCTATGGTGGACATTGGCGTTCAAAATACTAATCATAAAACACACTTTATCTACTTCCATATTTCTGAATACCAACCAGACGAACTAATCGAAATACATTCATCTGATAAAATAGAGAGCTTAATTAAAGATACTCATGTTGGTCATTTTTTCTATGAGTGGAAACGACCAAAACAAGTGTGGTTAAATGCAACGAAGCCAGTGTATCTTGACTTTGGCAAGGGCATTCTATGGCAGCTAAAACGCTTCAACGAATTCAGTTCTTTCTGTATTCAAGCGCATCGCAAAGAAGAGTTCTTAAGACGCTATGGAGCAGTTGCATAACAATCTGTTTAAGAGTGATTCGCAACGCGTGGCATGCTTACTATGCATTAGTTTTTGTGTTTACGGCACAGTGATACGGCTTGGTTTATGCGTTGTCTGCGGTTTAAGCTGGCGTTAGTTGTCTTATCAATATCGCATGTTCAATTTACTGTACAAGTGGAGTGGTGAAAACTATACTTGTTCCATTAACTGGACATGTTGAGGTTCTTATGAAAATCGTATCTTTTACTGAAGCTAGAAATGGTCTCAAAGCTGTTTTAGACGGTGTAGTTAATGATGCTGATACAACAGTTATTACACGCCGTGATTCTGAGGATGCAGTGGTTATGTCTTTAGACTACTACAATAGCCTTATGGAGACAGTTCATTTACTACGCTCTCCTCAAAACGCTGAACACCTAAACCGTTCGGTAGCACAGTACCGTGCTGGTAAAACGACAGTACGAGAGTTAATTGATGAGTAGTAGTCAACGTTTATTGTCGTGGACTGATGATGCTTGGGATGACTACCTGTATTGGCAAACTCAAGACAAGAAAACACTCAAGCGTATCAATAAACTCATCAATGATGTTAAGCGCTCTCCATTTGAGGGCATCGGTAAACCAGAGCCGTTAAAAGAGAACTTATCTGGTTTTTGGTCTCGTCGTATTGATGATACTAATAGGCTTGTTTACGCAGTCGATGATCAAGCGATAACGATAATTTCATGTCGTTACCACTATTAAATCAGGTTCTGTGATCTGGCATCTAACAAACTGCTCAAGAGGGATTTGCAACGCATGGTATTTTCACTATGCGTTGGTTTAAGTGATTTAGGTGGTATGCGGAAGCCGTTGTAGTGCGTTGTCTGCGGTTTAAGCTGGCGTTATATGCCAGTGATCAAAAAGTCTATTGCAGCAATTATTTCGTTTCTAAACGTACTTATTTCGTTGACTGGGGTTGCAAGAATCCCTACTGGTACACTCGCCATTTGGTGGGTAAGAATCACGAAGTCCCCTTCATCGATATGAATGATAGGACATAAATGACTTGGTACTTTTTTTTCTAGTAGTTCGATAGGAGTTAAAGGTATGACTAAGCGAGTATTAAGTGAATTTACCAACTCGCTTTGGACATCAACAAAATATGGATAAGCGGTAGCGGTGCTCTTGTCGTTGTTTTTATAAAGCGTAAATTGTGGCATTAGAATACTCGGTATGAATCGGAAAATAGTCCGTGTTTTGTTGTCAAATCGTTACAAGCTTCAATCGCTTCAGTGTTTTCCTCTAACCATTCGGCTTTTAATTGTTGTTTGACTTCCTTTTCTAATGCCTTCTCCATAGTTGCGGATAGATTGATGTTTAGGCGCTTAGCTTCGGCTAGTAACTCACTGTTTAAGCTGAGGTTTGTTGCTTTTTTTGGTGCATTCGTGCTATATGTGTTTCTCATAAAATAGTCCTATGCGTATTAATAATGCGCATATAGTATAGGCAAAAGTTAAACATATAACAAAAGCTTCAAACCGACAGTCAACACGTGGCATTTTAGCTACGGTGAATTTGGTGTTTGAAGCGTAATCAGCGGTTTGTTTTGTGTGTTGTCTGTGGTTTAAGTTGTCGTTAGGGCAAAGAGGGATAAAATGAGTCATCAGGAACAAAATTTTGAAAAGCCTGAAGATGAGGTTGGAGCTATTTCAACGGGTTTTGAAATCCCGAAGTGGATCAAAATTGCCGCCTCAGTTGTTAGCATTTCTCTAATTATTGTTTGTGTGATGTGTTTTTGGGAATATTTGAAAGCACCACAAGAATTTGCATCACCTAAAGATTTGGGTCTGAGTGGGATCTTTATGTTCTCAATCTCGGCATTGTTTGTTGTATGGGTACCTTGGGCGAAGATAGGTGTGCGAATTTCAAAAATTGGTGGCGTTGAGTTTACTGACATAGTTCAGGGGCAAGCTTCTGAGCATGCCGAAGAATTGAGTTATCTAGAAGACCGTATCGAATATTTGGAAGCTAAAGTCAAAGAGAACGATGAACTAGCCGTTTTAATGGATCCTCCGAGGGAGATTGTTTTAAAAGAGCTTCTTTTAAAGTTTTTACAACAATATTCAGAATGGGCTTTTTCGCCTGCACGAATTCGGGTTTGGGGTTCAAAGCAACAAGGATTTTCTTCACTAGCTAGTTATGAGCACCCCTTGATTCGGAGTTCTCTCCAAAAATTAGTTTCAGAGGGTAAATTGGAAACAAGGGTAAGCAAAAAGGGACATACACTGTATCGCATACCATTGCCCTAACAAAAAATTCAAGCATACCAAAAACGTGTGCCAGTATTAGTTTGCATTGGGTTATGTGATTATACTGGTTTGCAGAAGCAGCATTTGTGTGTAAATCAGGTAAGAAATTGCCTGTATGTGAAATGCTGCATAAGTCTTAAAGACCAACCTAGATATATACTTTCCTAGTGTTACGATTTAGCCTCAATGAGCACGTATCTATTGCTATAACAGGAGGCAGCTTGAATATCAGAGTTATCGTACTTATTGCCATATTGACGGGTGGTTCAGCATTTATGAATGCTTATAGCACCGTCGGTGATACAGTGGAACAAGCCATTGCTTTTGTTACTCCTCTTCTTGCCTACATAGCCATTATTGCTTTGGTTGGAATTCATCAAAAAGTGAAGATATTCAGTGATAAATTCATTTCGTACTTCTCTGTCTTCTTTATTCTTTTTACAATCCTTGAGAATGTCTATCCGATGTATCTGTATCGCGATCAGACGTTGCCCGATGGTTACCTACTGCTTTTCTTTTTACAATTACTCTTAAACATTTACATCGTGAAGGTGATTCGCAGTGAACAAAACTCTCTGTCAGCTTAGTCCGGCTACGCCTTTATTGTCAGTTTTACTGAAAATGAAAGGGTACAGCTTTGAGTCAGCAGAAATTCAAGGGGTCGTTTCTATTCTTAGTGAATTGCCGGCATGGGGAGCAAGGAGAATACACTTTCGGAAAACCTATCTGAAAGACATACATACACTAAAAAAGCTCCCAAGAAATCCTAGACACATCCCTTCAGGACTATGGCACTGAGACGAAGGAAGTTTTTTTGAAACATTTGCTCAATACAGGTATCTCAATATCCCAATGAGTTTGCCAACAGGGCGAGAATACTCAGTTTCCCATCCCAGGTATTCTCGTCCGTCGCTGTCCTTGTACAGCCCAAACTCTCCGCTAGGGGGTAATTCTCTAGGGTCAACCACGACCAGATCGCCAACCTTTAATGCCAACTCGTTGGGTTCAACATTTCTGATTCTCTTTGATATGTAGCGCATAGCGAAACCTCTCATCCTTGATTTGATCAATGGTCACGTCCATGTGCGGGTCAAAAGAAAATTAATGAAAAACATCAAGTTAGGCAGTTAAAGGCTAAGAGTAAGCATAGATTGTTCGTGCTGATTTTGGGCTCTGTTCTATCTATATGATTTCTTTGCTTGATATTCTAACTCGACGGATTTCTCGCTTTTGGATTGGTTTCTTATACATAAAACTGTATATAAAAACAGTATGTATTTAAGTGAGTAGCGTCACTTTTTGTGAATGTGTCTAATAAAGATAACAAGCAAAGTAAGGTATTACTCAGAGTCGACTTCGGTGAAGTTAACCCCAGATAAGTTATTAGAGGTCACTACATCGAAAAAACCGCCCGGCTGGTCAGTGCAAAAAGTGTGCATGAACCTTCCGCCTGTCAACAGGAATAATCAACTATTGGCTGCATTGGCAGCCAAATCCACCAAATACATCTTCCGGCATTGTTTTATTTATTCCTTTAGCTTTTTAAACAGAATCGTAATTTTTAGATATTTATTTGCAACTAGTTTCTTATTGGTGTTATTACTACAAAAAATCAACACATGGACATGGAAATGCAAACAGGCTTATCTACCGCTGGACACCGTTCAAATCGTCCTGCAAACCCATCAGCAGCAGAATTAGCTTTAGACCGTTATGATATGTTGGTCAGAGACTTCTACATCAAATACAAATCGAATAAGGCTCCTAAGGCACCCAAAGCACAAGTAAAACGAATGCTTGAGGCAGAGCAAAGAGATCTAAAGTTTTTGAAGATGAAACGCACTCAGCTGATCGCTCATGCCAAGGTTGCAGAGATGGAAGCTGAACTTAGAGATTATGTGGAAGGAAACCAAAGTAAAAAGCTGAAGGAACTTTCGGAAGAAGAACATCACCCAACTCAAAAACTGGCTAGAAATCTGACCGCAGCAGGTGAACCCAAACCCACTATCAATCATGAAGCTCACCACATTGTTCCGGGCAAAGGTCGATTCAAACAAGCCGCCATTGAGGGGGCTCGGATTGAGCTACACATGCATCAAATAGGCATAAACGATCCTAGAAATGGTGTTTGGATGATGAATTTCAAAAAGAACCTTGATTTGAATTGGGCTGACCCAAAGTCACCGGCTCATCGTTCAATACACCGATATAACTATGAGAGTTGGATTGGAAGAGTATTCTTGACGGGTGGTATGACAAAACAAATGGTACTTGCTCGGTTAAAGTGGATTAAAATGAGCCTGAAAGATGGAAAATACCCTTCAAAGATTACAGAGAAAAAAGATGTTAGTTGGAATGGCTCATGACCGTTTATAGAATCACAGAAGACCCTACTAAATTTAAAACCCTTTCATTGTTGCCGAGTGATTTGGCTGAACAATTGGGGGACTTTGAACTTGTCAGAGACATACTTCAACAACCTTCAAACAATGCGTCACTGAAACCTATATGGGGTAAGGTGAATTCAGAGTTTGCTGATGTCCTCAATAAAGATTCAGAAACCCCTGATATCAGTATTTGGTGCAATACATTCCTCATATTTTCACCCAAAGCCTATGATTGCTTGCACACACAGTTATCCACGTGTGGCGAGTTTTTACCAATCCATGTAAAAGGTGAGACTTGGTACTTCTTTACTGCACAGACATTCGCAAAAGAAAACAAACAGTTAACCGTCCAAAAAATCGAATACGGTGAATTGATTGGATTGGAAGCACTGGTTTTCGACGAAGAAGACACTAAAGATAAGTACCTCTTCAAATCCATTGAGGAAGGTCCAGTAAATCTATTCTGTACTGACACACTTCGAGACCTAGTGACAGAACATAAGTTAACAGGCATTGGTTTCTCGAACGATTTAACAGGTATCGATTTTATTGGTGAACCGGAGTAAACGGGTTTGAAATGATAGCGCCATAAGCAGCTATCAAACCGCCTAACACATTCTCTCTCCCTTTCCTTCTCGGTCATTTGCGATTATGGTTATCGCAAGGCAGTGGTGTCGGATGATGAGTGAACCCCTTAAGTGGTCTGAGATTTCATCGCATTATCTGCACGTTCAAAAAAGAGAGGACATTTATGGCGGAGCTTATTACTCATAACACTCCTTGGCTCTTAGAGCAGTGGGGACGATGGGCGAGGGTGAATAGCGACCTGACCGTGGGCTATCCGTCCATCACCACTTTCACGAAGTTACTGGGCTCAACTTTGCCTTCTCCGCTCATCAATGATGACGATGCCATGTTGGTGGACAGTGCCGTCGCCAGGCTTAATCGCCGCGACGAAGAGATGGGGCAGGCAGTGGTGTTGTTTTACACTGGTGGTAGTAACGTGTCTCAAGTCGCCAGGTGGCTCGACATTGACCGACGCAGAGCGGATGTCCTTGTGAAATCCGGCACCGCCTGGGTCGACGCAGCGATAGACAACGTGGCTTAGCGCCTTGTCAAAATAGTTGATTTTTTGTACACAACCAACTAGATTAAATCTCATATTATGTAGATATGCGCCCTGAACTCAGTTCGGGGCGTTTTCGTTTGTAAACCCGGTTGCCTTAAGGTGCCGGGCTTCCGTGTTTTAAGGAGCGCAGAATGAATCTGACCGAGCAGTTGAAAAGGCACGAAGGGTTTCGGCGTTACCCTTATCACTGCAGCGCGGGCAAGCTAACCATTGGCTTTGGTCGTAATCTTGAAGATGTAGGTATCGATAAAGAGGAAGCCGAGCAACTTCTTGAAAACGATGTGCAGAAGGTGAAAGCCGCGCTCGCCAAGAAGTTACCCTGGTATCAGACAATCTCTCCGGTCAGACAAGCCGTGCTTGAAAATATGGCGTTTAACATGGGCGTTGCCGGGCTTTTGACCTTTAAGAAAATGCTCAGAACCGTGAAGTCGGGTGATTACGCCTCCGCTTCCAATGAAATGTTAGACAGCCTATGGGCGAAGCAGGTGGGCAAACGAGCCACTGAGCTTGCTGAGCAGATGAAAACCGGGAGGTGGGCATGAGCATTTGGAATGTCCTTACCGGATTGGTCAAACCCGTCACTGACGTGATTGATGCGTTGCACACCAGTGATGAAGAACGCCTTCAAGTTAAAGCCAAACTGTTTGAGATGCAAAACGCCATGGCCACTCAGGTGATGGATTATGAAGCGAGGCTCCTGGAAGCGAAAGCCCAAGTCATCACCGCGGAAGCACAAGGGGCGAGCTGGTTACAGCGTAATTGGAGACCCGTGACCATGCTGACGTTCTTGGTGCTGGTCGTCGCAGATGCCTTTGGTCTGACTGAGTTTCGTTTGTCAGGTGAAGCCTGGACGCTATTGCAGATAGGTCTGGGCGGCTATGTGGTGGGGCGCAGCGCAGAAAAAATCGTTCCCAAAGTCAACGACGTAATGAAAAAGGACTGAGGCATGATCGAGAGAGCGGCGGTGACGACTACTTACAGCGCCTCTGCCATTACCGTGCTGGCTGGACTCACCATCAATGAATGGGTGGCTCTTGGAGGATTTCTTATCGGGTTGGCGGGCTTAGCCATGAACTGGTGGTTTAAAAAAGAGCACCTCAAACTGGTTCGAAGGAGGGAGCATGATGAAGATGAATCGTAGTAACCGGCTGCGAAATGACGGAGTGTAAGTATGCCGACATGCAAACGCACTCAACGCCGAGACAATCGATTCTTTGATGCCCTTGAAGCGGGCTTTGGGGTCGGAGAATCGGCACGCCGTGCCGGCTATTCTCGAAGAAGCACCTACGACTACCGAGACCAAGACGCAGACTTCGCCAAACGCTGGGAAGAGGCGATTGAAAGCCACGTTGAAGCCCTTGAAATTGAAGCGGACAGACGAGCCAGTGTTGGGGTTGAAGAGCCGGTGTTTTACAAAGGGAAAGAATGCGGACGGGTTCGAAAGTACTCAGACAATCTCCTGATGTTTCGCCTGAAAGCACTGGCACCGGAAAAGTATCGAGAACGCCGGGAATTGACGGGCAAAGACGGGGGACCGATTGAGACCGCCGTGTCGTTTACCTGCATGGTACTAGAAGCCGTCGATGGACAAACCCGATCTAAATAAAGCCATTGCTTTACTGGGTGACCGGAAATGGCGGTTAAACCACCTGTATTACATTGAGGACAAAAAAGGGCAGGTCGTACGATTTCAACTGAATGCTGCACAAGAAAACCTGCTCCATAACCTTCACTATCTCAATCTGATTTTAAAAGCTCGGCAGATGGGCTTTAGTACATTCATTCTTTTGCTTGCCTTGGATTGTTGTTTGTTCAATTCCAACTTAGCCGCCGGGTTGGTCGCGGACACGCTGGACAATGCCAAAGGCTTGCTCAGTCGCATCAAATTTGCCTATGAGCGTTTGCCCGCTGATATCAAACAGGCGGTGCCTGTGCTGACGGACAACGCGTTAGAGGTACGATTTGGCAACGAAAGTTCGGTGGAAGTCGGGGTATCACTGAGGTCGAGCACCAAGAACTTTCTGCACATTTCTGAATACGGCAAAATTTGCGCGCAATCGCCAGACAAAGCCAGTGAAATCCGTTCGGGTGC
The DNA here is from genome assembly GCF_002933855.1 of Vibrio penaeicida. Lineage (GTDB taxonomy): Bacteria > Pseudomonadota > Gammaproteobacteria > Enterobacterales > Vibrionaceae > Vibrio > Vibrio penaeicida_A. The sequence continues at coordinate 110,053 of NZ_BFAQ01000032.1, forward strand.
ACTCAATACGTTGGCACACGGACAACTGGGGTTCATTGAAAGCACGGCAGAGGGAAGAGGCGGGGACTTTTTCAACAAAACCGAGCAGGCGAGAAAGATACAGGACGAAGGGCGTGACCTACTGGACATGGAATGGAAGTTTCACTTCTTTCCCTGGTTTCAGGACCCGTCCTATCAAACCCGTGACCGTATTCGGATGACGGCTGACGAGATGAAATACTTTGATGAGCTCGCCACTGAGTTCGGTATTCAACTCACAGAAGATCAACAACACTGGTACGTATTGAAGTGGCGTGAACAAGCCGAAGACATGAAAAAAGAATACCCGTCGACACCGGAGGAAGCGTTTTGTGGAGCGCGCGAAGGGGCGTATTTCGGTAAACCTATCCAAGCACTGCGACAGCGTGGAAAGATTGGTCGTTTCGAGTTTGAACCACGGAGTGTGGTCAATACGTTCTGGGATTTAGGGGTATCAGACAGCACGACCATCTGGCTGCACCAGGAAATCGCGGGCAAACATCGCTTTGTCGGGTATTACGAAAACAGTGGTGAAGGCATCGCTCATTATATTGACTGGCTCGACCGCTGGCGAACTCAACGTGATGCCCGTTTTGGTCGCCACTTCGGTCCTCATGACGTCGAGCACCGAAAACAGGGACTCGAAGCCAAGTCCATCAAGCACATCGCGGCGGAAATAGGCTTTGCGTTCGAGGTCGTCCCAAGAACCCCGGACAAACTCAATTCCATACAGTCGGTGAGAACCGTATTGCCGGAATGCGAGTTTGACGCCTCCGCGTGTGATGAAGGGATCCTGCATTTGGAAAATTACAGCCGGGATTGGGATGACAAGTATGGCGTCTGGAAACGACACCCGCGTCATGATGAGCACTCGCATGGTGCCGATGCGTTTATGGTGTTCGCTGACGGGTACCAGTCGGACACCTCGGTGAAGGTTCCTGAATTCAAAGTGAGAAAGGTGGTTTAAATGCAGACAACGCAAATACTGGTCAGAGATACTGCTTGGTCAGAAATTACGCCCTCTTCGACGGGACTGATCTTATCACGAGCGGCTGAAGGTATGTTGCTGTCAGTGGGCAGCACCGCGCCATTGCAAAACCAACATGCCCATGAAATTTCTGGTGCTGACGCCTATAAAGGGCTTTCAATAGGTGGCTTGTCCAGTACAGACAAAGTCTATTTGAAAAGTCTCAAAGGCGACCAGTATCTTGTGGTGACGTACTGATGGAATGGGATATAGGGCGCTTTGGTTTTACCCCCGAACTGACCGGGTTTCGCTTCATTCAGGTCGCCAAGCCTTTTAGACCCTCGGATGTGCGAGGTTTAATTGGGTGGTACGACGCCAGCCAGGCAAACACCATCACGCTAAACGGCAATGAAATTACGCGGATAGATAACCGAGTCGCAAGTGGTCGGCCCATCGAAGCGCTGGCTTATGGTGGTCCCGATTATGTCCCAAGCCATGCTGTGGCTAACGGTATGCCCGCTGCTGTCTGGCCCCAATTAGATAACCAAAAGGGGCTAGGATTAGGGGTCGATGCCAGTGTTAAACACCTGTTTGTGGTTGCGGCGTATAAAAACGGGGTAGAAGATCGATTCAGTCAATACAACACCATCTATACCGACCTCTTTGGTATATCGGAAGTTAGCTCAGCTCGCGTTATGGGGACGTTGAATGCATCAAGCATATTCAATCAAGCTGAATTCGGTGTGTTGGCTTCGGTCAATGACAGACAATTGACCAATGCGACTACATTATTGCCGCTCCCTCTGTCTGTGTTACATTTTAGCCAACTTGGACCGTTTAATATCTCCGCATTTGGCTCTAATAATGCCGGTAGTGGTGCCAATCGAGCGTGGCAGGGGTGTGTATGTGAAGTGCTGGCATTCAGTTTGGACATCGCTCCCTCAGAGGTGCAGAAGATTAAAGATTACTTGTATCCAAAATGGGGGATCCAGCCGTGATTGACGAGCCCTTAGGCAAAGATCATGATCGCCTGACCAGCCATGTAGCCGGGCTTATTGACGCCTGTGAGCAATACTCCGAAGAACAAAAAGCCAGTCGTGATAGGTCACTGAATTACTACAACGGAGAAATGGACGATCTGACGCCAGAGGAAGGGCGCTCGGCGTCCGTATCAAAGGACGTTCGCAGTGTCATCAAAAAGCTGATGCCCTCCATCATGCGTACGGTGTTATCGAACGACAAGATTGTCGATTACGAACCCATTGGACCGGAAGACGAAGAAAGCGCAGAACAAGCCACCGACTACGTCAATCATGTGGTGGTACCGGAATGCGGAGCAGAGCAGGCCATTCATGATGCCGTGTTTGATGCACTGCTGGTCAAAACGGGCGTTTTAAAATGGACGGCGTACTCTCGAAAACAGATCAAGGTCTATGAATTCACCAATCAGCCTTCGTCGGCGTTACTTGGACTCGAAGGAGAGGCAGACATTGACATCATTGCACTTCAGGAACGACCGGAAAAAGACACTCCAGATAATGATCTCGACGCCCAGCGCTATGATTTTAAGCTCCGGCGTATTGAAGACCAGATCGATATCCAGCTTGAAGCCATACCACGAGGCGCCTTTTTGATCTATCCGGGCAGTACCCGTATTGAAGAGAGCCCGATTGTGGGGGAGCGCCAAATTGTGACCCGATCTGAACTGGTGAGTCGTGGTTACGATAAAGAAGACATCGCCAGCCTACCTGAGTATGACCGAATTGGTGACGAGGATGACAGCCATTCGAGGCAAGGGGACGACTGGAGTGACAACCGAACGCAAACATCGAGCGCAATGGACTCTGTCCTGATTTATGAAGTGTATGTGCGGCTGGATCTGGATGACGATGGTATTGCTGAACTTTACAAGATGTGTTTTGCCGAGTGCAGTCAGGACCAGGAAGGAAAACACCTGATCCTGGCCATGGAAGCGGTCAGTGATGTGCCATACGCCGAGGTGGTGGCAGAGCGTGAAGCGCACCAGTTTGAAGGTCATTCGGTGGCAGAAGACGTGGTGGACATACAGCGTATCAAAACCGCTTTGCTCCGGGAAACTCTCGATAACATCTACTGGCAAAATAAAAAACAACCCGCACTCGACCCTTCAAAGCTGACAGAAAGTGGAATAGAAGCCGTCTACAACCCGGCATTTGGTAAACCGATTACCTTGAAGTCTGGGGCAAACGTTCATGATGCGGTTCAGTGGATGGAGGTGCCGTTTGTGGCAGACAAGTCCTTTGGCATGATGGACTACCTAGACAATGTTGTTCGCGACCGTACCGGTATTACCGACCAGTCAGGCGGATTAGACCCAGAGGCCTTTCAGGGTATGACCGCCACCTCCGTACAATTGATGTCTGAAAGTGGGATTGCCCAGGCGGAAATGATCATCCGTTCTCTTACACGTGGCATTAGAAAAGCCTTTAAAGGGCTATTGAAACTGGTCATTGCTCATGCGGACGAACCTCGCACGGTACGTCTTCGCGGGGAATGGGTTGAGTACGACCCTCGCCACTGGAATGTGGATATGGATTGCAAAGTGAATGTGGGGTTGGGGGCGGGGTCGAAAGAGCGCGATCTGACCGTACTGCAATTGATCCTCGGTTTACAGAAAGAGATTTTGGCGTCAATTGGTGCCGACAACCCCTTCGTCAAACCCAACCAGCTATACAACGTTTTGGAAAAAATTACCGAAACAGCGGGTTTCCCCAGTGCAGAGCCGTACTTCACCAAACCCAATGAGGAAGAGATTGCGGCAAAACTGCAGCAAGAGGGACCGACCGAGGCAGAAATGAAACTTCAGGCACAGATGCAGTTAGAGCAGATGAAGGCGAGTGCCAGATCTGCCATTGAACAGGCTCAGATGGAAGCGGACATCCGAGTTCAACAGGTCGAATTGGAAAAAGACACTCAGCTTCAGATGATGAAGGCACAGCAAACACGTGAACTGGCGGTAATGAAAGGCGAACTCGACCTTTTAAAACACCGTGAAAAACTGCAGTTTGAGCGGGAAAAAGCCGGGCTCAATGCTGGATCGTTAAGCCCATTTACGGCTGGACATTTATACGATGGCACATAAAGCGTCACCCAATGGGGAAGCCGAAAGGCTATTGAACCACCCACTTATTCACCAAATTTTGGACGATCTGGAACGCGACGCGTTGGACGCGATAATCAATACCAATGACGAAAAACATCGCGCAGAAAACGTTTGGGAAGTTCGTTCTATCCGATCTTTACGGCAGAAGTTAAAGACCCTCGCTGAGGGCAAGACCATCCTGCCTAAAAAGGGCACCGTAGCGTAATGCTGGGTGCGAACCGACGACATGAGAGGACGTTGAGACATGCCAGAGCAAGAACAACATCTTGAAGGCGATATCACCATCGACAAGGATACGGCAGACAGAGCATTGGATGAGGATCACGAATTTGACACCCTTGAAGATGCGATGGATGCACTCGGAGACGATGACACTGTAATCGACGAGCCCACCGATTCTAATCATTTGGACTCAACATCGGACGATGGTCTGTCTTTGGATGCCGAAGAGGCATCTGACGAGGCGGACTTTGAAGACCGCAATGATGAGTTGATCGCGTTAGATGATGGAGAATCTGTTCAGCTGGACGAGCTGAAAAAGGGCTATTTCCGTCAAAAGGATTACACCCACAAGACTGAAGCCCTGGCGCAGGAGCGCAAAGCCGTGGCGACCTTACGAGAGAACTACGACCAACAGGCTCAGTCACTCCAAACAGCGTATCAAAACCTGACCCAGTTTTTGGAAAGCCTTATCCCACCCGAACCGGATTTGGGACTGGCACAAAGTGATCCCGCCGCTTTTCAGTACCAAACCGCCTTGCGCAATAGTGCGGTAGCGGAAATTGAGAAAGTGTATACGGCGAGTGAGCAAGCACAGAGCACAATACAGGCAGCCAGTGAGCAAGACAAAGCCCACGTGCGTTCAGAAGAAGACGCAAAACTGCTTAATGCCATGCCTATGCTTAAGGACCCCGGTCGTCGGGCGTCGTTCGATGCCGCGAACAAAAAGACGGCTCTGGAGTTTGGTTTTTCTGAACAGGACATCGAGTCGACAGCGGATCACCGTATCTTGCAACTGGTGCATTACGCCCGAATTGGCAAGGTCGCGGAGAAAAATCGCAAAAATGCTCGTCGCCGTCTGACTGAAAAACCGAGCAAGGGCAACCGGTCCACGCCTGCACCAGGCAAACCACCCAAAAATCGAGAGGCCATGAAACGCTTAACCGAATCAGGGACGTTGGAAGACGCCATGGCGGTGGATTTCGACTGATCCTTTGAAAAAGAGAGGAAAGCCAAATGGCAAAGCTAGCCAATACCTTTGTGTCTTCGGATGCGGTGGGTAACCGCGAAGAGCTGTCTGATGTAGTCAGCCGCATCACCCCTGAAGATACCCCCATCTACTCCATGATCAAAAAAGAAAAGGCAAAATCGACACACCCGGAATGGGAGATTGACGAGTTAGCCGCGCCTGGAGAGAACTTCCATCCAGAAGGCGACGAATTTGATTTTGACCGCATTGACACCCCCGCTCGAGTCGGAAACTACACACAAATCTTTCGAAAATCCTGGGCCGTATCCCGAACACAAAATTCGGTGGATAACGCAGGGAATGCCGAGAAGATTAAGTACCAGAAGCTGAAAAAGGGCATCGAGATCCGAAAAGACATTGAATATGCCCTCTTAGATAACAAAGGGTCGGTGGCCACGGATCCGAGGAAGATGGGCGCATTGACCTCTTGGTATGAAACCAATGTTGATCGCGGCGCTCTAGGGGCGAACGGCGGTTTTAACGCAGCGACAGGACTGACCGTACCTGCGACTGCGGGGACTCAGCGGGCGTTCAGCAAAGCCTTACTCGACACAACCATGCAGCAGGTCTATCACTCGGGTGGTACCACGAAATTTGCGGTGTGTTCACCTTACGTCAAATCGGTGTTCACCACCTTCATGTCCGATCCTAACGTGGCGCAATTTCGTTATGCCACCACGGGAGGCAAAAACACCATCATCGCAACGGCAGATGTGTACGAAGGGGACTTTGGAAAAGTGATGATCGTTCCCAATCGGGTGCAGTCTGCAAACGCAGCGATGGCCTCAAATGTACACCTTCTTAATCCCTCTCTTTTGAGCGTTAAGATGCTCGACAAAATCAAAAATGTCCCGAACCTTGCCAAAACAGGCGACGCGGAAAAAGGCGTTGTGCTCGGGGAAGGGACGCTTTGTGTGAAAAATGAGAAAGGGCTGGGGGTTATCGCGGATGTGTATGGGATGAGTGCAACCCAATGATCGACACGTTATGGCACCGAGTAACCTGTGTTCTCGGTGCCAACTAAGGAGTGACTGACATGAGTAGAAGCAGAGCCGACCAGGCAACCACACCAAAAGAGGACACACGCACCCCGATTATTTTGCGTCGGGACTACTGGGATGAGAGCGGGAAAAGGCATTCCGAGGGAGCACAGGTCAATGTATCGGTGACGACAGCGAAAGCCCTAATACAAGCAGGGAAAGCGGAACGCGCCGATCCTCTACCAGGCGAAGCGTTGTCATGACCATTCAAGATGGTGATTGGACGCTGGTGGACCACGATCCCATGACGGGTCGGATGGTCTGGCGAACGGAGCAAGATGGCATGACCCATTTTCGCACTGACTACCCGGTGGACGCCGTGATTGATGACAATGAGAGGGCATTCAATGAGAGTTTACATCAACGATTTGGTGATGGTCAGCGGGTCGCTTCTATCCCTTTGAATGTCTACTTTGAACAATTGCATGAGGCTCACTTACAAGGGGATAAGCAGTATCTTAGCCAGTGGCTTAACGACCCGAATAACCGCGCCTTCCGGACGTTTAAAGGAAAGGTGTGATGATCCAGGACTATTCTGAACTCATTGCTGAAGCGTCCCATCGTTCAGGTGTCACTAACATTGCTCAACGCGCCAGGATGTTGGTGGGGATGGCTGAAAAAAATCTGTCCAAGCGTTTGCGACTGGCGAACATGGAAACGGTGGCGGAGCTGACAACCGACGCCAACGGATCAGCGAGTCTTCCTTCTGACTATCAGGAAATGCGGTCTGTCCGTGTCTGTGGTCGAGAGATCAAACGCCTGCCGCTTGATGTTTTGCTTGAGGGGCATCAATGGGGTTTTGCCATTCAAGGAAAGGCACTGAAATCCTCATACCAGTCCAAAGTACACCGGCTTGTTTACTATGCTGCGATCCCCAGTCTTGAAGCCGAAAACACCAGTTGGTTATTGGATGATGAGCCTGAACTCTACCTTCACGCGTTGCTTTTCCAGATCTACACCGCGAACAACGACATCGACAAAGCTCAGGCAACCGCCAGCTATCTATCTCTGTTGATTGAATCCGCAAACCAAGCCGACCACATGTACCGGCACGCGGGGACGCGCATTCATCTTGGAGGGATAGTGCCGTGACCGCTGAAACGGTCTTGACCAACGTGCTGTTGGAAATCGGGCTGGACAATCCGTCTGCTCAACTTACCAGTCACGAATACGAAATTCGCCAGATCAAAACATTCATGAATGCGGCAGGGTCCGAAATAGCCCGCCGAGCAGAATGGTATCACCTGGTGAAAGAGCAGGTTGTCTCTGGAGGGGTGAGTGAGGCAATCCTGCCGGATGATTTTTATATGCTGACCGAACACAATGCCGTGCGTTTGAATAAGGCTGGCTTCCATCCCGTCAGGCTCGCATCCAGTCCTGAAGTATGGGCGTTATTATCAGAACGCCCATCCGCGCAACCTTACTGTCATCTCCATGCAGGCAAAATTCTGTTTTCACCCGCGCTTGAGACGGAAGGCGCAACCGTCCGTTATGTGTCAACGCATTGGGTTGAAGGTAAAGCCGAAGTGACTCAGAACGGCGACAAATTGCTTGTCCCTGAACGACTGATTGAAAAAGGGACCATTTGGCGTTGGAAACGTCAGAAGGGCTTGCCGTATGATGATCTTTTAGCGGAGTTTGAAGCGGACTTTCTGACGGAAATTCACGCTGACCGAGGGGGAGAAGATGCGCATTAACCCTGCTCGTGTGCGCTCACTGAATCGAAAAATTACCCCGAGTGACAAATCTCCGTCTGCCCAAAATCAAGCCTATATGGCGCCCGTTGGCGGCATGATGACCAACACGCCTTTGGCAAGCCCGCAGCGTCAAACCGCACTGGTTTTAGAAAACTTCTGGCCAACGGCAACGGGCATTGAACCGCGTGGCGGGACAAAACAACGCTGCACGATTGCCGGGGGAGTAGAGGCTCTGTTTCAATACCGTGCCGGGATCCAACCGACCTATTTTGCAGCAGACACCCACCATGTTTATGAATTTTCTGATGCCACCTTGTCTGGCTCCACCTTATCCGCCGTTGTGACCGGACAGACCAGCGCCGACTATTCTGTTTTGGAAATGCAGACCGACGGGGGCGCATTTTTGACCATTGTCAACGGACAAGATCACGCTCAAATTTATGACGGGACACACTGGCAGCCGATCACAAATGCGTCCACACCGTTCGCCATCACTCAGGTTGCAACGGATCGGCTTAGCCACGTGTGGTCATACCGCAATCGTACGTTCTTCATCGAACGAGCAACGATGAATGCGTGGTATCTGGGCATCAATTCCGTGGCGGGACCCGCGAGCAGGCTCCCGTTGTCGGGGGTGTTCAATAAAGGCGGAGCCCTGCTATTTGGGGCAACTTGGTCCTCTGACAGTGGTGCGGGTATGGATGATCGCTGTGTCTTTGCGACCAATCAAGGGGAATTTGCCGTCTTCAGTGGGGGCAACCCCGGCGATGCGTCGGACTGGCAGTTAAACGGGGTGTATGACATCGGTGAGCCATTGGGCAAAAATGCCATCATGCAAGTGGGCGGCGATCTGATTGTTGCCACGAAAGCCGGTTTGATACCCATCTCCGCCGCCACAACCAAAGATCCATCCCAACTCAAACTGGATGCCCTCAGTTTTCCTGTCGACACCGACTGGCGACGTGAAGCGATTTTGTCCGGCAATATTGGCGGATGGCGCCTGATCAAATGGGACAGCCGTAACATGGCCATTGTTGCGCCGCCACATCGTGATGCAGAACAAGGCTATTGCTGGGCAGTGAATATGGAAACAGGCGCCTGGACGAAGTTTACCGGATGGCGAATTGGAGACATTTTTGTTTTGGGGAACCATCTCTATTATGGCGATGACAGAGGCAATATTTATCGCTGTGATGTCGGCGGGTTCGATAACAACAGCGCCTTTGAATGTCGCGCCTGTTTCAGCTTCGATAACCTTGGAATGCCGGGCGCACTGAAGACTGCGCATGCCGTGAAAGGCATATGGCGCTACCGCACGCCCTTTACAGTCCGGCACACCATCGGCAAAGACTATAAGCCTGTTTTTGGTGCCGCCCTGTCTGTTCCGCTGTCTACTGGCGGGCAGCAAGGGAAGTGGGATGAGTCTTATTGGGATCAAGTCCAGTGGGCAAATAACGACGAGGGTTATCAAATCAAAGAAAAATGGGAAAGCGTTTCCGCGCATGGTGAAGTATTGGCACCCCAGGTCCAAATCACTTCTGCCCAAAGTTTCAAACTGGACTGCGAATTGGTATCGATTGATTTGGTGTATTCGACAGGGGGACTTGTCGTATGAAATCCACCTTTCCCGTCTGCGATTGCCAACCTGAAATCAAAGCGTTTGTTGAAAACGGTCTATGGCAAGGCGCGCGCCATTTTGGACCCTGCCACTGCTTAGGATTTGCCAACGATTCTGAGGGATTGGTGGCGGGTATGGTGTACCACAACTACGACCCCCACGCTGGGGTCATCGAACTGTCTGGGTATGCGGCAAGGCGGGATTGGACGAACAAGCGGTGGGTTCACCTTGTCTTTGATTATCCGTTCAAAAGTTGGGACATCCGCCTTCTGGCAGGTCGGCACAGCGAACGCAATCGTCTGGTTCGTCGCATCTGGCGCAGAGTCGGTGCATGTGAATATCTGATCCCCGAAATGTGGGGGGCAGATGAAGCCGAAGCCGTTGCCGTTTTAACCCGTCAGCAGTGGGAGCAATCAAAGTTTAGAGGAGCATCTGAACATGGGTAAGAAATCCTCCCCACCACCACCTCCAGCACCGCCACCACCAAAGGAAACGGCTGCGGCACAAACATCGACCAATATTGGGACGGCGATTGCGCAGCAGGCATTGAACAATGTCAATCAAGTCACTCCAGGCGGGGCCTTAACGTATTCTCAATCAGGCTCACACACCTACACGGACCCCGGAACCGGCCAAACGCACGTTATCCCAACTTACACCGCAACGCAGACACTGAGTCCTGAAAACCAGCGTATTCAGAACAAAACCAAAGAAGCGCAACTCAACTTTTCCACCTTAGCGGCAGATCAGTCTGCCCGCCTGAAAGGACTACTTGGTCGTCCTGTAGACGCGAGTACTCTGCCTGAACGCGGGGACGCAGAAGCCATTCGTCAGACAAACTTACAGAGAGTGGGTCAAGGTCCGGTATTGCAAACCGAGTTAGGTGAAGTGGGCGATGTTCAGCGTCACATCGCGGATGCCGGACCCATCACACGCACGTATGGCACGGACTTTTCAAAAGATCGTCAGCGGGTAGAAGACGCGTTGATGGCGAGAATGTCACCAAGATTAGAGCAAGATCGCCAGCGACTGGAAAGCCGCCTGGCGTCCCAAGGCATTCGTATGGGCTCTGACGCTTACCAATCGGCGATGGACGACTTCAGCCGACAGACCAACGATGCACGTTTTGGCGCAATACTGAATGCTGGACAGGAACAAAGTCGATTGACGGGATTAGCCGCATCACGGGCTAACTTTGAAAACGCCGCTCAGGCTCAGGCGTTTAAGCAAAATGCCGCGAACGCGCAGCTGAACAACAGCGCGCAGTCACAGGCATTTCAGCAAGAGTCGGAGCGGGTGGGACAGCGTAACGACGCTCTTCAGCAGATGCACCGCAACCGAGCCCAGGGCATCGGGATGGACAATCAGATGGCGACTCAGGAAGTCAATGCCGACATAGCTCGCTTTGATGCCATGAACACTGCTCGCAACCAGGCATTGCAAGAGCGGTTTGCCCTTCGCAATCAGCCCATCAATGAAATCACTGCGTTGATGTCAGGCTCGCAAGTGACCCAACCCAGCTTCATTACGCCCCAGACCGCACAGCTGGCAACCACCGATACTGCCGGTATTCAGGCAGGGTATGACAACGCGATGAACAACCGGTATGCCCGGCTGATGGCCAACCGGGGTCAGAATATGGGACTGGCAGGCAGTCTGTTTGGCGGACTTGCCGGTTTGGGTAGTGCGGCGATCATGGCTTCAGATAAGCGGGTGAAGAAAGACATTAAGAGAGTGGGTAAGACCCACGACGGACAACCGATATACACGTTCCGCTACAAAGACAGTGACGGTATCCAAATGGGCTTGATGGCTCAAGATGTGGAGAAGAAGACACCGGAAGCTGTGATAGAGCGACCTGATGGCATCAAAATGGTGAATTACGACCTCGCATTAAAGGGGGCAAAATGAGCACACAACCTTTTATTTTCGGTGGTAATACAGGTCGCTCTTACCAAGACATTAAACGAATGCGTGAGCAAGCCGACGCGTTAAAACCTTCTGGGCGTATTTCTGGGGGGATTTCAGGGTTCGGTGACGGGCTGTCGGCACTTGGCCGCGCTTTGTTGTATCGGATGACGACAGACAAAGCGGACAAGCTAGAGCAAAACGGTCGCCAGAGTTTCAATACCGAATTTAACCAATGGGCATCCCAGCCTGATTTCAAGGCTTCAGAGATGACCCAACAAAGTCAGAAACCGCCATCGACCGTTGGTGGGATGGATCCCCGCCTGGTAAAGATGAGCAGCAACTCTTTTGCCACGCCTGGACAACAAGCCTTAATGCAGATGATGCTCAAACGCCAGATGGATGCCAGTGCGCCCGCCGACCCGATGAAGCAAGTACAGCTTCAGAAAGCGCAGTTGGAACTTGAAAAAATGCGTAATCCTGAACGCAACGTTATCCAAGGTGCAGATGGTTTTAAATATTATCAAGACACCGGTGATCGGGTATTGCCCGGTGTGGAGATGCCCAACGATCCCTTAAGTGATATTCAGCTTCAAAAGGCACAGTTGGAATTGGCAAAAGCTCAGACGCCCCAAAACAGTGTGGACTTTGATACTGAACAGAAATTGCGAAAAGAGTTTTCCGGATTACCCACAATCAAAGATTTTTCCAGCATTAACGACAGTTGGGACAGGGTGCAAGCATCCGCTCATGATCCCAGTGCCGCGGGGGACCTGGCGTTGGTCTTCAATTACATGAAAATGCTAGATCCTGGATCAGTGGTCCGGGAAGGGGAATTTGCTACCGCTCAAAATGCCGCGGGCATCGATGAGCGTGTGGTCGGAATGTACAACAGAATCTTGAGTGGTGAACGTTTAACGCCCGTGCAACGACAGGATTTTGTCAGTCGCGCCGGACAGATGTTTAATGCTCAAGCAGGCAACTACAACGATGCCGTTGGTCAGTACCGTGGGCTTGCTGACCAATACTCGTTGGCACCGGATCGGATCGCAAACACGGTTGAACTCTATGAATCCACACCAGAACCAGCGACCGATCATCCTCAATTCGCGGATAACTATAGTCAGGAAGATTTAGAGTTCACCGCCAAGAAACACGGCTTGACGATTGAACAAGTACTTGAAAAGTTGGGGGGCAGATATGCCAACTGATCTACTTGCTCAAAGTGAGCCTCAAGATTTACTGACCCATCAACGCGACAGTGTCAGCCGCACGAGAAACCTGGCTCGCGAATTTAATCAGAAGTATGGCATCTACCCATTTTTCGGCGTGCCGGAAGGTTACAGCGCGTTGGCTCATGGGATCGATCAGGGGGGGGCAATGGGGTTTGGTGATGAAGCCACCGCCGCTGGTGCCGCCACCGCGGCTAAGTTGAACGCCTTACTGAGCGACAAAGACGTCGACTGGGGGCAGGCATATGACGAAGCGTTGGACGCAAGGCGCGAACAAATGAAATCCTATGTCACAGAGTACCCCAAGACGGCGCTTGGCGCAGAGCTGGCGGGTGGGCTGGCTTCGGTTGGCGGTCTCGTCAAGTCGGGGGTCACAACCCTAAAAAGCGCTAAGACTATCCCGACTGTACTGAAGAGTGGTCGAGAAGGGTTACTTTACGGCGGTATCGCGGGTGCCGGGCACGCCGAGGGCGATTTGGGTGATCGCGGAGCCGGTGCCTTCACCGGTGCGGTGACAGGGGCCGCGATGGCGGGCGCCTTCCCATTCGTGCTGTCCGGCGGTTCAACCTTGGGTCGTTTGGTGAAAGACAAAGTCAAAACAAACTTTGGCAGTCCTGAAGGTCAGGTCAATGCACGCCTGAGCCAGGCAATGCAGCAAACCGGTGTTACAGCAGACGATGTTCAGCGCAAACTGGATGAACTGGGCTCAGAAGCGGGCGTCATTGATACGTTGGGTCAGCCCGGCTACGCGCTCGCGCGTTCAGCTTCCAATACCAGTCCGGCAGCGCGTGAGACGTTAGAGAGCATGTCCGATACCCGAATGGCGGGTCAGCCTGATCGTCTGAACACCGCATTGGGAAAAGCCGCCAATTTGAACCAGCCGTACTCATCGTCTGAGCTGCGTCAGTTTGTCCGGGATGCCGCCAAGCCGGAGATTGACCAGGCGTACAACGCAGCACGTCAAGCGGGGTACGATTTGGACATGACACAGTTTGACGACATATTTCAATCCCAGATGGCACAGGACGCCTTAAACGAAGGCAAGCGTCTGGCAAGGGAGCGTTTGATTGCCGAAGGCGGCTCGGTGGACACCATGCCTTCTACGCTCGCCATACTAGACGAAACAAAAAAGAGCCTGGATGCGATGGCTCAACCCAAATTAGGTCAGCCCCTTACCAATCAGCAAGCCATTGCCGCACGTCTCTCTGACACGTTGAGAACACGTATTGATGACACACTGCCGGAATACGCTAATGCAAGGGGACTGGCAAAACACTTGTATCAGCAGGAGCAAGCGGTTGACTTGGGTGAACAACTGGCTAAGTCACACACCGGGGATGTGGCCAGGCGGATAGAATCGCTGTCACCCAATGACCGACCGTTTGTTGGGCAGGGGTTTGCTGCGAAAAAGATGGCGCAGGTGAACAACCGAAGGACGACCGCGGGGGCAGTGGATTCGCTGTTTGGTTCCAAAAATCAGCAAGAAGCAATAAAAACGGCGCTTGGAGATGAAGCGCAAACCGTGCAACAACAACTGGCGACTGAACGTCTCTTTGCCGATACTCAGCGCGCATTAACGGGCAACAGTACCACTGCTAGGCAACTTGCTGAAATGGGCGTAACAGGAGGGGCGG
>NZ_BFAQ01000032.1:124628-156494 GCF_002933855.1 Vibrio penaeicida
GGCGAAGACGCTCAATCGGCAAGCATGGGGGCATTAGCCACGCTTTTAGCGCGTAAAGGTGGCGGTTCAGCGGTTCGCGCACTGACCGCGAAGAAAGAAGCGCAGATTGCCAAATTGCTCGCAGAAAGGCTAGCCGGGCGAGAATTACCAAAAGGCGTAGGTGAAGAAGTGAACAAGAACCCAGCATTACAAAAGCTCATTATGCGGTTGCTGAGTTTGCAAAGTGGTGGCTATGCAGGTGAAGCCGCTACAGCGAAACCGTAAATCAAGGTGTTAGGATGCATCACCGTCAGCCCAAACAAACGACTAGAAAAACACGATCGGAATAAATAAAAACAGACACAGCGCAATCGCTGAACTCAGCACAAAATATACACGGCTCACTGTCGGCCAAGTGTGCCAGCTTTCCCGATAAACGGAGGCAAACATCCATGGTATCCATACTCCGGAAAGTACGCCCATGACGATTAGACCGTAAGCATTGAGCACAGGTATCTGTCCGATAGGCAGGTTTTGACCGATTTGTTGAAAATAATTAATAAGAACAGGCAAATAAAGTAAAACAACGCCACACGCGTACAGAGTAAAAAAGTCTTCTGAGCGGTGTGAAAATTTTGTTTGATAGAAACGCGCAAAGAGAAGAGGAATGTAAAACCCTACAAGGCAGGCACTAGGTATGAGCGCCAAAAACTCGGATGAATTAAGATCGGCAACGTTCATACAGCTAAAATATCGCATGTTACCCACAAAGTCCATTGACTCAATACCCTCACTTTTACTCTGAATAAGGAGATGCCACCATGCCATTTAACGCGAGTGGATACTTTCAGCGTCTATTCAGCTGGCGCGATGACCGTGACGCAGGTGTGAAAATTCTTGCTGAACGGATGGATCAGGAAATGGATGGGATCGTTGCCGGTATCAATGACATCGTGTCTGGCAATGTTGACTGGAAGGGGGCAATGACGGGGGTATTCGGTACCTCCGCGGCACCAGCTTATTCCTTCCAGGAAGACTCAGATACAGGCATATACCGCGAATCGACCAACACGTTGGGTTTCAGTGTCGGTGGTGTCGCAGTCGCTGTATTGGATGGAAACGGTTTAACGGTAAACGGACCAGTTGGCGCCACCAAGTTTAATGCGGGTGGTGCTGAGTACAGCACAACAGCCGGCGGTTGGTTCCTCAATAACTGGAACACGGATAAACAAAAAGGCATGGCTTTATTTGCTGATAACAATGAAATGTTTATCAAGAATGTGACAGAAAACAATCCATCAGCAAACCCAGTTGCGCCAAGTGTCCTGAAACTCTGGAATGGTGCAAACTGGAAAAAGGTACTGACCGAGGGGAGCGCGGATTTTGGCAGATATGGCAATACCCACCCCTTTACAGTGGGCGGTGACGCGAATACTTATTACCCAGTAAGAATTAATGGTCCAAGTCATTTTGATTTCGCTGATATTGGGATTAGTCGCCACTATAACTGGCCAGCGCCTAACTCATGGAATACATCAACGCACAAGGGCGGATTAACACTGAACTTTCGTTGGTCAGGTGACAGTAGTTGGGGCGGGAATGATAAAACAATCCGTATCGTGCAGTTCGCAGAGTCCTATACGGCAATGGTCGGCGGTATTCAACTTTCAACCGGCGGCGTTATTGTTTGGCTACGGGGCGGCGGTGCCAGGTATAACCTCACAAGTTCAAACGGTAAGGTGACGAGACTTCAGGTTTACGCAACCTCTGCAGGCTATACAGATTCGAGACCCACCAATTTTGTGCCAAGAACAGGCACACCAGATCAAATTAGAGCAAACAGACAAGCGGAAATCGATGCTTATTGGCCAGTTCGAGGCAACAGAAACGGCGTATTCGGTGACATGGTTGTCAAGAGAGATTCATCAAGTTCTAAGTTGTTGGACTTGAGAAATGCTACGTCTAATAGCTGGGCATACATTGCAATATCATCAGGGGTTAAAGACAAATACGCAGGTGATAAAACCGTGCATATCGGCTTTGCTGATCATGCCACAGCCGGACAACCCGCTAAGAGTTTGCATTTCAGAGTGGGGGAGGGCAGCACAAATCATACCCGCCTTGCGGTCCATAAAGATGGTGTGAGTGTTCCTAATAAGTTGACGGCGGGTGATTTTGTTTGCAGCGGTAATATTGAGCTCAAGTCTAATCAGAGACAGCATATTACTTTTAGGAACACTCAAGGAATCGCTAAGGCATATATCTACAAAGACCACGATACAACGTTTTTAACGCATACTGCCGAATCAAGGTTTGAGCAGGATGTAAAGGTCGGGGGGGATTTAGATTGTGATCGAGTGCTATTGAAAGGCAAGGTCATGGTGACTGGCGCGGCAGGATTAGGCGCTCCAACAGGCGTTGCGGTTCCCCCCGTTGGAGGCTTATTTGTGAGGTGGTAACCATGGCGGCTGAGTTTTGGTTTAACGACAGCGGAACACAACGCAAGGCGAAAGAAGTCTATTTCAATGACGGTGGCACGCTGAGAAAAGCTAAGGAAATTTGGTACAACGATAACGGTACTATGCGAAGGGTGTTTAATACGGACTCTAGCCTAAGATTCAATATTCAAACTCAAAACGTATATAATATGTTTTACAACTTCATTTCTGGTACTCATGGAAGAATAAACGGACAATCTATATTTAGTTTTACCGATAAATTAGAGGCTTCTGGTACATATTTTATACTTGCCTTAGGTGGAAGAACGACAGATAACCAATGTGTATTAAGGATTTCAACCTCATCAAATGGGTCGCACACAAAAATTGGAAGCTTGAATAGCGTTAGAGTTAGGTTTGGGGCTCAATCTACAGTTCTTAGTTGGGCTGATAACACATTACAATATGAGGTTATTAGCTCTGAGTTAACTAACTATCTTAAATCTTCGGTTAGCTCTGCAAACCCATTGATCATAGAAAAGATATAAACAATTTAAACGAGCTTCCTATTTAGGGGGCTTTTTAATGGGCGAAGATCATGCTTGAGAAATGTCTAAAAGATAGCCCTGAGTGAATCGCGAAAAGTGGACTACTGTATATTACCACCTTGTTACCACGTTGTTACCACCCTTGAGTGTTTTATAAAATGAAAAAGCCCGTAACTCATTGAGCTACGGGCTAAAATCATGGTCGGACTGAGAGGATTTGAACCTCCGACCCCTGACACCCCATGACAGTGCGCTACCAAGCTGCGCTACAGTCCGATAAAAACAATGTAATCTCTTTCAAGAGGATGAGTCAACGATTTTTAGCCTTTACCATGAACAAGTGCTTGATATTTATTCACCTGTCACTGCTCGGTATAAAATCTTTTCTGCTCCGTTAAGCCTTGCATCAAGATAGAAAGTTTAGGGTTGTCGTCGCGTTTTCTATTGTATTCAGAATCGTACACTTTGTAGTTACCAAAACGGTCGACAACCGTTGTTTCACCATCCGCTATCATCGCGACTTCACGTCGGTTACCGGCGATGATCCAACTTCTTTCATCGGTATCGAATAAGCTGCGCCCGCTGCTGTAATCCGTCGGGTTTGAACTGACACCAAGGATCTGGTGCATCAACGTCGGTGATAAGTCCAAATGGCTGGTTTTATGCGTAAATTCTGCCGTTTCTTTTCCTGGCCATTGAATGATCATAGGCACTTGAAGCTGGAAACGGCTGTAGTTGGTGCTAGAACCCCAAGAGCTACTCTTGGTTTCATTAAACTCCGTGCCGTGATTTGAAGTAACAATCACCACGGTATTATCGGTCAGTTCCAATTTTTCTAGCTGTTCAAACATTGATGCCAATAGCTGATCTGCTTGCATCGTTGAACTCATATAGCCTTCTTTCAGCTGCGCTTCTAATTGGCTGCCTGGAAGGGTTGGATGAGCCGTTTCAAAGTTGGCTAAACCATTAAGCTCGACATAGCTGAACCATGGTTGATTAGGCTTAGACTCTAGCCAAGTAGACCAATTAGAAATAGCTAACTTGTCATCGGTGGATTCTGAGGCTTTTATGTCTTCCGGCAGAATATCTTTGAAGATAATGTCTCGGTAGAGCTTGTCAGCAAAGTTGTCGCCACTAAATAAGCCAAAGTTGTAGTTCTTCTTTTCCAGCAGTTGGATGAATAACGGCGCGTCTTGCTGCGCTTTTATGCTCTCGGCATAGCTGCTTGGTAAACCGTAGAACAATCCAAATACGCCGTACATGTCATTACTTGCGCTGTAATGATTGGTGTAGTTCAAGTGCTCGCTGGCATAGGCGTCTAGCGTTGGCATTGTATCGGGCGTGACGGCATCAGCTCTTAGGTTATCGACCATGATGATTAAGACGTTTAAGTCTTTGCCTCGGCTTTCGTATACCAAAGGCTCTATCGGATACTGAACCAGTTTCACATCACCAGAATAGCTATCAAGCCTGTCCAAATATTCTTCTTTATCCAGTAAGCCGTGCTTTTCCATAAAGCTTTTCGCCGTCATCGGGTAAGAAAGCGGGAAGTTTGCGCGTTGGCTGGTAATTGGGTTGTAGAAGAATGCATCTGCCCAGATGTAAATTAGGTGACTTGCGATAAAACACACGAAGAAAACGGCTGCGAGTGGTTTACCAATGTGTTTGTGTGCAAGTTTTCTTTTTTTGCGCCATACCCATTCTGCTAGGGCTAACTGCATTAAAAAGATAACAGGGACAAAAACAAAAAATTGTTGCCACTCAGGGGTGAAGTTTCCTTCTTTGCTGACCAATAAATCCCAAACGACAGGGTTTAAGTGCAAATGAAGGTTTTGATAAACCTGAGTATCAAGCAGTAAAACGGTGAGGCCGGCGGTTGCAAAACACGCCGAAAGAAAACGGAATAGTTTCCGTGATGGCACTAAAAAGGTGAGCGGGAATAGCACCAATATGTAGATAGCAAAAATCAAAAAAGCAAAATGCCCAAGCCAAGATACAGCCAAATAGACTTGTCCTAGAAGGGTGTCGGGCCATGGGGACTGAGTAATGTACCGAGTACCAATTAGCATTGCTGCGATGATATTGAAGAAGGCAAACCAATGCCCCCAACTCACAAGACGAGAAACGCGTTCACTGTATGTATTTTCGCTATCTACCATTTATATTTCAGTCTTATTGATTGAATTAGTGAGTTGCATCGCCATCGACGGATGAGATAAGTGCTTGAGCGAATTTTTCAGCAATTACCTTACGTTGTGAAGCAGGAACGTTTTGATTTAAGACATTCGTTGCGATATTTCCCGCGATCATCAATGAAAGCTCTGTATTTGCGCCGTTTTTGTCAAGTACGGCTGCAATCTCAGCCAAGATAGATTCAACTTGTTCGTCACTGTATTTAGATGTAATCGGCATATAGACTCTGATAATGATAGTAAAAGCGGCTTATGATAACCTACTCTCCCTCTCAACTGAAACTAGAACACGACAAAATTATTATGAGTCTGCATCTTTCAAACGTCATCCTTCATAAGCTGGTTAAAAATGAGCAAGAAGAATTGACCGTTAATTTTCGCCAAGAGTCGCTTCCTAATGAAGGATCATCCGAAAACCTAGTTGCCGAACTGCATCGGGTTTTTAATAGCAAAGCAGGTAAAGGCTTTGGTACGTTTAAACCAGACAGCGATTTTAAATCATGGTTGCAAGAACTTCGCCAAAATGAGAAGAGCTTTTACGATTTTTCTCAGATAAGTGCTACGAGGTTAAAAGAGGAATTGTCTAAATACCCATTTGCGGACGAAGGCATTTTGGTTTTTGCTGAGTATCAATCACTTGCGACGGAATATTTATTTGTGGGGTTGCTTCCATCAAATGAAAGCTTGAAGGTGACAGAAGGGCTAGAAATCAGTGCAACCGACTATCTTGATATCAGCAAGATGGATATTGCGGCAAGAATAGACCTATCGACTTACGCTACAGATGAAGAATCAAACCGATACCTCACGTTCATTAAGGGGCGAGTAGGGCGTAAAGTTTCGGATTTCTTCTTAGACTTCCTCCAAGCGGATGTCGGGCTTGATACGAAGGTGCAGAACCAAGTTCTCATGCAGGCTGTTGAAGATTTTTGCTCAGACTCAAAACTTGAAAAAGAAGAAGCCACTCAATATCGTAAGCAAGTCTTCGATTATTGTAATGAGCAGATTAAATCGGGTGATGAAGTCGAAATTCGTGAGCTGTCTGGCGAATTGCCAACAAGTAATGATGGGACCAGTTTCTTAGACTACACTCAAGAGCAAGGTTATGATCTTGAAGAGAGTTTTCCTGGCGATCGCTCTACCGTTCGGAAACTAACGAAGTTCGTTGGTGCCGGTGGGGGTGTTTCTATTAACTTTGATAGTTTGCTGCTAGGCGAACGCATTTTCTACGATCCGGAAACAGACACGCTAACACTAAAAGGTACGCCCCCTAACTTGCGAGATCAGTTAACGCGTCGTTCATAGAAATCGAATAGGTAAGGTGGTTGTAGAGCCACCTTATTGAATTAACTCACGCACGATAAAGAGCTATTTTATGGATGAAAGTAGCAAAAAAAACATCAAGTTCGTCATATTTTCTGTCCTATTGATTTGGGGCGTTATCTCTACCGTCTTTTATATTCAGTTTAGTCAATTGCGTCAGGAAGCAGAATCTGTAGATTCATTGTCTAGCCAGATAGAAGAATTCCGTTATACCTTATCTTTTCCCGATCCTATTCGAGCTCAGCATATTGAGCAGATGTCTCTTAGCCTTGAGTTAGTTAAATCCGTTGCTGTTCAAATAGAGTCCGGCACAAACGCAGGTTTTTGGAGCCCAGAAACGGCACAATTGGTTTATCTAACGGATCGATTTGTAGAGCGTGCTGAAAATTATTTGAATGTTGCAATGGACATTCGCGGGCTCTCGGAGCAAATTCTCAAGGCGAAAAGCAGTGAGGGAGTGCCCAGTGGATTGGTTGTTCTTTACAACGAACTTGGTGCTTACATGTTTAACTCATTTTATGCAAACACCAACCTTAACCCCCCTAATTTTATGACGCTTGAGTCGATAATGCTTCGGTCTGAGCAATTTGACGCGCCGTATAAAAAGCAGATTCAATCTTTGCTGTCTCAATCCTCAATTATTTTAGCTGAACACGCGCAGCTTAGTTACGTGACTGAAGAGATCATAAAGCATTCGATTGTACGGGAGATAGATGAAGTTAAGTTTGGCTTTAAAGAGTCAGAAAAGAGGATTTTCACGCTCACCCTTTTCTTGAGTGGAGTGTTAATTTTCGCTCTCTCATGGTTTGTGTATAGTGGGGTATCTCAAACGACTCGAATAGGAGCCATAGGTGCGAAAGTACCCAATCCTTCCAAGGGTGATGAGGCAAAGAGTCATTCTAAAAACAGCGCTAAAGTTCAAGAGGACAGTTCATCGACTCAAACTGTAACTAAGGAAATGGATAGCGCTCCACTTGTGCAAAGTGAAATCCCTCAGCACTCTGATTTCCAAAGCGCGCACTCTCAAAATACAAGCTCTCATGCGTCATTTGTTCTGCCAGCTGACAGCGAGAGCCCAACGAGTGCAGAAGAATCCGTTAACATTCCAAATACAGCTCTTCCGAGCGGCTTTGACCCAGATACGATGCTTGAAACCTTTGATCAGGATGAAGAGTCTGTTTTGATGGTTCTAAACGTGTTTTTGCAAGACCATGGCGATGATGTGAATAAGTTAAAAGAAGCATTAGCAAAAGAAAAGGAACAGGCGCATCGTATCGCACATAGTTTGAAAGGCGTAGCGGGTAATTTGGGGGCAACCAGTCTTCGAGACATTTGTGCTGAAATAGAGAATGTTTTGAAAGATGGGGCTTTCCCATCAGAACAGTCAATATCAGAGCTTGAGCGGTGCTTGAAGCTCACTGTTGATGATGTTGAATCTTACTTGGGAGCGGTCAATACCGCTTAGCTCCTTCGTAGAAATAAACACCATGGAAACTCCATGGAAACTCCATGGTGTTTTTGTTTTCCACCCTATTTAGCCAATTCCTATACCCCCCATTTCTTTGGTCGCACGTAATCTCGACAATTCCAAAAGTCGTCAATTTCCTTTGTATCGTGGATTTTTTGCGCATTTAGGGTGAAAAGGCTTGTTTTCATGCCTCAAAAATCTTATAGATGGGGGAGTTTGTTTAAAAAGAGACATGGAGTGTAAACAATGAGAGTAGGTCTTGTAGGCTGGCGTGGTATGGTCGGTTCGGTTCTGATGCAGAGAATGGTCGAAGAAAAAGACTTTGATGTCATCGAGCCAGTTTTTTACAGCACCTCGCAGGTTGGTATTCCAGCCCCAAACTTTGGTAAAGAGGCTGGTGTTCTTCAAGATGCGTTTGATATTGAAAGCTTGAAACAGCTTGATGCCGTTATTACTTGCCAGGGTGGCAGTTACACAGAGAAGGTATACCCAGCGTTGCGTCAGGCGGGTTGGAAAGGTTACTGGATCGATGCAGCGTCGACGCTGCGTATGGCTGAAGACTCCATTATTACACTTGATCCTGTTAACCTAGCGCAAATTCAGCAAGGTATTCATGGCGGTACAAACACATTTGTTGGCGGTAACTGTACAGTTAGCTTGATGCTTATGGCATTAGGTGGGCTATACGAAAAAGGTCACATTGAGTGGATGAGCGCAATGACGTATCAAGCGGCTTCTGGCGCTGGTGCGAAAAACATGCGAGAGCTTATCTCTCAAATGGGCGTGATCAATGATTCCGTTAGCACGGAATTAGCTAACCCAGCGAGCTCTATTCTCGATATCGACAAAAAAGTAGCAGAAACATTGCGTGCCTCTTCTTTCCCAACAGACCAATTTGGTGTACCTCTTGCGGGTTCTTTGATTCCTTGGATCGACGTTAAACGCGAAAACGGTCAGAGCAAAGAAGAGTGGAAAGCGGGTGTAGAGGCGAACAAGATCTTGGGTTCTCAAAGCTCACCAATTCCAATTGATGGCACATGTGTTCGCATTGGTGCAATGCGTTGTCACGCTCAAGCACTGACGATTAAGCTAAAGCAGAACATCCCAATGGATGAGATTGAAGAAATGATCGCAACTCATAATGATTGGGTAAAGGTTGTTCCTAACGATCGTGATATCACCGCGCAAGAATTAACACCGGCTAAAGTGACTGGCACGTTATCTGTCCCTGTAGGTCGCTTACGTAAAATGTCGATGGGAGACGATTTCCTTAACGCATTTACCGTAGGTGATCAGCTACTTTGGGGTGCTGCGGAGCCGTTACGTAGAACACTAAGAATTATTTTGTCTGAAAAGTAATATTTTCAATGATATAGATTTCTTTGAAAGCGCTTCTATTCCAGAAGCGCTTTTTGTTTGATTTAGTCCCTTTCCATTTTTTTACATTCTCAGGTTTGCTCTGTCCTAATTATTTCCTAGCGTTTACGTACTTCTGACTGGCAATTTTTAACATCCAACTATACTCAAGTTATAAAGTGCGGGTTGTGAGCTGAAGGAAAGGCAATGCTTAGGCTGAATTATGGGTTTTCAATGTTTGAAGGGCTAATGGGAATGACGGTGTTCTCGTTAATGGCAGTCACCGCTGCACCTAAGTTTTTCAGTATGCAGAAAGAGTACAATCAAGCGCTTATTGAGGGGTTAGCAAGCAAGGTGACGCATGCTGCGGAAGTGGCTAACTTACAAGCTATTGAAGAAGGTGTGGAACAAGATGAATTCGGTATGCTGCAAGGGTTTGGGCAACTGCAGTTTGGTTATCCAAGCGTTAGAATCGGTGGTTTAGCGAACTTTGTTGATATAAATATGGGATACCGCCATACCGACAAGCCTTGGGTTTGGGTAGCGCATCATGCAGTTCACACCAATCGAAAAGATTCTTGGTTGCTGACACGTTCCGAATGGGTCGAACACCCGAGCCGAAACGGTATCTTAGAAACACAGTGCTATATAAGGTATACCGCGCCGATGTACTTGGGCGATCGATTTATCGTCGAAAGCGTTACTCGTGGCTGCTGATTTTATTTTTCTGCGACTCATCCACTTCAACGGGTACGACTCTCGCGTCTGGTGACGCTAACTCTCCCCCACAATGCTTACAGTAAAGCGCATCCGATTCATGCCCATTACTTGAACAGTTAGGGCACTTAACTAGGTTCCGATGCGCATTCATCTCATGATTCAATTCAGCCGTAATAATCCCCGTAGGCACTGCCAAAATAGAATAACCCAGTAACATGGTCAGTGATGCAATGGCCTTACCGATAGGGGTTTGAGGGACGAGATCACCATAGCCCACTGTTGTAATGGTGACGATGGCCCAATAGATACTTTGCGGAATGCTCGTAAACCCATTATGCGGACCTTCAATGACGAAGATAAGCGAGCCGAAGATGGTGACCAAAATGGCGACGGTGCTGAAAAAAATCAGAATTTTTCGGCGTGACATCAACAGCGAGCGTAGCAGTAGATTGGAATCTTGAAGATATCGAACCAACTTTAAAATTCTGAAGATACGCATTACGCGAAGCAAACGAATAACTGCAATAAAAGAGGCAGAAGGGAAAATGAGCACAAAGTAAGTAGGTAAAATGGCGAGTAGATCAATCACCCCATAAAAGCTTTTAGCGTATGCACTGGGTTTCGGTGAGCAATACAACCTGAGAAGATATTCAATAGTGAATAAGGCAGTAAAGACATACTCTGCATAAAGCAACCTTGTGGACCATATGCTCTCTGCTGGTAGCGTTGAGTCTATGACTAAAACTGCCAACGATGCCAAAATAGCGACGATAAGCGCTATGTCGAAAATTCTACCGGCAGTGGTATGAGTACCGAAAATAATGACGTAAAGGTGATGTTTTAGAGCGTGTTTTGGCATGTTGAATATAAATTTGAAATCCTTGCCACGTATCTTAACCGAATTCGGGTAGATAAAAAGTCCAAGTACAGCGCAAAAAGTAGAGGCAAATTGGCTGAACTATATCGAGTACGCTTAGCGAGTGTGTTTAGTCGACAAGTGTTTTATTTGCTCAATTGATTTTCTTTCACACTCGAATGAGCAAGATCTCAACTTAAGACAGTATAAAAGTAATCTTAAAAGGCGCTTAAAGTGTAGGGGGATTTTGTTCTTGGAATTAGGTGAATTGCAGATATTTACTCTGCATTGTGAGGCGCCCAATACTCGTTACTAGCATGGGGTAATGAATGTGTTACAGGCAGTGAAATAAGTGGAAATGAAAGATGTTTTGTACGAATATGAAAAATTGTTAAAAACACGCCGTGTTCATCTGTCTGAAACGGTTGCATGGTTGAGTAACCAGTTGCATCTCAAGTGTGGAATTGAGGTATTTTGTTCTATAAATGAACAAAAATGAAATTTTCTTACAGAGTGCTGTTGTTTTTTGTATTTATTTACTTGTTTGATTCTTTTTTAAGCATATTATTATTTTGCTTGAATATACTTAACTATCAATCACTTATTGTGATTTTTTCTTTTCGTATACCCAGTAAGTAGTATTTAGTTTTTCATAACTGATCTGAGTCAATTTTTTTCACACCCTGAAATATTATACTCAGTCCTGAAAGCAATTTACTAAGACTGTGGTTCGATAAGTGATTGACGAAACGTTAAAAACTTAAGGCAACAACCTTAATAAAAAGTTTTTAATATTTTTCTATTTTAGGAGATTCATTATGCCTGTAACTAATCTGGCTGAACTTGATGCAATGGTCGCACGTGTTAAAGCGGCTCAAGCAGAATTTGCTACTTTCTCTCAAGAGCAAGTAGACAAAATTTTCCGCGCAGCATCTCTAGCCGCTAACCAAGCTCGTATTCCTCTAGCACAGCAAGCGGTAGAAGAGTCTGGTATGGGTATTGTTGAAGATAAGGTTATCAAAAACCACTTTGCTTCTGAGTACATCTACAATAAGTATAAAGATGAAAAAACATGTGGTGTTCTAGACGAAGACGAGAGCCTTGGCACAATGACAATCGCAGAGCCTGTAGGCATCATCTGCGGTATCGTTCCAACAACTAACCCGACCTCTACAGCAATCTTCAAATCTCTTATTTCTTTGAAGACACGTAATGCGATTATTTTCTCGCCACACCCACGTGCAAAGAACTCTACAAACGATGCGGCTAAGCTTGTTTTAGATGCGGCAGTCGCTGCTGGCGCACCAAAAGACATCATTGGTTGGATCGACCAACCTTCTGTTGAGCTTTCTAATGCACTGATGAAGCACGACGACATCGCACTTATCCTTGCGACTGGTGGTCCAGGCATGGTTAAAGCGGCATACTCTTCTGGTAAACCAGCAATCGGTGTTGGTGCAGGTAACGTTCCTGTTGTTATCGACGAAACTGCAGATATCAAACGCGCAGTCGCTTCTATCCTAATGTCTAAGACTTTCGATAACGGTGTTGTATGTGCTTCTGAGCAGGCAGCTATTGTAGTTGATGAAGTATACGACGAAGTGAAAGAGCGTTTTGCTTCTCACAAAGCTTACGTTCTAAGCAAAGATGAAGCAGCGAAAGTACGTAAAGTTCTTCTAATCGAAGGCAACCTAAACGCGAAAATCGTAGGTCAGCCTGCACCAGCTATCGCTGAAATGGCAGGTGTAACAGTACCAGCAGACACGAAAGTACTTGTTGGTGAAGGTTTGGGTAAAGTTTCTTACGATGACGAGTTCGCTCACGAGAAATTGTCTCCAACTCTTGGTTTGTTCCGCGCTGATAACTTCGAAGACGCAGTGGCTCAAGCGGTAACAATGGTTGAGATCGGCGGTATCGGTCACACATCTGGTTTGTACACTGACCAAGACAAGAACGCAGACCGTGTTCGTTATTTCGGCGACAAACTTAAAACAGCTCGTATTCTAATCAACATCCCAACGACTCACGGTGGTATCGGTGACCTGTACAACTTCAACGTTGCACCTTCACTGACATTGGGTTGTGGTTCTTGGGGTGGTAACTCAATCTCTGAGAACGTAGGTCCTAAGCACCTAATTAACAAGAAAACTGTAGCTAAGCGAGCTGAGAACATGTTGTGGCATAAACTACCTAAGTCTATCTACTTCCGTCGCGGTAGCCTTCCAGTAGCACTAGGCGACCTTGAAGGTAAGAAGCGTGCATTCATCGTTACAGACCGTTTCCTATTCAATAACGGTTACGCAGATGAAACCATCAGCATCCTGAAAGCGAACGGCATGGAAGTTCAAACGTTCTTTGATGTAGAAGCGGATCCAGTATTGTCTGCTGTACAAAAAGGTGCAGATTCAATGAAGAGCTTCCAGCCTGATGTTATCATCGCGCTTGGTGGTGGTTCACCAATGGATGCTGCGAAAATCATGTGGGTAATGTACGAGCACCCAGAAACAGCATTTGAAGACCTTGCAATGCGCTTTATGGATATCCGTAAACGTATCTACAAGTTCCCTAAAATGGGTAAGAAAGCGGAAATGGTTTGTATCCCAACCACTTCAGGTACAGGTTCAGAAGTAACACCATTTGCGGTTGTTACCGACGACAAAACTGGCGCGAAATACCCACTTGCTGACTACGAACTAACGCCTCAAATGGCTATTGTAGATGCAAACCTAGTAATGAACATGCCTAAGTCTCTATGTGCATTCGGTGGTTACGATGCAGTAACGCACGCACTTGAAGCTTACGTATCGGTTCTTGCGAACGAATACTCTGATGGTCAAGCTCTACAAGCACTTAAGATGCTGAAAGAGTACCTACCATCTAGCTATGCGAACGGTTCTAACGACCCAATTGCTCGTGAGAAAGTTCACAATGCTGCAACTATCGCTGGTATCGCGTTTGCGAACGCATTCCTAGGTGTATGTCACTCAATGGCGCATAAGATTGGTGCTGAGTTCCATCTTGCTCACGGTATGACTAACGCAATGTTGATTGACAACGTTGTACGCTACAACGCAAACGACAATCCAACTAAGCAAACTGCATTCTCTCAGTACGACCGCCCACAAGCGCGCCGTCGTTACGCAGAAGTTGCAGACCACCTAGACCTAACTCAACCAGGTGACCGTACTGCTCAGAAGATCGAGCGTCTTCTAGGTTGGTTGGACGAGCTTAAAGATAACTTGGACATTCCTAAGTCTATCCAAGCGGCTGGTGTGAACGAAGCTGACTTCCTAGCGAAGATTGATGAACTAGCGGTAGACGCGTTCGATGACCAATGTACTGGTGCGAACCCGCGTTACCCTCTAATCTCTGAGCTGAAAGAAGTGATGTTGTCTGCATTCTACGGTAAGCCATACATTGAAGGTGAAACTTTCGAAGGTACAACCGTAATCAAGAAAAAAGCAGACCAAGTTGCTGCAAAACCAGCAGCTAAATCAGCGGCGAAAGCTACAAAGAAAGAAAAAGCTGAAGCGTAAGCAAGATGCTTAAAAAAGGTTTTCGCTAGCACTCGATAACCTTTCGGGAAAAAACAAAGCTCCACCATTTGGTGGAGCTTTTCTGTTTCGTTCCTAGTAAATTTCGCGTATGAGCTATGCTATTCGTGTATTTTAGCGATTTGTATATCTTCGTTACCTGCATAGCTTAGCTGTCTGCATTAGCTATCTATGCCTATGCTTCTGAAGCCATTACGCGACCATTAAAATAGTCATTTGAGACTATGTATTCAGTGTTTCTAATCATTTCATCCTGCACGTATGCCCAATCACCATTGGCACTGTCCTTAGCGCGAAATTGTGTGGGTATGACACCACCCACACGGATGTTAAATGGGTCGAGCTCTTTCGCCCATGTTTGAGTAAATCCAACAATCATTGCAGAAACATTCTCAAGCCCCTCGGGCAGATTGTGTTGCTGATGTGAGGTTAAATTTACAATAACACCCGACTTTTTGTGCATGCGCATTCTCAGAGCACTGGCTTTCCCGTAACCGTATAAGGACGAAGCCAATGACGACAATTTATGAGTGAACTCTTCTCCTTGTTCACTGCCAAATAGCCTTGGAAGTGGCATACTGGGCCAATTATTTATTAGTACATCAACGCCGTTTTCAAACCGCTCATCAATGTAATTAAACAAAGACTGAATACTCTCGGAAGAGTGGTCTGGAAGCGGATAATAATAAATACTGTCAGACAAAGTGCGACAACGTTTTACGGTATCTAAAAGCGCCTTCGAGTCTGTGTCCGCGACAACAACGCGAGCCCCTAAAGAGGTAAAGTGCACTGCCAATGTACTGCCTAGCCCTGAGCCTGCAGAAGTGATTAAAACCACTGAGTTTCGTATATCCATCGGGATACCTCACTCTAGTTAAAGTATTGTTATTATTTGGTCTTTAAGTTATTCACACTGAACTCTGGATAAGTCGTGATTAAGTGCGGAGTAACGTGTGAATAACTATCATGGGAAAAATTACTGACTCATGATGTGAATAACATCATAGTTTTTTGATGAAAGGGTTTTTGGGTCATTCTTTATGATTTGAGTCTCGCTAGAAATGCTTGTAACTTGAAAACTGTCTCATAAATAAGAATGGGTGTTGGTCTGGTTTCTGTTAGGCGGACATCTTAAGTTTGTGTAATAGGTTTGCTTCAGACATCTGCTTGTAGATTTCCTGAGGGACAACTTTGGTCGCAGGTGCTTCAGTTAGTTTGCGACGTTCGTGTCCTGACAGGTTATGATAAACCTCTTCAGGTAGGTTATGGGTACCTTGAGGCAAGTATGCCAACGCATCGGGAGCAAGACCGTGAGCGAGTCTTGCGCTGGCGATCCCCGATTTATGGAATAAATTTGCCTGTACTGCTGAGCGTTCGTAGGATTCATCATTAGAGCGAAGAGTTTGAGGTGTCGCCAAGTCAAACTGCTGTCTCAGTTTATCATCGCTGACTTCTTGAGTTTCTACTGTTTCAACTGGCGTGTTGTCTCGTACATCGTTTGAAAACATGGATACAAGTAAAGCAAAGTCGGCACGTTGCCCCGTGTTGACTGCCTGACTGATGTCAGAGCCAACATTGAGTTCGCTAATGATTGCGGCTTTGTCTAATGTATGAATGTTCATGACGCTCCTCGCTCGATGTTCTTTTAGCGGCGGGAGAATCATTAACTTTAGGAAATTTTGAGTTTTTTTCGACTTAGAAAAATAGGCGACCAAATGGTCGCCTATTTTTGATCTAATAGAGCTTTTCGTAAGCTAAGTTACTGGGTATTTTCAGTACTCACTCACTCTTTTTTGTAAATGACAGAATGATGATCTTTTACAAACTTATTCACTTGCTCAACATAACTGGCGGACGAAGAGTACTTCCTACTGTCGTTAGACGCGACGATATTCACCAACACAAGATGACAAACCGCAATCAAGAAGAACAGCTTAAAGCGCTCTGGTTTGCTTTCTAAAAATTGCTTCACACCATATAGAATAGGGATGATGGCGAAAGGGTAGGCGAGCATTAAGTGCCAATAGTTGAATGTGATAGGCGCTAATGCAGCGCATATGAGAATCGCAACGAAGACACCAAAAGCATAGAGTGGTAGCCAGTCTTCTTTAGTGGCAACGCCCTCAGATTTTCGAATTATAGGCTTCACGTGCTTCCACAAACGCCAGCTATAGCGAGCAGACACAACAACCGTAAACGCTCCCACTCCGAAAACCCAAGCTTTCCAAATGTAAACTAACGCCAATCGAGCAAATTCTATTGTTGTAATCCATTCAAACGTACTGTTCGCGATAGCTTTGTTAGAGAACATCATCGATCCATAACGAATCCAATAAAGCACAGATTTTAAAACAGGATATACATGGGTGAGTCCATAGCCGATGTAGCGGTCACTTTCCTGAACAATTTGATCGTTGTTCATCATCTCGATGAAGTATGGAATCAGTGATGCGCCGGTAACCAAAACGCCACAAATTACACCTACCCAAGAAACTTTCCCTAAGCCACGATACAGCAAATAAAACGAGACAAACGCTAACAGCGGCCACGAAAAATGAAGTTGCATTGCCATTCCGATGGAAAGCACATGCAAGAAGCTGTACCCAAAAGACACTCCCTCTCGCATTTTGAAAGCAGTCCAAAAATGAAGTGCGGCAAAAAACAGAAGGTAAGAAGGGTTATAAAGGACGTTGTCGTACTGCATCCATGGGCTAAACCAAACTAACAATACAAAAACGAGTCGTACGGGTTTTGAGAAATAATGTTTAAGAACGGCATCTAAGATAAAAACAGAAGCTATACGGATGGCGATCAAAAAAGCCATTGGAGCCCAAGGAGAATCCCATAAAAGAAGAGGACCACCTACAACCAATGCTGAGAGATAACCGGGTACATTACCGACTGTGCTGCCATAGTTGCCAAACGGAAGCCAATTGCCAGCATAAGCACCCATATAGCCCTTCAGAAGCATTTGGTCTTGGTCGCCATCAAGTAGCTGGTTTCCCGAGTAATAAATGGAAAAGAGGGTGCCAGCAGCCAAAATAAGAAAGAACAGAATTTGAAAGTGCTTTTCTAAATAAGCGTCAAATTTCACAGTGTGCCTTTGAGGGGTTAGGAGATATGGTGAATATCCTACCTTTTTACATCTTTACATCAAGTTACAAATCGCACTGAGTGAGTAAAGAATACAAAAAAACCCACGCAACAAGCGTGGGTTCGAATTTTTTAGTAATACGATCTTACTTTGCTAGGTTTTCTGCTACGAAATCCCAGTTAACCAATGCCCAGAATGCACCCATGTAATCAGGACGAACATTACGGAAATCGATGTAGTAAGCGTGTTCCCACAGATCAACAGTCAGAAGAGGAGTGATACCTTCTTCAGTCAGTGGTGTCGCTGCATTTGAAGTGTTAACGATGTCCAAAGAACCATCAGATTTTTTCACTAGCCAAGTCCAAGATGAACCAAAGTTATTGATTGCAGAATCAGTGAACTTTGCTTTGAACTCTTCGAAAGAACCGAATGATGCGTTAATAGCGTCAGCTACTGCACCAGTAGGTTCGCCGCCAGCTTTTGGTGCTAGGCAGTGCCAGTAAAACGTGTGGTTCCAGATCTGTGCTGCATTGTTGAAAATACCGCCCGTTGAAGATTTGATGATTTCTTCAAGAGATTTGTTTTCGAATTCAGTACCAGGTACTAGACCGTTCAGCTTAACCACATACGTGTTGTGGTGTTTGCCGTGGTGAAAATCTAAAGTTTCCGCAGAAATATGTGGTTCTAGCGCATCTTTAGCGTAAGGAAGAGCTGGTAGTTCAAATGCCATTGCTCGATTCTCCATTGTATATGAAAGAGTGCTACCTCTTTCGGATTGCTTCCAGTGTGTATTTTATTATTAAGTCTTTTTGACTTTTATATGAGCCAATACTGTCTGTATTCAAGTAACCTCGAGATACTAAGTTCAGCCCAAATTTTTGATTTAGTTTAGCAAGTTTTTACTTTATTAAAAGAAAAAGCAGAGAGTTTTTTAAAACTTAGAATGGGAACCCAGTGTCTGATAGATCAAAAAGTAATAACCCTAGTCATTAAGGACTTTTTATTCTGACTTAAACCAGTAGAATGGTCTGAATAGTTAACGCATCCATTAACGAGGACGCAATGGAAACCATCGACAAAATCAAGCAGCAGATTGCTGAAAACACAATCCTTCTTTACATGAAAGGCTCACCAAAACTGCCTAGCTGCGGTTTTTCTTCTCAAGCTTCTCAAGCGCTTATGGCGTGTGGCGAGAAATTCGCATATGTAGATATTCTACAAAATCCGGATATCCGCGCAGAGCTACCAAAATACGCTCAGTGGCCGACATTCCCACAACTTTGGGTTGAAGGTGAGCTAGTTGGTGGTTGCGATATCATCATTGAGATGTTCCAGAAAGGTGAATTGCAGCCTCTTGTCAAAGAAGCAGCAGCGAAAATTGAAGACGCAGAATAATATTTTTTGTGATTAAGATTTTCTGTACTTAAGCTTCCTGTACTCAAGCTTTCTGTATATAAAAAGAAAGAAAAGGCTTGGTGATTTCGATCACCAAGCCTTTCCTTTTTAGTTGAAGAGACCTTGTTAGGACAACAGATCTTTTTAGAACAATAAACGTTAGGGGCTGGTATAAGAACTACAGCACCATAGCTGCAATCCAGCCAAAGGCGATGAGCGGTATATTGTAGTGAACAAAGGTCGGAACCACGGTTTCCCATATATGTTCATGCTGCCCATCCGCATTTAACCCAGATGTAGGCCCCAATGTGGAATCTGATGCTGGTGATCCCGCGTCTCCTAATGCCGCTGCTGTACCGACTAAAGCGACAGTCGCAAGGGGAGAGAAGCCAAATGCAATCGCTAAAGGTACATAAATCGTTGCCAAGATAGGAATGGTCGAAAACGACGAGCCAATGCCCATGGTGACCAGTAAGCCGACAATCAACATTAATAGAGCGGCTAAGGGCTTGTTATCCCCAATAGAGGTTGAAAGCGCATCGACAAGTGATTCAACGCCCCCCGTTTGTTTCATTACGGCCGCAAACCCTGCAGCGGCTATCATGATAAAGCCGATCATTGCCATCATGTGTACCCCTTTAGTGAATACATCTTGCGTTTCTTTCCACGCAATAACGCCACCAAATGTGAACACCATAAAGCCTGCTAAGGC
Organism: Vibrio penaeicida; assembly: GCF_002933855.1. Taxonomy (GTDB): domain Bacteria; phylum Pseudomonadota; class Gammaproteobacteria; order Enterobacterales; family Vibrionaceae; genus Vibrio; species Vibrio penaeicida_A. Next base: position 144,264 of record NZ_BFAQ01000032.1, read on the forward strand.
ACCAATAATCATTGAACCAGTAGCCAGTTGCACAGCAAGCGCCATTACGATACCTACTATGGCTATCCAAATGTTCTTACTTTTCACTTTTGGCTGTTGATTTTGAGCTGCGCTATCTAATGTAATGTCTTGATATTCCCGCGGCTTATTGTAACTAAAGAATAATGCCGTGAGTAAACCAAATATCATACCTGCTGCAGGTAGTAACATGGCAACCGGAACCTGCGATGCCACGACATCTAACCCGTTGTCGTGCAAGTTTTTAAGTAGGATGTTGTTTAGAAATATCCCTCCAAAACCAATAGGCAAAACCATGTAAGGCGTGATCAACCCAAAGGTAAGCAAACAAGCAATTAAACGTCTGTCTAGCTTGAATTTAGCGAACACTTGCAACAGAGGAGGGATCAGAATTGGGATGAACGCAATGTGCACGGGAATGATGTTTTGAGATGACATGGTAACCAAAATGAGCGCAACCAGAATGAAGTATTTCAATCCAATGGACGCTGTATTGTTTTCCGAGCCATTTATTTTTCGAATAACGGTATTTGCAAGCATATCGGTAATGCCAGACTTCGAAATCGCCACAGCAAACGTACCAAGCATGGCATAGCTTAAAGCGATGGTCGCTCCGCCACCCAGACCGCTTTCAAACGCGGAAACTGCTTCATTCAGTGACATTCCAGAAACAAGACCGCCAACGACGGCGCTAAAAGTGAGTGCAACGACAACGTTGACTCGCATAAGAGCGAGTACCAACATAATGCACACAGAGATTACAACGGGGTTCATAAATTTCTCAGGTAGTTTTAGATGTTGTGTTTGTGAATAAGTTTTAAGATCTATTATTGTGAAATAACGGTATTAAGATTCTGATTCAGTGTGGAGTGGCCACCCACCCAGTGCTTTCCATTTGTTTACGATGCCACAAAACAACTCCGCGGTTTTTTCTGTATCGTAAAGCGCCGAGTGGGCTTCTTTGTTATCGAATTCCATCCCAGCAACTTTACATGCTTTTGCCAATACAGTTTGACCGTAGGCAAGACCACTTAGCGTCGCTGTATCAAATGTAGCGAAAGGGTGGAAAGGGACTCGTTTGAGTTTGCTTCTCTCGCTCGCAGCCATAACAAAGTTATGATCAAATGTCGCGTTATGGGCAACGATAATCGCACGACTACAGTCAGCCGCTTTTTGTTCCTTACGCACGAGTTTATATATCTCTTTTAACGCTTCAGCTTCAGTGACCGCACCTCGGAGAGGACTGAAAGGGTCGCGAATTCCATTGAATTCAAGCGCTTCTTTTTCCAAATTGGCCCCTTCAAACGGTGCGACATTGAAATGAATGGTCGACGCTGGCACTAAGTTGCCCTCATCATCCATTTTTAATGTGACGGCACAAATTTCAAGAAGTGCATCGGTTTTTGCATTAAATCCGGCAGTTTCCACGTCAATCACAACAGGGAAGTAGCCTCTAAAGCGTTGTTTCAATGTAAGGTCGCTGTTTATCTCAGTCATATTTGTTCTGTTCCATGTGACAAGCATCGCATTATACCCAAGCGATACCGTTTAGCGATACTTAATCCTTTCTATAGAGGATCAGAAAATCTGGCGGGGTTTTTGCATTCATTATGTAAATTTACATAAAAGCGTCAATTAGAGGGGCTTTTATGGCAAAAGCGGCAACGCCAAGCCGTTTTGATGAAAGAAGAGACAGTAATGAAGAAAAACATGTGGTTCAACTGTAGCCTTATGGGTTTAGCTATAGTGGCGTCGAGCAGTGCATCTGCCATGCAAACTCGCTATGTGGCTAATCCTGGTCAGTCTAAATGGGAAATGTCGGTTAATACACCATTGGAGTGCCAATTGGTGCATCCCATACCTAACTACGGCTCAGCTGTGTTTACTTCTCGTGCTAGCAAGAAAATCAATCTCGACTTTGAATTAAAAATGTACCGTCCGATGGGAGAAACTCGCAACGTTTCATTGGTATCCATGCCACCCATTTGGAGAGCTGGTGAAAACGCGGAACAGATTTCCAATTTGAAGTTCTTCAAGCAGTTTGATGGTTACATTGGGGGGCAAACTGCTTGGGGACTTCTTTCCGAACTTGAAAAGGGGCGCTATCCAACCTTTGGTTACGCCGATTGGCAAAGCCGCGATAAAAGGGTAGAAGTTGCTCTTTCATCGGTACTGTTCCAACATTCCTATAATGCTTTTAGTATGTGCATTAGCCAACTATTGCCGTACAGCTTTGAAGATATTTCCTTTACGATTTTGCATTATGATCGTAACAGTGATCAATTGAACAAAGCCTCGCAAAAGCGGCTGGCTAAAATTGCTGAGTACGTGAAACACAACAAGGATATTGATTTGGTTCTGGTCGCGGCTTATACCGACTCTAGTGGTGGGAAAAAGGGCAATCAAAGTTTGTCTGAACGCCGAGCGGGTGTATTGAGTGAGTATTTCCAGTCGATAGGTTTACCGCAAAATAGAATTGAAGTTCAAGGGTTTGGTGAGAGAAGACCAGTAGCAGATAACAGCTCGCCTCTTGGCAAAGACAAGAACCGTCGAGTTGTGATTTCATTGGGGCGTACACAGGTTTAGTAAAAAATAATGGGTTAAATAAAAAAGAAGCGCCGAATGGCGCTTCTTTTTTATTTGTATTAGTCGATATTACGAAAGTGAGAAAATCGTACGATCAGTTTAAGCGGAAGCTCGCAATAATTTCGCAGTTTGTCGCTGTATCGATATGTTGCACTTGCTCTGCAACTTTTGGATTCGGATGGCGCTTCATGAAATCAATCAAAGCTTTACGGCAACAGCCTAAGGAATCTACAAAGCTATCACAATGCGTTTTAGGACACTGAGGAACCAGAGAAAGAATTTTTTCTGATGCAAGTTGCAAGTATTTAAGCTCGTAATCGTTATCACCGTTCTCGCGCCAGAATTTTGCCAGGTTGTGACAGGAGATTACATTGATCGTCAGCAAATCGTCGACTTCGACTTCTTGCTCATCAATCAGCTTTTCTGAAATAGCCAGAGCTTGCTGGTAATGAATGATACTGCGCAGAAAATCTTGTTCCTGCAAGGCGACATCGGCCTTCAGTGTATGCTGTTCCCAGTCTCTAACATTCATTGTCAATTCTTCCGTACGATCATAAAACATATATTCCAAATATATTAAATGATAATTGTTTTCATGTAAAGAGATGGCTTTATTTATAACCCGTTAACAGCCGAGTTCTATTCAGTAATTTTGCCTAGGGTCTGTTGACCTTTCGAGATGATTTTTGCAGCAATTTGTGGGTTATTTATACAAGGCAGAGCCTGTTCGGTGTAGTCGCTCTACATCAATAGGCGATAACGTAGTAGAAATCAGCCACAAATGCTGCCCAAAGGGTTCGTTTCTATGACTTTTACTCTTTGTTGCAAGGCGTTTGCTTAGAATGACTAGGCGTCACACCTTGCGCCGCGATTAAAAAGGCATAGAACTCGAACGAAATTTAACCGCGAAAGGTCAACAGACCCTAAATAGAGACCCAGAAATTACCCGTAAAAAGATGGTAGTGAAGCACGTCTCTACGATAGTAAATTTTTCAGTTAACCTTCTAAACCAGCGGATGCTGATTTGTTTTGAATCAATTCGATCATGTAGCCGTCTGGATCTTTAACGAATGCAATATGAGTGGTTCCACCTTTTACTGGACCTGGCTCACGTGTAATGTTGCCGCCCGCTTCACGAATAGCATCACAAGTTTGATAAATGTCATCAAAGCCCAGTGCCACATGACCAAATGCTGTACCTAGGTCATATTCAGCCGTGCCCCAGTTATACGTCAGCTCTATTACGGCTCCTTCGGATTCGTCGGAGTAACCTAGAAAGGCGAGTGTGTATTTGTATTGCTCATTTTCATTGGTGCGCAGAAGCTTCATACCTAAAACCTTGGTATAAAACTCGATTGAGCGATCCAGATCGCCCACACGGATCATTGTGTGAAGAATACGTCCATTTGACATTTTAATTGCTCCAGGTTGTGTTGGAGGTAGGTGTGAACCCTAGAGTAGCGAAATGCATTCAAGACTCAAAGCAATTCAATGAAGATTCCCTCAGTTTTAATAAATCCCAACGTTGCATATAGACAGAAATATAAATATAAGTTTGAATAATATTACTATGTTATAATGTAACAATGGAGTTTGAGTTGAAAAAATTTGCCTTGGCTGTGCTCGTTGGAGTCGCCTTTCTTGCTTACTTTTTTGTGGGTCAAAAAGACGATACTAAAACGCTTGCGATCTCTGGCCCTTTTGAATTTAGTAGTCAGGATTTGTCAAAAGATGGGTTCTTGTTTACACGCCTTCAGGTGGTCGAGCCTTTAATAGGGATTAATCAAAAATCTGAGGTCGTTCCTGTTTTAGCTGAGAGTTGGGTACAAAGCGAAGATCGTTTAACTTGGTCTTTCAATATCAGAAACAATATTACTTTTCATGATGGAACTGCCTTAACGGTGGACGCAGTCGTATTTTCTCTGAAACGTGCCCTATATAAACCGGGTGTTTTAAAACGCGCGCCTATCGAGTCTATTGCGGCTAATGGTAATCAAGTTGTTATCACGCTAACCAAACCTTTTGTTCCTATGCTTTCAGTGTTAGCACATTTCTCGACATCTATTGCAGCACCAAGCTCTTATGATGAGTCGGGCGAAGTAGTTCATCTATACGGAACAGGGCCTTATCAAGTAGGCGAACTTGTTCCTCCTCATAAAGCACTAGTGAAAATATTTGATGGCTACTGGGGTAACAAGCCGAATATTCAGCAAGTCAGCTACTTAGCAGGGCACCGTTCAGAAAGTCGTGCGTTGCTCGCTCAATCTGGTCAAGCTGATCTTGTATACACGCTTGATCCGCTCAGTCTTGAAAGCCTGAATGCGTCTGACAACCTGAACATGCATGTCATTTCCATGCCACGTACTGTTTTAATCAAGTTGAACAACGAGCATCCTTTTCTAAACCACGCTGATATACGTAAAGCGGTAAGTTTAGTGATAGATAGAAAAGGTATCGCGGATCATGTACTTCGCTTGCCAGGTTCAGAAGCTTATCAACTATTTTCTCCTGCGTTAGGCGTTTGGCACTTAGGCGATTATGGAGTAACTGCTCGTAATGTTGAACTGGCTAAGCAGTTGCTAACATCACAAGGTTGGACGTTAAATGCGGAGCAAAAGCTTGAAAAAGACGGTAAAGTTTTTGAAATTAACCTAACAACTTACGCTGACCGCCCTGAACTTCCCTTGATCGCCACCGCGATTCAGGCTCAGCTTGCTGAAGTGGGAATTACCCTAGATATTACCATTGATAGCTCTAGCGCCATTCCTTCTAAGCATCATGACGGCACATTGGAAATGGCATTGATTGCACGTAACTACGGCATACTGGCCGACCCATTAACTTTACTGCTTAATGATTTTGCGACTCACAAAGGCAGCGATTGGGGTCCAACCAACTGGTCTTCAAAGGAATTCACCAACCTTTTAGGGGAGCTTTCTCAGCAGAGTGATGTTGTGGAATACCGAAAAATGATTCCAGAGGCATCAAAACTATTGGCCGATCAAATGCCTCTAATTCCTATCAGCTACTATCAGCAGATTATTGCGGTGAATAAGCGAGTCGAAAACTTCACGTTTGACCCATTTGAGCTCAATTATCGGGTAGCGGAGATGGAGTTGAATGACTAGTTTCCTTTATAAACGGCTTTGCCAAGCGATATTTGTCGCTTGGTCGGTGGGAACTGTAACGTTTGTACTAATGAGGCTTATACCCGGGGACATTGCTTATCGAATTGCAGCTGGTCGCTATGGGTACGACTACGTAGATGAAAATGCAGCTAAGGCAGTTTCTGCGGAGCTCGGGTTAGATAGAAGCGCCATAGAACTTTATTTTGAGTGGCTGTGGGATTTACTTCATTTTAACCTTGGTCGTTCGCTTGTTAGCGGAGAAAAAGTAACAACCGAATTGGTCCATCAACTCGGTCATTCGGTTATGTTGGCTCTAGTTGCGATGATAATCTCTCTTTTCATTGCCATTCCAGTGGGTGTTTATTGCGGTAGAAGAGCCGGAAAATCATCAGATACTTTTGCTCTGTTTGTTTCCATCATGATTAAAGCTCAGCCTGTTTTCTTGATCGGCTTAGGTTTGGTTATTTTGTTCGCTTTGAAATTGAACTGGTTTCCGGTGGCTGGATTTGGAGATGCGAGCTTTATCGTTCTTCCTGCCATTACATTAGCGCTGAGTATGGCTGCAATGTCTAACCGGATCATTAGAAATGCCACTCAAAATGTGCTTGGTTCTCAATACTTCTTGTTTGCTCGCCTAAAGGGATTAAGCCATTCCCAAGCATTTGAGAAACATGCACATGCGAATATTGCGTTGCCAGTCATTGCATTTGTTGGCATCCAAACGGTGACCTTGATTGAAGGTATTGTCATGATCGAATCATTGTTTTCGTGGCCTGGAATAGGGCACGCGTTATCCCATGCTATTTTTGCAAGAGACATACCTATGATTCAAGGTGCTGCACTGTTGATGGGGCTTTTATTCGTGTTTATTAACACTCTGGTTGATTTCGCAAATTACCTGCTGGATCCTCGCTTGAAATCCAATATTGCGGTGGAAATACAATGAAACTGAATCTATCGCAATGTACTGGATTGATATTGCTTTCCGTACTGTTTGTCTTTGTGATATTCGAAAAGTCCTTTTTTAACAGCGACCCTTACCAGCAAAATCTTACGTTAGTATTTGCTGCTCCTGATATGGCGGAACCATTAGGCAGAGACCATTATGGTCGTAGCAATATGGCACGATTATCCGAGGCCATTCAAACGTCTTTTTTTATGGCACTAACTTGCGTTTTAACGTCAGCATTTCTTGGGTTGATTGCAGGTATTTTGGCTGGATGGAAAGGGGGATGGTGGGATAGAAGTCTATCTTGGGTATTGAACCTTGTCTTGGCGATGCCTGGATTAATTCTTGTGCTCCTTTTTGGCGCGATTGTACCGGGTTCGTTTTGGATACTGTACGTCGCTATTTCCCTTATTCTTTGGGTTGAGTATTTCCGTGTCGTCAGGTCGAGAATAATGGGGCTCGTTGTTTCGCCAGAAGTAGAGGCTTCAAAGCTGTACGGCTTTTCTGATTTCTATATTTTTAAGCGTCATTTTTGGCCGGAACTTAAAAAAGATCTGTACACCTTAGCGTGTTTTGGTGCTGGTAACTCCATTCTTACTCTTGCGTCCATAGGCTTCTTGTATGTTGGATTAAAGCCGCCAGAGGCTGAATTAGGGTTAATGATGGTTGAACTGTTTCGATACTACCAACAAGCACCTTGGGTTCTGGCTCAACCCATTGTGGCAGTGTTTATTCTAGTGATGGGATTCCACCTTCTGGCTAGAGGAGAGAAATCATGACATGTTTGCTCGATGTTCAGAACTTGTCGATTTCGAGTTCTGAAGGAGTATTAGTTGATCCTGTATCTTTTAACGTCAAAGATGGAGAGGCACTTATTATCCTTGGTGAAACAGGGTCGGGTAAAAGCCTGTTAGCGAATGCCATCATAGGTAACCTTCCTGAAGGCTTGTCTTATAACGGAGAGATAACGCTCTTCGATCGCGCTCAATCGGCACGAAGTACGAAAGAGCGAGAGGCTTTATGGGGTAAAAAAGTGTCGGTATTACCGCAAGAACCTTGGTTTGCGTTAAGCCCCTTGATGAACGCTGGCGAGCAAGTTAAGGAGGTGGATCAGTTGGTTAATGCCATTGACACTGCTGCTGTGGAAGATCGACTTTCAGACGCATTTAAGCGCGTACAACTTTCCGGAGATGAAACCAAGTTACCAAGCGAACTTTCTGGCGGCATGGCGCAACGTGTTGCGTATTTGTGTGCCACACAAGCTGGCGGAAAACTGCTGATCGCAGATGAACCGACAAAAGGTTTGGATGCCAGTCGCCAAAAGCAAATTGGTGAGCAGTTAAAAGCGCATAAAAAGAAAGGGGCGGTACTTGTTATTACTCACGACATCGAACTCGCCGAATCTTTGCAAGGCGAAGTGATTGTTATGCGTAAAGGCGTGGTATTGGAGCGTGGTGAGGGAGAAAAAGTTATCGCTTCTCCTCAGTCTGAATACGCAAAGTCCTTGATTGCGGCGCACCCGAAGAATTGGGCATATAGAGAAAAGCGCAATGACTTTTCACCTCTTATTTCGGCTGATTCTTTGAAAATGGTAAGAAAAGGGAAAGCATTGTTTTCGGATTTAAGTTTTGATGTTTCCGAGCAGTCTGTGGTTGGAATCAGCGGCGACAGTGGGAAAGGAAAATCCACTCTAGCGGATATACTGCTTGGTCTTATCCCACCGACTGAAGGAAAAATTATTCATCATCAGAGTATCGAAAAAGGGCAGGCACTAAAGTTATATCAAGATCCCCCAAGTGCGTTGTCTAGAGCGGTAAACTTAAACTCACTATTGCAAGACCTAAAACAGCTTGTAGAGTTTGACGATAAAACCGTGCAGAGGTTACTGGATAGGTTGAACTTAAATGCCAGTGTTCTTGAAAGGAAAATTACGCAGGTGTCTGGTGGCGAGCTTCAGCGATTTGCGATTCTTAGAGCATTGCTTATGAAACCTAAGTTGCTTATTGCTGATGAACCGACGTCTCGATTAGACCCAATTACGGCGGCTAATACGATAAAGTTACTGGTCGAATTGGGAGCGGAACTGAAGTTTACTCTAATCTTGATCAGCCACGATAAGGTTGCACTGAAAAAGCTTTGTGACCAAGTCATCCATATTTAAAACCCGTTAAAAAGGGAGTAATTACTACTCCCTTTTTCTGTCACTTTTCATCTTCTAAGAGCAGTTACTTACTCTTCTTAAGCTTCTCTTTCAAGACTTCGTTGATGAAGCTTTTGCGCCCGTACTGTTTAGTAATAATACATTTGTCTAAATCGAACCCTCTTGCAGGGCAGTACTCACGGCCGTAGTAGATAATCTGGAGGTGTAGATCGTTCCATTTCTCTTTTGGGAAAAGACGTTTTCCGTCACGCTCAGTTTGTTCAACGCTTTTTCCGTTAGACAGTCCCCAGCGGTACATGAGCCGGTGTATGTGGGTATCGACTGGAAAAGCGGGAACATTGAAAGCTTGAGCCATAACCACAGATGCCGTTTTATGTCCTACGCTAGGCATCGCTTCTAAAGCGTCAAAGTCCTTAGGTACCTCACCACCGTGTTGCTTGATGATCATATCGGAAAGGTGCCATATCCCTTTAGATTTCATAGGAGATAAGCCACAAGGCTTGATGATTTCTTTTATCTCTTCAATGCTCAATTTCACCATGTCATATGGATTATCTGCACGAGCGAATAGCTTAGGTGTGATTTGGTTTACACGTTCATCCGTGCATTGTGCTGACAATAAAACAGCAACGAGCAAAGTATAGGGATCTTTGTGATCTAAAGGGATGGGGACTTCAGGGTAGAGGTCATCAAGAATATTGACTATAGCCTCTACTTTTTCTTTTTTTGATATAGGTTGATTCATTTAAGGCTGCTTCCAGTACTTTTATCTAGGTATTCTTGTTTGCTTATCTTTATGCGCTTATCTTTCATATACTTAGTGTTACGCACTTATTCTTATACACTTACGTTTATGCATTAGTCACTCGCGCTCGCTCAATTTCTGGCTTTTCTTCTTTTGGTTGGCGCGACTCCAGTTGTTTGTCTATTAAGTTCTTGGCTGCAATCAAAAATCCTACACCAATAAATGCACCGGGTGGAAGAAGTGCCAGTAAGAAACTGTTATCAAATTGGAACACTTCTATACGCAAAACAGTCGCCCATGACCCAAGCAAAATATCCGCACCGTCAAATAGAGTACCGTTGCCTATAACTTCACGCATCGCACCAAGCACCACGAGCACAAGCATCATTCCCATTCCCATCCAAAACCCATCTAACGCGGAAGGTAAAACAGGGTTTTTAGAGGCAAACGCTTCTGCACGACCAATGATGATGCAGTTGGTTACGATGAGGGGAATAAAAATACCGAGTGAGAGGTAAAGTCCATAGGCATAAGCGTTCATTAGTAGCTGAACACAGGTAACGAGCGACGCGATAATCATAACGAAAACCGGTATGCGCACTTCTTTAGGTACGTAGTCTCTCACTAGGGATACCACGACATTTGAGCCAACCTGAACAAGCAAAGTTGCTAGCCCAAGCCCTAATGCGTTGGTCACAGTAGATGAAACCGCAAGCAATGGGCATAAGCCAAGAAGCTGAACTAATGCTGGGTTATTTTCCCAGATCCCATTCTTTATCAGAGTTTTGTGATCTGTCATGAATCGCTCCCACAGTTGAATGGCATCGAACTAATTTTTTGTTGGTTCTGGGTTACATACCAAACCGCTTGTTTCACCGCTTTTACCACGGCTCTAGGTGTAATTGTAGCGCCTGTGAATTGATCAAACTGACCACCGTCTTTTCTGACTCCCCAAGCAGTGTCTTCAGGGCCGGTCACGGATTTACCATTAAAAGAGAGAATCCAATCCGATATTCGAAGGTCAATTTTGTCACCTAATCCAGGAGTCTCTTTATGAGAAAGAATACGCGTACCCAAAATTTCACCGGTAGAGGAAATACCTACAATCAGTTTGATTTTTCCATTGTAGCCGTCGGGTGCAATCGCTTCTACAGCATACGCTGAGACCTCACCTTGTTTGGATGCAACATAAGCATGGACAGGATCGGGACCAAGCGCTGGTGATTCAATGATCATACAAGCAGAAAAGAGTTGATTGTCGTGCATGTTTGATGGCACGACTTCGTTGAGAACCGACATCAGCTGTGCTTGTTCTTGTTCTTGAATGGTCGATTTGGTTAAGGCGTTAGTGATGGCAACCAATCCTGTAGAGGCACAGGCAAACATGGCAAGAACAGCGCCATTTTTTTTAATCGCATTCAGCATGTTTACCCCTTATGCCCGTACGTTCGTGGCTTGGTATAGTAATCGATGAGAGGAACACACATATTGGCGAGTAATACGGCAAAAGCAACACCATCTGGGAAGCCTCCCCATGCGCGAATAATAAAAACCAAAGCACCAATTATGGCCCCAAAAAGCAATCTACCCCGTACGGTTGTTGACGCAGATACAGGATCTGTGGCGATGAAAAATGCACCCAACATCGTTGCACCGGATAATAACTGCATAATAACAGGGGCGGTTTCTCCTGGAAGAAGAAGAGTAAAAACAAGCGACATTAATACCAATGACCCTAAGAATGCAGCAGGGATATACCATTGAATTATTCGTAACTTTATTAATGCCAGTCCACCCGCAAGATAAGCAAGGTTTACCCATTCCCATCCTGTACCTGCAATGCCTGAAAACTGAGGCTTTTGGGTGATTTCACCCAGTGTTAGACCTGATTGCAACGATGTTTTAATGGTGTCTAATGGGGTTGCCATTGTAATACCATCTATGCCCGTTCTTACCTGCTGAAGAGAGAAACCATCATGATTGAAACCGGTAAAGATGAGTGACAAGGCATCAGGGAAATCGACCTGAAATGGGCTGATACTTAAAGGTGATAGCCAACTTGTCATTTGGACTGGAAAAGAAATCAGCAGTACAACGTAGGCAACCATCGCGGGATTAAAAATATTCTGCCCTAAGCCACCGTATAAATGTTTTGCAATCACGATGGCAAAGAAAATACCGATAACGAGCATCCACCAAGGGGTTAGAGGAGGGATGGCAACTGCTAATAACCAAGCCGTAACGACGGCACTGTAATCACGAAGAGCCGACACAGGGTTGCGCTTTCTCACCAACATCACGGCTGCTTCGAAACCTATCGCTAAGCCAATGGCAAGCACAAGCTGAATGAGCGTGCCCCAACCAAAGAAGTATGTTTGAGCGACAAGTCCTGGTAGCGCACACAAAGCTACCCACCTCATTAGATCGGGTGTGCTGCGTCGATTACGTGCGTGCGGAGAGCTAGCAATAAAAAATGCCACTAATCATTTTCCTCAGATTGATTACGTTTTTGTTGTTCAGCCTTGCGCGCTTTCGCCCTTGCAATAGCAGCGGCAACTGCAGCTTTTTTTGGGTCTTCTTCAATAGGCGCTGCTGCTGGCTCGTTTGAATCCGAATCGTCGCTTGCATTTGCTTGAGCTTGTTT
>NZ_BFAQ01000033.1 GCF_002933855.1 Vibrio penaeicida
CTTACTACGATTGGTATAATTAAGCCTTGTCTTTTTCGCCCATGCCTAACTACACAGAAAGAACGCGCGATACTGCAGCTTGCACTTCTTGTGCGGAAGCGTTTCGGTTTAGGGTGAAGGACACATATTGATCCCCACGAAGGCTCATTGCGCGGTCAACTTCCGCTAAACAATGAACTACGTTGCCGTCTAGAATAAATGAAAGTTCGATCTCTTTGCTGGTCACAAATCCATTGTTGCGAAATTCAATTTCCTGATAACAACCGGAGTGCGACTGGAATGTGTTCGCGCGTAAATGACCTTTTTCAACGTCTGCTTTTACCATCGTAAACCCTGCTGATTCAATAGCAGATATCACGCTAGACACGACTGGAAGAGGTTTCACTTCCACAAGATCTCGGTCTTTAGGGTCGATAGCAAAATCAATATCCAACGTTGTTTCAACCCAAACATGACATAGGTTGTTTAGTGCATTCAACGCAGTCACTGGCGTTTCGTCGTGAAGCTTAAGTTCAAAATTGACTTGTTTCTCTTCACCCGGGCCAATAACAAAAGGCTCCACCGCTTGGAGATGCCCCAACACAAATGATGGGTAGCTTGTGCCGCTGTCTGATTCCACTTTTACTTGTGTGCAAAGTTTCAGTTTTATCGCATCAATTTGTTGCTCAACATCACCGCCTTGAATATGAACGGTCCCTTCTAACGTTTCACCTTGAGAAAGGCTCATGTTGTGCAACACCGTATCCACTTTCGCTGCACCAATACCTAATGACGCCTTTAACTTTCCAAACATCTGTATTCCTTATTATGTGTTGAGACAAAGATTAGATATGGGTTGTGGCGCGTAGATTCAAGCATTGAGTGAGCGAAAGGGCAAGCTTAAGCAATTATGCGATCTTTTCGAGATACCAAACTCCGTGGCAAGGACCATTGTTCAGATTCCATTTCCCTTGAATTTTGTCGCTCGTGACCTTGCCAGAAAATCGATAATCCCATTGGCTATGGCTTGCATACAATGTCAGATCTTTGTTGTCTGATACCCAGCCTTTGAGCGGTGTTCCGTTGTATGTGAGAACAAAGGTGACCAGCCCATCAACCACTTCGCCTTCTATTGTTGTTGGCTCGCATAAGCTGCTGTTCGATTCGTTGATCCGACGCCCTACCCATTTCCCATCAAATTCACTCGATACACTAAAATCAGGCGCTTCAGGCAATTTAGGAAACGAATCTGGGTTACTTGATGCAAACCAATCAAGTTTGCTCCCCACCAGCAGAAAAGCCACAAAGGAAAAAGTCAGTGTATACGCCGCTATTTTTTTCATCATTCAGTGCAACCAAGAAGTAGTAACTAAATGAATTATATGGAATAAAAAACGGAATTGGGTAAATCCATATAAACCTTGCGATTCGCTTCTCAGTAGGAAATGGCCAGCAAAATCACTCTTTAAAATAGAGAAGGAGCTAAAGCTCTGAATCCTGCATATTGAGCGTGTTTTTATTTACATCTATCAATAACGTTAATACCTGCGAAATTGGTTTTGCTGGGTTTTCGTGTGACAAAACGCCTCAATGATTACGGGGTTGAAAACGGCGAGAAATAGGTGCAGACAAGATATAAGGAATACGAAACGCCTCAATGACTTTGTGCGCAATTAAAGGAGCCAATGTGGCCACTGCCATACCAACAATCAAATGCACCGGTGCAGACTCAATACCCATCCCTTTTGTTAACACCACTCTCACGCCACTGCCGGCCAATATATGCATAACATAAATCGACATCGACGCTACTCCTAGCGTTTTCAAAAACCCAAAGGATCCTTTAGATATCGTGATGGATAGTGACGTGACAAACGCTATCGAGCAAATAGCAACAATCAGTGATTCTGCCCCTCTCTGACTGTAATCCATACCCCATAAGCCGTGATACACCCACTGAATAAAGGCAAATAAAATTAACGTAACGCCCAGTGCCGCACCAGATTTAAAGAAGCGATCTAAAGCGTACTGAGTGAAGATTATTCCTAAAAAGAAGAACACTAGATTTTGAGTTAAGAAGTTAATAAGAGTGACGTCTGGCAAAAATGAAGCAAATACATACAGCAATACCGTGACGACAAAAAGCCCCATCCCCAACGCTTTAGAGCCGATGGAATACACGACAGAGCTGACTAGAAACACAAAGAAAAGCGCATACAAGAACCAAAACTGGGCTCTTGGCTCCCAAAGCAACGCAAATACATCACTGAAAGACACATTCCCGTTAGTGTAGTTCGATAAAACGGCTTCAATACTGCCTTGCAATAAAGACCACAAAACGTACGGGTAGAAAATGGTGTCCACCTTGCTGAACATCAGTTTCTTAGCACCTCGCTTGGAAAACGAACGGTAAAAAAACAACCCTGACAAAAAGAAAAATAGCGGCATGTGAAAGCTATAAACCACGCTGTCTGCCATATGGTAAAACGCAGTAGGCATATCTATATTGGCGTTGAACAACCCTCTCGCCACATGCCCATACACTACAAGTAGAATACCTATACCTTTTGCGTAATCGACCCAATCCGTTCTATTTTCCACGTCCTACCCTATTTTGTTTTTGCTTATTGGCTGAGTTACGACGATCTGTTAAAGCTCGCCAAAATCCCTCAAATAATGCCTTAAACGCATGACTCTTATTTGAGACGACTTGACCTTTTCCTTACAGCTCATAACAGTAAAACTACAGAAACAAAACAAAAGTAAATATTTTCAACAACTTAAATAGGTGACACTTGTAGCCATTGCAGCATTAGCTCAACGGGATTTGAACCAGCTTCACAGCCTGAAGTTTCAGTATTCGCGTTAAATTGGATACCTAAAGAGCTCGGCTGGTTCTTAAATTGGGGAGGGGTATGTTTAACAACCTCGATACAGAGGGGGGTTACTATTTCAATTTAGCTTGCCTCTTAAAATAACGATAAAACTTAACTCGTTAACGTTTTCATAAGCCGAATATCAATGATGGTTTCTCCGTCGTATTCCGTTTTTTCGAATTCACCAGTTTCAACAAAACCAAGCTTTTGATAGAACTTCATTGCCGATTGGTTACTGTCTAGAACGTAAAGAGAGATACGTTTGATAGCCTCTGCTTTTACCACTTGATTAAACGCATTCATCAACTGTGTTCCGACACCTTGTCGGTATAGATAAGGGGAAAGGTAGAGCTTGCTTAATTCGATAACGTCCGAATGGGTGGGATTGATGTAGTAGGATAAAAAGCCGACCACTTGCTGGTCACGCTCAGCAACAATAACGCATTCACTTTCCGTTTGAATAATGCTTCTCCATTCTTTTCTTCTCACATCAAGGGTATAACCCGATATGTACCCTTGAGGCATTAAGCCTTCAAACGCCACGCCCCAAGAATCCACATGTATTTGGGCAATTTGGTTTATATCTTTTAATAATGCGGATCTTATCTCTACAGTCATTGTGTTTTCTCAGTACTTCTTTTTCTTAAAACTTACCTGTTTACTCACCAAATAAGCTGGTAAACCTTAACAGAATAATTCATGCAAACTGAGGGGATTAGCATGAAGTGGCACGCATTTTCCCCGTATTTCTTACACGCTAAATCAGCAACTTTTTGGGTTAACCAGAGCTCGGGTTAGATCCAACGCCTCACAGAATTTCGATATAGGCTGTATTCTTCACCAAATTTCTTGACCATTTCTCGCTCTTCATAAGCGATATACCACCGATCCGAAACAACCACATAGAACACAACCAACACAAAAGATGAGATGGCCGCGCCGAATAAAACAGCAAATCCAAATAACGCAATGGAGAACCCAAGGTACATAGGGTTTCGGGTGAATTTGAATGCGCCCGTTGTTACCAGCTTTCCCGGTTCATCAAACGTCATTATGTTGGTTCCAACTTTGCGAAACAAAGCGCTACTTCTACCCGCGAGGGCAATACCAAAAGCAACAAACAATAAACCTAGAAATGAATAAGGCATGGCGATTAAGTGAGGTGAATTTGAGTACCAACAAACAGCACCCATCGCGAAAACCGTCAGCACAAATAAATAGGGGGGAAGTAGCTTTTTCATCTGCGTATCCTAAAAATTCAATGAGGAGTTGCAGTCTACTTGTTAGAAAAGTGGCAAGCCTTAACTTATGTTAAGCCCAATTCTCTGCGGATCCGTGAAAGCGTCACGTCCGTAATACCTAGGTACATAGCAACATGACGTAATGGAATAAGATGGCTTTCTTCCGAAAACTCGCTTAGGAAGTTTTGGTAGCGTGTTTTAGCATCCAATAGCAAAAATTCCGCCTCTCGACGTTCTTTCTTCAGAACCAATTGCTCATAGATTTTTCTTACAAAGGCGTTCCAATAGGGATGTTTTTCCGACAAAGATACAAGGGAAGAATAAGGGATAGAGGCTAGGCTGCATGGTGTGATGGTTTCAGCGTAAAAAGGGCTTGGGGCATTCGCGACCAACGAGCTAACACTAGTAAATGCGCCGCCCGCTTTCACTAGGGATTTATTTCGCTCCACCCCTTCCAAATCGAGATAATAATAACGACCAACACCCTGCAGTAAAAAATGTACATCCGTAACGTTATCACCCACCGAAAAAATCGACTGTTTCTCTTGGTAATCAGCAAAGGAAAACTGCTGAAGATCATGGGTGTCGTACTGAATATTCGGCACGACTCGCTCCAGAAAGTGTTTTAATCGCTGTTCAGATGAATCGTTCATTTTCCCTACTGCCTTAAATTCCGTATGACGGATAGGATATGTATAACGAAGAGGCTATGTCTATCTACCATTCTAACGGCAGATCCGAAATCCAGATATCGCCCAGCTCACACCAGCCAAACCCGTTCACTTGTGTATTCTTAATGTTTTTAGAAACCGCTAAACTGAACGATTCTTGCTTCAATTCCACCACCATTCCGAGTGCTTTTGCTTTGGCTTTTAGCGCTTCTAACTCTTCCAGTGCTTCGGCATGATTTGCTTGCGAACGTATTCCGTCAATATCGTTCTGAAAACAATCTAAGCGAAATGGGTATAAACAGAAGAAAGACAACCACGAAATAAACGTATCGTTCTCATCAATAATGCTGCAAAAAGCCTGTTCGAAATCTTGGTGGTAATGCCCATATGGAACAACTTCAACTGTGTGATTTTCACCGTTTGTGTTTAAAACAGCAAAACTTAGCGCTTGGCATTCCGATGTATCTTCGCTGCTGATTTTCGAACCTTCACTGAAGAGTCGGTCTTCCGAGGTGTTTTTAACTTTTAAAAATGTAGACGGTTTTTGGCTTTCAATGGATTGGGTTTGATCAGGCATTTGTAGGCACACTTGGTTTACTGCGCAGCTTTTGCTTTTCGCCCAATCTGGATAAACCCACAACTCTACTCGTTTCAGTATGGCTGTGCTGTGACTGTATCGGTCATTCCGACCAAGCCTAAGCATTTTCGATGAAAATACATCAAGAGAAAAAGCGCCAGACCCTACCAAGCGTTCACTGGAAGGCAGCTTAAATATTGATGCTTCCGCTCGTGAAAGCAACCGAGGTAAATGCCAATCTGCCTCACTCAGCGTGATTTCTATTAGCTCGTTCGATGTCGCCTTCACACTCGCTATGTGCCGATACAAACGCGCCCAATATTGAGTTGAAACGAGAGCTTGCAAACATGTCACCACATCTTGAGCACTCAGCAAACTTCCATCATGAAAATGTACACCGCTGCGAACTTGAAAATGCCAGCATGTTGCGCTGGAATTGCTACGCCATTGATAGGCAAGGTCACCTTCTAACTTGCCGTTGTGGGTAGACGTTAATCGCTGGCAGATTTGAGTCACCAAAAAACGTTCCGTACGGCGCAAAGAACTGAACGGGTGTAACCTTTCTAGCTCTCGATGAAAAGGGATATAAGCGATGCGTTGAATGGCTTCTTGCGATTGCGCTAGGTAAGCTTCCAGCTCTTTTTGAGGATCTCTGCCCCCGAAAGACAGCACATTAAGAAGCTGCTCTACGTTACCGGAATCAGCCAAAGGAGTCGCAATTTCATAACACGCTTCTATCGGTTCAATAAGGCAAGATAGCTGCGCTTTTTTGTTTCGACCAGATTGCGCTGCCCACTCGATCCACCTTGCCGCCACCATTTTTTTCAACAGCGTTTGAACGTGCCGCTCACTGACGTGCAAGAGAGCCGCCAGTTCACTTATCTGACATTCCGACACTCCAGGACCATAAGTGCTAAATAGCCGTTCGTAGATATCGAGTTTGCGTTTAAGGTTTTCCATTCCATCTTTTTCTTTGTATTACAGGCTTCATCTCTGCGTTAAGTGCGCGTAACCCGCGTCTACTAAACCATGATCCATAATCGACAGAACCTGCTCGGTCACGTGTGGTTTTAAAATCGCAGACTCCATCATTCCATCTAACAAGAGCTGTGAAAAGTGTTCTATCTCGTATTCAAACCCATTCCCTTTTATAGGGTGGTCTATAGAAAAACGCTCATTTTGAGTTTCGATACTGATATGGCTCGGGTTCCACCATTTGTCGTGAATGGTAATAGTCACATTCCTGCCTTTTAATACCGCATCACGGGGTAGATTTTTTACAATGGAAGCAGAGATCATCCCGCTTATCGCACCATCAAATTGGAAGAGTGCATCTTCATCCACTTTGGACTGCGCAAAAGAGGTAAACATTTTAACGGCTGGTGCGGAAATCTTAACATTGAGTGTGTCACACAAGTCGCAGAACAGCCATAAACCGTAAACGCCTACATCCAATGTCGTCCCACCCGCCAGCTCGTGATTGAAAATGAACAAGTCTGGATCAAAATCGTGCTCATTACCAAAACCCGCTTCTATCGAAGTAAGTTGAATTTGGTTATCTACTAGATAGTTCTTCAACTCTTGGTATGCGGGAAACGCCACCGTTTTCATGGCTTCTAATAGCAAAACGCCCTGTTGTTTTGCTAATGCGCTCATGGCAAGCCAATCTGCCACATTCGTAAAAGCCGGTTTTTCCACTAGGACATGTTTTCTATGTTTAAGGAACAATTCTGTTAAAGGTTGATGGTAGGGGTGGACCGTCGCCACATAAATGGCTTGTACGTTCGGATCTTTTGCTAACGCTTCGTAGCTGCCATAACATGTATCACAACCATATTTCTCTCCAAAGCCTTGAGCTCGATTTTGGTCTCTGGCTGCCACTGCATACAGTTCTGCATTATCACAATGCTGTGTTAAGGCGGTAGCAAAGCGCGTCGCGATATTTCCTAACCCTGCAATGCCCCATTTTATCTTAATGTCTGATGCGCTCATTGTTTAACTCCGTTAGTATAATGCGCAGCAGTGTAGCGAGAGACAACGCTATTTAATATGGAACAAAGCCGCTGACTTGTTCTGTGTTTTTCTCTCAGAAATGTTTTCCAACAAAAAAGCAGCGTATTCAAAATACGCTGCTTTATGATAATCCAATTGAAAACGAGCCTGTTATTCAGTCGCTTCGTGGATGGTTTCTTTTGTCTCTTTCCAAATCTCGGACGAATCGTCTTTAACGCCTTCCCACGTTTTGGCACAGCCGCCAAGTACAAAACTCATGGCGACAATCAAAAAAGACATTCTCATAATGTAAACCCTTGCTCGTTAATATCTTGTTGTGGATTCTAACAAAGAAGGAAAAGCAATGCCTACTCTGCGATTCAATTGATATTGGTTTGCTTAGCAATGAGAATGTTTTGGCTGTTATTCAATAGCCTACTGCCAGAAACATTAGTCTGCGGCTATTGCTTCTATTTCAAATAGCAGCTCAGGCAGCGCAAGTCGGGTAACACCTAATAGCGTCATCGGGGGCGCTGCGTTTACTGGCCCCATTCGCATTCCGAGAATATCGAAATGTTTCATCGCTTCATCCACATCAGTGGTATAGACGCGCAGTTGAGTAATATTTTCAAGCCCCATATCTGCTGCTTTTAGTACCGTTTCAAGGTTATCCATTGCCAATGCGATCTGATTCCGCATATCCCCAATGTGTTGCGGCGCACCTTCTGCATCCACGGCGGTTTGTCCTGCACAATTTAGCTGACGGGCTACGCCCTCAATAATTTCCGCTTGGCTGTAACCAAAATTCAGAGACCAATTCCATGGGTTAACGGCTGTTCTTTTCATCACTTCTATTCCTATTTTGGGTGAGTGGAATAGAGCATAACGACACCCTACTGACAGCATGGTGTCAGTAGGGTTAATTTAATATACTCACCTACCCAAGGGTGCATTACTGAGCTAATTCCTCAAGGCAAAGTTCAATGATCGCGATAAAGACTATTTCTACGCAGGAGCAAAAGAATGAGACGAGCAGATAGGCTATTAAAAATGGCTCATTATCTTAGAAGCCGCCATCGCGCCGTCACTGCACAGCAAATTGCTGAGGAATTTCAAATCTGTACTCGCACTGTTTACCGAGACATTCAAGATCTGGTCACGTCGGGCGCACCGATTTATGGCGAAGCGGGTGTGGGGTACATCATCGATAAGAAATACTACCTGCCCCCTGTTACCTTTGATATTGATGAGCTGGAAGCGATTGGTCTTGGCATCAGTATGGTACGTCAATGGACCGATGATCCCTTTGCATTGAAAGCGACGAGCGCTCTTGAAAAAATTCAGGCGATCTTACCGGCTCAGCTTCAAGGCGAATATCAACAAATCACCACCTACTCCATGCCAAGTGAAGCGATTCTCCCGTGGAGCATCAGTTTCTCCGACCTCCGCGAGTGCATACGCGAAAAACGAAAAATCGACATCCACTACTGCGACGATAACAAAAAAACAACTTCCCGAACGCTACGCCCGCTTGCGCTTATATTTTTTAGCCCCGTTTGGCTATTGGTTAGCTGGTGCGAAAAAAGGAAAGACTTCCGCCATTTCCGCCTCGATCGCATTCAATCTATGGTGTTAAGTGATGAATATTTTGAAGATGAAGAGGATAAAAATTTCACGGCGTACCAAATACAAGATCAGCGTTGCTAAGCCCAAAATTACCATAGAAATTACTCGGAATATTCTGCTTTGATCCCCCTTTAGCTGCTCTACTCTCACTCTTATCTGAAGAGTACAGCAGCAAAAATTAGCGCAGCGCTTTCTACCCAATGCCTCCACCTCCTTTCTCTTTTATCTGACTTAATTGTGAGAAACACATAATAAAAATCACACAAATGCGAAATATTCGTGTGTCAGATTAAATCCATTGATGTGATTTAATCGCTTGCGAGCGTTCAATTATTGAGCAATTCACAGTATATCAATATGCACTCTTCGTCTTATTGAACCGTGTAATCATATTTGATATGGCTAAATTAAAGCAGTTGTGTTGTAGCTCATAAGTTTGAATGGAATGCCCCTAACAATGTGAATTCGTCTGGAAATACTCCGCCCTATTCGCATTGATCATGAAAACGGAAGATTAAGGATAGAGCCACATGGAAAAGACACACTTAATGACCAAGATACTCACCTCGCTGTTATTTTTTTATTCAGCGATATCTGTTGGTGGAAACGTTGTTGTTTACACCGCGCACGGACCAGAAATATACGAACCACTTTTTAAGGAGTTTCGAAAAATAAATGGCGATATCAAAATCGATGTTGTTGTGTTGGGAACGGGAGAAATGTTCCAGCGAGTTCGGGCTGAACAATCCAACCCCGCTGCCGATTTAACGTTTGGCGGACCCGTTCAAAGTTACGACATTAATGCCGATTTATATCAAGCCTCTACGCTGGACGCTGACAAAATGGCCATGATCAAAGATGGCGACAGCCGATGGCACGCATTTACGGTATTTACCCAGCCGTTATTGGTAAACACCCACTTAGTCAAACCTTCTGAATACCCTACTACTGTCGCCTCTTTGCTCGATACAGATTGGTCTAAAAAAGGCGGATTACTGCTCGCCAACCCTAACCATTCAGGCACGGGATACTCCATTGTCGCTGGTCTTGCCAACGGAATGGGTTGGGATTTCACCACTCAATTAATTAAAACGGCTAAAGCAGTACCTGGGTCGACACCTATGTTCAATGGTGTGAAGGATGGGGAAGCCGCAGCGGGATGGATCAATGAAGATCTCGGCGCAAAATGGGAAGCACAAGGTCTGCCCGTAAAAATGATTTATCCAACGGATGCTTTAACGGTTCAAGTTGATGCATACGGGTTAGTTCAAAACGCACCTAATGCTCAAGATGCTAAAAAACTGATGGCGTTCATTGGCAGTGTTAAGGGGCAAGAAATCGCAGTTAAAACCATCAATCGCCGTTCAGTCAGAACAGATGTAAAACCCCCTGTCGGTCTTCCTAAACTTGGTGAGTTACCTTTGTTTCCTGCGAAGGAACCTCAAAGCATAGTGAACGCGCGGTTCACCAAAATTCTTGAGAAATAAGGCGCTTGAGAATTCAAGCTCTTGAGAATTGAAGCTCTTGAGAATTGAAGCTCTTGAGAAATAGATATTTGCGCATTTCTAGTCCAGACGTAATAGCGGTGTAATTGGTGTAATTGGTGTAATTGGTGTAATTGGTGTAATGAAGATAACGGCATGGAAAACCTATACATACTTCTGCATTTTTGGGGCGATAGTATTTATCGTGTTGCCTCAACTATGGATATTAACGACGTCGTTCCAACGGGACGGCGGGGTTTTTACCATTGAAGTAACCCCGACAAAACTTGCATTGGTAAATGACGATTTAGAGCAATTTCAGAAATTATCATCAACTAACACCGCTATTTCTCTCGCTAGAAATGAGCTGAAAATAGACATTGAAAGATTAACGGAAACACAGACTCAACTTACGTTAAACGAACCGATAGAATCTGCGAAAAAAACGGGACAAAGAAGCCTGTTCTTAGTGAGCCCTTCAGGGCAATTTGTTATTAAACAAACCGTGGTCAACCAACTCAATTTTGGGCAAGAATTGAAACGTAAGGTGCCTTTCGAGATTGAAGTGGCAAAACAACGCGTTTTGATTTCTCACCAAGAAGATGCGTATTTAACGTTTAGCGACCAAATGGAAAGTTGGTCATTGCAGGCTTATTCAGATTTTTTTGGTAAATCTCGATACCTAAGTGCGCTATCTAATAGCCTTATCGTTACCTTTGTTTCTGCCTTCTTTGCGACTGCGTTAGCGGTTCCCCTTGCTTGGTTAGTCGCAAGGTACAACTTGAAGTACAGAAAGCTAATCATCATAGCCATAGCGATGGCTTCCGTCGCTCCACCATTCTTGGGGGCATATTCTTGGAGAATGCTTTTGGGTTCACAAGGACTGCTCACCGAACTGCTTGGTTTGGATTGGTCGATCATGGGATTACACGGCGTTATCTGGGTCGTTATATGGTTAGCCTTCCCTATTGTTTTTTTAACCACTCTTGATTCATTTGAAGGATTAGACGCATCATTAAGAGAATCAGCATTAAGCCTTGGAGCGTCTAACTTTAAAGCTTTCTTAACCGTTGAGGTGCCTTCTTGCTTACCCGGTGTGATTACGGGCTTGTATATGTCCGCTATGGTTGCTTTTTCCGACTTTGGTACACCGTTCATATTGTCACTCGATATGGAGGTCCTCCCAATGTTGATCTACAAAGAGTTTCTGAACGAGGTGGGCGGTAATACGAGCATTGCCAGTGTTGCGAGTGTTGTTATGGTGGTGGTTGCCACGCTTTTTCTGACTTTTCAGCGATTGATACTGGCATCCAAAACTTTCTCGTCTGTTTCTGTTAAAAAAGCGCCGCTGTTAGACGTCACACCCAAAATTAAAGGCATTGCTTATGGGCTCGCCACTTTCATGATTGCCATGGCTTTTCTCCCTCATGTCACTGTGTTGATTGTTTCATTTTTAAAGTGGCAAGCAGGGATGGTGACCAGCATATTCACTCTGCAAAACTATTATGACGTATACGACACTCAACTCAATTCAATATGGGTCAGTTTATCTACTGCTGGTGCTGCTACTGTTATGGCACTGTTTTTCGGTAGCACCATTGCCTACATTATCGTCAGAAAGCGCTTTCCTATTATCAGCCCTGTCATCAATAACCTGACCATGCTGCCCTACATTATTCCTGGGACTGTCTTTGCCATCGGCTACATATACTCATTTAACGACGGGGTATTAACCCTTACTGGCACTTGGTGGATACTGACTATTGCGTACTTAATTAGGAAACTGCCCTATGCCATTAAAATGGGAGAGTCGACTCTCTATCAAGTACACCCATCACTTGAAGAGGCCGCAACCAGCCTTGGCGCGCACCCTGTAAAAGTTTTCTACACAATAGTTGTCCCTATGATTTTAAGTGGTGCTGTCACTGGCGCTACGCTCGTGTTCATGCAATCTGTGACAGAGCTTAGTGCCACTATTCTCTTGTTTCGTCCTCCTTGGCGCCCCATGTCTGCTGTGTTGTTTGAATACACCGTGGCACCAGGAAGCAACTTTGGCATCGCAGCATCGCTCGCCGTCATCATGATGGTCATCATTTATTTCCCACTCTACTTTGTGTTCAAAAAACGTTAGGAATATCCCTATGCCTCATCAAGCTGTTCAACCATTGAGAGTAACGATTGACAACACTTCCGTTGAATTTGATGGCGTTCCTGCCATAGAAAATGTTGAACTAACCATAGACCCCGGCGAGTTGTTTACACTTTTAGGTCCCTCTGGTTGTGGCAAAACAACACTGTTAAGAGCTATCGCGGGTTTCAACACCGTGTCTAATGGTGAGATCCGTTTTAATCAAAAAAACGTTATTCATATTCCTGCTTGGAAAAGAGACATAGGGTTCGTCTTTCAAAACTACGCACTGTGGCCGACAAAAAACATATTCAACAATGTCGCTTACGGTCTACATCAAAGAAAAGTAAGTAAACAGGAAGTCACTCGCCGAGTAGCCGAAGTGCTGGATTTAGTGGGGTTATCGGATTCCATTCATCAATTCCCTTCACAGCTCTCTGGCGGTATGCAGCAAAGAGCCGCCTTAGCCAGAGCATTAGTAATTGATCCACCTTTACTCTTGTTAGATGAGCCCCTGTGTAATCTAGATGCAAAGCTTAGGGTTAGCCTGCGCAGAGGGATAAGGGATATTCAACGGCGTCTAGGTATTACAGCAATTTATGTTACCCATGACCAAGAAGAAGCACTGGATATTTCTCACCGCATTGCAGTGATGTACAAAGGGAGCATCGTCCAAGTCGGCACTCCCGAAAACATTTATCAAGAGCCCATTAATGCATTTGTTGCCGACTTCATTGGCAGAGCGGTGTTTATACGGGGAAAACTGCTCGATAAATCGACTATAGAGCTCACGAACGGGGATAAAATACACACGTCTTTCCCTGCAAAACTTAACGGCAATCTTGAAGATATTTGCTGTGTATTCTGCCGCCCTGAAGAGTTGAAAGTTGTCCCAGAAACAGAAGCTAACTTCACTGCCATCATCCAGTCCGTTTCTTATTTGGGCAATTTTTATCAATACCTCGTTGAATTATCAGACAGTCAGGAGGTGATTGTTGAAACACAAGAACAATTCCCGGAAAAACAAGTCATCGGGCTTGCTTTTAAGAAGCTGACTGGCTTCCATCAAATGCCTCAAGATTTTTCTTAACCTCGGGATAAAGTAAGTATGAGCATGCAAAACAATCCAATACTTCCAGCATGGGCTGGCAAGCATTTTCATTGGCACTATGTTTTGGCTAATAACATGCCTTACCCTGTTCATACTGGGGTTTATCCTTCCCAACTGGCTATTCCAGAAACACACACGCTGCAACACTGCTATTTTTTTGGACGACACGGGTGTAGGTATGCTGCCGAGCACCACGAATACCCAGAAACTTGGTTTAACAGGCTTAAGCCCCTTTTTCATTCTCACCCTTTAACAAAACAAGGGTGCCAGCTTTGGGCGTACATCCAGGCATTCATTGAAAAATACCCAAAAGATAAAGAAGGGCAGCTGTCTTCGAGAGGGTATACGGAGGCTCTCGGCATTGGATATCGAATTGCGGGTAGCTTCAGAAATCATTCGATCGAGTTAACAACAGGGACTTCGCAGGTATTTCGGGCGAATCAAACTCAAGATGCCTTTTGTGAAGGCGCAGCTAAAAACAGACGATTCACTCATCACGATAAAGGCACATCAGCTCGCTTCTTTGTTAACCCTCACGATGAACACGAGAGTAACCACCTCAACTTGTTCTTTCATCGTTACCTTAAACCCGCAATTAATCGGGCTCGGCAACCAGATCTTGAGTTTCATTCCACTTTATCCCCTAACCGAGTCGTAAACATGGCTCGTCATTTTATAGACGTGGATTCAAAAGAAGATGCCAGCGAATTTCTGTATTGCTTGTATCGCTTGGTTCAGCAAGAAGAAATGACCTTAGAGAAAGAACTCTTCATAGAGAAAGACTCGATCACTGAAGACGATGGAAAAATAGCCGGCGTCTTTGCACAGGCATTGTTGAAGGAAAAAGGGACCGAGATCTATAGCTGGCTGCGTGATATGGTGCTCTGGGAATACTATTACTATTTTGGGAATGCTCACCAAAATCAAAATTGTCAGCCTGTGCTGTGTCAGCCCATTCTATTCGATATGGTCGAAACTCTTCATTCGAATGTTAATACGGGCATCACAGCTTATTTTGGTCATGATGGTGCGGTGGCGGGTTTACTTTCCGTACTTGGGCTGCTTTCCGAGCAAGGTTACGACACTCATAGAATGAAAAGCTGGAGAGATTACGGGCATATCACGATGGGCGCAAATATTTGTGTCCAGCTCATAACCGATGAATCTAGACAGCACTTTGTTAGATTGTTAGTGAATGAGCGCTTAGTGCCATGGCCTTTTGTTCAACACGACCTCGCAACGGGTATACCCCTCATACAGTTTCAAGAACACTACAAAGCTGTGCTGTCAGCAATACCTGATCATCAAAGTTTTGCTGATATGTTAGGGCGCGTAAACCTAACCCTAGAATGAAAAAATTAAGCCATATTGACTCGACCGTTATCTTATAAAGTTAGCTTTGGCTGAATAAAATCGATGAACACCGAAATACGCTTAGCGACGGACGACGATCGATAATACACAGCATTGATCTTTTCTCTTTCAGTGTTAGGGATTTTTTCGGATTCAAGCAATGGAATGAGCCGGCCTTCCTCGATGTCTTTCTTCACCATAAAGCCAGATAGGCAGGATATACCGTTCCCCGCTAAAGTTAGCTGGCGAACCGTCTCGCCATTACTGGATACAAAGTTCGGTTTTAACGTCTCAAACCCTTTTAACGGCCAATGATTTAATACTTTGGGCCCTGAAAACCCGATGATGTCGTGGGCAGAAAGGTCACTATTTTTTTGGGGAATACCACGTCGGGCGAGGTAGTCAGGCGAAGCAACAATGTACAACGCACTTTTACCCAGCGGTTTCGCGTGAAGTGTAGAGTCGTTTAGCTGCCCAATCCGAATCGCCAAGTCGGTTTTCTTCTCTAATAAATCCACAAACCCTTCATTCGACGTCAATTCCAACTGGATGTTAGGAAACGCGTCGTTAAATGGCTTAACCAATGGCACTAATTGATGGAAAACAAATGGGCTTGCTGCGTCGACCCGCAACCGACCTTTGGGCAGATCGCCACGGGAAATGACCTCTTCTTCTGCTTGTTGGATTTGCATCAAACCTAGCCTAACCGTATCGACAAACTGACGTCCTTCTTCTGTAAGCTCTACCCGACGTGTCGTTCGATTAAAAATGGAGACATTAAGCTGACGCTCAACCTTACTCACCGCACGCGACACACGTGCCACCTGTATGTTTAATGCTTCGGCTGCGGCTGAAAATCCCCCTGAATCCACCACCGCCAGTAACATTTCTAAATCATCCGATCGGGTTAGCATGTCTACTCTCTACATTCATAAGCTGAAATCATTTTATTGCATATTCCAC
This sequence comes from Vibrio penaeicida, assembly GCF_002933855.1. Lineage (GTDB taxonomy): Bacteria > Pseudomonadota > Gammaproteobacteria > Enterobacterales > Vibrionaceae > Vibrio > Vibrio penaeicida_A. The sequence goes on from NZ_BFAQ01000033.1 coordinate 16,002, forward strand.
AAAAGTCATTTGTTAAAACCTCTATTTTTAACAATTATTAGATTCCGCATAATTCGCCTCTATTCATTGGGACAAGTACGAAACACACCACTATCGAACGATACGTGCTTCTCAGAACTATCATTCTCAGAACTGTCATGGAGAGAACAACACTATGCCTTTAGCCCTTCTCGCATTAACGCTCAGCGCTTTTGCTATCGGGACCACCGAATTTGTCATTGTAGGGCTCATTCCTACAATGGCTGCCGATTTACAGGTTTCCTTACCCTCTGCTGGATTATTAGTTAGCCTATATGCGCTCGGCGTCGCGATCGGCGCACCCGTTTTAACCGCACTTACTGGAAAATGGAATCGCAAACACGTGCTTCTTTTCGTGATGAGCTTGTTTGTGACCGGAAACTTGGTGGCTTGGCAAGCGCCAAACTACGATACGTTGATCGTTGCTCGCATATTGACGGGGCTGGCTCATGGGGTATTTTTCTCGATAGGTTCGACCATTGCCACGGGGTTAGTACCAAAAGAAAAAGCCGCCAGCGCGATAGCCATTATGTTTACAGGTTTAACCGTAGCTCTAGTAACAGGCGTACCTTTGGGTACCTATATTGGCCAAACTTTTGGCTGGCAAGCCACTTTCTTAACTGTCGCCGTGCTTGGCTTAATTGCATTGATTTTCAGTTTGCTCCTTGTGCCAAACAATTTAAAGCAACCACCAGCCACCAAGCTGTCTTCGCAACTTCGAGTGCTCACTCATCCTCGCCTATTGCTTGTCTATGCCATTACCGCTTTGGGATATGGCGGCACCTTTACCGCGTTCACTTTCTTAGCTCCTATTCTTGAGCAAGTCTCTGGTTTTAGCTCAAGCGCCATTGGTTTGATCATGTTGGTGTACGGCGTTTCAGTGGCAGTGGGTAATATTTGGGGTGGGAAAATGGCCGACAAAATGGGGCCAATCAAAGCCCTCACTATTATCTTTTCTGGTCTCGCGACTATTTTGGTCGTCTTTAACTTTACGGCGGTTAACCCAATTGCCGCGACTGCAACCATTTTAATTTGGGGCGCATTTGCATTCGGTAACGTACCTGGGTTGCAAGTCTATGTGGTCAACTTGGCAGAGAAACACACACCTGACGCGGTCGATGTCGCATCTGGGTTGAACATCGCTGCATTTAATGTCGGCATTGCTTTAGGTGCTTGGGGTGGCGGGCTTATTGTGGCAGAAGCGGGATTAATGCATACACCTTGGGTGGGTGCCGTTATCGTTGTTATAGCCATTGCGCTCACTCGATTCAGTGGGAAGTTAGACAAAAATCAAGAATTCGAGCTCACCAAGCAGACGGTTTAGCAACAGAGCCACGATCAATACGCCGAATACTCCGGCGTATTGGTCGCTTTTCATTTCAATCATATGCCCTCCTATCAAATCCTCTCTTCAGTGCTACTTATACGTCATCAGAATAACTATTTGAGTAAAGAGTCACTTTTCAGGCATGCTTATTTAAGGATTTCTCATTAATGACGTAAAAGGAATTTGAATGTTATCAACTTACATAGCCGGTTTTAGTCTTAGCCTTTCGCTTATTCTGGCTATTGGTTCGCAAAATGCGTTTGTGATTAAGCAAGGAATAAAGAAACAACATGTCTTTCTGGTGTGCTTAGTGTGTGGCACATCCGATGCCATTCTAATCTCGATGGGGGTATCCGGCTTCGGAGCTCTGGTTCAAGAATTCCCCGCAATTGAGCAATTCGCGCGTTTTGGTGGAGCAGCATTTTTGCTGGTGTATTCTTTTTTGAGTTTCAAATCCGCATTTAAAGAATCTCATGCCATGAACCTTGCTGGTGAATCCGAAACATCATGGAAGAAAACAGTGCTGATATGCCTCGCGTTTACGTGGCTCAACCCTCATGTTTATTTGGATACAGTGGTGCTACTAGGTTCCATCTCTACTCAGTATGAAGCCACCAAATTTTACTTTGGGCTCGGCGCTGTCAGTGCATCGTTTGTTTTCTTTTTTAGCCTCGGGTATGGCGCTCGGTTACTTAAACCCTTGTTTCAAAAACCTTCTTCATGGAAAATACTGGAGTTTCTCGTCGGCGTTATGATGCTACTTATCGCGGTTAGTTTACTCTTCGGATAATCAATTGGACTAAGTGAATGTTGCAAAAACATACAGGCTCATGCCTTTGCAAAAAGGTCTCTTTTGAAATTGTGGGTGATATCAAGGCGGTTACGCACTGTCATTGCAAGATGTGCCAAAAGTCTCACGGGGCGGCATTCGCTACATACGCAGCCACTCGAAAAGAACATTTTTCTCTGCTAGGAAAAGGGCATCTCGCTCGCTTTCGATCTTCTAAAGACGTGACACGATCTTTCTGTACACACTGCGGGGCGACTGTTCTCTGGGAGGATTCAGGAACATTTAGCAGTGAATGGACAACCTTTGCTCTGGCATTACTTGATACTCCCTTTGAAAGAGAAAAGCAGAAGCACATACATTTAGAATCAAAAGCCCATTGGCTATCAATCAATGATTCTCGACTACAACACTCTACTGATGCGAGTGAATGAAAGGACACAATAGAATGAAATCAGCGCTCCTTGTGATAGACGTACAACAAGGTTTAATGGAACCCAAACCGCAACCGTATGAAACAGAGAAAGTCATAAACCGAATCAACCAAGCAACAAGCTGGGCGAGAGCGAAAGACATTCCCGTCATATTTGTGCGCCATGAAGCCCCGAATTCCATCGTTGAAATGGGCAGTGAGGGCTGGCAAGTACACCAAGATTTGGAGCAGGTTGAATCGGATTCTTACATCAACAAAACCACGCCCGATTCATTCCACAACACCCATCTTCAAACCTTACTCGACGAACACCAAATCCAACATCTCTACGTATGCGGTTACGCCACAGAGTTTTGCGTAGACACAACCACTCGACGCGCTGCAGGTTTGGGCTATCCGGTAACACTGATTTCAGATGCTCATACCACGCATGATAAGCCTCACGCGAGCGGAAGTACCATTCGAGAACATCACAACTGCACACTTCCCGCGATTCAAAGCTTTGGCGTTAAGTTAGCGGCTATTCCTACGGCTGAGTTAGTTTCATAAGGTATCCCCTGACTCTATTGACCCTTACTCAATTCCCCCTAAGGAGACATTGTGAATACATTGGTTGTTGTAACGCACCCTATTCAATCGAGCCTCTGCCAACACTTGGCTAAAGAAGTCATTGAACACCTCGAATCGAAAGGGCATTTGGTTACGGTTAAAGATTTGTACAAAGAACAATTCGACCCAGTATTGAGTGAAAACGAACGCCAAAGCTATTACGCCGATCATTTCGATGCTTCTAAAACGCAATCTGATATTGAGCAACTCGAAAACACAGAACACTTAGTTTTGGTGTTTCCTACTTGGTGGTTTAACTTTCCGGCTATATTGAAAGGTTGGTTTGACCGAGTATGGGTGCCGGGAAGGGCGTACAACCATTCCGAAGATATGAAAGCCATTACCCCTAATTTGGGAAATTTAAAGAAAGTTACTGCAATCACTACACTGGGTTCGCCATGGTGGGTTGATCGCTTTGTACTGCGTCGTCCCGTTTACAAAATTCTTAAATTTGCCTTGCTTGGGGCTTGTACTAAAAACTGTTCGTTCCAAATGTTTTCTCTTTACCAAAGTGAAGTTGCCAAACAAAACCAAGTGACCAAGTTTTTAAACAAGGTAAAAAGCAATATTCTGTAGCAAGCCAGTAGTAGCAAATCAGGTTTTAGGGCGTCCTCGATCGTGTTCTAGGACGCGCCCAGCCTAGATTTTCCACAAAATGATTTCTCTATCCACTTAATGAGAAATCGTCATGATAAAGCCTTATTCACTCTTTTTACTCGCCTGTCTTTTGTTCCCTTCACTGTCGAATAGCGAAGACATCGGCTTTCTACAAACATCCATCGAGTCAGACACTCGCCCTTTCAACCTGACCATTTGGTATCCAACACGTGATAACACGGCGCTGAAAGTGAAAGTGGCTGACAATATCGCTTTCGAAGGTATCTCGGTAAGAAAAAATGCTCAAATTCACCATGAAAAGCGTCCGCTCGTCATGCTCTCTCACGGTTATCGAGGCAGTTGGCGTAACCTGAATTGGTTAGCAGAATATTTGGTGGATTCCGGCTACATCGTGGCAGCACCCGATCACCCTGGAACCACCACATTTAACCCTTCTCAGGAACAAGCAGCGATGTGGTGGGAACGCCCAAGAGACATCAGCCGAGCAATCGATTGGATGCTGACAGACTCTGAATTTCACTCGGTCGTTGATAGGAAAAATATCGCTGCCATTGGACACTCTATGGGCGGATGGACTGTGATAAACCTTGCGGGGGGTAAAACAGATTCGACTCAAATTAAACAAGAATGCTTGGCTCACCCTAACCCACAAGTTTGCAAACTGCTCCCTGAGATGGGGTTGGATAAACCAACAAAACAACACAGCCATTTAATCGATGAACGAATTAAAGCGGTAGTGTCGCTCGATCTCGGTCTGGCGAGAGGCTTTACGCCTGATAGTTTGCAACAAGTAGACATACCGGTTTTGATCCAAGCAGCAGGTACCAACACGGCGTATTTACCCCATGAATTGGAGTCGGGATATCTCGCTTCAATACTCCCAGCAAAAACAACACGCTATGAATTGATTCAAGACGCGACACATTTCAGCTTTATGCAGCTTTGTAAGCCTGGTGGACGAGCTATTATCGAAGAAGAGCACAAAGGCGACGGCATGGTTTGTGATGATGGAATGAAACGAACTCGGCAAGAACTGCATGCAGCAATGGCGGAGTCGATTAAAGGTTTTCTTGAAGTGTCACTCACCCACTAAGTAAGACACCGCTTAATCAACCGCCAGATTAATCGCTGGATCGGTTTAATTACTCTTTGGATCGGTTCATCTGGCGGTATTTACTTGGCGTCGAATCTGTAATTCGGCTGAATTCACGGTTGAAATTGGACTTACTGTGAAAGCCAACCATTTCATAAATGTCAGTAATGGAGTGATTGGAGGTTTCCAGTAAGTTCATGGCGTTCTGGATTCGGTATTCATTGATAAATTGGGAAACGTTCTTCCCTTTCAATGTGTTTACAGCAATAGATATGTTTCGCGCAGGGATACCGGACTTTCGCGCCAATCGGTTTAAATTTAGGTTGGGATCAAGGTGCAATTGAGATGCGAGCAGTAAATTCTCGACAGTGTCCAATACCTGAATATGCGTATCCTCTTCGCTGTCTGTTGTCGAAGCTTCCTGTGTGACCTCTTCTTTTTTCTTAACGGGTTCGGAATTCGATTCCAGCGAAATAGTCCCGCCCGCAATGCTTACGGCATAAGCAAGAACAGGAAGAATTAAGATGTGTCCTACCGACAAAATGGTTGTGATATTTTTACCTTCAGATAAAGCAAAATCCAGCACGATTCCCACATCAACAACCGCAGAAAACAACAATAAGCCCGACGTAAAATAGAGTGACGTTTTAAACGCATCGACTTGCGAAAATTTCACCCCTTTCCATTCATCTGGAGAGAGTTGAGTCAGCTTAAACAAAGCAATTGCGTACCCAACATAAGTACCAATAATGTAAAAGTCGATAAAATCACGCATTTCATCGAACTGGCTGATGCCAATGCTTACCAAAGCCACGACAGCAACGTGGATAAGCCTCCAGTGACTTTTATTGCTCATAGCATGGGAGTAACACCACCACGTCAAAGGAGGAACGAGCGAAGCCACAATAGGCTGAATGCTCCTCACCCATGACCATTCCGTTGTCCATCTTGCGCCAACTAGACTGATGGTCAATGCGCTACATAAAATAAAAGCCAGTGCCGGATAATAAGATTTGTCGTGTCGCTTAAGTAACACAGTAAACAACACTAATAGGAGTATAACGACAACAAACGGGAGTGGAATGGATGGCATGTTGGAGAAATGTCCTTTAGAGAACGGTGAAGATGCATCAAGCATATACCCATGTCACTGCAAGATACTAGGATCTGTTGACTTAGCCATTGAATAGTCGTGATACAAACTATCTCGAACTGCACACACATTAATATATTGTTACATATTGTGGCCATGTAATTGAGGAAGATGAAAGCACTTAATCTGAATGAAATACACACAATCCCAACACAAAAAGTGACCCCCATTCCAGTTATTTTATGCAATGAAACGGACTGTATTCTTTATGCAAATAAATAACTGAAAAATACAACTTTCTTTCAGAAAATTGACTTGATAATAATTCTATAAAATTTATAAGATGTATGTACTAAAAATAAGAAACACAATATCTTTCTAGGAAAAGCTAACCATGGTGACCGTTCACTTTCCATACTCATTTCCTACTTACTCATATATACCTTTATGAACTTTTTCATAGCCATTGATTTAATAAAATTATTTTAAAAAACTTCAAGAAATATTTCTTATTATTTCGTTGATAAACTTTCATATATGGAGAAGTGCTTTGGAAAATATGAAGCGATACTGTATTTTTTCTGTTGTTGCCAGTGCTGGAAGTATGACAGCAGCGTCTAAAAGATTAGGGATGTCACCGTCTGCAATCAGTCAAAATATATCTCAACTTGAAAACGCCCTTGGGGTGACATTATTACACCGTTCAACCCGTGGATTATCCGTAAGCGAAGCTGGGCAAATATTATTGCAAGGTTACGGTCAAATGCGCTCGCACTTTGAAAGCTTAGAGCAAAAATTGTCCGATTGCCGTGAAGGTGTAAAAGGCGATGTGCGTATAACGTGTAGCACTGGTCTAGCACAAGCGACTATTGCTAATGCTCTTTCCCCTTGCCTTTCTAGTTACCCAGATATTCGGCTAAATCTCGTTGCAGATGACAAAATGAGGGACATCGTTCAAGAGAACATTGATATCGCGATTACGCTCGGGGAAACAAAAGACTGCAACTTAGTTTATCGCCCTTTAGGCAGTATTCCACGAGTACTGTGTGCCTCTGAACACTATCTTTCTACCTTTGGCATACCGCAGTTGGGTTCGGATTTGATAAACCATCATTGGATAGTCAATTCGGACAGCGACACTGTGGAAGTTGTCTGTAAAACTGCAGAGTTCGAAGAGAAATCTAACTTAAAGATTCGATGTAAAGTCAATAACGAAATGACGGCACGTTCATTTGCCATATCTGGGCACGGATTAGTCCTACTACCCCTACCTTTTGTAGAAGATGACTTAAGGCGTGGAGAGCTAACTTGTGTTTTAAATCATATGACATGGCCCGAAATTAAAGTGCAAGCTCTAACCATTAGCCGAGCTGTACCTAAAAAAGTCGATGTTATGCTTGAAGCATTAAAGACCTTTTTTAAACCGGAAGGAAAAAAAGCAAAGGCTTTGCATTAAATCACCAGCAAGGTTGATGATTCAAGGACCTGAACGAAGAACAAAGCCTTTGCGGGAACCTGTTTTAGTAGTGGCGCGATAGTTGAAAGTTTACATCCATTCTTCCTGTCACGGTGGAAAATGGATAAGCATAATTGCTTACTTTATATACAAAACCTATTAATGGTTTTTAGGCACAACGCAATTGTATTTCTTATTATGTTTAGCAATTGTGTACTGCTTATGTGCAGTACCTTAAATACCATAAAGTACCTCCTGACGAATTGTTTTATTATGAATTATGAGGATGAATAGTGAATACCCATTTAATTGTGGACTCATTCACAATCAATAGATATGTCACCCTCGACCTAGCAAAATCATAATATCGAATAAGAGGGAATTAGATAATAGGTAAAAACTGAAATCTGTTTTAAGTAATATGATTATTATTTAAGACATTTCTTAATTAAACAAATAAAAAAGCAAACGATTACTTTTAAAAAATTTTAAATCAGTCGTAAAATTAATGTCGGTAAAATGTAAATCAAAAGTTCTCGCGTCTTATAATTGATAATGTATTCAATTGATTTCATTTGCCACCCTCAAAATTCAAACTTTTCTAGCTATAAATATATTAATCACCTAAACAATTCATCCAAGAAATGCAAATTTAATTTTCCACCAATACCCTTATACCCAAGTAACCTCAAGATGCTAGGTTCAGCGAGAGTTAACCAACCTTTTTCATGTTATGACCGATCACGGTGGTTACAACGGACATGGCAATGTCATTGAGTTGGCAAACGCCAACTTTCGCCATCACCAAATCAAAAAATAGTACACGCCACCTAAAAGCAATGATTGTACTCTAGGGATCTGGTTCGCCGTAATCCCAGCCGCATAGATGAATTGACGATACATAGAGGCCGTTGCAGGGGAATACTTATCATGTAATACGTGATGAATTGCCAAGAGCAGATTTCATTGCGCTTTTGAATACAACTGAGCAAGAAAGCTCGAAAAGAATCAGCGGTTTCTTAGCCCTGTTGAAAGAGCATTTATTGCCAGCGCCATTAAAAGCTAATTCGTAAAAATCAAAATCTGTAGAAACCAAAAAAGGAAGGCGAGCTCACCTTCCTTTCAAGTTGCACCGTCCCAAATGGCAACATTCTTTTAATGACACCAGAGACCCTGAGCATTTTTATCAATGCAAAATCGTTACTTCCCGTGAGGGTACGCTTTACAGCCAAGTTTTAGAGAAATTCGAGCCGCGGCAGCATGAAGCTCGGCGATATACTCTGTTTTCTTCTCTTCAGTGAAGCGAATTGTTGGCAAGGAAACACTCATGCCCGCAACGACTTGATTAAAGCGATCGTAGACTGGCACAGCGAGACAGCGCAGCCCTACTTCCTGTTCTTCGTTATCTTCACCGAAACCTTGCTCTTTCACTATAGGAAGTTCGCCAAGGAGCGATTCAACATTCTCATGCGTTTTTTCGGTCGACTTAGTGAATTCCACAGCCGACAGAATATGGCGAATGTCTTCTTCTTCTCGCTCCGCTAATAACACCTTACCAATGGCGGTGGTGTGAAGCGGGTTACGACGACCAATGCGCGACTGCATACGAAGGTTATATTTCGAGTCAATTTTATGAATATAGATGATGCCATCACCATCAAGCGCACCTAAGTGCAAAGCCTCGTTAGTAAGATCGGAAATTCGGCGCATTTCAATGTCCGCCAAATCCACCAAATCAACATATTCCAACGCGCTTGCACCAAGCTCAAATAACTTCAGCGTTAACGAATAGTTTTCACTTTCGCCTTCCTGAGATACATAGCCAAGCGTTTTCATGGTTTGTAGAAAGCGGTAAACCGTGCTCTTAGACATCATAAGACGCTGAGCTAATTCACTGATGCCAATATCCTTTTGTGTGCTCAGCGCTTGCAAGATACCAAATGTTTTCAGAACCGAAGATACGGATTCAGGTTGCTTTGTTGTTGTCATTATTACTCCACAAATAGCTTGGTGATGGGTAAAAAGCTCTAGCGTCCCCTGCCAAAGCCAGTGGCGAAATTGCCATTCCGTTACGTTTTAATAGAAACAAAACAGACCAAAATGATAGATTTGCCACTATTCCCAAAATCATGTAATCAATTTAAAATAATGTTCTATAAAAAAAAAGAGCGTTAAACTTTTTTTTTGAACTCAGCCTAGGTTGACGTTCAAAATTTTTCTTTAAACAAATGAATTATCTGGAATTAGTTACCTTCGCTTACAGATTTTAGTCGTCTTGTTTCACTGCTGCAACGAATATTAAACCTACACATCCAGCTCAATTAAATGAAAGCTCAGAAATAAATAGTATTAGTTTTATAAACTAATTGATATTTAATCTTTGTTATAAAGCTACCGAGAAAATAAGCATTCACAATGAAATCGATTAACTCAATATTAATTGCATTTTTATTTTATCTCACTGAATTTAAAACCAATAAAATCGCATAACTTTATGATTTTTCTACTTATACATAAAGCGTTGCGCAGAGCGCGAAAAGGAAAAACGCCTCCTAAGAAGGAGGCGAAATTTAGATCTTACTTTGACTACGCTGAGGCTTGTACCCCTTTTTTCGGAGAAAGCTCAGTTTCTGGAGGCAGCTCGGCAACTGGAACGGCAGAGATTAATTCGCGAGTGTATGGCTGCCGCGGATTGTGAATTACCTCGTTTACGCTTCCTTGTTCCACAATCTTTCCATGTTGAAGCACAATCACACGGTCACAAAAGTATTTCACCGTCGCAATATCGTGTGTTATCAGAATAAACGCCGTCCCATAGGTGTTTTGGAACTCGATCAGTAAATCCAACACCTGTGAGCGCAGGGACACATCTAACGCCGCTGTGGCTTCATCGGCAATCACCACTTTTGGTAGAGTAACCAGAGCACGAGCGATAACAATCCGCTGGCGCTGACCACCAGAAAAAGCATGTGGAAAACGGCTGGAGAATTCCGGTGGTAGACCGACCCACTTCATCATATTCCTAACGCGCTCTTCTCTCTGCTTACCACTCATTTCAGATCGCAGCAGTTTTAGCGGCTCTTCTATGATATCGAATACCGTCATTCTCGGGTTAAGCGACGACCAAGGGTCTTGAAAGATCAAACGCAAATCAGCGAACAGCGGATCTCGCTTAATTCGTTTGTAGTCCGACAGCTCCAATTCGACTTTGCCTTGTTTATCGACATATTGAATAGAGCCGGAACTGGCTGGCGCCATCCCTAAAATCGCTCGCCCTAAAGTGCTTTTTCCTGATCCCGATTCTCCAACAATACCCAGCGACTCCCCTGGATGAAGCACTAGATTTGCATCGTCTACCGCCGTCATGATCTGCTTTTTCTGGAACATTTTTGCCGGTTTTTCAAATTGCTTTGTTACCGAAATAACGTCCAATATCGGTTGATCATTCTCACCTTCAATCAATGAAAATGGTTTTTTAACTTTTGATGGCTTCTCTAGCGCTCGGGTCGCATGCATCAACTTAATGGTATATGAGTGCTCTGGTTGCTCAAATATCTGGCGTACACTGCCACACTCCACCAATACTCCCTTTTCCATAACGGCCACACGATCGGAAATTTGAGCCACAACACCTAAGTCATGAGTAATGAACAAAATCGCCATTCCGATCTCTTTTTGAAGTTGCGAAAACAGCTCCAATATTTCGGCTTGAGTCGTTACATCCAAAGCCGTGGTCGGCTCATCGGCAATCAATATGTCGGGGCGACTGGCAATGGCCATGGCAATAACGACACGTTGACGTTGCCCGCCGGACAATTCAAATGAGTATTTGTTGATGAGGCTCTCTGGCTCTGGCATTTGTACTTGAGTCAGCAGTTCAACCGTTTGTTCGTGAGCGGATTTTTTGCTGATGCTGGGGTCAACCAAACACAGCACCTCTTTAATTTGGTCGCCAACGGTATGCACTGGGCTCAGTGCAGCCATCGGCTCTTGTGAAACCAGAGAAAAGTTAAAACACCTTAAGGCTCGCATCTCTTTGCTGCGAGGATCAATCTGAGTAATATCGATGATTTGCCCAGAATCAGTGGTGAGTAATATTTCACCTGAATCGATTCGACCGGGGCGATCCAACAACTGCATGATGGCACTTGATGTGACCGATTTACCAGAGCCCGATTCACCGATAACCGAAAGTGTTTCGCCTTTGTAGAGGTCAAACGATACGCCTTTAACCGCATGAAAATGCTCGGTACTGGTCGGGAAGCTTACGTTTAAGTTTTTAACTTGTAGAATTTTCTCAGCCATTATTTTGCTCCCTGATCATGGTATGGGTCGCATGCATCACGCAGACCATCGCCGACGAAGTTCATTGCCAAAATCACAACAACAACTGCCGCCGCTGGAATCAGCAGCCAAGAGGCTTCTGCTAGTGCTCGAATATTTTGCGCTTCTTGCAGTAACACGCCCCAGCTAACCATTGGCGCTTGTAAACCCAACCCTAGGAAACTCAACGCGGTTTCACCCAAAATCATGGCCGGAATCGCCAATGTCACCACGGCAATAATGTGGCTTAAGAAGTTAGGCACCATGTATCGGCGAATGATCTCAAAGGGGGTATTCCCATCCAACCAAGCAGCCGCAACATACTCTTCACTTCTCAAAGACATAAATCGGCTGCGCACCACTCGCGCCATATCTGGCCAAGAAACTAGCCCGAGAATGATGGTGATCAAAAAGTATTTCGTAAGCGAGCTCCACTCTGAAGGCAGTGAAGCCGACAGCGCCATCCACAACGGTAAAGTAGGTATCGACTTCATAAATTCGATGCTTCGTTGAATGAAATTGTCGATGGTTCCGCCAAAGTATCCGGAAATACCACCAATCAAAATCCCGAGAACAAAGGTCGTAAACACCCCCATCAGACCAACAGACAACGAGATTCTAGCGCCATAAATAAGACGGGAAAGCATGTCGCGCCCCATTCTATCGGAGCCAAAAATAAAGAACGGCTGCCTCTTGTTTTCTGGCACGAGGAATTTATAACTCATCGGGATAAATCCCATCAGTTCGTAGCGATCCGTTTTACCGAAAAACTCAAAATACACTTTCTTATTTTCATCGAGCGTGTAATGACGCTTCAACGTTCGCAGGTCCGTTTTACTTTTGTAAAATTCCAAGTGCGGTGCCCAGCGCCAGCCATCATCGGTACTTTCAAATAAGCTAACAGACTGAGGTGGTGCATAGGTGTAGCGGCGCCAGTTGTCGCTTGGGTCAAAAGGGGCAAAAAACTCGGCAAAAATCGCTACAAAGTAAATCAGGGCTAAAAACCAAATGCTGTACCAAGCCAATTTGTGCTGACGTAACTTAATGCCAATCAGCTGCCACTGTGTTGCGGTGCTCAAATCAAGTGGCTGCTTTTTCTTTCTGCCAAGTAGGCGACCGAACCAGTTCATTGTAGACGTTGTCATGATTAAAACTCCTTAGACACGCCAACGCGTACACGGGGATCTACCCAGTACAGCAGCAGGTCAGAAATCAGGGTACCGATAATGGTAAGAATGGACATAATAAGAAGCACGTCGCCAGCGACATACATGTCCTGAGAGCGCAGTGCCGACAGCATTAACGGCCCTAAAGTAGGGATGTTCATGACTTGGCTAACGATAATATCCGCCCCCAACAACGCAGGAAGCATCCAACCAATCGTAGAAACAATAGGCAAAATGGCGATTCGAACAGGGTATCTCATTATGAGGCGAGCTTCGGACTGCCCTTTCGCACGCGCCGTTTTCACATAAGGCTTTTTCAATTCATCAAGAAGGTTCGCTCGCATGATTCGGATGATGCCTGCAAGACCTGCTGTACCCACCACCAAAATGTAGATCCAACTGCGAGAAGCGGCGTCCATGAACTTCGCCCACGACATAGGTTGGTCGAGATACGCTTCCGAATACAGCCCAGACACAACCGTATCGAAACTGTAGTAGCCAATCAGCAACGCAACGATCGCGATAACGAAATTTGGCGTTGCCATACCAATAAAGCCAAATATGGTGGCGATGTAGTCACCAAAGGAATACTGACGAAGTGCGGAATACATCCCAATAGGAATAGCGACTAAAAATTGAAAAAAGAAAACGGCAAGCGCAAGGCATACTGTCGGCCATACTCGAGGCTCTATCGTGTCCCATACTGGCTGGCTATTGGTGAGTGAAATGCCTAAGTCACCGGTTATTAACCCCATCATCCAGTTGGCATACCGTTCAAGCAGTGGCTTATCTAGCCCATACATTTCACGGAGTGTGTAAATCATCTGCGGATCGACGGTTTGACCCATCGCTTGAAGTTCTGCAATTTTAGATGAGGCAAAGTCGCCGGGCGGTAAATCGATCACCGCAAACACGACAATGGAAACGGCAAAGATGGTGACGAGAATCGACACCAGCCGCTTACCAGCAAACAGAAAAAAACTGTTCATTCATTGTTCCTTAACTTCGAAACCCATTGTGGCTGTTGATCATTCTATTGCTCATAAACGGAATGCTGAGCAAAGAGATACACGTCTCTAAATACACATTGAAAAGCGTCCTTTCCCCTTGTGCATTTTTATTAGAACGTATCGAATAATATTTTTGAAACGCTTTTTCATATTTTTGCCAGTCCAGTCAGCAAAAATACTATGAAGCGTGATCAACGCCAAATATTTGTATCAGTAATGATTTACAGAAGGGAAGTTTTGTAAGAGGAAAGTCAATTATATTAGCAGTATCAATTTTGCGACATTAATTATCGAGTGATTGCTGTAAAACAAGTTACGTACCTTCCCGATACGGAATCATCAGGAACTACTATGAAAAAACTTAATATAATATTTATCAGCGTCGTACTTTTGCTTGGCTGCACAAGCAACACCCCACAAAACGGTCTACATGAGGTTTTACTGACCAAACCATACACGGAAACCAGCCGTTTCCACTCAGTTGTTCCTGTGCTCACTATTGATAATAAGATTTATCTTTACGCCAGCGTCAATGGGAAACGTTATAGCTTTATCTTTGACACAGGTTCACCCACGATTCTGACAAAACAAGTCGCTACTGATCTCGGGTTAGAAGTGATGGGAACCAACAAGGGAAAAGATGCTAATGGAAACCTTGTTTCCATGGATTTGTCGATTGCAGATTCAATATCGATTGGTGATGTCAATTTTCGTAATGTCCCTGTCTTTATATTCGACCCATCACACCTGCCAGGTGCTTCATGCTACCTCGAAGGCGGCGTTATAGGTTCTGAAATTCTTCCACTAGCAACATGGCAACTCAATTTCTACGATAGTGAGATTGTCATAACCAGTGACAGGAGGAAACTGGAATACATTAACACCGCATCCCGCGCACGTCTTAAGCAGGGTGGCTACCCACACGCGCCTATTTTTGAACACCGAATCAACGGGAAATTTTCGGACAATGCCCTGTTTGATACAGGTAATACCGAGCTCCTAAACCTTAACCCACTGGCATTGCAACAAATGATCACTGACGGAGTGATTCCTAACCCCAAAGTTGAGGGGCATGGTTCATTTGGCGAATCAGCAGGTGGAGAAGCAGAACCAACCACGTATTATCAAGCCTCCATTGAAAGTATGAGTATCGGTGGATTGGAGCTGGAAAATTTCTACGCTTGGAGCCGCACAACCACACCAACACTGATTGGTGCAAAACTGCTGGAAGACCATATAGTCACACTGGACTACCCAAATAGAAATGCATATTTCTATTCACTTCACGAAAGAAAAAAAGACAAAGAGAGCGCTAAGGAGCCTGTCAATTGGGGCTTTCGAACCAGTATCGGCGAATTAAACGCCCTTAACGTGAGTTTTCTGGAGTCCCCTTCAATTGCTGAAAATGCAGGGCTTCAATTGGGCGACCGAGTTCTAAAAGTGAGCTACCGAGATACCACCTATATCGCACCGGAAAAGCACTGCGAAATACTTCGCTGGCTACCCAGAGCATATGATGGTCAAAATCTTGAGCTAAAAGTACTGCGTGGTGATGATCATAAAATCATTCGAATGGAGCGATAAGCAGTCAAAATTCAATAGAGAAGCAATGGATAATTAATAGAACCATCCGTTTTCACTATGGAGACAATGGATGGTTCTATACCTAAATAACCTACTTTATTTTTGAACTTATTTATTCTTGAACTTACTTCGCTTGAGTTTGACGTATCGCTTGCTTCCACCCTTCATAGAGACGTGATTGCTCTTCTCGCTTCATCTGTGGTGAGAACACTTTATCCACTTGGCGCTTATCGTCTAACTCTTTCTTATCTTGCCAAAAACCGACAGCTAACCCCGCGAGTATAGCGGCACCTAATGCTGTTGATTCTGTTACCGAAGGGCGCACCACTTTGGTATGCATAATGTCGGATTGAAATTGCATGAGGAAATCATTCGCAACGGCACCACCATCTACACGAACCTGATTTAGCTTTATACCAGCGTCTTCTTCCATGGCTTCAAGCACATCACGGCTTTGGTAGGCAATAGATTCCAATGTGGCGCGTATGATGTGGTTTCGGTTAGTGCCTCGTGTGATCCCAGTCAGTGTGCCTCTGGCATGTGGGTCCCAATACGGTGCTCCAAGCCCTACAAATGCAGGCACTAGATAAACACCATTCGAATCCTCTACTTTCTCTGCAAAGTATTGAGTGTCGGAGGCATCACGGATCAAACCCAGCTCATCACGCAGCCACTGAACGGTTGCTCCGCCCATAAAGACACTGCCTTCCAAGGCATACGCTATTTCATCGCCTATTTTATACGCGATGGTGGTCAGCAACCCGTGCTTAGACTGAATGGCTTGATCGCCCGTGTTCATCAACAAGAAGCAACCTGTTCCGTAGGTATTTTTCACCATGCCCTTGGTAAAGCACTGCTGACCTATCATCGCCGCTTGCTGGTCACCAGCAATGCCGGAGATAGGGATTTCTGTCCCACCTCCTATGTTCGCATAGCCATATATCTCGCTGCTCGACTTCACTTCAGGCATCATGCTGCGCGGAATATTAAACAGCTCCAGCAGCTTGTTATCCCATTCCAATGTATGAATGTTGAATAGCATAGAGCGAGAAGCATTCGATACATCGGTCACATGGGATTTGCCATTGGTGAGCTTCCAGATCAACCAAGTATCGACCGTTCCAAATAAGAGCTCCCCTTTTTCAGCTCTCTCTCGCACACCTTCTACGTTATCCAGAATCCACTGAATCTTAGAACCAGAGAAGTACGCATCTATCACTAACCCCGTGGTTTGTTGGATGTAGTCTCCCCAGCCTTGCGCTTTAATTGCATCACAAGTTTCAGCTGTGCGGCGGCATTGCCAAACAATCGCATTGTAAACAGGGTGTCCGGTGTTTTTGTCCCAAACAATGGTGGTTTCACGTTGGTTGGTAATACCGATTGCGGCGACTTGCTCATTATCAATGTCCGATTGAGCTAATACTTCAGTTAAGGAAGAACGCTGCGTTCCCCAAATTTCCATTGGATCGTGTTCAACCCACCCACCTTTCGGATAGATCTGGCTAAATTCACGCTGTGTTGTGCTCAAAATATTAGCACTCTGATCGAAGATGATAGCGCGAGAGCTGGTTGTTCCCTGATCCAAGGCAACGATGACTTTGTTGCGTACTTCCATGAATGCTCCGTGACCCTTTTTGATTAAATTAACTGCATTCTTCCATCAAATGTTCGTTTTCGCAACAAAACACTCAAAGGTTAATTAGATGTAAATGCATAACTGTGAGCTTGGTTAAACCTAAACATCATAACGTTTGTATTGCCGTAACATTACAATTCAAGGTCAGTATTCGATAGGTTACAAGAGCTTCGTTGAATTATTTTGTTGGTTTTTTACTCGACCTACTAATAAGTTTGTGTATATACTGCGCAATAACGAAAACAAACGAACATTTACGAAGGTAGAGAACTATGTCAACGCAAGCTGAATTCGATAAAACGACTTCTGCTAAACATCACTCAAGCAAGAGTGAAGAATATGACGTCGTGGTCATTGGTGGCGGGATCAATGGTGTAGCAATCGCTGCGGATGCGGCAGGTCGTGGGTTAAAAGTTGGACTTTACGAAATGTCGGATCTCGCTTCAGCGACATCGTCTGCAAGCAGTAAACTCATTCATGGTGGTTTACGCTACCTTGAGCATTACGAATTCCGCTTGGTGAGTGAAGCACTAGCAGAACGTGAAGTGTTATTAAAAAATGCGCCGCATCTTGTTGCCCCTATGCGTTTCCAGTTGCCTCACCGCCCTCACCTTCGCCCTGCATGGATGATCCGAGCTGGTTTGTTTCTTTACGATCACATTGGCAAACGTGTCTCTCTACCCGCAAGCCACGGTGTTAACTTTGCTCAATCCAGCCCTTTACTGCCAGAGATGAAGGTTGGATTTGAATATTCAGATTGCGCGGTCGACGATGCTCGTTTAGTGGTTGCAAACGCTCAAATGGCGAAGCAGTTTGGTGCAACCGTGGAAACCCGTTCTCGATGCATCGACGCTACTCGCAGCGCTGACGGTTGGGAAATCGAAATCGAAAACACACAAGATCACTCGGTGAAAACCGTGACCGCAAAAGCACTTGTTAACGCCGCGGGACCTTGGGTTGATCGCTTTTTTGATAGCCAACTTAAGATGCGTTCTCCTCGTGGTATTCGTTTGGTGAAAGGCAGCCACATTGTTGTTCCTCGTTTGTACCCTGAAAACCATGCCTTTATCTTGCAAAATGAAGACAATCGCATCGTGTTTGTTATCCCATACCAAGATAAATACTCCTGCATTGGTACGACCGATGTGGAATATCAAGGCGATCCTTCGAAAGTAGAGATCAGCCAAGATGAAGTCACTTATCTGTGTGACATTGTGAACCAGCATTTTGTGGAAAAAGTCTCTCCAGATGATGTGATTAATACTTGGTCGGGTGTGCGCCCACTTTGTGACGACGAATCTTCAGACGCGCAAGCGGTAACGCGTGATTACACCATCGAGCTGGATGATATGTTTGATGATGCCCCCTTGTTGTCTATCTTCGGCGGTAAGCTCACCACTTACCGAAAGTTAGGGCAAGCCGCAGTGAACAAGCTCGCACCATTCTTCCCTAAAATGAAAGAGGAGTGGACAAAGTCAGCCATACTTCCAGGTGGTGATTTTTCAAATCGCGAGCAGCTTTCAACTGCACTCCAGCATAGTTACCCATGGCTCAACCAAGACATCATCCGTCGCTGGGTACGCGCTTATGGAACACTAAGCCACCGTATCATCGGGCAAAGAACTTGCGTAGAAGAGATGGGCACCGATTTCGGGCATGGTTTATATCAAGCCGAAGTCGATTACCTAGTGCAACACGAATGGGCAACCACAGCCGGTGATATCTTATGGCGGCGTTCAAAGCTTGGTATAGAGTTTAGTGAACTGGACGTAGAAAAATTGACTCAATATTTAGCAAAAAATGGAGAGGCATTGCCTATTCAACGAGCTGGCTAATTATTCGATACCGATCAGTTTGCGAACGGGTCGGTATCTTCATGCATTTGTCGTTTCGGTACGGGTTCTATATGATCGACACAAGGTTCACTCGCAACATTTTTTACTTGATCTGATTTCATCTTAACAATGAACACGTTGTCATGAACCAACTCACTGATCACTTCAATGTTTTTGGATTGCAGTTTTGAAAAAACATCATCTTTACAGCTAGTTGCGAACTTCACATAGTATTTTTCTGGTAGCTTAATACCCTCTCTGCCATTATTTTCTTTGTCATTACTTACCGAGTTGTGTGCGCTCGCGGTTACGTTCATCAACAACCCAATAGTTACCATTCCTAGCTTAAGATACTGGCTCAATATGTTTTCCACCTAATTAGGGTTCGAGCATTAAAAGTTTTGGATACGAAAAATAGAGTGCCTCCGAAGAGGCACTAAAACTACTTACAAATCACATACGTGCGACCAGCTGTTGTCGCTTCCTGGTACTGAACGTGTCCACCAAATTGCTTGGTAAACCGCACCATTGTGAACCAGTTTGTCACCAGCACCAGCGTGGTTTGGGTTACCTGCCCAATCAACTTGTGGCCAATCTGGGTAAACATTCACACCCGCAGCGTCACAAACAGCAGGATCAGGAATTGGCTCACCACCATTACAGCCAAGATCTAAGTATTCTTTAGCTGCTACTGCATTTACCAAGCCGTGACCAGTGCGGTTGTCTTTACCAACGGCATCAATATCTGTTGCTGTTTTAGCAAGCGCTTTACGTACATCTGCAGCAGTACATTGTGGATGGTAGCTCCAAACAAGTGCCGCGACACCAGCAACATGTGGCGTCGCCATTGATGTACCGTTGTAGTATTGGTAGTCCTCACCTTTCGTTACGCTAACCGTAATAGGCTGACCCACCGAACCCGCAAGTTCTTGACCAAGCGTACGGTCTACAGAAACAGAAACGATCGGTGCTTCGTTTTTCTCATCGACCAAGAATGGGTTTTGAAGCCCTGTCAGCTCAGTATTACTGTAAACAATTGCAGCCGATGCACCTGCACTATTACACGCTTTTACAGCATTGATTTCTGGGCGATAAGTGCCTTTTTGGTTTTCGATTCGCTCAACCAAACAGACTTTGTTTTTCATATCACCACAAACGTATTTGCCAGTGCTGATATCACACGCTGCTAAAGCGAGCGTCTGAGAGCCATCGATTGGGCTGGGAACGAATTTAGACAGCGCATTTTTGATATAGCGATTGTGTGGAACAATACCGCGAGCATAGAAACTTTGTCCGTTTAGCTGGATATCCGCCAAGATCCCTTCGCCCATAGTCACTGTAGACAACACAGATACACCTGGTGCAGACACTTCAACTTGATTTGTCGCTTGTGAGAAATCGGCATGGTCAAGAGCAGTATCCACTGCGGCTACGGAAACAACCGAGTCGTATGAAGCTGGGTAGCTGTGAGCAGTATTACCTGCGTTACCTGCCGCAGCAATGAGCAGAACACCGTTTTTCTGATGACGACTAAATGCGGCTTTTTCTGTTGCGTTTGAGCTCTTACCCCCCAAGCTCATGTTCACAACGTTTGCCCCGTTACTTGCACAAGTATCAACGGCTTTTACAAGATCGGAAGAATACGCCCACTTGCCATCTTTAAAGACTTTAACAATGTGCAAATTCACATTTTGATTGGGCATTACACCCACAACACCTGCATTGTTTGCAATGGCTGCTATCGTACCTGCTACGTGTGTACCATGCGCGTTACCTGCACCGGGGATACTCCAATCACCAGTCCCTGTATCATTGGTTCCTGTTACTTGGTTGGTCGCCAAATCGTTATGCGCAACATCGTATCCTGAATCGATAATACAAACAGTACGATTGCCTGCATTGGTATCGGCGAGCAAAGTAGCACCTACGGAGTCTTGTCCCCATGGAGTGACTTCACTGAGCAGGAATCTAGGCTCGTCAATTTCTACATATTCAACATCTAGATTTTGCTGAAGGGCTTTAAGGCTAGTGTCGCTTAATTCAACACTGTAGATTGAACGGTTGCCGATCTTATCGATCTGCTGTGCGTTAACACGATCCAATACAGACTCTTGAATCATTCGTGCGCCTGAAAACGGGCTTAGCCCATATTTTTCAGGGGTGCTTGAAAGGTCATTCTTAAACTTGACTAAATATTTTACTGGCAGCTCTGCCTCTGAATTACCACTAAATTCATCGGCTACAACATAGCTGGAAGTGAACATCGCCAAAGCCAACACTGTGGGTTTGAAAATCCCAATATTTTTCTTGTGTAACTTCATCATTTACTCATTTCCTTAATAATAAGCATTTATGCAAATCGCTCTTGAAGGCGTCCTATAAGATGCTTTCCAAAAGCTGACCCGCTATAAGTCAACGCTTACAATTTGAGCAAATAATTTATAAATTTAAATTTAGTGCAATGGATTGCACTCACACTTCCAACATTTTGAGTTAACATCAAAAAATTAAACAGAATACCTTATAATTCAATATGTTAATAGTAACATTCTGCTTATACATTCAGTTTCACCACATAAAACCATGCAACTAAGATGGATTAATTAGAATCAAAACGATCAAATAGAAACCACAAACCAATCAAACAAACCACAAACTGATCGCAAGATGGTCAACACCTCATTTTAAGCCACTTTCCCTTAGGCGTTTATATAACGTATTTCGGCTAATATTTAGCTCTTTCGCGGTTTTAGAAATATTGCGATTCATCCGTTCATAAGCTTCCAACCAATCTTCTTTTTCTTTGAGTTCATTTTCGGCGATTAACTCATTGTGCGGTGCAACAAATGGACGAATATTCGACTCTTGAGGTGGGTTGATATGTACATCAGACAAGAAGTCATCTGGCAGGTCATCAATTTGTATGGCATCAGGCTCTGCCATAGCAAGGGCGATCTGAATCACACTCACCATTTGCCGAATGTTGCCCGGCCAAGGATGAGATTTAAACAAAGAGAGCACTTCCATTGAAATCTGCCCAGGTTGTTCGTTGGAAGAGAATTTACTCAGTAGGTATTGGACTAACGCGTCTTTATCTGTTCGCTCACGCAGTGGTGGCAAAGTAATGTTTAGCCCCGAAACTCGATAGTATAAGTCTTGGCGAAATTTTCCTGCTTCCACATCTTGTTTGAGATGTCGGTTGGTGGCAGACACCAGCTTGAAATCGACGGGATAAGATGTGGTTGAACCAAGGGGAGTCACTTTTCTTTCTTGGAGAACACGTAACAAGCGAGCTTGCACATTGAGCGGCATATCTCCGAGTTCGTCTAAGAACAGGGTGCCTTTATCGGCTTTTCGAATCAGCCCGATATACCCTTTTGTGTGCGCCCCCGTAAACGCGCCTTTTTCGTAGCCGAACAATTCGGATTCAACCAATTCAGAAGGGATCGCCGCGCAGTTTACTGCAATTAACGGGGCACTCGCCCGCTCACTAGAAAGATGAAGCGCGTTTACAAACACTTCTTTACCTACACCTGTTTCACCATTAATCAAAATAGGAATGTCGGTGTTCAGGATCTTGCTGGATTGAGTGATTGCTTTCGACAACCTTGGGTCGCCCATGTTTAGACGATCCAAGTCCAATACATCGTCTTTCGCGACGCCTTTAACGGAGGATGGTTTAGGTACGTTGCGAAAATCCAACGAACGACCTTTTGGGATCTTGGGTGGCATCACGATGCCATGAAAGTTGAAATTGTGCTTTGAGCGCAAAACCAGTGGAGTATAAGCAGGGTGAGCAAGCAATTGATCCATTCGAACATCGAATAATTGATCGAGATTTTGCAGCGCTAAGTCACAACCGAGCACAACTTCTGCACGTCGGTTTGCCGACACGATTGTCCCTTGCTCATTGAATACCAAGAGTGAAGACCATTGACTATCAATGTTCTCTTCACTGGTGTTGAACCAAAACAAAAAATGATCAGAGTTAAAGCGCGACACGATCAACTGATTTTCGATAGCTTGTGACATCAGTTTTACCATGCCAAGCGTATGGGCTGTGGGCATGTAGGTATCACTGGAAATCGACAGCACTCCAGTCATGCGTCTTTCAGCATCAAACAGAGGCGCAGCCGACCCAGTCATAAAACGATTTGATGCGAGGAAGTGTTCATCATGAAAGACTTGAACAATAGAACCTGTTTCCAGTGCCGTGCCTATCGCATTCGTCCCAATAAGCCCTTCTTGCCAATGAACACCATGATCAAACACATGAGGCTGGTTCTCTTGGAAGAAGCGCTGCTCCCCCCAACTACTGAGCACTTGCCCCGTCGTGTCCGCCAACATCACTAGACAATTACTGTTGGACAGAAGGTTGTCATAAAAAGGCAGCACTTTTTGCTGCGTCGTTTGCAGCAGCCCATGGTGTTTATCCAGCGAGAGACCAAAGTCTGATTCGCTGCTCATTTCTATTTGTGGGGTGCTGGTATGCGCCAGCCCAGCATCGCGGCAACGTCGCCACGAGCTCTCTATGATCGACTGATGGGAACGATCATTGTTTTTATATTCGTCCATGAAATCCACATATACAGCTAAGCAAAAGCTCGAAAGTGCGAGCAAAAATGTTCGAAAACGAAAGTAATGTTCAATCAGTGTTCAACTCAAATTAGCACAAACTGAACACTTTGAACACATTTCGTTAACAAATGTGATCTTGCGCTGTTAACACTAAAATCCGCTAAATCTCATAAAGTTAAAGTGATAATTCTATTAATTCATTGTTTATTCAAGAGTTAAAGTGTTTAAAACGGTCAATATTTTCGTTTAACAACAAATTGGCACATTTCTAGCAATAACGAACATTATCGAAAATTTTTTGTATCCAAGAATTAGACATAATTTCGAAGTTAAGGAGAACTTAGTGTCATTAACACTTGAGCAGGTAAGCAAAATTGTGGACAACGAAGTCCACATCAATGAAGCCAGCCTCACGTTTGAACCGGGGTCGTTTAACGTCCTGTTGGGGAGAACGCTCGCAGGTAAAACTTCATTGATGCGATTAATCGCTGGGTTGGATAAGCCCACATCCGGAAGAATTCTGGTCAATGGTGTCGACGTAACAGGCATGCCTGTACGTGAGCGCAATATTTCTATGGTATACCAGCAATTCATTAACTACCCCAATCTAACCGTATTTGAGAACATCGCTTCACCTTTACGTTTGGCTGGCATGGCGGAGAAGGAAATTCAGGAACGTGTTCACGCCACCGCCGATATGCTGCGCATTACCGATTTCTTAAAACGAGTGCCGTTAGAGCTTTCAGGGGGTCAACAGCAGCGTACCGCTATGGCAAGAGCTTTGGTGAAAGACGCCGAGATCATTTTATTTGATGAACCCTTAGTCAACCTAGACTACAAATTGCGCGAAGAACTGCGCCAAGAGATGCGGGAACTTTTCCAAACTCGCCATACCATTGCAATTTATGCCACGACAGAACCAAACGAAGCGCTTGCGCTAGGTGGAACCACCACAATTCTGCATGAAGGCAGCGTGGTGCAATCGGGTAACACTGCAGAGGTTTATCACAAGCCTAGCTCGGTAGAATCCGCAACCTTGTTCAGCGAGCCACCTATTAACCTTATGCCTGGCAAAGTCACCGACAGCGAAGTGTGTTTTGACGAGAAAGCCCATTTCCCACTTAACCAGTCTTTAAAGCATCTTGGACAAGGTGAGTATATTTTTGGTATTCGCCCAAGCCATCTCAGCTTATTGCCTAAAAACGATGACGATATCGAGCTGTCTGTTCAGGTAGAAGTCGCCGAGATCAGCGGATCGGAAACCTTCCTTCACGTGTGCAATAACCATTTTGAAATGGTGCTGCATTTACCCGGCGTACACAGTTATGACGTTGATGAATCCATCAAGATTTACATCCCTATTCATAAGTTTTACGTGTTCGGCATGGATGAAGAATTGATCCATGCCCCTAGTCATCATCTTCTGGGGTAATTGAAATGGTTCAGATAACTCTAAATGCGTTAGCGCATACATACGACAAAAAGAAAGGACCGGATTCAACCTACGCGATCCAAGAAATGACGCACACTTGGCACCAAGGTGGCGCATTTGCCTTACTTGGCCCATCGGGTTGCGGTAAATCTACGTTGTTGAACATTATCTCTGGCTTGATGAGCCCATCCGACGGCGAAGTGCTGTTTGATGGTGTAAAGGTGAACGACATTCCACCGCAAGACAGAAACATCGCACAGGTTTTCCAGTTTCCGGTGATTTACGACACCATGTCGGTGTACGACAACTTGGCATTCCCTCTTCGTAATATGAAAGTGAACAGCGCCAAAATTCACTCTAAAGTGACCGAAATAGCCGAGATCCTAGAACTCACCCCTGTTCTGAAAAAACGTGCTGAACACCTTACAGCCGATGAAAAACAAAAAGTATCCATGGGCCGCGGGCTAGTTCGGGATGATGTTTCTGCGATTCTGTTCGATGAGCCGCTCACGGTTATCGACCCACAATTGAAGTGGAAACTTCGCCGTAAGCTCAAGCAGATCCACCAGCAATTCAACATCACCATGGTTTACGTAACCCATGATCAGCTCGAAGCCTCAACCTTTGCCGACAAAATTGCGGTGATGTACGAAGGGCAAATTGTGCAATTTGGTACACCACGGGAATTGTTCGAAAAACCCAACCATACGTTTGTGGGCTACTTCATTGGCAGCCCCGGCATGAATCTTATTGAGGTGATCCCAACAAAACATGGTGTGCGTTTCGACGACATTGACCTCCCGCTTTCTGCTTCCCTCAAAGAAAAGGTTCAAAGCGCCAACACCCATAACATCAAGATCGGTATTCGCCCTGAATTTGTGCATGTGTGGGAGAAAGAAAACAGCTCCGCCATTAGAAGCGAGGTTTCCCATGTGGAAGACCTTGGAACTTACAAGATTCTTACGCTCAAAGTTGGTAATCAAGAAGTGAAAGCGCGGTTACAAGAAGACCAGCCTGTACCTGTGAATGTCGCGTATATCAGCTTTCCGGAGCAATGGACCATGGTGTATTTGGATGAATTTTTAATTGGCGAGAGGGAAAACTCATGAACAAGGTGAATAACAACAAAGCCTGGTTTTTAGTGTTGCCAGTATTCCTTCTGGTGGCTTTTAGTGCGGTCGTACCTTTAATGACGGTCGTGAACTATTCATTGCAGGATATTTTTGATGCCAATACCGCCTACTTTGTAGGAACAGAATGGTACAAAGAAATGCTGAACGACGAGCGTCTTCAAGGGGCTTTGTTTCGTCAGTTTGGATTTTCATTCGCCATTTTAATGATTGAAGTACCGCTTGGAATCATGGTGGCGCTAGCGATGCCAGCAAAAGGCAGAGGCTCAGTTTTTTGCTTAATCGTGCTAGCGCTACCCCTACTCATTCCACTTAATGTTGTGGGCACCATTTGGCAGATATTTGGCCGTGCCGATATCGGCTTGTTTGGGTGGGCACTCACCAGCCTAGGCGTCGACTACAACTACGCAGGGAATCCAGTTGATGCTTGGTTCACCGTGCTCCTTATGGATGTATGGCATTGGACATCACTGATTGCGCTGCTTTGCTACTCAGGCTTACGCGCCATTCCAGATGCGTACTACCAAGCTGCACGTATCGATCGCGCTTCTAATTGGGCTATTTTCCGATTCATTCAGCTTCCGAAGCTCAAAAGCGTTCTGCTGATTGGTATTCTGATCCGCTTTATGGACAGCTTCATGATCTACACCGAACCGTTTGTTCTAACAGGTGGTGGTCCAGGTAACTCCACAACGTTTCTTAGCCAAGCACTCACTAAAATGGCCATTGGCCAGTTCGATATTGGTCCAGCTGCGGCGTTCTCCATTATCTATTTCCTAATTATCTTGCTGGTGAGTTGGTTGTTCTACACCGCAATGACGCACACAGAGAACAAGTAGAGGATTGAATCATGACTAAATCAAAACTATTCGGCCTCATCGCATACGTAATATTTCTGCTGCTGCCGATTTATTGGTTGCTCAATATGTCGTTCAAAGAGAATCAGGAGATTCTGAGCGGTTTGAGCTTTTTCCCTGAAACTTGGACGTTTCGTAATTATCAGGTGATCTTTGAAGACCCAAGCTGGTACATGGGCTACATCAACTCCATCATCTACGTGGTGATGAATATGTGTATCACGCTTGCCGTCGCCTTACCTGCTGCGTATGCGTTTTCACGCTATCGCTTTGTTGGCGATAAACACCTGTTTTTCTGGTTGCTGACCAACAGAATGGCACCACCTGCGGTTTTCTTGTTGCCATTTTTCCAGCTGTATTCATCGGTTGGGCTGTTTGACACCCATATTGCCGTCGCACTCGCACACTGTCTGTTTAACGTGCCTTTGGCGGTTTGGATCCTTGAAGGGTTTATGTCGAGCGTACCTCGTGAAATTGATGAAACCGCCTACATAGACGGTTACACCTTCCCGAAATTCTTCGTCAAGATTTTCTTACCTATGATTCGCTCGGGCATTGGGGTTTCCGCCTTCTTCTGCTTCATGTTCAGTTGGGTCGAGTTGCTCTTAGCAAGAACGCTCACCTCGGTCGATGCCAAACCAATTTCTGCCGTAATGACCCGAACCGTCAGTGCCTCCGGTATTGATTGGGGCGTATTAGCTGCCGCGGGTGTGCTTACTATTCTGCCGGGCATCTTAGTAATTTGGTTTGTGCGTAACCACGTGGCGAAAGGCTTCGCCCTCGGACGAGTTTAAGGAGACACAT
This sequence comes from Vibrio penaeicida, assembly GCF_002933855.1. GTDB lineage: Bacteria > Pseudomonadota > Gammaproteobacteria > Enterobacterales > Vibrionaceae > Vibrio > Vibrio penaeicida_A. The sequence continues at coordinate 43,791 of NZ_BFAQ01000033.1, forward strand.
CATGAATTGGATGGCATGGACTACTCCATCAGCACTGTTTTTTACAGGGATCGCTTTGATCCTTATCACTATGACAATTTTGGAAATCAAATACCCGTGTGTAGAGCGCAAAGGCTTTTTGCCTATTTCGACCACACGTGGCGACAGACTTTTTATTGGGTTACTGAGCGGAGCTTTCATTCATTTGGGGTTCGTTGGGCTTAGTGAAATCAATATTTGGGTGCCTTTTACTGTCTCTGTAATTTGGCTATGTACCGTACTGAAATGGGGATGATGACGCGATAAGCATACGTAAAGGTATGTAAAAACATAACGTTATAACGTGAAATATATAAATAACAGGAGTTATTAGTAATGCAAAAGGATATGAAGAAAACCTACTTAGGACGTTGTATGTCTCTGGCTCTGCTGATGACAGCCGTATCACCAATGGCGTCTGCCGATATGGCAGCGGCAAAGAAGTGGCTGGAGTCTGAATTTACGCCATCGACCCTTTCTGTTGATAAGCAACAGGAAGAAATGCAATGGTTCATTGATGCCGCTCAGCCTTTTAAAGGCATGGAGATCAATGTTGCTTCCGAAACCATTACCACTCACGAGTACGAAGCGAAAGTCTTGGCGAAAGCGTTCTACGAGATCACAGGAATCAAAGTTAACCATGACTTGATCCAAGAAGGTGATGTAGTAGAAAAGCTGCAAACCCAAATGCAAACAGGCCGTAACATTTACGATGCGTACGTCAATGACTCCGACTTGATTGGTACACACTTCCGTTACGGTAAAGTGGTCCCTATCAGTGATTTCATTGCGGGTGAAGGTGCCGTGGTGACTAACCCAATGCTGGATCTGAAAGACTTTATCGGTCTGAGCTTTACCACGGGGCCAGACGGCAAGATATACCAACTTCCAGACCAGCAGTTTGCCAACCTTTACTGGTTCCGTGCCGACTGGTTTGAGCGCGAGGATTTGAAAGCGAAGTTTAAAGATGCTTACGGTTATGAGTTGGGTGTACCGCTTAACTGGTCAGCATACGAAGACATTGCTGAGTTTTTTACAGACAAAGTAAAAACTATCGATGGCGAGCCCGTATACGGCCATATGGATTACGGTAAAAAAGACCCATCCTTAGGTTGGCGTTTCACCGATTCTTGGTTCTCCATGGCCGGTGCAGGCGACAAAGGGATTCCAAATGGATTACCTGTCGATGAGTGGGGCATTCGTATTGAAGGCTGTCAGCCTGTTGGTTCTGATGTGTCTCGCGGTGGTGCAACGAATGGTCCTGCAGCCGTTTACGCGACGACAAAATACGTGGATTGGTTGAAGAAGTACGCGCCACCAGAAGCTCAAGGTATGACCTTTGGTGAAGCGGGCCCAGTTCCGGCACAAGGTTCTATCGCGCAGCAAATCTTCTGGTACACCGCCTTTACTGCGGATATGACCAAACCGGGCTTGCCAGTGGTAAACGAAGACGGCACACCAAAATGGCGCATGGCACCTTCGCCACGCGGTCCATACTGGGAAGACGGCATGAAGCTGGGTTACCAAGATGCAGGTTCTTGGACCTTCTTGAACAGTACACCACTTGATCGCCGTAAGGCAGCATGGCTGTACGCGCAGTTTGTTGTGTCTAAATCTGTAAGCTTGAAGAAGACATTGGTTGGCCTAACGCCAATTCGTGAGTCGGACATCAACTCTCAGGCGATGACAGATGCAGCACCTAACTTGGGTGGCTTGGTCGAGTTCTACCGCAGTGATGCTCGTAAGCAATGGACACCAACAGGTACAAATGTACCGGATTATCCAAAACTGGCGCAGCTTTGGTGGCAATACGTTTCGGAAGCAGCAAGCGGCGAGAAAACACCACAAGAAGCACTGAATGGCTTGGCGAAAGCACAAGACAAAGTACTTCGCCGCCTAGAGCGTAGTAAAGCTCAAGGTGAGTGTGGTCCTAAACTCAACCCAGAAAAAGGCGCGGAATACTGGTTAGCTCAACCGGGTTCTCCAAAAGCCAAATTGGCCAACGAGAAACCACAGGGTAAAACCATGGCGTACAAAGATCTGATCGCTTCTAAGTAAGTGGCTGCTAGATAAGTCGCTTCTGAATATGAAGTTCAGATCACCTTATTTGCTTCTGGCTCAGGGAATCTAGAAGCAAACCAGCCAGCAATGTGTAGGGCATTGCTGGCTTTTTTTGGGTGCTAACATAACTATATTGCGATTGATTCTACCTTTTTTATTTAAATGTCTTGTAAAGATAAATATGAAACAAATAGCATTTATATGAAAGGAGTAAATTTATGCCAATAGAAGTAACGTTTAGTATTAAGAATAAAAAAGTTGTGGTGAAGGATACGGCAACACAAAAACGGATAGAAATGTCAGCCACTTCAGGCGGCTGGGATGAGCATGATCCACTTCCAAAAGGAAAATGGGTCATCGCAGAGAACCCAAGTGGATTTAGAGAATATTTTGGTCTTTTTTATGTCGATAAACAAGTCAATGATCAGTTCAAAGATAACGGAAAATGGCGAGATGGAATTAGATTTGGCTACCATCGTAGCTCAGGAAGTCACGGTTGTATTATGGCTAGACCATTTCCACACGACTTAAATAATATGTCTGTACCGGCAGCAACTATGAAAGGGTATGACCTCTGGGATAACGTTCAGATGCTAATCAGAACCAAAGGCACAAAAAAAGTGATTCGCTATCAAAACAATGAAATCCCCCATAGAAAAGATACAACTGTCTATAACATCACAACATATGGATACTTAACCGTTACGGATTAGACCTTGAAATGACAAAATCACTACTTATAACTTTATGCTATTTAATCAGTTTTTCCTCGTTTGCATCAGCTATCGGGACAGACCGATTCAAGATAGATATCCCCACTCATTTCGCTATTCCTGCCTATCAAAGTAACAATGGCGAGCAGACTTGGACGTATGTAACAGAACTTGGAACTTTGATCATTTCCGAACAGCGATGTGATAAAGCATGTTTGGTTGTCTCACAAGATGACGTAGATATGTACAACACTCATGAGAGAATGAAAAACCATGGCTCAGTTATAATTGAAAAAAATGATGTTGTAGGCTGGTTGGTACATTCTCCAACATACAGTAATACCTTTACTTCAGAAGTAACTTTTTCTCATTTAGATGCTTCTATTTCATTTCACTTCATATACAAAAAAGCCAATTCGTCGTTAGACACACATAGAAGTCTTGTGGAGTTTATAAGATTGATTAACAATATTGAGTTCTTATAAGCGCTATTAACCATCTAAAATCCATTATAAGGGGATGTTTATATGTAGTATCCCCCTAAATCCAGACCCGTCTCAAAGCTCAATACCTAAAAGATAAAGGAGGCTCTCTAATTTCCTAAGGCTTGTCTGGCATTATCTATTTCAATCGAATGCTCAATCATTATTCTTCTGTTATCCCCATTAGCTTCATCACCACAAGGCTTTCCATTAAATTTTATATCAGGGCTTGAATATACTTTCAGGTTATCGAGGAAAGTTCCACTTCCCCCAACACCTACATAAATTAATGTCGTTTTTCCTGAGCATTGATATCCACCGGTGTACGATTTAATAAAACTTTCATCATGAATATAATGTTTTTTAATATATTCAATATCAGAGTTTTGATGCAGCGCTCCTGCTAAATGACCAAGCTCGTGCTCCAATACATGACTAGCAGCATTGTATGATAGTATAAACGCACTCTTACTCAGGTTGAAATTAACCATCCCATCAAAATTTTCTGTTCTCGATTTATATCTATTACCATAAACAATAGCTAAATAAACACCAGGCTGTTGATCATGCTGCTCTATAACGCCTTCGTACCCTGCAGATTCAAGTATATTCTTTGCCATAGCTACCGGATCACTAAAACGTATTTCGTTTAAATTCACCATACTGGTATCAATGAATGTTATTTCTCCAGCATGGCGTTTTATCGGAATACAAGATTTCCGTAATATCTCGTTTGATTCTTTAACAAACTTGCTAAGTCTTTTCTTAATAATCGTATCTTCCGTATTACTAAGAATATCTGCATCTACATAAAAGTTTATGGATGTATCTACATATTTATCTTGGTTGCAATCAATCAGTGATAAACCCGACCGATCATTATCTATTACCCTATATATCGCTAGTAGAACTATTATAGTGGATCCAATAATTAACCCTATTCTTTTAATACTCATTTCTTAATAATCTAACAACTCTATTTATTGATATTTTAAAGAGTTGTTATTCTATTTATTTTATAAATAATTAAAACTATCAGTTCTAGTAGGTATAACTGAGCATTGCTAATTTATGCTGATGAGGTAGCGCTGGTTATATTGGGAAGAAAGGTCAATTGAAACCTATCGACTGATCGTCATACACATACGGTTAGAAAAATCTGGTTTTTCTCATAAATAACTGAGATTTAGGCTGAATTTCTTAAACAATAACCATAAAGCATCTATCTACCGTGGCATACTCAAAAGCAATCACAATTATGATAATTTCAATATTATCAATAATTTAAATCAATCAATTAAACCTTTAAGGTAACCCTATGAAACGACTTTTGACCCTATCTGTGCTTCTTCTGACATCCCAATTCGCAACGGCCAACTCTGGATGGCGCGAGATCACTCAGTTAGGATGCCACCTTAACGATGGGACCTGTTATGCAACCTTGGATACGGCAGTGGGTCCATCGAAATGTCGTTCGACATCTATTCGTTGGAATAAAGATAGTGCTGCTTCAGGAAAGGAAACGTTAAGCTTGCTCATGACGGCATCTGCAGCCGGAAAGAAAGTGATGTTTAGTGTAGTCGAACAATGCTATGGCAGCTACCCGACTTTTAACTACACAGTTGTACAAATGAAATAAACCAACTTATCGAACCAAACCATCTTACGGTCGTTACTATGAAAACCATTCTATCTGCGCTCTTTATATCCATGAGTTTAATTAACATCGCTCACGCATTTACACCAGAAGCATCGCCTACTGGTTCTATAAAAAGGCTCATTGCTTATACCAAATTTGGTAATGGGGATGTATACGTTCAACTAAACGCAAACAGTACCTCATGCTCGCACGGTTACTTCATTGACAAATCGAGCGCGGGATATGAATCAACATTGAGCATGCTTCTAGCAGCATATCAGGCAAACACTCCTGTCACGCTTTACGCCAACCCTGAAAAGAAATGGGCGGGCTCTGGCAATTCAGTATGCGAGCTGTATAGCGTCGTTTACTCACGGTAAACCATTCAAAAACTCGTGAATCAATCAATTACGGAAGGATCTATGTTTAAAAAGGCTTTATGTATTTCCACAATACTGTTTTTTGGAAGTGCGAACGCAACACCTTATTCCCAAGACACCAACACGGTGGGAAAGATCTTCGCTAACCCCAATGGTGCTATTGCGCTGCAACTAAATGGAGGGTTTCCCAACGCAATTCGCTCCAATCAATGCCCTGGAAATAATGGATGGGCAGGTGTCGCTACATCTGATGGTGTCATCAAATCTATGATCCTTACCGCGAAGGCGTCTGGGCATAAACTGACCGTAACAATACAAGGCTGTGAGGGTGGCTGGTTCAAAATAAAGGATCTGTATCTAAACTAATTCGCTCTCTCCAAAATCAGCGCATAGCTCTCGTTTAAAGGGCTATACCACTGCTGAAGAAATGGCTGATTGAATATCAAAATAATGAACAAAGCCCCAAACACATGTTTGGGGCTTAAGTGTCTTAATATTGCCACGTTTCCTCTAAATTAGAGCTACTTCGCACCTGCAATTACGCTGCGTTCGCGGGATTCAGATAACTGCAAGTAAGTCACTTTAACGCACGCTTTTTCTACCAGATCACTAGACGATTTAGCACTGTCAGCATCGAATGTCACCGTCGCTTTGTATGTCTTAGTCGAATCCTTAATCGATCTGACTTGCTCTTCAAGCTTAATCACCGAGTCGATATAGTTTTGGATTAGGATACCGACCATATCGCGGCTAATACCTTCTTTCACAACCATACGCATAACAGCAATTTGCGGTGTTTCGACTATTTGCTCTTGCGTTGGTGGGCGCTTTTCAAGAGGCATTGAAAATGCAGGTACCACCCACCCAAACTGTTTCAGCTTGTCTGAAACATCATGGACGGAGTAAATATAGTTTTTGGTATCGTCATTTGTTAATGGCTGATCATCATAAGTTAGATTCAATCTAACAGCTGATGCTGGGAAATATTCTGCGTGATTAACCACTTTAAATATCGGCTTGTTTTCGAATATTGTCGTCACTGGTGCCTTGTCTCCAGCTTCTTTGTCTTGCTCTGTGACCGTCAATCGCAACGATTGAAGCCCAGCCGATAAATCTTGAGCAAGAGACATTAAGTTCTGAACCACCGAACTGTAGCCATGCTTACCTAAACGAAGAAAGTTGTAGTATTGCGCCAGCACCATTGAGCTGCCACGAGAGAAGTTCAGGCTGTAGGTGGATTCATCAAATCCAAGCACATTAGTGGTTACGAACAGTTTTTCTGGGATCTCATGGAAGTCTTTCCAAAGCGCCCAACCTACACCTGGGTAAACTAGCCCAAATTTATGACCGGAAACATTGATGGTTTTTACCTGCTCTAGTTTGAAGTCCCATTTTAATTCGGGCGTTTCACTGTGATCACGGAAGGGTTCGATAAATCCACCACTGGCTCCATCTACATGCAATGGCACATCTAACGGGTTAAGTGGATCATTTTTAAGCTCGACCAACACGTTATTGATGGCTTCAACTGGATCATTTTGCCCAGTGTATGAAGTCCCCATCACCGCAACAACGCAGGTGGTGTTTTCATCCACTGCCTTTCTGACTTCTTCTGCGGTAATGACGTAGTTGGTTTCTTCCGTGATCGGAATCCACTTGATGTCCACATCGAAGTATTGTGCGTATTTTACCCACGTAATATGTACATCTGAACCAATGACAATGTTGGGTTTATCATAGGAAAGGTTTTTCTCTTTTCGGTTTTTTTTCCATTGTTCTTTATGAGAAAGCGCGCACAACATTAGGGCTTCTGAGGAGCCTATTGCCACCGTTCCCCACCCACTTGGAATATCTTTGTTATGTGCCAACTCTTCCGCTGTTTTCATGTCGTTGGGTGCGTTAAACAAATCAAGCAACATGCGTACACAACGCTGTTCAATCTCCAACGTTCGGTTGTACACCTCACCATCAATATAGTTCTTACCCAAGTTGTCTTTAATAAGTTGGTTGGCTTCTTCATCCATCACTGTCGTCACGAAAGAAGCCATATTCAATGTTGGGTTTCCATCCAATTGAAGTTCATCTCGGATAAAGCGATACACCGCTTGAGGATCATGCTCCATCTCGGGCATTTTATTATTGGGTGTCTCCTCTCGGAAAAGGCTGCGACCATATGTTGGTGTATTTGCAGTTTGGAATTTTATGTCTTTTTGATTTCCCATCACTAGCTCTCTGATTACGTTGTGTGTATTAGATTTCAACTTAGCGTAGGAAAGGAAATGTATGAGTTCAAACTCATATGGGGATATTTCTTTAAGTCATAGAATTGATCTCAAAACCAGAGAATAGGATTTAGATTAAGACCGACTGAAGGTTAGGTCGCTGTATCCCCCTATTCGCAGCGATCGCTTTTCATTTATCAGAAAAAAAGTATCCACCGGCA
>NZ_BFAQ01000034.1 GCF_002933855.1 Vibrio penaeicida
TAATAAAGATTTAGAGAAAACTTATTTTTATAATAAACTTTGGGGTGAGCTGGGAGGAAGGAAAATGAGTGACGAAATTTTTCTAATCGAAAGTGTAAAAGTTAATGGGGCGACAGTATTTGATGAAAACGGAAAGCGGGTAACTAGAAGAATCATCTCTCAAGAAAAGCAAGATGAATTAGATCGCCAAGTAGAAGAGTTTGTCAAAGACATTAAAATCAACCTATTCCTAGACGAAACCTCCATCGAATTATTCTAGTTGAAATCGCCTTACTCAGGCGCTTACTTTTTATTATGAAATTATTATTTTCTATATTATTACTGATCAATCCACTGTGCTCTTGGGCAAGTGATTCAATAGAACAAGGTATTCGTCTCTTTAACCAAAAAGAATATGACCAAGCGCAAGAGATACTTCTTAAAGAATCCCAAAAAGGCAGTACTTACGCCACGTATTGGTTAGGGGTAGTTCAATACAAAAATGGCGAACATTTTGAAGCGGGTGATACATTTTTAAAAGCGGCAGAAATGGGTAGCCCGTGGGCGATGGCAATCTTGGCTGGTGAAGAGTTAAACATAGATAGTCCATGTGATTATTTGGGTTGGTCTTGTGATGAGGAATGGGCAGACAAGGCATTCAAGGGATGGAAAATTCAAGCCGAAAATGGGAACGGAAAAGCGATGTTTGCTATGAGGGTAAAAAAACCTTACTGGTGGGAACTTGTACCTTTTTACCGATCTTATAAATCCGAAGAAATCTACGACCAAGCTTTTGCATTTGGGTCCAATAGAGCCGCAATGCGAATTGGCAGTTGGGTTTCAGAAGACAAAGCTCTGGAATATGTTAAAGCGGCAGCAAACAAAGGCTACGCACCAGCTATGGTCTCTCTTTATTATCACATAGAAGAAACCAACTCAGTCGAAGCAGAAAGATGGTTGAATAGAGCTCTAAATTTAGGGTATCCGGAGGCGGCAGAAGCGCTGTTTCTAAATTTTTCGGTTGATATAGAAGATAATGAAAAATCGTATTTTTATAATCGATTATCTGGTGCATTAGGAGGGCATGAAAGAAATAGTAATCGCTTTCTGATTCAAGGTGTTGAAGTTGATGATATGCCTTTATTTGATGAAAACGGAAAGCGGGTAACTAGAAGAATCATCTCTCAAGAAAAGCAAGATGAATTAGATCGCCAAGTAGAAGAGTTTGTCAAAGACATTAAAATCAACCTATTCCTAGACGAAACCTCCATCGAATTATTCTAGTTGAAAGCGCCTTACTCAGGCGCTCACTTTTTATTATGAAGCTATTGTTTTCTATATTATTACTATTCATTCCACTGTGTTCATGGGCAAATGAATTAATTGAGAAAGATATTCGCTTCTTTAATCAAAAAGAATATGCTCGTGCGCAAGATAGATTCCGTAAGGGAGTACATTAAAGCTCGGCAGTGTAGGCACACAGTTAGCGGGCAATTACGGAATCGGTTTTCAGGTGAATTTCGTTTGGTGCTGGATAACGGCGTGGTTACCATCATTGCTGCGGCAAAAGTGGTCTGTGGTCCCGGTGTTTCAGGAAAGTTCTCGTTTGCACTCAATGCCATTAATGCCGACCGATTTATAGCGCATTTGCTGAGTATTTTGAAAGAGTCAGGATTTAGTTACATTCGTTTCTTTGGCGAAAAAGACGAACATGGTAAAAATGAGGCATTTGAGGAGCTGAACCAACAACTAACTCTAGCGGTTTGCCTCGGGCTCACATTAGGTGAAGTACTTTTACTTCCTGCCACATCCTATAATTCTTACAAATTCGATATTCTACAAGAAGACTATGCGCCCACCATCGCTCGCCATATTTTGGATAAGTCTCAAAAAGGTACACAGGCTTGGGTGAAAAATTTACCCCCAGAGACGCTAAGTAACCTGTTTTCTTGCTTAATTAACGCAAAAGAAAAGGGGTGGTTTGAATCCGTTGAAGAGGAAAAGAAAAGATTTTTAGAAAAACTCAATATGGCGAAAGCGTTGGCTCAATTATTTGACTGGATTAAACCTTCGGTACCAAACAAAGAGAATAACCACAAAGTATGTCGGCAATTAGAAGAAGCGCTTATAAGGATGGACTCCAATTTGGAAGAAAATGAAGCGCCTTTACTTCAATGGAAAAAGTTGGCCGACAGTTGGCAGAGAATTGATAGATTTATATCTCCGATAGAGGTTGAAAAAAATATTCTCAATGATGAAGGTGAAAATGTAATAATTGTAGCTGAGGAAGATGCTAAATTTATTAAAAAAAGTATGGCTAACGCGATGGAAGTTATAGGCTCAGGCTTTTCATTGTTTAGATACGTAGACGCAAATGGAAATATTCATTACAGAGCTGTAAAGAAATCAACTGAAGATAGCAAGCAGAGTGTTAAAGAAAAGAGTAATACACTTCGGAGTATATATAGAGAGGATAAGTCTTGGGAGGAAATCACGTGAAGTACAATATAAAAAAAATAGTAATGAATACAATCATTACAACTATTGTATTTGTTTTTCTATTTTTAGCTTTCATGTATGGTAGGAAATATTATAGGGATTTGCCAACTGAATTTAAAATAAATCAGTTAGAGAATTCACATGTCTACTCAAGGCTTCTAAATAGTCGAGAATATGTTGGAGTTACAAATAAAGACCCATATATTTCTAGTGCCTACCGACCAGGGGACAAATTATACAAGCCATTACTGGCAGTACAGCAAGGGCGGTGGGATGAAGCGCAAGAACTTCTAGAGCCATTGGTTATGGCTGGTGACACCACCGCCATGTTTTGGTTGGCAGAGATCAATTATTCCACCGGTGCTTTTTCAGGAACCTATGGGGCGACCTTATTTAAAAAGGCAGCCAAACTAGGTAACCCTTATGCAGCTCTAAAATTAGACAGCGACAATGAAGAGTGCCAACGTTTTATGGGCAGGCATTGCAGTAAAGAGTGGGGCGATCTTGCTGAAAAACTGCTAGAAGAACGAGCAGCCAATGGAGACTACAAAGCGCGTTTTGCATTGAGCCGATATCGAGGTTGGAACTCTAAGGAAGACTTTAACGAAGCCGTTGAAGCGGTTATAGAAAGTGCAAAAAATCACTATTTCAGGCCATTAATGGAAGTGGCCTTTCCTTATTATGATGCAAGTGATATAGAGCGGACAAAAATTGAGAGTGATTTGATTAGGTTTATGTTGCATCATAACTATCCTCGTGCAATTTTAATGCTTCACTATGGTGAACGAGAGTTTTCTGATGAGTATAAGAAAGAGATCTATGAAAAGTATATGTTACTCGTTGGGCATAAGGACTTAGCTATCTTAGATTATTATGGCGAAAATTATAGAAATGACAGAGACAAACTCATTTATAGTCTGGCTTTTTCTATGCTTTCAAATACCTATAAAAATGAATATGGCGGTAAAGTAAGAACTTGGGAATTTGAACACAGATATCTTGATTCTGGTGATAAATTCACTGAAGAAGAGATTAATAAAGCTAAAAGTTTATTTGAAGAAATAAAAAACACATCCACCCCTGTGATTTATATTGATGAAATTGAACCAAGAAGATATCTTTAAATAAAGCACCCGCAATGAAAATAAGACTTTTAAAAGCTGTTCTAGTCCTTACTTTATCTCTCGTGGTTCTATTTTTTCTTTTTGTATTTGGAAGGGAAATATATGAAAGTATCCCAACGGGATTCGAAAAGAGAGTAGCTGAAGGACCTCATGTTTTTCTAAGTCTATTGGAGGATGGGAAATATACGAAAGGGTTAAATAGTGATCCATATATTTCTAGTGCCTACCGACCAGAGGATAAATTATACGAGCCAATACTCGCAGTACAGCAAGGGCGTTGGGATGATGCGCAAGAACTTCTTGAACCTTTAGTTGTGGCGGGTGATACCACTGCCATGTTTTGGTTGGCAGAGATTAATTACTCCACTGGTGCTTTCTCAGGAACCTATGGTGCAACCTTATTTAAAAAGGCCGCAAAACTAGGTAACCCTTATGCAGCCTTAAAATTAGACAGTAACAACAAAGAGTGCCAACGTTTTATGGGCAGGCATTGCAGTAAAGAGTGGGGCGACCTTGCAGAAAAATTGCTAGAAGAACGAGTAGCCAATGGTGACTACAAAGCACGTTATGCATTAAGTTTGTATCGAGGACGAAAAACAGAAAAAGATTACGATGAGGCTGCTGAAATAGCCATTGAAAGTGCCAAAAACAACTACCTTGCGCCGTTGGTTTCTATAGCTTTATGGCATAGAGATGTAAATGATAAAGAGGTGATGGAAATTGAAAAAGAAATTTTAAAACTGATATTAAGTAATCACTACCCTCCGGCACTCACTATACTGCATTATTCTGAATATGATTTTTCTCAAGCATTTAAAGAAAGTATATATGAAACTTATCCTTTAATTGTTGGACATGGGGATTTCTTGATAAGAGAGTATTATGGTAGTGAGTATCAAGGAGATAGAGATGTATTACTATTCAGTTTAGCTGTGTCTATGTTATCCAATACCTACAAAAATGAACACGGTGGTGGGCTTAGGTTATGGGAATTTGAGCGGAAATATCTTGGTCGTGGGAACAGTTTTACTAAAGAAGAACTTGATAAAGCAAACATGATTTTTGAGAAAGTGAAAAAAGAATCCACCCCTGTGATTTATATTGATGAGATTGAACCAAGAAAATATCTTTAGTAATAACGCCCTAATTAGGCGTTTGATTTTTATTATGAGATCATTGTTTTCTATATTGTTACTATTCATTTCACTGTGTTCTTGGGCAAATAATTCAATAGAACAAGGTATTCGACTTTTTAATCAAAAAGAGTACACCCAAGCACAAGAAATACTCTTAGAGGAATCCCGAAAAGGCAGCGCCTACGCCACCTATTGGTTAGGAGTGATGCAATACAAGAATGGCGAACATTTTGAAGCAGGTGATACGTTTTTAAAAGCAGCGGAAATGGGCAGCCCGTGGGCGATGGCTATGTTATTTGAAAACAATATGTATGTAAACTCGCCGTGTTCCTATTTAGGTTGGGGGTGTGATGATGTATGGAAGGACAAAGCAATTAAGGCTTGGGAAGAGCAAGCAAGGAATGGCAACGGGAAGGCATTGTATGCAATTAATGCCAATCGCAGGGATTGGTGGGAATATATACCATTTTACCGTAGTGGAATTTATAAAGAAATAGCGCGAGAAGCGATAAAAAATGGTGGTTACCGGTGCTTTAATTACAGTCGGTACTGGGATTCGGCTGATGAAAAAATTAGCTATCTCAAGTTGGCGGCTAATAAAGGGTACGCACCAGCAATGGTTTCCTTATACTATTACACTGAAGATACCGATCCAATTTCAGCCGAAAATTGGTTATATAAAGCACTGAGCCTTGGTTATCCTAATGCAGCAGAAGCATTCTTAAATAAATATTTTCTAGATGATAGTGATAATAAAGGTTTAGAGAAAACTTATTTTTATAATAAACTTTGGGGTGAGCTGGGAGGAAGGAAAATGAGTGACGAAATTTTTCTAATCGAAAGTGTAAAAGTTAATGGGGCGACAGTATTTGATGAAAACGGAAAGCGGGTAACTAGAATAATTATCTCTCAAGAAAAGCAAGATGAATTAGATCGCCAAGTAGAAGAGTTTGTCAAAGACATTAAAATCAACCTATTCCTAGACGAAACCTCCATCGAATTATTCTAGTTGAAAGCGCCTTACTCAGGTGCTTACTTTTATTATGAAATTATTATTTTCTATATTATTACTGATCATTCCACTGCGCTCTTGGGCAACCGATTCAATAGAACAAGGTATTCGATTATTTAACCAAAAAGAATATGACCAAGCACAAGAGATACTCATAAAGGAATCCCTAAAAGGAAGCGCTTACGCTACTTATTGGCTCGGGGTGGCTCAATACAAAAGTGGCAAACACTTTGAGGCGGGTGATACGTTTTTAAAAGCAGCAGAAATGGATAGCCCGTGGGCAATGGCAATGTTGTTTCCTGGAAAAGGTAGTAAATGTGAATATTTGGGATGGAAATGCGATGATAGGTGGATTGAGTTAGCTATTAGTGAGTGGGAAAAGCTCGCAGAAAAGGGGAATGGTGATGCTTTGCTTCAATTACAATTTTATCAAGGCACATGGCGTGAATATGTTCCATTTCTAGGAAGGTACTTAATTAATAAAAAATATATAGAAGCACTATACAATGGATCTAATAATGCCGCCCAATACTTGTATCAACATAGTGGATTATCCTTAGAGGAAAGAATTAAGTATATTTTGGTTGCAGCAAATAGAGGTTATGCTCCGGCTATGGTGATTTTATATTATCATGAGGACTTTATAGGTTCTAATGAGGCAAATAAATGGATTAATAAGGCAATAACTTTAGGATACCCAAAAGCTGCAGAATCATTATTCTATAACTATCACCTGCGTAGAGAAAAAAATAAAAATGATATCGAGAAATCTTACTATTATAACCTTGTTCTTGAAGCACTAGGTGGAGATGCCAAAGATAAGGAAAGTCTAACAATGGAAAATGTTAGAGTGGATGGAAGATTAGTGCTGGATGAGGAGGGGGATTTTTTATACAGGTCTCTTATTACTAAAAAAGAACAAGATGAATTAGATCGTCAAGTTGAAGAGTTCGTCAAAGATATTAAAATTAACCTATTCCTAGATGAAACTTCCATCGAATTATTTTAAATAAAAGCGCCTAATTTAGGTGCTTTTTCTTTATTCTTCTTCTCTAATCACAAAATAATATGTGGAACATATCGAGCGTAGTCTTGAGTAATTAGCGAATCATCTTCTCGGATCGACATGCCTGCGGCTCGGTCGTTGACGAGCCAACTGCCAACAAGGGTGTGGCAGTTATTGAATACGGGGAGCGGGTGGTATGCCTGAATAATTGCCCCTTCTTCGCCATACGGTCCATCTGCTGTCGCCACTTCTTTTCCATCTTTGAAAATTGAGATATTCGCCCCTTCGCGTGAGAAGATCGGTTTTACAACGTAGTCGTTCAATGTATTTGCTTGAGGGTCATCCGAAAAGTACGAGGGCAGTAGGTTAGGGTGGTTTGGGAACATTTTCCATAACATGGGAAGTAATGCTTTGTTAGACAACACAGATTTCCACATAGGTTCCAACCAGTTTACCTTCGCTTCCGCAAGGTGTTGAGCATACTCCTCATTGAACATGAATTCCCATGGGTAGAGTTTGAACATCCAACGGATCGGGCTGTTTTTCAGATCCGTGAACTCGTGGTGTTGGTTCAAGCCAATGTCTTCTATAAACACAAACGCTGTCGAGAGCCCTGCTTCTTTGGCGCAATCCTCTAAGTATTGAACCGTTCCTCTGTCCTCTTCTGTGTCTTTACAGCACGAGAAATGCAGCGTTTGACCGGGCTGAGATTTGGCGAGCTGATGGAATCGGTCTATCAGGTAATCTTGCAGAATATTAAATTGGTCGGAGCGCCTGTCCAATTCGCCTGCGTTAACTTTTTCTTCCAACCAAACCCATTGCCAAAACCCTGTCTCGTATAAGCTGGTTGGTGTATCTGCGTTGTTTTCCAGAAGCTTTGCGTGCCCCTTCCCTGAATAGGCAAAGTCGAGCCTCGAATATAAGGAAGGTTCATTGGCTCGCCACGACGTTCGAACGTTGTCCCACATCTCGCTTGGGATCTGAAATTTCGCGAGCAGTTCTTCGTCGTTCACCACTTTGTCGACGACTTGCAAACACATTTGGTGAATTTCTTCGGTTGGTTCTTCGATGTCTCGTTCGGTCTGTTCGAGTGTAAATTGGTAATACGCTCGCTCATCCCAATACGGGTCGTCGTACATACTGTGAAAGCCAAAGCCGTATTTCTTTGCAAGTGCACGCCAATTTGCGCGCTCTTTGGTATCGATTCTTAGCATCAGGGGTATCGCGCCAGATTTTTTGATGGAAGGTCTATCGACCTTAATGATGTCAATTATGAACAAAAGCAAAAAGAAGTAGGGGACCGTTTGCCCCCTATTTGATGGTATGAAGTTATCCGCCCCATCCTGACTTCTTGCCACTTGAGCGAGAAGAAGATTTAGAGCCAGAGGATTTGCTCCAGCTGGATTTGGCTTCTACGGTAGAACCAAAACCGCCCCGCGACATCGTTTTAGATACGGTTGGCGGCTTTTTGAAGTCGTTTGTTTTGACTTTGATTTTTTTGTATTTTTTGTAACTACTGCTACTTGAACCGTACCAAATACCATCGTCGCTGTACCAGCCACTGCGGTAGATGTACATGGGGCGAGAATAGTAGTGTGAGTCGGTAAGGCGAGCGAACATAAACCCACTCAAAGCTGGGATGAACCAATTTTGATATTCTGGCTGAAAACACCCACGTGTAAAATCGAATTCACAGTCGTCCTGAGTGTTAAATCTAGGTGAAGACAACAACGCTAGCTCTGCCGCATCTTGGTACGCGGCCTGGCATTGCTGGGTATACCCAGGGTGGGCATCGCTACACTCTTCAACGGTTCTAAAGATTTCTGCTTCCGTTGAATCGTCGGAACAACCTGTAACGGTGGCTAACCCCATGAACGCTACGAGAGGTCTGACATCAGCTTGTCGCCAATCCTTTTTCATGGATGGCAATATGACTTTTCTACTCCGTTTCATCCGGTGCTCCTTAGTAAGTCATACACGCAGCGTTAAGCATACCTACTGCGATTGAAACACTTGCCAACACAATACCGGCAGAGATTTCGTTGTCTTCAATACGCTGGGAAATTTTAGGCAAGAACATAAATCGAACGAGCATAAAAGCAAGTAACTGAGCGATAAATGCGACTACTCCCCAGATAACAAAGTCGACTAAGTTAACTGAGTTAGATGCTGCTCCCGCGATCGAAATGCTGTAACCCACAAACGAGCCCGAAAGTGCTACTGCGGCAGCGATATTATTTTCTTTGACCAGTTTCCATTCGTCATAAGGGGTAAAGCGGATATAGACCAGCTTAAACAGGATCAAGAAGGCGATACAAATCGCAAAGTATGTTACGAAATCCACTAAACCCGCTAGGGATTGAGCCACTAATTCCATGAATGAAATTCCTTGTAAATGTGTTATCCAATGACAGTAAAGTCAGTGGGTGACAGGTCGACGCCTGTAATATAGGTAACGCAGCGCTCAGCCGAACCGTTTTCGAAACTTTCTTCGCATGAGATCACAAGCGATTCTGCCAAATCGGGGGTTGCGTCGCGCTCATAAAGCATAATGAATTGGTCGGTTTCCGATACCTTTCCGTTGCTGTGGTAGGTTTTTTCCGTCATCGCTACTGGGCGGTCGTTATCCCATACCTTGGTGAACTCATGATCGTCAAGTTGCTGAGATGGCTGAACCAAATCTGTCTCTATCCAGCGGTTCCAAGTGGTTTCTAGGTCGATAGACTTGGTCTCATAGAAGTAAAAGAGCTTCACTTCTAATACTCCACTGTCGCCTTCGCCATTCAGCAATACTTGTATGTACCCATCGTCGTCGGTGTAGTATCGAAGCAGTGTTGTTTGACTATCGAGCTTCACTTCCCCGACTGCTTGAATCAACTGGGTACGAGATGCGCCGTCAATGGTGAGTTCAGGTTCGAGCATGCGAAACTTTAAGTCGTCCAACTCGAAAGCACCGCCAAGTCTAAGCCCTAAAACTTCAGGAGCATTGGGCTTTTCTTCGGTTTTTTCTGTTTTTTTCTTAAACCAGTCAAACATGGTTATTTCCAACTGAAGTTATCAATTCGCTCATCAGCAATATAGAAAAGCGTGTTACCAGCAGATACCACACAATCTAAGCTGGGGTTTAGCTCAATACCTGTTCCTTTATCAATACCAATCAGGGTTGCTTGATAGTCCTTTTTAAAGGAATCGAATAACTCGCTGATTTGGGTTTCAGAAGCATTGGCAGGGAATGCCACAGAATATTGAGTCATGCCTTGTGTTGAATTCAGCAGCTCTTGATGAAGGGCGCTCGAGCCAGGGTCGACAGCGGCTTTGGCCAGCATTTCGGTGGCTACCGATGGAATGCACTCGGCATTCGGGCAGTGCTGCTTAAGCAATCGACTTAATGCTTCGTCTTTGAAATAAGCCAGCAAGTGAGCTTTCGGGTTTTCGTTTGCGCAGTAGAGGGCGGCTGATAAGGTGACGTCGTCTTCTGGGTTATCGATGATGATACAGCTTGCGGCTGGCAAGTTGGTTTTCACCATATCGTTACAGTCTGTGAAGGCACTGACTTTAACGAAGTCGATCTCTGATGGAAGCGGGTTTTCTATGTCGGCTTTTACACAAAGTACGATGCGTCTTCTGCCCGTTTCTTCATGTTGTAACATACGAATTAAGTGCAACGTCCGTTGCTCATTCCAACCCAGCAACAGAATATGATTTTCCACGTTTACTCTCCGTTTTCCTAATACGCCAGCACGCCACATCGTGACGACCAAAACCCCGATCTGACTCACTGATATTGCGAATAAACCCAATCCAAACGGGATAACAAACAATGCCACAATCCAGCGACCCATAGGTGTGGTTGGTGACATATCACCGTAACCAACGGTAGATGAGGTCACAACAATGTAGTACAAAAAGTCGGTGACATTCGATGTAAGGTCAGCTTCGCCCGCAAACGCGAGTAACGCCCATGAAATGACCACATAGCCAGCGGCTAAACCGAGTAAGCTTTTGGTTCTTAGAGAAAACAGGTGGGCGTACACCCACCTTTTTAATGTAAACCACACAGTCATGTGAGGAATGTACCTTTATTTGCCTAAGATACGAGCAAGCTCGTCTTCTGCGGAAGATTTACCTCCCGCGGTAATACCTGCATTGGCCAGTTTTTTATCTAAGCTGCTGCCCGATTGCGCTTCGTGCAATTCTTCAGCGGCTTCTAACTGAGCTTGTTTCTCTGCTTGGCGATTTTTAATGCGCTCAAGGGACTCCACAGCGGTGGTCATTTTGCTGTTCGCACCAACGTTGGTCGATGAGACTGAAGCTTGCGCTTTTTGCACGGCTTCATTGGCTTTTATCACATCGACTTGTTGTTCTAGCTGACGCAATTTGTCTTTCGCTTGTGCAATGTTCTCACGCAACTTTTGCTCAGACGCTTTGAACTGCTCGGCGTAGTTTTGCTCGGTAGTGCGTTGATTGGTCAGCTCTGCTACACGGCCTGCACATTCAAGAGCTAAATCTTGCTCACCCTTTGTCATGGCGTTACGGGCGTGTTCTTCGTATTCTGCAATACTGCCGTCTAAACCTACTACCTTGTTGTCTGCAAGCTTTCTTTTCGCGACCAGAGAAACCAACGCTTCGTCTGATTTTCTGAGTTCTTCTTTCGCTTCACGGATCTCTTGATCCAAGATACGAAGTGCTTGGCTATCTGCAACCTCTTCTGCAGCTTCGTTTACGCCACCTTTAATCGCAGTAAATAGCTTTTTCCATACACCCATTATGCTTCTCCTAAGAATTCTTCATACAAGTCGATGAACGCTTCCACATTACGGTACAGTGTCGCTATCTCAATCAGTACGCTCTCTTCCTTTGATTGAGAAGAAAGAGAACCGAACGCCACATAGTAGTCGTCACCGGCAATGTTGTTAATGCCGATAGTAGAAAGCGGGAACATTTTGTGGGTTCTTAAGATTTCATCATTCAAGGCGTTCACATCACGCACTGACGACTTTGCAAAAAGCAGAACTTCAGCAATGATTTGTTCGCCAGCAACAGCGAGGTAAGCCTCTACACCATCTTCATTTCGAATAAGAAGAGATTGAGAGGAAGTGTTGTTTTCGACTGTCCAGCCTTCGTGGTTAGAAAGTACCGGCACTAAGTCGTTGAGTGTCCAAGCCATGTAGATATTCCTTATTTATTATGGAATTACCATCTAAACGTTGTGTGCAACACCGAAGATGTATGTGTGTTACTCAAATCCAAGATTAGATACTAACCGTATCATATTGTTTCAATATGAAAATTCATAGCCATAAATAAATCGAGCTATTCTACAAATTTAGACTTTTGTTAAACTAGGCGTACGTTAAGAAAGCTTCCGTTAACTGTTGGAAGAGTGCGTCTATGCTTGGTCGTTCCTTTATATGCTCAAACAATGGTGTGTGAACATCGCCTTCAATGTGCCCGTTGTGCCCACATAGTGTGTTGCAAAGGTTAACGGGGGCGACGATATTTTCCATAACGGCATCAACGAGTATGCACGCTTGAGAAAGTACTACTCTTCCGCCGTCTTTTTTGAGCAACACGCGCTGCGCCGTGCCGACGATTTTTTTTCCGTTAATGTTTAGGTTGTAGTCGCCATCACAATAGGAGTGAGGCGTGGCATGTATATCGGTTCTAATGCCTAGAGCTTTAAAAAACTGGGTGAGTACAAAGCACAAATCTTGATACGACTTTTGAATGTCATAGGGAACGCCTTCTTCCCAATGATAGATATGAGAAAGGTTAATAATTCCTGGAACTTGCGGAACAGGCGCGCCACCCGTTTTACGTGACATGAGAAGCCACCCTAAGTTATCTAACCCCGACGTTAATTCCTCAGACACTTTCCACTTCTTACCAGAAGGCAAGACTAAAGTGGCCGTTTTAGCTTGCCAAAGCATCAATACCTGAGAAAGCTCTCCAGATTGAACTTGTTTTAGTAACACACTCTCTTTTTCAAAAATATCTTCTACTTCAATACTCTTAAAACGAACCAGTTTATTTTTGGATGCCATGAGAGCTTTCTCACTCAGAACAAATCTAACAATATTCTAGATAGTAAGCGGAAATTACTTAGGAATAAAAGTTCGTTACATTTTAAGGGAAGTGATCACAGCTTATAGAGAAGGGCTTTTCAAGTTTTGGTGAGTGTTTGGAGCATAGGTGTCACTACTTTGTAATAGAGTCCAGAAGGAAGTAAAGCAATCGCACCGACTCTGTCTTTATCCAATTCTTTAAAGATATTGAAAGGTTGTTTTCGAAGTTCGAGATCGTCGCTTGCTTTATACCTACTCTTTTTGCCAACTTTGATTGAGTCCATCCGTTCTTTTGACGTTTTAAGAGCATCAATTCTGCCAATTGCTTTGGACTGTATATCATTCGTTCCAGCCTTCTATAAGTGAGCGATGAATTTTGAAGGAGCCTAATTATCCTATAGTGAGGATAGAGGTAAGTGGATCCCTATAAGGGTATAAAGTCTATTTTATCCCCACTAGAGGATAGAAATTGGAATATACCCTGGCGGGTATATTTGATTGGTACCAATATACAAATACTTTAGATACCAAATACAAAAAGCCCGCTAACTCTAGGAGCTAGCGGGCTTTCCAAACGTTTGGTGGAGCTGGCGGGAGTTGAACCCGCGTCCGAAAATCATTCATCATTGGTACTACATGCTTAGTCGATCTTTAAATTCACCATCCACCTGCGAACCGACACGCTAGTAAATGATTATCCTGAATTAGAATTCGCGCTTTTCCTCTCAGGCGGGAGAAGCCACGCTAGCTAGTTTGGGTTTGACTCTTTGTAATTCCCCGTCTTACAAGCGGAAGCTAGGGCAAAGAGGCTCTGAGCAGGTTATTAAGCTGCTAGTGCGTAGTTTTCGTCGTTTGCGACTATTTTTTTGCGGCTTTTTACGTGGCCAACCGCCCCACGGCATGCACCTCAGACTGCAGTATTCCCGTCGAATCCTGAATCAGCCCCAAAGTGTAGGTTGCATAGTACCAGAAAACCTTAGGCTGTCTAGCACTGCGCAACTCAAGTGGTCAAGATTAGCGCAAATTGCTCTTCATAACGCGAGCTTTATCGCGAGCCCAATCTTTTTCTTTCATATCAGTACGTTTATCGTGCAGTTTTTTACCCTTCGCGACACCCACTTTCATTTTGACCCAAGAACGGGACCAATACATAGCGGTGGCAACCAAGGTCATACCTTCGCGGTTTACTCTGCCAAAGAGGTTGTCGATTTCACGACGCGACATCAGCAGTTTACGAACGCGCGTAGGGTTTGCAACGGTATGAGTACATGCTTGTTGTAGCGGGGTGATTGTCACTCCACTAATAAATGCCTCACCATCGCGGATATATACATAGCTTTCGGCGATATTGGCTTTGCCTTGACGCAGAGATTTTACTTCCCATCCCTGAAGTTCTAGGCCAGCTTCGATTTCGTCGTCGATGAAATATTCGTGGCGAGCTCGTTTGTTTTGAGCAATGGTATTGCTACCTGCTTTTGGTTTTGAATTTTTCTTTGCCATAAGAACGGCATTATATACCCAAGTCCCCTAAAGATGCTAGGTGCATACGTCATTGTGTGTTTCTTTTTAAACGAATACTTCGTGAATAAAATGAAGCGGATAATGCGCTCGAACGAGTTTGTTTTTGTCGTTTATTCGCCGAGAAGCCTGTGAGTTTTTTGGGGCTAGATCAAGAAAACTTTCATAGGGGGGTTACGTGAAGTAACATAAGGGCACGTTTTCCTCGTTTTAATGTTTTGTTTAAGTGGACCCGATATGCCGCAAGTAACCCGCAGCGCCTTAGTACCATTTAGCGCTGAGCAGATGTACAGCCTCGTGAATGATGTAGCCAGTTACCCAAGCTTTTTGCCAGGTTGCTCTGGTTCTCGAATTATTGAAAACTCTGAATCGAGTATGGTGGCATCCGTGGATGTATCGAAAGCAGGCATCAGCAAAACGTTTACAACGTCGAACCAGTTAGAGGCTGGACGAAAAATTTTGATGCAGTTGGTGGATGGTCCATTTAAGCAGCTTCATGGTGGTTGGGAATTTACTCCACTGGATGACACGGCATGCAAGGTTGAGTTGAAATTAGAATTTGAATTCACCAGCAAGCTTGTTGAAATGGCATTTGGTAGGATTTTCAATGAGCTAACTAGCAATATGGTGAACGCGTTTACGCAACGTGCAAAGCAGGTATATGTGTAATGAGCAGAGTACCAAACATGATTCACGTCGAAGTGGTTTATGCGTTGCCGCAAGAGCAGCGAGTGATTACCTTAGCCGTAGAGGCGGAGATGACGGTTCAAGAAATCATTGAGCAATCGGGTGTGTTGGAGATTTACCCCGAAATCGATCTGGCAAAAAACAAAGTTGGTATTTTCAGCCGTAACATAAAGCTAAATTCGACAGTGTTAGACAGAGACCGCATTGAAATATACCGACCGCTTTTAGCTGACCCTAAAGAGATACGTCGGAAAAGAGCAGAGCAAGCGAAGAAACAAGCGGAAGCTGAAAAGTCTAAATAAATCATAAGACTAGAGGACTGTAAGGTTGGTTGATTATCGAAAGTAGATATAACGCAAAAATAACAAAGGCTCGCAATTGGCGAGCCTTTTCAATATCTGGTGAACTTAATTGGGTTTAGTAAACGCCTTCGAAAAAGTTTTCACTGGCTGGGAAATCACCTTCCACTTTGACCAATCTTTCGTTGTCATCGAAACGAACAAAAAGATTTTTTTGTATGGAGTCGCTGTGCCCTTTTGTGTGGTGGTAAATGTAATACCAGGTATTTGGGTAGCCGTTTTCAACGAGCATTGGCGAACCTAAAACAAAGCGAACCTGTTCTTTAGACATGCCAAATTTTAGTCGGTCTACCGAGTTCTGCTCAATGTAATTTCCCTGATTGATGTCGATACGATAAACCAGTTTTTCTGCAACCGAGCAACCCGTTAACATGACGAGCGCTAATGGTACTGCAACAATCCACTTCTTAAATTGCATATGCTTTCTGTTCTTTAATACTAAGTTCAAGTTCTCGGCCAGATGATAATCACTCCGGACCGAGAAGTAAAAAGTTTCTCGTGCCATCCATTGGCATTCTCGAGTTTCTAACACCATTAAATAGCCGTGGTGAAATCATATGACCATAGTTATAACGATAAGTTGCATTGTTACAAAGACAAACAGCGCAGGGGGGAGCTGCGCTGTGAGGTGAATAACATTTTGTGAGTGGATCTTTGCTGTGGAATTGAAGATTCTATCAAGCCGCAAATAAAAGCTCTTTCGCATTTGCCAGCGTACTATCGGTTATCTGGCTACCCCCTAATAAACGTGCTAGTTCAGCAACTCGCTGGTTTTGATCTAAGCAGTTCATTTGTGTTTCAGTTTTGCCGCCTTTGGTGTTTTTAGCGACAAATAACTGTTGGTGGCCACATCCGGCAACTTGTGGAAGGTGTGTTACACAAAGAACTTGCGTGGATTCACCAAGCTTACGAAGCATTTTGCCTACTACTGCTGCAGTCGGCCCGCTGATGCCCACATCAACTTCATCGAAAATCAGGCTAGGGGTATCCACTTTTTGAGCGGTGATAACTTGAATGGCCAAGGAAATACGTGAAAGTTCACCACCAGAGGCAACTTTTGCTATTGGCTGCATCGGTTGACCAGGGTTGGTTGACACTAAGAACGTGGCTTGGTCGATACCAAGTGGCGACGCATTGTTTTCATCACGTACGACATCAATACAGAACTTGGCTTTTTCCATACTGAGTTCATGCATACTTTGGGAAATGAGTTTATTGAGCTCTTTAGCATAGCGCTGTCGAGATTTGTTCAGCTTTTCAGCGGTGGCTAAGAACTTCAGACGTTTCTCTTCAACTTCCGCTGCTAATGCGTCCATTTTTTCGTCTGAACAATCTAAGGCTTCAACCTGTTTGAGCAAATCTTGGTGGTGTTGATATAGCTCATTTGGTATTACATGATGCTTGCGTGCAGTAGACATCACTTTAGAGAAACGTTCTTCAACATAAACCATGCGAGCAGGATCGACATCAATACCATCTAAGTAATGACGTAACTCACTGTTTGCCTCTTCCAATTGAATAATGGCTTCAGAAATCATATCGGGTAAGCCTGAAAGCTTTGAGTCTAACTCAGAAAGCTGAATCAGCGAGTGATTGGCTGTTTGAAGAATACCGAGAGCATTAACGTCCTCACCTTCATAAATCAACTCTATTGCTTGTTGGCAAGTGGATGCTAATTCCCCGTTGTTAGCCAAGCGTTTATGTTCTTGTTCTAGCTCCGAAAACTCTTCCTCACCAATGGCGAGATCGTTGAGTTCTTTGATTTGGTATTCAAGAAGCTGCTTTTGTGCGAGGTTTTCTTGGCTGTTTTGCTTAAGTTGCTTTAGGTGATTATCTGACTGACGCCAAGTTTGGTAGTAGCTTTTGGTTTTATTAAGCAGGTTCACGTGACCAGCGTACTGATCCAACATGGAAAGTTGATAGTCACTCTTCATCAATTGATGGTGGGCGTGCTGTCCGTGAATATTAATGAGTAGCTGCCCAAGAACCTTAAGCTGTGAAGCAGGCACTGGGCTGCCGTTAATGAAGGCTCTTGAACGACCTTCTTTAGTGATAACTCGTCTCAGGATGCATTCACAGCCATCCATCAGATCGTTATCTTCTAGCCAACGCGTTGCATTGATATTGTTGTCCAGTAGGAACGAGGCAGAGATGTCGGTTTTTTCTTCACCTTGACGAACAGAGCTTGCTTCGGCGCGATCACCTAAACATAAGCCTAGAGCATCAATAGCGATGGATTTACCTGCACCTGTCTCGCCGGTTATGGTTGTCATGCCTTTGGCAAGTTCTAGCTGTAAAGACTTCACAATCGCAAAATTATTAACACTTAGATGAGCCAGCATTTTATTTACCTGTGTAACTGAACATACTGTATATAAATGCAGTATATACTGTTTCTTTATACAGTAAAGTTGTGCAGGTGATTTTTTTCGTTTTGTCGATTTTTTGTGAGCAAAATCTTGGTCAGAAAAGCTTGCTAGACCAACCCAATTTATTCCTTAGCACGTGATAGTAACTGTAGTCTTCAGGGTGAATAAGTTTGAGTACATTTGGGCTTTGATAAATGTGGATCTCATCCCCTGGGGAAACGGGTAGTGAAATTTGTCCATCACAACTTATCTCCTGCGTGCCGCGATTGTCTGGGGAAACAAGCAACTTAATACGTCGGTTGCCGTCCACAACTAACGGGCGGCTAGAGAGTGTGTGAGGGAACATTGGCACTAGGGAAATCGCGTTCAGGCTTGGCGATAAAATAGGGCCACCGCCAGAAAGTGAATATGCAGTAGAGCCAGTCGGAGTGGAAACTATCAACCCGTCTGAGCGTTGCGAGAAAGCAAACCTGTCATCGATGTACACTTCGAACTCAATCATGTGAGCGATTTGCCCTGGGTGCAGTACCGCTTCATTAAGTGCCGCATTGTGACTTTTTACTTGCCCATGCCTGTGGACTTCAGCCTCAAGTAGAAAGCGGTCTTCCTCTAAGTATTCACCAATAAGGACTTTCGATAGCGCTTTTTCAAAGTCTTCAGGATCGAGATCGGTTAGAAACCCTAGGTTGCCGCGGTTTACACCGATCACCGAGATATCAAACCGAGACAGCACTCTCGCCGCACCAAGCATATTGCCATCACCGCCCACAACAATAGCAAGATCAGCTTGTTTTCCTATGTTCACTAAACTGGTGAAACAAGAGCGTTCTATGTCTGTTAGGATTTCTTGTAATCGATCGTCAATGACGACGGAGTAGCCTTCTTTAATGAGCCAGTGGTACAACTCTTTATGAGTTTGAATGGCTTTACTGTCACGGGGTTTGCCTATAATTGCGATCACTTCAAAAGGCTTTGGCATAGAGAAAATCCGTTGTCTGAGGTTATTGTGCTTGAAACGCAAATCTTCATCCCCATAATAAAGGCAAGTTGAAGAACTATGCGAGGTTTTTTATCTCAATTTTTTGAGCATATTATCGCATAAGTAGTTGAATTCTGAATTCTGGAGATATCATGAGCAACGAAGAAAACAAGATTAACGAAGAAGAGCTAAAGCAACAGGAAACTGCAGAAGAAGTAGATGCAGTAGGCTCTGATGCCGATATCGATTGGAACGAAGAATCGGTTCAAGATGAAACTGATGCAAAAATCGCTCAACTTGAAGCAGCATTGCTTTCAAGTGAAGCTAAAGTGAAAGAGCAGCAAGAATCGGTACTTCGTGCAAAGGCAGACGTTGAAAACATGCGTCGCCGCAGTGAACAGGAAATCGATAAAGCCCGTAAGTATGCGCTGAATAAATTTTCTGAGGAATTACTTCCAGTTATCGATAACTTGGAGCGCGCTATCCAAGCAGCGGATGTAGAAAATGAAGTGATTAAGCCATTCCTTGAAGGTGTAGAGCTAACACATAAAACGTTTGTTGATGTTGTGTCTAAGTTTGGTCTTAAAGAGATCAACCCTGAAGGTGAAGCGTTCAATCCTGAATTCCATCAAGCTATGTCGATTCAGGAAAGCCCAGAACACGAATCGAACATGGTGATGTTAGTAATGCAGAAAGGGTATGAGTTGAATGGTCGAGTCATTCGTCCTGCTATGGTGATGGTTGCGAAGTAATTCGCTGCTGCTAATACCGCCACTGCTACAGCTTTAATTAAACGAGACTCAAAGTTGTACTGGGGTTAAAGCATTAAACTTTATAACAAGAAGCCCGCCAAATTCAGGCGGGCTTCTTATTACCTAAAAACGTTCATTGCCGTTAGAATTTATTGTCAGCAAACTTTAACTACCAACAAATTTTAGGCGTATTGGTACCGTCGGCTTTGACTGTGAGTGTACCGCAAGAGTCACTGTTTTGACCTTTATCCGATTTTGGGGTGGCGGTGATTGTGTAACCTCCTGCGGATGTTACCGCAAAGGCGTACCTGTCATCTGAGGTATCGCATATGATGCAAGTTGAGCCAGATAAGATATTGCTCCATGAATAGCCATTATTGTATGCCTGCTCCATTGTCAGTTGGATGCGGATCATATCCGCCATGGCTTGTTTGCGATGCCCTTTGTACACGTAGTTGTTCAAGGAGGGGTAAACAACGGCCGCGAAAATGGCAATGATAGAAACCGCAACCAGAATTTCGAGCAAGGTCATTCCTTTGTGTGTGCTGTTGCGCTTCTTGCATCTATTTTTTCGAATCATTTCCATATCTTCCTTCATTTTCGCAGCGCTATTCTTCGTTGGTGCTAGCATCTCCGCAAGCGAATTTAGGTACATAAATAAAGTTTCAGAGGAATTTGGAATATGGCTCGCGGCTTTACACTCATTGAGCTTTTGATCACTCTGGCTTTATTGTCCATTTTGCTTGGTGCATTTGCTCCAAGCTATAAATCAGTGACAGATGGCAATCGAATAACTCGTCTATCCAATGAGATTCAGGCCTTTTTAGTTGAGGCGCGGTCGGAAGCGGTGATGAAAAACAAAGACCTTTGGGTTCATGTAACCATTTCCGGAGCTTCCAAAAATGGAGACTGGTCCATTGAGCTACGTGAAACGAATACGGCTTCGGGCGCTTTAGTTCAATCTGTATCTGGCTCACCTTTTAAAAGTATCCACTTCAACAGTAACCATGGCTCTCCGTTTAAAGTGGAAGGCGTGAACGGTCGAATTCAAGGTGGCACTTTTAATTTCAGTTACAAAGAAAATATGTCCGATAGCGGTTCGGTGATTACTCATTTTACCAATGGTCGAGTGAAAGTGTGTGGCAGTAGAGGGAATACTCATGGCTTCAAAGAGTGTTAGCTCATCGCGTCAGTTAGGCGCGTCATTGGTTGAGTTAATGATAGCTTCTGGGCTGAGTATGCTCGCGATCATTTCAGTTGGGTCTGTTTATCTGACGGCGCAAAAATCGGCAACTCAACGTTCTCTTGACCTATTAGTTCTGCAAAGCATGTCGGATACCCTTAAGTACATAAAAGAAGATGCGCTCAGGGCGGGATACAATGGCAGTGAAAATACCGCGGCTATCGTGTCTGGAGCGGACGATGTTTACGTAACAACACCCAATTCGTTGGGCTACGTGTATCTGAATAAAAGCGATAAGTACGAGCACGTATTCCTCAAGCATGAAGACAATAACGTTAAAATATGCACAAAGCAGTCTGCTGCGATTAGCACGCAAGCATCTTGTAATCGGTATTTCAAAATGCTGGATGAAAACCAAGTGAAAATTACTGACTTTACGGTGACATCGACACCACTCGGTTCATCGGTAAGTTCAGCATTTATAACCCTTTCTATGACTGGATCCCTTAAAAGCTCGACGGACTCAGTCACTCTTAATACATCGTTTAAACAAAGGAACTGGAAATGATCCGACGTTCTGAAGGCTATATTACGCTGACGATAACAAGCTTTATCTTGTTAGCTGCGCTGATTTTAGTTATGGGGTCATATAAACAGGTTTTCTTCCAAATTAAACGTGCTCAAAACGAAGTAAAAAGCCGCCAAGACCATTGGGTCGCAGAGGGGGGACTAGAGTGTGGGTTTGCCAGCATAAAAGTTAGAGGTTTGAATTCAATTCCCAACAATCTATTGTCTGATTGCAGTGATATCTCACTAAGCTCACTGACAGAGGATGTCAGCAATTCGTCAGTGCTAGTATCGAAGTCCGGATATACGCGACTGAAGAAAGAAATAAACTTCCTTTCTTCTAACTCTCAAGGAGCAATAAGAAGCACATCAGACCTTGTTTTTAGAGGAAGTTACACGTTTACCCCAGATCCTGGTAAGCGAAGATCTAACGGTGATTGGAATTGTAAAATTGTTCAATTTCAAGGAACTCTCGGACTGTATTCACCTTACGAGAACACGTCCGTTGCAAATATGGGGTTTGATGACAACAACAAGCCATATTCCACCTTCCCTTCAGGGCAGAGCTGTGACAGTAATTATTCAACCGCTAGCTATTCAAATGTTAACGGCGGCGCAATGAAGTATTGGGTGGAAGGCGCAACTGAAAGTGATATTGAACATAAAACAGATATAGGTGATTTATTTAAAGACATTTTTGGTGTTCCCAGAGATGAATGGCTAACTATTAAGAACGATCCACTTTTTCATAAAAAGGATGGTGGAGAGAGTTGTGGCAACACTATTTCAGAAGGTATTTCAAATGGAAAATCATTGATCTGGTATACGGGATCCTGTGAGCTAGGAACGACTGATTTTACCGCTATATCAACGGCATTCTCGAATTCTCCTAATGTTAATAGCGCTGTTATTGTAATTGAGAATGGTCTCTTTTCTACTCTCGCAACGTACACATTTCCGGGCATGTTTTATCACTTCAATACTAACTACCAGCCAACAGCTTCGGAATGGGCAACCACTGCGGCGAACGCTAATATGCCAATAATTGCTAATCCTGCAGCAACTCCGTTTGGGTTGGAAGATGTCATTTATTACCAAACGGGAGCTTTTGTCCCTACTGGAGGGTATATTATGGATGCACCAGGGAAAATTGCCATGTTCAACAGCAGTATGAATTTTCTTTATAACCAAGACAACCTAACTACGCCTCTTTCAAAAATTCGAAAGCTAACTTGGGCAAAAGGATCTTGGAATGATTTCTAAAAAACACCAAGGTTTTAGCCTGATTGAAGTGATGATTGCTTTTCTAATATTTGGTGTTGGTGTACTTGGGCTTGTGAAGTTACAAACCTTCATGGAACACAAATCTGAACATGCGATGCGCAGCTTAGAAGCGTTGTATTTAGCCGAGTCAAAGCTGGAGTATTTTCGTCAGCGATCGGTGAGCGGCGCTAATGGCACCATAACTTTTGATAGTATCCAGTCGGGTACAGAAGTAAAAAGCGGTGGCTACACACTGACATGGACGGTATCGCAACCTACTGGTTCCATTTCGTCTGCGGTGAAAATTATCACAGTAGAAGGTGAGTGGAAAAATCGGCTCAATGCGAATCAAAAAGTGTCGCTCAAAACCATGGTGTCCAGCTATAACGAGTTTGATTAGAGCTTTTAGACCGTAGTACAAAAATTCATCATATAAATAATCCACTCTTAAACATAACGGCGCTACAGGAGAATTAACTTTCCTGTAGCGCTTTTATTTTGTGCTAGTTGCAAGGTTGATTATGGTTTGTTGTTTGTTTGTAAATAAATTAAAAATAATTGTCTGAGATTATGAAATGGTCTGGTTTTTTGTGCTTTTATATTGGTGTTCTAATAGAATAGTTAGTCGAGAAATGAGCGATATATAACTAAATGAATAGCTCGTTGAAAACAACATCTGACATATGGAGTTACCCATGAGTAACCAAGCTGTTAAGCAGGCTCCACCATCCCAACCGTCGGGAATGGACCGATTTTTAAATTTTATCGAACGTGCTGGTAACAAGATCCCCGATCCAGCAATCTTGTTTTTTTGGGCTCTAGTGATCGTTTGGGTATCGTCGGCATTACTTTCTAATGTTTCCTTTGATCTGATGAACCCGCGTACTGGTGAAGCACTGGAAATAAACAACCTGCTCACCGGTGAAGCACTCGCTAGTTTCCTTGCGAATATGGTGACGACGTTCACTAGCTTTGCACCTTTGGGGATTGTGTTAGTGGCAATGCTCGGGGTAGGTGTCGCTGACTCTTCTGGCTTCATTACCACTGGCTTGAAGAAAATGCTGAACTTCACGCCGGCGAAACTTTTAACACCAATGCTTATTTTGGTGGCGATTGTGTCACATACCGCAGCCGATGCGGGTTATGTGCTCGTGATTCCGTTGGGGGGTATTATCTTCCATGCTGCTGGTCGTCATCCTCTTGCCGGTATTGCGGCGGCATTTGCGGGTGTTTCTGGTGGCTTCTCGGCTAACTTTATTCCATCTGGCATCGATCCTCTATTGGCTGGCTTCACCCAAACAGCAGCACAGGTATTGGATGAAAGTTATGTTGTGAACCCGCTGGCAAATATTTTCTTCACTGGAATCTCCTCTGTCATCATTGTTGCGATTGGCTGGTATGTGACCGAGAAAATCATTGAACCTCGTCTCGCCAATACTCCGGTTGATGAAGATGCGGAAGAAGCACCCGATTTGGGATCGTTTTCGGCTATTGAATCCAAAGCCTTTCGTTATGCTGGTTGGGCGATGTTGGCAGGTATTGCTTTGCTGGTTGTCGCACTTATTCCGGAAGACTCAGCACTGCGCTCACCTGATGGGGAGTTAACGGCGTTCTCTGCACCAGTAATGAAATCTATCGTACCGCTGATTTTCATTCTATTTATTATTCCCGGTATTGTTTATGGTCGTGTGGCTGGCACGTTCAAGAGCAGTAACGATGTGATTAAAGCCATGTCCGACACTATGGCGACGATGGGTGCTTACATTGTCATGTCATTCTTTTGTGCGCAATTCCTGTCGGCGTTTGGTCAATCAAACATTGGTACTATGCTTGCACTTTATGGTGCAGAAGGGCTTAAGGCTCTTGAACTACCAGGGCAAGCGACCATCGTAGGTATGATTCTCCTTACGGCATTTGTAAACTTGCTGGTTGGGTCTGCATCTGCGAAATGGGCGTTAATTGGTCCAATTCTAGTACCGATGCTAATGGCGGTCGGAATTTCTCCTGAGCTTTCTCAGGCGGCGTATCGCGTCGGTGATTCCGTATCCAACATCATTTCACCGCTTATGGTGTTCTTCCCACTTGTCGTGGTTTACTGCCAACGTTACGTTAAATCAACGGGTATTGGCACTTTGGCTTCTCTAATGATGCCGTTTTCCATCGCGATGTTGATCGGTTGGACAATCTTCTTACTGGCGTATTGGGCATTAGGAATACCTTTAGGTATTCAAGCGCCTTACACGTATACGATGTAAATTTAGAAGCGACACTTTGTAATTTGGTACAACGCTTTAAACAAAAGAAACCCAGCAATTATGCTGGGTTTCTTGTTTTTGATAAACACTATTTGAGGTAGCGTGCATGAAACACTAAGTGATCCTCTATGAAGCTTTGTATGAAGAAATAGCTGTGGTCGTAGCCATCTTGCATTCTAAAGACAATATTGTCGTGCTGTTTAGCAACGCTTTGAAACATGTCTGGTTTTAGCTGTTCTTCAAGGAAAGAATCAGCGCTCCCTTGATCAACCAATATTGGCGGCACGCTATCTGCTGCTTTAAGTAATTCACAGCTGTCGTAGCGCGACCAGCTGGCTTTATCTTCTCCTAAATACAGGCTGAATGCTTTAATACCCCAAGGACAATTCATGGGGTTGGTAATAGGGCTGAATGCGGAAACAGAACGGTAAAGGTCTGGGTGCTTCAAACCAATGCTGAGTGCGCCGTGTCCACCCATGCTGTGACCTGAAATGGACTTTTTGGTGTTGACTGGGAAATTGGCTTCAATGAGTGCTGAAAGTTCTTTCACCACATAATCGTACATGTGGTAGTGAGTGCTCCAAGGTTCTTGTGTCGCATTAAGGTAAAAACCTGCACCTAAACCAAAATCGTATGCTCCTTCTGAGTCGTCAGGTACGCTTTCACCTCTCGGGCTGGTATCTGGTGCGACAATAGCAATGCCAAGTTCAGCGGCTTTACGAAATGCAGCGGCTTTTTGCATGAAATTTTCGTCAGTGCATGTCAGCCCAGATAACCAGTAGAGTACTGGTACTGGCTCAGACTCGGCTTGCGAGGGTAAAAAAATGGCGAATCGCATTTCACAATGCACAGTGTT
The DNA here is from genome assembly GCF_002933855.1 of Vibrio penaeicida. Lineage (GTDB taxonomy): Bacteria > Pseudomonadota > Gammaproteobacteria > Enterobacterales > Vibrionaceae > Vibrio > Vibrio penaeicida_A. The sequence continues at coordinate 25,610 of NZ_BFAQ01000034.1, forward strand.
GGACTGATGGGTAAATTGTTTGTGCCAGCCACCATGGACTTTTGCGGCACTGATTTCAGTAATAGCCATGAATAGGAGCTTCCCGATAGGAAACAGAGCGGAAAACCGCTCTGTTAAGTTGAAGGTTGATTAGGGTCAACAGACAGACCCTATTTATCGAAATGGACAACAGAGCGTATGCTTTCGCCTTTATGCATGAGGTCAAAAGCGTCGTTGATGCCATCCAGCCCCATAGTGTGCGTGATGAATTCTTGTAGACCAAACTCACCATCCATATATCGCTCTACAATACCCGGTAATTCTGAGCGACCTTTCACACCACCAAATGCGCTACCACGCCATACTCGACCCGTCACCAATTGGAATGGGCGAGTTGAGATCTCTTGCCCTGCGCCTGCTACACCAATAATGACAGATTCTCCCCAACCTTTATGACAGCATTCAAGTGCAGAGCGCATAACGTTGACGTTTCCAATACATTCGAATGAGAAATCGACACCACCATCCGTCATCTCCACAATCACTTCTTGAATGGGCTTGTCATAATGTTGTGGGTTAATGCAATCTGTCGCGCCAAGCTGCTTGGCGAGGTCAAACTTACTTTCATTGATATCAACACCAATGATGCGGCTTGCCCCAGCCATTGTGGCACCAATGATCGCGGATAAACCGATTCCGCCTAGTCCAAAGATAGCAACGGTATCGCCTTTTTGTACTTTAGCTGTGTTGAGCACCGCGCCCATTCCAGTTGTCACACCACAACCCAGCAAACATACTTCTTCAAGAGGGGCGTTTTGGTTTACTTTCGCCAATGAAATCTCTGGTAACACCGTGTATTCAGAGAAAGTTGAGCAACCCATATAGTGGTATATAGGCTCACCGTCTTTATAAAAACGGGTAGTGCCATCAGGCATCAAACCTTTGCCCTGAGTTTCCCGAACTGCTTGGCACAAGTTCGTTTTTCCTGAAGTACAGAACTTACATTCGCCACACTCTGCGGTGTAAAGAGGAATGACGTGATCACCGACTTCAACGCTGGTGACGCCCTCCCCAACCATTTCAACAATACCGCCGCCTTCGTGACCCAATATCGAGGGAAAAATGCCTTCAGGATCGTCGCCTGACAAAGTAAATGCATCGGTGTGGCAAACACCAGAAGCAACAATCTTAACCAGAACTTCACCCGCTTTCGGAAGCATGACATCAACTTCTTCAATAGAGAGTGGTTGATTTGGTCCCCACGCTACCGCTGCACGAGATTTAATAAATTGTTCAGACATGTTTGTACCCTTAAGTAATCACGATGGTCGCCAATAGGCTGACTAGAGAATATCCCAACTAAGAGAACATCCTAACTTATCAGAGTGAGTTGGCGAGGTATGGGGAGATTTTAATTAATTTATTTGAATTGATAATCTGGGTAAAATGAAATTTACTATTACATATTTGTAATAATCAAATTTGTGTTGAGGCACTCAGAATGGACCAATGGGAAGGGGTCACAGAGTTTGTCGCTGTGGCGGAGCAAGAGAGTTTTACACTTTCAGCTCAAAAATTATCAACCTCAGTCGCACAAGTGAGCCGAAAAATTGCGCGTTTAGAACAGCGTTTGGCGGTAAAACTGTTCCTAAGAACCACGCGTAGGGTGACATTGACTGATGCAGGGAAAGTGTATTATCAGCATTGCCGGCACTTAGTGGATGGTCTTGAGTTTGCGGAAGAGGCAGTGACAGAGCTTCAAACGACGCTTAAAGGAAAAATCAAGCTAACGGCACCTGTGACATATGGGGAGCAAATGCTTGCCCCTTTGCTGAATGAGTTTTTAGTCGAGTACCCTGAAGTGGAACTGGACTTTCATCTTTCTAATCAAAAGTTAGACATGTTGGAGCATGGTTTCGATTTGGCTATTCGCCTCGGGCACTTAGGTGATTCCACATACATCGCCAAGCGGCTAGGGGCGCGGCAAATGCATGTGTGCGCGAGCCCAGCCTACTTAGAAAAATTTGGCGAACCTCGATCTTTATTGGAGCTCTCCCAGCATCAATGTTTGATAGGAAATCATCCCTACTGGCGATTCATTGAAAACGGTCATAAGAGGCAGCTTTCCGTTGAAGGTCGGATGAAATGCGACAGCGGGCGCGTATTGATTGATTCGGCGCTCAAAGGGATTGGCATCGTTCAATTACCCGATTATTACGTTCACCCCTATATGGCAACCGGAGAGCTAGTCGAGTTGCTTACCGATTTTCGTGATACCAAAGAGGGGATCTGGGCGCTGTATCCTAACAATCGGTATTTATCCTCTAAGGTTCGTTTACTGATTGATTTTCTGGCTGACCGAATGTCTATTTATTAAACTCGCATGCGAACATCCAGGCTTATTATACTCAAGCTGCATCTTGAGGTAGCTTGAGTATATAATCCGCGCATTCCATTCGAAGAATCATTGCAATTTAAACGAGCCTAGAGAGAAAACGTGTCATTTAGTGAACAAGATGAACATTTCATGCGACGAGCTATCGAGCTTGCTCACCAAGCCGAATTGGAAGGTGAAGTGCCCGTCGGCGCAGTATTGGTAAAAGATGGTGATGTGATTGCCGAAGGCTGGAACCGTTCAATAGGGCAACATGACGCAACGGCACACGCCGAAGTGCAAGCTCTGCGCAAAGCGGGTAGCGAACTGGAAAACTACCGATTGCTTGATACCACCCTATACGTCACGTTAGAGCCATGCCCCATGTGCGCGGGGGCGCTGCTTCATAGCCGAGTAAAGAGAGTGGTTTATGGCGCGCCAGATCTAAAAGCGGGGGCGGCGGGTACAGTATTGAATCTGTTTGAAAGCCAAGCGTCGTATCACTACGCGACGATAGAATCAGGGTTACTTGAGCAAGAGTGCAGAGAGCAGTTACAAAGCTTTTTTAAACGTCGCAGGAAAGAAAAGAAAGCGTTAAAAGAAGGGAAATCTGATGGCAAACATCAGGATTGATGTTTGCCGTTTAGAAACAACTGTGTCTTCCGTATCAAGGCTCTAAGCAAAGAGCAAAAGCTTTGCTACGCCAAATAACTTTTTTCTTGTTATTGGCAAGCATGCGCTTACGACGATTGGATGAAACAGCTTTTTGTAGCAGTCGCTTAGACGACTTTCTTTTGGAGAACATATCTTCTCTCCTCTACCAAGCTAACAATAACGGTGCTGTTATTTTTTTCTGGCACCGCCCAACACTCCTTTCATCAGTACTAGCTTTTCTTTTGACTAGTCATGCTTCTATTATCTTTGTTAAAAGCGACATCTTTGATGAACAGTGAGTTTTCTTTTACCGCGAAACCTAAGGTTTCTTCATAGCAAAACCAAGTTATAAGCTTCGATTGTTACGAGTTGATGACGTGACAGCAAAGATTGTCATCACTGTTTAATGTAAGGGCGATTGGCTGGTTTTTCAAGTAGTGTGACATTTCACCAGAAAGCCCTGTGTAAAGAGGGCTCAGCGTTCTAATCGTTGAGAAAAGAAACATTACTACTCGGAATGCATTCGGGCCTTGGTAGAATTAAAAGGAATTCAATACCCAAGCCTCTTAAGCTCGCTTGAGTATTGGTTTATCTGCATCTCGGTGAGCGGTCGAAAAGCGAATTGCGTCAAAGATAGACTCTATTTCTTATCTTCTTTTGGCTTTTCGCTCTCTTTCTCTTCTGACGGTTTGTTTTGCTGTTCGCTAGAATCCGTCCCTGACGTTCCTTTTGCACCCGAAGCGTCTGCTCCTGAAACAGTAGGTTGAGCAGAGGATAGTGGGATATCAATAACTTGAAGATCGTCAATGTTGATCTCTTCGTTTGCGATACGCTGCTTATCTATGTGACCAATAATCGATTGGTAGTAACGGCGAATGTTTTCAACATAGTTTCTCGCTTCATCCCCGCGAGCGTAGCCATAGCGCGTTTTGCTATAAAACTCTTTTTTCCGCAGTAGTGGCAACCTGTCTTTCACATCTGCCCAAGAATCTGGATCGCCGCCTTGGCGTTTGGTGAGTCTTCGGGCATCCATCATGTGGCCGTAACCCACATTATAAGAAGCGAGAGCAAACCAAATCTTCTCATGCTCGGAAATAGAGTCGGGCACGCGATCGACGATACGTCTTAGGTATTCCACGCCACCTCGTACGGATTGTTCAGGATCGAGACGATTCTTCACGCCAACACTTTTTGCCGTTGGCAAGGTAAGCATCATCATTCCTCTTACCCCAGTTGGCGATTTGGCGAGTGGGTTCCAATGTGATTCTTGATAGCCCAGCGCTGCAATTAGGCGCCAGTCGAATTCGTTAGAGTGTTTCTTGAATAGTGCTTCCCATTTAGGCAGTTTGCTGTCTAATGCGCGAATGAACGCTCTTGTATCCACATAATCGAAGCTTTCAACGTGACCGAAGTATTTTTCTTCCAATCGAGCCAAATCGCCAGATTGTTTAAGAAGCCCGAAGAATTCGATGAGCAGTGCGTAGAGGCTTTCATCGTCGCTGCGACGCATATACCAAGAGATGGGCTGATCTTCTGTTAGCTCAAATGCTAACGCCAGTGAAGGGTACAAACGCTGAGATAAAGAAAGCTCAACCGAATCGGCCATGGTGAGCGCCAATTCTCCCTTTGATACTTTCTGTAGTAGATCGTTGACGTCAGCGTCTTCTTCATCGCGATAAACGAGCCCCGGTTTTTCTTGTTGGAGCGTTTTTAATGTGCGTTCAAAGTGTGAATCTTTTACAACGATGATAGGGATTTGTTTTTTAACCAGTTGATCGACGTTTCGTGGTCGCCATGAGCCTTTTTTATACACCACCTGCTGAGATACATAATAGTAAGCCGGTCCGGCGCGAAAATGCTTAAGGCGATCGGGAGTCTGACTTAATCCCGCCGCAATCATGTCAATTTCGCCACGATCGAGCGCTGGAAACAATTCCGATAAGCGGTAGGCTGGTTTCATTTCCAAATTGACTCCAAGCTCATCAGCAAATCGCTTGGCGAGCTCAAAATCTAAGCCAGTAGGACCATCAGGACCAATATAGTAAGAAAGCTGATTATTCAGTGTTCCGACTCTTAGCGTGCCTCTTTCCTTAATCTTTTCGAGTTCACTTTTTGGGTTGGATTCTATCTGACAGCCAGATAACACAACGCTTATCATAGAGATATAAACGAATCTTCTTAGCCAGACTAGTGGGGAAATAATACTCAAAGCAGTTTACTCACACTGAAATTCAGCTCTCTTTATATCAAAGCAGGTCACTAGGGCAAAGCAGCAATAAAAAAAAGAATAAAAAAGCGCGAGATGGCAGACGGAGAAATGCAACAGGTCTTGTCTTTAATTGGTCTCAAGACACTCGGTTTCTAGCACGTAGCTTCGTTTAATGGCGACCCAATTAATTGAAGTGTTAAAAAAAGGCGCAAACGGTTGCTATTTGTGGTTACGTCACAGAATTTTTCCTCTATAATACGCCCGCAAATGCGAGGTGAAATTGGTATAGGTTTCAGGGTTAATTATAACTCTTTGAATTTATTGCAATATCATCTTAACTAACTGCATAAGAGACCTAAGCACATGAGAATTTTGCGTGGCTCCCCAGCTCTTTCTGAGTTTCGTGTTAACAAATTACTTGAACTTTGTCGTGAGCAAAGCCTGCCAGTAACAGGTATTTACGCTGAGTTTATGCACTTTGCTGACCTAACAGCAGATCTAGATGCATCTGAATTAGGCAAACTAGAAAAACTGCTGACTTACGGTCCGACGATCGAAGAGCACGAGCCTGAAGGTCTTCTACTTCTCGCGACTCCACGTCCGGGTACGATTTCTCCGTGGTCTTCTAAATCCACCGATATCGCTGTTAACTGTGGTCTAGACAAAGTAAAACGTCTGGAGCGTGGTACGGCTTACTACATTGAATCATCTGAAACTCTGTCTGAAGAGCAAACTCAAGCCGTTAAAGCACTGATCCACGATCGTATGATGGAATCAGTATTCACGGATCTGGATGCTGCATCGGCCTTGTTTACAGTAGCAGAGCCAGCACCAGTAGCCGACGTTGATATCTTAGCGGGCGGTCGCGGTGCACTTGAAGAGGCAAACGTATCTCTGGGTCTTGCTCTTGCTGAAGACGAAATTGACTACTTGGTAGAAAACTTCACCAAGCTTGATCGTAACCCGAACGACATCGAACTGATGATGTTTGCTCAAGCGAACTCTGAGCACTGTCGTCACAAGATCTTTAATGCAGACTGGACTATCGATGGCGTTGACCAAGATAAGTCTCTGTTCAAAATGATCAAGAATACATTTGAAACGACTCCGGACCACGTTTTGTCTGCTTACAAAGATAACGCAGCGGTAATGACGGGTTCTAAAGTGGGCCGTTTCTTCCCAGATCCAGAATCTCGCCAATACAACTACCATCACGAAGATGCACACATCTTGATGAAGGTTGAAACGCACAACCACCCAACAGCTATTTCACCTTGGCCTGGTGCTTCTACTGGTTCCGGTGGTGAAATCCGTGACGAAGGTGCAACCGGTATCGGCGGCAAGCCAAAAGCGGGTTTGGTTGGTTTTACAACATCTAACCTTCGTATCCCTAGTTACGAGCAACCTTGGGAAACTGATTTTGGTAAACCTGGTCGTATCGTTAACGCACTAGACATTATGCTAGAAGGCCCACTTGGTGGCGCGGCGTTTAACAACGAATTTGGTCGTCCCAACCTATTGGGTTACTTCCGTACTTACGAAGAAAAAGTGACGTCCCACGCGGGTGAAGAAGTTCGTGGTTACCATAAGCCAATCATGATTGCTGGTGGTATGGGTAACATTCGTGACGAGCATGTTCAGAAAAAAGAAATTCCTGTTGGTGCTAGCCTAATTGTACTTGGCGGCCCGGCTATGAACATCGGTCTTGGTGGTGGTGCAGCCTCTTCAATGGCTTCTGGTCAATCTGCTGAAGACCTTGACTTTGCTTCTGTTCAGCGTGAAAACCCTGAAATGGAACGTCGTTGTCAGGAAGTGATCGACCGTTGCTGGCAGTTGGGTGACGATAACCCAATCGCATTCATCCACGATGTTGGTGCGGGTGGTATTTCAAACGCGCTTCCTGAACTTTGTGATGATGGTGAGCGTGGCGGTAAATTCCAGCTACGTGATGTGCCAAATGATGAATTGAGCATGAGCCCACTAGAGATCTGGTGTAACGAATCTCAAGAGCGTTATGTTATGGCAGTTGCGCCAGAAAACATGGCAGCATTTGAAGCGATTTGTAAGCGTGAACGTGCGCCTTACGCTGTCGTGGGTGTGGCAACAGAAGAACGTCACTTAACACTTGAAGATTCTCACTTCGACAATACGCCAATCGATATGCCAATGGACATTCTGCTTGGCAAAACGCCGAAGATGCACCGTGATGCGAAAACGCTGAAAGTGGAAAGTTCTGCTATTAGCCGTGAAGGTATCGAACTAAACGAAGCGGCGGATCGCGTTCTTCGTTTACCAACCGTTGCTGAGAAAACATTCCTTATTACCATTGGTGACCGCTCAGTAACCGGTTTGGTTGCTCGTGACCAAATGGTAGGACCTTGGCAGGTTCCTGTGGCGAACTGTGCAGTAACGGCGGCGAGCTACGATTCTTACCACGGCGAAGCGATGTCGATGGGTGAGCGTACACCAGTTGCATTGCTAGACTTCGGTGCGTCGGCTCGCTTGGCAGTAGGTGAGTCTTTGACTAACATTGCTGCGACAGATATCGGCGACATTAAACATATTAAGCTATCGGCAAACTGGATGTCTCCAGCGGGTCACCCAGGTGAAGACGCAGGTTTGTACGAAGCCGTTAAAGCGGTGGGCGAGGAACTTTGTCCGGCGCTGGGTCTAACCATTCCTGTTGGTAAAGACTCCATGTCGATGAAAACCAAGTGGAATGAAAATGGTGAAGACAAAGAAGTGACTTCGCCACTGTCATTGGTTATCACGGCATTTGGTCGCGTGGAAGACGTTCGCAAGACCGTGACCCCTCAGTTACTGACTGACAAAGGTGAGTCATCGCTAGTACTGGTTGACCTAGGTAATGGCAAAAACCGTTTAGGTGCGACAGCGCTAGCACAGGTTTATAAGCAGCTAGGTGACAAACCAGCTGACGTAGATAACGCAGAGCAGCTAAAAGGCTTCTTCGATGCCATGCAAACATTGGTTCGTGAAGATAAACTGCTGGCTTACCACGATAAAGGCGACGGCGGTCTATTTGTCACCCTAGCAGAAATGGCGTTCGCAGGTCACTGTGGCGTACGCGCTAACATCGCGGAGTTGGGTGAAGATACTCTCGCTGCACTATTCAACGAAGAGTTAGGTGCCGTGGTTCAGGTTAAGAACGACGATTTGGATGCGGTACTTTCTACTCTGGCTGCAAATGGTTTGGAAACATGTTCTCACGTTATCGGTAGCGTTGAAGATTCAGATAACTTCGTCATTACTTCTGGCGATGCGATTGTGCTTGAGCGTTCACGTACAGAACTACGCACTATCTGGGCTGAAACCACGCACAAGATGCAAGGTTTACGTGATAACCCAGCGTGTGCTGACCAAGAATTCGAAGCGAAGAAAGACAACTCGGACCCAGGTCTGAACGTTAACCTAAGCTACGACGTGAATGAAGACATCGCGGCGCCATACATTGCTCGGTCTTCCATGATAAACATAGGCGCTAAACCTAAAATGGCAATTCTACGTGAGCAAGGTGTGAACTCTCACGTTGAAATGGCTGCAGCGTTCGATCGTGCTGGTTTTGAAGCAACTGATATTCACATGAGCGATATCCTAACAGGACAAGCCGTGTTGGAAGAATACAACGGCTTAGTCGCTTGTGGTGGTTTCTCTTACGGTGATGTCTTGGGTGCTGGTGAAGGTTGGGCTAAGTCAATCTTGTTCAACGAAGAGGCGCGCAGCCAATTCGAAGGCTTCTTTAAGCGCGAAGATACGTTCTCTTTAGGTGTGTGTAACGGTTGTCAGATGCTTTCCAACTTGAAAGAACTGATTCCAGGTGCGGATTTATGGCCTCGCTTTGTTCGTAACGAATCTGAGCGTTTTGAAGCGCGCTTTAGCCTAGTTGAAGTACAGAAGTCCGATTCTGTTTTCTTCGATGGTATGGAAGGCTCTCGTATGCCAATCGCGGTTTCTCATGGCGAAGGTCGTGTTGAAGTTCGCGGCGGTGAACACCTAAATGCTATTGAAAATTCAGGTACGGTCGCATTGCGTTACGTTGATAACAACGGTAACCAAACGCAGCAATACCCGAACAACCCGAATGGTTCGCCAAATGCAATTACGGGTCTAACAACATCAGATGGTCGTGTAACGATTATGATGCCTCACCCAGAGCGTGTATTCCGTACGGTTGCAAACTCTTGGTCTCCAGAAGGTTGGGGTGAGAATGGTGCTTGGATGCGTATGTTCCAAAATGCGCGTAAGAATGTCGGTTAATTGAGTTTTCGCTAGCAACTGATTCTCAGTTTTCCGAAACCGCCAGAGTGAAAGCTCTGGCGGTTTTTTGTGCGGCTGCATGAGCGTAAAAATTACGAGCAAAGTTTCTAGCTTTGGGTATAATACCGCGCTTGCCAAGGGATGGCTGAATCCCTTTACTGAAATCCCTAGGAATACAGAAATGTCGAAAAACAGAAAATTTGCTATCCGTGTGTCTGAGAAGCGCAATGGTTGGACAGCAGAAATCACTCGCCAAGTTACATCGCGTCGTACTGTTGTGTCGAAACGCGAAACAGGTTTTGAGTCTGAAGTTTTAGCAAACGAGTGGGCGGAAAAAACGCTGGCTGAGTTTGTACAAAATCAAGCTAAGCGCAATGATCGTAAAGCTGAAAAGCGAAGCGAACGCGAAGCTGCTGCATTGGTTTTGGCAGAAAAGATTGCTGCAGAAAAAGCGAAAAAAGCAGCGGAAGAAAAGAATAGAATCGCTGACGAAGAGTAATTTACTTTTCGATTATGAACAAAAAAGGCTGGCACATTGCCAGCCTTTGCTTTTTCTAGAGGTTATTGCTTTTCTGGAATGGCTTCCAGTAGTGCTACCATTTGCTCCCAATACAGAGCAACAGTATCAATTTTCACTTTCTCATCTGGAGAGTGAGGGAATTTGATTGTTGGTCCGAAAGAAACCATATCCATTTCAGGGTAAGGTTCTTTGAATAAACCACATTCTAATCCAGCGTGAATAACCATGATGTTCGGTTTATGTCCGTAGATGCCTTCATACATCTCACGGAAGATAGCCATGATTTCTGAATCTGCATCTGGCTTCCAACCTGGATAAGCTCCAGAGAAAGATAAATCTGCCCCTGCCAATTCTGCGATAGAGCGAAGCGTGCTTTCAACTTGCTCTCGACCTGAGTCGATCAAAGAGCGAATCAAACACAGCACAGTTACCTTGTCATCTTCTGTTGTGATAACACCAACATTCAAAGATGTTTCAACCACACCCTCGATTTCATCACTCATACGAATAACACCATTTGGCGCGGCGTTTAAAGCGGAAACAAAACGGAATTGATCGGCTTGAGCGAATACTTTTCCTGTGTTCTCTGCTTCTTCATTGAAAGAGACGATACTTGTTTCAATTTTGCCTAATTCTGCAGAGAGCAGTTCTGTGTAAGCATTGAAAAGTTCTGCTAGCTTGTCTTGATTCTCAGAAGGAACTGCAACGGTAGCAAACGCTTCTCTTGGAATGGCATTACGAAGACTGCCACCACGAAAATCGATAAGACGAAGATCGAGTTCCTGAGCATGACCGGCAAGAAAACGAGCAAATAACTTGTTCGCGTTACCGCGGCCCGTGTGAATGTCACAACCGGAATGCCCACCTTTTAAGCCCTTTAGAGTGAGCACGCGAGTCACGTAACCTTTTGGTACATCTTCGCGTTGGATATTGAATGTCATTGCACCATCAATACCGCCAGCGCAACCCATGTATACTTCACCTTCCTGCTCAGAATCTGTATTGAGAAGAATGTCGCCTTCCAGCCATCCAGCTTCCAAACCGAATGCACCGGTCATGCCCGCTTCTTCATCAACCGTCAGTAAAACTTGAACGGGACCATGTTTAATGTCGTCAGAGGCAAGTACAGCTAAGCAAGAAGCCATACCAATACCGTTATCTGAACCTAGTGTTGTGCCTTTTGCTGTAACCCATTCACCATCAATGTAAGGTTGGATAGGATCTTTTGTGAAGTCATGGTCCGTGTCTTCATTTTTTTGAGGAACCATATCGATGTGTGCTTGAAGCACCACGCCTTTCTTATTTTCCATTCCCGGTGTGGCAGGTTTTTTGATAAACACATTACCAGTGGGATCGCGGCGTACATCTAAGCCTTGCTCTGTTGCCCAATTAATAATGTATTGAGCAAGTTCTTCCTCATGTTTTGAAGGGTGAGGAATAGAGCAAATTTTATCGAAGAACTGCCAAAGTTTTGCTGGGGACAACTGGCTGATTTCAGAATGGAACTCAGACACGGAAAACTCCTTTATTGTTTTGTTAGACTGACAGGATGATATTTCTTGAGGATTTATGATAACTAACCAGATATCGCATCAGTTATGCTAATGACCGTATTTCATCCTGAACAATGCTGTGACGATACGCTAAGAATACCATTTCCAATTCAGATTTACGTAGTAATTCTGAACCTAGCCTTTAGCAAGTGCGTAACAAATAGTTGGCGGTGTAAAAAACAGATCGGGAATACTTCTGCTAGTCTTATCGAACGTGGATAGCAACTATTAAATTGGTTTCATTTAAAAAATGTCATTATTTGATATTTTTGTAATTAAATTACATTAATGTTTTGATGTGGCGCAATTACTATAGGTTTGTGTGATATAGATCATTTTAAATGTTGTAATTATTTTTCTTGATGGTATATTAGCAACCAACTTCAGCAATGAAGAGAAAATGCTCAAAGGATGAGTCCGTTTATCGCCTCCAAGGAACTGAGAATCAAATTGTGTTTAATTGATTTAAAGGTGATAGCTATGAAAGGTTTACCGTCTGCGATGTTCTGGAATGTACCATCTATATACACTGGTAACTTCGCATACCCAACCAGCTTTGGTTACTAGTCATAACCGAATGCAAGACTGAACGAATTGTTCACCCCTAAAATTGGAATTAATTTACCATCCCTGTTTTTGCTGTCGGGATAACAAGATTCTACCGCCACTCAAGTTGAGTGGCGTTTTTTTATGTTCAAAAAATGTTCACTCTGTGACTTTTACCCAACATAAGCCTGCAATTTCATAACCCTTCCATTTTTAAACACTACCAATCGCAAATTTCTGGGAAATGTGTTCCTTGTCTAACTATGTGCTCAATTTTCAACCTACAATGATGAGCTCTATGCCAATTTGGTATAGAAACGTTTATAAGGACTAAGTAATTGATATGCATGGGAAAGGTAGCATGGCTGGCCTTCAATAATTGTACGGATAATCGAGAGTTTTAATTCTAACTAGAATTTGATATTTGATATCTTTATAATTCGCGCCAATCGATTACGCAAACGTTTATTTTACACATCTTTTAGGGATTCGATTATGCTCGAAAGGCTATTTAAACTGAGTGAACACAATACCAGTGTGCGCACCGAAATCATTGCCGGGTTAACCACTTTTCTTACCATGGCTTACATCATTTTTGTTAACCCAGCGATTTTATCTGATACCGGAATGGATCGTGGCGCCGTTTTCGTTGCAACATGTTTAGCGGCGGCAGTTGGGTGTTTCATTATGGGCTTAGTAGCAAACTACCCAATCGCTCAAGCACCAGGTATGGGATTGAACGCTTTCTTTACTTATTCTGTTGTATTGGGAATGGGTCATACTTGGCAGGTGGCATTAGCGGCTGTTTTCGTATCTGGTATTCTCTTCATATTGCTGAGTATCTTTAAAATCCGCGAATGGATCATCAACTCTATACCTATGTCGTTACGAACGGGTATCTCGGCAGGTATTGGTTTGTTTTTGGCTTTTATCGGTCTGAAAAATGCTGGCATTGTTGTTGATAACCCAGCAACGTTTGTATCTTTAGGTCAAATCACTTCTCTTCCAGCAGCACTTGCTTCGCTTGGTTTCTTTCTGACTATTGCATTGGTTCACAAAGGCGTGAAAGGTGCGGTTATGATTGCCATTTTAGCGATCACTGGTCTTGGGCTAGCATTCGGTGATGTCGCATGGGGCGGAGTTGTTTCTCTGCCGCCAAGCATTGCTCCAACCTTTATGCAATTGGATTTTTCTGCTGTATTTGAAATCGGTATGATTTCCGTCGTCTTTGCTTTCCTATTTGTCGATTTATTTGACACTGCAGGTACCTTGGTTGGGGTTGCACAAAAAGCCGATCTTATTCAAAAAGATGGCAAGATTCCTCGTTTGAATCGAGCGCTACTCGCGGATTCAACCGCAACCTCTGTTGGTGCTGTTCTGGGTACATCGAACACTACGTCTTACATTGAAAGTGTTTCTGGCGTTGCTGCGGGTGGTCGAACTGGTTTGACTGCGGTTGTCGTTGGCATTTTATTCCTACTTGCTTTATTCTTCTCGCCATTAGCTGGAATGATCCCCGCTTATGCGACAGCAGGTGCATTATTTTATGTTGCAATCCTGATGCTCTCTGGCTTGGTTAGTATCGACTGGCGCGATCTAACTGAAGCGGCTCCTGTTGTTGTGACGTGTCTTCTGATGCCGCTAACATTCTCCATCGCTGATGGTATTGCTTTAGGTTTTATTGCCTATGCTGCGATCAAAGCGTTGAGTGGTAAAGCGCAAGACGTGTCTCTAAGTGTTTGGGTTATGGCAGCCATTTTCACCATTAAATTCGTTCTTAGCGCAGGCTAAGACAAAGCCGATACAGGTTATAACAACTATGAGTAATAAATTTATCATCACCTGGGACAACATGCAGATGTACTGCCGTCAGCTTGCTGAGCGTCAAATGCCTGCAGAGCAATGGAAAGGCATCATTGGCGTGAGCCGTGGTGGTTTGGTTCCAGCCGCTATTCTGGCTCGTGAACTGGGTATTCGCTACGTTGACACGGTTTGTATTTCTAGTTACGACCATGATCACCAGCGCGACATGTCCGTTTTAAAGGCGCCAGAAGGTGATGGTGAAGGTTTTCTGATTGTTGACGATTTGGCAGACAGTGGTGATACAGCTCGCCAAATCCGTGAAATGTATCCAAAAGCGAAGTTGATTACCGTTTGTGCTAAACCTGCTGGTATCGATTTGGTTGATGATTATGTTGTTGATATTCAGCAAGATACTTGGATTGAACAACCATGGGATATGGCGTTGACATTCGTCAATCCAATCAACAAATAAAGGCTTCTCCTATAGTAAATGCTTAGGTAAACACTCAAATTTTCAAAATGACCCTGTATAGGGTCATTTTTTTTATTACTATTAGGGGCAGAAACCCCTTATATAACACTGAATAAGATCCTTGCCTTATGTCCATGCCTGAAGAGCAAATCAGCAAAAACCTTTCAGAAGAACTGTTTCAAAATCATCGCCAAGCGAGAGAAACTTCTGCACTTGTCCGCTACATGCCAAGTAACGAGAGCTACCTGGAAAAGCAACGAGAAGAGCAAGGTGAATCTTGGTATCGAACGTTAAGACGAATGCAGTGGATATGGCAAGGGATCGAGCCGTTAGAGATGGAGGAAGTACTTTCAAGAATCGCTTCCTCCACTCATTCCCGGACTCATGATGAATGGTTAGATACGGTAATGGGTTACCACTCTGGTAACTGGACGTATGAGTGGATTCATCAAGGGATGCTGAATCAGAAAAAAGCAGCGGAACTAAAGGGGGATGAAGCGAGTGATGCCTACTTCAAAGCCAGCTTGTGTTTTAGCATAGCGGGTTACCCACATATAAAAGGGGACAGCCTTTCCATTCAGGCTCAGGTTTTGGTGCACAAAGCCTATGATTTGGCGATGGAGCACAGTTCTCTTGTTACCAAAAAAATCGAAGTGCCTTTTGGTAAGAAAAAGATAAAAGCGAATTTACACCTTCCGCACACCGAAAGGCAGTTACCTGTTGTGATTGTCAGTGCAGGGCTCGATAGCTTGCAATCGGACATGTGGCGATTGTTCAAAGACTACCTAGCGCCAAATGAAATAGCCATGCTTACGTTAGATATGCCGTCAATAGGTCACAGTAGCCATTGGGATCTTACGGAAGATTCAAGCTGCCTTCACAAAGCCATTCTCGATGAGTTGCCTCGTGTTCCGTGGGTGGATCACTATAAAGTTGGGTTGCTTGGCTTCCGTTTTGGTGGAAATGCAGCGATTCGCTTGAGCTTTTTAGAACAAGATAGAATAAAAGCATGTGTTGCTTTGGGGGCGCCTATTCACGATGTTTTGTCGTCTACAGACAAGCTGCTACAAATGCCGAAGATGTACTTGGATATGCTTTCATCTCGTTTGGGTAAAGAAATCGTCGACGTACACAGCTTGGCAGCTCAAATGCGCGCCTGGTCACTTAAAACACAAGGGTTTTTAACAAGCCGAAGAACTCAAGTGCCTATCCTCGCTCTCGGATTAGAAGGGGATCCCATTTCTCCCTATTCAGACAATAAATTGGTCTCAATATTTAGCCATGGCGGTAAAGCAAAGAAAGTGTCATCTAAGTCAATTTCTAAAGGATATGAGGAATCTCTCTCATTAGCACTTCAATGGCTAAAAGATGAACTAAAATAATGACTTTTGGTCCATTTTAGTCAATGATTAATAAGTTCGACAGATGTAATCCTGCGCTTTATGGCTGTCGGGTATAGGTGCTGAAACTGAATTTCTTAAGGCACGTATCTTATAAATCTAAGTTCTTATAAATCTAATAATTGAAATGGAGATTCAATATGACTGAAAACACTGCGAATCCCACACACTTTCGTTTGTTGTCGGCATTAAAAGCCGTTGGTCCTTACTTGCGAGAGAAGGAGTCACAGGAAGGTCATTACTTGTTTGATTGCTTATCTGTTTGCGTTAGTGACAAAAAGTCACCGGAAGAAAGGGAGTTTTGGGGGTGGTGGTTAGAGTTCGATAAGCAAGATGAAGGTTATGTCGCTAACTACAGTTTGGGGCTCTACAATGTTGAAGGGAACTGGGAATCAAAGGCGATTCCTAAGAAAGCTCAAGATGAAGTTGCCAGAACAATGGAAGACTTTAATAAAAAACTAAAAAAAGCACTTTCAGAGCGATTTGAAATTGATTACGAGTTGCATAAAGAGTCAGTAGAAGTCACTTAATTCTCGTGTTTCAACACCGCACCTTACCGTGACTTAGGTATAAGTGCATAAAAAGGCGCATTTTTGCGCCTTTTCTTCTTGTGAAAACCTCACTTCATTGTTACAACATCTGTTCTTAGTTTGTTTTTAACCATATTGACAATGACAATGAATCAAAAAAACGGGATAGCCTCCCAAACTCAAACCATCGTTGTAAAGTTAGGAACCAGTGTGCTCACCGGCGGCACTTTGGAGATCAACCGACCCCACATGGTTGAGCTTGTAAGGCAGTGTGCAGAGCTTAAAAAGCAAGGTCATGCTGTTGTTTTAGTTTCATCTGGTGCTATTGCAGCGGGCAGACAACATTTAGGCTATCCGACCTTGCCCAACAACATGTCGAGCAAGCAACTGCTCGCGGCGGTTGGGCAAAGCAGATTAATCCAAATCTGGGAATCGTTGTTTGATCTATTTGGTTTGAAAATCGGTCAAATGTTACTTACTCGCGCCGACCTTGAAGACAGAGAGCGTTTTCTTAATGCGAGAGATACTGTGAATGCGCTGGTCGCAAACGACATCATTCCCATTGTGAACGAAAATGATGCCGTGGCAACGTCAGAGATCAAAGTCGGTGATAACGACAATCTTTCAGCACTTGTTGGCATTTTATGCAGTGCCGATAAATTATTGCTGTTGACCGATCAGCCTGGGTTGTTTACCGCCGATCCTCGTAAAGACCCGAATGCTGAATTGATAAAAGAAGTGAAAACCATCGACGACACACTACGAAATATCGCCGGTGGCAGCGGAACTACATTAGGTACTGGCGGTATGGCAACCAAATTGCAAGCCGCCGATATTGCGAGAAGAGCAGGTATAGAAGTCATTATCGCTGCGGGCAGCGGCCAAAATGTCATTTTTGATGCCTTAAGCGACAACCCGCAAGGCACTCGTTTCTTGCCGTTAGAAGAATCACTCGAAAATCGCAAGCGTTGGATCCTAGCAGGGCCAGCAGCATCCGGCGATATTGTTATCGATGAAGGTGCAGTTAACGCCGTGATTGCTAGAGGAAGCAGTTTATTGGCCAAAGGGGTAGTGCAGGTTAGCGGCTCGTTTGCCCGAGGTGAAGTTGCGCGTATCACCACACCCAAAGGTCAGCTTATTGCGAAAGGCATTACCAGTTACTCAAGCGGTGACTTAGAAAAAATCATAGGAAAACACAGCAAAGATATCAGCGCGATTCTTGGTTATGAGTACGGTGCAGAAGTCATACACCGTGACGATCTTGTTGTGATTCAAGAATAGAATTGAGGAGAAAAGTCATGGATTTAACCAATATGGGGAAAGCGGCGAAAGACGCGGCTTTTTACCTAGCAACAGCATCAACTGCTCAGAAGAACCAAGCGTTGGCCATTATTGCTGATGAGCTTGAAGCGAATGAACAAGTCATTCTTAAAGCAAATGCTAAAGATATAGAGCTAGGTCGCGAAGCGGGTTTAACCGAAGCGTTACTCGACCGACTGTTGCTGACGAAAGAAAGGTTGGCGGGCATTGCTGGCGATGTGCGTAATGTGATTGGTTTAACTGACCCTGTCGGTAGTGAGCTAGATAGCAAAGTGCTTGAAAATGGCATGTTTCTGACCAAACGTCGTGTGCCGCTAGGTGTGGTCGGTGTGATATACGAAGCTCGCCCGAATGTCACGATTGATATCGCTGCCCTATGTGTAAAAACGGGTAATGCTAGTATTTTACGTGGTGGTAAAGAAACCTTCTTTTCCAACATGGAGCTGGTCAAGGTGATTCAATCCGCATTAGAAAAAGCACAGTTACCGGCAGCATCGGTTCAATACATTGAAAAGCCTGATCGCGAGCTGGTGTCTCAGCTGCTCAAACTCGACCAATACGTCGATATGATCATTCCACGAGGTGGTGCTGGTTTGCATAAAATGTGCAAGGAAAACAGCAATATTCCAGTGATTATTGGTGGGTTTGGTATCAGCCATATATTCGTAGATGAAAGTGCCGATTTGGATCGCTCTCTGGACGTTGTTGAAAATGCAAAAGTTCAGCGCCCTTCGGCCTGTAATGCTCTGGATACTTTGCTTGTGCATGAAGCGGTTGCTGCGGAATTCTTATCTAAATTGGTAGGGAAAATGGCGGGAAAAGTCGCTTTTGTTGCTGAACCGAAAGCCAAAACATTTTTGGCCGATGCGAAAAACCTAAGAGATGCAAAAGAGGGAGACTTTGATACTGAATGGCTGAGTTTTACTCTCGGCGTGAAAGTGGTCAGCGATCTGGACGAAGCAGTGCATCACATGCGTGTCCACAACGCGAGTCATTCCGATGCTATCATGTCAAACGACTTGGTGAATACCGAGCGCTTTATTAACTCGGTTGATTCCGCTGCGGTGTACGTTAACGCATCGACACGGTTTACCGATGGCGCAGAGTTTGGTTTAGGTGCAGAAGTGGCAGTTTCAACTCAGAAGCTCCACGCTCGTGGTCCTATGGGGTTAGAAGAATTAACCAGTTACAAATGGGTGGGCAAAGCCAACTATTTGCCACGTAGTTAACAAATTGCCGTGTAGTTAACAAAAAAAGCCAATTAAGCGTTGATAAGGGCTCCTTGTGAGCCCTTTTTTCTTTTCTCAACCCCTTATATTCCGGTAGACTAAGACAAATTTTTGGAGGTGATATGCATTGTCCATTTTGTTCAGAGAATGACACTAAAGTCATTGATTCTCGTCTGGTTGCAGATGGGCATCAAGTTCGTCGCCGCCGCCAATGCTTGGCGTGCAGTGAGCGATTCACTACGTTTGAAAGCGCAGAGCTTGTCATGCCGAAGGTCATTAAATCCAACGGAAATCGTGAACCGTTTAATGAAGATAAAATGGTCGGTGGATTTCAAAGAGCGCTTGAGAAACGCCCTGTAGCAGCCGATGCCATTGAGCTCGCGATAAGTACAATTAAGTCTCAACTTCGTGCAACGGGCGAGCGAGAGGTACCCAGTGAAATGATCGGTAACCTTGTTATGGATCAACTCAAAGACCTCGACAAAGTCGCGTACATTCGTTTCGCGTCGGTTTACCGCAGTTTTGAAGACATTAGAGAGTTTGGCGAAGAAATCGCTAAGCTAGAAGATTAATGCCATTACCCCTTCAAGACGCCCACTATATGGCGTTGGCAATCGCTTTGTCCAAGAAAGGGCGTTTTACAACGTCACCTAATCCAAATGTGGGCTGTGTGATTGTCAAAAACGATCAAATCGTGGGGCAAGGCTACCACCGGAAAGCGGGCGAAGCGCACGCAGAGGTCATTGCGCTAAAAGAAGCAGGAAAAGATGCCAGCGGCGCGACAGCCTACGTGACTCTTGAACCTTGCTCGCATCAAGGTAAAACCCCGCCATGTGTCGATGCTTTGATTAAAACGGGTATTGCTCGCGTGGTCTGTGCGACGCAAGATCCAAACCCTTTGGTCTCAGGACGGGGCATCCAAAAGCTAAGAGATGCTGACATTGACGTCGATGTTGGTGTTTTGGAATCCGAAGCGATTTCCCTAAATACCGATTTCAATCAGCGTATGCAAAAAGGCAAACCTTATGTGCAGTTGAAGTTAGCCGCAAGCTTGGACGGGCAAACAGCGCTGAGTAATGGCGAAAGTAAGTGGATAACCTCCACTAAAGCTAGGAAAGACGTGCAATTTTATCGTGCGCAAGCATGTGCAGTGTTATCGACCAGCAAAACCGTTATTGATGATAATGCATCATTAAACGTTCGTTGGTCTGAGCTTCCCTCATCCATTCAGTCTGTGTACCCAGAAAGTGAGCTTCGACAACCCTTGCGTGTCATTCTTGATCGGCAGAAGAAGCTCCATTCTGACCTTGCGTTGTTCAAATCTGGCGGTAAAGTCGAAGTCGTTTCACCAGAATCTGAACTTTTTGCGCTGGACAAGAAAAACAATATTGATCTATCGGCTGTACTGAAACAACTGTCTGCTATCCATCAAGTGCAAAAAGTATGGGTAGAAGCAGGGGCGACATTGGCCGCCAGTTTGATTCAGCTAGAATTAGTCGACGAGTTAATTGTTTATCTAGCCCCTAAATTGATGGGGAGTGATGGTCGAGGCTTGGTGCATATTTTGGGTCTGAACACCATGGTAGAGGCAATAGAACTCGATATAAAAGACGTACGCATGGTAGGCTCAGATATTCGTATCACGGCCAAAATTCTAAAAAATACGTAGAAGAAATTATGTTCACAGGAATTATAGAAGCGGTGGGAACCCTAACCGCGATTACGCCCAAAGGTGAAGATGTTAGCGTTACGGTTGACGCTAGCAAGTTAGACATGTCTGACGTTCACTTAGGGGATAGTATTGCCACCAATGGTGTATGTTTGACGGTTATTGAATTTAACGATCACAGCTATACAGCCGACCTTTCACTGGAAACGTTGAACAAAACGGGATTCACTCAATATCAAGTGGGTGACAAAGTGAATTTGGAAAAAGCCATGCTACCAACCACTCGTTTTGGCGGGCATATCGTGTCTGGGCATGTGGATGGCCTTGGTGAGATTGTTGAGCGCAATCAGGTCGGAAGATCGGTTGAGTTCTGGGTTCAGATGCCTCAAGAGATAGGTAAGTATGTTGCGGAAAAAGGGTCGGTTACCGTTGATGGCATTAGCCTCACTGTTAATGCGCTTCGCAAAAATGCCTTCAAACTGACGATTGTGCCGCATACGTCTTCTGAAACGACGATCAACGATTTTCAAGTTGGCCGAAAAGTAAACTTGGAAGTCGATGTATTAGCAAGGTATATGGAGCGCTTGCTTCAGGGATCTGCTCAGAATGGTTCTTCAAACGAAGCGCCTGAATCCAGCATGACAATGGAATTTTTACAACAAAACGGTTTTGCCTAACTAACGGGAACAGCATTATGTCTATTAGTACGCCTCAAGAAATCATTGAAGATATTCGTTTGGGTAAAATGGTTATCCTAATGGATGACGAGGATCGTGAAAACGAAGGCGATGTCATTATGGCAGCCGAACACGTAACGCCTGAAGCTATTAATTTTATGGCGACGTACGGTCGTGGTCTTATTTGTTTAACCATGACAAAAGAGCGTTGCGAACATCTTGGTTTACCGCCAATGGTTCAAGACAATAATGCGCAGTATTCCACCGCGTTTACCGTCTCAATCGAAGCAGCAGAAGGCGTGACAACGGGTATCTCTGCAGCCGATAGAGCGCTGACTGTGCAAGCGGCTGTGGCGAAAGATGCCAAAGCGGCAGATCTCGTTCAACCGGGTCATATTTTCCCTTTGACTGCCCAAGATGGTGGGGTCCTAACAAGAGCTGGGCACACCGAAGCAGGTTGTGATTTGGCGCGTTTGGCAGGGTTAGAGCCCGCTGGTGTTATTGTCGAGATTCTGAATGACGACGGCACAATGGCGCGTCGCCCTGATTTGGAAGTGTTCGCCGAAAAGCACGACATCAAGCTTGGTACCATTTCAGATTTAATTGAGTTTAGAAACAATACCGAAACAACGATTGAACGCGTGGCTCAATGCCACTTGCCAACGGAGTTTGGTGATTTTGAATTGGTCACTTACCGCGACACTATCGACAACCAAATACACTATGCGTTGAAAAAGGGTGATTTAGACGGTGCTGGTGCAAGTAATGGAAAAGCGCCGTTGGTACGTGTTCACTTGCAAGATACATTCACCGATGTTCTTCGAAGTGACCGCAGTGCCGAGCGAAGCTGGACATTGGACAAGGCGATGAAGCGTGTTGGTGATGAAGGTGGTGTTCTGGTGATTTTGGGGAATGAAGAAACGTCAGACTATATTGTCCACAAAGTAAAAACCTTTGAGCAGCAAGACAAAGGTGACGCGCCAACCATGGCGAAAAAGCAAGGTACATCGCGCCGCGTAGGTGTGGGTTCTCAGATTCTTGCTGATTTGGGTATCAGTGATATGCGCTTGCTTTCTTCGAGCTCTAAGCGTTACCACTCTTTGTCTGGATTTGGTTTGAACGTCGTTGAGTACGTTTGTGATTAGTGTCTGTTTGAGTTGAATCTTGCCAAGGTTTGAGCGCTTCATTTATAGCGAACAGGAATGCTTATTTGCTGTTGAATAGCAGGTTTGGAAGCGTTTGCTTTAAGGTGATAGAGCTCAATTTCCATTAGATATCTCTCACACTTTTGTGCTAGAATCCGGCGATTCTCACTTGATGAACATAGTTAAAGGAAAGCTTTATGAAAGTGATCGAGGGCGTTCTCCCTGCGCCAAATGCAAAAATTGCTATCGTTATTTCTCGTTTTAACAGTTTTATTAACGAAAGCCTGTTATCTGGTGCAATCGATACTTTAAAGCGTTATGGACAAATCAGCGAAGACAACATTACTGTCGTACGTTGCCCAGGTGCAGTTGAGTTACCTTTAGTTGCTCAGCGTGTTGCAAAAACTGGAAAATTCGATGCAATTGTGTCGTTAGGTTCAGTTATTCGTGGCGGTACACCTCACTTTGACTATGTTTGTAGTGAATGCAACAAAGGGTTGGCTCAAGTGTCTCTGGAATACAGTCTTCCAGTCGCATTTGGCGTACTTACTGTTGATACCATCGATCAAGCTATCGAGCGCGCAGGAACCAAGGCTGGTAATAAAGGTGCAGAGGCTGCACTAAGCGCGCTAGAAATGATCAACGTTCTTTCAGAAATTGATTCCTAATGGGGGCCAGTGTGAAACCAGCCGCACGTCGTAACGCACGTCAATTTGCATTACAAGCCATATATTCGTGGCAGATTACCAAAGAGAATGTTGCTACTATTGAAGAGCAATTCCTGTCTGGAGGCAAGTATGATGAAGAAGAGCATCATGCAAATGAGCCTTCTCTGTCTGCACCAGAAACTGACGTCGCTTACTTCCGTGACCTGCTAACTGGCGTTGTGCTTAGTCACACGGAGTTAGACAGCAAACTGCGTCCTTACTTGTCTCGCCCTATGCAAGACTTGGACATGATGGAGCTGGCTTTGCTTCGTCTTGCGATGTATGAAATGACGCGTCGCGAAGATGTTCCTTACAAAGTAGTGATTAACGAAGCTATTGAGCTGGCAAAAGTGTTTGCAGCGGAAGATAGCCATAAGTTTGTGAATGGTGTACTTGATAAAGCCGCACCGCATGTTCGCAAAAAGTAATCGTGAATAAATATAAAAAGGTCAGCTAATTAGCTGACCTTTTTCTTTTCGTGCTCTAGGTCTTAAACTGCTTCGAGCAAGTCACGAAAACTTGGGTATAATTAACATAAATAACAACATGCAAGAGTCAGCTATGGCAGGTGAATTTAACCTAATTACCACCTATTTCGTAAACCGACAAACCCAGCGTAAAGATGTTCAGCTTTCCCTAGGCGATGACAGTGCCTTGGTTACCTCTCCTGAAAATGTTCAAATTGCTATTAGTACCGATACGCTTGTAGCGGGAACTCATTTTCTAGAACACGCTAATCCAGCATGGGTCGCCCATAAAGCGTTGGCTTCAAATTTGAGTGACTTGGCCGCTATGGGGGCTTCGCCTGCGTGGGTCTCCCTTGCGCTCACTTTACCAGAGCCCGATGAAATGTGGCTGGCTCCATTTAGCGAATCATTTTTTGAGTTAGCAAACTATTTCAATATTCAGCTAATTGGTGGCGATACCACTAAAGGCCCTTTGAGTGTTACCTTGACCGTTCAAGGTTTTGTTCCAGAAGGCAAAGCGATGCGACGCGATGGTGCAAAAGTGGGGGACTGGGTTTACGTGACGGGGACGCTGGGTGATAGTGCTGCTGGGCTAGAAGTAGTTCTTGATGAATCAAAGCGCAGTAAACCCTACGCAGAAGAACTCGAAAGAAGGCACTATCTCGCTACTCCGCGTTTGGTCGTTGGGCAGGCATTGCGAAATGTAGCGTCTTCCTGTTTAGATATCTCTGATGGGCTAATTTCAGACTTAAAACATATTATGGACGCATCTAACGTTGGTGCGGTTATTAACGTGGATGCCATCCCTTTGTCTGATGAATTATTAGCATATTGCGATGATAAAGATGAGGCTCTGAAGATGGCGTTGACCAGCGGTGAAGAATACGAGCTTTGTTTTTGCGTCCCAGAAGAGCACAAAGGTCAAATGGATACCTTGCTTGCGTACTCGGGGACGACAGCAACGTGTATTGGTCAAATTCGCAGTGGCGGCGAATTGGTACTGGAAAAAGAAGGTCAAAAACTGGATTGGCAGTTGTCTGGCTATGATCACTTTAAGGTTAACTCGTAATGTCGACTCCTTTATCTCTGATTTCGCTTAAAAACCCTTGGCACTTACTTGCAACAGGTTTTGGCAGTGGGTTGGCTCCCATTATCCCCGGCACCATGGGAACACTCGTGGCGGTTCCATTCTATCTTTTATTAGTACAGTTACCGTTGCCGCTATACATTATTGCTGTCATTGGCTCGTGTATTATCGGCATCAAGATTTGCCAAGTGACATCTGATGATATGGGTGTACACGACCACGGCTCCATTGTGTGGGATGAGTTTGCAGGCTTTTGGATCACCATGGCAATTGTCCCATTATTGAAGGTGCCAGTTTATGACTGGAAATGGATTCTTACTGGATTCGTTCTTTTTCGCTTTTTTGACATGGTAAAACCATGGCCAATTGGATGGCTTGATAAGCGTGTTCACGGCGGGTTTGGCATTATGCTGGACGATATTGTCGCAGGTATCATGGCGGCTATTTCATTATGGATTATTGGCAGGTATGCTGGCTGGCTTACATAATGGAGTCGTTAAAAAAGGATACCTAACATGTCTAAAAAGGTGTATTGCATCGCTCAGTTTTTACCGAAAGAAGGTAAGCTGGATGAATTGTTCGATGTTCTGTCATCATTGGAGTCTAATACATTAAGAGAAGATGGATGCTTACAGTATATCGTAACGCGCCATATCACTAGCCCATTCGCAGAAGGTGATACTTACCCCATTGCATTTAACGAAATCTGGGAAAGTAACGAAGCGTTTGAAGCACATTGTCAGCGTTTTGAAATTCAAGAGTTTTTTGAAACACACTGTATGGCAGAGAATGGCTTGGTCGAGAAATATAATGTGTGTATATATACTGATGAACCGAACAGATATGATGCACCAAAATTGAAATAACGATAAGCTTATGCGAATAAAAAGGCCGAACTTAGTTCGGCTTTTTTGA
Source organism: Vibrio penaeicida (assembly GCF_002933855.1). Lineage (GTDB taxonomy): Bacteria > Pseudomonadota > Gammaproteobacteria > Enterobacterales > Vibrionaceae > Vibrio > Vibrio penaeicida_A. Next base: position 51,141 of record NZ_BFAQ01000034.1, read on the forward strand.
TGGTTATTTTAAGGCATTAGTGGTTACTTATTCAGGTAGTCGCTTATCGCTAACTCAATACCAGAAGCGTCCAATCCTAGCTCTGCGTGCATTTCTTCTTGCGTCCCTTGCGCGACAAATTGGTCAGGTAAACCAAGGTTTAGCACTGGCACGATTTGTTTACTGCTCATAAGATATTCAACAACGCCAGTACCTGCGCCGCCTGCGATAACGTTTTCTTCTACTGTTACCAGCACGTCGTGTGTGGATGCTAATTCGGAAATCAAAGCTTCATCTAATGGTTTCACGAATCGCATATCAGCCACTGTTGCGTTTAAAGCTTCTGCTGCAGAAAGAGCGCTAGGCAAGAATGTACCGAAACTTAATATGGCAACTTTTGGCTGACTCTCTTGAGCGTCAGTTTGGCGTTGGCGGACAACGCGACCTTTACCAATCTCAAGTGCAACCATCTCTTGTTGAATAGCTGTGCCACACCCACTACCACGAGGGTAACGAACAGCAGATGGCCCCGTGTGTTTGTGTCCGGTGTACAACATCTGGCGGCATTCATTTTCGTCACTAGGCGCCATAATAACCATGTTAGGAATACAGCGCATAAAGCTGAGATCAAACGCACCTTGGTGAGTCTGACCATCTGCACCGACGAGTCCAGCGCGGTCAATGGCGAACAATACCGGCAAATCCATGATAGCGACGTCATGAATCAATTGGTCGTAACCACGTTGCAAAAACGTTGAGTAAATCGCTACGATTGGGTTCTGACCTGCGATGGCCATGCCACTTGCCAGCGTTACTGCGTGTTGTTCAGCAATCGCGACATCAAAATATTGTTTAGGGAATTCCTTAGAGAAGCGAACCATGCCAGAGCCTTCACGCATTGCTGGTGTGATTGCCATTAACTTTGGATCTTGAGCTGCCATGTCACAAATGAAGTCGCCAAATATATTGGAAAATGTTGGCTTTGATGCTTTGGTTTTTGGTTTGTTGTCAGGGTTTAGGAATTGCTTCTGTACCGCGTGGTATCCAATCGGATCTTTCTCGGCTGGCTCGTGACCTTTGCCTTTTTTGGTCATAATGTGTAGGAACTGAGGCCCTTTTAGGCTACGCATGTTTTTCAGCGTCTTAACCAGTTCGTTGACATCGTGGCCATCGACAGGACCAATGTAATTAAAGCCAAGTTCCTCAAATAATGTTCCCGGTACAACCATTCCTTTGAGGTGTTCCTCCGTTCTGCGAACCAATTCTTTAATTGGGGGCAAGCCAGACAGTACTTTTTTACCGCCTTCGCGAATAGAAGTATAAAGGTTACCAGACAATAACTGCGCTAAATGGTTGTTCAGTGCACCGACGTTCTCTGAAATGGACATTTCGTTGTCGTTCAGAATGACCAGCATGTCAGTATGCACATCGCCCGCATGGTTCATTGCTTCAAAAGCCATGCCTGCTGTAATCGCACCATCACCGATAACGCTAACCACTCGTCTGTCTTTGCCTTCTTTTTCTGCGGCGATAGACATTCCCAGTGCTGCACTGATGGACGTTGAGGAGTGACCAACAGACAAGACATCGTATTCACTTTCACCTCGCCAAGGGAAAGGATGAAGCCCACCTTTTTGGCGAATGGTTGGAAGCTTCTCACGGCGACCTGTCAGGATCTTATGGGGGTATGCCTGATGACCAACATCCCAGATCAACTGATCAAATGGAGTGTTATAGACATAGTGCAAAGCAACCGTTAGTTCCACTGTTCCTAAACCGGATGCCAAGTGCCCACTTGATTGGCTGACGGAATTAAGAAGGTACGTTCTCAATTCATCACATAGTGTCGGTAGGCTCTCCTTTGGAAGGAGGCGCAACTCATCAGGTGTATCTGCCAGTGCTAAAGTAGGATATTTTGAAATATCGAGAGTCATAAAATTCAGCGCTTATAGTTTAGTTTTTGCGCTCGACCACATAACGGGCGAACTCTTCAAGTAACTGCGTATTGTAAGGGATGGCTTCTAATGTGCCTAATGCCTCAGTGAGCAGCTCCTGAGCTTTCTTCTGAGCACCTTCCAAACCTAATAGGGAAGGGTAAGTACTCTTGTTTAATTCTTGATCTGAACCTTGAGGTTTCCCCAACGTTTCAGTATCGCTGATGATATCTAAAATATCGTCTTGTACTTGGAAAGCCAGACCGACTAGATCCGCGTATCTTTCCAATTGAGGTAGGACAGTCAGTCCTTTCTCTCCAGCAGCCATTGCGCCCATCTTTATGGCACTTTTTATCAGCGCTGCTGTTTTATTTAGGTGGATGGTTTCAAGTTCTTCGAGTGATACGCTGCGGTTTTCCGCGGCGAGATCGAGCGCTTGTCCCATGCACATCCCGCTTACGCCGGAGGCATTAGCAAGCGTTTGAACCATTTTTATACGGTTAAGTTCTCCGTCAGAACTCAAATTACCTTCTGTAAGAATAGTAAATGCTAGAGTCTGTAGAGCATCGCCCGTCAATATGGCAGTGGCTTCATCAAATTTAATATGACAGGTTGGCTGACCGCGACGAAGTTCGTCATCGTCCATTGCAGGTAAGTCATCATGAATCAAAGAATAGGCGTGGATACACTCGACTGCGCAGGCGGGCGTATCCAAATCTTCGAGCGTACATCCCAGCATTTCACCAGTAATGTAAACGAGATAAGGGCGAGCACGCTTGCCACCCAGCGTTAATCCATGACGCATAGCCTGAATTAGAGGTAACTCTTGATAAGGAAGAGTATCGAGCCATGCATTCAACTGCGCGTTACTGCGGTTTTGATAAGGCGTTAAAGATGCGGACATAAATTAATCTTCAGAATTTGATTCAAATGGCGAAAGTTCGGCTTGATCGTCATCTTGAGTCAGAATGGCAACACGTTGTTCAGCTTCAGATAATTTACCTTGACCTGATCGAGCAAGGAGGATTCCACGTTCAAATTTTTTCAAAGCATCTTCTAGTGCAATATCGCCACTTTCTAACTGCTCAACAATAGAATCCAATTCTGTTAGAGACTCTTCAAAAGTCATGTTTTCTGGTTTTTTGCTTGCCATACGATTTCTGCTATTAAAACGTTGCACGCAAGTTACCCCAGCGATTGCTGTTGGTCAAACTCACGCAAGAGAAAATTTAACAAAAGTGCAGTATATCAGTTTTTATCCTCTATTCGTTATTAACAAATAGTCTCAAATTATGATGGAGACTCTTTTTTGCTCAATTCAGACGTGATCACAACACAAAACGAGAGATTGCCTACAATGTGAATGGGCAGCGAGCGTAGGTAACTTGGTTATACTCTGTTAAAGTTAAAGGAAAATTTGCGCTTGGTATCAGGAAAAGACCTAAATAATACTGAGGTTCTGCCGATAGTTGAACTTAAGCGCACAGTAGAATTTTTAGCATGAGGGGTGCTTTGTGGATTTAGCAACGTTAATTGGATTAATTGGCGGTTTTGCATTCGTCATCATGGCGATGGTTTTAGGGGGAGGCATCGGTATCTTTATCGATACCACTTCCATCTTGATCGTGGTCGGTGGCTCAACCTTCGTTGTATTGATGAAATTTACCATGGGGCAGTTTTTTGGTGCGGCCAAAATCGCCGGTAAAGCTTTCATGTTTAAAGCAGATGAGCCAGAAGAGTTGATCGCTAAGGTTGTTGAAATGGCTGATGCAGCCCGTAAAGGTGGTTTTCTTGCGTTAGAAGAAATGGAAATCACCAGCTCCTTTATGCAAAAAGGTATCGATTTACTCGTCGATGGTCATGATGCTGATGTTGTTCGAGCGACACTCCAAAAAGACATTTCACTCACCGATGAGCGCCATGAGCAAGGAAGAGCCGTGTTTACAGCATTTGGTGATGTTGCGCCGGCCATGGGAATGATTGGTACCTTGGTTGGCTTGGTGGCGATGTTATCCAACATGGATGACCCGAAATCTATCGGCCCTGCAATGGCGGTAGCACTTCTTACAACTCTATACGGTGCTATTCTTTCTAACATGGTGTTTTTCCCAATTGCAGACAAGCTGTCCCTTCGTCGTGAGCAAGAAAAACTGAACCGCCGCTTGATTATGGATGGCGTGTTAGCTATTCAAGACGGTCAAAACCCTCGTGTTATCGACAGCTATTTGAAGAATTACCTTAATGAAAGTAAGCGTGTTCTTGATGTCGATGGCGAGTAAGGTGAACTGAGATGGAAGAAGAAGAGTGCAAATGTCCTCCCCCGGGGCTCCCATTATGGATGGGTACATTCGCTGATTTGATGTCGCTATTGATGTGCTTCTTCGTACTTCTGCTTTCGTTTTCTGAAATGGATGTACTGAAGTTCAAACAGATAGCAGGCTCAATGAAATTTGCGTTTGGTGTTCAAAATCAGCTGGAAGTGAAAGATATCCCTAAAGGGACCAGTGTGATCGCGCAAGAGTTTCGCCCTGGTCGCCCAGAGCCGACACCGATTGATGTGATCATGCAGCAAACCATTGATATGACGCAAAAGACGTTAGAGTTTCATGATGGTGAGTCGGATCGTGCTGGTGGTACAAAACGAGAAGTCGGTAAGCTGACCGGTGGTAAGTCGCCAGATACATCAACAAAGATGAATCAAAATAACGAGTCAGAGCAACAGCAGCAACAAGCCGAATCTCAATCTCAGGAAATGGAAACCATTGTTGAGAGCATAAAAAAAGCGCTGGAAAAAGAAATCGATGAAGGTGCTGTCGAAGTAGAAAATCTCGGGCAACAAATTGTTATTCGTATTCGTGAAAAAGGTGCGTTCCCTGAAGGTTCCGCTTTCTTACAACCTAAATTTCGTCCTTTGGTGCGCCAAGTGGCTGAATTGGTGAAAGATGTACCGGGTATTGTTCGAGTTTCAGGTCACACAGATAACCAGCCGTTAGATTCAGAACTGTATCGTTCAAACTGGGATTTATCTTCTCAACGAGCCGTATCCGTTGCTCATGAAATGGAAAGAGTAAAAGGGTTTGAACATGCTCGCTTACGTGTTCGGGGAATGGCAGACACAGAGCCGCTTGTGAGCAATGACACGCGAGAGGGTAGAATTGAGAACCGCCGCGTTGAAATTAACATCATGCAAGGTAAACCACACTTTAGTGATGAAGTTTCTGCTCAGCAGTAAATGATAGTTCTAAAATGATAAAGGTGAGTTCGACATGAGCTCACCTTTTTTTGTGGGGTTATCTCGGTTATAATCGCGCGCCTCAGAATTGCCTAAGGCAATCCTTTTTCTAACACAGTGAAGAAAGTCATGAAGTTTATTGTTAAACCCCATCCAGAAATTTTTGTTAAAAGTGATTCTGTTCGAAAGCGCTTCACTCGTATTCTGGAATGTAATATTCGCATTGTTATTCAAAAGCACACTGAAAATGTAGCGGTGTTTAACCGTCGTGATCATATTGAGGTGACAGCAAACAGTGACGAACACTACGAAAAGGTGTTAGCAATCCTGACTCAGACTCCGGGTATTCATCATGTATTGGAAGTACTGCAATCAGACTTTGAAGACATGCACGATATCTATGAGCAAGTGCTCGAACTTAACCGCGACAAGCTAGAAGGAAAAACCTTTGTGGTTCGCGCTAAGCGCCGCGGTAAGCATGACTTTACTTCTATTGAGCTTGAGCGCTATGTTGGTGGTGGATTGAACCAAGCAGTCGAAAGTGCTCGCGTTAAACTCAGCAAACCTGACGTTACCGTAAAAATTGAAGTAGCGAACGAAAAGCTCAATCAAGTATTGGCACGTCATAAAGGTTTGGGCGGTTTCCCATTAGGAACGCAAGAAGATGTACTCAGCCTCATTTCTGGTGGTTTCGATTCTGGTGTTTCAAGCTACTTGCATATAAAGCGCGGCTCTAAAACACATTACTGCTTCTTCAACTTAGGTGGACCAGCACACGAGATTGGTGTTAAGCAAGTTGCTCACTATTTGTGGGAAAAATACGGTTCATCGGCCAAAGTAAAATTCATTTCAGTGGATTTTGAACCTGTTGTTGCTGAGATTCTAGAAAAAGTAGATGACGGTCAAATGGGCGTAGTCCTGAAGCGTATGTTTATGCGTGCGGGTGGAATGATTGCCGATAAGTTCGGTATTCAAGCATTGGTCACTGGGGAAGCATTGGGCCAAGTATCTAGCCAAACCCTGACCAATCTAAGACATATCGATATCGTGACAGACACACTGATTCTTCGCCCTCTTATCAACTGGGATAAGGAAGATATCATCAATCTTGCTCGTGATATTGGCACGGAAGACTTCGCGAAAACCATGCCTGAATATTGTGGTGTGATTTCGAAAAAACCGACGGTCAAAGCAATTAAAGAAAAGCTTGAAACGGAAGAAGAGAAGTTTGATTTCTCTATTCTAGAGAAAGTCGTTTACGATTCCCGCGTAATGGATATTCGTGATATTGCGAAAGAAAGCCTCGAACAAGCACCAGAAGTTGAACAGGTAGAAGCTGTTGAGCAAGATGCGGTCGTGCTGGATATTCGTAGTGCAGAGGAAGAGGACGAAAACCCACTAGAGATAGAGGGTGTTGAGGTTGTTCATATTCCTTTCTTTAAGCTGAGCACTAAATTTGGCGACTTAGACCAAACTAAAACCTATTTGCTTTACTGTGATCGAGGTGTAATGAGCCGATTACAAGCTCTTTACCTTCAAGAGCAAGGTTATCAGAATGTTAAGGTATACCGTCCTTAAACTATATTTTTGTTAGCCCATACAAATAAACCACTCTTAGGAGTGGTTTTTTTATGCAACAAGATTACTATTTGTGACCTTCTTGAAATAAATAACAAAATCATGAGGTTGGTTATGAATGAATTTTTAAAAGCATGGAAAAACCCTTTCGACTTCTCAAGTCGTTCGCGTCGCAAAGACTACTGGATGTTTGCATTAATAAACATTTTGGTCAGCCTATTAGTGGCGTTTATCCCGCTCGTTAATGTTGTTTACCCTTTAGCGGTTATTGTCCCCCAGTTTGCTTTGGCAGTTCGCCGTTTGCATGATGTTGGCAAAAGCGGTTGGTGGTTATTGTGTCCTGTACCTGGCGTCGTTGTTGCAGCGTTTGCAGGTTTCGATCAATCGTACGAGATGATGTTCGTTGGTATGGGTATCGCGGCTATTGGTGGTATTGCTCTGTTTGTATTCAGCGTAATGGACAGCCAACCTGGTCCAAATCAGTATGGTGACAATCCAAAAGGGAATTCTGGTGATGGCAATGCAAATCAAGAGACAGTGATTGCATAAATAGCCCCTAGAATACTTACCGCGCACTTAATAACTTCAAGCCCTGCTTCATCAGGGCTTTTTAGGCTCTGAAGAGTTAACTTTATGAAATGGCGTATTAAATATAAATGTATGTGCAAGCCCAAAGGAGTGATAGATTCCTTTCTCATTAATGAGAAGGATGTACATTATGAAAAGGTTTATATCAGGGCTAGCTATCGCGGTTTTTTGTTTTAGTGCGAGTGCTGGCGAGCTTAAAAGTAACACTCAAGATTCAGACAATTTGTTTGGTTTAGGAGCGTTTTGGGGAACAGACTCCAGCTATGATCAAGAATTCAGAGGTGGATTAGAAGCAAGCATCTCATCAATATCTAGCGATGAAACCCCCTTCTTTAGTAGAAAAAGCTTTTTGTTAGCAGCGGACTATCGAAATGGTATCTCTGCTGGTATTAGTTATTCCGGCTTTTGGGAACCCATTCGATATACATCTGGTTCACTTACTATTTCAGCCAATATTGGGGCGGGGCTTTATGTTGGAACAATGCCTGAGTGTTGGGGGCACAATGATCATGAAGAAGATACCAATCACACGGCTGACGTAATTTATAGTGATGAGTCAGGTGATACCTGCCCTATTAGCAAAGTGGCGATAGCAGGCTACCCAGAGTTAGGAGCAAGAATATCTTATGGAGTATTGAGTCTTTCTCCTTTCGTTCGCTACTACGTGGGAGATTCTAACTTTTTAACAAGTGGTGTGAGTTTGGCACTTACGTTTTAAACATCATAGCTCTATGCAATGAATGGTGACAGTAGCGGTGTGGCTTTTGTTAATTGGTATAAAAGTATTCCCATAATAAACGAGCAGTGTTTACATCGGTGATCAATACATCGCAATAGCCACCATTCAAAGCGCCGTCTAGCGCTGCAATTTTTTCTTGTCCACAAGCAAGACCAATAACGTGTGGAACATCTTTCAATTGAGATAGTGAGATGGCCACAACAGGGTCGAGGTTTTCTTCGACTACAGGTTTACCGCGCTTGTCAAAATAATGAAGACAGATATCACCAACTGCCCCTTTGTCTACATAGGTTTGAAGGGTTTCTTTTTCAAAATAATTACCACTATTTTGAAGCATTTCTGACGGCTCAATTTGCCCGATTCCAACTAGGGCAATATCGATCTTAGGAAAGGTTTCGAACACTTCTTTGATTTCAGGATCTTGAAGAATCTTCTCTTTTGCCTCATAAGATCGCTCGATGCTTTGTGCTGGTAAAAGGTGTGCAGAAGCATTCAAAAGATTAGCCAAGCGCTGAGTGAGGTAAGTTGCCTGAAAGGCACCATTGTTTCCCACTCCCCCCATTAACTGGACCACTTCTTTTACTTTTGAGCGTGCAAAATGCATGTTATCGACCATGGCAGAAATGGTGGTACTCCATGAGGAAATACCTAAAATATCATTCTTTCTTAGGATCGACTCTAAATAGTGTGCGGCAGCGCTACCGACCAGAGATTTGGTGTAAGCTGCGGAAGATTCCACAGGCGTGTCCACCACTATGACTTGTTTGAGATCGTAATGACGTTGAATTTTCAGTTCTAAATCCAGATGAACCCCGGGTGGCTGGATAATACTGATTTTAACAAACCCTTCCTTTTGAGCCCGATTGATTGCTCGGGATACATAAGATTGAGACACTCTGAGTTTCTTGGCAATTTCTTGCTGCTTGAGTTCGTCTTTGAAGTAAAGGTTTGCAATTTTCAGTACGGATCTGAGTTCATCAAGCTCTGACATTTCCGGGGACTCACCTATATTGAGTGGATTAATTCATTGCCATGCCGCCACAGACATTGAGCGCTTGCCCTGTAATATAGCCTGTTTCGTCAGAGGCAAAAAATGCGATGGCATTCGCCACATCTTGTGGTGTGCCAGCTCTTTTCAAGGGAATATTGCTGACCCATTCCTCGATCAACTCTCCCTCTTGATAGGTTTTATCAGGAGTCGAAAGCATTTCACCCCATACTTTATCATTATATTTCCACATGTCACTCTCAATGATACCAGGGCAAACCGAGTTTACAGTGATGTTTTTCGTTGCCAATTCAAGTGCTAAAGATTGGGTAACGCCAATGACACCCATTTTGCTTGCGGCATAGTGGGGAGTGTAGATAAAGCCATTTCTGCCTTGCAAAGAAGAGGTGTTGACAATGCGACCTCCACCTTGATTTGCCATGTATTTTGCAGCTTCTCGGCTGCATAACCAAACCCCAGTAGTATTGACATGAAGTACGTTGTTGAACTCTTCATGGGTCATTTCATCGAAAGGTTTAATAGTGATGATACCAGCGTTGTGAATGCTTATATCAATGGCGGAAAAGGTGTCGAAAGCAAAGCGAAATAAATCTCTAACTTGCTGCTCAGAAGAGATATCAACCACCTTAGATTCAACACGAGAACCTGAAAATTTTTGGCGGATCTGACGTGCCGTGTCGTGAATGATCTCGTCATTAGAAGCAATGACCAAATCCGCACCTTTGGAGGCAAAATGTTCAGCAATGCCTTTACCTATACCCTTGCAAGCACCAGTGATAACAACACTTTTGTTTTTAAATTGACTCATTGAAAATTTCCTTATTATTGTGTAGCAAGCGCCATAACGGAGACTTGGTTGGCTTCTTTAGCCTCCAAAATACCTTGCTGTTCACCGTGCGCTAGTACCATGATTCGATCAGATAAACCAAGCACTTCGTCTAAGTCTGAACTGACTATGATCACTGCCATCCCTTGTTGAGCTAACTCTGATATCACGTCGTAGATTGCTGCTCGCGCACCCACATCTATACCTCTGGTGGGCTCATCCAAGATAAATACTTTCGGGTTGCGTGCGATCCATTTGGCTATGATGACTTTTTGCTGGTTACCACCGGATAAATCGGAGACTTTCTGGTGAATTTGGCCTTTGACCCCCATTTTATCAATCGTTTCCTGTGCAAAATCCGCCATGTTTTTTGGGTTGATCCAGCCACCTGAGCTGAATTGGTCGAAATTGCCATAAGCGACATTGTCACAAATGGAGTCTTCCAAAATGACGCCTTGAATTTTCCTATCTTCGGGAACCAAAACAATTCCTTTATCAATGGCGTCTTTAGGAGTAGAAATGTTAACTTGAGCACCATCGAGCAAAACCCTTCCAGATTGGGTAGGGTCCGCACCCGATATGGCTCTGACGAGTTCTGTTCGACCCGCACCCACAATGCCGGCGATCCCAAAAATTTCCCCTTTGTTAACTGAAAAGTTGATGTCTTGAAATTCTTTGGTAGCTGAGTTCAGGCTCTGAACCTCGATAACCGGTGAACCGATCTGGTGGATTCGTTCTGGGAAGACTCTATCGATACTTCGACCAACCATCTCACTGACCAATTGTTTGACTGGGACATCTGCATGAGTGTGGTTCGCCACTTGGCTTCCATCCCTCAATACCACGATGCGATCAGCGATTTGAGCTATTTCTTCTAGTCGATGGCTTATGTAGATGAAAGAAACGCCTTCATTTTTTAGATGCCGGATCTGCTCGAACAAACGTTCTGTTTCTTCTCCTCCAAGCGCGGCCGTGGGTTCATCAAGGATCAGCAGCTTGGCATTAAGTGTTAGCGCTTTGGCGATTTCCACTTGTTGTTGAGCGGCAACTTTGAGATCTTTGACCAACATGTTGGCGGATACGTCCAGCCCGAGCCTCTCAAGTTGAACATTAGCAGCTTCTACCATAGCGTCTTGATTGACGAGACCGTTGCGAACAATGGTTCTTCCAAGAAAAACGTTTTCCGCTATGCTTAAGTCGGGTAGTAAACGAATCTCCTGATGTATCAAGCCTATACCTGAATCCAGTGCATCTGCGGGGGAAGTCGGAGAGTAAGGTTTACCCTGCCAGATCATTTCCCCTGAACTGGGTTTAATGACTCCAGCTATAATGGAAGACAGGGTGGATTTTCCCGCTCCATTTTCTCCTAGTAAAGACACTACTTCACCGGGTTTTACTGTAAGGTTAACATCTGAAAGTACTTCAATGTTTCCGTACTTTTTCCCAGCCCCCTTAACCATAAGCCCACGGTCAGGTGAGCTTATGGCAGAGGCGGAAGTTTGATCAAATTCTGACTTCATACTTCCTGCCTTTTATTAAGGGTGAACTTTGATGAATTGATCAACGTTTTCTTTTACGGTTAACGTAGCACCTTGTAACTGAGTTTTTGGCACGTATAGACCGTCTTTCAAGTCAAGTGCAGAGCGGACAGCTAAGCGACCCATGAATTGAGTTTGTTGAGTCATTGTAGCTGCAAGAATGCCTTTCTTAACTGCTTCTAATCCTGCAGCATCTCCGTCGAATCCAACGACAACCACGTCATGATCTAGATTAGCCACTTTAACTGCTTGTGCTGCACCCAGTGCTAACGCATCAGCTCGACCAAAGAAAACCGTGATATTGGGATCGCGCTGCAGCATGTCTTGTGCGATGGAGAAACCTTCGTCTTGCATCCACGCTTTGCTGGCTTGTTTAGTTACAACGTTCAGATCTGGGTGCTCGGCGATGGCTTCGTTGAACCCGCGATTACGGTCGATTTCAGGCGTTGTACCAATCTGACCTTGAACTACTCCAATGCGACCTTTTCCACCAGTGATTTTAGCAACGTATTCACCCAACACTTTGGCAGCAGCAACACTATCAGTTGCGATAAAAGTATCACCTGGTGCACTTTCTGGATTTCTATCGACTGTGACAACAGGAATACCCGCGTTGCGTGCAGCCTTTACAGGTACACTTGCTGCCGTTGCACCAGCTGGGATGTAAATGATGGCATCCACTTTACGAGTGATCAGATCTTGAATCTGGCTCACTTGGGTCGCAGAATCTCCGCGAGCATCTACTACAATCACCTTGGCTCCAACTCGCTTACCTTCTGCTTCGACAGATTGTTTGATCTGGTTAAAAAAATCAGCCTGAAGGTTGGCAACTGCTAACCCTATGGTTGTTTCTGCCCATGCAGCATTTGCAACCAAAGTGGCGGATAATATCACTGCACCTTGCAGCCATTGTTTCACTTGCTTAAACATGTAACTCTCCTTGTTGTCATTACTTACCTCGCAACAGTTGCAAGGGTTTGGGTTTAAGAGGACTTTCTGCCAAGTGTGTCGAAAGCGACCGCTATCGCTATAACGATGCCGATGACTACTTGTTGAAAGAAAGGTGAGATGCCCAGTAGGTTTAGCCCGTTTCTCAGCACCCCAATAATCAACACGCCCACAACAGTACCTATGATGGCTCCGCGTCCTCCTTTGAGACTTGCTCCGCCAATCACAACAGCGGCAATAGTATCGAGTTCATACGCAATACCAGCGCTGGGTTGGGAAGAGTCTAGCCTTGCAGCTAATGTCATTGCTGCAATACCAGCCAACAGCCCTGAAGCGACGTAGACCAAGATGGTTTGCTTGTGCACATTTATTCCTGCTAACCTCGCGACCTCTTCATTGCCGCCGATAGCGTAAAGATTTCTGCCATTAGCGCGATATTTGAGATAGAGCCCTGCGATCAATGTAAGAAGAATAAAAATGCCCATTGTGATAGTGAACACTTCGAAGTAGCGAATTGTAGATAAGCCTGTAAACCAGTCGGGATAACCGACAACCTGGCGGCCATCGGTTAGGATGTTGGCGATACCGCGAGCGATAGACATCATGGCCAAAGTGGCGATAAAAGCTGGAAGCTTGGCGACGGAAATCAGAAGCCCTGATGCTAATCCGCATAATCCGCCAGCTAATACACCTAGAAGAATCGACAACTCGATGGGCAAGCCAAGGTGACGTTCTAGGAAACCCATCGTCATCATGGAGAGGGCGAGAATTGAGCCGACAGATAAATCAATGCCACCAATAATGATGACGGCAGTCATACCTATTGCCAGAATACCTAATACGGTGATCTGGTCGAGGATATTGAGTGCATTTCTCAGGGTGAAAAAATACTCTGAAGAGAATGCGAAACCGATACAAATCAAAACCAATCCGATGAAAGGTCCAAATGCCGGGTTCGACATGATTCTCTGCTGAATGGGAATATTCACTTTAGCGCGACCCACGTTTACCTCCGATATGTCCATAATGTTTTTCGTTCCTTCTTTTAATACTAGGTAATTTTGGTCTTCTTGATGAGTTAGAGTTCTCTCTAACTTACTGTCCTAAAAACGCGTTTTATTCTGAACCTTTGGTTTTACTTTCGTTGCTAATTAATAGATGGTGAATCCGCCATCTATCATCAAATCCTCACCAGTGATCATGTCACTACCATTGCTTGAGAAAAATAGAATGGCAGCAGCAATTTCGTCGGTGTAGGCGAAACGACCCATTGGAATTTTCTGTTTCATGAGCTCGCCTTTCTCTCCTTGCCAAGCCTTTTCACCCATAGGCGTCAGCACGACAGTCGGTGAGATAGTGTTCACATTAATGTTGTGCTTAGCCCACTCCAATGCCAGCACCTTCGTCATTCCTATCAGTCCCGCTTTTGCGGAGGTATATGCAACATGACTTTCTATGGCTATCGTGGCTGCTTGTGATGCGATATTGATGATTTTTCCACCAGATTCATTATGGATAAATATATTGGCTGCGGCTTTTGCGCATAAGAATGAGCCAGTCAGGTTCACATCTATTTGTTTCTGCCATTCGTTAATGGTGACTTCTAATGCTGGCTGTAACATTACATAGCCCGCACAGTTAACCAGACCGTCTAACTTGCCATGCACTTCTAGTATTTGTTCGAAGGTTTCATCCACCTGATCACTTTGAGTGATATCGCAACAATGAAATGACACCGAGTCCGCCGCGATGGCATTGAGTTCCTCGCTTACTTCAGAGACGCGATCCCGCTCAAAAGGTGGGTAGATCACTGCAACTTTGGCACCTTTTTCCAGATAGATACGATTAGTTGCCATGGCGATACCACCTAACCCTCCAGTAACTGCCATCACTTTTCCTTCAAGTGAAAAAGAATTGTCTACTCCGTATCTCAGGTTTACATCATAGCGAGTCATTCGGGTATCCTTTGAATAAATAATTTGTAATGAATATATATTGTATTGATGTTTGTATGAGCAACAGTTTTTTGTGGTTAAATTTTGATCACTATCACTCAGTCTTATTTAACTTATTGAAATATAAGTTAATGATTTTGATTGTTGATTTTTTAAATATTTTGCAATTAGTAAGTCTTTGATTAGTAAGAAGTGAATAGGCCTTTCTAAGTATTGATTAAAGGATGAGTGAAAAAACCTTGTTGATATTTATTTTGTTATGAATATATATTTAAAGCTGAATATGGAATTTCAATAGAAGGAGTGAGTCATGAACATGTATCAGCTTAATGCTGAACAGATTAAGGAGAAGGCTCGGCTAATCAGGCGACGAATTATCCTGCTCAATGCAAATAGCCCTGCTGGCGGACATACTGGCGCTGATTTGTCTCAGGTGGAAATTGTGACCAGCCTTTATTTCAATGTACTTAACGTGTCTCCTGAACGAGTCAATGACCCAGATAGGGATATTTATATTCAGGGGAAAGGGCATGCTGTAGGTGGCTATTATTGCATTTTGGCAGAAGCCGGATTTATTCCTGAGCAGGCACTGGACACATATCAACATTGTGACTCTATGCTACCGGGACATCCAGTTAGACAAAAAACACCGGGTGTTGAACTCAATACCGGTGCTTTGGGGCATGGGTTACCTGTTGCAGTGGGGATTGCATTGGCCGCAAAGCTATCTGGCAGTAAACGTAAAGTGTTTGTTGTGTGTGGTGATGGTGAACTTGCGGAAGGCAGTATTTATGAAGCAGCGTTAGTCGCAGCAAAATACAAGTTGGATAACCTGATTGTGATCATCGATCACAACAAGCTCCAGTTAGCGGGTCGCACAAGTGAAATTATGCCTACAGACCCGCTTGAAGATAAATGGAAAGCGTTTAACTGGGACGTGTCTGATTGCAATGGTAATGACGCTGAGGAATGTCTGAATGCGTTTTCTAAAGTAGATTACGACAATGGAAAACCTCACGTCATTATTGCGCATACCTTGAAAGGGTATGGGATCAGTTTTATTCAGGATGCAGCGGAATGGCATCACCGGGTACCAAAAGGTGACGAGATTGAGCTCGCGTTAGCAGAGTTGGAGGCATGATTATGGAAAAGAAACATTTAGCGAATGTCATGATCGAGCAATTCACGCAAGCGGTCGAAAATGGTGTTGATCTGATTGCCGTTGTTGCGGACTCAACATCCACATCAAAAATTTCCCCATTTATGTCGGCATACCCTGAGAGAGTCATCAACGTGGGTATTGCTGAACAAGCACTTGTGAGTACTGCCGCAGGGTTGGCACTTGGGGGGAAAGTGGTCGTCACGTGTAACGCAGCACCTTTTCTGGTTTCTCGGGCAAATGAACAAATTAAAATAGATGTTTGTTACAACGATACCAATGTAAAGATGTTTGGGCTTAACTCAGGTGCCAGTTACGGACCTCTGGCAAGTACACACCATTCCATTGACGATATATCTGTTATGCGCGGATTTGGTCGGTTAGAAATTTTTGCACCGAGTGATCCTATTGAGTGTGAACAAATCATTCAGTATGCAATGAACAAAGTCGGACCGGTCTATATTCGAATGGATGGCAAGCCTCTTCCAACGCTTCACAATGAAGACTATCGGTTTATACCCGGAAAAGTAGACGTATTGAAACACGGTGAAAGGGTGTCATTGATTGCGTTAGGTTCCACTGTGCATGAAGCTTATGAAGCTTCTGAACGATTGATATCGGAAGGTATCAATATCAATGTGATCAGTTTGTCTTCCATCCGTCCTCTCAATAAAGCTGAACTGATTGAAGCCATCGGTCAGACGTCATTTGTGATTTCAGTAGAGGAACACAATGTAAATGGTGGGGTCGGAGCATTAGTATCAGAGACTCTGGCTGAGCATGGCTCAAGTGCACGGTTAATACGATTAGGTATCAACGATGGCGAATATGCCATTGCTGCCAATCGGGAAGATATGCGTGCGCATCACGGGATAGATGCTGACTCAATCTATACTCTAGTTAAAAACCTGATTGATTCTTAAAAGCGGGGTGACATGGAAAAGTACATTCTTGCCATTGATGAAGGCACAACCAATGCAAAAGCACTGCTCGTCAATCAGAAGGGGGAAATTGTTTTTAAGGATTCGCGTGCGCTCAGTGTTTCTCACCCACAAGCGGATTGGTCGGAACAGGATCCACGGGCGATATGGGAGGCTGTAGTTTCTCTGCTGCAATCTTGTACTCAATATTCCTCTCCAGAAGCCATTGCTGCGATTGCGATTAGCAATCAACGCGAATCGGTGATTATTTGGGATCGTGAGTCCGGAGAGGCAGTTACGCCACTTATTTCTTGGCAGTGTCGACGCTCTGTACCATTTTGCCAATCGCTTAAAGAAAGTAATATTGAATCATTATTGATTGAGAAAACTGGGTTGATGATTGACCCTCTTTTCCCCGCAGCTAAGATCAACTGGCTATTAAAAAATATCCCCAATGGTTTTGAAAATGCACAGGCTGGGCATTATTGTGTGGGCACTGTAGACACGTGGTTACTGTGGAAATTGACTGGTAATAAGGAATTCGCGACAGACAGTTCAAATGCGTCGCGAACCCAGCTATTCAATCTCAATACTCAAGAATGGGACCAAGCGTTGTTGGACATATTCGAGGTGCCTGCCTCATTGTTACCTAAAGTGAACCCATCTTCCTGTATTCATGGAGAAACGCTTAATGTTGACGGATTTCCTAATGGTATTTCCATTGCATCAATGATTGGTGATTCACACGCAGCATTATATGGGCATAAAGGGTTTGAAGAAGGGGATGTAAAGGCAACCTTTGGTACTGGATCCTCACTTATGTCCGTAACCAATATCAGTAAAAAGCCGGAACATGGTCTCACCAAAACCATCGCTTGGGCAGATAACTATGGCGTTTGCCAAGCGTTAGAAGGAAACATCACTCATTCAGGATCTGCTTTAGATTGGGTTTGCTCAATCATTGGTGACATTCCTCAAGATTCGTTGAATAACATCGAAGTAACAGCACCATCTAATGGTGGTGTCTATTTTGTGCCTGCGCTATCAGGGCTTGGAGCACCACACTGGCGAACCGATGTGAAGGCCACGTTTTCTGGGATAGATATCAGTACAACCAAATATCAGCTACTTCGAGCGGGTCTAGAGTCAATCGCGTATCAAGTAAAAGATATTTTGGATGCTATCGAACAAGATACGAATCAACAAGTGAATAAAGTGATGGTAGATGGGGGGCCGACCGCTAATGCGTGGCTAATGCAGTTTTTAAGTAATCTGATTCAAAAGCCTGTTATTCGTAACATGGATGCAGAAGTGTCTGCCATTGGTGCTGCCTTTCTCGCTGGCCAAGCGATAGGATGGTGGGAAAACCATGAAAGCTTGAAAGCGCTTGATCATCCAGTTCAATCTTTTTATCCGAAAGTAGGAGCAGAGAAAGCTGAAGATTGGTATGCAGGTTGGAAAGCGGCGCTGGATCGCACACTTTTATAGACTTTTTACCGATAAAAAAACACCGCCATATAGGCGGTGCTGAAAAATTGACAGACAGGTCAAAATAATACAGGAAGTATGGTCTTTGCGCTGAACGCTAAGACACTATGGTAGATAACTCTACCAACTCGAATTTCGAGTTTATGCAAACACAACATCGCAACAACCAAACCAATTGATTATCATAGATAATCAAGCCGTTCAGGCTTAGCGTTACGAGACGAAATATAGATTTTCTCTGGCTCATCGGCAATCGACAATTTATAATGTTTCGGATAAAAAAAACTAATGCTAAGTCTAAATTGGTGAATCATGTCCAGACGCCTTCCCCCATTAAATTCTCTTCGTGTCTTTGAAGCTGCAGCCAGACACCTGAGTTTTACACGAGCTGCTGAAGAATTGTTTGTTACACAGGCAGCCGTTAGTCATCAGATCAAAACCCTAGAAGACTATCTTGGGTTGAAATTATTCCGTCGTCGTAACCGATCTTTGCTCTTAACTGAAGAAGGGCAAAGCTACTTCCTCGATATCAAAGACGTTTTTACTTCACTTTCTGAAGCGACCGATAAAGTGCTTGAGCGTAGTGAAAAAGGGGCGTTAACCATTAGCTTACCCCCAAGCTTCGCCATTCAATGGCTCGTTCCAAGACTTGCGGATTTTAATGCACAAGAACCAGACATTGATGTTCGCATTAAAGCTGTGGATATGGATGAAGGCTCTCTCACTGATGATGTGGATGTTGCCATTTATTATGGGCGAGGTAATTGGTCGGGTCTTCGAGCAGACAAACTGTATCAAGAATGTTTGGTTCCTGTATGTTCGCCTCAGTTGTTGCTCGGTACAAAACCATTAGAATCTCTTGGGGATTTGAAACAGCATACGTTATTGCACGATACATCCAGAAAAGATTGGAAACAATTTACTCGCGTTCATGAAATTGAGGGGGTAAATGTTAATCATGGTCCGATCTTCAGCCACTCAACCATGGTATTGCAGGCAGCAGTCCACGGACAGGGTGTCGCGTTGGGAAACAATGTTCTTGCTCAACCAGAAATTGATGCAGGACGATTAGTCTGTCCATTTGATGAGGTGTTGATCAGCAAAAATGCTTTTTATGTAGTGTGCCATGAGCAACAGGCGGATACAGGGCGAATAGCCACCTTCAGAGATTGGATGCTGGCAAAAGCGGCAAAAGAGCAAGAGGATTTTATTTAATGACCCAAGTAATTGTAAATGGTGAAGGTGCGCAGACGTTTCTTTTTGCCCATGGTGCCGGTGCAGGAATGGATCATGATTTTATGAGTCGGGTAGCGGAAGGTATTGCAGAATATGGTATTCGTGTTGTTCGTTTCAACTTTCCTTACATGGTAAAGCGCTCGGAAGATGGAAAAAAGCGTCCACCCGATCGCGCACCAAAGTTACTCGAAGCCTTTGAAGAGATGATTGAGCGATACGCTGGTGGGAGCTTGGTCATAGGTGGGAAATCGATGGGGGGACGTATGGCGAGCTTGTTATCCGAATCTCCACACATTCAAGGTATTGCTTGCCTTGGTTTCCCTTTTCATCCACCAGGGAAACCAGAGAAATTCAAAGGTGATCATCTTGCTCAAATCAATAAACCATGCCTTATCCTTCAGGGTGATAGAGACACGTTTGGGAAAAAAGAAGAGTGCGCCGAATTTCATTTTTCTGATGCAGTAGAGCTTCAGTTTATTCCCGACGGTGACCACAGCTTCAAACCCAGAAAAAGCTCTGGTCATACACAAGAAGGCAATATCGATTTAGCCATTGAACATTTGGTGAGCTTTATAAGAGGCTGTTGTGAAGTTAAGGGGGAGCAGTGAAAAGTAAGCATGTTTTAATGATCGCTGGTGTCTTTGGCGCGACTGCTGTGATGTTGGGTGCATTTGCAGCGCATGGCTTAAAGGCGATGCTGTCTGAATATCTAATTGGGGTATTTGATACTGGAGTGCAATACCAATTCATCCACACATTGGCGTTGGTCTTGATTGGTATTTTGATGCAGATAAAAGTTGGTGAGAAAGTAGAAAAAGGACTGCGAAATGCGGCGATTTGCTTTATTATCGGCATCCTTTGTTTTAGTGGCAGCCTTTATGCGCTTGCATTAACGGGAATCAAATGGTTTGGACCTATTACTCCATTTGGTGGCTTAATGTTTATTGTTGGTTGGGTTTGCTTCACTATTGCTGCGTTTAGAATGAAAGAGGTGAAGTCGTGAAACACTTAATGCTCTACTGCCGCCAAGGTTTCGAAAAAGAGTGTGCAGGTGAGATCCAGGATCGTGCTACTCAATTAGAAGTGTACGGTTTCCCGAGAGTACAAAAAAACACAGGGTATGTGTTGTTCGAGTGCTACCAGGAAGGCGATGGTGCGAAACTGGCTCAGGAGCTGGACTTTAACTCATTGATATTTGCGCGCCAGATTTTCGCTGTTGCAGCAGAATGTAAAGAGTTACCACAGGATGACCGAATTTCGCCCATTCTTGAAGGGCTATCCGAGATAGAGGCATTTCCACGTTGTGGCGATCTTCGAGTGGAAACACCAGACACCAATGAAGCAAAAGAGCTTCTGAAATTTTGCCGCAAGTTTACCGTACCATTAAGGCAAGCCCTACGTGGTAAAGGCGTTCTTTACAATAAAGACAACCCCAAAAAACCGGTATTACATGCGTGCTTTGTCGCACCGGGTCACTGTTTTGTTGGCTATTCCATATCCGACAATAACTCAAAATTCTTTATGGGGATTCCTCGTCTTAAATTCCCATCTGATGCACCAAGCCGTTCCACATTGAAATTGGAAGAGGCATTCCATGTTTTCATTCCTAAAGAGGAATGGGACACACGTTTAGCTTCTGGTATGTGGGCGACCGATTTGGGGGCTTGTCCTGGTGGTTGGACATATCAACTTGTGAAGCGCTCTATGTTTGTTCATGCGATTGATAATGGCATGATGGCGCAAAGCTTGATGGATACGGGGCAGGTTAAACACCATATGGAAGATGGGTTTAAATTTGAACCACCACGTAAGAACGTGACGTGGTTAGTGTGTGACATGATTGAAAAACCATCGCGTGTTGCTCAACTGATGGGAGAGTGGCTAATAAAAGGTTGGGCAAAAGAAACCATCTTTAACCTTAAGTTGCCAATGAAAGGTCGATACGATGAAGTTCTTCAAGATATCGAGAACCTAAAAGTTTTTCTAATCGACAATAAAGTGAAATTTAAGCTTCAAGCCAAGCATCTTTACCATGATAGAGAAGAGATCACGGTTCACATTCAATGTTTGTCGAACATATCGCCTCACTAAGCTATCTAGGTTATGTAAGTTAACTAAGTTATCGCCCCACTTCGTTAAAGAAGCGGAAAGACAGTACAAGGCTTATTAGTCAGAAAACGCTCCAATTGGAGCGTTTTTTATTGCTTCTTTCTAGGACCAACAGAATCCAATTATTACTGGCTAGTTGGCCACATATCGGGCCAATCTACTGACTCCATTTCATCTTCGGTAGAGTTTGGAGTGACAGAGAAAAAATCCAATCCGGTTTGTTGTTCTACATCGTCAATCGTTGTAATGAAATTGACAAGTTCATCCCCTGAAACTTTTCTATGTGGGACGATAAATGCGATGGCTTCGTTAAATTGCGGATCCAGAATCACTTTATAAAAAGCACTGGGTATCGTTACGCCATCCCCTATACTGCTTTCATTTCCTTGATAAATAGGCCCTGTTACCACGTACAGCTCGTTGTATTCGTTTGCCAAATCCCGAACATGTTCTTCCAATATTCGCCAACCCGCGCGATTAAATGTGGGAAGCTGAGGAGACATGTTACTCATATAAAAGCTCTGTTTAATGGATTGGAGCGTAAAGTCCATGGTTGCGGAAGGGGCGAGGTGACCTCGGTCGTAGCCAGTACCACGGTAATCTGCGAGAGTGGAGCGGGCGTGTTGTGGCAGATCTGGATCTTCTTTGAAGAAACTACTCTTTCGTTTGAACTTTAAATTCACGCTGTCTGCGGTGATGTGATAAGCAACCCAATCTGCATTTTTTGTCGTGTAGTTATACCCTACGGCGTAGCCATCTCGACACAATATTTGGTCTGATTGACCTGAAGGGATTCCTACATCCAGATGCTTGGCACAGGTTGCAGAGAGAGCTGGGAGCGACATTAACGTCGTTAAGGTAAGTAAGATGATTCTTTTCATTATTTTTCTCCTTATTGGGAGATATAAAAATAATGATATTTATCAATAACGTTGTGAAGCTGATTCTAGAATAATCAGCATCTTGTAAGGTAAGCCCAATATTGTATTGGTGTTGTGAGTGCAAAGGATTTCACAACACGTTTATTGAACATAGAGCGTTAGTGTAGTTGCTGAGAGAAAATATTACGGTTGGTTAGGCCCTGAATATCGAATATCTTGCAAGTTGAAGCCGAGCTCCATGTCTATTTTTAATGCTGAAATCTTTTTGCACGCTCTTGCGGATTCGATGTGTTCGTCGAATTTTTTACGGTACTTGGCTGGTAAATCGTCAGACGCATAAGCGCTTTCGATATCAGGATAAGCGGTAAGTATTTCTTTCGCCGCTTTAGGGCCAACACCTGGAATACCAGGTACTTGGCTAGAACTCACTCCCGCCAACCCCCAATAATCGGCGAGTTGTTCTGGTTTTACACCAAACTCTTTTTCAATAAACGGAGCATCAAGCCAGCGGTGCTGAAAATAATCTCGAATTTGAAGGGTAGGTGAGAGTAACTGGCAGTAGCCTTTGTCAGTCGATACTATGGTGACTTTTTCACCATGGCTTGCGACTTTACAGGCCAATGTTGCGACCAAATCATCAGCTTCATCACCATCGGATAGTAATGAATCGATGCCGAGTTTCCACCATGCATCTTGGATAGCATCTAAACCCTTCAATAGTGGTTCAGGCATGGGTTTTCGATTTTCTTTATAAGAGGGGAGCACTTCAGCTCGCCAACCTCTATCTTGTTCATGATGATCGAAGACCGCAATAATATGCGTTGGGGTCGATTCCGACAAAATTCGATTCAATGTTCGACCAGTAGTTTCTATGGTCCGTGAGATGTCTGTTGGATCAGGTTGCGCCGAATGCACGCGACGAATAAGGTTCAGAGCATCAATGATGACTAGATGAATCGACATTTTTGAATTCTAAAGAAAAAGGGGCGTAATGCCCCTTAGTGTATGTAAATAAAAACCGTATGTGAATAAAAAGAGTATGTGAATAAAAACCTGATGACCAGAATCGGGATGTCTCCATCGATCAGGCAGCACCTATTGATCCGACAGTGCAATCTTGTAGCAAGGAATGTATTCCGAGCCCGGTAGTTTCATTCTCTGTTGTTCAACAAAATCGCTGAGTAGCCGATCCATTTTTTTCATTAGCTCGGGGTCGCCATCGATAATGAAAGGTCCTTTTCGTTTGATTTCCCTGATGCCTTCCGCTTTCACATTACCAGCAACAATTCCCGAGAATGCCTGACGCAATTTAGCAGCCAATACTTCAGGTTTTTGATTTAGGTGAAGATCCAAATTGGCCATGTTGTCGTGTGTTGGCTCAAAGGGGAGCTGGAATTCAGGTTCAATTTTTAAAGACCAATTGTAGCTGTATGCATCGCCTGTTTCTTTGCGATGCTCGCGTACTGTTGGCATGGATTCTTTGATGATTTTAGCCGCCTTTTCAGGATCGCCAATCACAATGTTATACCGGCTCTGCGCTTCTTCTCCCAGCGTATCCCCGATGAATTTATCGATGGAGCGGAAGTAAGCCTCACTTTCTTTAGGACCCGTCAATACAATGGGCATCGGCTGATCGACATTGTCTGGGTGAAGCATAATACCAAGAATGTATAAAAGCTCTTCAGCAGTGCCAGCGCCGCCTGGGAAAATAACAATACCGTGTGCCATTCGTACAAACGCTTCTAAGCGTTTTTCGATGTCTGGCATGATGATGAGTTCATTCACAATTGGGTTAGGTGGTTCTGCCGCAATAATGGATGGTTCAGTTAACCCAATGTAGCGTTGTTCGTCGTAACGCTGTTTTGCGTGCCCTATGGCTGCCCCTTTCATTGGTCCTTCCATTGCACCGGGGCCACAGCCCGTACAAATGTTCAGCTCTCTTAACCCAAGCTCATGCCCAACCTCTCGAGTATATTGATATTCGATAGGGTTTATGGAGTGACCGCCCCAGCAAACAACAAGATTTGGGTCTATTCCCGGGTGGAGTGCGCCCGCGTTACGCAATATACCGAACACTAAGTTGGTGATGTGAGTAGCGTTAGTTAGGTTGAGTCTTTGGTTATCAGCGAGGTGCATGTTGACATAAACAATGTCTCTCAACACCGAAAAAAGATGCTCTTGAATGCCGGTAATAATAGTGCCGTCAACGAATGCATGATCGGGCGGGTTGTTGAGCTCTAGCTTAATACCACGTTCGCGACGCATCACGCTTACGTCGAAAGATTTATATTTGTTAAGTAGTTCTTCAGAGTTATCGGTATGGCTACCGGAGTTGAGAACCGCAAGGCTACAATTCCTGTAGAGCTGGTAAAGCTCACTGGAGGCGGTTTTTTTTAGACGTTCTACTTCAATCTGAGACAACAAGTCCATGCTGCCTGCAGGGCTGATATGAGTAATCATAGGCTCCTCCTTGGGATAGAAAGTCATTGTTTTTGTTAATTTCTCTACCCTGTCATTTCACCTTACACAGGAATTTGGGGTTTCGCCACTCACTTTTAAGGGATAAATCAATAAACTGAGGTATCCACCGAGACAAAAGTGGTTAAACGGTCGAAAAATTAATTTCGATCATTGAGCGATAAGTATACAACTCAGAGCAAAATCTATGAGCTGAAGCAGCAATTGTGAAGATGGCTATAGGAATGAAAGAGTCAGCTCGGTTATCGGGAGGGACATCAGACAATTTTTTCTAATGAAAAGATGAAAGCGAGAGGTTACAGCCAGATCAGTTGATTCGGACCCGTTCTCTTGGCGTTTTTAAGTCCGAGTTGCAGCCTTTCAAGCACTTCTTCTGGGGTATCCGTATCACCGAAGACAGCACAAACCGCAGAGGCAGTAATGGTGATGTTTTGGTCTCTAAACTTAAATGGCAGCTTGGATATTTGCGCTTGAATCTTTTGTGTAACGACGTGAGTTTCTGAGTCCACTTGATCGGGAAGCAGAACTAAGAATTCTTCACCAGAGAACCGCGCTACGATATCGGTATCTTTCACTGCCTTTTTTATGGTGCGAGCGATGATCTTTAATGCTTTGTCACCTGCACTGTACCCAAAGCTATCGTTTAACGTTTTAAAGTTATCGATATCAAGCAACAAAATTCGGAAAGAGTGTTGTGCTCGAATCCAACGACGGTACTCCAGCTCAAGTTTATCCGCGAGTGCTGCTCTGTTATACACTTTAGTGAGAGGGTCAAGGAGAAGCCTTTGTGCCTGATCTTGTAATCGACGGCGATAGTCTTGAGTGACTTCTTGAAGCGCTTCCAGCTGGTTATGGCTGTAGCTGAGCCTTTCGGTCAGAGTTTGCTCTCGTTTTTCGATGTGTTGCAAGCGCTCTGTTAGCGAACCGATCTTATCCAAAAGAGGCGCGATGGCGAGCTTGAGCGCCTCGGCATCCAAATCGGATTCCAAATTACTTTTGCCCTGTGAGACCAAATCGTTGATTTCGAAATGCATCATCTTACGGTGTTCAGAATAAGAGAGGCTTTGCTCGATGTTTTGCGATGTGTTCTTTATTGCGGTGTTAAGAGAGGTGTTGACCTGATCTAAAAACTGCTCAGAGGTTTTACGCTCAAAATGGGTGCCTTGAATAACAAGCTTTAAGATCTGAAGTATTAATTCAAACAATTCATTCGGTGGAACACCAATGAGAAGCTTAGCTCTAATGTCGGTTAATAATTCACCAGATTCACCATCAAAATCCAATTCAGTGATCAGGTTTTGCAGTTCTTCAGAGAGGCGATCAAAAATTTCCTGATCGACGGCTTTTTCTAAATTGAGGTTATTACGGGAATTCGACGCCATAATTTTTGTGGCGCGCTCGTATATACCCAAAAGACGAATTGCTTGGTCAATTTCTTGGGTCAGCTTTCGGCTTGGGAAATGAAGCAGGTTGCGGAGATCGCGTTTTAATTGTGCAGGCAGACCAGGGATGCGCTGCAACGTTTCTCCGCTATGTTTAATTCGCTCGTCTAAGTGAATTGTCTTTTTTTCCATGGTCACCGTGTTTTGCTTTAGCATTCTCTCTATGACGACCAGCTTAGGTATTAACTTTGTGACATCTTGTTGGTGTTCTAGGTCTTGCTTTAATAGCGACAAACCTTTATCAAGATCTTGGTTATTACCTTTGCATGCATCACTGAGATTAGCAACTATACGCTTAAGAACGTTTTGTTCTCTTTTAAATTTAAAAAGAGAATCTCGATGCGAAAGACGCGCATGATCTAATTTACACTTTAAATCATGTAATTCGTCTTTCAACTCTTGCTCAAGAGTATCCAAATCATTCATAAAAAGCAGATGCCAATAAACCGCGATGGCGAAAACAGTTCAATGATAATAACAAAAAACAAAATAAGGTCACTTTAATCAGGAGTTAAGTGCTCACTTATCACTCGGATAGTGTCAATTTTTTGATGTCATCCTCATTTTGGCATGATGATTGGACTTTTATTAACCCTTGGTTTAGTGCTTGCTTACATGCAAGTCGAATATTATCGGTCGCAAAACTTGCTGCTGGAGCATTTTCAATTGCTCGTAAATAGACCCATTGGCTTTCATCGCTATTTTTTTCTATTCCACGAGCAAGGTTTGTCGACAGCAGTAATATATCTATTAATTCTTGATCGTTAATCGCGGTATATGCTCTAGGCAAGAAAGGATAATCTGCCATACCTACGTGAACTTTGCGCGATATTTTTCTTTCTGGCTCAAATTCTGAGATCCAGCTGCAAATCTTATCGAACATTTGTTGCGGTTCGGTTGCAGTCTTAGTATTGGGCTCAACATACAGAAACATAGCGTCTGAAAAGTGATAAAGGCGGGCAGGTCTGCTGACTTTCGATTTTATAAACTCCCCGAAAGATCTCTCTAGTTCTAGCCCCGCTTGATAGCCCAGTTCAAGGTACGTGTTGCGCAAAAATGGTAAGTCAAACATAACGAAGCGCAGTCGGTCGCTGAATGGTTCACTGATTAGCTCACCTAGCTGCCATTGTTCGAATGTTGCACTGCTGCGCGCTAATGAATTCTGTAATTTTTTATTGAGCAGCCTCAAATTTTGAAGACCTGAACGGGCATGAGTATACAAATCGAGTCTGAGCGCTTTAACTTCACCCTTTAATTTGTCTATTACATAACCACGTCTTAAAACAAATAGCACCAATATCACTGTGATGATAAATAAACCAAACGCTGTATTTTGGAATTTTCTAAATTCTTGTTGCGCTATTTTTAGCTCTTCTTCCAGTCCTTTGTAATGTAAAGATTGCTCAATGATGTCCTTTTGCTGCTTCAACACATCCTCGTTGATTTCATTCAACCTTCTTTGCTGGCTGGCGTTGAGAATAGAAAACTTCTTAAGCGCATTTAATGATTCTATGAAATCGCCATTTTGTTCATATGCAGCAGATAGCACTCGATAAGATTGCAATAAAATAAAGTTATCGGATAAATCTTGACCTATTGCGAGCGCTTTTCTTACATTATTTAGCGCATTTGAAGTTTGTTCTTGTTGCAGTGCCAAGCTGGCAGTGAGTAATAACGTACGTGCTTTCAGTGGTTTTATTTGAGTGTAATTGACTAAGTTTTTTGCTTGGTCTAAATATCGCTCTGCTAGCGTAAAGTTAAATAACTGTAAATAAGTGTCAGCAATGCTTAATCTTAATTCAATCGCATCGTGAATATCGCGTGCTAAGTATTCATGATCGAGTACGTTAAAATAACGTACTAATGCCAAATTATACTTTCCTTGTAAGAAATATATATCCGCCATTTGTTTAATTACATCGCCTAAAATCTGCGATTGTTCGTAATTTCGGTAGAAATCTGCAGAGCGAGCTAGGTGTTCTAGAGCTTTGTCAAGAACTTGACGCTGTCTAAATAACTGCGCAAGTTGATAGTTCGCTTTTGCTAATTCTTGGCTCCTGTCTTTTTCTATTGCCATCCAGTATCCGGTAAGCAATTCTGTTAACGCTAAATCGTAGGATTTGTAGCGTAAATAGTGTTTACCTAGCTCGATATGGTAATTAATCACGGTATCGATCCGTGTAATTTTGGCTAGGATTTCGAATGCAGTTTTATATTCTAACTCTGCGTTAACACGATCCCCTTCAAAGGATGCAATTTCACCTTTGAGCATCGCCAATCTATATTGAAGGTCGGTAATAAGGCTTGAAGCCGTATGTGGCTGGAGAAGCTCTTGCTCAACTTTCTGAATGATAGGCTGAGCCTTTTTTATGTCTCCGGTTTGCAGCCAAAGTAATTCTGCTCTTAGCTGCAGAGTTTCAAGCGCGATTAATGGTAAGTCGTGGTTATTGGCGAGCCTTTCTGCATTTTCTAAATGTAAAAAGGCATTGCGAGGATCACCAAGCGCAATTTCCACTTGTGCAAGAATTTGTAGAGCATCAATGCTGCTGCTTGGAGTACGTAAAGAATTGTCTGTATCTTCTCTAGGGATTGCCGACGGTCCTTTAGGCGAGGCGTCGGTCAATTTTCGCTGACGGAGAAATTTGGTGGCTATTTTCTTAGATTTTATCGGGTCAACTTCAACCAAACTTGCGGCCTCATTGAGAACCGGTGATGTGTAGAGCTTTGCCATTGCAGTCTGGCTTTGCAGCAAAATGGCAAAAAGCAGCCCCGACCAACCAAAAAATTTCATTCCTTTGTACTCCAGGCTTAAGTCGCTTCTATTGTCTTGCTAGGCGCAGATTGTTGTCCGGTCTTGATTGTTCTGTCGAACGATAAGGGTTGATATCCAATCCACCGCGTCTGGTGTATCTCGCAAATACTGTTAACGAGGTCGGCGCGCAGTGTTTTTGAATATCTGTAAAAATACGTTCCACACACTGCTCGTGAAATTCGTTATGCTCTCGGAAAGAGACAAGGTAGCGTAAAAGAGATTCGCGGTTAATTTTCTTCCCTGTGTACTGAATGGATACACTCCCCCAATCAGGTTGATTGGTGATTAAGCAATTTGATTTGAGAAGATTGCTGACTAAAGTTTCAGAAACAAGTTCATCAGAAGTCGAGTTCTGAAGTAATGCAGGATCAAATTCATAATGTTCTATCTTTATGTCCTGATTGTCGATGCATTCACCCTTGAAACTGACAATAGGTTGATCATCATAAAATGTGACAGGGTTGATGACGACATCCACAGCTTCGCCGGCACATTCAGACAAGTCTTTAATTAAGGCTTTTTTGACCTCATCCCAATGACTAAATCGAGTTTGGTTAAAGCTGTTCAAGTAAAGTTTGAATGATTTAGATTCAATTAGGTTTGGGCTTGTGGCTGGAAGAGCTACGTCACCAATCGCAACTTGTGGAAGCCCATTTTCGTTTAGCCAAGAGAGCTCATATAACGTCCATATATCGACCCCAACAAAAGGCAGTTCATCTTTTAGTTGGATATCATTGCGGTTTAGACTTCGAGGAACACCCTGTAAAAGAGAAGGGTCATATTGGCTGCTGTATTCCGTTTTTTGTCCAAGAGTTAAACCAGCCAATTCTTCGGCGTTCGAATATTTGCTCATACTTGCTTTAAAAGATCGATTAGAATACCTCGGAGTTTACTTAATCCCTTTAATTCTGTCATCAATCTATGATGAGTATCTAGGAGCAATCAATGTCTCAAAATGTTGCACGTGCCTTAAAGTCGTTCAGCGAATCCTTTGTATCTTCATGGCAAGAGAAGCACTCTAGTTTTCCTAAAAGCGAAGAACTAGCAGGCATCCCTTCTCCTTGTATTGAGCAGCAAAGCGATGATTTTGTTGAGTGGCAACCTGTTTACCGAGATGAGTGGGCAGACTTTAGCAACGTAGAGAGCGGCATTGAGCTGACTATTCATGAAGACATAAAAGCCTTCTACAGCTGTCAGTTCTGTGGCGACATGGAAGCGCTATGGGATGGTAAACCCTTAACTTTACTTCAAGTGTGGAGTGAAGATGATTTCCTTAGGTTGCAAGAGAATATTCTTGGTCATTTGGTGATGCAGCGCAGGCTAAAGCTAAAGCCAACGGTATTCATTGGTTCAACCGAAGCTGAAATGGATGTAATTTCAATCTGTAATTTAACGGGCGAAGTTATTTTTGAGCGTTTAGGAACGGATAAAAGGGACGTATTAGCGGCTTCTGTCGAAGAATTCTTGGCGCAACTGACGCCTGATGTGCAGTAAGGTGAAATAGATGTACATTACTGAACTCTCATTTGAAGTGTACCGCGATACGTCCATGGGCGATGTAGAGAAAGCGGTGAACTATGTACTTGATTGTCTGAGATACAACGGACAAGTCTTAGGGCGAGAACTGCCTGTTTCGATGGATGGTGCAATTTTTACCGCGCGCGTTGTTTGCCCTGAATCCAATAGCTTGCATCCAGACTTCCACAGCCCTCAAGTTAAGCATGCGATGGATATATTGGCAGATTCGGGGTTACTTCAGCCAAAAATTAAAGTGATCGGTGAGGACATGAACTCCGATCCCAGTGATGGGTGTGGTGAGCGAGATTGGCAAATCCTCTATACCAGTTATCTGCATACTTGTTCGCCGATTCGATGCGGTGAACATTTTCAACCCGTTCCACTGTATCGCTTACCTGCTGTCGCAAATGGTGATCAAAAACAAATCATAAAATGGCAAGAAGACTGGAGTGCGTGCGATCAGCTTCAGATGAATGGTTCGGTGGTTGAGCACCCATCACTCTACGAAATTTCTTCGAGTAAAAGTTTACTGTTTCGTCGTGGGTGGGATTTATGTCGTCGAATTAAAGTCGTGAGTGGGATCCCTACTTACCTATATATCTATCGGGTGGGTGGTAAAAGCAAAGAAGAAGAGCTGTCCAGAAAGTGCCCCAAATGTGAAGGGGACTGGAAGTTAGATGAGCCTGTTCATGGCGTTTTCGACTTTAAATGTGACGATTGCTTGCTAGTGAGTAATTTATCATGGGACTTCAAAGACTAATCGACAAATCTGTTTAAGAATTCGCCACGCACTCGCGTGGCGTTTTTAATCTGCCTACACTTTATATACTCAAGTAATCTCAAAATGCGTGGTTCAGGCTCTGAATCCTGCATCTTAAGGTCACTTGGGTATTACGTCTGTTCATTTTTCGAAATAAACGGACCTCAATACGCAGGTCAGGGAATAGAGGGTGATTATGTCAGTAACGCAACGTCAAATATCTTTGGTTCAACAATCATTTAAGCAAGTTGAGCCTATTTCAGAGCAAGCAGCAGAGATATTTTATAACAAGCTATTTGAATATGAACCCGAGCTTCGCCCTCTTTTTAAGGGAGATTTAAAGCTTCAAGGCAGAAAGCTCATGATGATGCTTAAAGCTGCGGTCGAAGGTTTGCAAGACTTGAATGCTCTTGTTCCAGTTCTTATCCAGCTCGCACAACGCCACAACAAATATGGTGTTAAACGTGCACACTTCAGCCCAGTTGGTAACGCGTTGTTATACACATTAAAAACGGGGCTTGGAGCATCTTATACTGAAGAACATCGCAAAGCTTGGATTGCAGTTATACACGTGGTATCCGACACCATGAAGCCTGAAATTAACCAGAGGTAGCTTTGAAATTACCCTAGTTGCGGGCTTAAAGTTAGCGGTGTTTCGCCAAAAATCGGTCTAATTGGTTGGCAAATTCTCTTCTTTCTGTTTGGGAAAGCGCGGCTGGACCACCAGTTTGTACTCCGCTAGAGCGCATTGTATCCATAAAATCGCGAATATTCAGTCGAGCTTTTATCGTGTCTTTAGTGAATAACTCTCCTCTTGGGCTTAAAGCTAAAGCATTTTTACTGATCACTTCATCGGCAAGAGGGATATCAGATGTGATAACGAGATCTTGTGCTTCGACTCTTTTCACAATCTCATCGTCGGCGATGTCAAAGCCGCTAGGCACCTGCAGAGCATGAATATTATTCCGCTTTGGTAATGGTATCGCGTGGTTAGCTACGAATGTGGTGGTAATTCCTGTTCTTTCTGCGGCGCGTATGAGTGTTTCTCGGATGACCTTAGGACAAGCATCGGCGTCTACCCAGATTTTCATGATGATTGATTCTCTAGTTTTTCAATTCGTTTAGTCAGATCTTCAATTTGCTTAGCAAAAGTAACGATCTGTGCTTCCAGCAAAGTAACACGTTCACTGCTAGACGGTTCACTGACCCCAACTTCAACTTTTGGGACATAAGATGAAGATTTCCAGCTTTTAATCGCAGCAATAATAGCAGGCATTGGGGCTGGTGTTTTCATTCTTGTTTTCACTAAGGCGACAGTAGGCTCTTTGCCTTGGTCGGCCAAAGACTGAATAGCCGCTTCCAATTCTGCCGTAATGTCCTGAGTTTTCATTTTGAAATCCTTAAATTCAACTGATCACCAAGGTCTACAGACCTGAATGAATATGCGCTAATAATATCGGTTCCAAGAAGTGTGCGCCAGCACTGGTTATTTGTAGTGAGTTTAACGAGGGGCTCGAGTTATTTGCTCGTTAGTTTGTGAGAGATCTCTTACAAGAGGTGTAGGAAATGTTTGCTATTTATATTGAGGTATTATTGCCATTTGTTACTAAGCAACTGATATATAATGTAAAATTATTTGATGATATTTCTTCTCATAAAGAAATGTGAGATGGCTAAGTTGCTCTAAAAAGAGATAAACGTAATCTGTTCTCTGTCGGAAGGATTCCGACACGGAACAGGAAACAACCAAGGAATGGTTATCTTCAGGAAGAAGATTTGGTTATTCAGGATGAATGATCAGCATGGAGCAAAAGGACATTGAATGGACTCAATCGTTATCAGGAAGATGACGACAAAGGAAAGACAATGGACACCTCTAGGAAGAGGCAAGGAACGAACATCAGGATGATGTAAGGGACACCGCTCAAGGAACAAGTGAGTGCGCTAATCAGGAAGGTTAGCAGATCAGGATAGGATCATGGACACCGCTAGGATGGCGACGAAAGGATTAAGCTGAAGGAACACAGCATACTATCAAGGATTTGATGCATGGAGCACTGTTAGTAGCCGGATTGCTGCGAGTAAGACTACAGCCCCGATACGCGAGTATCGGGGCTTTTCTTTTGTTTGAGTATTTTCTTGTTTGGGCACAAGTGGATTGACATACTAACGGTGTTACATCCGATAAGGTGGGATCTCGAAGTGACTTGCATGAAAGCCCACCATAGTAAGCTCTCCGATGTAGTAATCATCCCCAAGCGCCGAGAATTCAAACTGGTAAATGGTGTGCCAACCTAATTTGCCTGTCTTATGGCGAATTTTGTGCCCCTTGAAAGAAACAGACAACATTTGTATCTCAAGCTGCTTACAGCGATGTGCAACCATCTGTTTTGCTAGCTCAGATTGTCTGCGCTGTTGCCAGAACAACAAACAAAACAGGGTGACCAGTATGATTGTGAAAAGATTCCCTATCATTATTCCATCCTTTGGCGCTGTTTATTGAGAACGTGTATTTTGCTGAAGTTTCAGTAAGGCAGTGGCCAATTCTTGCGATGGCGCGTTATGAAGTAATGGCAGTAAAACCATTCGCAGTTCAGGCAACATAACGAGATCAGCAAATAGCTGGTTGAACAGGTTTTGATTTCCCGTTTGTGCAAGTCTTAATAAAAACTGCCCAGCTCTTTCTGTATCCGCTAATGATGACCAGCTTCTTCCAGCAATCCCCACCAATACTTCCTGATGGCTCAATCTCGGGCTCTGTAATATATGGTCGACGACTAAGTTAAGAGAGTTTGAAGACCCAGCCAATGATCTCACTAATGCTGATACGAGAAACAAGTCTGGCGTGTCGGAATTGCATTCAGAGAGCGCTTTTTCTTGTATGGCTTTCCCCAGGTTATCAGGGAGTTCACAGTGTTCTAGCACACCCAATAAGGCATAAAGTGGTTCGTTAGGCAGTTGGTGGAGCGCTTTTTTTAGCATCACACCATTTTGATCAATGCCAAAGCGGGCACAGATGTCTGCAATGCCTTGTATTCCAATTGTCTGCCAGTTATTCCAGCCTAAACCACCCGAGAAATAGTGCTGTGCATGTTCATAGTATTGGCTTGTTTGCATCGACAGCTTTGCTCGGATTTGGCTGTGGAACACGGCCATTTTGTCTTCTGATGGCTTGAAGGTGTAGGGGTTGTTAGAGAGCTTTTCTTGTTGCTCTTCACTCAGATCACCTCCCAGTCGCGTACCCATGGCTTCGATGATGTATTTAATAAAGTTACCCACGTCAGCCTGTTTGAGTAGCCCACGTTCATCCAATTCAAACTTCAAAAACCAGATCCAAGGCTGTTTCGATTCGTTCCAGTAAGCAATAGCAATGTGTGCCTTACGCTGCATTGGGAAGGGGTAAGCTTGTTGTCCCAATTCCACTTTTGCAAATGTGTTGGGATCGATCTTCGTAATACGGCGACCCAAATCGAAAACTTGGTACTCGCAATGACTATCACTTAGAAGTTGGGTA
Source organism: Vibrio penaeicida (assembly GCF_002933855.1). GTDB lineage: Bacteria > Pseudomonadota > Gammaproteobacteria > Enterobacterales > Vibrionaceae > Vibrio > Vibrio penaeicida_A. The sequence continues at coordinate 85,784 of NZ_BFAQ01000034.1, forward strand.
AGGGTATGAATGGTGTCCATGGACTGACTTGTTATCCTATATGTCTTTAGCCAATAGATGGTACTCTATGGACAATTTTCAAGGCCATTTGAAACGAAATAGATGAATACTGCTCGAATATCGATCCTTATCGAGAATCTTAAAACCGCTTTGCAGCAAGAAAACCTCTGGGAATCTACACCTCCTTCTTCTGAGGCGCTAGCAAGCCAACAACCCTTTGCTTACGACACGTTAGAACCGCATCAGTGGTTGCAATGGATATTCATTACCCGATTAGAAGCGATGATAAGCGCAAGCCAACCTTTACCTTCCGCGTTACAGCTTTTGCCATACTTTGAAGAAGTTTGGAAAGATGATGCATCGAAGATAAAAGTGTTAGCAGCTATTTCTGACTTCGATGAGGCATTTGCGTCGTGCTAGACATTTTATTTCAAGATGAGTATTTGGTTGCTGTAAATAAACCTGCCGGAATGTTGGTTCATCGCTCTTGGTTAGACAAACACGAAACGCAGTTTGTGATGCAAACATTACGCGATCAAATTGGGCAACATGTTTTTCCATTACACCGACTCGACAGACCGACTTCTGGTGTGTTGGTGTTTGCATTATCTAGCGAGGTGGCTTCGGAAGTGATGCCGATGTTTGCGAATCATGAAATGCAGAAAACCTATCACGCGATAGTGCGAGGATGGATAGAGCAGGGTGACACGCTGGATTATCCTTTGAAAGAAGAGTTGGACAAAATAGCGGATAAATTTGCAGATAAAGACAAAGAAGCCAAAGAGGCGATCACGTTTTATCAGCCACTCGGGAAAGTAGAAGTTCCTCTGTCTACAGGGCGTTTTCCGACCACCCGATACGGTTTGGTTGAGATGAAGCCTAAGACGGGTCGAAAACATCAGTTGCGCCGACATATGGCGCACTTAAGACACCCGATTGTCGGAGATACTTCTCATGGTGACGGCAAACATAACCGCTTGTTTCGGGAGCACTATGATTCACATCGACTACTCCTTCACGCATCAGAATTGTCCTTTGCTCATCCTTATACCAAGGAAAATTTGGTGTTAAAGGCGAAGTTTGATGATGTTTGGGAAAGGTTATTAGTGGAGTTTGATTGGATGGAGTTGTTCGCTTAATCCGTTTTTAGATACTTAACTTGCCGCTCTGTTCTGCATTTCACTATTCACTAGCAGGCACTTCATTATGTTAAGAGGGCAAAACGCCCTCTTACTGAGTGTTTCTATCGCCATTCGCTGATTACTTTAGCTTGTCGAGATCAGCTTCAATTTCAGCTATTTTGCTGGATACGACTTTTTCTAAGTGACGAAGATCAGACAAGATTTTCTCTTTTACATCAACTTCAACCAATTTTTCAGGTTTAGTGATGGTATTCAACTCATCAATCACGAGCGTTAAGTTGCGGTTTATTTCAGTCACTTCTTTGTATTGATGGCTGCCGCTGTCGACCAAAACATTTTTACGCTGCCTTGGGTACTTGAACTTGACGCTTTTAGCAAAAAGCTCGCCTTTTTGCTTTTTAAAATAGATCTTAAGAACATCTTTTTGAGATTCTTGCCGAAGGGAGTAACGTTCGATCTGTTTTGGGTCTTGAATACCTAATCCAGTGAGGTTTGGATACATAGAGCACCTCGTGATAGCCAATGAATAGTAAATCAGTTCAGTATCCATCAGGCTATAGGATGAACAAACTGATTGAGTACTGTACAACTTTAGCAGCTATTGATAGGTCAGACAGACGTTTGAGCAGAGAGTGTGGACGAGATCGCGATAAACCGAATCTCGTCCTTTCGCCTGTTGAGCTAGTGATGCTGAAGCTCACTAACACTTTCTTTCAGCTTGGTTTTTAGCTCGTCTTGCTCTTCTTCACTTAAAGGACCTCCATTGGGTGAGGTGAGAATAAACAAGTCTTCTGCTCGCTCGCCTATAGTGATGATTTTAGCCGCATGAAGGTGAATGCCTAACTCGGCAAAAGTCGCGCCTATGTTTGCCAATAAGCCCGGAGTATCTAAGGCAACGAATTCCATCAATGTGCGCTTTCGTGTTTTGGTCGGAATAAAGTCGACACGCGTTTTGACGTTGAAATGCATCAGTTGTCTCGGAGTCCGTCGCGCTTTTGAATTCGCCACGTCAGCTTCACTGAGGATACCTTCTATATGACGAACCATATTGGCATGTCGGTTTTCATCGATGGGTTCACCATGATGATCTAGCACAATGAATGTATCCAGAGCATAACCATCCTTGCTCGTCATTACTTGTGCGTCATGAACACTGAAGTTTCGTCTATCGAGCTCGCCAACGACGTTGGCAAAAAGGTTGGGAAGGTCCTTTGAGTAAATGAACACTTCTGTACCACCACGAGTAGCTTCTTTACTTAGTAACACCAAAGGTTGCTCTTTGGACTCTAACCTAAGGAGGTGTTCTCCGTGCCACGCAATTTGCTTGTGGGTGTGGCGAAGGAAATAGTCGGCCTTGAAACGTTGCCATAACACTTCTATTTCTCGGGCGGTGAAGCCTTCTTTTCTTAACATGGCTGAAGCTAAATGCTGGTTATGACGGATTCTGTCTCGAACATCGACGGGGTTTTCTAAGCCGCGACGCAGTGCTCGCTGGGAAGAGTAAAAAAGTTCTGCGAGAAGTGTACGCTTCCAACTGTTCCAAAGTTCGGGATTGGTTGCACAAATGTCTGCTACTGTCAGGCATACCAGAAACTCTAAGTATTCTTCATCACGAACTTTCTTTGCAAACCCTGTGACGACTTCTGGGTCATAGATATCGCGTCTTTGAGCGGTCACAGACATCAACAAATGGTGCTTGACCAACCAAGAAACCAGCTTAGATTCAGGTTTTGATAATCCGTGCTCTATGCAAAAGTCGTACGCTTCTACTGCACCAATTTCAGAGTGGTCCCCTCCGCGTCCTTTTCCAATGTCGTGGAAAATGGCCGCTATGATCAGCAATTCTTTTTTCTGAATTCGAGGGTAGACCTCGCAGCAAATAGGGTGTTTCGCATGATTTTTCGCAAAGCTAAATGTGTGGATATGCTTGAGCAAACGCATACTGTGCTCGTCTACTGTATATACGTGGAATAGATCGAACTGCATTTGCCCAACGATTTGGCTCCACTGTGGTAGATAAGCAGACATCACGCCCAGGCGATGCATCAAACTGAACGCTTTATGCAAAGCATTAGGGTGGCGCACTAAGTCCATGAATTTTTCACGAGCTTCTGGAATAGTATGCAAAAATTTGTTCAACCGACGGCGAGCGGTTCTCAGCTGTCGCATGGTCGCGGGCGCCACGCCTTCAATAGAGGAGTCATTCGCAATGTGTAAAAACATGTCCAAAATAGTTTCAGGGCGGGCCTGAAACAATGCTGGTTTTCTGGCTTCGATGAGCGGTCCTCGTCGCTGAAAATCGGCATCCAAAATTTCTGCTGGCAGCTGTTCACCTTTGTTGATGATGGCTTGGTCGAATAACTTGAGTAGCATTTTATTGAGTTCCGCCACGCGTCTTAACGTGCGGTAAAACTCTTTCATCATCATTTCGATAGGCTTGTTGCCTTCGCCAGTAAATCCAAGATGCTCGGCAACTTGAAGCTGGTGGGCAAACGTCAAACGATTATCGTAACGTTTCAGCTCTATATGTAAGGCAAAGCGCACTCGCCATAGGTAATCTTGGCACTCTAATAGTTCACGGTATTCAGCATCGGTGAGAAATCCATAGCGGCTCATTTCAAATAACGAAGTCGCCCCAAAGTGGCGTCTGGCAACCCAACTTAGGGTATGGATATCACGAAGCCCGCCGGGGCTAGATTTGATGTCGGGTTCTAGATTATAAGTGGTATCGTGGAACCGCGCGTGTCTCTGTTTTTGTTCTTGGATTTTAGCTTGATAGAAGACCTCGCTAGGCCAGAAAGTCTCTGAGTGGATAAGCATTTTTAGGTTGTGAAATGTTTCTTCACAACCGCAGATTAACCTTGCCTCTTGGAGGTTTGTCGCAACGGTTAGGTCGTCTTTTCCTACTTCTTCACACTCTGCTACGGTTCTTACGCTGTGTCCGACTTCTAATCGTAAGTCCCAAAGCATTGTAATGAATTCACTGACTTTGGTTTTGACTTCGCTCTGAAGTGGTGAACGGTTAAGAATCAAAATATCGATATCGGAAAGAGGGTGTAGCTCACCACGTCCATAGCCACCAACGGCGACAAGGCTAAGTTCCTCTATGTGTTCAAAACCATAGTACTCCCATAGGCGAGTCAGCAGCATGTCCATATATTCGCTGCGGCCAAGAACCAAGTCGGTTACTGGATGGTGCGAGAGAAACTCTTCTTTTTGGTCATTGGAGAAACTCTCCAGTTCATGACGTAAATTCTCAAGATTCATGGCTGAATCCTTAAGCGTAAAAGGGGATTGAAATGTCATCCAAGCGTTCCGTGCAAACTGTTATGTTTTAACTTTAACAATTGATACTCAAGTTTTCGAACTCTATAAAAGAAAAATCCCAGCGATGCTGGGATTTGAGTTATTTGTTAACCATGTTTCGAGGAATGCTTTCATCACCTCGTAAGGTAAGAACTTCACAGCCATCTCTTGTGACTAGTATCGTGTGTTCCCACTGCGCGGAGTTTTTCCCATCGCCAGTGTACACTGTCCAATCATCTTCTGAGTCGACGCTGCATCCAAATTTACCTGCGTTAATCATTGGTTCGATAGTAAAACACATGCCTTCTTTTAGCTTGCGTTTGTCGGAGTTCTTATAGTGAACCACTTGAGGTTCTTCATGGAACTCGCTACCAATACCGTGACCACAAAAATCCTTCACAATGGAGTATTTCATACGAGGATTTTTCTTGTTGTTGTCTTTTATGAATTTATCGATTGCTGTACCAAGTTCGCCAACCGTTACACCTGGCTTCACTTTACGCATGGCAACGTACAGTGCTTCTTGTGTTACCGTACATAAACGTTTATCGGCTGGTGAAACCTCGCCAACGTAGAACATTCTTGAAGTATCGCCGTGATACCCCTTCGGTCTAATGCTTAAGTCGGCATTTTTATCTTCTGGGATAATGACAGTGACGTCGATGTTAATGACATCACCATCTTTTAAAATCGCAGGTTTTCCCTTCCCCGTAGAGCCGATTTCATCTTTGGATGCTGGGATCCCGTGACAGACAATGTGATTAATTGAAGTACAGATAGATTTTGGGAAACCGTGGTAATCCAATGGTGCTGGATACGCATTGTTTTCCAGAATGTAATCGTGACAAATGCGGTCAATTTCTTCGGTGGTGACACCCGGTTTGACGTGCGGTTCTATCATTTCTAAAACGCTCGAAGCCAATTTGCAGGCTACACGCATTTTCTCGATTTCTTCTGTGGTTTTAATTTTAATAGACATCGTCTTTCTCGAACTCATTAATGCAATCGCTGCATTCTATCAGCGGGTTGCCCCGCACGTAAAGGTCGTGGCGATGGCTTTGTAATAAGGGGAGTGGTGTTTGTTATGTTTCAATTAACGTTCAATTTTAGCTCAGACGGCAGCAATCATAGACCTAGTGGTTACTTTCAATAGAAGAGATATTCAAATTTCTGCTAGCCAAAAAGGCGATTTTTATGGTATAAAGCGCGCCGGAATTAAGAACAGTTATCTCCACTTGGCGAAGCTGTTTTTGGGTCCAAATATATTTTCTTTAAATCACACACATACCGACACATGATCCGGGGTGCTCACTTACTTATATTGAAGAAGTCGAGTCGGACGCATGGGGTATGTGGAGGCCTAACCCCATAGAGGAATTTAAAATGGCAACTGTATCAATGCGCGATATGCTTAAAGCTGGTGTTCACTTCGGTCACCAAACTCGTTACTGGAACCCAAAGATGAAGCCATTCATCTTCGGTGCTCGTAACAAAGTTCATATCATTAACCTAGAAAAAACTGTACCAATGTTCAACGACGCTCTAGCTGAGCTAGGCAAAGTTGGCGAGAAGAAAGGTAAAGTTCTTTTCGTAGGTACTAAGCGCGCTGCATCTGAAGCTGTAAAAGAAGCTGCTATCGCTAGCAACCAGTACTACGTAAACAACCGTTGGTTGGGTGGTATGCTTACGAACTACAAAACTGTTCGTCAGTCAATCAAGCGTTTGAAAGATCTTGAAGCACAAGCTCAAGACGGTACTTTCGACAAGCTAACTAAGAAAGAAGCTCTAATGCGTACTCGTGAAATGGAGAAGCTAGAGAAATCTCTTGGTGGTATCAAAGATATGGGCGGTCTACCTGACGCACTATTCGTTATCGACGCTGATCACGAGCACATTGCAGTTCGCGAAGCAAACAACCTAGGTATCCCAGTATACGCGGTTGTTGATACTAACTCTGACCCAGACGGCGTTGACTTCGTTATCCCAGGTAACGATGACGCAATCCGCGCAGTACAACTTTACCTTAACGCTGCAGCTTCTGCTGTAAGCGAAGGTCGTAACCAAGACGTTGTTGCTGCAGCTGCTGAAAAAGACGGTTTCGTAGAAGAAGCTGAATAATAGCGGCTCTGAGTCACGCTTAGTCTTATAGATAACAAGCCTTATCAGCAATCAAAGTTAAATATAAGCTAAGTTATAGTTACAATCAGGGGCCGAAATCGAGCCCCTGATTTTTACCATATCCAGAATTAACTGAGGAATAGAGAATGGCTGTTACTGCTGCTCTAGTAAAAGAACTGCGCGACCGTACAGGCGCAGGCATGATGGACTGTAAGAAAGCGCTGAACGAAACTGACGGCGATGTCGAACTAGCAATCGAAAATATGCGTAAATCAGGTGCTGCAAAAGCTGCTAAGAAAGCAGGTAACGTAGCGGCTGAAGGTACAATCATCATCAAAGATGCTGATGGTGTAGCGGTACTTCTAGAAGTGAACTGCCAGACTGACTTTGTTGCTAAAGATGCTAGCTTCACAGCGTTTGCAAACGAAGTTGCTGAAGCGGCTCTTGCTTCTAAAGCTACTGCAGAAGAACTACAAGCTCAATTCGAGGAAACTCGTATTGCTCTAGTTGCTAAAATCGGCGAAAACATCAACATCCGTCGCGTTCAATACGTTGAAGGTGTTGCACTAGCTTCTTACCGTCACGGTGAGAAAATTGGTGTTGTTGTTGCTGGTGAAGGCGAAGCTGAAACTCTTAAGCACGTTGCAATGCACGTTGCTGCTTCTCGTCCAGAATTCGTTAACCCAGAAGACGTACCTGCAGACGTAGTAGAAAAAGAGAAAGCAGTTCAAGTTGAAATCGCAATGAACGAAGGCAAGCCAGCTGAAATCGCTGAGAAGATGGTTGTTGGCCGTATGAAGAAGTTCACTGGTGAAATCTCTTTGACTGGTCAAGCTTTCGTTATGGAACCTAAGAAATCTGTAGGCGACGTTCTTAAAGAGAAAGGCGCTTCAGTAACTAACTTCGTACGTCTAGAAGTTGGTGAAGGTATCGAGAAAGCGGAAGAAATGAGCTTCGCTGACGAAGTAGCAGCGGTACAAAAAGGTTAATCCTTAGCGTATTGTTGAAAAAAAGACCGTAGCCAAGGCTGCGGTCTTTTTACGAACAAAATACATAAACTTACAAGCAAAAGACATATGTGGCTAATCGTCATAAATGCATGTTGGCATCAACGTAAAAATGCAATTTGTATTCATGACTGTTAATCAACAACTCTCATTTGGAAGGTAGACTCCATGACAACTAACCCTAAGCCAGCGTATCAACGTATCCTGTTAAAACTGAGTGGTGAAGCTCTTCAAGGTGAAGAAGGTTTTGGTATTGACCCTGCGGTACTAGACCGTATGGCTCAAGAAGTAAAAGAACTGGTTGAACTGGGTGTTCAAGTGGGTGTGGTTATCGGTGGTGGTAACTTGTTCCGTGGTGCTGGATTGGCTGAAGCGGGAATGAACCGCGTTGTCGGCGACCACATGGGTATGCTAGCGACGGTAATGAATGGTCTTGCTTTACGCGATGCCCTTCACCGTGCATACGTCAATGCGCGCGTAATGTCGGCGATTCCATTGAAAGGTGTGTGTGACGACTACAACTGGGCTGATGCAATTCGCGAACTTCGCCAAGGTCGCGTCGTGATCTTCTCGGCAGGTACTGGTAACCCATTCTTTACTACAGATTCTGCTGCATGTTTGCGCGGTATTGAGATTGAAGCGGATGTTGTTCTTAAAGCGACAAAAGTTGATGGCGTATTTACTGCGGATCCAGTAGCAAACCCTGAAGCAGAGCTGTATGATAACCTATCGTTTAGTGAAGTTCTTGATAAAGAACTGAAAGTAATGGACTTAGCGGCATTTACACTGGCACGTGACCACAAAATGCCGATCCGTGTATTCAATATGAACAAGCCAGGCGCTCTACGTCGCGTGGTAATGGGTGAAGCCGAAGGTACGCTAATCAGCGAAAACCAATAATTGGCAGCCAAAAACACTCTTATTAAAAAAATATTAAGGTGAAATTGTGATTAACGAAATCAAACAAGATGCACAAGAGCGCATGGATAAAAGCGTTGAAGCGCTAAAGAACAACCTATCTAAAGTACGTACAGGCCGCGCTCACCCAAGCCTACTGTCGAATATTAACGTTGAATACTACGGCGCACCAACGCCTCTAAACCAAGTTGCAAACGTGATTGCTGAAGATTCTCGTACCCTTGCTATTACCGTTTTTGACAAAGAGCTAACGCCAAAAGTAGAAAAAGCGATCATGCAATCGGATCTTGGTTTGAACCCAATGTCTGCAGGTACTGTAATCCGCGTTCCTCTTCCACCATTGACAGAAGAACGTCGTAAAGATTTGGTAAAAATCGTTCGTGGTGAAGCAGAAGGTGGTCGTGTTGCTATTCGTAACATCCGTCGCGATGCAAACAGTGAACTTAAAGCGCTTCTGAAAGACAAAGAAATCTCAGAAGATGAAGATCATAAAGCACAAGATGAAATTCAAAAGCTAACTGACGCTGCTGTTAAGAATGTTGATGACGTTCTTGCTGCAAAAGAAAAAGAGTTGATGGAAGTGTAATATAACTTACACTTTTCTTTTTCGAAGCGCTGTGCCCACAGCACAGCGCTTTTTTTATGCTATTATCTCAACCCCATTAGATTCAATGAACTTCCTATGCTGAACACTCAAGTCTATCCAGACGCATTCCCTAAACATATCGCTATCATTATGGACGGTAACGGCCGTTGGGCAAAAAAGCAGGGTAAGCCTCGCGTTTTTGGTCATAAAGCTGGGGTAGATTCAGTTAGAAAAACCATTTCAGCCGCTTCTCGACTAGGTATCCAAGCTGTTACTCTTTTTGCATTCAGTAGTGAAAACTGGCGTCGTCCGGAAGAGGAAGTCAGCCTATTGATGGAACTGTTTATTACCGTTCTGTCCAAAGAGGTTAAGCGCCTTCACAAGAATAATCTGAGATTAAGAGTCATAGGTGACATCAGTCGCTTTAATCAACGATTACAAAAAAAAATTGCGGAAGCGGAAAGCCTAACCAAAGACAACGAAGGTATGGTTGTTAACGTGGCGGCTAACTATGGTGGAAAATGGGATATCACCCAAGCTATTCAAAAAATCGCGACTGAAGCCAAAGAGGGTGTTCTTGACCCAGTAGAAATCAATGAAGATTTGGTAACATCTCATTTGACGATGTCTGACTTGCCTGAAGTTGACTTACTCATCCGCACCAGTGGTGAATGCCGGATCAGTAATTTTGTTTTGTGGCAGATGGCATACGCTGAAATGTATTTTGTTGATCAACACTGGCCTGATTTTAATGAACAAAGCCTAGCAGATGCTGTGGCATGGTTCGTTAATCGCGAGCGTCGTTTTGGTTGTACAGGCGAGCAGATTCAAGAAATTATGAATGGCTAACAAAGGATCATCAGCTTGAAACAAAGAATTATAACCGCGCTGATTCTGGCTCCATTAGTTGTATTAGGGATTTTTAAGCTCTCTATACCCCTATTTATTGCTGCAATTGCTGCAATTGTAGTAATTGGCTTTTGGGAATGGACTCAATTCGTTGAAACACCGAACCGCTCTAAGGCATTGATTCCTTCTTTAGCTTTACTTGCGGGTTTATTTTATTTTTTGCCGTTTGAAATCTCTGCTTTGCAGCAGGTTTCAGGCGGGCATATGCTAATCTTATCCGCTGCAGGAATATGGTGGTTAGCTTCCAGTGGAATGGCAATGACATTCCCGAAGTCTTCTGCTTTGTGGCAAGGCTCAAAAGTTCTGAGGCACGTATTTGGCTTGCTTACACTTATTCCATTCTTAACTTCCGTTATCCTTTTACGAAGTGTTGGCTACGATTCAGACCCATATTATGGTGCTAAGCTCGTACTGTTTGTTTGCTTTTTGGTTTGGGCTGCTGACAGCGGTGCTTACTTCGCGGGTAAAACGTTCGGAAAGCGCAAGATGGCACCTAATGTGAGCCCAAATAAAACTATTGAAGGTTTGGTTGGTGGCATCATTACTGCGTTGATAATTGGATGGGGTGCCGCAAATTGGTTTGAACTCACCTTCCCAAGTCATGTCATAATGATATTCATCACTTTCACTACTGTCGTTATTTCAGTATTAGGTGATCTCGTAGAAAGCATGTTTAAGCGAGTTTCGGGCATTAAAGATAGTGGAAACATTATCCCGGGACACGGTGGTGTGCTAGACAGAATTGACAGCTTGACCGCCGCCTTTCCTGTTTTCGCCTTACTCTATTTCACGCTTTAGCGTAGTTAAAAGGCAAGGAAACTTGCCTTTTCATGTTCTGTATAACGGTTTTCTATAATGCAAAATATAACCATTCTTGGAGCAACAGGCTCAATTGGTGATAGCACTTTAAAAGTTGTCGCCCAAAACTCCGAGAAGTTCAACGTTTTCGCGTTGGCTGCTGGTAGCAACGTTTCAAAAATGCATGAGTTATGTATTCTTTGGCACCCTTCATACGCCGTTATGGCCGATGAAAGCGCAGCGAATAAGCTCCGAGAGAAGCTATCAGCCTCCGATAAAAAAGTGACAGTACTAAGCGGAAACGAAGGTCTTTGCGCCGTTTCTTCTATGGATGAAGTTGACATGGTTATGGCTGCGATCGTCGGAGCTGCTGGGTTAATACCTACTATGTCAGCGATTCAAGCGGGTAAAAAGGTGTTACTTGCTAACAAAGAAGCGTTGGTTATGTCTGGTCAGCTTTTTGTTGATGCTGTAGAGAAATATGGAGCGCAGCTGCTGCCAGTAGACAGTGAGCACAACGCGATATTCCAGTGTCTCCCTGAAGAAGTTCAGGTTCGACCGGGTAAATGCAATCTTAAAGATTCAGGAATCTCATCCATTTTACTTACGGGTTCTGGCGGTCCTTTCCGATATACCGATGTTGCAACTCTCGCTAACGTCACGCCTAAAGAAGCCAAAGCACACCCTAACTGGTCTATGGGGCCAAAAATCTCGGTTGACTCTGCCACCATGATGAACAAGGGGCTTGAATACATTGAAGCCAAATGGCTATTCAATGCTGCGCGAGACCAGCTTCAAGTAGTTATACACCCTCAGTCGGTTATTCACTCAATGGTGCAGTATTGTGATGGTTCAGTATTGGCTCAGATGGGCGAACCGGATATGGCAACGCCGATTGCGTATTCTATGTCTTATCCTGAACGTATTCCTGCTGGTGTTAAGCCTCTCGATTTTACCAAAGTAGGTGAGCTGACATTTCTAGAGCCAGATTTCGAGCGTTACCCTTGCCTTAAGCTAGCAATAGAGGCTTGCTATACAGGGCAACATGCCACTACTGGTTTAAATGCCGCCAACGAAATTGCGGTGGATGCATTTTTGAATCACAAAATTAAATTTACAGATATAGCTGCAATCAACGAGCAGGTTTTATCTAAGCTGTGTGGTCTACAGCAAAACCTTGAAGTAGATTGCTTGGAAAGCTTATTAGAGCTGGATAGAATGGCGCGTACTTTTGCGCATGAATATGTAGGTAAGCGAGCAATATGACGGGTATTTTGTGGAATTTAGTATCGTTTATCGTCGCCCTTGGGGTGTTGGTTGCCGTGCACGAATATGGACACTTCTGGGTAGCACGACGCTGCGGAGTAAAAGTTCATAAGTTTTCGATAGGGTTTGGCAAATCTATCTGGAGCAAGATCGGCAAGGATGGAACAGAATACAGCCTATCGATTATCCCGTTAGGTGGGTATGTAAAAATGCTCGACGGACGAGTTGATTCGATCAATGAAGAAGAGAAAGAGCAAGCATTCGATCGTAAATCATTGTGGCAAAGAAGCGCAATTGTAGGCGCTGGTCCGGCATTTAACTTTATTTTCGCACTGTTTGCCTATTGGGTTGTTTTCATTATTGGTGTTCCAGCAATAAAACCCGTGATAGGAGAGGTAACCCCCAATTCCATCGTTGCACAAGCCGGAATTCAAGATGGGATGGAACTAAAGTCCGTCGCAGGAATCAAAACCGCAGATTGGGAATCCGTTAATATGCAGTTAATTGCTCATATTGGCGATGATGAAATGACGATGACAGTTACACCGGAAGGTGGTGTTGGGTTCGAAGAAACATATACGCTTGATTTGCGTGAGTGGCGCTTCAACCCAGAAACCGAATCGCCAATGAGAACATTAGGCTTTACACCATTTCGCCCAGATACGACCACTAAAATCGCGCACGTAGGTAATGGCGGAGCCGCTTATAAAGCCGGATTTGAAGTGGGTGACCAGCTTCTGGAAATTGATAGTCAGCCCGTGTCGGAATGGCAGCAAATGGTTGATGCTATCCAGACGAACCCAAATAAATCAATTGATGTGTTGGTTGAGCGTAATGGTGTTGAAGTTCAGTTGGCACTGATTCCTGAAGCTAAGGAAGCAAAAAACGGAACAACTAAAGGGTTTGCAGGTATTGCTCCTGAAATCGGTGAATGGCCGGCAGACTATCGCTTCGACCTACAATATGGTGTGGTTGAATCCGTTGGTAAAGCTGTTGAGAAAACAGGACAAGTTATTTCTTTGACCTTCAGTTTATTGAAAAAATTGGTTGTTGGAGATGTTGGAATAGAGAACTTGAGTGGTCCTATATCCATTGCTAAAGGTGCTGGCACAACCGCTGATTATGGTTTGGTGTACTTCCTAGGTTTTCTTGCGCTAATCAGCATCAACCTAGGAATTATTAACCTAATGCCATTACCAATTTTGGATGGTGGTCATTTGTTATTTTTTGCGGTGGAAGCAATTATCCGCCGTCCTGTGCCAGAAAAGATTCAAGAAGTCGGTTACCGTCTGGGAGGCGCAATTATATTCTCTCTCATGGTAGTTGCATTGTTTAATGATTTTACTCGCCTTTGATATCACCTGATTGGTAGAAGATGGCAAAGAATAAGAAGTTGCAAGGAATAATCAGAATAGATATGGCGATCAAGCATTTATTGCTCACCTCTCTGTTGCTATCGAGCACAGTGGTGAATGGTGCAGAAAAATTTGTCGTAGAAGACATCAAAATTGAAGGTCTACAGCGCGTAGCGTTGGGGGCTGCACTCCTCAAAATGCCTATTCGTATTGGTGATACGGTTGATCAGCAAGATGTGGCGAAGATCATCAAATCCTTATACGACTCTGGTAATTACGAAGATGTCAGGGTTCTCAAAGACAACAATGTGTTGGTTATCGAGGTGAAAGAGCGTCCAACCATTGCGAATATCTCGTTCTCTGGTAACAAAGCCATTAAAGAAGAGCAGCTGAAAGAAAACCTAGATGCTTCTGGGATTCGTATTGGTGAAGCACTCGACCGAACGACTCTAAGTAACATAGAAAAAGGCTTAGAAGATTTTTACTACAGCGTAGGTAAATACAACGCCGAAGTAAAAGCCGTTGTAACACCGTTACCGCGGAATCGTTCTGACTTAAAATTTGTTTTTACTGAAGGTGTTTCAGCGAAAATTCAGCAAATTAACTTTATCGGTAATTCGATATTTAATGACGAAGATCTGCGTTCACGCTTTAACCTAAGAGTTGACGTACCATGGTGGAATTTCTTAGCTGATGAGAAATACCAGAAGCAGGTATTGGCTGGTGATTTAGAAGCACTTCGTACATTTTATCTCAACCAAGGCTACTTAAAGTTCCAAGTTTCCGACACACAGGTTTCTATCTCACCGGACAAGAAGGGGGTATATATCACCCTGACACTGGATGAAGGCGAACCTTATGCCGTTGAATCTGTAAAGTTCCGAGGCGAGCTCATCGACAAGGAAGCGGAATTCGATAAGATGATTCCTTTTGTTGCTGGTGATATTTACGATGGCAGCGCAGTGACATCTCTTGAAGAAAACGTCAAGCGAGTGTTGGGTGAATCAGGCTATGCGTATCCTCAAGTTAGAACCATTCCAGAATTTGATGACGAAAATAAGCAAGTATCACTTGTTGTGAATGTTGAGGCTGGCAAACGAATTTATGTTCGTGATATCCGATTCACAGGTAACAACGCAACACGTGATGAAGTGCTTCGCCGAGAAATGCGTCAAATGGAAGGCAGTTGGTTAAACTCGAAAGCCATTGATACTGGTAAAAGCCGTTTGAATCGCTTGGGCTTTTTTGAAACAGTCGATGTTCAAACAGTGCGTGTGCCAGGTACGGAAGATCAAGTTGATTTGGTCTACAACGTGAAAGAAGCAAACTCAGGAAGCGTTAACTTCGGGGTAGGTTACGGTACAGAGTCTGGAATCAGTTTCCAACTTGGCTTACAGCAAGATAACTTTATTGGTAGTGGTAACCGAGTCGGTATTAACGCTTCCACTAACAAATTCCGTAAGAACGTTAGCCTTGAATACCGCGACCCATATTGGAACCTTGATGGGGTAAGTTTGGGTGGTAAGATTTTCTACAATCAGTTCGAAGCTTCTGAAGCGGGCATTGTAGACTACACCAACGAAAGTTACGGTACGCGTCTAACTTGGGGTTTCCCATTCGACGAACTTAACTTTTTTGAGATTGGTGCCGGCTATACGCATAACCGAATTTCTAATTTGGATGAATACGTACAAATTGAAAAATTCTTGCAAGCGCAAGAAGACAATTTGGATAAAAACGATCGAAGCCTGAACGTTAACGACTTTGATTTTTCTTTGTCTTGGACGCGAAATAACCTAAACCGAGGGTTCTTCCCGACAGCGGGTAACCATCAGCGCGCATTCTACAAAATGACGGTGCCAGGTTCCGATGTTCAGTACTTTAAGCTCCAATACGATGTGAGACAGTACATCCCTCTGACAAAAAAGCATGAGTTTACTCTATTATTGCGTGGGCGGTTAGGTTACGGAAATGGTTATGGCAAGAATGGTGACAACGATAACTTGTTCCCATTCTACGAAAACTTCTACGCGGGCGGCTTTAGTTCGTTACGTGGATTCCGCTCCAACAGTGCAGGTCCTAAGGCTGTTTACAATGAAAACCACACGGGTGGAAACAACTCTCAATATACAGTGACGGACGATGCCGTTGGGGGTAATGCGATTGCACTTGCAAGCATGGAATTGATCTTCCCAACCCCATTTGCATCAGATGAAGCACGTAGCCAAATACGCACCAGTGCGTTTATTGATGCGGCGAGTGTATGGGATACAGAATTTAACTACCTTGATCCAGACACAGGTGTAAGTGCTGGTGATTCTTATTACTATGATTACTCCGACCCGACAAATTATCGAATGTCTGCAGGTGTCGCCTTACAATGGATGTCACCTATGGGACCGTTGGTTTTCTCTCTTGCGAAACCAATCAAAAAATTCGAAGGGGATAAAGATGAAGTCTTTACCTTTACAATCGGTCGAACTTTCTAATACTTAGGAGAGAATTTTGAAAACAACGTTAAAAGCAGCTGCACTTAGCCTAGCCTTACTGGGTACATCTTTTTTTGCTAATGCTGCAGAAGCGGCTCAAAAAGTAGGTTATGTAAATACTGCGCAGATTTTCCAGGCTCTCCCTCAGCGTGAATCTGTTTTACAAAAACTTCAGGCAGAATTTAAAGACCAAAATGCAGAGCTACAATCACTTGAAGCAAAGCTGAAAACGAAAATCGAACAAGGTCGCCGGGATGGTGAATTACTTGGTGAAGATGGTCTTCGTAAACTGCAGATTGAAATTGGTCAACTGCAAGCAGAATACAAAATTAAAGCGCAATCACTTGAGAAAAATGGTCAAAAGCGCGAAGCGCAAGAAAGACAAAAACTGCTTAAGCTGATTCAAGATACAATTGCAAAAGTAGCAGAGAAAGAAGGGTTTGACGTAGTGATTGATGCTACTTCACTTCAATACGCAAAACCAGAATTGAACCTGTCTAAAAAAATAATTGAACAACTTAAATAAGAATATATGACAACATTAACCCTTGCAGAAATCGCGAAAATTGCAGGTGGTGAGTTACACGGAGACGGCAGCATTGTCGTTTCCGAGTTTGCTGCCATGGACAAAGCTGGTCAAGGTCAGCTTTCTTTCCTTTCCAGTCCCAAATTCAGAAAATCGCTCGACCAATGTAAAGCGGACGCCATTTTATTGCGTGAGTCCGATCTGGAGCATTACTCTGGTAACTCGATCGTTGTTGAGGATCCGTACGTAGCGTACGCCCGTATTGCCCAAGTGCTTGATACGACTCCTTCACCAGCTTCCAATATTCATAAAACAGCGGTTATTGATGAATCTGCCTCACTAGGTGAAAACGTATCTGTTGGAGCCAATGCAGTGATTGAGTCTGGCGTGTGTCTAGGCGATAACGCTGTGATTGGAGCGGGATGTTTCGTTGGTAAAAATACCTCGATTGGTTCAAATACCAAACTTTGGTCGAACGTTAGCGTTTATCATGGCGTAACGATCGGATCAGGCTGTTTAATTCAAGCTAATGCTGTGATTGGATCCGATGGGTTTGGCAACGCTAACGAAAAAGGCGAGTGGATAAAAATCCCTCAAGTTGGTGGTGTTCGTATCGGAGACCGCGTAGAGATCGGAGCATGTACCACCATAGACCGTGGTACACTGGACGATACGGTAATAGAAGACAATGTTGTTTTAGACAACCAGATCCAAATAGCTCATAACGTCCATGTTGGTTACGGCACAGCAATGGCGGGAGCTGTGATCGTCGCCGGCAGCACTCAAATTGGTAAATATTGCCAGTTTGGTGGCGGTGCGGTGGTCAACGGTCATATTACGATTGTCGACCAAGTTGTTGTTACTGGTATGTCTATGGTGATGCGTGACATTGAAGAAAAAGGTGTTTTCTCTTCAGGTGTCCCGGTGCAACCTAATAAAGAATGGCGTAAAATGGTGCCACGTGTACACAAGATTGCGGAACTAGACAGAAGGCTGAAATCTGTCGAGAAAGAGCTAAAATCCTGACACGAAACGTTTAACTTAAAGCCTGCGTACTGCGGGCTTTCATTCGTTTATCTAACGATGAAATGAATTTGAAAATTGATAGGAATATGACTTTGACTACTGAAAAGAAAACGATGGACATCACGGAGATTCAAACACTTCTTCCACATCGCTACCCTTTCCTGATGATTGATCGTGTTACTGACTACGAAGAAGGTAAGTACCTAGTAGGCTTGAAAAATGTGTCAGTGAACGAACCTCAGTTCACCGGTCATTTCCCACAATTGCCTGTATTTCCAGGCGTGTTAATTCTTGAAGCAATGGCTCAGGCAACGGGGTTACTTGCATTTAAAACATTTGGTGCTCCTGCGGAAAACGAGCTGTACTACTTTGCTAGTGTGGACGGCGCAAAATTCCGTGCACCTGTGATGCCGGGCGATCAAATGCTGATTGAAGTTGAGTTTTTGAAAGAGCGTCGCGGTATTGCTGCGTTTAATGGTAAAGCGACGGTGGACGGCAAGGTAGTGTGTTCTGCTGAGCTGAAATGTGCTCGTAGAGAGTTTTAATATGATTCATGAATCTGCCTCTATTCATCCTAATGCGGTTATTGAAGGTAATGTTCGTATTGGTGCTGGCACAACAGTAGGACCATTCACTTATATTTCGGGTGATATCGAAATTGGTGAAAATAACGAGATTATGTCTCATGTTGTGATTAAAGGTCCGACAATCATTGGTAATGAAAACCGAATCTTCCCTTACGCAATAGTCGGCGAAGAATGTCAGGACAAAAAATACAGCGGTGAAGATACTCGTTTGATTGTTGGCGATCGCAACGTTATTCGCGAAAGCGTACAAATGCATCGTGGTACAGTACAGGATAAGGGAGAAACTCGCGTTGGTAGCGATAACCTATTCTGTGTTAACGCTCATATTGCTCACGATTGTATTGTGGGTGATAACGTTATTCTTGGTAACAATGCAACTTTAGCTGGTCACGTCACAGTCGAAGACTACGTGATTCTCACTGCCCTTTCTCCGGTTCACCAATTCTGTACGTTGGGTGCTCACTGCTTTGTTGGTGGCGGATCCATTGTTGTACAAGACGTACCACCTTTTGTTATGGCGCAAGGGAATCACTGTAAACCTTTTGGTATCAATATCGAAGGTCTTAAACGCAGAGGGTTCGAGAAAAAAGAAATCCACGCCATTCGCCGGGCTTATAAGTCTCTTTACCGTAATGGTCTTACGCTTGAAGAAGCGAAAACAGAGATTGCAAAAGAAGCAAATGAGTTTAAGGCTGTACAGCAGTTTTTGGATTTCTTAGGAAACTCGCAACGCGGGATTATTCGATAGGGTCAAACCGATCGGGTTTAATAGGTGCGTTGATAGAACTAACCATTGAAAAGATCGCTGTTTTTAGCGATCTTTTTGTATTTTTACGTTTAAAAATTTGGCTTTGGGTGAAATATGATTTCAGATACTGGTCCGCTAAGAATTGGCATCGTTGCTGGTGAATTATCTGGTGATACGTTAGGTGCTGGTCTTATTGAAGCGATGAAAAGGCAATATCCTGATGCTGAATTTGTCGGTATTGGCGGACCCAAAATGAAGGCGTTGGGCTGCGAATCTCTGTTTGAAATGGAAGAATTAGCCGTGATGGGTCTTGTCGAAGTTTTGGGGCGCTTGCCTCGGCTTTTGAAAGTAAAAGCGGAACTAGTGAAGTACTTTACGCAAAACCCACCTGACGTATTTATTGGTATAGATGCGCCCGATTTTAACTTGAGATTAGAGTTAAGCCTTAAAAAGGCAGGTATTAAAACTGTTCATTACGTCAGTCCATCTGTGTGGGCTTGGCGTCCAAAGCGAATTTTTAAAATTGATGCTGCGACGGATTTAGTTTTGGCTTTCCTGCCATTCGAGAAAGATTTTTACGACAAATACAACGTAGCCTGTGAGTTTGTCGGTCATACGCTCGCAGACGCGATCCCCCTTGAGCCCGATAAAAAAGAAGCAAGAGAGCATCTCAATCTTGAACAAGATAAAACTTGGTTAGCCGTACTGCCTGGTAGCCGAGGTGGGGAAGTTGGATTGATTGCTAAGCCGTTTATCGAAACGTGTAAACGCCTTAATAAAAAACATCCGAATGTTGGTTTTGTTGTCGCCGCTGTAAATGAAAAGCGAAAAGAGCAATTTGAACAGATTTGGAAAGACGTCGCTCCAGAACTCAACTTTGTTATTGTTCAAGATACAGCACGAAATGTTATTACATCTTCCGATGCGGTATTGCTCGCTTCTGGCACAGTAAGTTTGGAGTGCATGCTACTTAAACGCCCCATGGTTGTTGGCTACAAAGTAAATAGACTGACAGGTTGGATAGTACAGAAATTGGCGATTACAGAATTTGTTTCTCTACCCAATATAATGGCGGGTAAAGAATTGGTGAAAGAATTCATTCTTGATGAGTGCCACCCAGACTTTTTATATCCTGAAATTGAAAAAGCCTTGTTTAGTGACAACCAAGCTTTAATCAACGAATTTACTGAGATGCACCAGTGGATTAAAAAAGGCGCCGATCAACAAGCTGCAACTGCCGTTCTAAATTTAATTGGAAAATAATCATGCCTAAGAAAGCAACACAAGACTTTCCTCCATTCGAATACCCTACGGTTCACCAGCTTTTTGCTGGTGTAGATGAAGTCGGTCGTGGTCCATTGGTTGGCGACGTAGTGACTGCTGCGGTCATTTTAGATCCAAACAATCCCATAGAAGGGTTGACCGATTCAAAAAAATTGTCAGAGAAAAAACGCCAAGCACTTTTCCCTGAAATCAAAGAAAAAGCATTGGCTTGGGCAGTAGGTCGTTGTTCTCCGGAAGAAATAGACGAACTTAATATTTTGCAAGCTACGATGGTAGCAATGCAACGAGCCATTGCTGGTCTGGATCCACAACCTGATTTTGCTCTTATCGATGGAAATCGTGTCCCTGAATTACCTATGGCGGCCTTAGCTGTAGTAAAAGGGGATTTAAGAGTGGCGGAAATCAGTGCCGCATCCATTATCGCGAAAGTGGTACGAGACAGTGAAATGGAAGAGCTTGATAAAAAACATCCTGAATTTGGTTTTGCAAATCACAAAGGGTATCCGACGAAGGCGCACTTTGAAGCAATCGAAAAACACGGTGTTATAGCTGAGCACAGAAAGAGCTTTAAGCCTGTAAAACGCGCACTTGGGATCGAATAGCTTCTCTTGTTTTTGGATTCAAGTATCATGTACGTAAGTGGGTATAACCCATACGAAATATCTAAGCAATCTGAGCATCAGGATCTGATTAATGTCTGACCCGAAATTTGTACACCTACGTATTCACAGTGACTTCTCTATGGTCGATGGTCTTTCTAAAGTGCCGCCCATTGTCAAAAAAGTGGCTGAATACGGGATGCCAGCGATGGCGCTGACAGATTTTACAAACCTTTGTGGTTTAGTGAAATTTTATAATACGGCGCATGGTAATGGTATCAAGCCTATCATCGGGGCAGATTTCACAATGCAGTCGGATGAGTTTGGTGATGAACTCACAAAAATGACGGTATTGGCAACAGATAACACGGGTTATAAAAATCTGACTTTGTTGATCTCAGATGCCTACCAACGTGGTCATGTACAGCACCAGCCGGTTATAGAAAAAGAATGGCTGGCGAAATACAGCGAAGGTCTTATCGTACTTTCAGGTGGGCGTGTTGGTGAAATTGGCCGTGCCTTACTTAAAGGCAACGCTGCTCTTGTATCTGAATGTGTTGAATTTTACCAAACTCACTTTCCGGATCGCTTCTATTTAGAACTTACCCGCACAGGTCGACCTGACGAAGAAAGCTACCTGCATTTTGCTTTAGAACTTGCAGAGCAAGCTGAACTGCCCGTTGTCGCGACTAATGAAGTGGTATTCATTACTGAAGATCAGTTTGATGCACATGAGATTCGCGTTGCCATTCACGATGGTTTCACGCTTGAGGATCCCCGTAGACCGAAAAACTACAGCCCACAACAGTATCTTCGTAGCGAAGAGGAAATGTGTGAGCTGTTTTCAGACATACCCGAAGCGTTAGAAAACAGCGTAGAAATTGCCAAACGTTGTAACGTGACCGTGCGTTTAGGTGAATATTTCCTGCCAAACTTTCCTACTGAAGGTATGGCGATTGAAGACTTTTTGGTAAAGAAATCGCAGGAAGGTCTAGAGCGTCGACTGGCTTTTCTCTTTCCCGATGAAGATGAACGTCTGAAACGCCGCCCAGAATACGATGAACGTTTGGAGATTGAGCTCGACGTTGTCAACAAAATGGGCTTCCCTGGTTACTTCCTTATCGTTATGGAGTTCATCCAGTGGTCGAAAGACAATGATGTACCCGTTGGACCTGGACGAGGCTCTGGTGCAGGGTCACTCGTGGCCTATGCGTTAGATATTACCGATCTTGATCCATTGGAATACGATCTTCTGTTCGAACGTTTCCTCAACCCAGAACGTGTATCCATGCCCGATTTCGATATCGATTTCTGTATGGATAAGCGTGATCAAGTCATCGACCACGTTGCAGAAATGTACGGTCGTGACGCGGTATCACAGATCATCACGTTCGGTACCATGGCTGCAAAAGCGGTTATTCGAGATGTGGGGCGTGTACTGGGTCACCCATATGGGTTTGTTGACCGTATATCAAAACTTGTTCCACCTGACCCTGGGATGACGCTAGAGAAAGCGTTTGTTGCAGAGCCACAACTTCCCGAGATTTATGAAGCCGATGAGGAAGTAAAAGAACTCATCGACATGTGCCGTATTTTAGAAGGTTGTACTCGAAATGCAGGTAAGCATGCTGGTGGTGTTGTTATTTCTCCGACGACCATTACCGACTTTGCTCCTATCTACTGCGACGCAGAGGGCAACTTCCCCGTAACTCAATTTGATAAGAATGACGTAGAAACAGCGGGTCTAGTTAAATTTGACTTCTTGGGGCTACGAACGCTGACCATCATTGATTGGGCACTTGGCCTAATTAACCCTAGATTGGAGCGTGAAGGCAAAGAAAAAGTCCGTATAGAATCTATTCCGCTTGATGATCAACCGTCATTTAAATTGCTACAAAACTCCGAGACTACAGCGGTTTTCCAGCTTGAATCTCGCGGTATGAAAGATCTGATTAAAAGGCTTCAACCAGACTGCTTTGAAGACATTATCGCATTGGTAGCCCTGTTCCGACCGGGACCGCTTCAATCGGGCATGGTAGATAACTTCATCGACCGTAAACACGGACGTGAAGCCATCTCTTATCCAGATGAAACATGGCAGCACGAAACGCTGAAAGAGACACTGGAACCGACTTACGGCATCATCCTGTATCAAGAGCAGGTAATGCAGATTGCCCAGATCTTAGCGGGTTATACGCTAGGCGGAGCCGACATGCTTCGTCGAGCGATGGGCAAGAAAAAACCAGAAGAAATGGCCAAACAACGTGCCATTTTCGAAGAAGGCGCCATAAAGAATGGGGTCGATGGCGAACTCGCCATGAAGATCTTCGACTTGGTAGAGAAATTTGCAGGTTACGGTTTTAACAAATCTCACTCTGCTGCATACGCATTGGTTTCTTACCAGACGCTTTGGCTGAAAAAGCATTATCCAGCGGAATTCATGGCGGCAGTAATGACTGCTGATATGGATAACACTGAAAAAGTCGTCGGCTTGGTAGACGAATGCATAAGAATGAAGCTGACTCTATTACCACCAGACATCAATGCGGGTTTATATCGGTTTAATGTCGATGAAACCGGTGCCATCGTTTATGGTATTGGAGCCATTAAAGGTGTTGGTGAAGGACCAATCGATAACATTATTGAAGCACGTGAAAAGGGGGGGTATTTTAAAGACCTTTTCGATTTTTGTGCTCGTATCGACCTTAAAAAAGTGAATAAACGCGTTATCGAAAAACTGATTTATGCTGGTGCGTTGGATAGACTCGGCCCACACAGAGCAGCCATGATGGCATCGCTCA
The DNA here is from genome assembly GCF_002933855.1 of Vibrio penaeicida. Taxonomy (GTDB): domain Bacteria; phylum Pseudomonadota; class Gammaproteobacteria; order Enterobacterales; family Vibrionaceae; genus Vibrio; species Vibrio penaeicida_A. Next base: position 109,249 of record NZ_BFAQ01000034.1, read on the forward strand.
ATGACGCAGTGAAAGCAGCAAGCCAGCATCACCAAGCTGAATCGTTTGGTCAGGTTGATATGTTTGGTGTCCTAACGGATGCACCGGAAGATGTTGAAACAAAATATACCCAAGTCCCCCCATGGCCAGAAAAAGTTTGGCTAGAAGGGGAGCGAGAAACCTTGGGTCTGTATTTGACCGGACACCCAATTAATGCCTATCTAAAGGAACTCGGTAAGTACACCAGTTGTCGACTTAAAGATGCACAACCGACTCGCCGTGACCAATCTTTAACCATTTCAGGGCTAGTGATTGCCGCTCGTGTCATGACAACCAAACGCGGTACGCGCATCGGGCTTATGACACTGGATGATCGTTCTGGGCGTATGGAAGTGATGTTGTTCTCAGATGCGCTCGAAAGATATGCAGAACTGCTTGAAAAAGATAAAATTTTGGTCGTTTCCGGACAGGTCAGCTTTGATGACTTTAACGGTGGGCTTAAAATGTCCGCGCGCGAGGTTATGGATCTCGGAAATGCGCGTGAAAAATACGCTCGTGGTTTGTCCGTTTCTATACAAGAACAACAAATTGATGAACATTTCTTTGAACGCTTCAATCAAATATTGGAGCCGCACCGAGCGGGAACAGTGCCAGTTAATGTATATTATCAGCGCAGCGATGCGCGAGCACGTCTAGCACTGGGCGTGGAATGGCGAGTAACGCCAGCAGATACATTACTAGACGATTTAAAGGAGCTGCTTGGTCAAAGCCAGGTAGAACTCGAATTTAACTAATTCAGCTGCGAAATGGTACGCAGTTGACCAATAAGGATTCATAGATGAGCCTAAACTTTCTTGAATTTGAAAAGCCTATCGCTGAACTGGAAGCAAAAATTGAAGCATTGCGTGACGTATCTCGTCATGGCGGGGATGCTTCAGTTGATCTAGATAAAGAAATCAAACAACTTGAAGACAAAAGTTTAGAACTGAAAAAGAAAATCTTCAGCGATCTAGGAGCATGGCAGGTAGCTCAGCTAGCTCGTCACCCTCAGCGCCCTTATACGCTGGATTACGTGGAAAACGTATTTACAGAGTTTGATGAGCTTGCTGGTGACCGCGCTTATGCAGATGACAAAGCCATCGTTGGTGGTATTGCTCGTTTAGAAGGGCGTCCAGTGATGATCATTGGTCATCAAAAAGGTCGTGAAACAAAAGAAAAAGTGATCCGTAACTTTGGTATGCCAAAGCCAGAAGGTTACCGTAAGGCACTTCGCCTTATGGAAACGGCAGAGCGCTTCAAAATGCCAATCATCACGTTTATCGACACCGCTGGTGCATACCCAGGAGTCGGTGCCGAAGAGCGTGGGCAATCGGAAGCTATCGCCAAAAACCTAAAAGTGATGTCTGGTCTTAAAGTGCCCGTCATTTGTAACGTTGTTGGCGAAGGCGGTTCTGGCGGTGCATTGGCTATTGGTGTCGGTGACTACGTGAACATGCTTCAATACTCAACATACGCTGTTATTTCGCCGGAAGGTTGTGCTTCTATTTTATGGCGTGATTCGGATAAAGCGCCTCAGGCAGCTGAAGCAATGGGTCTTGTTGCACCTCGCCTAAAAGAATTGAAGTTGATCGATGAGATCATCGAAGAACCTTTAGGTGGTGCGCACCGTGACAAACTAAAAATGGCAGAAAACATGAAGGCGATGCTTGTTAAGCAACTTGACGAGCTTGACCACCTTGATGAAGAAACGCTACTTGAGCGTCGTTACCAACGCTTAATGAGCTATGGTTACTGCTAAGAACTACGGTTACTGCTAATTAGCAGATTAAGGTAGAATAAAGCGAGCATCAGGCTCGCTTTTTTATTGGGACAAACGTGTTACAAAACGAATTCAACCAGCAAGTACTGAAACATACTTCACCTGAGACGACGATTGTCCTAGCCTTAAGCGGTGGGATGGACTCGCGTGTACTGCTGCATCTACTTAGCCATATGGCAGAGTCTCATCAAATCAAAACCAAAGCTGTTCATGTTCATCATGGATTGAGCAGTAATGCTGATGATTGGCAAAAAAATTGTCAGGCTTGGTGTGAAAAAGCCAACGTTCCGTTTTTTGCTGAAAGAGTTGTGTTAGATATTGAATCGGGTAGGAGTGTCGAGGAGCTGGCCCGTGAAGCAAGGTATGATGTTCTTCGTCAATACGTCGGTCATAAAGACGTTTTGTTGACGGGGCAGCATATAAGCGATCAAACGGAAACGTTTCTACTGGCGTTAAAACGGGGAAGTGGTCCTAAGGGATTATCAGGTATGCCGCGTATTGCTTCATTTGGAAAAGGTGAGATTTTACGTCCTCTCCTCAGTGTTTCTCGACAAGATATTGAACAGTACGCGCTCCATCACAAGCTGAATTGGAATCATGATGAAAGCAATGATGACACTCAGTTTGATCGCAACTTTTTACGTCATCAAGTTGTCCCTGAACTCGCTAAACGTTGGTCTGGTTTTGAAAAATCTGTTCAACGAAGTGCTCAATTGTGTGCTGAACAACAGAGCCTCCTTGAAGAGCTCTTGAGTCAAAACTTATCTGGTGCTCTGTTTTATGACGGTAGCTTAAGCATTTCTAAACTTTCAGAACAAAGTGAATTAGCCAGAGCGCAGTTGATCCGGATGTGGCTTGAGTATTCCGGTGCCAAAATGCCTTCAAGAAAGCAATTGCAGGTGATTTGGCAAAATGTGGCGTGTAGCCAAAAAGATGCTAACCCAAGTTTGTCTTTACCATCTGGGGAAATACGCCGATATGACCATCGCCTTTATCTAGTGTCTCCCGAGCACGATCTCTCTGATTGGTGTGAAGAACTAAGCGTTGGGAAGACGTTGCTTCTACCCTATGCCCTTGGTGAATTAACATTGGGGACGAGCGGTCTGAATACATCACTGAGCAAGTCAGTTTCAGTAAATTCGTTATCACTGCGCCTTCCTCTTCCATCAGAAAAAGTGACGGTACACTTCTGTCCTCAAGGGCTCAGCGCTAAACCTGTGGGTCGAAATGGCAGCCGAAAACTAAAAAAGCTCTTTCAGGAGTATGGCGTGCCGAGTTGGAAGCGCAGGCAAATACCTATTGTAATGTACGATGATAAAGTGGCTGCAGTTGCCAATCTATTTGTTACTCAAGGCTTTAATGCTTCGGATTGTGAACTTGTTTGGATCAGTTGATCTAAAAATGTGCCACAATTAACGGAAACTATAACCCTAATAAATACATGGTGAAGCAATGAGAAAAGTAACAATAGGATGTGCAATGGCATTCGCAATGGTGTTTAGTGGTGCCAGTGCCGCAGGAGATGCGAATGCTGGGAAAGCTAAAGCGGCGGTGTGTGCTGCTTGTCATGGTGCGGATGGTATTGCAGCAATTGATGGTTATCCGAATTTGAAAGGTCAGAACGAGAAATATTTAGTCAGTTCTCTGAAAGCGTATAAAGCAAATCAACGCACTGGCGGCTTGGCGGCGGTAATGTCGGCGCAAGCCATGGGACTAAGTGATCAGGATATTGATAACTTAGCTGCTTACTTTTCGAGCCTGAAATGAAATCCGAACACAATAGTGTGATCTTATGCCCAGTACTGACTTCAATACTGGGCATTTTATTTTTATTAATAAAAGACAAGGTATAAATAACTTAAGGCAATAGAAAGGAACTATATTCTTTCATTCTATTGTAAGGAGCTCATTTCGAACTAAACTGAAATGAGATGGTATCAAACTATACGGACATGAAGGTTACTATCGAAATACAATAACGGACAACAAGGAGTGTTGCCATGAATGTGAATTCGTCAGGACAAAAGCGCATTTCGACAGAACGCATTATAGCGCTGATTCTTATTGGCTATTTAGCTTTTCATTCACCTATCCTAACTCAAGCTCTTTCCCAAACTGTACTCAAGCTTATTCCAGCGACCATAATGGCACTAACCTATATTAGTGGGCTACTTGCCGTTGTCGGGTTATGGCGTCAAAGAACTTGGGGTTACCTACCTGTTCTCTTTTTTATTCCCTCGTTAACACTGTTTTCTGGCGTACTGTCGTTTGATGGTAGTGGGTTGTTATTCCAAGATTTTGTTCTCATGCTAGTAAACATAGGTGTATTCTTATTTGCTGCTTGGGGATTAATGCAGAAAATGGACGCAGCTTAGATATTTGCTAACTGCCAAATTTTGGTGGCATACAGCTAAGCGTGGGTGGCAGAACATAGCATCTTGAAATCACTTGGGTATAATGATCGGTAAACGAATACGTGAAGGGAAGACAATGAAAAAAATAGAAGCAATCATTAAGCCATTCAAGTTGGATGACGTTCGTGAAGCTCTGGCTGAAGTCGGTATCACAGGTATGACTGTATCTGAAGTAAAAGGATTTGGTCGTCAAAAAGGTCACACTGAACTATACCGTGGCGCTGAGTATATGGTTGATTTTCTGCCTAAAGTAAAGCTAGAAATAGTTGTCTCAGAAGATGTTGCTGATCAGTGTGTTGATACCATTATCGAAACGGCGCAGACGGGTAAAATTGGTGACGGTAAAATTTTCATCACGGATATTGAGCGTATTGTACGTATTCGTACTGGTGAAGAAGACGAAGACGCTATCTAAACCAAAATCAGTATTAAAGAAATGGAGCTTCGGCTCCATTTTTGTTTGAAGTATAGTCGCGGTAGGTTTTAGGAGAAAACATGAGGAAGTGGTTACTCAGTGTGGTCGCGAGCTGCTTTTGCTTCGTGGGTATTTACGCCATTTTATTCACTGTTCCGCAAAAGCCGGTACTCATTTCCCTTGATGCAACTAGCCAACGTACCGACCAATATTGCTATACCAATACGAACACCGCACCTTTAGATTCCAATGAGAGAATTCGTCTATTGGTGTGGAATATTTATAAACAAAATCGAGAAGGGTGGTCTGAAGCACTCGACCGCTTTTCGGAACACGCGAATTTAGTGCTACTGCAAGAAGCCAGCCTTAATGCTGAATTCGTTCAATGGCTGTCGAAGCACCAATGGGCAAGTAGCCACGTGAGCGCTTTTAAGCTTTTTGATAGCAGTGCTGGTGTTTTGAATCTCGCCCCTAACTTTCCCTTAAAAGCGTGCGCTTATACCCAAATAGAGCCATGGCTAAGATTGCCTAAATCGGCTTTATATTCCACTTACCCTTTGTCTAACGGCCAAACGCTGGCGGTCGTGAACATTCATGCGGTTAATTTCACTATTGGTACGACGGAGTTTGAAGCGCAGATAGACGCTTTAAAAGCAGCGGTTGAATCACACGAGGGACCAATGATCATTGCTGGTGATTTCAATACCTGGAGCGAAGAACGAACCTTGGAGCTGAAAGAAAGAATGGCAGCATTGGAAATGGCTGAAGCAAAGTTTTCACCAGATACAAGGCTAGCGTTTATTACGGGGTGGGCATTGGATCATGTGTATTACCGTGGATTAACGCTAGAAACAGCAGAGGCGCCGATTTCAGACGCCTCTGATCACAATCCAATGTGGGTCACGCTTAAGTTAATTAAACGCGGCAATACCGACGAGCATAGCAAAGAATAATAACCACGGAAGGATAGCAATCGCTAGCGCCTGTCCTTTATCAAACTCTGTCCAAGCCCCTAGAGCGGCATAGCCCAGTACAATGTACCAAGGTAGTAACAATGGGAAGGTGCTGGTAAAGATATACCAGTTATGATCAGGTGATAACTTGATTAGCCCATTCAAACTGTTCAGGTCTGCGGCGTAACTCACTATTTGTCCGTGATTAACCAAAAGGCTAATGTAGCTTGCTAGATCCCCTAAAACAGCTGGGAATAACATCACACAGCTTGCGGCCACCCACTTCCAATAACCCATTTTGTATTGGCTTTGCCTTGTTGCCAATGAAAACCAAAAACCTAAAAGCAAAACCGCAAAAATACGACCCATGACATCTAACAGCACCTCACCCGCTAAAAGCGTATCGCTGTTTAGCAAAGCTTGCTGGTCTTGTGGAATGGTCATGGTGGCGATGAGCTCGGACTTTAGCCATTCAAAATCGACGATATCGAAGTAGGCACCCCAAAATAGAAACGGCGTAATCAGCAGAACGATGAAAGGTTGCCATCCCCATATCCCTTTTTGGTAAAGAGCAGCAAAGCATTGAGTTGGTGAACGGAAAATGTCGACCAACATCACCAATGAATTTTTAGAGGGTGTCATGCACTTACCTTCGTTACGTCAACGTACAACTTCAATTTTTGACCCGGTTGTAAGTATTTGGATTTATTCAAGTCGTTCCACTTCATGATATCGCCTGTTTTTACTTTGAACTTGGAAGCAATACCACTGATGGTGTCTCCAGAACGTACCTTATAGAACACTGGGCGAATGATTGCGCCTTCATTGGAGTTTTTCCAAACAACCAGTTTCTGACCAATACGCAATGTATCGCGTGGTCCCATTCCATTCCATTTTGCGAGAGATTGATGTGAAACCTTGTGTTTTTTAGCAATCGACCAAAGGTTGTCGCCTGATACTACTGTATGGCTAAATTTGTATTTTCCACGAGCTTTGGATTGTGTTTTTGCTAATCGGTTGTCAGCACTTAGTGTGTAAATTGTGTCATTTTTTGTAGACGTTGGAATCATTAGGTTTTGACCGACCCAAATGCTTGTGCTTGAAAGCTCGTTCGCCGCTTGAATGACTTTTGTCGTTGTGCTGTATTTTTTCGCAAGCACGCTTAAAGTGTCACCCGATTTCACTTGGTGACGAACCAATTTCATACCTTTACCGCGATTTTGCGATATTTTTTGGTTGAACTGCTCTACTTTCTCAATAGGAATCAATAAGTGGTGCGGTCCTGATGGTGCCGTTGCCCACTGGTTGTAAGCTGGGTTATAGCCTTGAAGCTCAGCGACACTTAATCCTGCATAACTTGCTGCAATGGCTAGGTCCAATTGTTCTTTAGGGTTCACTTGCGCCAGTACGGGTTGGTTAGCAATAGCTGGGATATTGATGCCGTATTTTTCTTGGTTAGCGACGATGTCTGCTAGAGCAAGCAGTTTAGGTACGTACCCACTGGTTTCTTTTGGTAGAGACAGTGAAAAGAAATCGATAGGCTTATTCGCTTTCTTGTTCTTTCGGATGGCACTCGAAACTCTGCCGCCGCCACTATTGTATGCGGCAATGGCGTGATTCCAATTACCCTCAAAGCGTCGATTCAAGTTTTCTAAGTAGTTCAGAGCGGCATCGGTAGCCTCGGTAACATCACGTCTGCCATCGTACCAATAGTTTTGTTCAAGTCCGTACATTTTCCCAGTACCAGGAACAAACTGCCATAGACCCGCTGCACTGCCATGAGAGTAGGCAAATGGGTCAAATGAACTTTCTACTACGGGTAAGAGGGCGAGCTCCAAAGGTAAGCCGCGTTCTTCAATCTTTTCCGTAATTAAAAATAGAAAGGGCTCTGCTCTTTGTGCGACCGTTTGTAAATGTCGAGGGTGTTTTAAGTACCATGTACGATAGTAGTCCACGGTTTTATGGTCTGGGATAGGCATTTCAAGCTGCATGGCGATTCTTTGCCAAACATCTAGCTGGTTTTGAGGAGTGACTACCGGAGTTTCTTTGACCGAGGTGTTGCTCACAGGTTTGCTTGCCGACGGTGAAGAAGTAGAAGTAACCTTAGTCTCTTTTGGGTTACTTTCCGGTGATGTTTGATTGGGTGTTTCAGACGACGTTAGCTGACAACCTGTCAAAAATAACGCCAACACCCAACTGTACTGTACTCTCATTGATGCAGCCTTTTAATTAAATGGCTGCTGATAATACTTGTCTCCCTATCTAGGTGACAAGCATCAAATCGTTAAAATTCGTTCTTCCACTCACGAAGAGCCGAAAATACTGCAAGTGGTGACGTATCTTGAGTGCGATGAGACACTGCCTTGATCACACTTTCCTCTTGAAAGCGAAGAAACGGGTTTGTCCGCATTTCTTGGCTTATCGAGGTAGGGATAGTTGGCAAATTTTGCGCTCTTAGACGATTAACTTCATCGCGATAGATATGAAGTTCAGGGCTATCAGGTTCGACAGCGAGTGCAAAAGAAACATTGGATGAAGTATATTCATGGGCACAATACACTTTGGTTTCTTGAGCCAGAGCAGACAGTTTATTAAGTGATTCAAACATTTGAGCAAAGGTGCCTTCAAAGATTCGACCACAGCCCGCGGCGAACAAAACGTCACCACAGAACAATTTACCATCGCCGACGTAACCAATATGACCTAAAGTGTGTCCAGGTAGATCTAAAACGAGAAACCTCTCCCCAAATAGTTCGATTTGGTCGCCTTCTTTAACTGGCGTAGTTAGGGTAGGGATGGGTTCATCGGCAGGACCGACGACTTTACAATTAGGGAAAGCTCTTATGAGATCTGATACACCACCAATGTGATCGCCGTGGTGGTGTGTAATTAGAATGGCTTCCAGTTCAAGCTCATGAGTTTTTAGATGCTCCAAAACTGGAGACGCATCACCTGGGTCGACAACCGCACAACGCTGATCGTTATTTTGGATGAGCCAGATGTAATTGTCGCTAAATGCAGGTATGCTTTTGATGGTTAACATATTTGGAACTCCAGTCCCCAGATATTTAGACGGATTATTATGAAGCCAGCTCGCACATCACGCAAATTAGAACAGCCACATTCTTGGGAACAGCTCAAAAATGGGCAGTGGGTATCAGAAACTATCCAAATGAGGCTAGATGAATGGTGTCCCAAATTGTTTGGCTACCATATGCTAAAGCTTGGTGGCTTAAGTTGTGAGCTAGGCAGCTCTAACTGTAATATACAACACCAAGTTCTACTGGATGTCGAAAACCCACTCCATAACGTTATAGCCGATGCGTATGATCTGCCTTTTCTTGAAAAGAGTTTTGACGCAGTGCTGATGGCGCACCAGCTTGATTACTGTAATGACCCCCACCGATTACTGCGTGAAATAGACAGAGTAATGATTGACGATGGTTACTTAATATTAACAGGGTTTAATCCTATTAGCGTGACAGGGTTATCGAGTTTGATGCCATGGCGAAAGAACAACCTGCCATGGAGTGGGAGAATGTTCACCCCCAACCGAATTCGAGACTGGCTAGGGCTATTGAACTATCAGGTTGTTCATTTAGACAGTTACGCACTATTGCCATTTGAGCGTTATCAACCTTTGTGGACTTGGACAGAGAACGCATTGGGTAATTTAGCGAACCCATTTGGAAGCCTCTATTTTATCGTGGCTCGAAAGCGCACTTATCCACTTAAACCCATCAAGCCCCATTGGCGATTCAAACGTAATTTATCGCCAATAGGAGTGAATTATCGAGTGTCTTCTAGAGAAACTAAGTCGTCTTAGGCCATGGAAGTGTAACTAACCAGAACTTGGAATAAGAGGTTAACTAGGTTGGTAACCGGTATCTTCTTCGGTGGGTGCTTCAGCTGCAGTGCGGGCGAGCTCATCACATATTTCGTTTTCTCTATGACCAGCGTGCCCTTTTACCCAACGCCAATCTACATCATGACGAGCGGTTTCTTTGTCGAGTTCTTGCCATAAGTCGGCGTTTTTCACGGGCTTTTTGTCAGCTGTTTTCCATCCTCGCTTTTTCCAATTATGAATCCACTGAGTGATACCTTGTCTGACATACTGGCTGTCTGTAGTTAAAATCACATGACAGGGTTCTTTAAGCGACTTCAGCGCAACAACCGCTGCCATCATTTCCATGCGGTTATTTGTGGTGAGGTGGTATCCTTTAGAAAGGTTTTTTTCAGTTTGTTTGTATCTGAGTACAATGCCATAACCGCCTGGTCCGGGATTGCCAAGGCAGGAGCCATCTGTGAAAACTTCAACTTGTTTCGCCATGATTTGATACTATTACTTGATATTGCGAAATGAATTCATTGAACATAGTCTGACACATATCCTTATGAATACCAGCAACAATTCTGCGCACCAGAGAATCGTGGTGCTCGATACCGAAACAACCGGTATGAACCGAGAAACCGGCCCACATTACATGGGTCATCGCATCATTGAAATCGGTGCGGTAGAGATCATGAATCGTAAGCTCACTGGTCGACATTTTCATGTTTACTTGAAACCAGACATGTTAATCCAGCCGGATGCTATATTGGTTCATGGTATTACAGATGAATTTTTGGTTGATAAACCTGAATATCGAGACGTCCATAAAGAATTTCTAGAATTCATTGATGGTGCGGAGCTGGTGGCTCACAACGCGCCCTTCGATGTCGGCTTCATGGATCATGAATTCAAGATGCTCGACCCATCTATCGGGAAAACTGAGCAATACTGTAAAGTAACCGATACCCTTGCTATGGCGAAGAAAATCTTCCCAGGCAAACGAAATAACCTCGATATCTTGTGTGAGCGATACGGAATAGATAACTCTCACCGTACACTCCACGGGGCATTGCTCGATGCCGAAATCCTAGCGGACGTATACCTGTTAATGACAGGCGGTCAAACCACACTTAAATTTAATAGTGGAGACCAGAACAGCGACGGCACGGGAGAAGCGATCAAACGAGTAGCGACAGGCAGAAAGTCACTTAAAGTTATTCGTGCATCAGCCGATGAAATAGAAGCGCATGGTGCGCGTCTTGATATTGTAGAAAAAGCTGGCGCTTGCCTCTGGCGTCAATAGGAGAGTGTATGTGGCGGATTTTGATTCCCTTATTATTGGTGTTTGCAGCTGGTGTAAGCAGCGAAGAATCAGAATCCTCAATTCGACTCTTGGACAACCGCTTTAGGGTCGATCCGTCTATTTCTCAAGCTTCTTTTATTGTTTATCGCAAGCGAAACAGCCAATCTGTGGTGCTTGTAAGACCTGACGGCAAGAAATACTACGCTTGGAGCCACCCAGAAAATGTACGTTGGTACGAAGAATCAGGTATGGACATCATTTCAATTGATGACCCAATGCCAGGGCCGTGGCAAGCTGTCGGTAAAGTGCATCCTCGCAATAACATCAAAATTCTTTCAAATCTCAAGCTCAGTGTGGACCGTTTCCCACAGCGCCTTTATATGGGCGAGAGCACAAAATTTACTGCTCAGTTAAGACACGACAATAAGCCTCTGGTGCTAAGAGATTTCTTGGACAGGGTGAACCTTAAAGTCACTTTTACTAAGTATATCGAAAACGAAGCTTCACTCAGCTCAGATGCTAGACCAAAACCTCAAGTTATGGGGGAATTTGAAGACGATGGACAAGGGCTGGACGAATACCCCGGAGACGGTGTGTTCACCGTAGAATTGCCTATTCAAATTGAGCCTGGAAAATATCGAGCGCGCATCACATCTGGGAACGGAATATTTCTTCGCTCTATCGAACAGACTATTTTGGTGTATCCAACTCCATTGACGGCTGAATTTATGCAAGCGCGAAGTGAAACAATGAACCATTCCATTACCGTGACGGGCGAAGAAGGGGCAATCAAGCCTGGGTCCATTGCTGTCAGCATCGATCAAACGACACCTGAAGGCAAAGAAATGATCACCCAAGGGCAATCAGATGAAGATGGCTTGAAAGCGTATTTTGGTTTGCCTAACGCCGCCATGCCTGGTAAACACACTTGGTCGGGAATAGCTTTCGCAACAGAGGCAGCAACAGAGCGAGAACTGGTCTTTCGTTTTGCAGAACAGTCTTTCAGTGTGGTGGAAAAGGTAGATGTAGAAGCCTCCATGCAAGCGTTCAAGCAAGCTCAAGAAGAGAAACGCATGCTTGAAGAGCAAGCCATTCGTGAACAAGAGAGAGAAGATGATCGCTTCAAAGGCATGATGATCATTATGATCGGAAACATTATTGCGATTATTCTGGGAATTGTTGTTTGGTTTGTTGTTCGTAAGATTCGGATGAAGAAAGCGCAAATGCCAGAGATGCAGCTTTCAATGCCACCTAAAGGTTAGCCGTGAGATAGTTAGGGCATTGAGAATAAAGAAACGGGCTCGATTGAGCCCGTTTTTCGTTGAACTGTTTTAATTAGTTCAATTTTAGATTACGAATATCGAAGCCGTCGCTGATTGAGCTATAACCTTGTTGGTAAGACGGAATCTTATGAGTTCTGTCTACAAAGCGTATAGCGCGAAGCTTACAGCTTGAGTACTTGTCATCGTTAAACGTTTTGTTGATTTTATGGTTTGTGATCAGCAAGTTATCTGGGAAAGTGGTTTCCAATGTTTCCCAGTTAAGCACGGTTTCATTGTCCTGCTCACACGCAAGAAGTACTTTCGTCAAACCTTGCTCTGCGAATCGTTGGAAATCCCAGTTGTTACCTGTGAACTCATCCATCGACAAGGTTTTGTCTTGGATATCACAGCCCGAGTAAACACCATTGTATGCAAGATTCAGTGTTACAACACCGCCTTTACCTACAGAATAGTAATTCTTGTTGTGGAAGATATTTTGTGGAACGTAACGGAATGGTTCACTTTCCGCACGGTAACCCGGCTTGTTGACCACAAAGTTCCCTAAGTTTTCATCAATACTCAAATTACATGATTCAGGTGTAACTGTTGGCTTACCCGTAGACGTTAAACACTCTTTTTGAAGTTCAGGATCGTTCGGGTGGAACATCTGACATGCAACTTCAAATGGGTTTGCCATCGTTTCATCAGATATTACTTTGGTTACTAAGACACCGTATGAGTCTGGGTGACCAGTATCTCTTAGTGAAATAGGCGTAAAGAAGCGATCTGCGGTAAAGGTGATTTTGGCAGACTTAAACCCTTCATTCTGAGCTTCGCTTGATGCATACAGCTTATCAAAACTCACGTTACCGCCAGCAGTAAAGTTGCTGGTTAACTTGATGGTATCCCCTTTTCTGGCGATAAAGTCGTTCGTGAATGCCCAGTGGGTTGTTCCCCAAGCTATTCGACCAGTAGCCGGATCATAGTTGTTTGACACGCGAATCTGATAAACACGACCATGCTGACCTGTCGTCAAGTTAGTCGCGTTTTGGTAAGCGCGGGAATGTATGTAAGCGCCTTTGTTGAAAGCACCAAATGCAACCGCTAAACGCTGTTGAGTCGGGTCTAGAGACTGTGAGCCTTCAACGTTGTTCGAACCATTGTTGTCTTCAAGCAAGTTGTCGTCATCTTCCACTGAAACCGAGAAAGAATCCGAAGGCAGTGTGAAGGTGTAACCAGTTGGGCTACCATTTTGACCAATACCCGTATCAGACATATTGAACACCTGAGTCAGTGTGTATACGTCGTCTAATCCATTCACGGTAGGAAGAATAGGCAGGTATGAGGTGTGGCTATCGTGCTCAATTTCAGAAATACCGGAAACCGTAACGCTTTCAATATCACCAGCTGTTGTCGCGACTAATTCACGATATGCCTGATCTGGGTTTATGCTCGTGCTGTAGTTACGTTTTTGGTAATCCACATCCAACTCGTAGGTCGCACCAGGAACCGTCGGCAAGAAGCTTTCAATGATAACGGTTGAAGCTTGACGACCAGAGAAGTTCAGTGGGTAACTTGTTCCGTCAACATAAATTGAAGTACCGCGCTGACAGTGATAGTTGCCTGAGTCTAGTTCAGACGTATGCCCTGGGGCAAAATGCCTGCCGTACGTACGATGTGTACCCACTTCAAGTCTTGCTGGACAATACTCTTCAACAAGTTCGCGAATTTTGTCAACGCCAACACTGGTTTTCAATGTTTCGAAACTTTCATCACTCAATAGTTTGCGCAGAGTACGCTCAGTCCAACTCACTTGGAACAAGATTTCGCGTCCTTCAACAAACGTTGCCTTATCATCTTCAGTAACAGGTTGACCATTGTTGTCGAACTCAACCAGTCCCCAAGAGCCACGATCATACTGATCGGTAAAATCGTTGAAGTCTTGAATCAGCTGCTTATTCGCTGGAACGGTAGCACGAGATAAAACACGCATTGAACGTGGGTGAGAGAAATCAAGATTTCGTCCGTTATACGCACGAACATTCTTCATGTCTTCGTTGTTGGTGTCTTTAGTGAAAACCGCCAAACGATTGTAAGACAGGTTATCCCAGTCACTCAGCATGACAGCCAAGCCCTCGGGTGCGATCACATCCACTTGATGTCCACGAATGTAGTAAGGTAGCGAGTAGCCAGATCGTTGACCTGCCTTCAAGCAATATTCCGCGCCGGTTTGGCGGCTAACGATACATGCTTCGTCGGGTGTTGCTGTATTAACTACTCTCATTGAGCGAGGATTAGAGAAGTCGAGGTAGCGCCCATTACGGGCTAAAACGTGTTCCATCGCTTCGTTGTGAGTATGACGTTCGAAAACAGCAAGACGATTGTAAGAAAGGTTATCCCAGTCACTGAGCATGACACCTAGTCCTTCAGGTGCAATAACATCAACATCATGACCACGAATGTAAGATGGCAAGGAGTAGCCTGAACGCTGTCCAGCTTCTAAACAGTATTTTGCGCCTGTATCTCGGCTAACAATACACGCTTTCGCAGGTGCGGATGCGCTTGCTGTCGCATGGACTGGCGCTTGAATGCCCACACCTAATATTATGGTGGATAGCACTAATGGAGTTCTTAGCATTATTCTCTTCCCTCTGAGAGCTAATGAAATTAATAAACAACTTTCGTTTTTAAATGGATTTAATTTAAGTTCTTGCTTATTTAGATATTAATTATTGTTAAATTAGCGAGTTTAAATATTACCAACTCATTTAAAATTTGAATTGAGAATATAAGTGCTAACAAACTGACTATTTATTCAAACCAGTAAAACTTTTATTCAAACCAGTAAAAATTGGCTTGTGCGAATAGTTTGTAATTCGTATTGGTATGTAAATTTTTGTCGAAGTGATTCTGGATTATTTGGAGGAAGATCTCTATTGCCTTTTTGTACTATTTTTGAGACAGGTAATGTTTGTCTTAAGTTTGAGAGGGTTTTAAGGGAAGGCTAAGTAATTGTTTAGGTAAGTATTAGGCTAGGTCTCGCTAACCTAATACTTACCGGAGAGAAACGACCTACGCGACTTCGTCCATTTTGGATGGTAAATGAGGAGTAGCGGCAAGGGCGTGGAAGTCGAAATCATCCACGTTGATGGTTTCTAATCTGAGCTGTTCGGCCAATACCAATAAATTAGCCTCTTCTTGAGAAAGAATATTATTTTCAATTCCTATGTTTGCTATTTTATCCAGTTGCGTAAATGGTTTTCTTTTCTCTATAGCTTTACAGACTTTATTAAATAAAGGTTCTGCTTCTAAAATAATTTCTAACGCATACTCTAACTTACCCGCAGGGTTATTTTCTGTTGGTAATAAATATTGGTTACGACCGATTCTAGAAC
This sequence comes from Vibrio penaeicida, assembly GCF_002933855.1. Taxonomy (GTDB): domain Bacteria; phylum Pseudomonadota; class Gammaproteobacteria; order Enterobacterales; family Vibrionaceae; genus Vibrio; species Vibrio penaeicida_A. The sequence goes on from NZ_BFAQ01000034.1 coordinate 124,621, forward strand.
GTGTTTCACTTGGCACTTGAAGGATTGCAGCCACTTTATGATCTAAACTGTCTGAAGGTGACTTTCTAATTCGACCAAATGGCAGGATGATGACTCGAAGCATTTTTCCTAACCAAGGGCTTGGGAAATTTGCTAGGAATTCATCAATTGCGACTTCAGTTTGGATCAGGCTGTCTTGCATTCCCCAATCAAGCAACGGCAAATCTTCCGTTTTCTTCCCTTCGTTTTCAAAACGCTTTAACGTTGCGCTCGCCAAATAGAGCTGGCTTAGAATATCGCCTAAACGTGCGCTTAAGCGCTCTTTTCGTTTTAGTGAGCCACCCAGAACCGCCATAGAAATATCGGACAACAATGCCATATTCGCGCTGTAGCGATTAAGCTGCTGGTAGTAACGGCGAGTTTTATCGCTGGTAGGGCTGTCTGAACCTCTTCCATCCGTAACACCAAGCCAGAAGCTGCGTACTAAGTTGCTCATGGTAAACCCAATGTGCCCCATGAGCGCTTTATCAAACTTAGCTAACGCGTCTGATTGATCTGAATGAGCGGCATTCATCTCTTCTAAAACGTAAGGGTGACAACGAATCGCGCCCTGACCATAAATGATCATCGAACGTGTCAGAATGTTTGCGCCTTCAACCGTAACGGCGATGGGCGAACCTTGATAGCCACGAGCCAAAAAGTTGGATGGACCTAGGCAGATACCTTTGCCGCCGACAATATCCATGGCGTCGATGATGCTTTGTTGTCCGCGGTGGGTACAATGGTATTTCACGATAGCGGAAATAACTGATGGCTTTTGCCCCATGTCGATGCCCGCTACCGTTAGGCTGCTTGCGGCATCCATAACGTAAGCATTACCAGCAAGGCGCGCTAAAGGTTCTTCTATCCCTTCCATGTGACCAATAGGTTGCTTGAACTGGCGACGAATTCGAGCATACGCCCCAGTTGCTAACGCTGCTGTTTTGATGCCACCGGTTGAATTTGAAGGTAACGTAATACCACGGCCAACACTTAAGCACTCAACCAGCATACGCCAGCCTTGCCCAGCCATTTTAGGACCGCCGATAATGAAATCGAGTGGCACAAAGACATCGTTACCTTTGGTAGGGCCGTTCTGGAATGGAACATTCAATGGGAAATGCCTACGACCGATCTCAACACCATCAATATTGGTAGGGATCAACGCACAAGTAATACCAAGGTCTTGCTTTTTACCTAATAGCCCATCTGGGTCTTGCAGTTTGAATGCTAAACCCAAAACGGTGGCGACAGGAGCCAAAGTGATATAACGCTTATTCCATGTTAGGCGCATTCCCAACACTTCTTTTCCTTCCCATTCACCCTTGCAAACCACACCATAGTCAGGGATAGAACCTGCATCCGAGCCAGCTTCTGGGCTCGTCAAAGCAAAACAAGGGATCTCTTTACCGACAGCGAGTCTTGGCAAGTAATGGTTTTTTTGTTCTTCGGTTCCGTAGTGCTGAAGTAGTTCACCAGGACCTAAAGAGTTAGGTACGCCAACCGTGGAGGAAAGCACGCCTGACACGCCCGTGAGCTTTTGTAATACCAAAGATTGAGCATAGGCAGAAAATTCCAAACCGCCATATTGCTTTTTAATGATCATGGCGAAGAATTTGTTGTCTTTAAGGTATTGCCAAACTTCTTGAGGAAGATCGGCAAGTTCATGAGTGACCTGATGATCACTTGTCATCGCACACACTTCGTTCACCGGACCATCAATGAATTCTTGCTCTTCTTTTGTCAGAGTGGGCTTATTAATTGATTGAAGCTGGCGCCAATCTGGCTTACCTTTAAATAGCTCCGCTTCCCACCAAACGGTACCCGCATCCAATGCCTCTTTTTCTGTTTGAGACATGGCAGGAAGGACTTTTTTGAAGAACTTAAGCGCTTTGGCACTGAACAGAGGCTGTCTTACAGCCGGAATCGCAACGATGGCACTCAATACGATAAATACAATCCAACTTGTTCCGCCTGTCCAGCCAAGAACAGTTGTTCCGATTAGTGCGGCACCAATGATAAGTAGAGAAACAGCGAGCGACGTTCGATGATAGAGCACTAGCCCTACGGCTAGTACCAACGTAATTGTAGAGAGCAAGATATCCATAATTATTATCCTTTTAATTGGCAGTCTACTGCCTTATTCAGGTAAGAGGTCATACCAGTTAATGTAGATTGTAACTTAGATGTTACTGACTTGTAAAACTGTTATTTGTTCAAGATTTGATCGCGATCCGATGTGCGAGTAACCAGTTTTATTTCAAGCGACAAATTCTCACTACAATTGAGAGGATTCTGCTCTCTGCTATCGACACGAATTTAATAATCGGTAAAATTTAGGGGAAAGGTAATCGGAACTCCCGTACCTCGAATTGTTTGGGGATATGTACTCAAATTGCTTGAGTATAGGAAAGGGTTGGCTCTCCACATTGGAAGGCTGAAAGCAAACAACTATTCAGAGAAAACCATGTACCAAGACCTAATAAAAAATGAACTGCAAGAAGCTGCCGACGTACTGAACGCATTTTTAAGTGATGATGCAAACATCAAACAGATAGAAAGTGCAGCCAAATTAATCGCCGACTCTTTCAAACAAGGTGGCAAAGTGCTGTCATGTGGAAATGGGGGTTCGCATTGTGATGCAATGCATTTTGCTGAAGAATTAACAGGAAGATATCGTGAAAATCGCCCAGGCTACCCGGGTATCGCGATTTCAGACCCAAGCCACCTTTCTTGTGTAAGCAACGATTTCGGTTACGAATCGGTGTTTTCGCGTTATGTAGAAGCGGTAGGTTCAAAAGGCGACGTGTTGTTTGGTCTTTCAACGTCTGGTAATTCGGGCAATATTTTGAAAGCCATTGATGCTGCAAAAGCAAAAGGAATGAAAACCATCGCCTTAACGGGTAAAGATGGCGGAAAGATGGCTGGTTTAGCTGATATAGAAATCAGAGTACCTCATTTTGGTTACGCTGATCGAATCCAAGAAATTCATATAAAAATTATTCATATCGTTATTCAGCTTATCGAAAAAGAAATGGAATAAAGGAGTACCAGTACTTATGTGCGAATTGCTCGGAATGAGCGCCAATGTGCCAACAGACATTTGTTTTAGTTTTACAGGGCTGATGCAAAGAGGCGGAAATACGGGACCACACCGTGATGGGTGGGGAATCACGTTTTACGAAGGGAAAGGGTTTAGGACGTTTAAGGACCCAAACCCGAGCTGCAAGTCTAAAATTGCTGAACTGGTGCAGAATTATCCGATCAAAAGTAAAGCCGTCATTAGCCATATTCGGCAAGCCAACCGAGGGGGAGTGAACTTAGAAAATACTCACCCTTTTACTAGAGAGCTTTGGGGGCGTTACTGGACCTTTGCACACAATGGGCAATTGAGTGGATACGACAAATTAAAAACAGGATTCATTCGACCTGTTGGGCAAACAGACAGTGAATTGTCATTTTGTTGGTTACTCAATCGCTTGCAAGACCGTTATCCAGAACCACCACAAGACATGGTTGGCATGTTTAAGTTTGTAGCAGAGTGCTGCGATGAACTGAGAGAGCTTGGCGTGTTTAACATGTTACTCAGTGATGGTGAGTATGTGATGACCTATTGCACGAATCACCTGTATTGGATAACAAGACGCGCACCGTTTGGTAAAGCAAGCCTTATCGATGAAGATGTCACCATTGATTTTCAGAAAGAAACGACACCAAATGATGTTGTTTCTGTCATCGCAACTCAGCCGTTAACCGACAATGAGGCTTGGCACCGTATGAAGCCAGGGGAATTTAATATTTTCCATTTTGGTGAAAGCATTGACGGAAATCACGGTGAGCTTGAGCACGTCCTGTTCGCAGAAGCGAAACCAAAATCGCAGGCTCCGACAGAACCATTAGAGTAATCGATTTTAAATCCCATTATACCCAAGTAACCTCAAGATGCTTGGTTCAGCGAGATTGAACTGGCTTTCAGACAAGGCACCGATATGAAGATCTAGTCATTCTAAATCAAGAATCGGTAACGCAGTATGAAAGCCAGTTAAACTCGCCCTTGGGAGCCCATATTCTGCCCCATTTCATCGTCAAAGAACTTGGAAAGGACCCGTCATTCCACTGCGTTCTTCTCCTTGAACTGGAACAGACTATGAGGCTCTGAACCCTGTATCTTGAGGTCACTTGGGTATAACCCAGTGGGATTTTTTATCTCTTCTCCACTTCTCTTATTTTCATTATTTTCTTCTTCTATTTTTTACTATTCATAATCAATTCCAAACAATCAAAGAAGGTTTGAGTAGACTCGGAATAGAACTCATCAACGGCAGAGAAGTGATTTTTATTCGGTAGCACTACCTTGCTGCCGACCATGCCGTTTGAATGTATGTATTCCAGAAAAATATCGGTTTGTCTTTGAAATTCATCACTTTCATTTTTTCCTACATAAAGGTGGAAATTGACGGGTTCAACAGCGCCGCAATGAATAGGGCTTGTGTCTTTTAACTGTGTTAGATCGAGCTTCAACCGATCGCGCATAACGATAGATAATGGCTCCAAATCGTAGAGACCTGAAAAGCAAATAACGGTTTGAAAAATATTGCGAGGCATCGCGGGATCGAGCATCGACCAATTAGTCAGCCCCATCATTGCAGCAAGGTGCGCGCCTGCGGAGTGACCAGCAACAGTTATCGCATGTGGGTCGATACCATGCTCGTCTGCTGCGAGAAATAAAGCGCGAATACCTTTCCGACACGATTCTATGATCTCACTCATAGGAACATCTGGGGCTTGGGGGTAGTTTAAGTTTGCTACGGCAACACCGGATTCAGTAAAAGAGTTGGCGACTTTGACGTAGATTTCTTTGTCCGTGTACTGCCAATAGCCCCCGTGGATATGGATTAGCAAGGGCAATTTCTTGTTTCGTTGCTTTGGGGTAAAAAGATCCAATGAATGGTGATAGGGAGAGTCGCCGAACACCATTTCTGTTTTGTCACAATCAGGTGAGGGCTGGGTATTGACCCAATTGCGAATGATTTTTGGTGCATCTGGGGCGGTTAAAAAAGTGTAGTACTGATCAAAGAGGGCTGTTTTTGTGTACCCCTGATACACAACCTCTTCAGATAGAGGTTCTCGTACAATCGCGGCTTCTAACGCAACCATTTCGTGTTCAATTATTGCTACCTCACCAATATTTCCTGCTAGCTTGAATCTGAGCAGCTTATCTATTTCGTCCGCATTGTTATGGAAATCATCGAGTGATTTTACAAAAATCGTTAACGTCTTGATGGATGAACGGTTCACGCCATAGGATTGAAATTTTTCATTAATTTTAGTTGCAAGAATGTCAAGGGTTTCGATTGTATTCTTAAAATTTTCTTCTGATGCGTACTCTATGAAAAGTTCATTATTTTCAATGTTTTCTGTCGATATTTTATTATTTAAAGATGTGATTTTCATAGCTGCTCTCCTTGCATTTTAGTATGGCTTACTATCAAGCTATTAGGCAAAAAGAGCCTAAGTTTACTGTTGTAGTGAAATGCATCTCTTATGCATTGGAAATCCCCATATGCACCTAAGATCCCTGCGATTTTTTTTCGAAATTTCTCAATACCTCTAAAGTCCTTGATTGGAAATATAATTCTTTAAATTCTATAAAAACAGCATAACAACACAGATCACATTTACTTTAAGTGTATATATTTTAAACTTGAAGTATTTTTCTTGATTGTATACTTTTTGATCAATTCATCAAGGCAAGGAGCACGAAAATGAGAGTCGCTTGTATCGGAGGTGGACCAGGAGGTCTGTATTTCGCAATATCAATGAAACTGCGCAACCCTGAATCAGAAGTGGTCATTTTTGAGCGACACCGTGCTGATGACACATTTGGTTGGGGGGTCGTATTTTCAGCTGAAACACTCGATAACTTTGCACAAAATGACCCACTAAGTGCAGAAGCAATAAGGGATAATTTTGCTTATTGGGATGATATTGCGCTCGTTCGAAACGACGAGAAAATTGTTTCCACTGGGCATGGGTTTTGTGGAATAGGACGCTTAAGGCTACTCAACATTTTGCAAAAACGAGCGGAAGAGCTTGGTATTGAAATTCGTTATGCCACCGAATCACGCCCTGCCGAAGAGTTAGCGAAAGAATACGATCTTGTTGTGGCTTCCGATGGTTTGAACTCCAAAACAAGACAAGCGCACGAAGCGGAATTCAAACCTAATGTGGAAATGAGACCATGCAAGTTTGTTTGGCTAGGGACCCCACAAAAGTTTGATGATGCGTTCACATTCATTTTTGTGGAAACCGATAAAGGCTGGGTTTGGGCACACGCCTATCAGTTTGACGATGAGATGGCGACGTTCATTGTTGAGTGCGATGAAGAGACATGGCAAAACTATGGATTTGGGGAGTTGAGCCAACAAGAATCTATCGAAGTTTGTCAGGAAATTTTCAAAGACCACCTATCCGGTCAGCCTCTCATTACCAATGCCAACCACATTCGAGGTTCTGCTTGGATCAACTTCCCTCGTTTACTGTGTGAGAAATGGAGCTTTAACAATATTGTCTTAATGGGGGATGCCTCTGCGTCGGCGCATTTTTCCATTGGTTCCGGTACGAAACTGGCGATGGAAAGTGCCATTGCCCTAGCAACTTATTTGAATCAAGAAGGCTCCATCCAAGATGCGTTCCAGTTGTATGAAAGTGAACGTCGAGAACAAGTACTTAGGATTCAGTCGGCCGCAATCAATTCATTAGAATGGTTTGAACACGTTCATCGTTATTTGGGATTTGATTTAGAGCAATTCAACTACGCCATGTTGACTCGCTCACAGCGAATTGGGCATGAAAATCTGAGAATGAGAGATCCAAATTGGCTTGCCGATGCAGAAGCTTGGTTTTGCAAACAGGCTGGTGGCACCGATTCAGATTGTGTTCGCTCCCCGATGTTTACCCCGTTTTCTCTGCGTGACTTGGAATTGGTGAATCGTGTTGTGGTTTCTCCCATTGCTCAATACAAAAGCATCGAAGGGCATATTAGCGATTGGCACTTGATTCATTACGGTGAGAGAGCAAAAGGCGGCGCTGGGTTGGTGTGCACAGAAATGGTGTCGGTGTCTGAAGAGGGACGCCCCACACTCGGTTGCGCTGGGCTTTATCACGACTCTCAGATCGAAGGTTGGAACAGGGTTAACCGATTTGTGCATAAAGAAACTCAAGCGGCAACCTGCTGTCAGCTAGGTCATGCGGGCGCTCGCGCTTCGACTCAATTACCTTGGGAAGCCGAGAACCAGCCATTGAACTCAGGAGGCTGGCCGCTGAAATCCGCTTCTAATGTACCGTGGTCGCCTAGCAGTGAAACGCCAGAACCGCTTTCCGAATACGACATGGATATTGTGTGTGAGCAGTTTGTTATTGCCGCGAGAAGGGCGGAACGTGCTGGATTCGACATGCTGGAAATTCACGCGGGTCATGGTGGTTTATTAGCGTCATTCATATCGCCGCTAACCAACGTACGAGAGGATCAATTCGGTAGCCAATCACTTGCAAATCGGATGAAATTTCCACTTCGAGTGGTCACAGCAGTTAGACAAGCGTGGCCAAGGAAGAAACCGATGTCTGTTCGCATTTCTGCCAGTGACTGGGTTGGCGACAAGGGGGTGACACCTGATGAAGCCGTGGACATTTCCGCCATGCTTAAACAAGTAGGCGTTGATATCATTGTGGTTTCATCCGGTGAAACCACGTCTTCAGTCGCGCCAAGGTACGGCCGCCTTTACCAAACGCCTTTTGCCGATCAAATACGCAATGAAGCGGATATCAGTACCATGGCCGTCGGGAATATCTACGAAGCTGACCATGTGAATTCCATCTTGCTCGCAGGTCGTGCCGATCTCGTTGCAATAGGTCGACCCCACTTATCAGACCCTTACTGGACGAATAGGCAAGCCGCGCTCATACAAGATAAAGAGCAGGCATGGCCAAGCCCATATCAATCAGGTAAAGAACAGCTCCAGCATTTAGTAAACAGAGAATTAGCAAACACAGATTTGCCAAACAGAGAGTCTTAAGCGCATGAGTGAATTGAAAAAATCAATAATGAATACCGATGAGCAAAAATCTAAGTCGCGTCTTCGGTTATGGCTCAGAATCCTCGGCGTCAGCCAAACTGTTCAGTCGGAACTTCGGCAGAATTTTCGAGTTGAGTTCAACTCGACACTTCCTCGGTTTGATGTGCTAGCAACGCTGGCACGTTACGAAGAAGGGATGAAAATGAGCGACTTATCCAAAGCGTTGCGCGTTTCTGGCGGCAATGTGACGGGCATTATCGATAGGCTGATAGAAGACGAGTTCGTCGAAAGAGCTGTAATGCCAAACGATCGCAGAGCCTCTTGTGTGTCGTTAACGGAGTTGGGTCGTAAAGAATTTGAAGTTCAAGCGAAAGCCCATGAAACGTGGGTGAACGACCTTTTGATTTCATTGGATGACGAGTCGCTCGACACACTGTGCCAGCAACTCGACGATATTATTCATCATACCGTCAAAGATTAGGGCAATAGAACCCTATTATCTGTCGATTATTGACAGAGCGATTGATGCAATGTCTATATAACGCGTAGTGAGGGAAAACTATGTTAGGACCAACCGCACATGTCGATCCGTTTACACGGAACAATCTGCCACCTGCTGAGAAGTGGCCAGAATTGCTGTATACGGAATCGCGCTACCCAGAATACCTCAATGTCGCCGAAGAACTGACCGACAAAATGGTCGCAATCGGGTTCGGCGACCATACCGCTCTTATCGGGAATGGGCGCAGACGAACCTACAAAGAGCTATTGGATTGGAGTAACCGGATCGCGAATGTTCTGGTTGAGGATTTAGGGCTCGTTCCTGGGAACAGAGTGTTGATCCGTTCAGCGAATAATCCAGCGTTTGTCGCATGTTGGTTAGCTGTCACTAAAGCGGGAGGCGTTGCGGTCAATACAATGCCGATGCTAAGAGCATCCGAGCTGGCTCAAATCGTTGAAAAAGCCGAAATAAAGTATTCATTATGCGACTCTCGGTTAATGGATGAACTTGAAAAGTGCCAAGAATCCAGCCCATGTTTGGAGCATGTTGTTGGATTCGATGGGAGCTCAAATTTTGATGCACAGCTCGACAGAATGGCATTAGAAAAATCGGTGAAATTTAGCCCAGTAAAAACAGGGCGAGACGATGTTGCCTTGCTCGCTTTCACGTCTGGCACCACAGGTAAACCCAAAGCGACCATGCATTTCCATAGAGATTTGCTTCTGATAGCGGATGGCTATGCAAGGGAAGTGTTGCAAGTATCACCCGACGACATTGTGGTGGGATCCCCACCGTTAGCTTTTACTTTTGGATTGGGGGGATTGGCAATATTCCCGTTGCGTTTCGGTGCATCAAGCATCCTGTTAGAAAATGCGTCTCCCACTAACATCATTGAAATCATTGATAAGTACAAAGCAACGATTTGCTTTACGGCACCAACTGCGTATCGAGTGATGTTGAAAGGCATGGAAGAAGACGCGGATCTGTCTTCGTTAAGGGTGGCTGTGTCTGCTGGTGAAACGCTTCCGGCTCCTATTTATAAAGAATGGTTTGAGAAAACCAAAAAGCCGCTGCTCGATGGAATAGGCGCAACAGAAATGTTGCACATATTTATTTCTAATCGCCTAGACGATCATGCCCCAGGTTCAACAGGAAAGCCCATCTCAGGATACGAAGCCAAAATCGTGAACGAGAAGGGTGAAGAGTCCGCGGTGGGCGAAGTGGGGAGGCTCATGGTTCGCGGCCCAACAGGATGTCGATACCTCAATGATCCTCGCCAACATGATTACGTCTCTTCAGGTTGGAATATAACGGGAGATGCCTTCTACAAAGACGAACAAGGCTTCTTTCACTTCGTTTCTCGTAACGACGAAATGATCGTTTCTTCTGGCTATAACATCGCTGGACCAGAAGTGGAATCGGCGCTCCTTAGCCATCCCTATGTAAAAGAATGCGCTGTGATTGGCACAAAAGATGATGCGCGAGGCATGATTGTTCAAGCTCATATTGTATTAGCAGAAAATACAGAGCCTTCAGATCAGACCATTAAAGAACTACAAGACTACGTCAAAAATACCATCGCCCCATTCAAATACCCAAGATCCATAAAATTTATTGAAGAGTTACCAAAGACAAAGACAGGGAAAGTGCAAAAACACAAGCTAACGAGCGTTTAAGTTGGCTTAACTAATTTAATTAAGTAGGCAAATACCATCTCGTGTGGTGGATAAGGACAATGCTATGAAATTAAAAATATATTTATCAATAGTGGTTTCGTTATTTTTTTCAATCTCGTCATCCTATGCGAATGAGCTCAAAGTGGGCTTGATTACTACGCTTTCAGGTGGTGGCGCAGCACTAGGTATTGATATTCGCGATGGGTTTCTATTAGGGATTGAACAAGCGGGCAAGGGTAATATTTCTGTTGTGGTCGAGGATGATCAGCGCAAGCCGGACATTGCCATCAAAGTCGCAGACAAAATGATTCAGTCCCATAAAGTGGATGTCTTAACTGGGATCGTTTTTTCCAATATTGCGATGGCGGTGATTCCAAGCAGCCTTTCTCAGAAGAAATTTTATATTTCGTCCAATGCGGGACCTTCTTTACTGGCAGGCAAACGCTGCCACAAAAACTATTTTAATGTCGCTTGGCAGAATGACAATTTGCATGAAGCAGCGGGCGCATTTGCGAATTCCAAACAGTACAAGAAAAGCTTCATTATGGCACCAAACTACCCTGCCGGCAGAGATGCACTGAACGGATACAAAAGATTGTACCGTGGTGAATTGGCGGGTGAGATAAAGACCAAGCTAGGGCAAACCGATTACGCCTCTGAAATCGCTCAAATTCGCGCATCGGGTGCAGATAGCGTGTATTTCTTTTTACCGGGCGGAATGGGAGTTTCTTTTCTTAAACAATATGCCGACAGCGGTGTTGGTATTCCTTTAATTGGTCCTGCGTTCAGTTTCGACCAAACCATTTTAGCGGCAGTGGGTAAAGCCGCGGTAGGAGTAAACAATACTTCTCAGTGGAACAAAGATCTTGATAACGAAGCGAACAAAGCGTTTGTTTCTTCGTTTAAGGAAAAGCACGGTCGATTGCCATCCCTTTATGCAAGCCAAGGATTCGACGCTGCAATCCTGCTATCCAACGTAAATGCCAAAGCGTCTATTTCCAACCCCGATCTCTTCCGAGCAGAACTAGAACAAGCGGACTTTTCTTCGGTCCGAGGGGCATTCAAATTTGGGCGTAACCATCACCCGATTCAAAACTACTTTGTGAGAGAAGTCGTGAAAGAAGGCGACATCTACACAAACAAAACGGTTGCCACGGTACTGACCGATCATGGAGATGCGTACTCTCCTGAGTGCAAGTTTTAGCCCAAGGTAAAGGTGAGAAGATGTCGTTACTCCTCATTATCGAGCAATTGTTAAACGGGATACAGCTCGGTGTCATGCTGTTTCTTGTCTCGTCGGGGCTGACCTTAGTGTTTGGCGTGATGGGGCTCATTAACTTGGCGCACGGTTCCCTTTATATGGTGGGCGCATTCGCTGCGGCTTATGTAGCAAGCATCACTGGGTCCTTTCTTGCTGGCATAGCAGCCAGTGTGATTGTTTCTGGGCTTGTTGGGGTTTTGGTGGAATTTACCGTCATGCGAAAACTGTATGCGCGCGACCACCTAGATCAAGTGCTGGCCACGTTTGCCCTCATCCTCATTTTCTCTGAAGGAACAAGGCTGATATTTGGGTCATTCCCCCTGTATCTATCGATACCCGATTATCTGTCGGGTCCGGTGACGCTTCCTGGAGGGATTAACTACTCGCTCTATCGTTTGGTGCTGATTGTTATAGGGTTGTGCATTGCCATTGGTATGCACCTTTTGATCAGTAAAACCAAGCTGGGTATCCAGATTCGAGCTGGGGAAAGTGATAGGGAAATGATCGCGTCTTTAGGGGTGAATATTTCCAAATTATACACCGTGATATTTGCTATTGGTGCCGCATTAGCTGGGCTTTCGGGTGCGCTAGTTGGGGCGATACAGTCTGTGCAAGTTGGCATGGGTGAACCTGTTTTGATTACCGCTTTTGTGGTCGTAGTGATTGGTGGGATCGGTTCAATAAAAGGGACGTTCTATGCCGCTATTTTAGTCGGTTTAGTGGATACCCTTGGGGGGTATTTACTGCCCATTATGTTCATCTCGCTTTTTGGTACACAAGCGCATGAAACGGGTGCCACCATCGCTTCGATGCTGGTGTATATCTTAATGGCTTTGGTATTGCTGTTTAAACCAACCGGTCTTTATGGAGCATCGCAATGATACGTTCTAATCCGTTTACATTGGTTAGCCCATTGTCTTCAACTTCTTTGAATGCACTGCTCTACCTGAGCCTTATTTGCATTGCTATTGTCGCGCATTGGGTGGGGGAAGTGTTTCTTATCACGCTGTCTACGCGAGTAGTTATCTTTGCGTTAGCAGGCATTGGTTTAAATATCGCTTTAGGGTATGGCGGGTTAGTCAGCCTTGGTCATGCGGCTTTCTTTGGGCTGGGCGGATATTCCATGGGTATTCTTGCCAGTCACGCACAAGACTATTTGCCGTTGTATGAAGGGGTGATAACCGTCTCAGGCACGCAGTCTATGCCGATTATCTGGCTTGTTGCTCTGATAAGCAGTGGGATTGCGGCGTTCGTGATTGGGCTGTTGTCTCTTAGAACCTCGGGCGTTTACTTCATTATGGTGACCCTAGCCTTTGGCCAGATGCTTTACCACTTTGCCATCAGTTGGTCTCGCTATGGCGGTGAAGATGGGCTGGTTATTTATACGAGAAACACCTTCCCTGGGCTGGATACGCTGGATCCTCTGCAATTTTTCCTCATTACTTTTGTCTTGCTTTCGGTCGTGCTGTATTTCACCGCTCGCCTAAGGTACTCGCCATTTGGCATGGTGTTGAAAGCGGTGCGACAAGCCCCCGGGCGGGTGGAAGCTGTTGGTGTTCACCCCTTTAAAGTTCGACTTATTGCTTTTGTGATTTCAGGGATGATCACGGGGTTGGCTGGTGCGTTGTATGCCGATTTAAACCGATTCGTGAGCCCTGAGATGTTCAGCTGGCAGCTGAGTGGTGAAATTATGATTTTCGTCATTTTAGGTGGTGTTGGGCGGTTATTTGGACCCGTCGCCGGAGCCGGAGTATTTGTCTTTTTAGAATACCTACTTGGTGGCTTAAGCGACTTCTGGCACATCTACTTGGGCGCGATTCTGCTGTTTGTCGTCCTGTTTGCTAAGGGCGGTATTGTGTCGATTCTGTCTAAGAAGGAGTCGGCTCATGAGTAATTCCGTTTTGTCTTTAACAGGACTATCGAAATCATTTGGAGCGCTAAAGGCGACGCAAAACGTGTCTTTAGACTTGGCTCCAAATGAGATACACGCCTTGATCGGTCCGAATGGTGCCGGAAAGTCCACTTTGATTAAGCAAATCGCGGGTGAGCTTCAACCCGACGAAGGGACAATTCATTTTTTAGGGCAGGACATCACCGCATTAGGCGTGGTGGAGAGAGCACGAATGGGGTTAGGAAGAAGCTTTCAAATCTCCTCGATTGTGCCGGAATTCACGGTGATGGAAAACATCCTGCTTGCTCTGAAAGGGCGTGAACGCGCCTGTTTTCATTTCTTTAAGCATTGGGAATCGGATCTTCACTTGAATGAACAAGCAGCGGAGTTTGCTGGAAAAACTAAGCTTCAGCAACGCATGTCAGTGCCTGCTGCAGAACTTGCACACGGAGAGCGCCGTCGTTTGGAGCTTTCAATGGCACTCGCTCTGAAACCCAAAGTGTTTCTGCTTGATGAACCCATGGCAGGCCTAGGGAGTGAGGGCGCATTGGAAATGACGGAATTGCTGTCGGAGTTGAAATTTGATGCTCCAATTCTACTTGTCGAACACGACATGGACGCCGTTTTCGCGTTAGCAGATTCCATCAGTGTGCTGGTGTATGGCGAGGTCATCGCAAAAGGCACAGTGGATGAAATTCGATCACACCCTGATGTTCGCCGAGCTTATCTGGGCGAGGAATCTGCAGAGGAAGGAGCATGACATGAATTTACTCACAGTCTCTGGATTACAAGCCTCTTATGGTCCGTCCAAAGCTTTGTTTGGTGTCGATTTAACCGTTGATAAAGGAGAAGTCGTCGCATTGATGGGGCGTAACGGTATGGGGAAAAGCACAACCGTTAAATCCATTTGCCGAATGCTGACGGATACCCAAGGCGAAATACGCTTTCTCGATCGCTCTTTGCATTCGATGGCGTCTTTTGAAGCTGTCCGGTTAGGCATTGGATTAGTGCCAGAAGGGCGACGCTGCTTCCCCAGTTTAACGGTGCATGAAAACCTCATTGTTGCTTCCCGCGCCGGGTATTGGGACTTCAACAAAGTAGGCGAGCTGTTTCCACGCCTTTTAGAGCGAGAGCACCAGCCTTGCAAAACACTGTCGGGTGGGGAGCAGCAAATGGTCGCGATAGGCCGAGCGCTAATGACCAACCCAAAATTGTTGATTTTGGATGAGGCAACAGAAGGTCTTGCCCCCATTGTTCGCCAAGAAATATGGGGAGCGATTAAAGCGCTCAAAGACAAGTCAGACATGGCCATCCTCATCATAGATAAATCGATAAAAGAGCTATCGACCATCACTGATCGTGCCGTGATTTTAGAGCGAGGAAAGAGCGTGTGGGAAGGTCGTTTAGACATGCTCGATGACGAAACCTTAAATGAACGCTTAGGGGTATAACGATGACTTATATTGTGAAACAGAAAGTCCTTTTCAAGCACTGCGATCCCGCTGGCATTGTCTTTTATCCTCGATACTTTGAGATGATCAATGATGTCGTTGAGATGTTTTTCGCTGAAGCGTTATTGATGCCATTCGAAGAATTGCTCAAAACAGGTGGGCTGCCTACCGCCGAAATCTGTACTCGTTTTCATTCGCCGAGCAGGCACGGAGAATACTTACATATTTCTCTAGAACCTAAGCGCCTTGGGCACTCCAGTATGGATGTGGATGTGAAAGCGATTTGCGAAAGTGAAGAGCGATTTTCGTCATCACTCACATTGGTCAATGTTGATTCAAACGGCAAGTCCTGTGAATGGAGTGGAGCAATACGAGAAAAAATCGTGTCGCTGATGTCGACGGAAATGGAGGAGGCATGATGAAAGAGTTTCCAAAATTTAGAGCCGCTGCTGTGCAAACAAGCCCCGTTTTCCTCGATGCCGAGGGCACGGTAGAAAAAGCTGCTCAGCTGATCGCCGAAGCGTCAGACAATGGCGCAAAGCTGATCGTGTTTCCCGAGTCCTTTGTACCCGGATACCCATATTGGAATTGGATTACTGATCCGGTTTCGGGCAGTGAGTGGTTCGAAAAGCTCATCAAAGCGTCCATTTTTGTTCCCGGACCTGAAATCGATGTGGTTTGCGCTGCTGCCGCTGCGGCTAATGCTTACGTGGTGATTGGCGTCAACGAGCGATCAAAAACATCGCTCGGCACCTTATACAACACATTGGTGTTTATTGACCCTCAAGGTCAGATCATGGGGAAACATCGTAAGCTGGTTCCTACATGGGCTGAAAAACTCACTTGGACGGGCGGCGACGGTTCTAGCTTAACGGTTTACGACACCGATATTGGTCCCTTAGGTGGTCTTGCGTGCGGTGAAAACACCAATACGTTAGCGCGATACAGTTTATTGGCTCAAGGTGAATTGGTGCATACCGCCAGCTACATTTCGCTTCCGGTCGCCCCCCCTGATTACGACATGGCGGAAGCCATCAAGCTCAGAGCGATGTCGCATTCCTTCGAAGGCAAGGTGTTTACCGTTGTTTCTACTTCAACCATCTCAGAAGAAATCATCAATGAGATGGAGAAAGTTCGTCCCGATGCTCGCCAGTTAATGGAACGGAAATCCAGCTGTTATTCCGGTGTTATTGGTCCTGATGGCAGGGCGGTAGGCGATGAGTTGATCGATGAAGAAGGCATTGCGTATGCCGACATCGACCTAGCGCGCTGTATTCAACCCAAGCAAATGCACGACATCGTTGGGCATTACAACCGGTTTGACATTTTCCAGCTCACGATCAACCAAGCAAAGCAGCAGCCGATTTTTCAATCTGATATTCAAGAGTTAGCCAAAGATGATCCTACCGAAACATTGACCACTCAAGGTTCTTAGTTGATACGGGGTAGGACAGAAGATATAGGGTGATAGATATGAATAACTTTAAAGAAAGCTTAGACAGTAACCAAGATCGAACGGATGACCAATTGGGTAGGTCGAGAGTGACAGATAGTGATGCGTTAGAGGCTTACTATTCCGAATTAGATGGGCAGAACACCGGTGCATTTTGGAAAGTCGCCAACAATATAGAACCGTGGGAACCCAAAGCGTTATCTGAGCCTGTGGTTTGGAAAAATGAAGAACTGCGAAAACTGGTCTTGAAATCAATTGATTTGGTCAGCCCAGAAGACGCCGGAAGACGCGTGGTGTACTTGAAAAACCCCAAGCGTACCGAAGTGAGTGCGGCTTGTGGCTGGTTGTTTTCTGGTTTGCAAGTGATGCAACCGGGAGAAAGAGCTGGGGCACATAAACACGCGGCATCAGCTTTAAGGTTCATCATGGAAGGAAAAGGGGCCTATACCATTGTTGATGGTCACAAAATAGACCTTGGGGCGCGTGATTTTGTCATTACACCGAATGGAACATGGCACGAGCATGGTGTTGCTGAAGATGGCGAAACCAGTATGTGGCAAGACGGGTTAGATATCCCGCTAACCAATGTGTTGGAATCCAATTTTTATGCCGTTCACCCTGAGGGCTATCAAACAGTTGATCTGCCAAAAAATGACAGCCCACTCACCTATGGAGCACCGGGTTTACGACCCGAGTTGGACAAGTGGGATAAACCCTATTCGCCACTCATGAAATATTCATGGGACCAGAGCTATGAAGCGTTACTGAATTATTCAAAAGTGACCGATGGCTCACCATACGATGGGGTCATGATGCGTTATATGAACCCTCTAAATGGAGACGATCCGATGCTTACTATGGGAGCAAGCCTACAACTTTTGCGACCATCGGAGCACACCAAAGCACATCGCCATACAGGCAACATTATTTACCAAGTGGCTAAGGGTTCTGGGTATTCCATCATCAATGGACAACGATTCGATTGGAAAGAGAAAGACATTTTCTGTATCCCGACATGGATGTGGCATGAGCACGTCAATACATCGTCTTCTGAAGATGCTTGTCTTTTTTCTTTCAATGATTTACCGACGATCAGGAAACTAGGGTTTTATGTCGAGCAAGGCTTGGTCGACAACAATGGGCATCAGGTTGTGGTGGCCTAATTTCCGTTTTTTGTCAGTTCAAATAACTAAAGGATGAGTAAATGAAACTTATAACGTACAGAAATGGGCACCAAGGTGAAGCCCGATTGGGTGTGGTTCTAGATAACATGGTGGTGGATGTCGAAAAGTTGGGAAGCGCAGTCGGTCAAACCTTCCCCAACTCTATGCTTGAATTGATCGACCAAGGCCTAGATGGCTTAGCGGCGATAACTCGAGCGTTAGAAGAAACACAGGCAAACCGCCCTAATGGAATAGCCACCGCAGAAGAAAATGTCACGGTATTGGCTCCTATTCCGAAACCAAGAAAAAACATTTTTGGTATCGGCTTAAATTACGTGGAGCATGTTGCTGAATCGGCAAAGTCGTTGGACACGTCAAAAGATCTACCTGACAAGCCAGTTGTGTTTTCTAAGCCACCGACCAGCGTGATCGCCACTGGTGAATCTATTCAACATAACGCAGCAATGACTCAGCAATTGGATTGGGAAGTGGAATTAGCGGTCATTATCGGTAAGCGCGCCACGCGAATTAAAAAAGAAGATGCCATGGCTCACGTATTTGGTTACACCGTAATCAATGATGTTTCTGCTCGTGATAATCGCAGAGCTGGTCAATGGATCTTCTCCAAAGGTCAGGATTCTTATGCGCCGATGGGACCGTGTATTGTGACGGCGGATTCAATCGAAGATCCGCATAATCTCGACTTATGGCTAACCAAAAACGGCGAGGAAAAGCAGCGTTCGAACACCCAGCATTTGCTGTTTGATATCCCCACGCTCATTGCCGATATCTCAACGGGTATCACCCTAGAACCTGGGGATATCATCGCAACGGGAACACCTTCAGGAGTAGGGGCTGGTCGTGAACCTCAAGAGTGGATGTGGCCTGGTGACGTAATTGAGTGTGGTGTCGATGGAATCGGGGTGATTAGAAACCCTGTAGTCAACATTGGGGCGCAGTCATGAGTCGAACATTCAAAATTGGGCAAATTGTGCCCAGTTCTAACCTCACGATGGAGCGTGAAATTCCAGCTATGTTGCGAGCAAGGGAAGAGGTGTTTCCTGAGAGGTTTTCGTTTCATTCTAGCCGAATGAGAATGAAGCATGTCACGCCAGAAGAACTTAAATCCATGGACAGCGACAGCGACCGATGTGCATTAGAGTTGTCGGACGCGGATGTGGATGTTATGGGTTACGCCTGCCTTGTTGCCATTATGGCGCAAGGCAATGGTTACCATAGGGAAAGCCAGAAAAGGTTGCATGAAGTGACTCAATCTAACGGCTACCCGACACCAGTGGTGAGTTCAGCAGGTGCGCTGGTGGATTGTTTGAAATTAATGAATGCCAAACGGATTTCGTTGATTACCCCATATATGAAACCGCTCACTCAATTGGTTTGTGATTACATCGAGTACGAAGGCATTGAAGTGCACGATTCTGTGTCGCTCGAAATCCCCAGCAATTTAGAAGTTGCAGCCCAAGACCCTATGAATCTGGTCGAGATATATAAGCGGTTAGATCTGACGGGCATTGATGTATTGGTTTTGTCTGCTTGCGTTCAAATGCCTTCATTGGCAGCAATACAAGCCGTGGAAGATGAATGTGGGATACCTGTCATCTCTGCCGCGGTTGCAACCACGCATCAGATTCTGACTACTCTAGGGTTGGAGGCTAAGGTGCCCAACTGTGGAAAGCTACTGTCTTGAGTTTACTTGGGTGTATACAACATCAAGATGTCGCTACTACGGATAACAGATAGGAGAAAATCCCATGTTAACGTCAATTATTTTTTTCAATGTTGAGCGAGATAAAATAAACGCCGTCGCGGAGCAGCTCGCGGGTTTAAAAGAAATGTCGGAAGTCTTTTCTGTAAGTGGTGCTTTTGATTTGATTGCGATTGTTCGAGTAGATAAAGCAGATGATCTGTCTCGGCTTGTAACAGAAGAGATGATCAAAATAGAAGGCATCACCAAAACCGATACCATGTTGGCCTTCAAAGCGTATTCTCGGCACGATCTCGAAAGCATGTTCAGTTTTGATTGAGCTTATGTTAAAGCTTTATCAAAAATATCTGCCGATAACAAAAAAGGTGACCGAGTGGTCACCTTTTTTCTATCAAGTATTTTCGAATAAACACTTTCGAACAAACATTGCCAACAAACATGTTAGCAATTTATTCTTCCGCGTAGCCATTCTCGCTTAGGATATGACCATCCAAAACCGCTTTACCGTCTTGCATTGCTAATCTGTTGGTTACAAACCATTGAGCAACTAATGGGTAGATACGGTGTTCCTGAGTTTGGATACGCTCTGCTAAAGCTTCCGCTGAATCGCTTTCGAATACAGGGACTTTTGCTTGCAAAATAACCGGTCCGCCATCTAGCTCTTCTGTAACGAAGTGAACACTGGTTCCATGTTCCTCATCGCCAGCATCTATTGCACGTTGATGAGTATTTAAACCCGGGTACTTCGGCAGAAGAGATGGGTGAATGTTGATCATCTTACCCATATAGTGACGAACAAATCCTTCACTCAGAATACGCATGTAGCCAGCAAGAATGATTAAGTCGGGCTGGTATTGGTCGATTTCGCCCATTAGCGCTAAATCGAATGCCTCACGCGACTCAAAATCTTTGTGGCTGACAGCGCGGGCATCAATCCCGCTGCGTTTTGCTCGTTCCAATCCGTAAGCGTCAGCTTTGTTAGAAAAAACGGCGCTGACTTTTCCTTCAATGCTTCCATTTTCACAGGCGTCAATAACTGCCTGTAAGTTACTGCCATTTCCGGAAATTAAGACAACGATATTTTTCATGGCTTAGCGAATCTCTACTTGCTCTTCACCAGCTGCTGCTGATGCAATTTCACCGATAACCCAAGCGTTTTCGCCTTCTGCTTTAAGCAGTTCAACTGCCGCTGCTGCTTGCTCTTTTGGTAGAGCAACAATCAGACCAACACCACAGTTGAAGGTACGGTACATTTCATGAGTTTCAACGTTGCCTTTCTCTTGTAGCCAAGAGAAAATTGCCGGCCATTCCCAGCTGTTGCCATCGACAACCGCTTTTGTGCCTTCAGGAAGAACGCGTGGGATGTTTTCCCAGAAACCACCACCTGTGATGTGCGAGATCGCGTGAATATCGTGCTCCGCAATCATCTTAAGTGCTGATTTAATGTAAATTTTCGTTGGTTCAAGCAGTTGCTCACCAATAGTACGTCCGTTTAGCTCTTCGCTTAAATCCGCTTCAGAAACTTCAAGAATCTTACGAACTAGAGAGTAACCGTTTGAGTGAGGACCACTAGAGCCTACCGCGATAAGTGCATCGCCAGCGGCAACTTTAGTGCCGTCGATCACTTCAGACTTTTCTACAACACCGACACAGAAGCCAGCGACGTCGTAGTCTTCGCCTTCGTACATGCCTGGCATTTCAGCGGTTTCACCACCGATTAGCGCACAGCCTGCTTGAATACAGCCTTCACCAATACCAGCAACTACGTCTGCTGCAGTATCAACATCTAGCTTGCCTGTTGCGTAGTAATCAAGGAAGAAAAGAGGTTCTGCACCCTGAACGATAAGATCGTTCACACACATTGCAACCAAGTCGATACCAATGGTGTCGTGTTTTTTCATATCCAATGCTAGGCGAAGTTTCGTGCCTACGCCGTCTGTTCCAGACACTAGCAGTGGTTCATTGTATTTAGTTGGTAATTCGCATAGTGCGCCAAAGCCACCAATACCGCCCATTACTTCAGGACGACGAGTGCGCTTTACCACACCTTTAATTCGGTCTACCAGAGCATTACCAGCATCAATATCTACACCAGCGTCTTTATAACTTAGAGAAGAGTTGTTACCACTCACGGGGATGTCCTCGTCATAGGTTGGATGTGAAAAACGGCGCTATTCTAACAGGGGTTGAAAAGAAAAGGAAAACGTTTGCGCAGTTTTTTTTCTTCGCGTTTTTGTCTCTCAAATCAAGCCACGTAAAGGCTGGGTACTTATTGTTTTTACAGTCAGTTAGCTAGGCAAGTAAAAGGTCTGCAACTCTGTAACTATTCCGACCAGTTAGGTATAATCTGAAAGTTTATTAAAATTTGCTGGAGTTGGAAATGAAAGTTGTTGAAGTAAAGCACCCATTAGTTAAACACAAACTGGGCTTAATGCGAGAAGGTGACATCAGCACTAAACGTTTTCGTGAGCTTGCGACTGAAGTAGGTAGCCTACTTACTTATGAAGCCACCGCGGATTTCGAAATGGAACGTGTGACAATTGAAGGTTGGAACGGTCCTGTTGAAGTGGATCAAATCAAAGGCAAAAAAGTAACGGTTGTGCCAATCCTTCGTGCTGGTCTAGGCATGATGGATGGTGTTTTGGAGCACATGCCAAGTGCACGTATCAGCGTTGTTGGTATCTACCGTGATGAAGAAACACTCGAACCGGTACCGTACTTCAACAAACTGGCGTCAAATATTGATGAGCGTATTGCTTTAGTGGTTGACCCAATGCTGGCGACTGGCGGCTCGATGATTGCGACTATTGATCTTTTGAAAGAAAAAGGCTGTAAGTCGATTAAGGTACTTGTGCTGGTTGCTGCACCTGAAGGTGTAGAAGCATTGAAAAAAGCACATCCAGATGTGGAGCTATACACAGCCGCGATTGATGAAAAACTTAACGACAAAGGCTACATCGTTCCTGGGCTTGGTGATGCAGGCGATAAGATTTTTGGCACTAAGTAACTAAGTAACTAAGTAACCGTACCGTTTATTAACTCTTTTCTAGAGAAAAAATACCCAGGCTAAATGGTTAGCCTGGGTTTCCTACAAAGCGCACTAATCAACGCAGTGCAAATTGGAGATATGAGTCGAAGAAGTCCCCCCTTCTTTCTATTTATTATCATTCGGCTACAAGCAATAATCCGTTTAGTTATAGGCGATAGACGGCAACCACAGCGCGATACTCGGCCAGAATAAAATCAGCAACAACGCTAAAAGTTGCAACAGAATAAATGGTATTACCCCTTTATATATATCCGACAGTTGTATCTCTGGTGGACACACTCCTTTCAAGTAAAACAGTGCGAATCCAACCGGTGGCGTTAGGAAACTGGTTTGCAACGTCATGGCGACAAGCATGACAAACCAAACCGTTGTTGGGTCATCGATGCCAGCAAATTGACCAATGTTCAGATCCAATCCCGCAACAACCGGCGCCAACAACGGCAAAATGATCAGCGTGATTTCAATCCAATCAAGAAAAAAGCCCAGTAGAAACACCATCAAGAGGATGAAAGCGATAATGCCATAGGGACCAAAGGGGAGCTGTTGAAAAATACTTTCAATAAATTCATCCCCTCCTAATTCTCGCAAGACCAGTGAAAAGCAGGTCGCCCCAATGAAAATGGCAAAGATGTAAGCCGTGGTTTTATAGCTTTCAATGGTGACTTCTTTCAGTATTTTGAGGGAAAACCGTTTGTAGTATATAGCCAGTAAGGTTGCTCCAGCCGCACCAACTCCGGATGCTTCTGTCGGCGTCGCAATACCTGCAAATATGGACCCTAACACCGCAAGAATGAGCAGCAACGTGGGTATGATTGCTTTGACGACTTGCCAAATAATTTTTAAGGATACTTTTTCAGCGGTATCCGGTAACGGCAGTGCATTGGGTTTTAGCACCCCCGAAATGAGGAGATAGAATATATACATTGCCCCAAGAGCAAGCCCCGGAAAAACCGCCGCCATGAACAAATCACCAACCGATAACCCCAATTGATCCGCCATGATGACCAACATGATAGATGGAGGAAGTAATATTCCAAGGCAACCAGAAGAAGCGATGGTTCCGAGCGCCAAAGGCTTACTGTAGCCTTGTTTGAGCATGGAAGGCAGGGCCATCATTGCGAGCAGCACCACCGAAGCCCCAATGATTCCGGTTGATGCGGCTAAGATAATGCCAATAGAAACGACGGTAATCGCTAAGCCACCATGTACTTTTCCAAACATCGCTTGCATAGAGAACATCAGCCGATCAGCTACCCCAGACTTGTCCAGCATATTCCCCATGAAGATGAACATGGGCAAGGCGACTAGGATCCAGTTATCCATGATCTTATATAGGCGGTTAACTAAAAGTCCGAGCGTTTGAAAGTCGAGTCCCGTGATGGTGTCTAGGTACAGATCTGAGAAATACGCCAGACCGCCAAATATAATGCCAATTCCACCTAGCACCCACGCCACTGGGATACCTAAAAAAAGCAAAAGGATAAAGCTGCCAAACATGCTTATGATGAGAATTTCATTGATTTCCACGGTTGGCCCCTTTTCGGATTGTGGCAAACGAGCGAATCACCTTAGAAAGCCCCGCAAGTGCGAGTAATGAGAAGGCTAGCGGGATGGTCAATTTAATGAGCCAACGAAAAGGCAGCCCAGATGGGGCGTTAGAGCGTTCGCTGACCCTCCATGACTCATAAACAAAATCGATAGAATGAAGGAACACAACCAGAATAAATGGCATAAGAAACAAGACGACACTAACAATCTCTATCCAAGCTTTAGCCTTGGCGCTGAAGCGATGATAAAAAATGTCAACGCGGACATGTGAATTGGTTATTTCGGCGTATGCGAGACCAAACAACACGCCAATGGCGTACAAATGCCACTGAAATTCCTCTAGCGCGATCAAGCCATGGGAAAACCCTTTTCGAAGAATAACCTGAGTTAAAATGACCAAGACTAAACCTACGTAAACCCAAGCAATGCCATGGCTTACTTTTCTTATAAACGCATCCATTCTGTCGGCCATTGGAGCAGGTGCGTTAATGTGAGTACGATTCAAAACGACGAACCTTTCTGAAAAACGGAAGAAATCACTCAAGCCACACAAGTGCGGCTTGAGTGTACTTTTCGATGGGGATTACTCTCCCGTTCTCGGCAAAAACGCTTTGTCAGACCAGACTTTGTAATTCGCACGGAACTGAGTCAGATCCGTCCACACTTTGTTGAAGAAGGCATCTTTCTTCTGTTCTTCAACGACTTCGAGCCATGTGCTTTCGAACAGGTTCAACATGTCGTCGTTCCAATAAAGTTGTTTCACGCCGTTTTCCTGAGCTTTAATCATTGCGTCATATTGCAGTGACTCACCTTCAGCCATGGAGTAGGTCATGGATGCCATACAAACGGTTTCAACAGACGATTGTTGATCGCTGTCCATTTTGTTCCATGTGTCTTTGTTGATCAGGAGTTCCCATACTGTCGACTGTTGGTGCCAACCAGGGAAGTAGTTGTATTTCACGATTTTATGGAAGCCCAATCGGTGGTCGATGGCAGGCTGTGAAAACTCGGTGGCATCAATGGCACCCTTCTCAAGTGCCCCGAAAATCTCACCACCTGGCAGTTGAACGGTGCTGACACCTAGCTTCTCCATGATTTGTGCGCCCAACCCAAAGAAGCGCATATTGAGACCTTTCAGATCTTCCGGTTTGTTTATGGGTTTCGCGAACCAGCCAGAGGTTTCTGGTGAGTTGATCGCACAGGGGAGTACTTTGACGTTGTATCCGGCTTGGTCGTACATTTCTTGATAAAGCTTGTTACCGTTACCGAAATACAGCCACGCCATGTATTCAGGGGCTTCAGGACCAAAAGGTACGGCAGAAAACAACGGAGCAGCTGGAATCTTCCCTTTCCAGTAACCCGCGGTGGTATAGCCTGCATTTACTTTACCGGAAGAAACCGCATCTAAGATTTCATTGGCTGCGACTAATTTTCCCGGTTCATAAATCTTCATTTTTACGGTGCCACCTGAGGCAATGGGCAATTGCTTGGATACCCATTTCATGGGGGTGCCGAGTGCTGGTAAGTGAGTGCCAATAGCCAGTGGGGTTTTCAGTAGAACTTTATCTGCGTGGGCAGGTAATGCCATAAACGTGGCTGTCACTGCCAATGCAATGGCCGATTTTCCGATGTGCTTTTTCATTCTTCACTCCTTGAATTAGGCGATTTTTTCGCCTTGCATGCCATGTCTTGGTTTTTATGTTACGAATATGTAAATATTTATTAAATTCGTAAGACAGCGTAATTTGTAGACGTACATTCATGGATGAAATGTACGCAGTACTACGTACAGGACGTGAAAAATGACAGAAGAAGAAAATCGATTTAAGCAGAGAACGATTGTTCTTTCTCAGATACCGATATTGCTGATGTTGATTTACATTTTGGCGCACATCTACACCGAAACCGATCCGCTGTTCACGCAAGAGTATTCGGATAAAGTTGCCAGAGCCGTTCAAGAGGAAATGGCTGAAGACATCTATGTAAACAGTGAATTCAAATCCATTTCACCAGTTCAAAAACACGAATTGGATTCCTTCCTATTGGAGCTTTCCATTTTCATCTTCTTGACGTGCGTATTGGTTGCTGGGTGGGTCAGTGTGGTACACATCAACCGAAGTGAGCTCGCGAATAAACAGCTTGTGTTACTCAACAAACAACTCATCGATATGCAGGAAGAGGAGCGAGCACGAGTTTCTCGCGAGTTACACGATGGAATCAATCAGATTTTAGTGTCCACCAAAATGCGGTTTGAAAATATCGAAAACGCCAATCCAAATGATCAAATCTTAATGCAAACGGACTTAGGTCGAAAAAGTGTCGATTTAGCGATGGACGAAATTCGCCGCATTGCAAAAGCGCTTCGCCCCGCTGTACTAGACGATTTTGGGTTGGTGGTTGCTATTGAAAATTTGGCTAAGGAATGCCGAACCCGTTCAGGCATTGATGTGGTTTTCGAACACCAGATAGATGAAAGCCTTTGTTCTCGTAATGTCGAACACGCGCTCTATCGAGTGGCTCAAGAAGCCATTCACAATGCAGAGAAGTACGCAAAATCGAATGCGATCGATATCGTCCTCCAAGAAGAGAAATCTCAAATTATTTTCACAGTAGCGGATGACGGTAAAGGGTTTGACCTATCGGATGTAGAAAATCGAAATAAAACCATTGAATCAGGTATGGGGCTGACCAACATCCGTAAACGAATAGAATTAATTGGTGGGCAACTAGAAGTGAACAGCGACCCGGATGACGGAACGGAAATTCGGGTGACCTTTGCGATTTCGATGGACGATGAAAGGAGCGAAGTATGACTACGATTGTATTAGCGGATGATCATACGTTGCTCCAAGACGCATTAGTTGAGCGTTTACGTCGTGAGGAACAATTTTCAATTGTCGGCACCGCTGAGAATGGGGTGGAAGCGGTTGAAGTGACGTTGGAAAAAGAACCAGATATTTTGATTACCGACATTTCAATGGAAAAAATGACGGGCATCGAAGTGCTCGAAACCCTCAATAAGCAAGGTGTCAATTCAAAAGTGGTCATTCTGAGCATGCACAAAGAAGAAGAATACGTCATGTCGGCTATTAAATGTGGAGCGAGTGGCTACATATGCAAAGACATTTCTTCGAATGAACTGATTAAAGCGCTAGAAGTGATTGCGAGTGGTGGGACGTTCTTTAGCAAAGGCATTTCAGAGCAACTCTTTCAAGCATTCAGTCAACATGACGACCAGGTAAATACGCAACTAACCCCGCGAGAAAAGGACGTTTTGCTGTTGATTGCGGAAGGGGAGTGTAACAAATCTGTCGCTAATACCCTGTGCATTAGCGTCCGAACGGTTGAAACACACCGATTGCGAGTGAAAAAGAAACTGAACATAAAAACAACGGCGGGATTAGTGAAATACTGTTTAAGTCAGGGGTGGTTATAGAGTCTCTACCTTTGGTAAAACTCTGAAGTAAATAGAGGCAGTCATTTATTACTGCCTCCATTTGTTATCAGATGCTTGGCTATTTACTTGTTTCTTCTTCCATCTGAGCGTTATCTACGACATGAGATTCACCCATGTCTTTAGGTAAAATTAGATTTAACGCAATGGCCACGATACCGCATAAGCTCACGCCTTGTAAGCTGAACTCACCAATCCCGAAAGCCATTCCGCCAATACCAAAGACTAGCGTCACCGCGACAATCACGAGGTTTCGGGATTTGTGGAGATCAACATGATTTTTAATCAGTGTATTTAAGCCTACAGTGGCGATGGAGCCGAACAATAAAATCATAATGCCACCCATTACAGGGACAGGGATGGTTTGTAGCAGCGCACCAAGCTTCCCTACGAGTGCGAGAATAATAGCTGTTACTGCCGCCCATGTCATGATGACAGGGTTGTAAGATTTGGTCAGCATAACCGCGCCAGTGACTTCGCTGTATGTCGTGTTGGGTGGAGCGCCCACCATCGATGCGGCCATTGTTGCGACGCCGTCCCCAGCAATGGTGCGGTGAAGCCCTGGCTTCTTGAGGTAGTCTTTCCCAGTCACATTGGAAATCGCGAGCATGTCACCAACGTGTTCAACTGCTGGAGCAATGGCGACAGGGATCATAAAAAGAATCGCGTTAATGTTGAATTCTGGCGTCGTGAAATTGGGAAGGGAAAGCCAGCTTGCTTGAGCAACGGGCGTAAAGTCGACAATTCCGTACAGTAAGCTGAGCGAATACCCGACAGCGATGCCTCCAAAAATAGGCAGCAACTTTAAGAAGCCCTTGGCAAAAACACTGATAGCAATGGTGGTGGCTAGAGACGCAGAAGCGATAATAAGGGCGGTATTGCCATCGATAAGCTGAACCGCCCCATCGCCCGTTTTTCCTAAAGCCATGTTGACCGCGACTGGCGCAAGCCCCAGCCCAATCACCATTATGACCGGGCCAACAACGACGGGGGGTAACAGCTTATGGACGATTCCAACGCCCCGCAGTTTGATCACCGCTCCTAATGCAACGTAAACCAAGCCTGCACACATAAGCCCACCCATGGTGGAAGCAATCCCCCACGTTTGTACGCCATACATGATAGGAGCGATAAACGCGAAAGAGGATGCAAGGAAAATCGGAACGGTGCGACGAGTTATAAATTGGAATAAAAGGGTGCCTACGCCAGCGCCGAATAGAGCCACACTAGGGTCGAGCCCAGTGAGTAAGGGGACGAGCACGAGTGCGCCAAATGCAACAAAGAGCATTTGGGTACCTTGGAGTATTTGAGTCATGATTCTCTTCCATTTTTAAAATTTGCAGGATTTTATCACTAAGAAAACGATTGCTTTGATAAATAGGTCAAAAAATGTCTATAGATCTCGTATGCAGAGATAATTATTCCAGTGAAGGGGGATGTCACTGTATTCGCGATGTTTCCTTGCCCCAACATTGAGAGTTGCTTATCATTTGAGGTTCATTCACGTTGTGACAGAGAATTTATGAATCGGATAGCTTGTTTGTTGTTGAGTTTGCTGGCTTTTCCTGGCTTTGCTTTAACTAAAGTGGACGTATTCCAATCTGAAATTGTATTGACGGAAGAAGAAAATGCAGAGGATCTTGCGAAAGCCCAAGGATTAGAGCAGGTTCTTATTAAGGCATCTGGACAAAAAGCCGTTGCCAGTAATCCGGTTATCGAAAAAGCGAAAAAGAGCACGGGTCCTTATCTTTCTCAAATTAGCTTCGGGCAATTAGATGGGCAAGAAACGTTAAAAGTAGCTTTTAGTCCAAGACAAGTTCAGGGGTTATTGACTCAGGCGGGCTTACCATATTGGTCTGAAAATCGCGCTTCCATTTTAATGTGGATTATTGAAGAAGATCGCTATGAACGCCAAATAGTGTGGGAGCAGAGTGGATCTAACGTTACTAAACTGTTGAACCAGTATGCCGATTCTCGAGGCTTACCCATTACTGTCCCAGTTGGTGACTTTGATGATGTTACAGGGATCTCCGCACCAGAAATTTGGGGGGGCTTTGTTGAACCAATCAGTAAAGCCAGCTCACGTTACCCTGCGGATGCGGTTTTGGTTCTAAGAGTGCAACACTTAAGCTCTGGTAGAGCATCTGTGCGTTGGACTCTATTCGACCAATCACCAGAGCAGATGCTTGGTTCTCAACAGTCTCCTATGTCGGGGCAGGAGCGTGGTGAATTTAATTCTACGCTTCAATCGGTAGTAGATAGCATCAGCGATTACTTTGCGAGTAAAAGTGCGGTTCAGGTTTCGGATGTGTCGACAGAAAGCGTGACAGTTCAATTTTTAGACGTTAAAGGTTCACGTGATTTCTTCCAACTGGAGTCTTTGTTTGAAGGTTTGAACTCGGTTGCGTCGACAGAGATCTTAAAAATCAAAGGTAACGATGTCACTTTTAAAGTCAATTTGCTTGCTCCAGTTGTGGATTTTCAGCGTGAATTAGAAAACTTTAAACAAGTGAGAGCGTTCACATTGGATGCTTACGTTGAAAATCAAGAAGAGCAAATTGTTGAAAGTACGCCTGTAGAATCTACCGACCCACAAACAGCTGAGCCTGAGCTTATCGCATCCGAATTCGCTGCTGAAGACATGGTGGAAACAGACGTTACTACAGGTGAAACCGTAGAGCAGTTAGTCAGTGCTGAGCCTTCAGTTGAAGGGGATATTTCAGAAATCCCTGTACAAACGGGCGATACAGCGGTTGAAGAGTCGGCAACAGTTGATGGCGTTTCAAACATCAAAGCTGAAGTAATCGAAGAAGCGGCTCCTGAAGAAAAAGCGGACTTGGTGTATGAGTGGCTTGGTCTTTAAGCGGTAGGTTAGTGAATTTTGATACTTAAAAATTATTAGCCCCTAAATGGATAAATAGTTCTTAAGAGAAGTACGCACACACAAGAAGTACACGTATATAGAAGAAGAGCTGCCGATTGGCAGCTCTTCTTCTTTTTTCCGATAATTGAATTATTGATTATTCAAGTATTAACTCTTCAAATCTCTACTGCTCAAAACGTGCTTTTTCTTGTTTCTCTACTTCAGAAAGCTTCGTGAGTTTTAGACCTAATTCTTTCCCTCTTTGCCGCGCATAAAGGGTGTTTCCAACAAAGGCAATAGTGGTTAATAAAAGCTCCACTACCGCAAGCCATCGCTCGCCTTCATTGACATACAAAATGGTAAGCGCATGCAGAAAATACAACATCAACACAAAATTAGCCCACGCGTGCGTGTAGGGTTTACCTGCTAAAATACCCGGTAAGGGCAGCAGTAATGGGACACACCATGCAAGCGCTAATGTAAGGCTATTGATATGAGGGTGAGGAGATAGGCTGATTTGCCATAAAGCAACCCAGCCTAAAAGACCAATGTTTCCAGCTAACGCTAAGTATCGATACTTAATAGATTGAGATTCCGTCATACAGAGTCCTTAGGGCGGTTAACCCTAGCTTTTCAGTTTTTTTGCACACTCTGCCAGACGCTTTCCAAGAGCAAAAGCTAACTGCCCTTCATCTGACTGATTTGATTGTATCTGACTACCAATAGTGGATGCACCATAAGGAGTACCACCTTGTGATGTCGTGTGCAAAGCGGGCTCAGAATAAGGAATACCCAATAGCATCATGCCGTGATGAAACAACGGAAGCATCATGCTTTGAAGTGTGGTTTCTTGACCGCCGTGCATGGAAGAGGAAGACGTAAATACGCAAGCTGGCTTATCTATAAGGTCGCCACCTACCCAAAGAGGGGTTGAGGTGTCCCAGAAATGTTTGAGTGGTGCCGCCATGTTTCCAAACCAAACTGGGCTGCCCATCGCAAGCCCATCACATGTTTTTAACTCGTCAAGCGTGAGAATAGGATCGTCTGGTGCTGCTGCGAGCTTACCTGAATTGACGGAACTGTCTGAAATTTCATTGACCGTTCGGATCAGCGCTTCACACTGTTCAACAGAGGCAATGCCACGGGCAATCTGGCGAGCCAGCTTTTTGGTGCTTCCGTGGCGGCTGTAATAAAGGACAACAACCTTTATGCTCATAAAATTTCCAGAACCTGTTCTGGTGGTCGGCCAAGACGAGCAGCGCCGCCTTTAATGACAATAGGGCGCTCAATCAATTTAGGGTTGGCGACCATAGCTTCAAAGAGCTGTTCATCAGTGAGGGATTCATCACTTAAACTCAATTCTTTGTATATCGCCTCTTTGGTTCGCATCATATCTCGTACGGAACTCAAACCCAGCTGTGCGTAAACGGTTTTCAGTTGATCAACACTTAAAGGGGTGTCCAGATACTTGATGACTTCTGGTGCAATGCCTTTTTCTTCAAGCAAAGCTAGTGTTTGTCGGCTTTTTGAGCAGCGAGGGTTATGATAAATCGATACTGACATGGGGATTCCTTATTAACTTTTTATTTTGCACACGGTTTGAGCTAACAGACGGTGAGTTCTCAGGCTGTGGTGCTTATCTTTTCTAAGTGCCTATGTTTTCTAAGTGCCTATCTTTTCTAATTTTGAAGGGCGTAAAAGCGATCGCGTTGCAGCCCTAGTTGGTCAATTCTCGCATCATATCGCGCCTGTTTTAGGCTTCCAAGCTCTACCAGTTTACTGGCTTCGGCATAGAAACTGATGGCTTGCTTCCAATCCGCTTTTAAAGCAAAAATCTCGCCTCGCGCCGCTGCCTCTTCGTCTCGTTTGCCTTGCTGACCGGTAGAATCCGCAAGCATTGCCCAGCCGTTCACGTCTTCTGGGTGAGTATGGGTGTAACGTTGTAAAAGCCGAGTCGCTTCATCGTATCTTTCGCTTTCAACTAACAAGTTAGCGTAGTTGATTTCAAGTACGGGGTTATTCGGCTTTTTATCTAATGCTTTTTTTAGCATAGCGAGCCCTTTATCGTATTCTTTTTTATATAAATACAAGTCTGAAAGCGCGTCTAGGTAAAAATTGTTGTTTGGATCTTGTTTGTCTAACTGCACTAACAGCGTTTCTGCTTCATCCAGTTTTTTCATATCGAGCAATGCGAGGGCTTTACCGTATTTCAATGTCGGTACGATATCTCGATGTGCTTTTTTGAGCCTTCTGTCCATCCAATCAATAGCTGCTTCACTATCGATGCCAGCGTGCCGTGCGATGATACGTGCTCTGGCTAGGTTGTATTCAATGGATGGTCCCAATCGATTTGGAGGCATGCTCTGTGCTCTTGCGCGCGAATCTGTAATTCGGTCTTCAGGCAATGGGTGCGTCAGCAGCATTGGAGGTGGCTTGCTCACATAACGAAACTCATCCGCCAATCGACCAAAAAATTGTGGCATGGCTTGAGGGTCGAAACCGGCTTTAGACATGGTGACAATACCAAAGCGATCAGCTTCTTTTTCATTAGAGCGAGTGTAGTTAATTTGACTTTGAATCATCCCTGCTTGAGTGGCTGCAATCGCGGCTATACCCGCTTGAGGTGCGGCAACGGCAAGTAACAAAGAACCCACTAACGCAGCGATGGTAGCCGGAGAACGACGAGCTTGGTCTTCCATTGCTCTCGCTAGGTGGCGCTGAGTAATATGTGCGATTTCATGAGCAAGTACAGAAGCCAATTCGCTTTCTGTTTGCGCATGTAGGAACAGCCCAGAATGGAGCGCAACGTATCCACCAAAAAAGGCAAAGGCGTTGATGTCTCTATCTTGGATAAGGAAGAAATTAAACGGCGTTTTTACATCATTAGCATTAGCAACGAGTTGATGACCAATGGTACTAATGTACTCGTTTAACACTGGATCATGTACGATGGGTTGGCTTCTGCGCAACATGCGCATGTAAGCATCGCCATACAACGATTCCTGATCGATCGTCAGTGTCGAGGCAGCAGCCGTTCCTATATCTGGTAATTCATACCCCGAATTCTGCGCCAGAGTTGGCTGACTCAGAAGAGCGGCCATGCTGAGGCAAAGGGTTGAACGAGTAAATTTAAACATTCTGCTCCATTACATTGTCATTTTTATGTCGTATCGTGTAATTGGACTGTTGAACACAGATATGGTTCGCCTATCAATTTTTGATTGCTATTTATTTCATCAATGGGCGCAGTTTAAAACATAAAGAGCTCAAACATTTCGGTATGATCATCTCCACTTCTGCGAATGAAGTGGGAGACCATAGGTCCAAATGCTATTACAATACAGGCACAATAGTAAGTATTGGTGCTAAGAATGAACAGCTACACGCTTGATTTATGTGAAGAACGCTGCCCAATGGCGTTGCTTCTAGCGAAGCGTCACGCAGCAAGCTTAAAAGAGAAAGAAACCTTGGTCATTCAAGTACATGATAAAAGCTCAATACAAGATATGTTACGATACTTTTCTTCATCCCTCTTTTCGGTCCATTTGGAAGAGAATGAGTGTGTGTCCACTTTAACCGTAGTAAGAGAGAGCGATTCCTAATGTTCGATATGGTCAGCCGCTGGTACAAGCGACGTTTTTCCGACCCTCACGCAGTAAGCTTGGTTGCCATCCTTCTGTTTGGCTTTGCCACCATCTACTTTTTCGGACATTTAATTGCGCCGCTTTTAGTCGCAATAGTGATTGCTTACTTGCTTGAATGGCCGGTAATGCAAATGATCCGTTTGGGGCTGCCTCGTGCGGCGGCAGTGCCTATTGTGGTGTTGGCTTTTCTAGGTCTTATGCTAATGGCTGTTTTTGGTTTAATGCCAACCATATGGAGCCAAGTAGGTAACTTGATTAACGATATCCCTAATATGTATAACGGTCTTCAAGGGTTTATTGCTTCAATTCCTGAAAAGTACCCAGAACTAGCTAACCTTCAAATTGTCGAATCCATTGTTTCGAATGCGAAGAACAAAGTTCTTGGCTTAGGTGAAAGCGTGGTGAAAGGTTCACTGGCTTCACTTGTAAGCATTGCAACACTTGCGGTTTATCTTATCTTAGTGCCCTTATTGGTGTTCTTTTTGTTGAAAGACAAAGCAGAAATGATGTCGATGTTGAGTGGCTTTCTGCCTGAAAATCGACGTTTAGCGACCAAAGTTTGGCGCGAGATGAACCAACAAATTTCGAATTACATTCGCGGAAAGGTGATGGAAATCTTAATTGTTGGTGGTGTCAGCTATGTAACATTTGCCATTCTAGATTTGAGATATTCCGTTTTGCTAGCGGTTGCGGTGGGCTTGTCTGTGCTGATTCCTTATATCGGTGCAGCGGCAGTTACTGTACCAGTGGCCATTGTCGGGTTATTCCAGTGGGGGTTAACACCACAGTTTTACTGGCTTCTTGTTGCGTATGGCATCATTCAAGCGCTTGATGGTAACGTACTGGTTCCAGTGCTGTTTTCTGAAGCGGTGAACCTGCACCCAGTGGCGATTATTGTTTCGGTGCTGGTGTTTGGTGGGCTGTGGGGTTTTTGGGGAGTATTCTTCGCCATTCCTTTAGCAACGTTGGTGAAAGCCGTCATTAACGCGCTGCCCAATACGGAATCAAAAGTTCCAATACCTAATTCCGATTAGCTTGAGCACAAATATAGAAAAGACCTCTGATATCAGAGGTCTTTTTGGTTTTTCAGTCAATTCTTACGCAGATTGGTTGAAATAATCCAACACAACTTCATGGTGCGTCTTAGTTTTGAACTTGTTGAACACATGTTCAATTACACCTTCTTCATTAATAAGAAAGCTGATGCGGTGCAGGCCGTCGTACACTTTTCCCATGAATTTTTTCTCGCCCCAAACACCGAACTGTTCAGCAACGGCATGATCTTCATCAGAAAGTAGGGTGAAGTTGAGTTCATCTCGTTCGATGAATTTACCTAAGCGTTTTACTGGGTCGATGCTAACACCAAGAACCACAACATTGTGTGCATCCAGTTCGGCTTTGACATCTCTCAGACCTTTAGCTTGCACGGTGCAACCCGGAGTCATGGCTTTAGGGTAAAAGTAGAACAATACCTTTTTGCCTTCAAAGTCAGATAATTTCACGGTGTTACCGTCTTGATCTAATAGTGAAAAGGCTGGAGCAGGCGCGCCAGCAGTCAAAGTTTCCATTGAGCGATCCTTTATTTTTTATTGGCTGTTTTTTATGAAATTTAGTGAGCCTTGAACCGATAGCTGCGAACACAGTAATTGGAAATCCTCTTCCAATTGCATCAAGTTACATTCGCCATCGACGTGGGCTGTCAACGCAATATGAAATTGATTCTGTTCTTTTTCGACCTTGGATTTATCGATAGTTTGCGCACTAAGTGAAGACATACCGATCTGTCGGTCAGCAAAAAACTGAGTGAATTTCTCAGTCAACCCTAGTTTGTCTTCGGATTCGACAAAGACTTCTATCCGATAGACATGATCAGGGTGCTGATGGGGAGAGGTACGTTTCATGATCGTAATCAGATCATGTTCTTGACCTAAAAGAGGGAGGCGAGTTTCTACTCGGGCTAAGCTGTTGCTGTTTCCAGACAACAACATAATCAACGTAAATTCGCTGCCAAAGAGTGCAATGCGGCTGTCGATAATATTGCATCCCGATTCAGTAACCAAATGGGTAATTTGATTACTGATACCCGGGCGATCCGTACCAACAGCGGTAATCACTAAATGTTGTAACATGAGGAGGCAATTTTTCAATAACTGTTAATTTGCATGTTAGCACAGTTCCTACTATTCGCCCGGATACCGACTGAGAATTTCAGTGTGCAAACCTGAAAACTTACCCAATTCGATAAATTTTCGACCAATCCATGCTTCACCTCCAATTATTAACGTGAGATTGTCATCTAAGGCGCTCTGAACCCTTGTTTTATTCAAGGATGTTACAGTACCATGCAAGAAGCCCATTTGAGCTGAGGTAGACCTGCTGGGGGTCGTTGAAGTGACGCCATTTGGTATAAGAATTTATTAAGGAGATGGACATGTTTTCTGGAAGCTGGGTTGCGCTTTTGACACCGTTTAATAATGAAGGTGAAGTGGATTTCGAAAGCCTGAAGCAACTTGTTGAATACCACGTAGAAGCGGGCACCGATGGAATCGTCGCTGTTGGCACTACGGGTGAGTCGGCCACTCTAACAATCGAAGAGCATGTCAAGGTGGTGAGCAAAGCAGTAGAGTACGCCGATGGTCGTATTCCTGTTGTTGCGGGAACGGGGGCAAACGCAACTCACGAATCAGTGACGTTCAGCCGCTTGCTTCAAGGCTCTGGTATCGTAGGTGTGCTAAGTGTTACGCCTTACTATAACAAACCGACCCAAGAAGGTTTATACCAGCACTACAAAGCCATTTCTGAAGCCAGTGATGTGCCTATTATTCTTTATAACGTACCAGGTCGCACAGCGGTTGATCTTCAACCAGCCACCGTGGCTCGTTTAGCCAAAATTGAAAACATCGTTGCTTTGAAAGATGCGACAGGTGATTTAGAAAGAGTTGCAATTCACCGTGAACTTTGTGGCGAAGATTTTATCTTACTAAGTGGTGATGACTCGACAGGGCTCGAATTCTGTAAGTTAGGTGGTCATGGCGTAATCTCTGTAACGAACAATATCGCAGCAGCAGATATGGCGAAAATCATGCACTTAGCTCAAGATGGAGAGTTCGAAGAAGCGGAATCCATCAATGCACGCTTGATGACGTTGCACAAAAACCTGTTTATTGAAGCTAGCCCTATTCCAGTTAAGTGGGCTGCGCATAAACTTGGTTTGATTGCAAATGGTAGCCTAAGACTTCCAATGACGGAGCTTTCTGAAGAGGCTCAGCCAGTCATTGAAAAGTCTCTAGCAGAAGCTGGGATCAGCTAGGGTCAAACCAACGAACCCAATAAAGTTAACCCCGAAGCCAAGAGCTTCGGGTTGTATTTAGGAGTTTTAATGAAGTTTTCACGTCAGCTAGTGATCGGTTCACTGGCTGTTTTTGTTCTCGCTGCTTGTTCAAGTGATCCTTCATCTCGCCGCCAGGCTAAAGATGATTTTTCATACCTTGATTCAACGCCGCTAAAAGAGTGGTCGCTTCCACAAGGTGCCACACCGCAGTTCTATCCTAACTACGATATTCCAGCGGGTGAGTACACAGGTGGGATTGGTAAAAACGTTGATATTCGTCCACCTCAACAAATTTTGGACTTAATTCCTGGTGCACGTTCAGAAGTGAAAGACGGTGAAGCAACTTTGTGGTTGGTTCGAGAAACGGAACAAGAGAAAGTATGGCGAACTGCTTTACAGATGCTCTCAAACCAAGGCATTAGGTTGAGAGAAAACACAAATACTCGTATCGAAACGGAATGGGTAACGTGGAAGTCGGAAGATGAAGACTCTGAGATTGGCAGCCGTTATTCAATAGAAAAGTTGGAATCGAATCGTCGCTACGGCTTCAAAATTTCACTTATTGATTGGCGTGAAGGCAATCAAGTTAAGCCTGTTAAAGCGACTGATAAAGAGCGCTACAACATTCTGATGACTAACTTAGTAACCTCAACGTATGATCAGAATTTGCGTGCTGAAGCGGCGTTAAAGGCTCAGGAGTTAGTGAAACGTATTCCTATCAGTCTTGGTAAAGACCGCAGTGGATTACCTGTTATTATCGCTCGAGCGCCATACTCGACACTGTGGCAACACATGCCAACTATTTTGCCGCAAATTGGTTTTAATATTGAAGAACGCAACCAGTCCCAAGGTATTATTAAGGTGAAGTACGCCAAACCAGATGATGAATTCTGGCAAGAAATTGGTGTTAAGCCGTTAGACTTGAGTGGTAGTTCATTTACGTTCTTGATGGGTGACTTGGACAACAGAACATCTATCAACGTAACGGACAGTTCTGATAAGCCTATCAGTGAACAGTTGCTTACTGATTTAGCGCCAATCTTGGCTAAGATTGCAGAGAAATCGCTTTAAGTTTGTCGATATCATAAATCTATCGGTATGAAAAAATCAGAAGAGCCAGTCAATTGACTGGCTCTTTTTATTTATCTTTGGTGTGGGCTTTTTTGTCTAGCTCGTTAAGCCTATCTAAGTCTTTTTTCCCTTTTCCGGGTGGCGTAAACTTCATTTTTGCGGTGTATTTTAATGCCGCAATGTTACCGATAACGACAGCCAAAACAATGGTGATAATGACCCAAGGGTTAGTTAGAAATTCCATCTTAGTCCCTCACATTTATTATGAAGCGATTGTATAGGGTATCCAGTAAAGGCAGCACCACTGTTTGTCCTTCAATAGGGGAGAGGTGCAATGCCTCACGAATTATTTCAGTCGTTAATGAAGCGAGATTTTTACTCGCAACACTACGGTAGCTTATGTGCCAAGGCTCAATTGCGACACCACCCAAATCTTCACGATAAGGAAGAAAAAAACCGAATTCTGGCATCGCTTCTTGTAACCATTCTGAAAAATCTTGCTGATGACCCGTTTGGTATTCCCAAGGTTCAAGTTGCAGCTGTGTATTTTCAGGCAAGCAGTTCTTAGCATACACATCGAAATCCGTCCCCCAGTGATGACGGCTTGCGCCCGGTAATGCAGACCAACGCAAAATGGCGACAGCTTTCTCTTCGTCAGACAACGTAGAGGGATCAATAGGGTTGGATTGACTATTTAAGATAGCCCTCTGACCGGAATACTTAGCATTCCAAATGGATTTTTGACGTTCATAGTCTCGAAATCCACTGGCGACTGCCAGTTCAAACCCTTTATTCTTAGCTTCCTTGTGCAGGGCAGTTAATGCCTTTCCTGCTTCTGGGCAAGCTTGTACCTTTTGAGCACCAACGATGTGCTCAATAAGGTGGGATTGGGTTTGTCCGGTCAGTTGGGCTGGAGTCATTTGTTTGCCAATAGCTCTTCTAATGTTGCTTCGTACATGTCAGTCAGAAGCTCTAAATCTGCTACGCTCACACATTCGTTCACTTTATGAATGGTTGCGTTAACTGGACCAAGTTCGATAACTTGCGCGCCCATGGTCGCAATGAAGCGACCGTCTGAAGTGCCACCCGTTGTTAGCAATTCCGGTTTCTTGTGATTCACTCTTTCGACAGCACGCACAATGGCTTCTTTAAGCTCACCTGTATCGGTTAGGAATGGGTGACCACTTAAAGTCCAGTTAAGGTCGTAATCTAACCCGTAAGAGTCTAGCGTGGAATGTACGCGGCGTTTGATTTCTTCATCGGTTAATTCAGTGCTGAAGCGGAAGTTGAATTGAACATTGAATTCGCCAGGAATAACGTTCGAGGCACCTGTACCAGAATGCAAATTTGGAATTTGGAAACTGGTTGGTGGGAAGTATTCATTACCCTCATCCCATTTTGTGGAAGCCAATTCCGCTAATGCAGGCAATGCATGGTGCACTGGGTTATTCGCCAAGTGAGGGTAAGCGACATGACCTTGTGTGCCTTTAACAACAAGATCGCCAGTAATTGAACCACGACGACCATTTTTAACGACATCACCAACGTGCAGCGTACTTGAAGGTTCACCGACGATACACATGTCGATGATTTCGTTTCTCTCAACAAGGGTATCTACAACTCGAGTTGTACCATTGATGAATGGGCCTTCTTCATCCGATGTAATCAAAAATGCAATAGAGCCTTTGTGGTCAGGGTTTTCAGCAATGAAACGTTCAACCGCCACTACCATACAGGCCAGTGAGCCTTTCATATCAGCGGCACCACGACCATGCAAATGCCCATCAATGACGGTTGGTTCAAATGGTGGAGTGTGCCATTGCTCTAGTGGACCGGCTGGCACAACATCTGTGTGACCAGCAAAGGCAAACAGTGGTGACTCCGTGCCACGGCGAGCCCAGAAGTTAGTGGTGTCTTCAAACACCATGATTTCAATTTCAAACCCTAGCGCTTTTAAGCGGTTGATCATGAGTTCTTGGCAGCCTTCATCCAACGGAGTGACCGATGGGCGGCTAATGAGATCTTTGGCAAGCGCCAATACAGGGCTGTCTGTCATCCTTGAAAATCCTTACTTACTTAAAAATAGTTTGGTACTGTTCGGCTTTGAAACCAATGTGGTATGTGTTTTCTACCACTAAAATAGGGCGCTTGATCATGGCTGGATGTTCTACCAGCAATTCAACCGCGGTTTGTTCATTGAGTGAATCTTTTTGCTCTTGAGATAGCTGACGGAATGTTGTTCCGCGCTTGTTTAAAACTTGCTCCCACCCCAATTTCTCGCAGAAAGTCTCAACCATGGATTTATCGATACCTTGTTTACGGTAATCGTGAAAGTCGTATGCGATGCTTTCAGCTTCTAACCACTTTTTTGCTTTCTTAATTGTGTCGCAGTTAGGAATGCCATACATAGTGTTTGCCATAGCGTTTTCTTGTCCTTTTTTCTTTCGAAGCCCAAATCCTATCAGGTTGAAAAAGTGGGGCAAGAGGAAACCGTGTGTAGGAGCAAAATTGACGTTCCATATTGAGCTTTTAGTAAGTAATTGGTGTTTATCAGTGAAATCGGCTATTCCCAATAGAAACAAATCGGTTCACGTACGATAAACGAGAAGTTAATCACCTCCAATCTCATCAAATTTGATCACGCGCAACATTCCGCGTGCCAGAAAACCAATAATGTGAATAGACCCAGTTGGCGTGGGGAAATAATCAAGACCTCAGTAGCAGGTCTCTAGGGCGATTAGCTCTAGCAAAAAATACAGTGGTAGGAGGCATCAATGGAATTGAATCCTGTATTTGCAAGACGACTATATTTGGCTTTGTTGGTTGAAAGCCTAGAAAGACCCAATGTTCCTAAGCTGATAGAAATTACAGGTTGGCCTAGACGAACAATCCAAGATGTATTGAAAGCCTTACCAGGCTTGGGTATCGAGCTAATGTTTGTGCAGGATGGACGTCGCCATAACGACGGGTATTATCAATTATCTGATTGGGGACCATTTGATAGCCAATGGGTTTTAGATAGACAAAAAGAGATTGCATCGACCCTAGGGTATTAGGGGGAAAGCGGGTTATTAGCGGGAAAATAAGGGGACTAGGAGCATGTAAGGTGACTAGAAACCTAGATAAAAAACAAGATTACTCGGGACAACAGATCTGTAAGATAGAACAGAGTTTAAGGTAGATAGCGTTTGATCGCTAAAAAATCCGTAAGCCAGCCCACGACGTTGTAGGCTGGTTTTTTGGTATTCGCGAATCAATCAATAATGAGTTACTGGCAAAGGTAAGCGTTGCCTAGAAAAGTAACGGATGTTTTAAAGTGAATTGGGCTGTTCAGGTAAACCCGGTTCGCACCTAGGCTTACTGCCTGATTTTTTATGTCATTTACCGCACCCTGAATCATGGCGTCATTGTTGTAGAACAAAAATGAGTACCAATGGCCCTCGCTGCCAGTGACTTCACCTTTCCATACACAGCCCGAAGCGACAATGGCTGAATCGGCATACACAGATACCTTCTGAGCATCTGAAATCAATTTCTCCGATGGTGTAGAGCACGCCGTTATTAAAGGAATGATGGCAAAAGCAAGACAGCGCCAACCTAGCTTATACATATTGGTTGCCCATTACATACGCAATAAAGCCTACCCAACTCACGATAAGAAGAATCCAAGGCAATAGATTGGATGACTTTTCTGTTGTCATTGGCTCGGTCGGTTGATGCTCTTCAACCGAATCTGTTTGCTGTTTGCTTCTTTGTGCTTTTTTCTTCGCTTTATCGGCTTCACGCTGCCTTTCTTTCTGTTGTTTTTTGTACAGCGCAATGCCTTTTTCGATACCTTGCGCAATTAGCTTGGTCTGTTCCTTTGTTTGACCAGGCTTTTGCGTAGCTTTAGCAATTTTTTGCGCATCAGATTGTGTTTCTGCAGATGGAGTGTTTTTTTTCTGTTTCATTGCTAACCGGGGATTGATATGTTTGGCCTATAGGGTGAAACCCTAGTCTACCATTATGAAATGCAGAGGTGATAGTGCGCTATCCAATTGAAGACTACGACAAACATGGTTATCTAAAAGCGCCGATTTGGCTTTGGC
This sequence comes from Vibrio penaeicida, assembly GCF_002933855.1. Lineage (GTDB taxonomy): Bacteria > Pseudomonadota > Gammaproteobacteria > Enterobacterales > Vibrionaceae > Vibrio > Vibrio penaeicida_A. The sequence continues at coordinate 166,882 of NZ_BFAQ01000034.1, forward strand.
TCGGTTGGATATTTCTAGCTAAGGCATGGGTAGTATTTGTTGTAGCAGGGGTCAGCCGAGAGTCTGGCAGTAAGCTTCTTGAAATCATTTATCCAGTAAAAGACACATTATATCTTGGGTTAGCCATTGGTCTTCCTTCCATTTTACTGATGTGGCTAATTGGCTTTCGAAACCCAGATAGAACATGGATAAATCGCTTCATTAGTTGGGGGAGAGGGCTCACCTTACTACTGATTGGCGGGCATTTTGGTTTGGTCATCTATCAAATCACACTCGACAACGGGGTGTTTAGCTGGTCGCATTCTATAACGGCAGTTTTGCTCGTGTGGTTTTTTTTGTTTGTTTGGAAAAGCCGCCGATTGAAAGAATGTTTGAAAATAATGAAATAAAGATCACACTTCTTTGATATTGCTTGCACTTTTGTGACTCACGTTTATGGCACTATATTTTTATATACCTATACCCAAGTGACCTCAAGATGCTGGATTCAGAGCCTCTTGATATTACTTGGGTACATCCGTTCATCAAGAAACGGAACAATAAAGCTAACTAAATGTGAGAATAAATATGTCGAATCCGCAAACTGCGATTGTACCGGAAGGAAGCCCTTTCGCGCTTTACTCTTTATTTAAAATCACGAGCGAACCTCAAACGGTATTGTCTTCGCTTCAAACGCTGCCAGCCTTAGTGGACGAGATCAATCAGCAGCAAGGTGCTAATGTAAAACTGACCGTGTCTTTCACGCATCAATTCTGGTCGAAGCTGAATCAACCTATGCCTAGCGAGTTAGAACCCTTTCGCGAACTGGGAAAAGACAAGGTGATTGCACCGTCGACAGATGTCGATTTTCTGATTCACTGCCATTCCGATCGTCACGACTTGCACTTTTTTGCTCTACGTAAGTTCTTAACACCAATTGCTGAATACGTAGATCTCGTCGATGAAACTTATGGTTATCGCTATCTCGACTCGCGTGATATGACGGATTTTGTTGATGGGACAGAAAACCCAGAAGGTGAGCAGCGCCATGAGGTTGCCATTATCCCTGAAGGGGAGTTTTCTGGTGGCAGCTACGTGATGCTTCAGCGCTTCGTGCATAACTTGCCTGCTTGGAATCGACTCAACGTGTCAGCGCAAGAAAAAGTGGTAGGAAGAACTAAGCCTGATTCAATTGAATTGGATGACGTTCCGGCGGCATCTCACGTTGGACGTGTTGATATAAAAGAAGAAGGGAAAGGGCTTAAGATTGTTCGCCATAGTTTGCCTTATGGCAGTGTGTCTGGTGATCACGGTTTGTTGTTTATTGCTTACTGCCATACGCTTCATAACTTTAAAGCCATGCTTGAGAGTATGTACGGTGAAACAGATGGAAAAACAGACCAACTCCTGCGTTTCACAACAGCAGTGACAGGGGCGTATTTCTTTGCACCTTCGCAATCCATGTTGTCTTCTCTAGAATTTTCGTAATGTTATTCAGCCTTAATGTTGGTTTGGTTTAAGGCTGCCATTTTATCTTAACAAAGCCTTTTGATAACAAAGCTTTGTTATGTCGAAATATGCCCAAGCGATGTTGGCTACAGAGCGTCTTTAGCGTCAGCTTGGGCATGACAATCCCAGTCCGTGTACTGAAATTTCCCTCTGGATAAAAAATATTCAAATTTTTGCTAAAGGTTTCTTTTCCACTGCCGCTATAGAGCTGAATACCCTTATTTTGAGTGTGAAGGTTTATGGCCGTTACGGTTAATACAAATGTTTCAGCGATGGTCGCCCAGAGAAATCTCGGGGTGGCGACTCAGGCGTTGAATCAATCTTTGGAGCGGCTTGCTTCAGGGAGTCGTATTAACAGCGCAAAAGACGATGCTGCGGGTTTGCAAATTTCCAATCGATTGGAAACACAAATGCGGGGTTTGGATGTCGCGGTGCGCAATGCTAACGATGGCATCTCCATTATGCAAACCGCAGAAGGAGCGATGAAAGAAACCACGAATATTCTGCAACGAATGCGTGATTTGTCGTTGCAGTCTTCAAATGGTTCAAACAGCCGAGCAGAACGAATCGCTCTTCAAGAAGAAATGAGTGCGCTCAACGACGAGCTCAATCGGATTGCAGAAACCACATCGTTTGGTGGCAAAAAACTCCTTAATGGAACGTATGGCACTTCCGCTTTTCAAATCGGAGCCAGTGCTGGTGAAGCTGTCAATGTATCACTTAGTAATATGCGTTCGGATACCCTTGCCATGGGGGGAGCAAGTTACATGGCGGCAGGAAAAGCGGACTCAAGCTGGACGGTTAGTGCAGGGCAAAACGAGTTTAGCCTCAGTTTTACCGACAAGGTAGGGGACCTCGTTAATGTCAATGTTCAGGCAAAAGTTGGCGATGATATTGAAGAGCTGGCAACTTACATTAACGGGCAAACCGATCACGTTTCGGCGTCTGTTAACGAAGATGGGCAATTACAAATTTTTGCCTCGGCAGATGTCGTTGCCAGCCCGATTACGTTCAGTGGCAGCTTGGCTTCTCAATTAGCGATGTCTGGGCCAGCTCTAGAAACGGTTGATGACCTCGATATTACTAACGTTGGTGGTGCTCAACGCGCGGTTTCAGTGATTGACACGGCGTTGGAATATGTGGATAGCCACCGTGCGCAATTGGGGGCTTTTCAAAATCGATTCGATCATGCTATCAGTAACTTAGATAACATTAATGAGAACCTCGCATCTTCCAACAGTCGAATCAAAGACACCGATTTTGCTAAAGAGTCTGTCGAAATGATAAAGCAGCAAATGCTGCAACAAGTCAGTACCACCATTCTAGCTCAAGCCAAACAAGCACCAAATATTGCTTTGACTCTATTGGGCTAATCCCTGTACCAAACGATAAATGCACTCAGATCTAAAGCTGAGAAAACTTCACCTCAAGAAAGTGCAGTAATACTTGTGTTTTCTGAGACAAGTATTTCTTCGATGGATACACACCGTAAATCGGACCCGGGGTCTCCACTTGGTAGTCCGGAAGCAACTTAATCAATTGACCTTTTTTCACAAACTCTTCGCCAAACGTTGTCGGCAAAACGCCTAGTTGATCTCCGTGAATTAACGCTTCAGATAGTGGTCCAAAATCATTACTGAAAACACGATATCGCGTCGCGATGACCTCACTGTGATTACCCTTAAAAACACGCCAATCTTTGGCTAGGTAAGGGATCGTAAGTGATTCAATTTGGTTTAATTGGGATGGGTGTTTAGGCAGTTTATGTTTTTTAAGCCATGCAGGACTCGCAAATATACTCATTCTGGTTTGGTAAAGTTTACGTGCAACCAAACTAGAATCTTTCAGTGGTCCGGGTCGGATTGCCACATCAATTTGATCACTGAGTAAGTCATCAAGTTTATTGCTGATGCGATATTCAATATCAAGCTTTGGGTGCAGAGCCTGAAATTCGGCAATCCATGACGAAAGGCGAAAATAGGACATGAAAATAGGTGAAACGACGGTGAGCTTTCCACTTATCGAACTGCTTTGTTCCTGCAAAAAAGAGACACTATCAATCAACCCTTGTATATGAGGGCTCGCTTGTTGGTTCAATATACTGCCTGCTTCCGTTAAGGTCGCGGTACGTGAGGTACGCTGAATCAAAGCGACGCCCAATTCTTTTTCCAGCTCTGAAAGTCTTCGACTTACTGTGCTGGTGGGCATGTTGAGCACTTGTGCTGCCGCACTAAAGCTCCCCTTATCGGCGATAGCTTTAAGTACTTGTAAATCATTGAAATTAATCATTATAGGTGTTTTCAAATTAGCTAGAATTATAATCCCATTTATGGGATGTTGCTTTCAATGTATCGTATTTAATTATCATTTTTGGGTCTATAACATGATGAGAAATTCATGAGAGGATTCAAACAATGACATTACACCGCATTCTTTTTGGTTTATTAACAGCTTCAGTTTTGCCTGTACAAGCCAGCGTGATAAACCCTACTCCTAACTCAGCGCCTCAGCCTGTCAACTTTTCTCAATTTTCGACTAAAGGTAACGTGAACGTTGCTATCAGCATCATTGACTGTGGTCGAATTGAGGCGCGAAAGCCCACTATGTTTAACCCAAAAGCAACCAACGATAACCCCATAAAAATGGTGAACAGTTGCTATGTTATCTCTCACCCGAAAGGCAAACTGTTTTGGGATGCGGGTATTAACGACAAATTTGTCGCGCAGAAGGAAGGTATTGAAGTGATGGATGGTGCATTTCATTTCTCAGTGAAGAAAACCCTATCTTCTCAATTGGAATTGCTAAACCTCGATGCTAATGACATCGAACATCTCGCGTTGTCGCATCTTCATTGGGATCATTCCGGTAATGCATATAAATTTTCAAATGCGCAATGGTTAATCCAAAAACCAGAATATGACATCGCTTTCGATCAAGAAAAATTTAAAAACTACGGCTTCAATCAGGATGATTACGCAAGCCTAAAACCCAATGCAAAAGTGATAGAGGGTGACCATCAAGTGTTTGGTGACGGCTCCGTTGTTCTTGTCTCCGCATACGGGCATTCGCCAGGTCATCAAGTTTTGTATGTTGATCTGCCTGAATACGGCCCCATCATTTTATCTGGTGACCTGTACCATACTCGTGAAAATCGCAGGTTACGCGCCATTCCAATTTTTAATCAGGTAAGCCAAAGCAAACTCGCCTTTGAAAAAGTAGATAAAATTTTAGAAAGCACAGGTGCAGAGCTTTGGATTGGGCATGATGCAGAGGAGTTTCACGAGAAAAAACACGCCCCGTATTGGTACAAATAGCCGCATATACCTAATTAAATTGAGGTTACTTGGGTTTATAATCTAGAACGGCATTTTTTACTGAGTCAATAAGGCTGTTTGGAAAGCATACTGCAAAGTTGTCTTGAATTTGAGAGGTTGGTTTTTATTGAATCTTCACTTAGTAAAAATAGTAACCTCCTTTTCAAGCCTTTCTATATAAGGGCTACAAGAGAAAAAAGAAAGTTGTATCGGCAAGAGAAATACTAACTTTAGAAGGAAATGACAAAATATATCGCGTTTGATTTATTTGTAACCACTTAAGCTGAAAAATCCATTTTTTCTTAAAAAATGCCTCAAGTAAAAAAACGTCGTGTCGTTAACTGTTTCATCTTGAAAATACCCAAGTGACTTTTGATTCTGATTTGTTAGGTCACTTAGGTATCAATCAACTTGGTTTTCCGAAGCATAAGCTCGGAAAGCGTAGTATCGGAAAATCATTTGGAGCAGTAATCATGGGCATGACAGTAAATACCAACGTATCGGCGATGACAGCACAACGCCATCTTAATAACGCGGCAAGCGATCTAACGACATCTATGGAGCGCCTGTCATCAGGCTTCAAAATCAACAGTGCAAAAGATGACGCTGCTGGTTTGCAAATCTCCAACCGTTTGAACGTTCAAAGCCGTGGTTTGGATGTCGCAGTTCGAAACGCTAATGATGGTATTTCTATTGCTCAAACTGCCGAAGGTGCGATGAATGAAACCACCAACATTCTGCAACGTATGCGTGATTTGTCTTTGCAGTCGGCAAACGGTTCCAACTCTAAATCCGAGCGTGTTGCTATTCAGGAAGAAGTAACTGCATTAAATGATGAACTGAACCGAATAGCGGAGACAACATCTTTTGGTGGTAACAAGTTACTAAATGGTACTTACGGCACTAAATCGTTCCAAATCGGTGCTGATAACGGTGAAGCTGTTATGTTGACACTAAAAGACATGCGCAGCGATAACTCGCTGATGGGTGGTCAGAGCTATCAAGCGGCTAACGGCAAAGACAAAGACTGGACAGTATCCGCTGCAGCATCAGATTTAACGATTAACTTGACGGACAGCTTTGGCCAAGCACAGGCGCTGACCATTAACGCTAAAGATGGCGACGATATTGAAGAGTTGGCAACGTACATTAATGGTCAAACTGATTTAGTGAAAGCATCGGTCGGCGAACAAGGTAATCTGCAAATTTTTGCCGGCAATAACAAAGTATCCAGCGACCTAACATTTGGTGGTGGGCTTGCTGGTGAACTTACAATGGGTCCAAAGCAAGACGTTACCGTTGATAGTATTGATGTGACCACTGTTTCTGGGTCACAAGAATCTGTTGCCATCATTGATGCTGCACTTAAGTATGTGGATAGCCACCGTGCAGAGTTAGGGGCGTTCCAGAACCGCTTTGATCACGCAATCAGTAACTTAGATAACATCAATGAGAATGTGAACTCGTCGAAGAGCCGAATTAAAGATACGGACTTCGCGTCAGAAACCACTAAGATGACGAAATCACAGATCTTACAACAGGCTTCAACTTCTATTCTTGCGCAAGCTAAGCAAGCACCGAACGCTGCGATGAGCCTATTAGGTTAATTAAATATCCTGGTTAACAAACCTTAAAGATCAGAGCGTGCTCTGATCTTTTTTATTACCTCAACCTCAATAATTGGCTGATGCGCAGGCTATTCGATTGAATTGTCTTTGAGGAAACGAATCTTGAGAGCGTTTACGAATGGAAGCTGAGCTGATTTCGATATGATTTTTTACTGCACCCCGTTTGAATAGTACAAGTGGCGACTCTAATACCCTTGATTTATGTACAGTCCAGTATGATTTTTAGTCCTTAATATATTGATTTCATTTCAGTTTGAAAATTCATCTATTAACAGATGAATTTTTGCTAAAGATCTTTTCATCTGAGCCGTTATAAAAAGCACGAGAGAGAAATACGCTTGGTTTTCCGCGACGGCGGAGACCGTAATATCGGAAAATCAATTGGAGAATACATCATGGGCATGACTGTAAACACCAACGTATCAGCAATGACAGCGCAGCGTCACTTAAACAACGCAACAAGTGACTTAAACCTATCCATGGAGCGCTTGTCTTCAGGTTTCAAAATCAACAGTGCAAAAGACGACGCAGCAGGTCTACAGATCTCAAACCGTTTGAATGTACAAAGCCGAGGCTTAGACGTAGCCGTGCGAAATGCCAACGACG
>NZ_BFAQ01000035.1 GCF_002933855.1 Vibrio penaeicida
CACGAATAGCGTTAGCTAGGTGCTTTCTAGATTGTAGAGAGTGATCCATAATTACTTCCAAATAATATTGAATAACTAAAAAATAAAGAAGAGATAAATAGGGGAACGAAAACGTTCCCCTAGGTTTGAATTAGTATTGGATTAAAGCTTAGCTTCAATCATCGCTTCTAGTTTACCTTGGTCGATAGCGAAGTTACGGATGCCTTCTGCTAGTTTCTCTACCGCCATTGCGTCTTGGTTATGATCCCATAGGAAATCAGCGTGGTTAAGTGCAGCAGGGCGTTCTTTCGCACCGTTTGAATCAACCAGTTTCTCAACTACATCGCCTTCTGCTGCTTCTAGCTCTGCAAGTAGTGCTGGAGCGATAGTTAAGCGGTCACAACCTGCTAGTTCAAGAATCTCACCGATGTTACGGAAGCTTGCACCCATAACAACAGTCTTGTAGCCGTATTCTTTGTAGTAGTTGTAGATGCTTGTTACAGAAACGACACCTGGATCTTCAGAAGCTTCGAAGTCACGACCTTCTTTTGCTTTGTACCAATCCATGATGCGACCCACGAAAGGAGAAATAAGGAAAACACCTGCTTCGGCACACGCACGAGCCTGAGCGAAAGAAAACAGAAGCGTAAGGTTACAGTTGATGCCTTCTTTCTCAAGAATTTCTGCTGCGCGGATGCCCTCCCAAGTAGACGCAAGTTTGATCAAGATACGATCATTTGTGATGCCTGCATCGTTATACATTTTGATAAGCTGGCGAGCTTTTGCAACACTGCCTTCTGTGTCGTATGAAAGGCGAGCGTCTACTTCTGTTGAGATACGACCTGGAATAGTCGTTAGGATTTCTTTACCGATATTTACAGCAAGCATGTCACAAGCGTCTTGAACTTGCTGTTCTTTGTTTGAGCTTTGAGTTTTAGCGTAATCGATCGCTTGGTCAATCAGTGGCGCGTACTCTGCAATTTGAGCCGCTTTAAGAATTAGAGAAGGGTTAGTTGTTGCGTCTTCTGGCTGGTACTTCTTAATAGCTTCAATTTCGCCCGTATCAGCGACTACAGTGGTGAGTTTACGAAGTTGCTCTAACTTATTGCTCATTACGATCATCCTATTTCTTGGGCGCGATAGACTTTTTACGCGCACTAAATTGCAAGCAAGTCAGACGAAAAGTGAATCCAAATTTCGCCCGCTTTAAAACGTTTTTGGCTCAGCGAACATTTGTCATGAACATATGCTCGATGAGTGAGTAAATGATGTAGCCATATTTAATCGATCAGCGATCAAAGTCAATCATTGATTGATGTCACAATACAGAAAAATCAGTGAAACGTAATTTATCTCACAACCACTAAATAATTAAACGTTTGCCTGACTCAACAGTCCCAAAATCAAACCAGAAAGACTTCAAAAGTAGTAGTGAGTAAATGTAACCCTGATGAGCAAAAGATTGCCATTTGGCACTGAAATTATTATTCTACACACCACTTTTGGACCGGACCAAATGAATTATGACCGCAAAAAACGACATCAACTCAGAAAATAGCGATTTGCTCACAGAGATTTCGGTTGCCTATTATCAGGATGGAGCAACTCAAGAAGAAATTTCTAAGAAGTTTTCCATTTCTCGTGCAAAAGTTGGACGCATGCTTAAACAAGCGCGCGACGAAGGCATTGTTGAAATAACAGTAAAGTACCACCCTGTTTTTAGCGCGAAAATAGAACAGAGATTAGTTGAAAGGTTTGGTGTTAAGAGGGCTTTGATTGCCCTAGACCAACCGACAGAAGAACTCCAACGCCTTCAAGTTGCTGGTTTGGTCTCAAATTACCTAAACAACACACTAAAGAATGGAACCGTTATAACGGTAGGACAAGGACGAAATGTATCAGCCGTTGCCCATCATATTGGCGTTATTTCACCAAGAGATTGTAAGTTTGTTTGCGGAATAGGGGGCATTCACCCTAGAGGCGGTAAATTTAATGCCGACCATATTTGTCGCCAATTAGCCAAAAAATATGGTGGTTCATCTGAAACGCTTTACGCTCCAGCCTACGCAGAAACCAAAGCGCAAAAAATTGCTTTTATGGAAAACAGCACAGTAAAGCAAACATTAGATTTGGCACGTAAAGCAGACGTTGCACTCGTTGGTATTGGCGACATGAGTGAAAATAGCTATATGGTGGACTTGGGGTGGTTTACGGCAGAAGAAGTTGTGCAAGCTCGGTTACACCAAGGTGTCGTTGGCGACTTTGCTGGTTACGACTTCTTTGATGTACAGGGAAACTCGGCTAACACGGTTATGAGTGACCGGGTTATTGGGCTTAACCTAGAAGAGTTTCGCCCCATAAGTGATGTTATTGCAATTGCTGCCGAGAACAGTAAGCCACTTGCTTTGCTTGGTGCGCTTAGGACCGGAGTGGTTGATGTTATAGCCACCACAGTAAGTACTGCTCTTACGGTGCTAAACCTTGATGAACAAATGAACATTATTGAAAAATAATACGATAAAGCTCAAGTTTGCTTAAGCGGCAGACAAGCAAAAAGCAAAGAACAGAGTGTGGGCTTGTTCTTTGCTTTTAGGTCAAAAGGCTGTGGCCATTTATAAGATTTACGCCACGTCGGTTTGGCTTTGGGGAAGGTTTTGCTGATGCTGAAGACCATACGGCTCAACAAATGCAGCAAGGGCGCTTACTGGCATTGGCTTCGCATAAAGGTAGCCTTGAAATAGATCGCATCCACATTCCTTCAATACTGCTTCATGTTTTTCGTATTCAACACCTTCGGCTAAAACCTGCATATCGAAGTTCTTACCAATAGAGATAATATTTTGAACCATCTTAAGAGACTTAGTGCAAGTTAAAATGTTATCGATAAACCCTTTATCTATCTTGATTTCATGAAAAGGCAGTTCACCCAACATGCTTAAAGAGGAATAACCAGTACCGAAATCATCGAGAGAAATACCCACGCCTAATTTATTCAAGCTTTCGCAAACCGGACGAACAATATCCAGATCTTCTATAAAGAGATTTTCAGTGATTTCTAAGGTGATATTACGTTGGTTGAAACGTTGAGTCTGAATAGAGAGTATTAGCTTATCCAAAAAGTCTTCTTGGGTGATTTGTCGGACAGATATGTTGATTGAGACTTGAAAGTCGTAACCCAGTTGTTTCTGTAGTTTCCCCATTTCTGCGAGTGTTGTATCTATGATCAACTGCCCCAGAGTTGGCATAAGTCCACATGACTCCGCTATAGAAATAAACTTGTCTGGTGGCACAAACCCTAGCTCATCATCGTTCCATCGAACGAGCGCTTCCACACCGTGCAGGTTGCCCTGAGCATTAAACTGCGGCTGATAAACCATATACAGTTGGTTTTGTTGTATCGCTTGCCGTAAGCGTTGTTCTAGCCTGACTGAATGCAGGTAGCTACTTTGCATGGATTCTGTAAAGAAGCTAACAGAGTTTCGACGAGTCTTTGCGTCGTACATGGCAATATCCGCACAACGCAAAAGAGTATCAAGGCTAGTACCATGTTCTGGATACTGGGCAATACCAATACTGCAACCCAAAATAAAACTGAATTGATCGATTTCGTACGGTTTAGACAAACTATGAATGATGGTGTTAGCAAATCGATTAAGTTCGTAATGGTCCGTCATTGATGTCACGATTATGAACTCGTCGCCACTTTCTCGGATCAAAAGTGCTTGGTCATCTGTGGCTTCCGATAATCTTGAAGCTATTTCTTGCAAAACTTTGTCACCATGGTCATGCCCAGAACTGTCATTCACATTTTTAAAGTTATCCATATCCATGAACAAGATTGAAAATGGTGGGGCAGTTGGTCTTAGCCAGCGATGGATATGAGAGCGCAAGAAATGTCGGTTTGGAAGGTGAGTTAGTGGGTCATGATTTGCTTGAAACAGAAGTTCCTCATGGCGATCTTTTTCATGTTTGTCTATCGAGCGAACAAATAAATAGAAAATTGCTTGAATAGACACAAATATGATGAGGTAAATCGTCATGATTCCTAGGTATTCGTAGGCGATATGACGCAGATCGATTTCCGATACAGTCCATATGTTGAATCTAGGAATGTACTGGATTGCATAAAGTGCTGGGTTTTCTTGATCCAATACATAACCAATGGTAGGAATGCCTTTGGCCTTAAGCTCGTTCAACTTAAGAGAATTAGATGCCGTAACGCTGTGAATCAGGTTATCAAAAAATGACTCTGAGATAGGGGTAGTGTAATCAACAGCGGTATTGTGTGAGGCGGTCATAAACTGGATATAATAATCGTCTCGTATCACGCCAATTTTGTGCTCGAAACTATCGTGCAGCCTGATATTGAAAAGCGTCGTTCTATCGAGTTGAAGACCAGCCGTCATTACTGCGAGCACATCTCCAGAACTGTCGCGAATGGACTTTCTGATTGGCAGAATGAACTCATCAATGTCTTCTTTGTAGTAGGTTCTTCCTAGTACCATAGAGTCACTGGCTAGTGTTTTCACGAAGGATTCGCGAGTATAGTCTTGTTCTAAAAGATTAAGTTGCGCAAACATACTCAGATTAGAACTGACTAATCTAATATTGCCGTATGGGTCTGATAGTCCAAAAGCCGCGATGCTGTTGTTTATGGTGAGTAAACTGTCTAACCACTCCTGACCTGCATCTTCGCTTTGGTAGTTATTCTCGGAAAGCAGTCTATCTCCCAATACATCAAGCACCATTTCTTGATTGTTGAGGAGTGATGTTATGCCCGTGGTAAAAATCTGAACGGCGTTATATTGCTCTTGAGAGTGTGAACGCTCAACTTTTTGCCACTGTTGCCAAGCAATGAACAGAAATATCACACTGCTTATCAACGCAAGCAGCCTATAAAGCGTCCATATGTTCCTTTTTAAGTCTGCCATTACTACTTTTTGACTTCCTTGATACGATACAGCGACTATTCGCAGGAATATAGAATTATCCAAATAACAATTGAGTTGTCACTCAATTGTTATGCTTTGTTACTATTTTTGAGAGCTTACCCAACTTCAATAGGAAGCTCAATCGATTGACCCCATTCAGTCCATGAACCATCGTAGACAGAAAAATTATCATATCCAGCTTCATAAGCAGCAACCGCTAAAATAGCAGCCGTAACACCTGATCCGCAGCTAAAGATGAGCGTGCTATCCGAATTTAAATGCCATTTATTAAATAGATGAGTCAGCTCACTAATAGGTTTAAAGTAAATACCATTCATCACTTCTTGAAAAGGCAAACTATGGGAACCTGGAATATGCCCTGAACGAACGCCAATACGAGGTTCTTTAACTTTTCCTTCGTAACGAGCTCTTGGTCTTGCATCAAAGGTGTAATGGTTTTCTTTAGAGATCGCATTTAGTATGTCACGTGAGCCATAAACGAAATTCGTGTTTAGTTTCGCAGTAGCATTACCATAATGCGCTGAATTCGACAGCGAGCACACTGTTCTGTATCCAGAGTTTATCCAAGCTCTGAGCCCGCCTTCTAACAAGTAAACTGAATTAAACCCCATGGATTTAAACATCCACCAAGCTCTTGGCGAGGCATAAGTACCAGCTTGGTCATAGACGACGACGGTCGTGTCCTGATCGATGCCCAGCGAGCGAATATGGTGCTGGAATTCTTTTTGAGTTGGCATCATATGCGGAAGAGGGGATTGCTTATCACAAATCACTTTGTCGTAGTCAAATCGTAATGAACTAGGAATAAAACCAGCATGTGCGGGTTCTGGTGCTCCTGGGATCATGAGATCTAGACTGGCATCTAGCACGACCACTTTATCGCTGGTTAATTTATTTTCTAGCCAAGAGGGTGTAACCAAAGCTTTTGTCATGACGATCTTTCCTTGAAGTTAAGCGACTAACAGGATCTCGTTATATGTGAAAACCTGTACGCGTTTGAATGTGAGAATATCTTTCGTATTAAGCAGCTATCATCGGTAGTTTTCGCAGCTTTTCTGCAATAGTGTCAACCAAGAACTTAGATTTAAAAGGAATTGGGTGGGCAGGAAAAATAGCGAATATATCAACCGGTCTTAGTGTGTATTCTTTTAGCATTCTTATCATCCTCCCACTTTGTACATCTTCATGCACATAGAAGGCTGGAAACAAGCTTAACCCGAGGTTTTCTAGTACCATTAAACGAGTTGCTTGGGCTGTATTGCATGTCATTGTAGCGGCAGGCTCGCTGATAACTTTACTTTGTTCTGGTGTCGTAAATGCGATTTGCTTTGAAAGTTGACTATTCTGTATCCAAGGTAATTTCACTAAGGAGTTAGGGGTTAAGTTTTCTGATTCTTTTTCAAAAGAGGAGGAAGCGCATATCCAATGTTCAGTAGAGCCTATTTTTCTTACCGGATAGTTCTCTTGTTTTAGCCAACCGACTCGAATTGCGATATCTATGTTATCTTCGAGCAAATTTACCGTTCGGTTATCGAATATGATCTCCATATGTAATGATGGATGCGACCGTTTAATTTCAGCGAGAATCGGCGTTAAAGTCGTTGCACCGAAATCGACAGGCATGCTAATTCTCACACTGCCGCTAATAGCAGTATGTTCACTGTTAGAACGTGAGGAAATTTCACTGTATTCTCCAATGATGTTTTCAGCATGTTGATAAATCATCTTGCCAACATCTGTCATGCTAACGGTTCGGGTTGTTCTATTTAATAGACGAACAGACAAGCTGTCTTCTAAATCATCAATATGTTTGCTTACAACCGATCGGCTTATCTCCAACGTATCCGCTGCTTTGGTAAATGACCCCGTCCGAACGACATGGGCAAACACCACTAGCTTAAATAAATCTCGGCCAACGCCTTTCACATTCATTTCTCCATTGTTCTATTTTATGTAACACAGTTGTATTTATTGGTCTATTTATTCGTTTATTTGGAACGATAAACTGTGAGCACACTAATAGAGAGAACATATGATGAAACAACAATTGCTCGCGACTTCCATACTTCTTGCTTCAGTTTCGTTTGGTGCAAATGCTGAACTGCAATTGATCGGCGATACCAAGCCACTTCAACTCCATGTATTTAATGCGGGTGAAGACAGCTTCAATGTAAAGTCTGTACTGGTTACTGGCGAGAAAGAGGCGGTATTGATTGATGGGCTATTTAAACAATCCGACGCGCATAGAATGGTTGCCGATATTCTTGACCTCGGAAAAGAACTCAAAACAGTCTATGTGAGCCACAGCGACCCCGATTACTATTTTGGATTGGAAGTCATTAAAGAGGCTTTCCCTAATGCAAAAATTGTTTCAACGGAATCTACAGCAAACGCGATAGCGAAAAAGCTGAATGGCAAGCTGGCGGTTTGGGGACCAGAGCTAGGTATGAATGCCCCCTCTTTCCCAGTGATTCCTTCGGTTTTAAATGGCAACGAAATTTTGCTTGAAGGGCACAAGCTGAGTATCGAAGGGTTGGATAAGGATTATAAAGCGCGCAGCTATGTTTGGATTCCAAAGATAAAAGCAGTGGTTGGTGGTATTAACGTTGTAGGCGGAGAACACGTTTGGATGGCTGATACACCGACACCAGCATCACGCGATTTATGGAAGCAAGCGCTTCAATCAATTAAAGACCTAAAACCAGATGTGGTCGTACCTGGGCATGCAACAAAAGGTATTGAATTTTCGATGTCCTCTGTTGATTTTACGCAGCAATACTTAACTCATTTTGAAAATGCAGTTGGTTCAAGTAAAGACAGCAAAGAAGTGATTGAGAAAATGGACCAGCAGTACCCTGAATTTGGAAAAGGCTTTACTCTAGAGCTGGGTTCTCAAGTCGCAATGGGCGAACGTACTTGGTAAGGAAGTCCCCAAGTAACTTCGGATACTTGGGGGTATAGGGTGAAATGACGCAAAGTGTTCCCTTTTCTCTTTGCGTCATTTCGTTGGGGATCTTTTAAGAACTGCCGACCGAATCATCAGTCGTTCCTAGATATCAGTAGTTCCTAGCCATTACCAGCTCCATATCGCTTGAGAAGCATAAAATCGAGTTTGCAGCGGTGCACTACCGTCGTAAAACCAAATCTCTCCGAGCAGGTCGTCCGAACTGTCTGAAACAATGACGGATAGGTCGGCTTTTCCATCTTTGATTGGCATTGCAACAATTCTGCTTCCGTAGTCTGGTAGTAATGTACCGTCACTTAGCGTGTGATAATTCCGGTAGATAGAAAGGTATGCTCTTGCAACCGAGGTTGATGAAATATCTATTGCGACATTTCTATTTTCAATTGGATCATAATCAAATCCATCTGGTGCGACCAAATCTTCTGTTTTGATGTTTGGAGTAACCACTTGCGAATCATCCGGCACGGGTGTAACGGCACTGCCCCCACTGGCGCTGCCTCCACCACCTCCTCCGCATGCAGTAAGAGAAAGACTCAATAGAATAGATAAGCTAATGTTTTTCATGTCGTTTCTCCCTTAGTAACATTTCGAAGCAATGGCATTTGCTGCTTCAAACCAGTCTGTATGCGTGTTACCACCTGTCTCGGTGTACTGTTGGAAGTTGGGGTAGGCTTGTAATAAATCGGTGCCTTCCGTTGGCCAAATCCACTGAGTATCTACTTCTGCATCTTCAAAGAGCATGATTGCCCATGGCAGGTTATTGCTTGTTTTGAAATACTTACCCGTTTCCGTATTGCTGTCGTCTTCGCCAGGCAAGTCGAAGAAGCTAGCGTCAAACTTACTTGTAGGTGCATTGTCAGCTAAATGGATTTCTAAACTACGCCCAGGAGGGGTATTGAAGACCGAACCATGAGAATACCCAGGTGTTCCAAATATAAAGGGTTTGTATGGCATCGCACCGATAGCGCCGTTTAGAGTAGGGTCGATATAACTAACGTGCAGTTCAAATTCTAATGCTACTTCTTCCCGACAATCCTTAACGGTTCTAAAGTAAGAGCAGCTGTTCGCCTGAGCATCTCTTGCGTTTTCAATAATGATAAAGGTAGTTTCCGTTGTGTCGGTACTTTCCAGTGTTTCGAAGCTAACTGGCGACCCGTTGTGGTACAAGCGTGTCTTCGTCATGTCGATGTTTGAATTATTTACGCCAGGGATATTAACGGCGAACCCACTTCGGTAGCTTGCACCTACGGCATCGAGTGTTCCTTTTATGAGGGATTTTGCTACGTATTCAGTGCCGCTTATCGTTTTAAGCGTTTGCTGTATTTGATAACGAGCGACTAAGTCATTCATGTCATAGTCGGCGGTTTCAGGCCAGTTATCCTCATAAGCTAGGGTGACATAGCCTTCATTTGTCGGGAAAAACTCCACACGAGTATCTACGTCTGAAATTGTGAATTGGTGATCTTCGACTTCGCCTGACGTAGCACCGCCAGAATAACTAAGTCCACTCTGTTGGCTAAAACGAAAACGGGACCATGAAGTACCTGCAACAGCCAAGATTGGCGTGGAAAGTACAATAGTGTTTAGCCCCGCCGTCAGAGAATAGTCGGTAATGACTTGATCGTAAGTGTCCGTAAATTGGTTGTTTCCTTCCCAATCCATCCATGCATTCAGTGTGCCTGATGTAGAAGCGTAAACCGTAATAACATTATCCAAGCCGGGTTCAATAGATGTAACGAAACCAACGCCGTCTTCATCGGCTGTTCCAATGGTGTTATCCGAAGCAGGAGATTGTGCGGCGTCAGCATCTCCATCTGGTGTTGAAACACCCATCCATGTGGATCCATCAAGCTCATGGCGAGGCCCGTTTGAATTTAGTAGGGTAGAATAGACATCCGGTGCATCACCAAAGTCGATGGTCGAATCTTCGTCTATAACGGGTGCATTGGCACATCGAGCTCCGTCGTTTTGATTGGAGGTCGGTCCGGTCGCAAACTCGAGCGCTGTTATACCCGTTGTATCAATGTCACCGTTACTGTCCAAAGAAAGATCTATTCGATAAATTTTTCCACCTTCCCGAACAACGACACCACCCGAACTCACATCTGAATTTCGTGATACGTAGTAATATCCATTAACGTCGAAGTAACCTGCACCGAAAGTGCCTAACTGCTCAACGTCACCGACTTCATTAATATCACCGCTTCCGTCAATCGCAAATTCGTACAGTATGCCCGAATTGTTATCTACGCCATAAAGCTTGCCGTTACCAGGGTGAAAAGCGAAATCGGTTAAATTGACAGTAGAGTTGGTAGAAACAAGGTCTAAAGAAAGAGCAGCATTAGGATCCGAATCGAGTGGTGTTAAATCTATTTTGTACAACCCGCTATTTTTTCTGTAAAGGTAATAAGTTCGGTTGTACACGTCTCCTACGTAAAATGTGTTTGATGGTAACCCAGACACATTGAGCTCTTGTACGTTGTAGTTTTTCCCTACGCGTACCACTTTTTTGTTCGTTGTGTCGTAACCGTAAATGAATCGCTTGTCGGTTCCTGATGACTCGTCTTCACCATTGGCGAACCCAAAATCAAACCCAACGCCATTGATATTTCCAGAGTAAGGGTTAGAGGCGTTAAGCTGCTCAGTTGTACCTGTTACAAGGTTTACTCCCCAAACTTCAACAGGTGCACTCTGAAAAAGAAAAGCCTTACTTGGGCAGGTATCAAAAGAGGTCACAGTACTTGCAGGGGCATAGGTAGGCAGTGTGCCCATGATTGCAAGTGTCAGTGTACTCACGAGTCTTTTTTTCATATCGATTACCCTTTGAACCAAATCGGTAACCTGATACATACAAAGAATATGCCATTTATATCTTACTGATATGTATGGATTTATATTTTTTCCGTTTTAAATTTCTCAAATATGTAGTCAGTTTGAATTAACTTTTCGTCATATTGAGAGACAGACCTTGTCGCACTCAAAAAAGAGTGCGCTGAAAAGAGGGAGAATCTATAGAATATTGACTTGCCGGGATGAATTTTTTAGCTATAACGACCTAAGAAAATTTAAGAACCCTAAGAAAAAGGTAAGGATTTTATTTTTACCTATACCAATGAAATTAATTGCAAGTATCGCAATTTGGGTTTTTCATGAGTTTCATTTCTCTCCAAGAAAGAGAAAGGGCATCAAAAGTGAGAAGCTTTCCAACGCAAGGCTTTCCAAAGTTGGAGATGACCTTGATCGCTTCTAAGGACTGAGTTGCGCCTATAATACCCACTACTGGTGCCATAATTCCAGCTTCGACACAGGTTAGGGCTTGAGCGCCAAACAACGCACTCAAGCATTCATAGCAGGCGTCGTTCTCTTGGTAAGTGAAAACAGAGACGAGACCTTCCATTCTAATCGCGGCACCCGAAATTAAAGGGGTTTTAGATTGGTAGCAGAGTCGATTAAGTTGGTTTCTTGTGGTGACGTTGTCACTACAATCCAGTACAACCGTGTGAGATTTCACTAATTCAGTAAGATCCTCATCACCATGTCTTTTGTTTATGGCTCGAACGTTAATGTGTGGATTTAATTTTTCCAACGAAGATTGTGCCGATTTTACCTTATCTAGCCCAATGTCCTCGTCAGTATGGAGTACCTGACGCTGTAAGTTGGAAAGCTCGACTTGATCATCATCGATTAATGTAATGTTTCCGATACCGGCAGTAGCAAGGTACTGAGAGGCGGCACAGCCCAATCCTCCAGCACCAAGAATTAGAACGGAAGAGGTCTTAAGTGCTTCCTGACCTTCAAAATCAAAATTCTTCAAAATAATTTGGCGGTTATAGCGAAGCATTTCGCTGTCGGTAAGAATATCCATAGTTTTTCTTAATATAATGTTTGGTTAAACAGCTGTATTTGAACAGTTTCACCTTGTTCTACGGTGTTTCGCTCACGTTCTAAAACGGCAAAACAGTTTGATAAACTCATCGAGCGAAATGCACCAGAGCTTTGGTTTCCTGTTGATTCAACAAAGAACTTCCCATTTTCGATACTGTATATCGCTCGCTGATAATCGGTTCTACCCGGGGATTTTTTAAAACGTGAGCGAGTGATTGCCGGTATGGATTCTGGTGCTTGCCATTTAGAATGACCAGCGATCTTAGCGAGTAAAGGCTGCACAAGAACATACATGGTAAGCATAGCTGAAACAGGGTTGCCTGGAAGACCACAAAAATAAGCGCTGTCTAATTTCCCGTAAGCAAATGGCTTTCCGGGTTTTATGGCTAGCTTCCAAAATCCGATTTCACCTAACTCTTCTAAAATGTCTTTTGTATAATCAGCTTCACCCACACTGACGCCTCCAGAAGTAACGACGACATCAGCTTGTTGTTGTGCATGAATGAATGTTGATTTTAATGTTTCTGGGCAATCAGGAATAATGCCCAAATCTATTGCATCGCAACCAAAATTTAAAATGAGCTCTTTTATGCCATAGCGGTTGCTGTCATATATCTGCCCAGCTTCTAACTCGGTTCCGACGGTTTTAAGCTCGTCGCCTGTCGAAAAGAATGCCACTTTTGGTTTTTCAAATACGCTGACATTCGCGATGCCTAACGAGGCGATCATTGGGATATCTCTAGGGGTTAATCGATGCCCAAGTTCAAGAACCAAATCACCTTGGCGAATGTCTTCGCCAATTGGTCGAATGTTGTTTTTCAGTTCTACATCGGTTTGCAGAAATTCTACATCGCCATTTTCAAGTATCTGCGTGTTTTCTTGCATGATAACGGCATCGCAACCTTCAGGTATTTCTGCACCAGTCATGATTCGAATGCAGCCACCTTTGTCCCAATGACCGACAAAAGGTTGCCCTGCAAATGACTTACCCGACACGGGCATAATCGCGTTTTGGGACAAGTCCGCTCGGCGGATAGCGTAGCCGTCCATTGCAGAATTGTGAAATGGGGGGACATGGATTGGAGAATGAATTGGTTCAGCTAAAACAAACCCACACGCATCGGCAATAGACATCGTTTGAGTTCGCGTTAAGGGGGAAACAGAGCCCAGCATCTTGTTCATTGCATCTTCGATTGGCATCAGACCCGGCGCGTCACAACAACCCATATAAATTACCCCATTTTTTATTCTTAACTATTTGCGGAACAATAGCATAGTTAAGGGTTTGACCCCAGTAACCTCGCTCAAAATATGGGTGTAATTATTCCAAAATACGAGTATGCTTGTCACCCATCCAAAAGGGGTAAAAGATTGCATGGGAGAAGTAAACATGCCTGGTTTGAGTGAATCAGCACTGTTAGTTCAGAAAGCGCTAGTAGAGAAGGGCATTGAGACTCCAATGTTGCCAAACGAAGTGAGTCGCGAAGAGAAAAAAGCGCGTATTGAAAATCATATGCGTGAAATTCTTCAACTTCTTGAACTGGATCTCTCTGATGATAGCCTTGAAGAAACGCCGCGTCGAATTGCTAAAATGTACGTTGATGAAGTGTTTTCTGGATTAGACTATAAGAACTTCCCAAAAATCACAGTGATCGAAAACAAAATGGCTTGCAGTGAAATGGTGCGTGTAAAAGACATCACCGTAACAAGCACCTGTGAGCATCATTTAGTTACCATCGATGGTAAGGCAGCAGTGGCTTACATTCCGCGCAAGAAAATTATTGGTTTGTCTAAAATCAATCGCATTGTTCGTTTCTTTGCGCAGCGCCCTCAGGTGCAAGAACGTATGACACAGCAAGTGCTTGTCGCTCTTCAAACATTACTCGAAACCGACGATGTTGCCATTACTATGGATGCAGTGCATTACTGTGTGAAGTCTCGTGGAGTCATGGACGCAACCAGCGAAACGACTACTACGGCACTTGGTGGGATATTCAAATCGAATCCAGCAACTCGACATGAATTCCTTCATGGTTTGAGATAAGTTTTTTAGCACGTTTTACTTAGGTAAACGTGTTGAAATAACGTCAAAGATTTGAAAAAACATTATTAGATAGTGTTCTTAACATAAAAAACCCAGCGTATTTGCTGGGTTTTTTTGTTAGATTTTTGAACAGTCGTTAGCTTGTTTTAAACTGCGCTACCGCTTCATCCATTTCGTGAGCTTGGCTAGATACGCCATCTACTTCTTCCATACATTGTTTTGCAGAATGGATGTTGTTGTCTGAAATGGCTTGCAACTCAGTAATCGAACCACTGACTTGATTCATTACAATACCTTGTTCTTCTATCGCTGAGGCAATACGTTCTGAATTACTTTGTATTGTATCCATGTCACTGATTATTTGAGTAAAGCTATCATCAAGTGTTTGTGAATATTGCTTCGTTTGCTCACCTTGGGCATTACACGTTTCAATGTCTGTGACCACCGTGGACATCTGAGATTGAATTGCTGTAACCACAGAGGTGATTTCCTCAGTTGATTGGTGAGTACGGCTAGCGAGAGCTCTTACTTCGTCGGCTACAACCGCAAATCCACGACCTTGCTCACCTGCGCGCGCAGCTTCGATGGCAGCGTTTAGTGCCAGTAAGTTAGTTTGTTCCGCTATTTCTTGAATCATAACAACAGCGCCGCCAATCTGGTCTACGTGTTGATTAAGCGAAGTTATCGAAGCTTGGCTATTTGCCAATGTACCGGAAAGTCCATTGATGTTATCAACTGTGCTGCTTACAACATCTCTACCTGATCTCGCATTGTTTGCAGCTTGGTTAACACCTTCAGCAGCAACCGCAGTACTTTCGGAAATCTCACTGATCGTAGATACCATTTCTTGTACAGATGTCGCCATGGATGTTGTGTGCTCTGCCTGAGTATCAAATTGTTCAATAACACCTTGAAGTTGAGAGTGCATACTTTCGGTGCTGCTAAATAATGCTTTGGATTTAACTTGAGAGCCTGAAACGAGCTTTTCAATACTTTCAAGTAAGTGGTTAAAGTACTTACCTAATTCTGAAAGTTCGCTTTTACCATTGATATCGACACGCATGCCTATATTGTTGGTTTCGGAGATTTCCTGAATTGTTGAGAGAAGCTTATTCATCATTGTGTTGATAGATAGAGAAATCTGCGCAACGACACCAACTATAATGAGGATAATTACAAATGAGATCCCCCATTTTATTTGCATGTTTTTCTCTTCGTATGCTGTGACGCCTGTTTGGAGAATTTCTGCAGAGGCCTTAAATTGTGTCTCAATCTTGTGCGATCCAGAACGCACTTGGCCAAGCATTCCAATATTATATTTAAGACCAATGACTTCCAGTTGACTAGCTACTTTTTGCGCAGAGCTTTTCAGCTCATTACTGCCATAGTTTCCAAGAAGAGAAGGGTCATACTTGCCTTGTAAAATGGCATGATGAAAGGTATCTAAAGCAAGTTTTCCCATGTCGTCAGACGAATCGAACAAGCGATTGA
Source organism: Vibrio penaeicida (assembly GCF_002933855.1). Taxonomy (GTDB): domain Bacteria; phylum Pseudomonadota; class Gammaproteobacteria; order Enterobacterales; family Vibrionaceae; genus Vibrio; species Vibrio penaeicida_A. Next base: position 15,317 of record NZ_BFAQ01000035.1, read on the forward strand.
ATTCCTCATTAAAGGTACCCAGTAACCCTTCGGTATCCTTTAAACCCAAGGTTTTAAAGGAAGATACCATGTTACTAAAGCCCTTCTTATAAGAATCCAAATCCGCAACAAGTTGGTTGGGATAGGGGATATCATAATTTTTAAGAGTCGACGCGATTTGAGCGTTAATTGCTAAAAAGTTGTCTGCGTTTTTATTGAATTTATCAAGGTACTTCATATCTTTGCGAAGAAGGAAATCTTTCTCGTTTCTTCTCAGCATAAGCAGGCTTACTTGTAGGTCTGATAGTTGCGTTCTAGCAGCACTCAAATCACCTACATTTTTACTTGAAATGGTAGATACACCTAAAATGGTCGCAACACCAAGGATCGAAACCAACCCCAAAAGTATCAGTCGAGACTTAATATTCATAAGCATTCTTCTTCTATTGATATAAGTATCATTAATGATAGGTTTATTTATCATCAATATTCATAAAGTTAATTTAGAAATGAGACTCCTGCTACAAATAAATGTGACATTTTGGTTACATTTATATTACGCATTTTAACTCATTGTTTTAAAAGGTTGCATAAAGACGTTGTGATTGAAACCCGTTAGAAGAAATATTATGTATGGGTTTTTAATAATGATTCTCATTTATATGTGGATATGTCATTAATGAGAGTATTCAATTGAGTTCATTATTTTAAAGCCTCGTGTAAATAAGTTTCTTATTTGGTAACAATTATATCGACTGTTATTCATATTTCTTTAATGTTTCTTGTCAAATATTTTTTAGATCAGGATAGGTGCGTTGTTTCGAGGAATGGAAAGAAATATTTGACAGGTAAAGAAAAACCGCCTTGAAAAGGCGGTTTTTATAATGACTGGATACGGTTAAAGCGAACTCCTGATTCTTCATTACTCATCGAAGAACAATAGGGAGAGAGTATTCACGCTTAGAAAATACCGGTTGAGTAAACGAATTACGCTAATTTATGGCTAATAATTCCACTTCAAAAATTAAAGTGGCAGCTGGTGGAATAGGACCAGACCCATTCTTCCCATAGGCAAGGTTACTAGGGATGTAAAAGCGGAATTTGTCGCCAACAACCATTAATTGTACGCCTTCCTGCCAGCCTTGAATTACTTTGTTTAAAGGAAACGAGATCGGCTCTCCGCGATCAACTGAACTATCAAATACTGTACCGTCAAGTAATGTGCCGTGGTAATGCACTTTAACTTGGCTAGTCGCAGTTGGGTGACTTTCTCCATTACCAGTTGTAATAACTTCATATTGCAAACCAGATTCGGTCGTTTTTACGCCAGCTCGTTGCTCATTTTGTATTAAGAAGTTCTGGCCCAGCTTGAAATTGGCTTCTGACGCTTTATGGTTTGTCCATGTGCGATAGATGAAAAAGGCGGCAAGGACAAAAATAATAATCGGAAAAACTAACTTAGACACGATGGTTCCCTTTGATTTGAAATAGCTGAATTCTATTAGGGCAATAGACCCTATAGGGTTAGAAGATAATTTATCGTTTTGGCAATGTCTTTGACATCTTTGTGTCCAGACGTAACAACTTGATATTTGCCATTGATAATAAAGGTTGGAACAGCGTTGATTTGACCTTTATGTGTCACCGTTTCTGCATTAGAAATGTGTTCAAATAACAATTTTTGCTGTTCTTCGTTGAAGTGGTAAGGGCTAATTAAGCCACGGGAAGTAAACACTTTTTCCGTTGCTTGCTTAATTTCATCTTGAGTAAACCCTTTGCCCATTTGCGCTGCTGCGAATAATTCATCCATCATTTGGTGATCTGGAGTGGCATCCAGCTGCATTTGTGCGGCGTAATAAATGAGTGCGCCTATCTGAGCGCTTTCGTTGAAGGTGACGTGAACTTTACCAATCTTCTCAGAAAGTTCAGATTCAATCTCGGGCAGGAATTTCTCCATACTTCTACAGTGACCACAATTTAAAGAGAAAACCTCAGTAACAGGGGAAACGAGATCGGAGCTCAGCTCGGTTGGCAGTAACTCAAAATGGGTGCCTTGCTTCGGAATTCCGTCATCGGTACATGCAACAAGCGCGACAGAAGCAAGCAAAAGTGAAATGTATGAATAGAAACGTTTAAGCATAATGATATGTCGTTCGAAATTGTGGCGAGTATAGTAGAAGAAATTTCTCTTCGGACATACTAAAATTTACTAGGTAAACGCATTCTATCTAAGGAACAATGAAAGTCAGCGCTGAATGAGGCAGATTTTTCTAAAGATTTTAACTGTCTGCCGATAAAGATATTGTAACCTGTATGCGTTTGCTTTTTCTGTTGAGTCCTCTGACTCTCTGTATTTAAGCTAACAAACGCTAATCAGCACCATTTTGAATTAGAGCAATTAGTAGCCTTATGACAAGACATTTCAATCTGGCTTTCATTTTGTTGTTGGGAACCCTGAGTGGGTGTACCGCGCTTAAGCCACCTAATCTGTTAGAAACGGCTCCTCGTTCGGAGGCGGAACTCATCTACCCTGATTGGGGCGAAGAAGAGATCGAACAGCCAACAACTCGCATGGAATACGTCCAACGTCAGGCTGCCTCTTCATCAATAAAAAGCCCTTCACCTGTTAGGAGCCCTACAGGTCGTAAAAACATGACGGATATTCAAAACCTGATGGCGTACATGGATCAGAATGGAATAGGGTACAACGTGGTTCCTGGGCAACATCCGGTTATTAAGCTCGACAAAAAAATTCATTTTAGAACCGGATCTGCGCTGGTTACCGATGCTTCACAATATTGGTTATCAGGTCTTGGTCGATTTCTGGCTTCACAACCGACAATCAAAACGGTGATAGATGGTCATACTGATAGCACTGGAAGCAACAAGATCAACGATTCGCTTTCGGACAAGCGGGCCATGCAGGTGAAAATCCTTCTGACTCGCGAGCGGGTTCCCGCTTCAAATGTTTACACCCGAGGGTATGGGAAGCACATGCCTTCATGTTCTAACCTGTCTAAGCAAGGTATGGCTTGTAACCGACGTGTTGAGTTGATGTTTATAACGGACAAATAAATGATTGTGTGATTCAGACGGTCGCGTGAGTGATTTATACGATGTGTACACAAATATACAATGCGCGCATTATTTAGCGACAAAGAAAAAATTAGCGACAAAGAAAAATCTAGCGAATAAGAAAAAAGGCAACATTACGTTGCCTTTTTTCATTTAACTTAAACCCAACTAACAGGTTAGCTTAACCCTACAATATTACCTTCTTCATCGATATCTAAGTTCATAAATGCCGGTTTCTCAGGTAACCCGGGCATCGTCATCACGTTACCGCACAGTGCGTAAATGAAACCTGCACCCGCACAAAGCTTAAATTCTCTAATATCGACGTTAAATCCTGCGGGCGCGCCTTTAACGGAAGCATCTGTGGATATGGATAATGGGGTTTTAGCCATGCAAACAGCGAGGTCATCATACCCTTGTAGCTTGAACTGTTCTAACTGGCGTTTTGCCATATCTGACAGTGTTACTTGCCCAGCGCCGTATCCTACTTCAGTGATTGCCATTACTTTTTCTTCGAGCGTTTGATCTAAGCTGTAAAGCGGAGAAAACTGCGCTTCAGTTTCGCAAACAGAAACCACAGCGTTGGCGAGCTCAATGGCTCCGTTTCCACCTTGAGAGAAGGCATCACTGATGGCGACTTTAACATTAGGGAAATGGGCTTGAACCAAGAGTGCTAGTGTATTGAGTTCATCTTCAGAATCTTGTGGAAAGCGATTAATGGCAACGACTGCGGGTACACCATACTTTGCTACATTGTTTAAGTGCCATTTTAGGTTGTCGAAACCAGCTTCTAAAGCAGCAGCATCTTCTTTAAAGATTGAATCTGGTAATGATTGACCAGGTCTTAAGTCATACAAGCCTGAATTGGCTTTTAAACCGCGAAGAGTCGCGACGATTACAGCACAATCGGGTGACTTACCGGATGTGTTTGCTTTGATATTACAAGCTTTCTCAAACCCCATATCAGAGCCAAAACCGCCTTCTGTTATGGTGTAATCGGCAAGGCGAGTAGCAATTCTGTCTGCAATGATGGATGAGTTACCATGTGCAATATTGGCAAATGGACCCGCGTGAATAAGTGTAGGGACACCTTCCAATGTTTGCATCATCGTTGGTTCAATGGCTTCGCGCATCGTCACCGTCATCGCTCCGGCAACGTTTAAGTCTTCTGCCGTAATGGGTTCACCATTTAAATCATAAGCGAGCACGATGTTCCCAATTCTTTTACGTAAGTCTTTTAGGTCCGATGCTAACGCCAAGATTGCCATTAACTCTGACGCAGCGGAGATATCAAAGCCATCCTGCCTTTCATACCCATTAATTGTTTTGTCTACTTCGTTTTGACCAACAGTAACCATTCTTAATGCGCGGTCGTTATGATCCATGACCCGGCGCCACACAACGCGTTTGGGGTCTATCTTCAGAGCTTTTAAGTCATTTCTTTCAGAGAACCGCTCATAACCTAAGCGTTGTTCATGATAAATCCTCGCATCAAGGGCTGCCGCCGCTAGGTTGTGTGCGGCTGTCACTGCGTGAATGTCACCAGTTAAATGCAGATTAAGCTCTTCCATCGGTCCAACTTGGCTGTAACCGCCACCAGCAGCGCCCCCTTTTACGCCAAATACGGGACCCATAGAAGGCTGTCGGATACACGCCATCACAGATTGCCCGACTTTTGCTAAACCTTGGGATAATCCGATGGTTGTAACGGTCTTTCCTTCGCCAAGTGGCGTGGGTGTAATCGCAGTAACGACAACTAATTTACCTTCGGGGTGATCCGCTAAGCGGCTGAGTGCATCGAGCGATACTTTCGCTTTATGTTTACCATGAGGTGTATATTCGGCTTTGGATAATCCGGCGTTGAATGCAACAGTGTCGATAGAAGAAAGCGGAGTCGTTCGACAGATTTCGATGTCGCTTAGCATTTAAATCCCCTTTAAGGCGTGAAACTAGTGACGGTAAACGTTTGCGCAGGGAATATACCTTGCAATTTATCTTTGTAAAGCCTTTTTACTAGTGGGGGATTGTAGCGTGAAGGTGGAGGGAGTAAATAGTGGAATTTGCCTCTGGAAAGCAGCGAAACAATAAGAAGAATGTTTCGCTGTTTCAATGAGCTGCCCGTAGAGAGAGTACTTCTAATCTGCGCTAGGGTTTTGAAGGAACGGCGCGTCGGGTGAATCAATTTTTAATGTTTGGGTAGGGTACGCGACATCGGCATCATGTTTATGGATGATTGCCATTATCTCTAGAAGAACATCTTGCTTTACTTCATGGAAGCGAACCCAATTCACGGTTTTGGTAAAGGTGTACACAAAAAAGTCCAAAGATGACGCGCCAAAGGCGTTGAAGTTAACAATCAGTGTTTGGCTGGTATCAATGTCTGGGTGGTTTTGAAGCATAGATTTTACATCTGTGATGATCGCATCCACTTTCTTTGTGTCGTCATAGCGCAAGCCGATATTTTCGTAAATCCGACGGTTTAGCATACGAGATGGGTTTTCTACGACAATATTGCTGAATACCGAATTAGGTACATAAAGAGGGCGTTTATCGAATGTACGGATAATGGTCATACGCCACCCAATTCGTTCTACCGTTCCTTCGATTTGTCTGTCTGGTGAACGCACCCAATCGCCAACTTTAAATGGGCGGTCGAAATAAATCATCATGCCGCCAAAAAAGTTTGAAAGGAGATCTTTGGCAGCCAAACCCGCAATTAAACCACCCACACCACCAAATGTAAGCAGTCCAGAAAGGCTAAGCCCTAGGCTTTGCATTACTGAAAGAACACCCATGATGATAAATGCTAAGCGCGCGACTTTTGCTATCGCTTGCACTGTGGTCTCGTCTCGTTTTTTCTGAGAAAGGACTTCTTCTTCGACATTTGTAATGAGTCGAAGCACAATCCAGACCGCTATTGCAATTCCCAACAGCATTTTCAGGGTTTCTAACCAGTTTAAAGAGCTCTCTAGGTACGTTTGTAAAATAAGCCCAATAGATACCATTGCTGGCCAGCCCCAAATTAGCGCACTGACAGGGGATTTTAATGAGTGAACAATAGCATCGTCCCAACGGTTTTGAGTTTTAGAGGCGAGAGACTCTATTCGTGCATAAATGATGCGCCAAGCGATCCAAGCAACCAAACTTATGCTTGTCATTATGACCACATCGCCAAACCAAGTTTGTTCTAACAAATGAAATTGTTGAGTGATTGAGCTTGCTAGGTTGTCCATCGATTTTTCCATTATGTTCAATATTTGGCATTTCTATTAGATATACCATCAGGTAGCGCAGGTGGTTGATTGTAGGCTTAATTAAAAAGCGGCTCAACCAGTGAGGTATGCAAACGACATTTCTAGCTTGAAATCTTGAGATCATGTACGAATATTAAACGAGTGGATTATAAAATAAGAGTCAATAATACATGGTTAGTATCAATCCATTGGGTGAAGAAATGATGTGTGACACCGTCACGTATTCGGCATTTGATCACTTTAGTATGGTTTGCAAAAATCGCTTTCGTCAGTCATTAGAGCAAGACTTGTTTCACGTTCTATTGCTTTTTTCAGAACAGGGCAAACCAATAGGGTATTGCTCGTATTGGACAGATATTGTCGATAGTGAACGTTATAGCGGATGCCCAGTGTTCTTCTATCAAATCCATTATGTTTTTATTCAACCTGAATATCGCGGGAAAAAATATTCGGTACTGATGGCAAAACGCGTGGTTTGCAAGATGTTAGAAGAGCTCAGAAGCAGAGGGGATGTTGCGGCTTTTTGTGATAAGTCTGTTTACACGAGTAATGAAGGCAACGCATATGGCCGCCATATCAGAAATTGGCTGTCATGCACCAAACAGTTGCCCTTTGTTTGAGACGCAATACCGTGCACCGCGATTAATGTGCATATAACGCGAATAAAATCTAATCATATACGGTCGCCAGATCTTAAGAGAGCAGCTTCTTTGTCTGTTTAATCTGGCGCTGTTTCATTGAGTTAAAAAAGACCTTCACACCATCTTCATATCCCAGTATGACAAATAGAAACCCCAAGCCGCCAAGTAAAAGAATTGTTGCCAGCGCGGGAGCCATTACATAGCTAAATGCCATTTGAAAGGGCACATACACCCCATACATCATCAGTCTCTTTATCAGTTTCATAGTACCTTCTTTGGTGTAATTGAGCGTGCTCATAAAATAAAATGAGCGCGCTCATAAAATAAAATGAGCGCGCTCAAATATCAAGTAAAATTAGAAAGAAGCTTGTAAATTGAATTGCGCAGTACGTCAGAAAAACGGCAAAATAGACTTAAGCTATATGGCTGCTTAAAGATCCACGTATATTTGAGGTGTGTAAGTTTGCAAAAAGAGTCTAAGAGAGAGCGTACGAGAAATCACATATTGTCGTGTGCGTGGACATTGTTCGAGGAGTGCTCGTACACGGCGACAACCACACGTCAAATATCAGAAAGGGCGGGAGTGGCAAATGGCACTGTTTTCTCCCATTTCCCAACAAAATATGATTTGTTGACCGCGGGCATACAAGAAAGAGTAGCTTGCGTTTTGAAAGAAGCATCAGCTACCGACAAAAAATCTGAACCTTCAGAAAGGCTGCTTCATTATGCTCGCTATTTATATCGCTACTACTTGGATAACCGCGAATTCGCTATAGAAATTTTTAGAGAATTGATTTGGCAACCAGAGCGTATCGAAGCGCAAATTGTTGAGTTTCAGGAGCGCCTCTATTCAAAGCAGCCTGAATTTGATGTTCTAAAATCGAGTGTGCTGATGGATTTATACTTTATGGTATTGATAAAAGGGTTAAATGATTCTTCCAGTACAGCTGATAGCATGATAAAAACGCTGGAAAGAAAAGTTGCCTTAGTGGCGAGTTAAATTCAAAGAGAATGAAAATGAAAGCAGAAGTAAAGTGGATTGATGGATTCAAATTTCTAGGCACATCGAACTCAGGGCATTCACTTGTGATGGACGGCAGCGCTGGCGAACACGCCCCAAGCCCGATGGAGGTTGTGTTAATGGCGTCGGGCGGATGCAGTTCTGTCGACGTGGTTGACGGGTTAAAGTCTGAAAATCAAAAAATTACAGACTGTGTTGCTGAAATTACCTCTGAAAGAAGGGAAAGCGCACCTAAGATCTTTACCGAAATCCACATTCATTTCAAAGTCACGGGATATGAGCTCGATGAATCACTCGTTGCTAAAGTAGTGTCCGATTCCTTGGAGAAGTACTGCTCTGTATGCCTCATGCTTGGTAGCGGAATTGAGATGACACACAGTTTCGAAATTATTCCCGCTTAGTAATAGATTACGATAGCTGCTTGCTTAATAGCCAAGCAGCTACACCTCCCTTATGATTCGGTAAAACATGCAGAAACTTTTGATAGTTGTTCTAGGCAAACGCTTAGTGAATAACCAACTTACTCTTGAGTCCCGCTCTCGGGTTGAAGGCTTGATTGAATTTCTACAATCATTAAATAACGCCAATAAGAAAATCGTGCTTGGTTTCTGTGGAGGGGTAACTCACGGCAATCAGAGTTCGGAAGCCGAAGAGATGCATAAGTACTTTAGATCTGCGTCTTTAGGGGTGAGACTTCCCGTTATTAGCGAGACATTAGTAGAGAACAATTCGACCAGTACGGTCGAGAACATGCAAATGCTCTCTTCTATTTTGAATGAAAGTGGTGTGTTCAAAAGCAATGAAGATGTTCAATTGGTTCTGGTTTCAAACGACTATCATTTGGAGCGTATTTTCGAAATACAAGAATTGATAGATGAACAAGGTTTACTCCGTGAACTGCAAAAACGTTGTTTAGTTGAAGGAATAACATTAAGTGTTCCTTACTGTATCAGTAAGCATGTTGCTGTTCGCTATCCATATACTCAGGGTCATATCAATGGAAATGCAAAACTCTTTTTGCAAGTTGAACGATTAACCACTTATCGTGTTTTTCTGGAAGGTGTGGATGCAAATAGTATTGTAAGACCACTAAAGGAAGTGCAAAAGGCTCCTTTAAGTATTGCACTTAGCGCGTTAGAACAAGCTCGTTCATTAGCCACACATGGAAACCAAGTAATCGTACTTCCCGTATTAGATTTAATCGAACAAGCGATTATAGAGACAGAAAAGTCTCTTGCTCCTAACATTGTTCGAGAGGTGTTAGGGATCTTAGACGTAAATTTGAATATGCTAAATAGAATGCTTGATCCAGAGCTAGTTTACGACAAGCGTTGGTGGAAACGTTAGCCCTAAACAATATATAAAAACAGCTTATTACCTATTTTTGCGGAAGTATTCCCACTCTTCAATTCTTGTCTCATCTTCGATTTCACAGCTGCCATTTTGTCCGTCTTTTGTGTCGACAATGTACATCGGACTAACATCTTTTCGCAGTGCATCGACGCGAGGTTTGCCATCGATAAGGCAGTACCTTTGTCATGATTATCATTTTTTTAACGCACCCGGTTAACAGGGATCCAGAGCATGAAGCAAAAATCAGAGTGTTCTTATACCCAAGTAACCTCGCCCTTGGGAGCCCATATTCTGCCTCACTTCCTCGTCAAAGAACTTGGAAAGGACTCGTCATTCCACTGCGTTCTTTTCCTTGAATTGAAACAGAATATGAGACTCTGAACCCTGTACCTTGAGGTCACTTGGGTATAAACATGTTTGACCCCTAAAAATCTGATAATAAATGGTAATTTCTTAGAAATGTAATCTCAGTAGCGGAAAAAACAGGGGAAGGGGTCTATATTAACAGTGATATTTAGTTTCAAAGTCGATAAACGCTTGCTGATTCCGGCTGGAAGTAAAGTCAAAGATGTTTGATATCGCTTTCAGCAAGCTCTACATCAGTTTGCCGTCTCTTTGAAGTAGGTATTATGTCAAATTAATGAAAGTTTGGCGTAGGCATGTGTTCAATAACAGGCAAGGAAAGCAATAATGTCTGAGAAAAAATTTCGGCTTGTAACCCGTAGTGACTTTGATGGATTGGTGTGTGCAGTGCTTTTGAAGAAGTTGGATTTAATTGACGAAATTAAATTCGTACACCCTAAAGACATGCAAGACGGGATTGTGGAAATATCAAGTAACGATATCGTAACTAACTTGCCTTATGTTCATAATGCACATTTGGTGTTTGATCACCATTTGTCGGAAACCATCAGAAATACTGGTGATAGACCAAACCATATTATTGATCCAAATGCGCCATCTGCCGCGCGCGTAGTTTGGGAGCATTATGGTGGTGAAAAGGTATTCCCTGCATCATGGAATGACATGATGGTTGCCGTTGACAAAGGTGATTCCGCGCAATTCACGCGCGATGAAGTGATTGATGCTCAAGGGTGGAATTTGCTCAATTTCTTAATGGATGCGCGTACTGGTCTTGGTCGGTTCCGTGAGTTTAGGATCTCAAACTACAACTTAATGATGGATCTGATCGATTATTGCAAGAATCACACAATCGAAGAGATACTTGCTTTGCCTGATGTGAGTGAGCGTATTGATCTCTATCGTGAGCACAATGTTAAGTTTCAAGAGCAGATCCAGCGATGCGCTACGGTTCACGAGAATTTGATTTTGCTCGATCTCACCAATGAAGATGTGATTTTCGCAGGAAACCGATTCCTCATTTATGCCTTGTATCCACAGTGTAATATTTCAATTCATAAAATGTGGGGCTTCCAGAAGCAGAACATCGTTTTTGCTACAGGAAAATCTATCTTCGATCGCGGCTCTAAAACGAACGTTGGCGAGTTGATGCTTAAGTATGGTGGTGGTGGGCACCAAGCGGCGGGTACATGCCAGATCGCGGTTAATAGTGCTGAATCTGTCGAGAAAGAGCTTATTGCAACCATCAATGCTGATGGCTAGCTCTTCGAATATCCAGTAAAACTCGATAACCAAAAACCAAAAAAGCTTTGCGTATGGCAAAGCTTTTCTTTTTATTCTGCCACCGTTACACTCCGCGCTGAAGTCAATTAACCAGCGATAATATGAGACATTTAAGAACAACCTGTCACCCTGATATCGATCATCTCGACGACAAAGTGATATTTAATAGAAATGCAGCGAGAGCCATAGTTTTACGTGGTGAAGATATTCTTATGCTCTATACCGAGAGGTATCACGACTACACCATTCCTGGTGGCGGTTTGGATGAAGGCGAAGACATTATTGCCGGAATGGTCCGAGAACTGGAAGAAGAAACTGGCGCTCAAAACATTCGTAACATCAAACCTTTTGGCATCTATGAAGAGTTTCGACCGTGGCATAAAGAAGATGCAGATGTCGTTCATATGATTTCATACTGTTATACCTGTAGAGTTGATGACCATCTTGGGAAAACAAATTATGAAGACTATGAAATTAAGAATGGGATGAAAGCGGTATGGATGAATATCCACGAAGCCATTGCACACAACGAACGTACAATGGCTGAAAGTGACAAAAAGGGCATGAGCATAGAGCGTGAAACTTATCTATTGCATCTAATCGCCAAGGAACTAATTTAATCCTCTTTTTTAGTTAAATTCTAAGTTATCGAATTAGAATAACTCGTTTGTAGATCGCTATTCTTCTGAGATTTATCCATTCTGACACTCCAAGAAGCCACCTCCCTTACATAATAGTGAGGTGGATTTATTCATTCATTCATGTATTGCAAAAAGCCCATCTCTTTCTATTTATCCAAACCCTTAACACCTGACTTCTATACATGATTTGCTATCAGCTTTTCATAAAGTAACTCAAGGTTAACTAGGTGAATGGGGGCCTGTAAAAAAGATCAGATTTCAGTTGTCTCATATAATAGTGATACTGTATATTTAAACAGTACCTAGTGATTTACTAAGGAATCAGCATGATTGGATCAAAATTCGGCAAAGATAGATTGATTTATCGCCATTTCTACGAGGTCGTTAGCGTGGCGGTAGGCATTTCATTGTTCAGTTATACAATGGTGCTTACAGAAATACTCAACGGCTCATCGCTGAACTTTCTACTTGCTGCTGCATTATTTGCAATTTGGACGGTTATCTTTGCTATTCAGTTTTTGCCTAATCGACGTGTCTTAAGCACTATGGTGTGGTTAGACGATTTCATCTATTTGGTTTGCCGCTCTTTGGTCCTGTCAGTCGCTTTGTACCTATTTACCTTGATCATCACCTTATCACTTACGTTGTATGGCAGTTTCGAATCGAATATAGAGAAACAGATATTACCTTTGTTCATGGCTGCAGGGTTGTTAGTTATTTCTTTACTCGGTATGAAATTAACTTTTCGTAAACCTCGTCTTCATTCCAAAGCAAGATTCGACCATATGTTAAGAGCAATGAAATAGGGATAGCTCTAACTTATACCTAGCAACGAGAACGGGATTGGGTATAAGCTTCCTTTTTTACTAAAAGGTACTGAGCTTCTATGAATCAACTTACCCCTCTCGCATTTCGGTTTCAAAAAAGGGCGGACTTAAAAGATGCTATTGAATCTGTTGTGGTAGAAAACAGCATTCAAGCGGGTTCTATTGCATCGTGTGTTGGAAGCTTATCCAGTTTGCATATACGGTTAGCAGGAGCGCAAGAGTATTTAAAGTTGGAAGAGCCTTTAGAAATAGTCTCTATTATGGGGACGTTAACTTATTCCCACCAACACATACATATTTCTGTTGCCAATCGAAAGGGAGAGGTGATTGGTGGGCATCTGATGTCAGGTTCAATCATTGATACTACTGCAGAACTGATTGTTCATAGTTACAGTAATCTGGTTTTCACACGAGAGCCCGACGAGAACACCGGCTTTACTGAGCTTGTAATAAAAATGAATTAGCCGTAAAGCGGTGTTTAGGGCTATGCTGTTTGTGTAATTTCCAGTTCAAATCGAGTTCAATCCTCGCAAGGGGATACTTTCTCAAACTTTATGATTTTTCCATCGCTATAGAATGACTCAAAGTGTGCAGTTTGAACGACCCTTTGAATGAGTTTTGGAGAAAACAGGGCGAAGCAAATCTGTTTATCTTTTTCTGACCTTACCGAGTAATATTGAAGGCCTTCCCTGCCGGCTAGTTTTAGCTCTCTAGCTAGCTGTTGGCTGGCTCCATAACTATTGGGGTCGTAGATCGGGTTATCTAAGCTTACGGATGTCAGGTCATGTAAGTTTGCGGAAAATAAACACTCTAATCCGCGGCAGGTAATCACATCAAAAGGGCAACTTTCGATATTGTTCATGTAACGAACTTGATGGTAGGAGACTTCTTCTATTGCGGTATCAACTTCTTGAGCACAGTAAAATGCGCCAAATTGGCTGTCATTAAATCTTCCTCCATCACGACCCAAATGCACAAACGGCGCTAGTGCATAGCTGCAACCAGAAATCCCAAAAGGTATGTCGTTTAATGCGACCAAAGATAGATTTCCTACTTCGTTTTGTATTCGGGGGTTGGTTAGCTCCTGAATAGCGTATAAAGCAGCAAATTCATCCTCACTTGCTACGTCATCAAACAAAGTAATTGGTGGGTACTTAGAAGGAATGAGACGATACGCAATTTGGTCCTTGCACGATTTTACGGAATTATTCATTGCCATTGACCGCCTCGAAGAGCATTAATTCGGTGATATACATCGTATAAAGAGCCGAAGTTACCTCCTTCGATAATCTCGATAGGGGAACGACCGTTAAAAAATTGATTGTTGTTTTTACGTGTCATGAATCCATAAACAAGCTCAGGATTCGTGAAAACTGTTCTCAGCACCCCATGAATATTAAGAATAATACTGATCCGCTCTAAAAGATCATTACTTATACTGAGCGAACCCGGGCTCGCTTTGGCTTTAAAAAACTGGCTTTTTTTAAGCCCTAGAATCTGCATCATCTGGTTATTGGTCAAAGACCATTTTTCCAAAATACTCAATGCGGCTTTTAAGCCCGTTGAGCGTACTTCTTTATCTTCTGTAGATAAGCCGTTTGCAAATACAGCGTTAGTCGAATGAACCATAAACCCACCTTGATTCGTCTTAGCTCAACACTTAAACATAGTCCAAAAATATACCATTTCTGTAATAATGTCCAATTATAGACTGATTAATAGGGGGAAGATGTGTTTGTAGCAACAAACCAAAAAATCACTGCATTAAAAGCGTCTCTCTTCAGTGTGAATCGTCTACTCCATTCCCCAAAATGAACTCAAATGACTGGGCATGAATGTTTGAAAAAACGTCAAAATAGAGGCATTCAAATAAAATGCTTTGACTCTGATATTCGATGGTTGGTGTTTTAAAGAAACCTAAACTATCTTTTAAATGTGCGTTTCCTCCATAGCTATTTAGACGGGATAACCGGCCAGATAGAGGTCTCCACTATTATATATTTCGCTCAGCCATAGCATGAATAATTAAAAAAACAAGGCTGATTTTCTAAATTTAAAAACGGTATTGGGTATTTAAATGTGGAATTCTAGAGCAAAGCTACTGGCGACATTTTTTGCAATGTTAATTATAAGTCCTCTGAATTCGATAGCCGAAGAAAAACAGAAAACGGTCGCTATAATTACCGTTGATTTTCAATCAAATACAATGCTCCGGTTCGGTAATTCTTTTTCCTTACGAGCCAAGGAGTATGGTTGGAATGTGATTAAAGCCGAAATTTTTGGAGATTATAGTAAAGCCGATGATTACTTTGACGATTTTGTCGATCGTGACGTAGATGCAATATTTAATGATATGCTCGATCCTAATCTAATTGAATCTGCACTTTTGAAAGCAAAAAATGCAGGTATTCCGGTAATAAATGGAGATGCAGGATTCCACAAGAACGTAGTAACAAATATAACGTCGAATAATTATTTTTTATCAGCTAGGATCACCAAATTTTTGTTTGATAAAATGCTCGTCGATGGCAAAAAGGAATTACTGGCTGTTACTTGGTTAGATCATCACGGTATTAGAAAAAGAACGGACATAATGGAAGCGATATTGGCCGAATATCCTGATATCAAGTTGGTAAAAATGCACCACACGAGCATACCTGGACAAGTTCAGGACTCAAGAAATTTTGTGTCGGATTATCTTAAAAATAATCCTGATTTCGACGGCGCGGTTTGGGCTGCATGGGATGAGCCCGCAGCAGGAGCAACGCAAGCCATATTAAATGCAAAGAAAGGGAACAGCGTATACACCACAGGTATTGATGGAAACAAATGGACATTTGATATGATCAGGCAAAGACCTCCTTTTCTGGCAACAGAATCTCAGAATTTCGAGATGATGGGAAGACAGGTGGCAGATTGCATGAATGACATATTTAACAAGGACAGTGCAACCGAGAAAGTTTATTGTGGTGATGTCGTACCTTATAACTTGTATATACCAACCATTTTGGTAACCCAAGAAAACCTTCCACAGGTTGGCAAATTTCCTTGGAGTGAAACCGGAGAATTCTCCCCAAAATATCTCCAATCCTCATCTTGGCCTACGATTAACAGCAACTGGGGAACAGATACAAATGATGGAGAAACATTGAATGATTACACTCTATCAGCACTAATCACACCATTGCTGTTTGATAAAATGACAAAAAACAGTAAGACAGATTTATTGGTTATTACATCAGACGACAATCTAGCTTCTAGAAGAAGAACAAGGATAATGGATGGTGTGTTAAAAACCTACAGCAATCTTGACCTTATGGGACGAAGCCAAGTTACTATTTCGGAAAAATCGGTACAAGAAGCACAAGCATCAGTAGAAGAATTTTTGAAGAAAAATCCTGATTTTGAAGGGGCAATCTGGTCTTCAGTGGATGTGCTGAATGAAGGCGCTATAAAGGCAATTGCAAACCTAGGAAAAGAAGAACGTATATACACGCTGCTTGATGTTGGAAAATTTTGATATGTATTACGGTTATAACGAGGTGCGTAGGTAAATATACGCATCTATTTCATTTGCATAGTCCCACTAGCTAAGCAGAATATAAAATGATAAAAAATTCCAATTTATTCAACAGCATTCGTAGCAAACTTGGAATCCCTCTTCTAATCGTATTCATTATTATTAGCACCATTTTAGGTGTGTTTAATTATTACCAGTCAGAAAAAGAACTAGAAAGACAAGTTGAAGAGAAAATGGACGCAACTTTAACCCGAATGTCGTTGGGGTTAGGGAAGTTACTCTATAACATTTATAGTGATCAGGTATATCAAATCATTATATCTGAAATGAATGATAAAGAGTTTCATTCAATACTTATTAAAGATTCAACCAACACCTACGTGACACACGGCCAGACTAGAGATGAAAACTGGAACCTAGTCGGTCTAAACGAAGACTTTCAGGACATCAACGAAAACCTCTATTATAGGGAAGAAAATATTCTATTTAATTCAGTGGGTTCAGGTAACTCTGCTGATGATGAAATAATTGGCGTTGCAAAAGTCTATATTACAAAGGATTTCCTAAGAGAGAAATTAACTGAATTAATAATAAATACTATAGTAGAAAGCGTTGTACTATTTACAGTGCTATATACTGCTATTTATATGATTCTTATGATTGTCGTCATTAATCCTTTACAAAATCTTAAAGTATCTTCAGACGAGTTGGCCAAAGGGAATTTATCCTGCGACATAGAAAAGGAAAGAAAGGATGAAATTGGAAGTTTAGCCAATAGCTTTGCGATTATGCGAGATTCGATTCGTAAGAAAATATCCGATTTAAATACCTTAAACACAACGGGAGAAGAACTTTCTGAAATTATTTCGATAGATAACCGTGATCAATCCGAAATTTATATATTAACCATCATTAAAAACGTTCTTATGGATTATCTTCGGCTGGACTCTTGTGAGATTTATCTATGGAATGATGCAAGACAGCAGGCTTACAAAGGTTCTGACGAAGTTCATAGCATTGACGATTTACCATTAAAATCAATCAATCAAAAACAAACAGAATTCGCAGAGAACAATTCGGATCTGAGATGCTGCATACCCATGATTCATGAACAGAAAGTCATCGCCGTCTTCGATACTAGAGGCAAGGTTGGAAGTGTGCAGCGTCAGTATGTCGGAAATGAATTTGTTTCGACACTTTTTAGAATGGGGACTACTGCGATTTTGAGAATGACAATGCTGGCCGATATCAAACGGTTAAACCAAGATTTGGAAATGCGTGTAAAAGAACGCACTGAAGAACTTTCGGTGGCACAGTTGCAGTCTGAAGAAGCCCGCAAAAAGGCAGAAAGTTCCAAAGACGAAGCAGAACGGGCTAATCAGGCGAAAAGTCAGTTCTTATCAAACATGTCACATGAGTTGAGAACACCACTAAACGCAGTGCTGGGCTTTTCTGAAATGCTAAAGTCGCAGATGCACGACACTAAAAGCATTGGCTATTTAACAGCAATTAGCAGTGCAGGTAACACTTTGCTTGCCTTGATCAATTCAGTTCTCGATCTTGCTAAAATTGAATCGGGCAAGATGGAACTGGAGTATAACCCCACTTCGCTCAAGCAGCTCTTAAATGAGTTACACAGTTTTTTCTACAAGCAGGCTAGTGAGCGAGATATCCTTTTTGAAATCCAATCCAATGATGAATTAGAAGCTTGTGTATTACTGGACACATTAAAACTTAAACAAGTATTGATAAACCTTTGTAGCAATGCCGTTAAATTTACACGCGATGGAAGTGTCAAAGTTAGCATAAGGACAACGCCCTCAAGTGTTGATGGAAGGGTCGATATCTTCATCGATGTTATCGATACAGGGAAGGGAATTCCAAAATCACAGCAGCAGCGTATATTTCATGCCTTTGAACAAATTTCAGGTCAAAAAAGTTCTGAATACGGTGGCACAGGTCTTGGGCTAGCCATTACTTTAGAAATTGTCCATTTAATGGGTGGGGAAATCAATGTCGTGAGTGAAGGTGAAAATATGGGCTCACGTTTTAGCATTATGATACCCGGCGTTGAGAAATGTGATACACAACTGCCTGACATTATTAATGAAAGCCCTCAAGTTTCCTTCGAAAAAATCGAATTTGAACCAGCCAAAATTATGATCGTCGATGATATACCATACAACAGAAGCCTTATATCGAGTTACTTGTCCGATTGGTCTTTCGACATAATGGAAGCCGAAAATGGGAAAGACGCACTAGAAAAAATACATGGTTTCAAACCAGACTTAATTCTTACAGATTTAAAAATGCCTGTTATCGATGGGCAAGAGCTATGCGTTAAACTCAGAGAAGATTTGGGACCTAATTGCATGCCGTTAGTTATGGTTACAGCCTCCGCAATGGTCGACGAACAACAAGAATTACTCAAAGTATGTAACGACCTACTGACTAAACCTTTGGCAAAGCAAACACTAATCAAAAGTTTGATTAACTATTTAGAACATTCAGTTATTGAAACGAATTCAAATTATGATGAAGTAAAAGATGAAGCAGAATCGCAAGAAATTAATTTAAAATCACTATCTCCAGAGCAAAACAACTCACTAATTGAGCTTATAGAGATGGGAGACACGAAAAGTGCGAAAAAGTTATGCGAAGAAATGCCAGTCGAGTTAAGTAGTGAGTCTCAATGGATAAT
Organism: Vibrio penaeicida; assembly: GCF_002933855.1. Taxonomy (GTDB): domain Bacteria; phylum Pseudomonadota; class Gammaproteobacteria; order Enterobacterales; family Vibrionaceae; genus Vibrio; species Vibrio penaeicida_A. Next base: position 33,973 of record NZ_BFAQ01000035.1, read on the forward strand.
AGAAATGTTAGAAGATTTTGAGTTAGCAAATCTATTGTTGAAATTAAAGGCTAAAGATAAATGATTAGATGGAGGTGCTTTATTAGCAATGATTTTAAATGTTATAGAGCACTAGGAGTTGTAGTTAATGAATTAAAGTATATAAGCGTTCGCGTGTTGTATATGCACTAAAAGTGGAGGAAGTTAAGATGAAGGACATTATGATAGTAGACGATACGCCTGCTAACCTAAAGCTCCTAGAATCAATTTTAACTGGCGAAGGCTATAACATTAGAGTGGCTATAAATGGTGAAATGGCCATAAAAAGCATTGCTAATAATGTTCCAGATCTGGTTTTAATGGATATTAACATGCCAGGAATTAGTGGGATTGAAGCGTGTAGACAGTTAAAATCGGATCCTGAATTATGTGATGTGCCTGTTGTCTTCATTAGTGCCAATTCGGATACCAATTCAATTGAAGAAGCATTCGCTGCGGGAGGGCATGACTATATAACTAAGCCATTTAGAGCTAAGGAAGTTCTCATTCGCGTTAAAAGCGTACTATCAATACTAGAAGCACAAAAAGAAAAATACCGAGCACAACTTTTTTCAACCATGATTAATATCATAATGGGAGTTGCGCATGAAATGAATACTCCTATAGGAGTATGCGTTACCTCAAGCAGCCATCTTCTAGATCAAACAAACAGAATGAACGCTAAATTAGAATCAAGTAGCCTCACACGAGATGATATTATAGGATGGATAGAACAAGATAAAAACATTTCACATTTAGTGACTACAAACCTTAATAAGTTAAATCAACTAATAACTGCTTTTAAAACACTACCAGTACATGATCTACCCGACATAGAAAAAATAAATCTACAAGATCTTATGATTGATATTACTAAATCAAAAGAGGAGGAATTTGCGAAAAATAATGTCACGTTGAATCTAGGTTGTAACGATATTTTTGTATCAATAAAGAAGAATCTAATTATTAAGCTATTCGACAAGTTAATTGGAAACTCTCTCGATCATGCATTCGTAGAGGATGAAAATAAGGCGATTGATATTAACATAGAAAAAAATAATAAGGAAATTGCTATTACATATCAAGATAATGGTGTCGGTATGGAGTTTAATGACTTAGAAAAGATTTTTGACCCATTCTTCACAACCAAAAGAATCGATAAACACTTAGGATTTAGTGCGACGATTATTTATATGACTGTAATATGGGGGTTGGAAGGAAGTATTCAAGTTAAATCCGATGAAGGATTAAAATATAACATAAGAATACCGGTTAACTAATATTAAACATACAATAATTAAACCATTCAAAACTAAGTACCAACTCATCCTATATCCAGTCTATTTACTAACCACTATATAAAGCCAAATGGAGAATGACATTCTCGATAGAGATACGTCTGGTAAAGCGTTAGTCTCACCTAATTTACGCTTGATAACACTGAAGACTGAATAGCGATTAAACCTCGGTGCAGCATGTTACCGCGTAAGTGAAGGGGACGTATCTGGCTTAGCAACTTTCTATGATTAAAAATATAAAAAGGGCGCTGTGTAAACAGCGCCCTTCTTTCAATTTGGCGGAGAGATAGGGATTTGAACCCTAGATACGCTATTAACGTATGCCGGTTTTCAAGACCGGTGCTTTCAACCACTCAGCCATCTCTCCGTTGCGGAGCAGATATTATGTAAATGCCCGATTCTTGTAAAGTAATAAATTAGGTTTTTAAAACGTTTGATTGGATTTTGAACAATGTGAAGGCTTAGTACTCATTGACGTTGTATTGGATTGATAAAAGAGGGTAATAAATAGCAAAACATCGGAAATACATTCAATTTCACTTGTGATTGCAAGAGATAATAAAATAATGTTTTATTACTTATCACTATGTTTTTTAAAGATATATGGTGTTTCAGACAACACCTGTTCGCCCGAAAGTATTTGCCACTTTTGCTAATCTCATTCAAAATTACCATTAAGAACTCTTATGAGAGTTGTTGTGTAGTAAGGTAAAATATGAAAGTTGTTGATATTCTCAAACACAAAAGTGAGTCACTTGCTAGAAAGCATCATTTCGAGTTTCGTGAATTGATGTCTCCGATGCTGCGTGAGTACTGGAGTGATATTGTTAATAGAGCGCACGCGCAACATCTTTTTCCATGGGTTAAAGATCACAGTACACCTGCAGTTAATGAAGAGTCTCCACAAGCACACAAACCGCTTATTTCGATGTCGGAAGAGGCGGAGAAGCTGTATCTCGAATTGCAGAATCAATTAAATGAAGAGATTCATGTTGGTGATTGGGCAACGATCGACCAAGAGCGTATTAATGCGTTTGGCTTAGTCACAGAAGACATGCAGTGGATACATACCGATCCAGAACGTGCTTCTCAAGAGTCACCGTTCAAAACACCAATTGCACACGGCTTTCTTACATTGTCGATGCTCTCTAAGCTTACTGACAGTGTTGACCCCGAGAACCCGCAGTTCCCTTCAGCAAAAATGACGGTAAACATCGGGCTGAATCATGTTCGTTTTCCGTATCCAGTGAAAGCTGGAAATCGCATTCGTGCCAGAAGTAAGCTACTTAAAGTCACTCCAGTTTCTAAAGGCATAGAAATTGAACGTGAAATCATAGTAGAAATTGAAGGTATTCGCCGACCAGGGTGTGTCGTTGTGTCGGTAATTAGATTAGTAATATAGTCGTTAGTTACCGTATAAAGGCTGCCAGTTGGCAGCCTTTTTTATATTTTGAGATGCTATTTATTAATCGGAAGAATGAATTCCGGTGTACCCGTAGTCTTCAATAAATGTTTGCCCTTTTTCTGACAAAACATACTTTATGAATAACTTTCCTTGCTCAGTAATCGCGTCTTTTTGATGAAACAATAGAAATGGACGAGACAGTTCGTACTTATTGTTTGCGATGTTTTTACTTGTTGGTGTCACACTCTCAAAAGATATGGCCTTTATAGAACGGTCAACAGAACCTAGAGAGATAAAACCAATCGCTTGAGGGTTGTGATTCACAATGGTTTTCACCATGCTATTACTGTTTACGACTAAGTTCTCTGCGTTGATATTGGAAACTAAGCGGTTATTGACGACTTTAGTTAACCCAAGCAAGCTTTCAAAACTGTAACGAGTACCCGAAGAGGATTCTCTCGTAACTACAGCGATAGTGCGATCTTCGCCTCCGACTTGTTGCCAGTTATTCACTTTCCCTAAATAAATATCCGTCAGTTGCTTGCGCGATAAATTTTTTATGGAGTTAGCGCGGTTAACAACGACCGCCAACCCGTCGAATGCGATGGGGTAGACGGCGAACGACTCTTCAAACTCTGCGTCAGTTAAATAACGCGAGCTCATTCCAATTTCAGCTACGCCTTTCTTTACCAAAGTTATTCCAGCCGTTGAACCTATTCCTTGAATAGCAACGAAAGAGTCAGGATGCTCTGAATTATATTTTTCGGCAAGCACATCCATGATGCGACTCATAGATGTTGAACCTGTAACATTGATTTCTTTGGCATGTACAGAAAAAACGAACAACGAAAGTAAAGCGGCTAACGCAGCGCGAAACATAGATTACTCCTTATTGTGGGTATTATTTCGAGCCATCATATGTCGTAACAATGACATTTTTGTGAATATGCTTTGTACAAATAGCATTGGTATAACTTTACTGATATATGATTCACTTAAGTCTTCTTTTACTAAGAGAGCCTAGACCTAAAAGAGCAGATATAGAACCAGCATTGTATGAGTAATTGATGAAAATATTCGCTCAATAAAGGATAAAACTGAGAAGTAGGTTTATAGTTATTGTGGGGTAAAGGAAGGAGGGCAGATCCATGTTGGTATGTGATATAGACCGCCAACGCCTCGATAAGTTGGCAAGTAAACTGTGCGAACACAGAAACCAAGGCTTGCCCATTGAGCATGGAAAAGCACATTTTGAGGTTTTAGAATCGGGAGTGTTATTCACTAAATCCTTTTTTAAATTGGATTCAGGGCACCCTGACTATTCAAAAGATGTAGCAAAAGTAGAATTCGACCCAGATGAACACACTTGGCAGTTATACGTCAATAAGCGTCAGAAGGAATCTTTGTCGAAAGTGTGGCACCCACATCCGGTGGTGCCACGAAGTAGAGATTTGTCACAAGTGTTTTCGGTGATCGAATCAGACCAAGAAAATTGTATTTGGTACTGATTCGTCATTTAAAGCCAATTGGTAAGTTTATCTCATTTCAATACGCCGCTTTGAGAGCTAGGCTCACATAGTGGCGTGTCTAAGCTCCTCACGGTTCCAGTTAATGCGAGAGCGGAATTCTTTAGGCGTCATCCCTTGAATACTCTTAAACGCAGTACTGAAGTGCGCAGCGCTTTTAAAGCCACTTTGGAAAGCAATTTCACAAATAGACTCATGAGAAGCGCGTAGTTGGTTCGCTGCGTAGTTTATACGCTTTTCCTTTAGTAGGTGCGAGAACGACAACTCTTCTGCTGACAAACGTCGCTTAAGCGTCGCTGGAGACATACCTAACGTGCGTGAAACACTTTCGAGCGAGATCTCGCTTCGAATATTTTTCTCTATATGCTGAATAACTCGCTGGCTAACTTTTAGTTCAAATGAGTTGTGAATCAAGCGTCTAAGGCTTGGGTTCACTTTCAACATTTCGCTCACAAGTGCTCTAGCAAGAAACTCTGCCGTTTCGTTTGGTCCTTTAGCCTCTTCTAGAATACCGATCAGCAAATCCTGGATGGATTGGGCGACGACATCATCTGAATCGAATTTAACAAAGGAATTCTCTTGCTTACCAAAGACGTAATCTTCAGTACCAGCCTTGATGCTTTGTAAGATAGACGTATCCAAATGGATAGCCGTTGCATTTATTGCGTTATTCTCAAGATCTGTTTTTACATCAGTCAGCAGTGAGATATCCAATAAAGTAAATTCTCCACTGCTTAACTTTCCAATAACGCCATCGGGAAATTTGAATGAAGCGCTGCCTTCAATCACCATAAAAATGACTGGATTGGCGGCGTGATATCTATCACGATCTCGTTGTTGGAAATTGCTGAACTTTTGTAGGGTTACATTCGCCATAGCACTTCTCTGTTTTTGTTTCTTCCGTAACTTAATTATTTCTATTGAGTTTTTGAAATCAAGGAAAGTTGAGCTGAATTATGACTGATGCCAATTAATGAGACAACTAGAAGTTTGTTAACGTAAGTAATTGATAAGGCGTTGCTTTAACTGAAATACGCATTTTATTTAATGAAAACAAAAAGAGCTCTCCTTTCTTAGAGAGCTCTTAAGTGATTATTTTTTATATAAACTTTGAGAAGTGTTTACTTTGTTCCAAAAACTTTAGTTGGTTTCGCGACAAGGTTACGATTTTCAAGGTTGACATCGATCAAGATAATTTCAAGCACATCACCTAGTTGCCACTCAACAGACTTATCGATGATGACCTGACCGAGTTCACTGTTGCATTCAATGCGTTCTTTATTATCCAAAATTTGTGAGCTCGGTATAAAAGCAGACGCTCCATTTTCCAAAATTCGGATACGTACACCTGCTCTGTTTACGTCGAAAATCTCACCTTGGAAACAGGTTTTGTTCTTAGGTGCATCTATTAATGTACGCGCATATAGCCAATCACTTACATTGCGTTCAGCAATTTTATGATGCTTGCGATGAAGCGCCAATTCTTCACCAACTTGATCATCTGGCTTTTGAACCGGCTCTTTATCGAGGATGAGTGCTTTAAGCATACGGTGGTTAATCATATCTCCGTATTTACGAATAGGCGATGTCCACGTTGCATAAATATCCAAGCCCATAGCGTAGTGAGCCTCTGGTTGGTTACCAATTTCACTGTATGCTTGGTATTTTCGGATACGATTATCTAAATACGACGTATCTTGCTCGCTCAACCAACGACGAATTTTGCTGAATCCATCTAGAGATTTGGCTTGTTCAACGGAAAACGGCTCAGCGTTGTCGGTGTTGATTAACTCTAACGCTTCAGCCAATTTATCTTCTTTGAAACCTGCGTGAGTGTTGAATACGCCTGTACCAAAACCTTCTTTAAGCGCTTTACCCGCACAGATGTTTGCGGTAATCATAGATTCTTCAACTAGGCGATTTGCCGTACGGCGCGAATCAGCATGTATTGCGACAACATCGTTGTCTTCACTCAATTCGAAGCGATAGTCTGGGCGATCAGGAAAGACGACAGCATGTTTTTCGCGCCAATCTGCGCGTGCTACTGCAAACTCATGCAAGTCTTTCACTACATTTGAAATAGTGTCGCTAGGCTTCCAGTTGTCTGAAGAACCTGTTTCTAACCAATCTGAAACATGGTCGTAGACTAAACGTGCATGAGATTTGATGTTCGCTGCGAAGAATCGAATATCGTCGCCTATAACGCCATCTTTACTGACTGTGACAGAGCAGCATAGGGCAGGGCGGTTTTCGTCTTCCAAGAGAGAACAAAGTTGATCGGCTAAATCACGTGGCAGCATTGGAATATTTCTGCCTGGTAAGTAAATCGTGAATCCACGGTCTCTAGCGACTTTATCCATTTCATCATCTGGTGTGATGTAGGCTGTTGGGTCGGCTATTGCAATGGTGAGCTCAAAACTACCATTGTCGTTTTTCTTAGCATATAACGCGTCGTCCATATCTTTCGTCGATTCACCATCAATCGTAACGAAAGGAACGTCCGTCATATCGACGCGTTTAAGATCAGCGTCGTCTTTAAGTTCCCAGTTCTCAATGCCAGCCGGCTCGCTGTTAGGTAAGTCGTTTTCAGCGAGCGTTACCCACCAAGGTGCAATCTTGTCGTTCGCGTCGGTGATTTTTTTGGAAATTTCTGCAAAGAAACCATTTTCACCTGTAAGGGGATGACGTGTCAGATGAGCAACAACCCAATCTCCTTCACTTAAGCTTTCTGGGTTTACCCCTTTCTTGGCTTTTGCTTTTAATGAGAACTTTTTAAGTTGGGGGGGGTCTGGGATCACGTTTAAGCGACCCTTGAACATTTTAATTCTGCCAATAAAGCGGGTCAAAGACTGCTCGATTAGTTTATCTGGTTCTGCAACTTCTTTTTCATTCTCTGTTCGAATGATGGCTTCAACTTTATCACCATGCATACACTTTTTCATGTAAGGAGGTGGGATAAAGAAAGAAGTCTTACTGTCTACTTCTAAAAATCCAAAGCCTTTGTCTGTTGCTTTAATAGTCCCTTCTTTAGTTGGAAGGTTTTCTTTTATTTGCTGCTTTAATTGAGCTAGTAACGGGTTATCTTGAAACATCTTTATTGGTCGCTGTTAATTATCCGCTTAACTATATAGTCTGAATTTCTCCAATGCTAGATAAAGTCGAAATTTTCCCCTTATTTAGTGGGGTTGAAAGCTTTATAAAGTAGGGGAGCGAAGATGCAAAAGTGTGCAACATGTCCATTTGATGACCCAAAAAAGAGGAAAACAATGAAAAATGTGATGAATTTCAATTTTTTCTGGTATTTCTTGTGCTTTTCAGGCAGAATCCGTCTCCCTTAATGATGTCCCTAGCGGCTTGATGCGTTTTATTACTTATCCGCATCTGAACGGAGTCAGTATACCTTCTGGATTGGTATTGGAATTGGTAGAGCACGTGGGACCGTTTGTTTTTGTTTTAATATAGTGGGATCCCAATGCAAGATTCTGTAATTCAGTTTAGTGAATTAGCACTTAACGACGCCATTCTTTCAGCACTTGAAGGTATGGGGTTTGTTTCTCCAACTCCAATTCAAGCAGCAGCTATTCCTCATCTTCTTGAAGGAAAAGATGCTCTAGGTAAAGCGCAGACAGGTACGGGTAAAACTGCAGCTTTCTCTCTTCCTCTTCTTAATAAGCTTGATTTAAACCAGCGTAAGCCACAGGCAATTGTTCTTGCCCCAACTCGTGAGCTTGCTATTCAGGTAGCGGCTGAAATTAAGAACCTAGGTCAAAACATCAAAGGGCTTAAAGTTCTTGAGATTTACGGTGGTGCATCTATCGTTGATCAGATGCGTTCACTTAAGTCAGGTTCGCACATTGTTGTCGGTACTCCTGGTCGAGTTCAAGACTTGATCAATCGTGACCGTCTACACCTAGACGAAGTCCACACATTCGTTCTTGATGAAGCTGACGAAATGTTAAACATGGGTTTTGTTGACGATGTTACTTGGATCATGGAGCAAGCTCCAGAAACTGCGCAGCGCGTACTGTTTTCTGCAACTATGCCTCCGATGCTTAAAAACATCGTAGAGCGATTCCTTCGTAATCCTGAGCACATTGATGTTGCAGGTAAGAACCACACCGTTGATAAAGTAGAACAACAATTCTGGGTTGTTAAAGGTGTTGAAAAAGACGAAGCAATGTCTCGTCTTCTTGAAACCGAAGAAACTGATGCTTCTATTGTCTTTGTTCGTACTCGTCAAGATACCGAGCGCTTAGCTGATTGGTTATCTGCACGTGGCTTTAAAGCGGCCGCTCTGCACGGTGATATTCCTCAGTCTCAGCGTGAACGTACTGTTGATCACATCAAACAAGGTGTTATCGATATCCTAGTTGCTACAGACGTTGTTGCGCGTGGTCTTGATGTTCCGCGTATCACTCACGTATTTAACTACGATATCCCATTCGATGTAGAGTCATACATCCACCGTATCGGTCGTACTGGTCGTGCTGGACGTAAAGGTAAAGCGATCCTTCTTGTTCGCACAAACCAAATCCGTATGCTTCGCACTATTGAGCGAGTGACTAAGTCATCTATGGAAGAAATCCAACTTCCTATTCGTGACAAAGTAGCGGAAGCGCGTTTGGTTAAACTTGGTAATGAACTTGCTGCTGAAAAAGAGCATAAAGCATTAGACAAGTTTGGTGACTTGATTGAGAAACTACAAGAGTCTCTAGAAATCGATGCTGCAACATTGGCGGCGATTCTTCTTAAACGCCAACAGGGCAAACGCCCATTGTTCTACATTGGTGAAGATCCAATGATTGAAGCGATTGAGCGCGATAAGAAACGTCGTAAAGAGCGCCGTGAAGGTGGTCGCGATGGTGCACGTGGTTACGGTAATAACAACCAAGACTGGGATACTTACCAGCTTCAGGTTGGCCGTGAACAAGGCGTACAGGTTAAAGATATCGTTGGTGCTTTAGCAAACGAGCTAGGTTTGACTAAAGGTTCTATCGGTGCAATCAAACTTGCGCAAGGTCATACATTCGTACAGCTGCCTAAAGCAATGACTTCTGAAGTCGCTGGTAAACTACGTAAATTGCGTATTCGCCAGAAAGAAGTTGGTGCTGTAGTGTGTGATTTTGATGATTTCCGCGAATCTCGTGGACGCCGTGAAGGCGGACGTCGCGAAGGTCACCGTGGTAGCGGCGGCTATCGTGGAAACCGTGAAGGCGGTCAAGGTCGCGGAAACCGTGAAGGTGGTCAAAGTCGCGGAAACCGTGAAGGTGGACAAGGTCGTGGAAACCGTGAAGGTGGCGAACGTCGTTTCGATCGTAACCGAGGTGGCGATCACCGTGGAAGCCATCGTGGCGAAAGAGCTCCTCGCACACGCAGTGTAGAAGCGTAAAATTAAAGAAAGCAGGTCCAAGGACCTGCTTTTTTAATATTCAATTAGTGAGTTTTTCAACTTTAATTCTATTGTTCAGCCGTAATTATATTTGTCAGTATATATTCTTATAGTACCTTTGTTCCAGCTTCATCCTTGTTAACAATATCTTCGTCTTTTAACGCATCCTCTATCCATTTCTTAGTCGCTTCACAGCCCATAACATGTTCTTGATAAGCCTGAGCCTCCCGCGATAGCTCAATACCGTATGTTTTGAATCTAAGTGCAACTGGTGCGTACATAATGTCTGCAATACTCCAACGTCCAAATAACCAACCTCCATTACTTCCAAACTGCCTAAACTGTTCAGACCAAATCTGATCAATTCTGGCTATGTCAGCCTCGGCTTCTTGCGAAAGGTTAATACGTCTTCTCGCTCGAATATTCATTGGCATTTCATTTCTTAATGCCATAAAACCTGAATGCATTTCTGATGCGAGCGATCTTGCTTTCGCTTTTTGTGCTGTGTCCTCAGGCCAAGCTGTACCTGACATATAAGAATCATTGATGTATTCACAGATAGCGAGAGAATCCCAAACCGTAAGGTCGCCATCAACTAAGGTTGGTACTTTTTGTGCGGGGCTGAATTTTTTTATCTCTGTATAGAATTCCGGCGTATCAAGTTGGATCAGATTCTCTTCAAATTTAACCTCTGATTTATATAGCATTAACCACGCTCGTAACGACCAGCTTGAGTAATTTTTATTTCCAATAACTAACAGCATTCGCATTTCCTTGTGGATGAAGTTCATTTAAAGTTAATGAAAAGTAGTGAACGAAACTAATGAGTAGTTTTTATAGATTGTATTCGAATTATGAATGGGTAATTTGAGTATCACTCATACGAGAATATGTGCAGAGTCATACTAAATAGGAATAGATATGGATATTGAGGCACTCCGAAGTTTTTTGGCGTTTGTCGATACCGGTAGTTTTACAAGAGCGGCAAAACAAACATTCAAAACCCAATCTGCAATCAGTATGCAAATGAAAAAGCTTGAAAGTGAGCTTGAGAAGCCTCTGTTTGTTAAAGAAGGGAGGAACTTGGCGTTAACAGGTGATGGTCAAAGGTTAGCTTTGTATGCGAGAAATCTTATCCAGTTACATGACGAAACGGTCAGTGAAATAAAAAACCAGCAAACTCGAACCGTAATCCGTTTGGGGTGCCCAGACGATTATGCAGACTCCATTTTGCCGAACCTAGTGAGTTTACTGCATGAGGAGTTTGATAGCTTAGACCTGCAAATCACTTGTGCCCCGAGTAATCGAGTACGGATCATGCTTGATAGTGGACGGCTCGATGTCGGTATTGTGACTCGCCTACCAAGCAGTGAGGAAGGGTATTTACTCTCCAATGACAGTGGAGTCTGGATTATTGGAGACGATAAAACGTTATTGGAACAAAAACCTTTACCATTGGCACTATTCCAAAAAGATTGTAAGTTTTATCACGCGGCGACGGAAGGGCTTATCAAACTCGATATCCCGTTCCAAATTATATCCAGTTGTGGAAGTGCAGTTGCACAACGAAGTATGGTCAAAAGGGGACTAGCGTTAGGGGCGATGGCTTCTAAAAGTATGGGAGAAGGGGTTAATAAGTTAGAATTATCTTGGTTACCCAAGTTGCCTAATATCAATATTGTTCTGGTTACATCATCTATTGCGAGAAACAAATTTCCACAAGACCTTGCTAGGCGATTGAGTGACAAATATCAGACTGAATTTACCGAGTCATAAAGGAAAGGGAGCGAATGCTCCCTCTTAGATAGAATAGTTGGCAATACAAAGAAATCTACACTTTAAACGCATTCACTAGCCCATTTAAACGCTGTGCCATCACACTAAGCTGCTCGCTAGATTGAGATGTATGATTGGTTCCAATTTCCGTCTGTTCAGCGACTTCAGAGATGCTTGATATACTGTTTCCAATACTGAGTATCTGGTGTCGTTGATCTTCTGCTGAATTCGCGATGTCAGTAGACATTTCGGCCAATGTTTTAATTGAGGCTTGCACACTTGTTAAAGCGTCGCCACAGCTTGTTGCCTTTTCTATTCCTAGTTCTGCTTTGTGCTGACAGTTCTCTAACGAGTTTACTGTGTGCTGAACGCCCGTTTGCAGATCAGAAATTATACGTTGGATGTTTCCAGTCGATTCTTGTGTACGTTGGGCGAGTGTTCTAACCTCATCAGCGACAACGGCAAATCCGCGGCCTTGTTCACCAGCTCGTGCAGCTTCAATCGCGGCATTCAGTGCCAATAGGTTTGTTTGTTCTGCAATTTGCTTAATTACATCAAGAATATCACCTATTTCGTTGGAGGATGTTTCCAAGTTTTCCGCAATCTTTACGGTTGCTTGTACCTCTTCGGCGACTCCTTGAATTACATCTAGGTTTTCGTGAACGCTTTGGGTGCCACTTGCAATAGTGTCGGTCGACTCCCTAGTGGTCAGTAACGCGACTTCTACTTTTTCGGAAACTAAATCAGCAGAGTGGGTAAGTTGTTCAACTCGGTTGGCAACTGCGAGCGTCTGTTCCTTTTGATCTCGAATACCAGATTGTATTTGTTGTGTCACACTAGACAGCTCTTCAGCCTGAGATGCTAATGAATCTGTGTTTCCATGGATATTAACCACAACATCACGAAGATTCGTATTCATCTTATTGAAAGCCGTTGCCATCGTGGCTAGCTCATCTTTGCCTTTGTTTTTCATGACGATTGACAAGTCTTTGTCATCGGCAATGAGAGACATTGTTCGAGTAAGTTTATTTAAAGGCTTTAATATATTTTGAGCAATCAGGCTTGAGAAAATAACAAGAGCGACAACAAAAATAAACGTATGAACTAAGGTAGACACCAATTCATCTTCGAACGCTTGTTCAACATCGGTGAAATACACGCCTGTTCCTAACACCCAATTCCACTGATTGGATTTTGAAACAAAAGACACTTTCTTTTCTAATTCGCTGCTGCCCGGTTTTGGCCAGTCATAAGCAACAAATCCACTGCCTTCTGTACGTGCCGTATCAACAAATTGTCGAAACGCATTTGAGATATAAGCAGTGTTGTGTCTTACCATATTGTTGCCATTCAGTTCAGGCTTAATTGGGTGTGTGACCATTACACCATCTATATCATTAAGCCAAAAATAGCCGCTACTTCCATATCGCTTTGTATTGATCAGATCTATCGCTCTGGTTTGACCTTCTTCCAATGAAAGTTTTCCTTGAGTGACAAGTTTTTCAATCTGATTAACTTGGCTAATACCACTCTGAACCAAAGATTCGGCAGCTTGCTTTCTTTCGTTAATCATCTGATCTTTTAGGTTCAATGCGGAAAATAGCTTTGCGCCAAAAATTATGAGACTAGCTACAATGATAATCAGCTGTATTTTTGCTGATACATTAAGTCGATTTAATAGGCGGTTAAGCATGCGTACTCCATTGATTGCACATCGAAACATTTTAAAAATGGGCGTTGATTTTATTCTGTTATCGAATAAAAGAAATGCGTAATTAACTCATAATGTTATGTACTATCAGGTTGTTTTGTTAAGTGTTTGAAACAACGTACGTTTATTTTGAATGCTCTATGTAACAGCGTGTAACAAGAGGCTTGCCTTGAGCTTCTGGCTAAATGAAATTCGCTAGCACAGAAAGATTGATAATAAATAGTATAATGAAACTAAATCTTACCTTTTAGATGCTTAGCACATAAGGAAGCAATCTAATGAAAATACTTAGAACACAGTTCTTGATGATAAAGTGAGCTATATATAAAAAATGTTGCACATGGTGTGGTCTAACTCTGTAGAGCGCTAGGTGAGGCGAATAAGACGGGCGAACTAAATAGAATTAGGGAACGAATATCTAATGGTATTTCTAAATAAATGAAAATTATTTTTGTTCTTTATTTGTAAATCCCGAACATGCTGGTGAATATATATTCTGATCGGGTGACAGTTTTAAAGGCTATGTTGAATAAAAAGTCACTATAAATAGTTTACTAAAAAAGAGTATGTTAAAGAAGTGTTTCATTAGAAAATCTAATCTGAATATGTAATAAAAGTCATTTTTTGAATTTTTAGAATACGAATATTATCTGAGCTATCGAGAAAACAGAATAATTTGTGAGGCAATCATGGCACAGGTAATGCACATTGAAACAGTAGCTGCTCCAGGGTCTATGGAATCAAAGACCTATGCGTTAAATATCAAAGGATTGATTGCTCATTTGTTGGATATCTTGTTTGTAGAAAGTAAAGTAGAACCAAAGCACAATGTTGGTCAACTTTCATCTTACCTACAACGCGATATCGGACTTTATCGCTAACACTTTTCGCAAGTATAAATGCCAGCTTAATTAGCTGGCATTTTTTATTAAGGCAAACACAAAAAATTCAATATCACTTCTTACGGCAGTATTCAGCAATGATAAACATAGCCTGACCATTTGCCTTGCCCTGAATATGTTTAGGGTCATCAGTTAGTCCAATACCACGTACTACAGTACCTTGCTTAATAACCTGACTTGAGCCTTTAATGGGCAAGTCTTTTATGACTGTTACGTCGTCACCTTTTTTGAGTTCTACACCATTAACGTCGCGTGGTTTTTCAGCATCGTCTTCCATTCCAATCTCTGCCCACTTTGCCACGTCGTCTTCTAGGTAAATCATATCTAGAGCGTCTTGAGCCCAGCTTTCTGCTGACAAACGCTTTAACTGGCGCCATGCCATCACTTGAACAGGAGCGACTGGGCTCCACATGCTGTCGTTTAAGCAGCGCCAGTGGTTGATATCTCGAGGTTCATCAATTTCGTTTAAGCACGTTCCGCAAAGCATAATGGCGTGGTCGACAGTGACCATAGAGTGTGGGGCAACAATATAAGGCTGCAGAGGCGCTTGAGATGCACACAATTCGCATTGTGAACCACAACGCTCTATCAGAGTAGATTCAGTAGACATTAAGGTCTTACCTTTGTAGGAATAAGTGGGGTGTATTATGCATTTTATCCTTACGATTAAAAGGGCATTGATGCTATTAATGTCCCGATATTTCTATTTCTTACTTCAATCTTTTTTTTCATATTTAATAGGTATAAAAAAAGAGCCCGAAGGCTCTTTTATGTTTTTTGTTAATTAGCGGATCACTGTAACACAGATGGCGAATTACTAACGCTATCAAGCTTGTTATCAGATAAGAAGTCAGTCACTTGCCTGATCATCTCATTGTGATGATTTTGATCTGCAAATGCTTGATCTTGAGGGAATATTGCCGTTGAGTGGTCAGCAGAACTGAATTGAATATACACTTTCGTATTGTCACTTGGTGTGGTGTTCGAACTATTAACCGGGCTTATAGACATTTGATCTGCGATTGGCTTAGTTCCTGCTAACGGTGCTGTTGCTACTGTGTTAGGCACCGTTAAATCACCTTCAACTTGAGATAGGTAGAAAGGCTTATCGTCGATTAAATCTGTCATGTTGATTGGGTCAATACCATCGATAACGGTTTGAACTGCATAAGTAAACTGCAAGAAAGTAGCCTCTAACGCAGTCTCAAGTGCATTGTAAGTGCTATCGGCTGCCATTTGTGCATAACATGCCCCTTGCTCTTTCGAGGTAGAAGTAGAAGTCAAGTTACATTGGCTCGCTACGTATGCCTTGTATTCGTCGTTACTATTTAGTCCCAAATTATGTTTTATCAGCGGTCCGAAGCTGGCACTTCCCATCAATAAATTACCTATTTGACCCCCGGAGTTCGCAATTGCTGATGAAGTAATGGCAAACAAAGAGTTCAATGCAGTGTCTGTAGATGTATCACCTGTTTGGTGATTTGAATATGCGGCTGTTGAAGAGCCAACTATCCCACCAAGGGAATGCCCATAAATTCTTGGAGCTGACGTGGTAACTAGTGGATTGGCTGCTCCCGCAAGTGGGGTGCCTGTAAATGAATTACTTCTTACAGAGTAAGCCAAACTTATCGAAGCCCTTAAACCGAGTAAATCAAACGTACTTTGTTGTAGGTTATCTCGAGCAACAGGTATATTGCTTAAATTGATGTAGGCTAATGCTGAAGCATTGGCAGACCTCGCAGCATCAAGGCTTCTTTCTCCATGAAGAGGGAGGTCAATAGCAATTACGCCTATACCGCCTCTGGCAAGTTTATCTGCAAAATAATAAGCATTTTCTTTGGCTGAGGTAATACCATGTTGATATATAACAATCGGCATATTTGCAGGAATCGTTGTTGGCGTAAACAGTAAGAAGTTTACCGTTTCCATAGAGCGAATTTTTGCAAAAGGAGTGAAGCGAGTTGGTACTCTTTCAGTATCTAATCGTGAACCATCTGCAAGTGTAATGTTAACACCCACCAGCGATTGCATAAACGCAAACTGCTCAGCGGATGTTGCTGTTGCTAGTGTTGAAAGTGGTGATGGATCTACACCAGCACTTACCAAACTTGCACTTATGGCAGTTGCATCAGCTGAACTTGAAAGCGCGTTAATTAATTTTGCAAGGCTTGGTCCGGCAGCTTCAAAAGGTGCTGTGTTCCAATCTGCGCCTTTGCTCAAGAAGTGGGGCAGCTTGACGGTGCCTTTCGTTACATTAACCGTGTTATTGTTCGTACCGGAGTACAAACCCGCCACATTGTTTTGAGAACTTGTTGTGCCTACATACTGAGTGAAGTTCGTATCAGCTAATAGCGCCTCATCGAAATCAACAGAAGTGCCAAACGTCAATACAAATGGATTTGTTGAGTCAACACTAGACTCGATTGCATTTCCCTTCCAAACCTTCGTCAGATCATTGCTTTGCCCGATGGCAGAACCATAACCAGATTTAGTTGCAAATAGTGATGAGCCAAGAGATAGGGTTGAAAACCAAGAAGAATATATGATGGTTTTCGTGTCAATTGAAGCACCTGCCATATACTGTTCAACACCTTTTACGACTTTTTGTGCTGATGCCAAACTGCCTTCAGTGTAGGTTGTGTTTGAGGTTTTCAGACCTGCATAGCTTTGCGATGTTCCAATCGGATCGCCATTTTTGTCTAATATTCCATCAGTCAGAGCGAAAATATAGTCTGAACTAGGGTCTAAAGGTTGAGTGAAAGTAATTACGATCGAATCTGATGTAGTCGTCGCAACAAATGAACTAATAGCACCAGTTATAGAAGGCGGTGTTGAATCTGTCAGTTTTCCCGAAAGCTTCAATATGGTGATACCTGAAGTTATTGAAGTTCCAGCCGTAAAACCTGTACCTTTAAACCGAAGAGCTATTGGCATACTTAACGACCAACCATCAGCGGTATTCATCGCCGCTAACGGGTTGGAGAGGGCATCATTTCCACTAGTAGGTAACTTTAGGGTTCCGTCGTTTGTATCCATTAGAAGGGCACTTGGTGGTGGAACCCAAGCATTGCTGCCCAGCAAGGTAAAGTCGATAGATGTGTTTCTAGACGATAACTCAGTTAAGTATTGCTCTAAGTTTCCAGTTTCATCACCAGTAACTTTTACATCATCACCACATCCAGCTAGTATCGAAGCGGAAATAATGACCGCTAGTAAATTTTTCTTAGTCATTGTTTATACCCTGTCTGAATTAGTTGAATGTGTAATTAACTTGAAGTGCAGTGATGTAAGCGGAACCTGAGCTTTCAAAAGTCAGCTCTTGATCGCCAGCGTTCGTTTCTTTGAATGTGCCACTCTTGCTTTTAACAAGCGCAAAACCTGCATCAAATGTGAGATTTTCGCTGTAGGCGTAGGTAGCGCCAGCAGAATACCAAATACGATCAGAGTCAGGGATACTAAGTGTCGTCTTTCCTGCTTGTTCATCAAATGCTAAACCAGCACGTAAAGTCCAGTCGGAATTCATTGTATAAGTTGCACCAGTAGAATAACGGTTGTTATCTGAGTAATCCTCTTCCTTTAAGAAGCAGATTCCGTCATTTAAATCACAATCAGGGCTTGTCGCTCTAAGTTCTTTAAATTTATTCCACATGGTACGTTGCCAGCTATAATGTACAGCCCATTGGCTGTCTAACTGATGAAAACCCGATACCTCAACGATGTCAGGCAACTCGATCTTGAGTTGACCCTTAACTGGATTTTTGCTCGAATCAGAAACCCTTGTACCTCCGTGATCAGTGAATTTTCCATCGTCAAAATCCAATTTCACAGAGGACCTATAACCGAAGCCAAATCTATGATTTTCATTTACTTCGTATAGGGCACCAATATTCCAACCAAACGCAAAGGTTGTACCTTCCATTGAAATTAATTTGTCTGACGCGCTACCGCCAATAAATGGGTATAGCGAACCTTTGTGACGATCCAATTCTGCTATTGCATAAACTAGGTTTACACCTGCACCTACGCTGAAATTGTCGTTAACGCGATAGGCAATATTTGGGTTGAGGTTTACGGATGCAAGAGAAGTGTTACCAGACATATCGCCCGCTGCAATTGTGTCTGGATAATCTGTACCCACACCATAAGTTGTAAAAAGACCTACACCCCAAGCCCACTTATCATCGATTGGGCTGATGTAATAAGAAGCAGGGACAAACTGCATCGGTGCAACATCTTTGGAATATTGATTATTAGTTACGTCATTCACATCGACTTCGGGGTCGATGATAGAAATTGCACCAGAGAACTGAGCTTTGTCGAAAAGTGTCATTGCTGCTGGGTTACGTGCAAGTACACTGGCGTTGTCTGCGACTGCAGCCTCACCAGAAAATGCGCGGCCCAAACCAGAAGCGGAGTGCTCAGCAACCTGGAATCCGGCTGCATTTACATTACACGCAAACAATATGGATATTGTAAGCAGAGAGCAGTGCTTAATTTTCATCCTTGGTCCCCTTGGGTAAGACTTGTATTTATATGAGTGGGATTAGCCTTTTGGCTATGGTTAATCTTAGAGATATGTTTCCGATTTGTTAAACAGTTGTTTAAATCATTAGTATGAAATGAGAGCTGGGTGGGATTTTATGCGACAGAAGAAAGGATTACTACTAGGTATTTTTATAATTACAAACACATGTGTGACTCAATTAACATAATTGAGTCAATGGGTTATTTAACGAGCAATAAAAGAGTGTTATTACTCGCTGTTTCAATAAGTTAAGTGCAGTTTGGTTTGTTGCTAATCGTACCAGTTAATGTTTTTATTCGATTTGAAAGGTTAGAGATCCTTGTTGAATTCGACGGGTGGGTAGAAAGCAATTCTGGTGGGGTATTTCCGCCAGAAGCAACCGCCATATTCTTCCAGAGTTCTACACTTTGGTAAGGATCAAACCCGGCTTTTGCCATTAGGTCGAGCCCAAGTATGTCTGCCTCAGACTCTTGGCTCCTGCCATAAGGCATTAAAACCCCGTACTGCACGCCAACACCTAGCACCCCCATTGCTAAACTTTGGTACTCTGAATTTTGTAGGCTGATGTTTGTTAATTTCAAACCTGCGTTAGCGAGCTGAGAACTAGACAATCGTTCGTTACCGTGATCAGCTAGAACGTGTGCTATTTCGTGGCCAATAACGGTTGCAAGTTGGTCTTGGTTTTTTGCGACTTTGAGCAACCCTGTATAGACGCCAATCTTCCCGCCTGGTAGCGCGAATGCATTAACTTGATCGCTTTCAAATACAACTACCTCCCATTCCTTAAAATTGGGTTGAGGTGGTATATATTGAGTTATGGAGTCGGTAACGCAACGTACATAAGCGTTAATTTTGCTATTATCACTTATCTTTTCTTTTTGTTTCATCTGCTCGAATGAGCTAGAGCCTAAATTAGCCATATCATTCGGAGAAAAGAGAAGCAGCTGATCGCGACCAGTAGGAGATGTGGTACAAGATGCCATCATAGTTGCAGTAGTTAAAGCGACAGCTATTCGTTTTAACATCATAAACGGGCTCCATGTTTATGTTTCAATTATTTAAATTATATCACTTCAAGCAGGACAATTTGAATGGCACAACAAGAAAGTATATGGAAGAAAGACATCAGTCTCGGCATTTTGAATGCATCATCTGAAAACACGCTAATGGAACATTTAAATATTGTATATACCAATATTACTGAGAATACCATCAGTGCGACCATGCCAGTAAGCGCTATTACACATCAACCTCTTGGCATGCTTCATGGTGGCGCGTCAGTAGTGTTGGCCGAGTCACTCGGTTCTATTGCTGCGAATTTTGCTGTCGACGATGAACGCTATTGTGTCGGTTTAGATATTAACGCTAATCATATACGTGCAATGCGAAAAGGAACGGTAACGGGTACAGCAAGCCCTTTGCACTTAGGTATTTCTACGCAGGTTTGGCAAATTAATTTAGTTGATGAGCAAGACCGTTTGATTTGTACCAGCCGCTTAACAATTGCCGTAAAAACTCGAAAAGGCTCGGTTTAATGGTTATCTCCTTTAAAAGCGGAAAAGTGATAGCAACGCTTCACGAAATTGTCATCAAGATTGATGGCGATCATCGCACAACGCTGCACTCTCAAGTCGATGCTATTACGCTCATAGGCAAGGGGGCCAATGTCATAACTTCTAATAGTTCGGAAACAAAGTGGTCGGTAAAACTTGATAATGAGGAGCAACTTACTGAACTGGCATCGCATATTGGGATCCATATTCAGTAATTAATAATTATCGAATTTGCGGACTGTAGAGCTTTGGTTAGCGCGATGATAAAATAAGGAAATTCGTTCTTCCTTCTTCTTGGAGAGTTTTCCCCATTATGAGTAGTCCGCGCCTTCGAAGCCAATTTGAAACGTTATTCGAGCATTACAATGGAACCGACAGTAACGTTCAATTAGAAGACATAACCGAAATATTATTTTGTACTCGCCGAAATGCACGAATTGTGCTTAACAAGCTTGCTGAAGAAGGTTGGATCGAGTGGCACCCTGCGGCGGGTAGAGGGAAGCTATCGCAGCTTATTTTTCGAAGAAACAAACAAGACGTGAGTGAAAACTTAGCCAAGCGCTATTTAGAAGAGGGGAAAATAGGTCAAGCACTTAATGTTTTGGAGCACGATGCCACCCGCTTAACTCAAGTAATACAAGATTATTTAGGGCTACAGCATCAGGAAGGTCAGCAAGTAGTGCGATTACCCTATTATCGCGCACTGAAAATGCTTAACCCTCATAAACCAACACGCCGTTCAGAGCAGCATATCATTAGACAAGTATTTTCAGGGCTAACTAAGCTTGATGAGAATGAACTTGTTCAAGGTGACCTAGCGCACGATTGGGAAATGATCACTGCGAAACATTGGCGTTTTTACATTCGTCCCGGTGTTCGTTGTCACAATGGTAATTTGCTAACGTCACAAGATGTTGTGCAAAGCTTAACGCATTCAGCGTGTTGCTCAATGTTTGATCATATTGATAAGGTTGAAGGCGTGTCAGCCTATGTTGTCGATATCCATCTTTCCATGCCAGATTGGCATTTGCCGTTACTGCTTACCGAAACCAAAGCCAAAATACTGCCTTCGAATCAACTACCCGATGACCAAATGGATCGTATGCCAATTGGCACTGGCCCTTATCGCGTATTACTCAATGATGATAAGCGGTTAGTATTGGAAGCATTTGATGGGTATTTTGGCTTTAGACCGCTCATTGATAAGGTGGAAGTTTGGGTGATTGACGAAACCTATTCAACACTTGTTTACCCAAGCCTTCAGCATCCAACTAAACCTGCTCATCGAGAACATGAAGACGTCGAGCTTGACCCCGGCTGTACCTATTTACTATTGAACCTAAAGCAAGGGCTAGCGAAAGAAAAGCGGTGGGCAGACTATTTTTGTTCGCGTTTGAACTGTTTCAACGTATTCGAACTCATGCCTAAAGATAAGATTGTGGAACAAGGTCTTTTACATGCACATGGATTGAAGCCTGGTTGGTTTCACTGCCACCCAGTGCCTTCAGAGCCCGTTCCCTCAAGGGATGCGATCGTTAAAGTGGCATACCACTGTTTCCATCCTGGTTTTAAAATGTACGCTAAAGCTATTGAAGAACTGCTTAAAAAAGACGGTTTGACCGTTGAGTACATTCGATACGATGTAGAACCAGAGCGCATGGAAGACATTGATATTTGGATAAAGCCAATGGGGATTAGTACAAATCGAGACGATGGGCTGTTAGGGTGGTTTTTAAGTTACGGAGATATTCATAATATGTGCAAGCCAGAACAGTTCCAAAAATGGCGATCGTTAATTAACACTTGGCGCGCAGAACCCGATACCGCATTTCCTGCAAAACAGTTGGGAAAAGAGCTCGTAGAAAGCCAAGTCATAATTCCAATGTTTCACGGCTGGATGGGGTTAAGCAAAGATCAATGTGGCTCTCTTCAAAATGCAAAAACCAATGCACTAGGGTGGTTTGATTTTAGTAACGTATGGGTGAAGCCAGATACCGTTCTACCAGATATAACAAAGTAAGACCTGCTCGAAACCTTCTTTAACAAGCTAAACCCAGAGCATTAAATATTAACTCTCGCTGAATCAAGCATCTTGAGATAGCTTAGGTATATTCCATATGATTATAAAACCAGCAAAAATAGGCTGGTTTTATAATTGCAACAAGGCGATGATGAGTTTATTAACGATGAATGGATAAGCTTGATGCCTTCTATACAAACTCAACTTTATATACTTTTTGCCATGACAGCGTTCGCTGGTAATTCCGTGCTCTGTAGGCTTGCATTAGCGGATGGTAAAATAGACCCTGGCACTTTTACTTCTATTCGGCTGATATCTGGAGCAATCACGCTTTTTGTATTGGTTATGTTAAGCAATAAAGCGAGACGTCCTTCATTGTTTTCAAATGAATTCAGTATAAAGGGCAGCCTTCTCCTTTTTGGCTATGCTATTACCTTTTCATACGCCTATATCGACCTTTCAACTGGGAGCGGCGCGCTGATACTATTTGGGTTAGTACAACTTACCATTATCTTTACATCACTTGTCCAAGGCGTAAAAATGCGCTTTCTATCACTTGTAGGGATGATCGTTTCTTTTGCGGGTTTAATCATATTACTTCTTCCTAGTGCTACTCAGCCAGATTTCACTAGCGCCTCACTTATGGCGATCTCTGGTGTATGTTGGGGGTGGTATACTCTGCACGGTAAAAGTAGCCAAACACCACTCGTCTCGACCCAACTCAATTTTATTGGAGCATCGATCCCGATATTTCTTGCTTTGCCTTGGATTATAGATTGGAGTGGTACAACGCAAGAAGGTGTTGTTTATGCAGTAATGTCTGGAAGTGTTGCCTCTGGTGTTGGATACGCAATTTGGTATTTGGCGGTCAAGGAGCTTTCTGGTCTTCAGGCTGGTGTGGTACAGCTTTCTGTACCAGTAATAGCCGCATTTGGAGGGCTTATATTCGTAGGGGAATCTATTACAATCTGGTTTGCTGTATCATCTGTTTTAGTACTTGGCGGAATTGGGCTAACACTATTCTCAAGAGAGTAGCGTAGCTCTTAACAATAAGTGCCACTGCGGCAATACTGTTTCACACCTATTTTCAACCAAAATTATGCGGATGCATCGTGGCGAAACCCAATAAAAAGCAACCTACAAAAACGGTTGATGTTTTTTGTTCAAAATGCCGAACAAAACTCTACAAATACCGAAAAGGTGGGAAAGGATCCCTCGTGAAATGTTTTCTCGAAAGGATTGTTGAAGACCACACGAACAAATCATGTACATGTCCGAGCTGTGGAGTAGAGTTCGCACGCCAAACCATCATTCGTGGTGTCCCTGCGAATAAAATGATTGGCGGTAAAGTATTTGCAAAATAAGATCTTTGAAAACCAAAGTTAGGGTATTTGCCCCTAAAAAATAAAAACAAATTCACGTAAAAATCTTTGGAAGGAATACGCCTAAATGTCTGACTCTGAATTTTGTGTTGTTCTTAGCACTGTCAATAACGACGTTGTTAAGAGAAAGGTTATTAACGGTCTGCTTTCAGAAAGACTATCTGCATGTATCCAAGTTATGCCTATCGAAAGCTACTATGTATGGGACGAGAAGGTATGTCAGGATGACGAGCAACTGCTGATAATTAAAACTCAATCTAAACTTTACAAAAGAGTCGAGAATACAATTAAAAAGCTGCACAACTATGATGTTCCGCAAATTGTACAGCTTCCAATTCAATCTGGTTTGCCTGACTACCTAGAGTGGGTGAAAAATAATACCGTTGGTTAAGATTTGTTGAACTCAACTGAGTTATCCAAATTCTTGTAGTTGAATAAAAATACCCCCAAGGCGGTTATTGCTCCCAAGGTGTCGCACAGCATGTCACGTTGTGCATCCCATATGTCTCCTTGTGAACCTAGAAATGCGATCCCTTCATTCCCGCCTGCTAGATCCGCATACCACCACTCAATGATTTCGTAAGCAGCAGCCACGCTCATTAAGGCAAACAAGCCAAATAAAGATGAAACGACAAGAGAGGCGTGACCTTTTCTAAATAAGTATTCAGCAATTGGGTAAGCCCAAAATCCAATAGAGTAGTGTGCCACGCGGTCATAATGGTTGCGTTCAGAGCCGATTAGGTTGTTAAACCAATCGAAAGGAACCTCTGCAAAAGTATATTTCGCCCCAATGGTGTGCATGAATAGCCATACAAACATAAATAGATAAGCTGTGTTACTAAACTGGAATTGTTGATAGGTCAAAACAATAAGAAGAAATGCGAGTATTACCGGAATAATCTCTGCTGTCCAAACGGCCCAAGAAGCGGGATTGATCATAGAAAAGATAAGAATGGCGATATAATTGATGGACAAGAGAGCCAATAATCGGTTTTTTAAAATTAAGCGTATGGAATTCATTTTGTCACCTTAGAAACTGAATCAACGACACAATTATACATACAATCGAACACTGTGCAATTGTAGTATTTTAAAGGAAAACGGATAGAGGGTGGTAAGAGATTGTTTGATGTTTATACAAAGATGTTTCAAGGAAGGAGACTGATGTTACATCCACATTTGAGATTTTGATCCGAAAAAATAACTATAAACTGAACAAAACACTTAACTTATAACTACTTACGTAACTAAATTGTTTGCCTTTACCCCAAATTACATGAATCATCGCTTAAAAAATTATTACAAATGATAATTGCATCGCTTTTTATAAAGAAAGTACATTGAATGTCTATTTTGTGTATAAAATTCTGTGATAATCACAGGTTTGGGGTGAAGAAATCTAAAATTCACCTATAAATTCCGCACTTATCACTTAAGGAATAGAGCTTAATTAGAATTTCATAGATGGAATTCACTAACGGCTCAATATAAAGATATGGAGATTAATATGACGTTAAAGAAATCCGTATTGGCGCTTGCAGGTGCAACAGCATTGCTAGGCGGTCAAGCTTTCGCATCTAACGACAAACTGACTTTGGGCATTTCACAATTCCCTTCTACTCTTCACCCTGTTATCGATAGCATGGTTGCAAAAACTTACACTCATGGCTTTACACACCGTGGCACTATAGGATTTGATCAGCAATGGAAGCTGACATGTTTTCTTTGTGAAGAGGTTCCTACTTTTGAAAATGGTCTAGCAGTTGTTGTTGATCGCCCTCATGCGAAAGAGGGTGAAAGCAAGCAAGGCGTTAAGATGACCGTTAAATTCAAAAAAGATCTATTCTGGGGTGACGGTACGCCGATCACAACGAAAGATGTTGAGTTTTGGTACGAGGTTGCTACTTCACCAGATGTTCAAGGAAATGCTGGTCTTTCAACATATCAGCATATGGAAAAGCTTGAGATTGTCGACGACCACACGGTAAATGTTTATGTAGACCGCGTTTCTTACAAATATAACGCCTACTACATTCCTGATGCGTTACCACGTCACTTGGAAGAGTCTATCTTCCAGTCAAACCCGAAAGAATATCACCTAAATACAAAATACATTACCGAGCCGACTCACTCGGGTTTGTACAATGGCCCTTATACAATTAAAAACATCAAACAAGGGCAGTTTGTGCAGCTAGGTCTGAATGAGCACTGGAAAGGTAAACAACCACACTTCGGTAAAGTAACCATCAAAACCGTTTCAGATACGCAAGCACTCCAAGCAAACTTGCTGTCTGGCGATGTCGACTTTATTCCAGGTGAAATGGGTCTGACTCTTGACCAAGCGCTTCAATTTGAGAAGAAATTTGGTAACAAGTACAACGTAGATATTCGCCCAGCCGCGCTCTATGAGCACTTAGATGTTCAGCTTCAAAATGAACACCTGCAAGACGTACGAGTACGCCAGGCGCTGCTCTTTGGTCTAGATCGTGAATTGCTAACTAAAAAGTTATTCAATGGCAAAAACCAAGTAGCCAATTCAAGTGTAAGTCCGCTAGATTCTTCGTTTGACCCTAAAACTCTCTCATATAACTTCGATCCAGAGAAAGCTAAGGCACTCCTCAAAGAGGCCGGCTATAAATTGGTGAATGGCGTTCAAATGAAGAACGGCAAGCCTTTAGAAATCGAATTTATGACAACTTCCGGTAATAAGACACGTGAACTTGTACAGCAGTTTGCTCAGGGTCAATGGAAAAAGGTTGGTATTAAAGCTGTCATCAACAACCAAACAGCACGTGTTTACTTTGGTACAACGCTAAATGAACGTAAACACAAAGGTTTGGCGATGTTTGCATGGGGTTCTTCACCTGAGCAGCTACCAAGAACAACGCTTCATTCTGAATACATTCCAACGAAAGAGAATGGTTGGTCGGGTCAAAATTATGCGGGTTACCAAAGTGAAGAAATGGATAACCTAATTAATCTTATCGATGCTGAATTAAACTTTGAAAAACGTATGGAGTTATGGAAAAAATTCCAAAACCTATACGCGACAGACCTACCAGCATTGCCTCTTTACTACCGTTCAGACAGCTTCATTATGCCTAAATGGCTAAAAGGTGTGGCACCAACTGGTCATCAAACGTATTCAAGCTTCTGGGCTGAAAACTGGACTCGTGCAGAATAAGCGATTGGAATGTCTATGAGTGAAGTAATACTAGACGTTCGCAATATGAGTGTGGCCCTAGGGCCGCACTTAGCTGTAAAGGATGTCAATTATCAAATCAAAGCTGGTGAAATTCTAGGTATTGTTGGAGAGTCGGGCTGTGGCAAGTCTCTTACATCATTATCTGTTATGGGTTTACTGGATAAAAAATTAAAGCTATCTGGCGAAATTCTTTTCGAAGGTGAAAATCTTGTCGGAATGCCGGAAAAGCGATATCAACAAATCCGTGGTGAAGGTATTGGAATGATATTCCAAGAACCAATGACCGCACTAAACCCAGTGGTTACTGTGGGTGAGCAAGTGGCGGAAATGTTCATCATTCATGAAGGCGCTTCGAAACCAGAAGCGATGAACCGAGCAATTGAAATGCTCAAACAGGTTCATATTCCTTATCCGGAAAAGAGAGCCAAAGCATTTCCGCATGAGCTATCAGGCGGAATGCGCCAACGCGTAATGATTGCAATGGCGCTAGCGTGTAAGCCTAAAGTTCTCATTGCTGATGAACCAACAACGGCTTTGGATGTTACGGTTCAAGCTCAAGTGCTCGATTTGCTAGAAGAGTTACGTGAAACCACCGGAACGGCGATTCAGTTTATTAGCCATTCGCTTGGTGTTGTTTCTCAAATTTCGGACCGCGTTATGGTTATGTATGCCGGTCAAGTCGTTGAACTAGCAGACGTAAACGAAATTTTTGATAATCCTCAGCATCCGTATACACAAGCATTACTCGATACCATCCCACGTGTCGGCGTCAATGTAGACCGATTACCCGCAATTCCAGGCAGTGTACCTCCGTTGGATCAACGTGGTGATAACTATACGTTCCGCGACCGCTGTCCTGAACTATTCGACTATTACATTGATGTTGCAAAACAGCGTCAACTTAGCAAAGGAGGCGTATCCTGATGGCTCTTTTGGAAGTTAAAAATTTACAAAAACGCTATGTACTCGAAGCGGGGTCGATGTTTGGTGGTGAACCACAATATCTTCACGTGACAAAGAACATTTCTCTGAACCTTGAACCGGGTAAAACGCTTGCTGTTGTTGGCGAATCTGGTTCAGGTAAATCGACCTTGGGTCGAATGGTCAGTATGTTAGAAGTACCGGATTCCGGCGATATTTACCTATCAGGGCAAGAAATTTCGCGTCTTAGTGCGAGAGCCCAACGCCCGCTACGTCAACGCATTGGTTTGGTATTCCAAGACCCGTATTCTGCACTTAACCCACGTATGCCTATTCTTGCATCACTGATCGAACCTATGAAAGTGAACGGAATTGGCAACAAGGAAACTCAGCGCGCTCGTGCTTTGGAAGTGCTTGATTGGGTAGGGATGCGTGAAGATGTTTTGACCAAGTATCCTCATGAATTTTCTGGTGGACAAAGACAGCGTATCGCTATTGCGCGTGCACTGATGCTTAAACCAGAACTCATCATTGCAGATGAGCCCTTGTCTGCACTGGATGTATCTGTTCAGTCTCAAATCCTTAATTTGTTTAAAGATCTTCAAGAAGAACACGGTATCGCCTTTTTCTTCATTAGCCATGATATGGCGGTGGTTTACCACCTTGCACACGAAATTGTCGTTATGAAAGCTGGCGAAATTGTGGAGCAAGCTACAAAAGAAGAATTTTTTGCAAGTCCAAAACACCCTTACAGCCAAGAACTGCTGAACGCGGTACCGGACATTGGAAACGCTCGTCGTCGAAATCAATCGGAAAGGAAATCGGCGTAATATGGCAAGCAAGATTAAGAAGCTGAAAAAACAGCTCGGACGTTAATATGACTAGCTTTTTTATTTCACGGATACTGCAAATGCTATTGGTGCTTTTACTGGCCTCATTTGCAGCTTATAACCTTATGGGACTAATGCCAGGCGATCCTATTGATCTATTGGCCCAAAGTGACCCAAATATTACTTCTGAAGACATTGCTCGCCTGAAGGCAGAACAAGGGTTGGACAAACCTGTTTATGTTCGCTACTTCGTATGGCTGGGAGATGCTCTGCAGGGTGATCTAGGTTACTCACGTATGTTCTCACAACCAGCCATCGATGTTCTTTGGGACGCGATGAAAAACACCTTGATATTGGTGGGAAGTGGGACCTTACTGTCTATTTTTATTGCATTACCAATCGGTATCATTTGTGCAGTTAAGCAAAACAGAGCAACCGACTACATTATTAGCGGACTTACTTATGTTTTCCTTTCAACGCCAGCGGCTTGGTTAGCGCTTATGCTCATCATGATTTTCTCAGTCGTATTCCCAATCTTCCCTGCGGGAGGAACTGGTGAGGCTGACGGAGTAGAAGGTCTGGATAAATTAGAGTACATGATTCTGCCAATCTTGAGCTTAACACTGCTAAGCATTGCCTCTATTTCGCGTTTCATGCGATCCAGCATGCTTGAAGTGTTCAGACAAGATTTTGTTAGAACGGCAAAAGCAAAGGGTGCCTCTTCGACTCGAGTTTTGTTCAAGCATTGTATTAAGAACGGCATGCTTCCAATGATCACTGTTTTAGCTATGGATGTTGCAGCACTTATGAGTGGCGCTGTTCTTACAGAAACTATCTTTAGCTGGCCTGGAATTGGAAAGCTGACCGTTGATTCGATCAACGGCAGTGACTACAACGTTGCAATGTTGTGTTTCATGGTTGCTACCACGGCAATTCTCGTCATGAACTTCATTGCGGATATTCTTTATTCTAAAGTTGACCCACGTATCGACCTGACAAAAGGGGGTAATAAATGAGTCACGTTGCTAAACGCAGTCAAAACCCTTGGGTACAGGTGGCGCAACGCTTGTACCGTCACAAGCTAGCGATGGTTTCCATGGTTTTCTTAGCAGCTCTAACCATTGTTTGTTTCAGTGCAAACCCGATTGCAGGTTGGTTAGGTGTTGATCCGTACGCTGATGACCTCTTCAGCCGTTTTGAAGCTCCGGATGAAGATAATATTCTAGGAACGGACGAGTTGGGACGGGATATCTTCACACGTTTGCTTCTCGGTGGGCAGGTTTCTCTCACTTTCGCCTTTATGGCAGCAATTGCGACCTCCGTGATTGGCACTATATTAGGTGTTGTTGCTGGTTACCACGGTGGAAAAGTTGACGCATTCATTATGCGTGCAGCCGATTTCATTATCAGCCTTCCTGGTATCATGTTGTTGATTCTTATCCAAAGTATTGATATGACCAAGCTAGGTTTTTCAGAAGAACTTGTCCGTTCAGACAGCTTCAGTATTTACCGACTTGTTGTTGTACTTTCTTTACTGGGGTGGCCGTTTGCAGCTCGTCTTGTACGTTCGAATACGCTTTCTGTTAAGCACCGTGAGTATGTACAAGCAGCAATAGGTTACGGCGCGAGTAGCTGGTTTGTTATGACACGCCACATTGTGCCAAACGTAATTGCGCCAGTGATTACTGCAACCACACTGGGTATTGGTGGTGCAATTTTGACAGAAAGTGCACTTAGTTTTCTAGGTTTTGGTATTAATCCGCCAACTCCGTCATGGGGTAACATGCTTCAAAACGCTCGTGAAGCGATGTGGAGCTATCCAATGGCAGCGGTATACCCTGGCATCATGGTTTTATTTACCGTTATCACCATCAACTTTTTGGGTGATGGCTTACAAGAAGCTATTGATCCTAAATCGTAAAGCGCCAGTTTAGAAAATAATTCTTAACAAAATCCAAAGGCAGTCATTGTTGTGACTGCCTTTTTTGTTCTCTTACGAAGTTGTCTGAATTAAGGTAAAGCCAGAAGTTGAAATAAATGAGTCATTTGTCACATATATCAGTTAAACAAAGTGGGGTATGCATTCAAATGTTTGTCTTGAGTCACGTAGATGTCTAAACTTTTAACCTTCCAATAACCTTTATAACCAATAAAAGTAAAGACAGTCATGAAATTAGAAACTGTAGATTATCGTTCTCCAGATGCTGCTGAGCAATTCGTTAAATCCCTGCGTGAAACTGGTTTTGGCGTACTGAGCAATCATCCTATTCAAAAAGAGCTTGTAGAGTCGATTTACGACAACTGGTACAAGTTTTTTATGACAGATGAAAAAGCGCAATATCAATTTAATGTTGATACACAGGATGGCTATTTTCCGCCAAGCGTTTCAGAAATTGCAAAAGGGCACACAGTTAAAGACATCAAAGAGTACTTTCATGTCTACCCTTGGGGTCAAATCCCCCCTTCGCTAAAAGAGCAAATTTTAGATTACTACCAGCAAGCCAATGCTTTTGCACAAGAGTTATTGGGTTGGGTTGAAGCGCATGCCCCAGTTGATGTTCAAGAGAAATTCTCTATTCCATTGTCTGAGATGATCAACGGTAGCGAGCAAACTTTACTGCGCGTGCTTCATTACCCACCGATGACTGGTAGCGAAGAGCCGGGAGCGATACGCGCTGCAGCGCATGAAGACATCAACCTGCTCACCGTTTTACCCGCAGCAAACGAGCCGGGGCTGCAAGTCCAAGGTAAGGATGACGAGTGGCTAGATGTGCCTTGTGATTTTGGTAATTTGATCATTAACATTGGTGACATGCTTCAAGAAGCATCTGGTGGTTATTTCCCGTCGACAACGCATCGAGTGATCAACCCAACAGGTGAGCAACAAACCCATTCGCGCATTTCACTGCCACTTTTCCTGCATCCGAAGCCAGAGGTTGTTTTGTCAGATAGACACACTGCTGGAAGCTACCTAACGGAACGTTTACGCGAACTCGGTGTAATCTAAGAAATGTAGCCGAGCCATTTAACCTCAGCTTTGGATAGGCATTCTGTTATCCAGAACTGAGGTTACCTAAGATTCGTCGTAACCCAATACCTTTCAATCACTTCATTAAACACAGAAGAGTACACTTTAGAGTGATATTGCCCGCCATTCTTCTGGATCACTCGCTGTGAAGCAGTATTTTCTTCACTTGTTGTCAGCAACAACTCCGAGATTGAGAGCTGTGATGCAACGTCAATTGCCTTTGCCAGCATATCAGTAGCGTAGCCATAGCCACGAAAAGATGGCGCGATGTCAAAGCCGATGTGTCCTAGCTCGTTTCTATGAAAATCAGTGTCTAAACTGTGCCGAATTCTTATTGTTCCTACAATGTTTCCTTTTTTATTCAAGTACCATCGATGTGAGCAGGGAACGTATCCTTCTTTTAAATTGATGCCTTGTTCTTCATCTAACAGGTTTTTGATGTACTGACTGAAATCGTCAATGTTTTCACCGTAAAAGTCGCAGCTTAATGGGTCGTTAACTAAAATATCATCGTAAAATGCAACAAAGGCATCTAGGTAGGCTGTATCAGGCTGTACTAGCATAGGAATATAAGTGTCTGATTCGAAATCTTAAAGCAACATCTATCATAATACTGAGCTGTATACAAATTGAAATCTGTGATACTGGTTAACGTATAAAGAATGACAAAATCTTCTCTATAGCTTTGAATGTAAGTAGTAGATTAAATAAGAGTGCCTATGTCGAACAACGATTTAATTCATAGCCATGACCCACACATGGAAAACCCATTAGTGTGGCCGATTATGGAAGTGTTGAAAAAGAAACACGAAGGCTGGAAAGTCCATACTTTAGCCTCTCATCTATCCGAGTTGGGTATCATTCCTTTTTTGGACTCTTCACCAGAAAAAGACTTGTTTAAGCGTAACTTCCTAATGATGAACGCATTATACCAATTACAAGAAACGCTGTACCCAGACGCTTGGGTGCAAGTTCAAGCAATGGATATTCAACTAAAAAATGACACGCAATCTCGTGAATATGAAATTGACGTTGAAGATCCACTCCGCGATTACTACACAGACTGGAGTAATTACGAGGCAGAAAATGGTGAAGTAAAAAGGCTACTTAACGAATTTTGGACTCGATACCGAAATTTTGTCGGTTCTCACAGCGGAGATATGACTCGCCAAAAAGCACTTAGATTGTTTGAATTGGACGATACCTCTACGCAAACAGAAATACGTAAGCAATGGCGCAGAATGGCACTAAAATGGCACCCTGACAGAGAAGGGGGCAACACAGAGAAATTTCGAACACTGTGTGAAGCTTGGCACTTGTTACGAGATTAAAGCGTTATTGACGCACTTCCAATGACGAGCGGATCAACAAAATCCGCTTTTAATCTAATACCTGTCTTTACCTAAAGCATTCAAATACTGCAGGGGTTACTTTTGCCCTTAATTTCCTGCCTTCTCATCGGCATGGAATCTATCAGCTGATTGATGAAAGCCCAATCTGTGATTTTTCCCCATCGATATTTTTCTTCGCCGTCTTTGCCAATCAGTATCGCTGTGTGTGACTGTTTATCTACTTGGTACAACTTAGCCAATTTCGCAACGTCAAATTCACGCTGGAGCCATTTTGGTGCAGTAAAACCGTCTTGGGTCATCACAAGAGTGACAATGTCACGTGTCTTGAGTGAGCATTCGTTTGTTAGCGTTTCAAACAAAAACTGTTTTACGTATTCATCTTCAGAAGGTGCGAAGTATAAGATACTTCTGTGTGTCCAATGACTTTGATGGGCAGGGTATGAATGGAGACTAGCACTACTGATTACAGTTACGAGTAGAATTAATAAACGCATCATTTTCACACCTCCGTGTCAGACCAATTTGTCTGAATTTGCGGGTCTCACTGCGTAGAACACAAAAGCTGTGTACGCCGTAAGATTCTACAATTATGGGTCTTATACGAAGATGTCGCTGGGAATAGCGGTATTAAAGTCGAGATTTTCAAAAAATTCTGTATGCTGTTGCCTTCAACACATATATGGATGCCGTCGTGGAAAAAGAAAATCAAAAAGAGAAAATTGCCATTTTGGTTGATGTACAAAACGTGTACTACACCACCAGAGAGAAATTTAGAAAAAACTTTGATTACAACGAGTTTTGGTGGAGAGCAACGAATGGACGTCAAGTAGTTTGCGCGAATGCCTATGCCATCTCTAGCCAACAAGAAAAGCAGCGACAGTTTCATCATATCTTGAGAGGAATAGGGTTTACGGTTGTCCTTAAGCCTTATATTCAAAGAGCAGACGGCAGTACGAAAGCCGATTGGGACGTAGGCATTGCCATCGATGCAATAGAAATTGCGCCGGATGTGGATACGATTGTATTACTCTCGGGAGATGGGGACTTTGACATACTTGCAAAACGTATTTGCGAGAAATACAAAAAGCGAGTGGAAGTCTATGGAGTTAGAGCACTGACCGCTCAATCGCTTATAGACAGCGCTACTCAATACTTTCCAATAGAAGATGACATGCTTCTTTAACTGTTAGATTCTTCTTCTGCGACGGTCGCTGAATCTGTTTGTACTTGTTCTTCGGCTTCAAGCTTGGCTCGTTCGGCTTTAGAAACGTATTTAGGCTTATTACTCTTGTGCAGTTTTGAATTTTTCTTTTTCTGCTTATTTTTCAGAATTTGATTTATCTTCTTTTTGCGGTTCATTGCTGTATTCCGTCGACCTTGTTAAGGACGCGCAGAATACAGCGATAGCAGTGTTTTTACAAACTTAATTGTTTAGCCGCCAGCAACAAGTGTTGGCTTGTGTCTTGCGCTTGAAATCAACATGTAAATACTGGTTGCCAGTAAAGTGACAAACAAGTACCCCATTAACCCTTCCTCGTTGGTTAAGAAGGTGTCCGCAACCACCGGACCCAATACAGAACCCACACTGTAGCTAAACAACATCACTTGCGTTGCAGAGACGATGTAGTTATCTCCTAAGTTATCGCAGCCTAAATTTATAGCGACCGGATATAGGGCAAAACTTGCCATACCCAATACAAACAACGCACCAGCTAAAATAGAACGGGAATCAAATACCGCAATAAGCGCAATTGCGAATGCGCCCAATAAGCTGAATAGCGCCAGCAATAACGTTCTTCCAGCGTACTTTATTAGCCAAGAGGCGATTGGTTGAACAAGCATACCTCCTAAAATGATTAAAGCCATTAAGCTGCCAATTTGATTCAGCCCAACATTTCTATTGGTTAGCTCAAGGGGCATGAGGCCATAAATCGCACCCAACACAAGCCCTGATACCACACAGCCCACGAGTGCTGGTTTACTTAAGTGCATAATCTGCTTTAGCGACATAGCATCATGTTGTTCACATTCTGGTTGAGTAGATTGGATAACCACTAAGGCAATCGCAGCCAACACCATCAGTGACAAAATAACTGCAAACGGTAGTACTCCCGTTACGCCAAACACGTTGATACCCAATTGCCCTAGGGAAGAGCCTCCATATAGAGACATCATGTAGATTCCCAATCTTTTCGCTCTTCCGGATGCATCTCCAGCAAGTAGCCAAGATTCCACGATAACAAAGATACCAGCGACAGCTATACCCGCGACTAGGCGCGAAAACATCCAAACTTCAGCTTGTGGGAACACAGGCAAAAGCACAATGGTGCTACTAAGCACTGCCAAGCACAAAAGGAACCCTTTACGATGCCCAGTTTTCGCAATCAATGGTTCTGTCGCTGTCGCACCAATCAGTAAGCCGGCATAAAAACTGCTCGCGACCCAGCTTGCAATATCAGAACTCATACCATACTCGTTCAACATCAAAGGAATGATGCTCATTAAGTAGCCTGATGCGATAGCAAACAAAGACAACGCGACCACTGGAGCGACGATTTTTAGTGGTGCAGTAGAGGTGTTTTCCAATGCCGGAATCTCCTGAAAAATAGGTTAGTTAGGAGCGGCGACTATCGGGTTTTGGGAGGTTTTAGTAAAACGAAAAATATTGATTCTGACGACAAATATTTTTTGATTTAGGAAGAACAAAAGCCCCATTGAAATGACCATTCAATGGGGCTTTCTAAGTAATTTCAGATTTGAATTACTTTACTAAGGCTTGATTGAGCCATTGATCGAACTGAGATTTTGGTAACGCGCCATTAATGACATCAACTCGCTTACCATTCTTAAATACCATAACGGTAGGAATACTTCGGATTTGGTATTTTGCTCCGAGATTTTGCTGAGCTTCGGTATCGACTTTCACAAATCGAACATTACCTTTTCTTTCTTCTGCTACATCGCTAAATACTGGGGCGAATCCAACACATGGGTTACACCAAGGAGCCCAGAAGTCGATCACAACAGGCTGGTCACTTTGTAAAAGTGCATCAACATTGTTCTCGGTGCCTTCAATTGGAGAGCCATCAAACAAGTGAGATTTACATTTACCACATGTTGCAAGATCGGAAACACGCTCAACGGGAACTCGGTTAACGCCACGACATGAAGGGCAGGGTGTATTAAAACTAGACATACATTCTCCTTTTTTAGGCATCTTACCAAGCTTTAGCTTCGGGTTTTAAACTTATCTTTTTCTATCCCATGCTTTTTCATTCTAAGGTACCGCTTTTTTCTTAGAACTTGTAAGTCGTTTTTTGCTTCAGAAACCTTATCAGAATCAAAAAACAAGGTGTCTTTAAAACGAATTTTGTAGACAGAAAAGTTTACAGTTTGATGAATCTATATATGCTTGAGTATACTCAAAATGAAAACCCTATTTGGGTAAAAGCCATATAAATAAAATCACAGGTGAAATAACATGCAATCGAATTTTGCAGAAATTACTGGCTGGGGTAAGTGTCTACCTCCATCCAAGCTCTCCAACCAAGATCTTAGTACCTTTTTGGAAACCTCAGACGAGTGGATTAAAACAAGAACAGGTATTGAAGAACGTCGAATTAGCCATGTGAATACCTCCGATCTTGCCACTGTGGCAGCACAGAGAGCCATAGCATGTGCTGGGTTAGAACCAAAAGACATTGATTGCTTAATCGTCGCGACTTGTTCACCAGACACGCTTATCCCAAATATTGCTTCAAAGGTGCAAGCTAATTTAGGGATTCAAAGCTGTGCATCTTTTGATATGAATGCCGCTTGTACTGGCTTCGTATATGGCCTCGAAACGGCAACGCGGTTGATTCAAGCTGGAAACTACCGGCATGCACTTGTTATTGGTGCTGAGCGCTTAACCTTCTACTTGGATTGGACACAGCGAGATACAGCGGTCTTATTTGGTGATGGAGCAGGTGCTGTAGTTCTCAGCAAAACGACCAAGCCTGTGGGCTTGCAACAAGCTCAGTTAGGCTGTGATGCAGAAGGGCGAGATATCCTGTCTGTACCAAAGTACGGCACGGCAATGGATCGCTTTGCTGCAGATAATGGCTATTGGAGTTTTGAATTTGTTGGCAAGGAAATATTTAAACGCGCTGTTAGGGGAATGGGCGCAGCTGCTCAAACCGTGTTGAGCCGTTCTAACTTAAGCACTGGCGATATTGATTTGGTGGTCCCTCATCAAGCTAATGTCCGGATTATTCAAACTTTGTGTGATCACGCTGAAATCGACCAAAAGAAAGCGTTTATCAATATACATAAATACGGCAATACATCGGCGGCTACTGTTCCTATTGCGTTATGCGAAGCGGTTGAAGAAGGCAGAGTGAAACCAGGAAGTGATATCCTTACGGCTGCTTTCGGTGCGGGCCTTACATGGGGAGCAGGGCATATAAAATGGGGTGACAGGGTAACTCCAATAAATGAATCCGAAGCTGAATTGCCCGCAACAGACAAAAACGCACTGGAGCTATTAGCGAGTGCTATCGAGCACTGCAAGTCACGCCACAAGTAACACAACAATAAAACACTATTAAAGAGCCACTTAGATGGCTCTTTTCTTTAACGTTAACCAAAAGGTAAACATTTTCAGCTGTTAACATGCAGCTCTAACAAGCTTAGCGATTTCTACGATACATTTAGCCAGTATTTAAATCAGAGATCATTCAATAAATGCATTGAGTGCTTCAATCGTCGGTAACGCTGTCATCGCTCCCTTTTGCGTCGTGGCGAGTGCTCCGCATCCATTTGCCCAGTTAACCGCTTGGATAATATTGTCGTGTTTATTCCAGTCTTCACTTTTAGCGAGATAAGTGAGCAGTCCACCAACGAAAGCATCACCAGCGCCTGTAGTATCAACGGGGGAAACGGCTTTTCCTGTAATCAAGGTTTGCGTATTTTCATGGACAACTAACGCACCTTTTGCGCCTTGAGTAACTAGAATCAGCGGCAAGTTTAGGCGCTCTAAACTCGCCAAACCTTCATCTATTGAGTCGGTGTTTGTTAGATAAAGCAATTCATCATCGGAAAACTTGACGACATCAGATAGCTCGATTGCTTTCATTACAGTCGGAATAATGTCTTCTTGACTCGCCCAAACTTCGTGGCGCAAGTTCGGATCAAAACTCACATAGCCACCAGCTTTCTTAACGCGTTCCATTGCTAATAACGTGGTGCTTCTAGCGGGTTCATTGGCGAGTGCGATTGAACAAACGTGAAGCCATTCTCCTACCTGGAAACTGGGTATATCTTCGGGCTGTGTGAACTGGTCTGCACTAGGACGAACCATAAACGTAAAGGTTCTTTCACCAGAGTCGTCCAATTCAACCACAACAGTGGATGTTCGTTGATTTTGATCCTTTTTTACAAGGTTATTATCGACATTTTCTTCTGTTAGCGTTTGCTTTAGAAATCCACCAAAAGGGTCGTCGCCGACTCGTCCAAAAAATGCACTTTGACCACCTAGTCGAGCAATGGCTACTGCAACATTTGCTGGTGCGCCTCCGGGGCATTTTAGGTATGTGCTATCTGTATCCGGAATCAAATCTACTACCGCATCTCCAGTCATCCAAACTCTGTTCATTCTTTATTCCTTTAAACAACTCATAATCAAACTTAACCAACAAGCTCAGACAACTCAAGAGATAGCCCCATTTGGGCACAAATAGCGTGAGCAAACTGAATTTAACCCCATTGTAAAAAGTAAAGGGGGACAAAACGTCTGTAAAGTGCTGTTTTGTATATATTTGGTGCAGAATTTACGGTTACAAAATTTAAATATCTCAGTACATTCAGTTGAATAATATAGATAGGTTATTGATTGTTATATCTATTTCATTTTGATGACGGAGTCTGCGCGAACATATTTGAAAGTGATCTCTTTTCTGACTTGTGTTGTTTAAAAAAACTTACTTATAAGTGACTTTCTAAACAAAATGGCGTTCTACGTGAATCTTTTTAAAACTCATGCTAATTAAGCACATCCTTATATTGACTATTTTATATTAATTAGTAAAATCTAAATTAGATTGTATTGAACTGAGAGGTATCGATGAGTCTCCAACAAATGAAAACGAGCTCGGTGGAAGTAGCAGAAATACTAAGAGTAATGTCGCATCCGGAACGCCTTTTGGTTCTTTGTCAGTTAGTTGATGGCGAAATAGGAGCAGGGCAGTTACAGAGCAGCTCTACACTTAGTCAGTCTGCGTTTTCACAACACCTAACTGTTTTAAGAAAAAACAATCTGGTGAGCGTAAGGAAGGAATCTCAACAAGTTTTCTATTCACTCGCTGATAAGCGAATAGAAAGATTGATTCATAACTTACACGACATTTTCTGCTCGTAAGCTATTTTTCCTTGTAAATAAATTTTCTATTTAACTAAAGCATACGCGCCTAGCGTGGGTGTTATGACGTGTATAAAAAAAGGAACTGGTAATGAGGTCTGATACCAATAGAGGGTTTGTTCATTCTGTAATGAACAGCTATTTCCCTCCGATACTCATCACTTTCGCGCTTATCATTGGGGGTGTGGCTCTATGGCTTACGCCAAAAGAAGAAGATCCACAAATCGTTGTGCCAATGGCAGACGTTTTGATCGATGCGCCCGGGTTAAGTGCGAAACAAGTTGAAAAGCAAGTAACGGAGCCTTTAGAAAAGCTACTTAGCCAAATAGATGGTGTGGAATATGTTTATTCCACATCTATGGAAAACAAAGCTCAAGTGGTTGTCCGTTACTACGTGGGCGAGAATCGTGAAAACGCTTTGGTAAAACTTTATAACAAGCTTTTTTCAAACCAAGATATTATTCCTCCCTCGGTTACTAATTGGGTGGTAAAACCCATAGAGATAGCTGATGTGCCCATAGTGGTTGCAGCTCTGTATTCAACGGACCCCGATCAGCTTGGAACATTCGAGTTAAAACGTATTGCTACTCAGGCAACGCAAAGGCTGAAGTCATTAGACGACACCAACATTGTTAAAGTATCTGGAGGTCAGTCGAGAGTCGTTGAGGTGAAATTAGACGCATCAGCAATGGCAAGTCGAAAAACCACTATAGACGATTTACAGAGTGCTTTCCGTTTAAGTCATGCCAAACAAAGTGCGGGCACTTTCCACCAACGCGGAGAGGTTTACTATCTTGAATCGGGGCAGTTTTTTCGCGGTGCCGATGAGCTAGGTAGTCTAGTCGTTAACGTTATTGACGGAAAGCCAGTCTATCTACGAGATGTTGCCCTGATCAGTGACGGACCAGAAGAACCCACTACCGACACGTGGATTCAATATGGTGCCGCTGATGACGCTTTCTATCCTGCTGTGTTTATTTCTGTCGCCAAGCAAAATGGTTCCAACGCAGTTAGCGTAGCTGACGAAATTATTGCAGAGTTGAATTTACTCAAGTCGACCCAATTCCCTGACGCTGTCCAAATTGACATCATTCGAAATTATGGCGAAACAGCAAATGATAAAGTTGGCAATTTAGTATCTAGCCTTGGTATCTCAATTATTACGGTCGTCGTATTTGTTGGATTATTTTTAAATTGGCGAAGTGCGTTAGTAGTCGGAATAGCGATACCAATTAGTTATGGCGCGGCGTTAGGGATGGATCTTGCGTTTGGTTACTCTATAAACCGAGTCACACTGTTCGCATTAATCTTAGCGCTCGGTCTTATTGTTGACGACCCAATCGCCAGTATAGATAACATAGAAAGGTATCTGAAACGTAAAGATATATCTCGGACCAAAGCGATCGTTTTAGCTATGGGAGAAATACGTTCAGCGCTTCTTATGTCGACAGTTGCTATCGTCATTGTGTTTACCCCAATGTTTTTCATAACAGGGATGATGGGGCCTTATATGGCACCGCTTGCCTTTAACGTTCCTGTTTCAGTGATATTCAGCACCATTGTCGCCTTCATGATCACGCCTTGGCTAGCAAGGAAGATTCTAAGAACGGCAGAACAAAAAGGAGTGTATCAGTTAGAAAAAACATTGCTTTATCGCAGTTATAACAAGTTGCTGACGCCTATATTGTCATCTAAAAAGAACAGTTGGATGTTTTTAGGCTTGGTAGCAGCCTTGTTTATTGGCGCAGCGCTATTACCGGCCTTACGTCTCGTCCCACTAAAGCTTTTGCCCTACGACAATAAAAATGAATTCCAACTGATTGTAAACATGCCTGAATCGACGAGCTTTGTGAGTACGTCAAATGCTCTGCGCGAATTTTCAGACTACTTGATTCACCAGCCGGAGATTAAATCGGTCTCTGGTTTTGCTGGGTTAGCTTCGCCCATGGATTTTAATGGCATGGTTAGGCACTATTTTATGAGAGAGATGCCATACCAAGGCGAACTAAGAATTGTCTTAGTCGACAAAGACAAGCGCAGCCATCAGTCACACCAAATTGTTACGCGAGTTAGGGCAGACATCGAAGCCATTGCTGATCGATTCGACGCTTCAATCCAGCTGGTTGAAGTTCCGCCAGGTCCGCCTGTTATCGCCACACTAACAGCAGAAGTATATGGAGAAGAGACAACTTCATACGAAAGGTTGCAAAGCGAAGCTCAGAAAGTAGCGGCTCGCTTGGAACAAGAACCGTTTGTTTCAGAAGTCGATGCGAGTATTCAAGGAAAAATAGAGATCTGGCAATTTGTTGTTGATAGGGAAAAAGCGGCGCTTTCTGGCATCTCAGTTAACGATATCAACCAAACTATTGTTGCAGCCAATCAGGGACTTTCCTTAGCCAATCTTAAAATGGAGCGAGAAATAGAACCACTTACAGTGGTCATACGGCTACCTGAATCAGAGCGAGATAGCCTAAATAACCTGCTTTCATTGTATGTTCGAGGTCAAGCAGGAATCAGTAAACAAAACGTGAATGGCAGCCTTGAAGATTCACCACAACCCCTTGTTCAACTTTCAGAGCTAGGACATTTTGAGAAAAGAGCGAAAGATCAACCGATCTACCATAAGAACTTAAAACCGGTCGTTTATGTATATGCTGAAGCAGCAGGAAGAGTTCCGGGAGAAATTATCGCCGATGTCATTTCCGATGAGGGTAGGGAGCCGTCTGACGAATCACGTGAATTGTCCGGGAGGCATTATTTGTCGAACGGTGGGCATCAGGGGTGGTCAGTAAGCGAAGAAACGAATGTGGTATGGAGTGGCGAAGGCGAGTGGAAAATCACCGTCGACGTATTCCGAGATTTGGGTATTGCTTATGGTGCCGCTTTATTAGGCGTTTTCATCATTATGCTGATTCAGACTGGGCTCCCAGCTGTTTCTGGGATCATCATGCTAGCGATTCCTCTTACTGTGATAGGGATAATGCCGGGCTTTTGGTTCCTCAATACAATGAGTGATGATATCAACGGTTACCCAGATCCCGCTTTGTTTACTGCAACAGCAATGATCGGAATGATCGCCTTAGCGGGTATTGTAGTGCGGAACTCACTCGTTCTTATCGAGTTCATTCAGCAATCCTTGGCTCAGGGTAAAGAGCTCAAACAATCTTTGATTGAATCTGGTGCCGTCAGGCTTCGACCAATACTGCTTACTGCCGGTACAACACTACTAGGTAATATCGTAATAACGCTGGATCCCATTTTTAATGGTCTAGCATGGGCAGTCATATTCGGAATAACAGCTTCTACAATCTTTACACTACTGGTTATTCCAGTCGTGTATCACCTAGCGTATTCAAATGTAAAAGGGCATGGTTTGCCAGTAAATAACGGAGAAGAGATATGAAATCGTCAAAACTTCTACTTGGAGCAGGTTTGTTTGCGATACTCGCTGTTCTGTTTGTTTATATGGCTGGTGGATTTACAGAAAAAGTTACCGCCAAACCTACACAAAAAGGTATTACAACAGACTTCAATACCGTTGTCGTGAAGTACACTGAAGCGCCTCAATTACGCGAATTCACTGGTACAGTGATTGCTGACCAGCAAGCGCAGCTTTCCGCCAGAGTTACAGCTAAAGTGATTGAACTAGCCACTGATGTCGGTGACATTGTAACTAAAGGCGATGTGTTGATGCGTCTTGAAAGCGATGATTTGGATGCAAGAGTTAAGCAATCAGAGCAACGGTTGTCTTCCGCTCAAGCGTCGATGAATGCAGCCTCTAAAGAGTATCAGCGGGTATCAGAGTTGGTGAAGAAGAAGCTGTTACCTCAGTCAGAATTTGACCGTGTAGAATCACAGCTAGAGTCTGCCAAAGCATCGTTTAAGCAGAGCCAAGCAGCGTTAAAAGAAGCACAAACCACATTTGACTATAGCGTTATTAGAGCGCCTTTTGACGGAGTTATAACCACTAAGACTGTTGGTGTTGGTGATACGGCAATAATTGGAACCCCCTTGATGACCCTATATAACCCTCAATCATTGCAGTTGGAAGTAAATGTTTCTGAATCTCTGATAAATAGGGTAAAGCTTGGTGCTGAACTCCAGTTTGAATTGCCTACATCCCATTATTCAGGTAAGGCCAATGTGGTTGAAATATCACCTTCTGCTGACCAATCCTCACGGAGCTTTGTAGTGAAGCTTGCGTTATTAAAGAACCCATCGATATATCCTGGTGTGTATGGAAAGGTTTTCATCTTTAGCCACAAAACCCGTGTTCTAAGTGTTCCAGAAAATGCTCTATATCAGGTTGGTCAGCTTGATTACGTGAAGGTATACAAAGACGGCAAATTAAAGACGCAATTGGTACAACTTGGGCAAGGTACGCAAGTGAGAAAAGGGCTGAAAGAAGGGGATGCGGTAGTCGTTAACCCATTGGGGCTCTAGCAGAGTTGTATCGCTAAATCTGTTTAACCATCAATATTGCATTAAGCGAGGTTCGTTAAGAACTTCGCTCTTTCATTCAATACGCAGTGTATCTTACAACGATTTCATAAAGACGCTAATCCTTGGGAGATACGTTGAACCATGGCGATAGATTCTGGATTATCACCGTGAACACAAACCGTATCCGCTTCAATCTGAATGGCATTACCATTTTCGCTGGTTATGCTTCCGTACTTTGCGAGTTGCATAACCTGATAGAAAATATCTTCTTCTTTGTGGTGAACGGCGTTCGGTTGGCTTCTTGGGACTAAAAGTCCGTTAT
Organism: Vibrio penaeicida; assembly: GCF_002933855.1. Classification (GTDB taxonomy): domain Bacteria; phylum Pseudomonadota; class Gammaproteobacteria; order Enterobacterales; family Vibrionaceae; genus Vibrio; species Vibrio penaeicida_A. The sequence continues at coordinate 77,976 of NZ_BFAQ01000035.1, forward strand.
CTTGATACGCTCTATCTGCAAAGGCTTCAAAAAGGAGAGGTACATTAAATTGATCGGCCAAATCGAGATAACGAGTATTGTCGTTAGACGCCAAGATCATAACTGGGAGGGAAAAATTTTCAGCGGCCGCTAAAACACCAATAAACACACTTTCATTTTGCATCATATCGTTATACAGCGCGCCGTGAGGTTTTATGTATTCTACGTTCACGTCATTTAACAATGCCAGCGATTTTAAAGCGCCCACTTGGTACACAATAGAGTGTACTAATTGATCTTGAGTCATTGGAATAGAGCGTCTCCCGAACCCAATGAGATCGTGATAGCCCGGGTGAGCACCTATTTTTACAGAATGGCTTTTTGCGAGCTTAAGAGTTTTGGACATGACATCAGGATCTGAAGCGTGAAATCCACACGCGATGTTAGCCATATCAACCCACGGCATGACATCTTCATCAAGCCCTTTAGTCCATGTGCCAAAACTCTCTCCCATGTCGCAATTCAATTTTAACCTTTCCTTGGTCATCTGAGGTATTCCTCCTATTTTAAACGTATACCCAAGTTACCTTGGATACTTAGGTATAAGAGTAATGGGGTTTAAGTGAATTGAGAAGTCGTTAGATTCAGCTGAGATTTTCCCTATGATTCATGGCGATGAATATCTGTATCACTTTAGCGAACAAAATTAAAAAAACTCGGAAGATTTTTCTATAAAATCCAGTTACTTTGATTTTTGAGACTACTAATTTGAGTCTATCGAAAGTAGAATTACATTAATCTCACCATTTAGGAATAATGATGAAAGTACTTGTTACTGGTGGCATGGGCTATATCGGCAGCCACACTTGCATTCAAATGATAGAAGCTGGAATGACACCAGTTATTCTAGACAACTTGTACAACAGTAAATCCAGTGTATTAGATAGGATTGAGAAAGTTTCTGGGACTAGACCTGTTTTCGTAGAAGGTGATATACGAAACAAAGCACTATTGGTCGAAACCATGAAAACACATGATCTTGAAGCGTGTATTCATTTTGCGGGGCTTAAAGCAGTTGGTGAATCTGTTGAAAAGCCCTTGGAATACTACGATAACAACGTTCATGGTACTTTAGTCCTTGTTGAAGCTATGCGCGAAGCGAACGTGAAAACATTGGTATTCAGTTCTTCTGCTACTGTCTATGGTGACCCAGCATCTGTTCCGATTACAGAGGACTTCCCAACCAGTGCGACTAATCCATATGGCCGAAGTAAGCTCATGGTAGAGGAGTGCCTAACCGATTTTCAAAAGGCAAACCCAGATTGGAGCATTACACTGTTGCGATACTTCAATCCCGTTGGTTCACATCCGACTGGCGACCTCGGTGAGGACCCACAAGGTATCCCTAACAATTTGATGCCTTTTGTTTCTCAAGTTGCAGTAGGGCGCCGAGAGTTTTTATCCGTTTTTGGCAGTGATTACCCAACAAAAGACGGAACTGGCGTACGTGACTACATTCATGTAATGGACTTAGCTGACGGACACCTTGCTGCATTGAATACCGTTGGCAGTAAAAACGGGCTACATATCTATAACTTAGGTACTGGTAACGGGTACAGCGTGATAGATATGGTGAAAGCTTTTGAAAAAGCCAGTGGCAAAGATATCCCTTATAAATTAGTCGACCGTAGACCGGGTGATATAGCAGAATGTTGGGCTGACCCTAAGAAAGCCACTGACGAACTTGGCTGGAAAGCCGAGCGTTCTTTAGATTTAATGACTGAAGATACGTGGCGTTGGCAGTCACAAAACCCAGAAGGGTATTCTGACTAACAAATTTAACAAAAGGAGCGATTTCGCTCCTTTTTTGATCTGAATCGATATTTTTCGTAAAAATCTCGTTAAGGGCTTTCGCTCAATCCATAACCTGTTAGAATACCCGCGTTGCTTAATTTTGAGCGTTAAAAAACATTTTCTTAACCCAGTAGGCAACAATTCTGTAATTCAATTTTCAGGGGACACCGATGGAGCTAGCGCTTATCATCACTTTCATCGTTGCAGCTGCTGTAATGGTCAAGAAAGAGATGGCAGAAAACAAATAATCTCGAAATATTTCAGTCACTTTTTGATTACTTTTTAGAAATTTTCGAACTTGTAAAAATCCAGCCTTTGCTGGATTTTTTGTTTTTAATCACCTGTAAATATGATCCTATAAACGCAAAAAAGACCGATTTCTCGGTCTTTGTTTTTTGCATCAAACACTAAGCTTAGAATTCGTATTTTGCAGTGATCGCAAAATTACGCTCTGGTTGAGTGAAATCCAAGTCCGCTTCGTTAAGGGAACGAACATCATTCCAACGGTAGTATTCTTTATTTCCTACGTTGAATACACCAGCTCGTAAAGTCAGGTCTTCAATTGGCTTGTAGTATGCAGTTATGTCTACAATCGTAGCTGAAGGCATTTCAAAGACTTGTAGTGTTTTACCGGATCTTGCATCAACCGCCGGTGTAATGTCTTTAGCTTTTTTGTTTGCTGTATAGACAACTTTTAGTGATGTACCCCAGTCAGATGTAGGCGCATCATAGCTAAGCTTTGCAACTGCTTGCCATGGGCTTACAGAGTTTAGCGGGTCACCTTCACCAGACTTACCTTCTGTATAAGCTGCAGCAATACCCGATGAGAAACCTTCTGGTAATCCAACAAGACCAGATAAGTCTTGCTTGCTCGCGATTTCTGCACCTTTGATCGTCGCTTCTGTAACATTAACGTATTGCAAGATTCTTGGTGTTCTTGTTGTACGATTGGCTTTCTGAACTTCTTTATGCTCAATAAAGTTGTCGTAATCATTGTAGAAAACGCTGAACTCCAAGTCAGAATGTTCAAAGTTTGAACGGAAACCAAGCTCATACGAAATACTATCTTCTGCCTTAAGGTCTGGGTTTGGTTTGTTCATGTAACCGTGTGTTAGGTTAGAGAACGAGTAAAAAAGTTCTTGGAAGTTAGGAGCACGGAAACCCTGACTCACCTGAGCAAACAGTTTGTGATTGTCTACTACTTCGTATACAGCTCCTATTCGACCTGTGACAGCGGAATTACTGTATTTATCATAGCTATCTGGTGTGTAGCCCGCTGAGTTAGAAGGCACATTCCCTTGTGGATTGGTTTTGAAAGAATCAAAACGAACACCAGGTGTTAGGCGAAGCTTCCCATCCAACATGGCCATGTCATTTTGAACAAATGCACCGAATCGAGTTTCAGAAGCATTTGGCATGTAATAAATGACTTTATCTGGACGACTGCTATTTTTTTCTTCGTTTACATTGTGTATATCTTTGTTCTTGAAAGACAGACCATAAACTAAGAAATGGTCGATGCTATCGCCAGAAATAAACTTATCCGCCTGAATGTATCCTTGGAATCCTTTCTCACGATAGATGTAGTCTTTGTGTTGCACGTTTCCATCAGACAAATATTCACGATGAGTATCTGCATTTTCTTTCTGACTTAACCAGTCTACTTGCCATGCAAGATTATCAAAAGCACCGAAATTAGCATTCCAAGTATGCTTTAGACCAAGGCTTTGGGAGTCAGAAACGTCTTGAGAGTTAAAATATTTGTAGCTCGTACTTTGTAATTGAGTCTTGGTGTCACCTTTCACATAGGTTCCACGCAGTTCTACAGTATGAGCATCGTTCACTTCATAGCCAAGTTTTACTAATAGGTTGTCTGTGGCATAGTCTTGCTCATCTGGCTTACCAAAGTTATCTACTTGTTTGCCATCTTTACGCGTGTAAGCCACGAGGGTCTCAAGCTGCCCAGAGCGATTTGCTAACGCAACAGACTCACTTAAAGTCTTATCGGCAGAGTAGTAACCTAGTTTTACATAACCACCAAAGTCATCGCCAGATGGTGCTAAGAAATCAGAAGCTGATTTGGTTGTAAAGGCTGCGATACCACCGATAGCATCACTACCGTATAGGCTAGATGCCGAACCTTTAACAACTTCAACTGATTTGATCATTTCAGGATCAAAGTTCAAACGTCCTGAACGAACAAAACCAGGACCACCTGGATCGTATTGATCGGGTTGAATTACACCATCAACAACGATTTGTACACGATTTCCAGACAGACCTCGGATATTGACGCCTTGGATACCCTGGCGACCAGAGCTTTCAATAGTAACGCCCGGTGTGTAGTCAAATACGTCTGCGATATTACCAGACATATTCGATTCAATATCAGCATCCGTTATCACTGCTACTGACGCGGCAACATCTTCAAGTGCTTGATTAGTTTTGGTGGCTGTTACAACAACGGTTTCGTTTACTTGCTCGTTTGCCAAAGTAGGCGTAGAAAGGGCAATTAAGATTGAAGCCGTGAGCAAAGGCTTCTTAAAGTTAGGTTGCGACATTTTTGTTTTTCCATGAATCGCTTTAAATGGTGCGAGGATTGTAATTGATCATAATGATAATAACTATCATTACACTTCTCATTACGGTAAAGGATCAATCGATAAAGGAAATATGCAAATACGCTAACTCTTTGTTTTAATTTCAGTATAAAGTTCGGTATTCGAAGTGTAAGAAAGCGTAAATTTTTAGTATTCGTGATCTTAATCACGCTTATCTAATGCACTAAGACAATGAAAAGTAAGGTGTCGTATTGTAAATATGATTACCATTGAACAGAGATCTTTTCTTGAACAGCCCAATTACCCTAGAAGCCTTACATATTCTTGATGCCATTGACAGAAGAGGCAGCTTCGCCGCCGCCGCAAATGAGCTTAACCGAGCACCATCTTCTCTTAGTTATCAGATTCAAAAACTGGAACAGGATTTAGACTTAGTTATCTTTGACCGGTCTGGACATAAGGCGACATTTACTCACGCCGGAAAGCTACTACTGGAACGTGGAAGAATGTTATTAAGTGCAGCAGAAGATATGGTATCGGATGCAAACGTCCTTGCGCATGGTTGGGAATTGGATTTAACCATCGCTCACGATGGGATAGTACCTGTAAATACGTTTTTTCCGCTGGTTGAACACTTGGGAGCGGTCAGTAAAACACGTGTTAAGCTACAAGAAGAAATCTTAGCTGGGTGTTGGGAATCACTTGCTTACGATCGCGCAGACCTTCTTATCTGCCCAAAACCCGATACTTACCCGCAAGATGTAAAAGCAGAGCCAATCGGCGAGATGTCGATGACTTGGGTAGCGGCTTACGATCACTATATACATCAGAGAAAAGGCGAGTTTGATAACGATTCTCGTAGCCACTATCGCGCAATTGTAATCGCAGATACCGCAAGAGAAGCACCAGCGCTGAGCCGAAATATTTTGGATGAACAACCAAGACTAACGGTGACAAGTTTTCACGCGAAAGTAGAAGCGTTAACTGCAGGTCTTGGCATAGGAACCATTCCAACCCACATAGCGAAAGAGATGATTGAAAAGAAACTTCTAAGAAAAATAGAAGGGACGGAAGACGCCCCTGTAGAAATCGTTCTTGCTTGGCGAAGAAATAAGATGGGTAAAAGTAAATCTTGGTGTATTCAATATATTAAGAAAAACTGGAAAGTGGACTACTCATTCAAAGGAAGCCTCATATCGGCAATGCCGTCTTCAAACTGAATGTCCAATTCAAACCCCATTTTCTGAGCTAACATGATCATGCCACGATTTGTCGGCATGGTCATACCGGACACCTGTTTGGTTCCTCTTTCTCTACAATACCTTATCAACTTATCCATTAATACTCGTCCGAGCCCACACCCCTTGAGATCAGAGCGCACTAAAATAGCAAATTCAGCATCAAAGTTTTCTGGGTCAGAGAGTACTCTTGCTACGCCAATGATTCTTTTCTTACCTTCATGAACTTGTTGAGCAACAAATGCCATTTCTCTATCAAAATCTATCTGTGTGAAGTTAGCTAATGCCTCGTGATTAAACTCACCGACATCACTGAAGAAACGTTTGTAGAGATCATCCTTCGAGACATTTGAAATAAACTCAGCGTGGTCAGGCTCGTCTTCAGGAAGGATAGGGCGTAACAAAACATCGCTGTTATCTTTTAACACGACGTGTTCTTCGTGTTCGATAGGATAAGGGCGAATGGCCAAACGTTGGTGAGAATCACCGTCAAATTCTTCGATAGTCAAGTCCGCATCTAAGATTGTAAAATCTTCACCGTTGGCGAGGACTGGATGTATATCCAGCCCTTTGATTTGTGGGCAATCTATTATCATTTGAGAAATACGGACGAGGAATTCACTGAGTCCATCGACACTCATTGGGTTTGGCAATTGCTGGACTCTGAGCTTGTTTCTTTTTATTGCCCGAACGATTAGATAGCGAGCAAGAGTCATATTCAAAGGTGGGATTGCAGCTGTGGCGTCCATTGCTTCATCCCATTCGGAACCACCTTCTCCCAGCAATATGACAGGACCAAAGGTTGGGTCTGATTTCACTTTGATTCGAATCTCTTGAGCGCCCGCCCGGTTGGCCATGCCTTGAACCAATAAACCCTGTATACGAGCACTAGGATAAGTAAGAGAAACCCGATCCAGAATAGACTGAGCCGCAGAGGCTACCTCGACGCTGTTTCTTAAATTAAGCATAACCCCCTGAACATCAGATTTGTGGGCGATGTCGGGTGAACGAAGTTTAACAGCAACGGGATAGCCAATATTCTCCGCGATATGTACTGCTTCGGATGGATCGCTTGCGAGCCAAGTTGGTAAGGCATTGAACTTGTATTGCTTAAGTAAGAAATCTATTTGGTGGGTATCCAAATGTGTGTTCCCTTCCGACAACTGGTTATTTATCCAGTCCCTAGCAAGATCAACATCATTGTGCTCAATTTGACCAGCTGAAGCTGGTGTTTCCATTAGTTGTTTCTGATTTCGTCTGTATTCCACCAAGTGCATGAATGCGGTAACAGCACTTTCTGGCGTTCTGTATGTTGGTATGCCTGCTTGTGTAAAAAGCTGACGCGCATCTTTTGTGCTTTGTTCGCCACACCAATTCGTTAAAATGTTAAAACGTCTAGCGTTAGGGTGATTTTTGACACAATCGATAATAGCTTGAGCGGTCTCAGTCGAATGCGCGACAGCAGATGGACTGTGCATGATCAACAACGCATCGAATTCATCCCCATCCATTAATGTACCAATAGTGTCAATGTATCTTTGGCTATTGGCATCACCAATCATATCAATAGGATTACAACCAGACCAACTAGCGGGTAGCAACGCTGAGAGCTTGTTGGTCGTATCTTCGCTCAATTCAGCTAACTTGCCACCTTTATCCATTAAGGTATCAATGGCCATGATTGCTGGTCCACCGCCATTCGTCACTATAGCGAGTCGCTCACCTCGAAGGGGGACAGAATGAGTCAGTGTTTCTACTGCTGCGAACAGCTCGTGGGTATTTTTTACCCTCAGCATTCCAGAGCGCTGTATCGCAGCATCATATATGACATCCAAACTTGGTATGCTACCGGTATGCAATGTTGCTGCTTTTTGTCCTGCAATCGAACGACCGCCCTTCAAAACAAGTATACGGCGATTTCGGCTAGCCGCTCGAGCTGCAGACATGAAACGTCTAGCGTCTTTAATGCTGTCTATATACAACAATATTGCTTCAGTTTTGCTATCTGTACAAAGTGTATCGAGTAATTCATCAAAATCGACATCCGATCCATTACCAATTGAAATAAATGCAGAAAAACCAATCTGCTTGTCATTTGCCCAGTCTAAAACAGTGGTGCAAACAGCGGCGGATTGAGAAATAAATGCAATTTTCCCCGGAAGGGCTGTAACAGGAGAAAAAGAGGCATTGAAACGGTGCCAAGGTAGAATTAAACCTAGGCTATTAGGTCCCAGAATTCTTACGTTGTAACGTCTGGCTAACTCAATACATTTTTTTTCATAAGATTCACCATTCGGATCGAGGCTATGCATATCAGACGAAAGAATGACTACCGCCCCAACACCTTTTCGTGCAATTTGCTCAAACAGTTCTACGTTTCGGGATGCATGAGTACATAATATGGCTAAATCAGGAATAATTGGTAGTGACTCAACTGTCGGGTAGGCTAACACACCACATACAGACTTGTATTTTGGAGACACTGGCATAATTGCCCCCTGAAATCCCCCTTGGAGCAAATTGTTCATCACGATATAGCCAGCTCGAGTAGGTAATTGTGAAGCACCGATAACCGCAACTGAAGTTGGATTGAGAAGCTTATTTAACCGATTCATCAACGCTCCATAAATAAAATACATAAAAAACAATTTAGTAAGGACTTTATTTAGTATATACCGATGTAATCTGTGATTTCAGGTTCTAACACTAAATTCTGAAGCTAACTCTTTGAGTTGGCGTAGTATAAGTGTAAGCAATTTAAGCTATCGTATAGATAGATTTCAGTATGTGATCTACCACAGTGTTTGGTGTCGTTCGTACCATGTTGTTCGCAAAAAAACTAAACACTAATTCCTCTAGAGCGAATATTGTGGGAATCATCACGAGTTGAGTTACAATTAACTGGGGACTGCACTTGATTCTGCGTGAATCAATGTGCATGATTTGAAAAGAATAAATTAGCGTAAGCATTACACATGAAAAAAATTTCAATTATCAGTCTTTCGATACTATTGGCAGCTTGTGCCTCGGATACATACGAGAAAGGGGTGACCAGTGAATCTTATTCCGAAGATTACAAAGTAGATTCGATCCAAGCTCCGATTACCCAGCAAGCACAAATACAAGAAGTTTCGATCAATGAAACACCTAAGATGGTCGCTCAAACTGCAACACCAATGGTAGCCGTCCAAGAAGAAAAGAAAGTGGTGAAACTTGCACCTAAACCTCAAGTTCAAAAGAAGAAGATTAAGATTCTTCCTCCTACACATAACCAACTAAAATCAAATCCACGCTATGGCTACACTATTCAAGTTATTGCGCTGGATAGAGAAAGTAAGCTTGAAAGGTTTGCAAACAGGCTCCCTAAAGGTCAGCCGATTTGGGGCAACTATAAGCAAGTAAATGGAACAAATTGGTACACAATCTTGTATGGCGACTATGCGACATCGGCAGAAGCCAAAGCCGCTATTGCTACTTTGCCAGAGGATTTTAAAAAGTTGAAACCTTTCCCTAAGAGTATTGACGCAATAAAGAATTCTGACTATCCAGTTATGGATAAATTGAATTAAGTTCCATACGTATAAAAGAGGGCGAAAGCCCTTTTTTTGTACTTGAATTTTATAAAGGGCATCAAAATAGCCAGTAAGGCTTAGATGCTGACCAGTTGCATGGCAAATTACCTAAAATTTACTGAATATTGATATCCAAACCTTTAGAATGATATCAGACAGTTTTTCATGGAAAGACCCCATAAGATGACTAAAAAAAATATCCTTTTACTATGCGGCGGGGGATCCAGTGAACATGAAGTTTCTCTGGTGTCAGCCAATTTTATTCAGCAGCAGCTAGAGTTAAATAATTGTTTTAACGTCATTCGTGTTGAAATGACAAAAGAAGAATGGCGTTTAGACTGTGGTACAAAAACAGAGTTAGATATAGCGCATTCAATGCTGAAAGGCGATGACCACGAATTCCGTATCGACTATATTGTTCCGTGTCTACACGGGTACCCAGGCGAAACGGGTGATGTTCAGTCTATGTTTGAACTCGCAAAAATTCCGTACCTTGGATGCGGTCCAGAAGCAAGTACAAATAGTTTTAATAAAATCACCTCAAAGCTTTGGTATGACGCGCTAAATATTCCCAATACACCTTACGTTTTCCTTTCAGACAATAACGAAAATTCTTATCAAAAATCACTCGATGCTTTTAAGAAATGGGGATCTTTATTCGTTAAAGCGGCAAGGCAGGGTTCATCTGTAGGTTGTTACAAGGTCACTAATGAATCCGACCTTGAAGAAGCCATTGATAAAGCGTTTTCGTTTTCTGAACAAGTACTAATAGAGAAAGCGGTTAAACCAAGAGAATTAGAACTCGCAGCTTTTGAATATCAAGGCGAACTAATCATCACTAAGCCTGGCGAAATCATGGCTCCTGAAAATGGCTTTTATACGTACGAAGAAAAATACGGTGCAGATAGCCATTCTATAACGGAAGTTGAAGCCAAAGACTTAACGGTACAGCAAGTAGAAGAGATTCGTGTACACGCTAGAAAAGTATTTGAGCATATGGGACTCAAAGACCTCTCTAGAATAGACTTCTTTTTAACAGAAGATAACGAAATATACTTGAATGAAGTTAATACTTTCCCTGGAATGACGCCCATTTCAATGTTTCCTAAAATGGTTGAGCATTGCGGTATTAGTTTTACTGATTTTTTAAGTGATGCCATCAGTAAGTCACTCCGTTAATCCCAAGGTTTAATCGTTACAAACTTCAGCTTTTCTCTATCCGCGGTGCCTAGTCTTCCTAAATACTGAGCAGGCATTGCGGGACTCAGCCACCTTCCAAAATCTTGAATTTCTTTCAGTTTATAGCCTTGTGATGCCAGTTCTTTCACTGCACCTATACGACTGGATTGGCCTGAAAAATTCTCAACTCCCGACAATCCGAGTAGTTGGCTGCCTCTTCTAAAAATACGATAGATCGAAGAATCATCTAATGTGGATTCATACAGGTTTTCATGTTTATCGATGCGGCAAAATAGAATATTTGTGTGATTCTTTTTCATCCATTTGTTTAGCGCAAGAGAAGAGTTGGTACTTAACTCATATACCTTGTCGCCTAAATGAACAATCGCGACATCATTTTTAAAAGCGATATTGTCCATATTCATACTTCGAAGCTCAGACCGTTTAAGCGCACATTCGAACATGACGCAATAAATCGCTAGATCTCGGACATCTTTGGCAAGAATTGATGAAGAGAGAAGATTGTCTAAATCATGTAGATGCTCACTTGTAAAAGCGCGTGCACTTTTAGTATCCCCATGCTTTTGAAGACGCAGTTCGTTTAGTACAAACTTTACCTGACGATGATTCGTTGGATCTGGATAGGAATGAATTCGATGTATCGTCCCAATGGTTAGGCAGCTTCTTCGTATTGAAGCAAACTTTTTCTTAGAGGATTCTTTTTCTAGGAAGCGCTTAACTGCAGTAATAGAAGCGGGTAGGGAAGTAACACCATTCTCGGAACAAAATGAAACAAAATGATTCCAATCATTAACCATAGACTTCAAGGAATTAACTGAATACTGATTATTTGTTATTTCGTCTAACGTGTTGAGGTTAATTTGTTGTGAAAACAGTTTTACACTTGTGGCTCTAATTGATGAATCTGTGATCGGAGATATGTTTTTCTTCATTTTAACGCACTATAACATACAATAATGTTACTAATTCTACTTGCGAATCCAAGGATTACAATTATTATTAATAGAAACAAAGAACTAAGAGTTCAGTAATATGGCAACGAGTATGCACCGAGGCTTTACTTTGCAGTCATCCAACGGCGAAGTATGGCAAGTTAAAATTAAAAACAGAGTACTTTCTGGGAACTTGGCTTCTGTAAAGAAAAGTATTGATTGGTGGTGTGATACAGCATCTCTAATTGATCCCAAAGAGTTTGCAACTTTGGAAGCTAAGAAAGTCGCTGCCGGGACAGAAGAAAACTACAATGGTTTCCAACTTAAAAATGATACTGGTGCACCTAACGCTTGGTATTGCTTCTTTAATGGAAGACTAATTAAGGGTGGTAAACTAGCCATTCAAAAACACATTGATGCACACTTGGCTGCTGCAGCCAAAAAAGGATAAAATAATTTTTTGTCGATAGGATTGAGAATCAAGCATGTCTCTCGTGTATTCAACGGAAGTTGGGCGAATTAAGCCTGAAGAAGTCAAAGAACAACGCCCTAAAGGTGATGGCGTGGTTAGAATCCAGCGCCAAACTAAGGGACGAAAAGGTAAAGGCGTATGTATTGTCACTGGACTGGATTTAGATGATGCACCTTTAAAGCTGCTAGCGGCAGAACTTAAAAAAGTATGTGGCTGTGGCGGCTCAGTCAAAGATGGGGCGATCGAAATTCAAGGTGACAGCCGGGATAAAATTAAAGCACATTTAGAAAAGAAAGGTCTTACAGTCAAATTAGCCGGCGGCTAAGACAGAACTCATTTTAGAAAATCAAAAGCCAAGTTTTAGCTTGGCTTTTTTTGTGTTTGCCATACACGTAATTTAAAGGCTAATTGTCATGCCTTAATCTTTGATTAAAGTAATGATTATTAGCTATTTTATGGTAAATAGGATTATGGTTAAATAGCTCGAGTTTTGGTGGGATAGGACAAAGCAAGAAGCATAGTTCTTACGTAGACTCACACATAATTTAACATAAGATAGATAATGCGCACTTAGTGATATTTAATGAGTGTTGTGAAACTAGTTCTTATCTGTACAGAGCCATCTCTTTAGAATTAGCACTAGAAACACAAAGTAAACCATGTTTAGGACTAAATGTTTAATTTACAAATATTGAAAACATACAAGTCAAATGATTGAGAATCAAGAACATATAGTTACTGGTTAATTGTCAATTAGCTGATCGAAAATCAGGCTTTGGGCTCAATGTCCCATAAATTTCCGGATCAGTATCACATCTAACAGTGGATATCCCTATACATTTTTTATTTGGAATCGCATACTTAAATAAACAAACCAATAGGTTTATTTAGAAGCAATATTAACGAGAATATTATAATTATGAAGTGTCGTTTCGTTCTGATTCTTGGAACTTTTATCTTGCAAGGATGTGCCGCTACAACAGATAGCAATGATGGTACACAATCAACATTACAATCTCATATCTCTACTTCACTAAAAGATAGCATCAAATATTACCCTCATGCTTGGACGACACAAAAGTTCAATGCCTATTTGGAACTGCCATCAAACAAAGCTTTTGCGGTCCATTGGAAAGGCAACCGAGCAATGGCGTTTGGTTTTGCTAGTAGAAAGCTTTCTATAGAAGCTGCTAAAAAAGAGGCCTTACTTCTTTGTTCAGCAAGGTCAAGCGATCCAGAAAAATGTAAGATTGCCGCTTTTGAAGAAACAGCCATAAGCATCGATACCAAAGGTTACCCTGCAGAAGTTTCTAGCACTAAAGATATAGAAACATTTAACAAGTTTAATTCTAGTAGTGGTCATTCTGCGATAGCAGGAAATCAACTTGGGCTGTTAGGCTTTGCGAATGAAGTAAACTCTCAGGCTGAAGCCGAAGAAATGGCTATGAGGCAATGCCTTAAAAGAACTCATTACACCTTGCCAAAATGTAGAATAATCGCTTCCAAGTAACGACGATAAGTAACTAACTCGCTAGTAAGGCTCCTTTTGTAAGGAGCCTTTTTTATGCTTCAAACACACCTTGTAATTATATTACCAAATGTGGATAAACTGTTATTAACATGACTTTGAATGGACTCAGCCTGAAGCAAGCACTTACACACGTAAGTTGTTAATTTGCTTAACCTATAACTAGTCAGGAATACGCTATCAAGATAACCTATTGTAATTAAAGAAATAAATTGAATATCTAGATTTTTATTCTAGCTAGCTTTAGATATTTTTAGTATATAGCTCACCGTGTAACGCTCTAACCGCGTAACAGAATCTTTAGGGAAGAGTGAGGGTTAGATGTGTAACCTGTGACCTTATTTTTGTGAGTGGTTTAATTGAAAGCGTTTGTATGAAAAGAGAAAAACTGAGAGGTATAAGATGGATGGGATGACAGGCATAAAAAAAGCTAGGTTGCCCTAGCCTTTCTTTTCTTCCCGGATTTCGTCTGCAATGATTTTTATCGCTTCTGCGGTGCTCATTCCTTTCGCCATAAGAATTTGTATTCTCTCCACGGCTTCTTGCTGCTCTTTATGAGTCAACGTAGGTAAATCTTGGAACATGGTTTGGCTCCCGTTTTTTATTGGAAGCCGAGAATAACGAAATAGTTAGTAACTGCCAAGGAAATTAACGTAAACACCCATTGAATTTGCATTGGTATAACTCGCGCCTAAGTCCATAGTGATTATGCCCAGAGGAGTTAACCCTATACCCGCAGTAATTGTGCCTTCGTCATTTTCTTTAGCAAGATTGGTATAGTAACCACCACGAAGTTGAAGTTGCCTCATGATATCAACTTCAATGCCTGCTCTTAGCATCTGCGAGTCATCGCCGCTCATGCCTTTGAATTTGTCTCGTTTTACTATGTCGTAGTCGACACTAAAGGTATAATAATCTCCAACCAATCCAGCACCAACTGTGTAATTTGGTCTCATTTCATAGGTATCACCTATTTCAACAACTCGACCACCAACATTTACGCTCTCTTGATTAGTGACAATGTCACGGGTCATGATATTCATTGCTGACGCGCCAATTCTAAAAGGTCCGTAAAACCAAACAGCCCCTAGGTCTAGGTTAAATGCGGTTTCACCAGCCGTTGAATCAGTGATTCGTCCGAATCCAAAATTAGAAAAAGAAGCGTGACTTGCAACCGAGTACACCCTTTGAATTTTTGGCGACGCCCCGATAGAAATATGTTGTCCAAACAGCGTGTAATATTTTGCGAACGTTACTCCAAGTTCTGTTACACCAATCCCCATGACTTTTATTAGTGATTGATCGAGTTTATTGATATCAGGAACGGTACTAGGTGCCATGTCGGCAGTGATATAAGATTCTGTATAAATTTTGCCAAATACGTTCATCGATACGAATTGATTAGGAATGGCGAATGCTGCTGTAAGACCTATATCTAAGGCTATTTCGTCGCCGACGAGCTCATCGTAAACAGACAAGATTTCAGTTGGATCACCAGCATCAATTGCGTCTGCTGCGTTTTTTATATCTTGCAGCATTTTACCATTATCGGTGTAAGTTAAACCTACACCAGGTATGATCATACCTGCGTTGTCGTCTCGTCGATACAACGCGGCAAGAGAAGGATTATAGAATGGTGCCGATAGAAAATCAGCAGATACAACCCCTACTCCTCCCATGGCGTCACCTCGACCATCAACAGAATAGTTTGCAGCATTGGCAGAACCTGCAGCGAGTACGAGTGCGATAGTGGTGGATAAACTGACTTTTTTCATAATCAAACCGTAACATTGTCCTTTTGATCGTTATCGGCTTAAATTATCAGATCTTTAGTATTATTAATCCACCGAAATATCGTAGGTTTTGCTAATTACTTGTTGATCTTCAATAGAAACTGCACCTTGCCATCGACGGTGTGTAATTGATACGGCTAATACATATCTATCTGGGTCCAAATCTCTTAAAGGTATAGAGCTGGGGTAGTCACTTTCATATTCTTGTGACCATACCTTCTGATACTTCCCCTCAAGAAAATCGAAAAGTGAAATATTAAGTACAGGAAGCGGACAATGCTTATTCAGAAGACCGGTCTTTTCCACTTTCCAGTTATCCTTGGATTGCCATCTAACGATTTGCTTCGCTTGCGGTTCCGACATAACCGCCCACGTAACCCAAGGCTCCTCATTTACGGGCTTTATCTTTAATAGATATAATCCGCTAGCTAACCGCGCATTCAAGCTATATCGTTTCTGAAATATGTTTTGTTTAGACGATTCGGAGCTGAGTTTGTCAAATGACGACTCGTTAGACACACTTTGTTCGCCCCAACGATCTAATTCAATAGATTCAATTTCTTTATCACCTAATACATCGATGATCACGCTAGAATTATTTCTACCTGGAGATTGGATCATCTGACGCCGTATAACCACCTCATCGATCCAACCTGGAAGCCCCTCTGCATTCAATGAACGACCACAATCTCTCTCGATAGATTTAAGAAATAATTGATCTAAATGATTGGCAACGTATTTTGATGGATTTTGTTGCCATACTTCGACTATTGCAGCAAATGCTCCCTCTAAATCATCTTCTAGAAGTTTTTGGTGCGCACTTGTCAGGGAGGTTTGCTGCTCAAACCACTGATTAGTAGAGTGAGCAGTTATCGGTAAAACGCAAATTAACCCCGTAAGTAAATAGCGGAACATTAGCTTTTCATCTTATATCCGACACCACGCAACGTTTCAATGTCGATGCCTGGCAGTTTTTGCCTAAGTTGCAATACGTGTGTATCTACAGTTCGAGTGGTAGGAAAGTGGTTGTATCCCCAAACGTGATCAAGTAGCTCATCTCTGGTAAAGACACGACCTAAGTTGGTTGCCAAAAACAACAGGAGGTCAAACTCGGTACGAGTTAGAGTAACGTTTTCTTCTTGGTAGATGACATCACGAGTGTTTTTATCGATGACTAAATGCTCGGTCGTTACGCGAGATTCATCTAACTCTTCTCCATCTGGTGCTCTCATCTGTGCGCGAATACGAGCGAATAACTCAGCTTCCGCGAAAGGCTTTGTCAGATAATCATTTGCGCCAGCATCAAGCCCATTAACTTTATCTTTTACGGAAACCAAAGCAGTTAACAAAATCACAGGAACTTGTTTAATTTTCTTCCACTCTGGCAAATGAGTTACGGAATCACCATCTGGTAACTGTCTGTCTAATATGACAAGATCAGCTTTGTCCCATAATGGACTTACTTCAGAAATTGTTTCTGCGTGATGGCATTCATAACCAGCTTGCTCTAGGCTAACAAGCAGTCCATCCGCTAAGTTTTTATCATCTTCAACCAGAAGCAGTGTCTGTTTCACAGGGTATCTCCAATATAAATGTTGTTGGCGGGCCTTGAAGAGACATTTTGCCTCCCATTCGTTCAACCATTGATTCGACAATTGTCAAACCTAGCCCGAGTCCACTTTTACTCACAAAAGGCTTTCGAAGTGTCTTCCAATCTCTCTTAGTTAAATTACCTTGGTCGGTAACCTTAAAAATCACACAATTCTTTTTTGTTTTAACACTTAAACCTACAGGTGCGACGCCATATTTGACCGCATTGTTTACTAGATTGTCTAAGCATGTACCCAACCAATAGATATTCACTTTTATAGCGCTATCTTTATCTAGCTCGATATGTATTGGTTGTTCTAATTCCTCAAATCTGTACTCTAGCCATTCCTTTACAGAAGGAAGCCATTCACTAGAAAGTTGTTGATTATCCGACTGCAAATAGTCCTTACTTGCTTCAGCCAATTGGCGTAATCGCCTAGAGTCTTCACATAATCGTCGAAATTCGTCGTACACCGTTTCAGGAAGATTCTCGAACTCTCGTCTAAAACCTTCAACGGTTAGTGACAGGCTGGCTATCGGCGTTCGTAACTCGTGGGTCAGAATTTGTAAAACTAACATCCGACTTTGCATTTCTTTACGCTTACTGTTCCAGCGTGTAACAGCCCAGCCAAGAATCAAAACAACATTGAATATCGCCAGCCCAATCATGATATGCAATAGCAAGTCAGAATGGTTTTCTACTTCCCAGCAAATATTACCGCTTTTAACAAAACAGCTGCCTTTGCCGTTGTATAGCGTCGCCTTTATTTCTTGTTGTTTCAGTAATGTTTCCCACAAATCTTGGGGGAATATTAAATATTGGTCACCTTGTCGCAGCCAAAGTTCACTATCATGCATTAACATTTCAGAACCTGAGAGCAATGCCTTCATAGTGATGTAATCCATTCGCTGCAACTTACCCAACAAGCTAGATGTACTCGATTCAGGTCTCTCTTCGATATGCATGTAGTCTTTTAACTGTTCATACATATCCGGATGCGTTACAGCGTAACGAGCTGCATATGTACCGCCACCTGGGTGAATTAGGCCAGATCGCGCAAACCATTTAATGGGAAGCTTGGTTCCTTTACAAATAGCACGTGTAAAAACAAGAGGTTCTGTAATTAGCGGACTTAAAGGAAGCTTGCCTTTACAGGTTTCAGATAAGCTGTATAGCCTTTGTATATCTTTCAAAGGGTAATTCGCCGTTTGAGGTAGCATCGACTCAGGCGTTAGAAGCTTGTTGGGGAAATCCGATTGAATGATACGCATGTCATAGGAATCAATTGCCTTAGAGGTATCAAATTGACTTTTAAATTCCTCAATTCTCTCTGGCAAGCTTTGTGCGTAAACGGCGGATGTAAAAACGCAGCCTAAAGTCAAATATACGATATTTCTTAGCAAAGCTGTTTCGTTCTCTATGGCATTTATCGGTGAGTTCGCAATATAACACTAATAAGAATGTGATTATAACTGCGGCTCTACGTTATTAACCAATTGCTGACATTCGTGATGATTATATTGGAAGTGTTTACACTACTCATACATAGTGACATTGTCACATAATTACATAATGACAAAAAACAAAAAGGGAAGCCTGAGCTTCCCTTCTATCACTTAGTTTTTCTAAAGTACTTAGATTTTCTATTGCATCTAGTTTCGATTACAAGTGAGCAGATATTTGTACACACGACTCTTTGGCATCCCCAAAGAGCATTTGAGTATTATCTTTAAAGAACAGTGGGTTTTGTACACCTGCATAGCCTGTATTCATCGAACGTTTAAATACGATAACGTTTTGGGAGTTCCAGACTTCAAGAACTGGCATTCCTGCAATTGGGCTATTTGGATCTTCCTGTGCAGCGGGGTTAACCGTATCGTTCGCACCAATAACCAAAACAGTATCGGTTTCTGGGAAGTCGTCATTGATCTCGTCCATTTCAAGAACAATATCATATGGGACTTTAGCCTCTGCCAATAGCACGTTCATGTGTCCTGGTAATCGACCCGCTACAGGGTGAATCCCAAATCGAACTTCCACTCCATGAGCACGTAATTTTTCCGTTATTTCATGAACTGGATATTGAGCTTGTGCTACTGCCATTCCATATCCTGGAGTGATAATGACCGACTTAGAGTTTTTAAGCATTTCTGCAACTTCTTCAGCCGATGTTTCACTATGCTCTCCGTGCTCTTCATCACCGCTAGAAACTGAGACTTCCTGACCAAACCCACCTGCAATAACACTAATAAATGAGCGATTCATAGCCTTACACATTATGTATGAAAGGATAGCGCCTGAAGAGCCTACAAGTGCACCGGTTACAATCAGAAGATCGTTTGCTAGCATGAAACCTGCTGCGGCTGCCGCCCAACCAGAGTATGAGTTGAGCATGGAAACAACAACAGGCATATCAGCACCACCAATCGACGCAACGAGGTGATAGCCAAATACAAAAGCAATTAGCGTCATCAGGATGAGAGCGAACATGCTCCCATCAGCTTCTACAAAATGCACCAACAGATAAGCCGATACGACTAACGCAGCCAAGTTCAGTTTGTGTTTATGAGGTAAATTAAGCGCCGACGAATTTATGACCCCGCGCAATTTACCGAATGCCACAATAGAACCAGTAAATGTAACAGCACCAATAAAGACGCCTAAAAATACTTCAACCATGTGGATGACGTGTTTTGCGTGTGCATCAACATCAGTTACCGCAATAGCTGGTGGATCAATGTAGCTATTGTAGCCAACTAAGACAGCAGCCATACCAACAAAGCTATGCAAAATGGCAACCAGCTCGGGCATCTCGGTCATTTCAACTTTTTTGGCATAATGTATACCAATGCCACCACCAATAACCATTGCGAGAATGATCCACACTACGCCAGATGTTTCTGGTCCAAAAATGGTTGCGATAAGAGCAATTGCCATACCAGCAATGCCATAATAGTTACCTGCTCGCGCAGATTCTTGTTTAGATAGTCCCGCTAGACTCATTATAAAGAGTATTGCGGCGACAATGTATGCGGCTTGTACTAATCCTGCAGACATGTGATTACTCTCCTTTAGTCTTTACGGAACATTTCAAGCATACGTTTGGTGACGGTAAAACCACCAAATATATTAATGCTTGCAATTAGAACGGCGATAAAAGACAAGAAAGTTACGACTCCACTCCCTTGCCCTATTTGCAATAAAGCACCTACAACAATGATTCCAGAGATAGCGTTGGTAACAGACATCAACGGAGTGTGTAGTGAATGCGAAACATTCCAAACGACGTAATAACCTACAACGCAAGCTAAGACAAATACCGTAAAGTGAGCAAGGAACGAAGCCGGTGCGACAGAGGCAACCCATGCAAACGCACCTACGCCAATAACCAGTGCCGCGACCTTTTTCACAGGTGATGTTGGCTCTTCTGCCTTAACGGCTTCTACAGATTGGGCTTTTGGTTTCACTTCTGGTTGAGCGGATACTTGTATTGGAGGAGCTGGCCAGGTGATTTCACCCTCTTTGACTACTGTTACTCCTCTTAAGACAACATCTTCGAAATTGATGTCGATGTTACCGTCTTTCTCTTTGCATAGCAGTTTTAGAAGGTTGACAAGGTTGGTTCCGTAAAGCTGTGAGGATTGAGTTGGGAGCCTACCGACCATATCGGTATAACCCACGATTTTTACGCCATTCGGGGTGGTGATCACTTCGTCGGCTACTGTGTACTCACAGTTACCGCCATTTGCTGCAGCAAGATCGACGATGACACTGCCCGCTTTCATGCTATCGACCATTGCTTTTGTAATTAGTTTAGGTGCCGGTCGACCAGGAATAAGAGCTGTCGTAATAATAATGTCGACGTCTTTGGCTTGAGCAGCGTACAGCTCTTCTGCCTTTTTATTAAATTCATCGGACATTTCTTTGGCATAGCCATCACCAGACCCTGAGTTTTCTTGAAAATCTACTTCTAAAAACTCAGCGCCCATAGATTGGACCTGCTCTTTTACTTCTGGGCGAACATCAAATGAGCGTACAATCGCACCTAAGCTACCTGCTGCACCAATGGCTGCAAGACCGGCAACACCCGCTCCAGCTACCAGCACTTTTGCAGGAGGTACTTTACCTGCGGCAGTAATTTGACCAGTAAAAAAGCGCCCGAATTCATGCGCGGCTTCTACCACTGCACGATATCCTGCGATATTTGCCATAGAACTTAATGCATCAAGTGCTTGTGCTCTCGAAATTCTTGGTACGGCATCCATCGCCATCACGTTGATGTTTTTGCTGGATAACTTCTCCATGAGAGCTTCATTTTGTGCAGGCCAAATAAAGCTGATAAGGCTCGCACCTTCTTTAATCAAATCAAATTCATCAACGCCAGATTCAGGATCGACCTGAGGAGCATTTACTTTTAGAATCAGGTCGCTTTTCCAAACGTTATCTCGAGAGACAACAGTTGCGCCAGCTGATTCAAAAGCTGCATCATCAAAACTTGCCAGAACCCCTGCTTGGCTCTCAACCGAGACATCAAATCCCAGTTTTAATAACTGCTCTACCGTTTTCGGCGTTGCAGCCACTCGCCTTTCACCTGCGAGTGTTTCTTTAGGCACACCAATTTGCATAGTTATTCCCTACTAAATGCACAATTAATAATCAGTTTTTATCTAACGATGAGATTAACTTCAACTAAAACGTATTGAAAACACTAAGTTTCATTAGATATAACGTTAAAGAATGAAGGAGCCTCATCTTTATCTTAAAAAATTATCGCAATTAAATTCAGTTATGTTTTCAACTTTCAAAAAGTTTTTAATTTTTCAAAACAAATGAAAGAGCCATTAAGCATACTGCTTAATGGCTCTCAAAAAGGTGACTAAAATCAATTCGATGTGCTGCAAAAAAACTATTTAGTTGAAAATATTATCGCCCATTTGGTCAATAAACATCTGCGCCTTTTTTAGCATGAACTCATTTGCATCGGATTCAGTGGCTAAAACGTCAGATCGAATAAATGTATGCGTTTTGGTTTCGCCTGATTCAAAGGTTTTAGTTATTCGCCCAGCTATTCGATACTGACCGCCTTCAGGTTTTGGTTCTTGGTAAATCAGATAACCATTATACTCAACAGGTTCTGCTTCTTGCACGACGGTTTCTTTTGAACCACCAAATAAACGAGAAAAGAGTCCCACAAATTACTCCTTATTCTTCTTTCTTTTTTAGGATAGGTACTTCGTACCACTCTAATTCATCGTCATCATGTCGTCTAGGTTTGGTAAAAATAACGGGAATGCTATCTTCAGTCCGTTTACGGCGATCATCTTTTATCATGCTTTCCGCAGCTATAAGCGCATCGTCAACCTGTTTTCTCAAGACAACAAGCCGTTCCTCAGGTAATGCGGACAAAAAATCTATATCATGTCGAATATAAATTGGACGTAATTGGTTTAGTGCAATACAAGCCAAGTCGGCAAGTTGCTCACTATCATAACTTTCTGAATAGTCAGGTTCTCCTAGACGGTTTCCGACTAATGTCTCCATATAGTTGTGCACATCGACGCTTATTTTCATTTATGTACTTCCCTATGTTTCAATCATGACGTCTATTCCGACATAAACGCGTAACCAATGACAACTCCAATGGACTTATCTCTGTTACAGCAACTTATTCATTTTGTATCATAAAAACTAGCCTAAATGCGCAGTAGTACGCTATTTTTCATAATAAGTTTAGCAAAACGCTTGGAAATTATGTGAATAAAAGTATCCTGTTCCTTTATGCTGATCCGGCTATATGTAGCTGCTGTTGACGGATTTTTTGAACCCAAATGACTTTACCTGCGATTAACGCAAACCTGGTCCGATTCCTATTTCCTTTGTTCCTGGTAACAGGCATTCTCCATGGTATCGATCAACTTACCCCTCTTATAAGTCAAAACCAAGGTGCCATTGGTTTTCTTCCTTACCTATTGTTTTCTATCGCGCTGATTTTGTGCCACAGCTTTAATCAGGGACGGATGGGTATGATAGCGGTATCCATGATGCTGGCATATTTAGTGATCCAAGAAAGGCTACAGGTTCCACTTAATTTCGGAACGACTAAACTTGAATTCTCAATCTTGGCATTTTTAATGCCAGTATCATGCATGACCGTTTACCTTTTTCCAAACAAGCGCTTTTTTTCGAAAACGGGCATAGCTTATTTGCTTTTACTCACTTTGTTTATTGGTTGGGCATACCTTACCGTTGAGCATTTTTCACAAAATGGGATGGATCATTTATGGGAAGGCATCCTATTTTCGATACCACAAATATCCAAGCTTCCATTTTTAGCCGTTTTGTACAGTGTAATTTTTGTCGGTGTGTCTGCCATTATGGTGCTAACACGTCGGGAAGCTCTTGATTATGCGGTATATAACTGCCTGTTGCTGTCTACCGTTACCTTTGGATTCTTCCAACTGTCGTATATATCAGCTGTGTTTTTCTCTCTTGCTGGCATCTTGCTAATATATAACATTATGTCCACTAGCCATTCGCTGGCTTTTATTGATCAACTTACTGAAATACCCAGTCGCAGAGCGTTAGAGAATGAGATGGGACATTTAGGTCGAAATTATTCGATTGCTATGCTGGATGTTGACCACTTTAAAAAATTCAATGATACCCATGGGCATGATACTGGAGATGACGTGCTGCGCTTGGTCGCGAAGACACTGAAAAAAGTTGAAGGAAAGGCTAAAGTCTACCGTTATGGTGGTGAAGAGTTCACGGTATTATTTAAAGGAAAAACCGCCGATGAATCTTTTCCTTTTCTTGACGAGTTAAGAGAAAACGTTGCGAGCTATGACATGGTTGTACGAAATCGCTCTGATCGACCGAAAGACGATAAACTAGGCACGAAAAAACGTGGATCAAATAATTCAGAGAAAACGGTGAATGTGACGATCAGTATCGGTGTCGCGGATAGCTCAAAAATCAAACACCCTAAAAAGGTACTTAAAGCAGCCGACGAGGCATTATATCAAGCGAAGAAAAGTGGGCGAAATTGCGTCGTTACTAGTTGAGTCTTTTGATATCTCTCTTTTTAAGCACATATCCTTTCATTGTTGTTCCAAAAATGGTCTAAGATCACACCTTTATATTGTTCATTCATTATTCGCTAGCCTACTCTTTTAGTTTACGGTAACTTCGATTTTGCAGGAAACAATCTGCATCAATTTGTATATATAAAGAGTTTAATTATGAGTCAAAAAGTCAATGGCACGGTAAAGTGGTTTAACCAAGATAAAGGTTTCGGATTTATCACTCCTGAAACAGGGGGTAAAGACGTATTTGTTCATTTTTCTGCAATTCAAGGGACGGGTCGCCGTAACTTAGAAGATGGGCAGAAAGTATCGTTTGTTGTTACAGACGGACAAAAAGGACCACAAGCCGAAGACGTCAACGCCATCTGATTCTTAGCTTGCTGCTAGATAGAAGAGCCACCTAAATCAGGTGGCTTTTTCATACCCATAATTTGCGCGAGTATTTGTGGTAAAAACCTTGTGGTAAGATTTTAATGTAACCACATTTACCTAGGTTTAAATATGCATACTTGGAAAGGCGCTAAACTCGCTCAACCCTTTACAAAATTACCTCAGCACTTTTTTACTGAGGTTGATCCAACTCCGCTAGAAAATGTGCGTTGGGTTGATTGGAATGCACCGTTAGCATTGCATTTAGGATTTCCAGAAAAACCAGATGAAGAAATGCTGTCCATACTTTCAGGATCAACATTACTTGAGACATACCCTTCTGTTGCAATGAAGTATGTAGGGCATCAGTTTGGCTCGTATAACCCCGATCTAGGTGACGGTCGTGGTTTGCTGCTGTGTCAGGTTCGCACTGAAGATTCTCAGTATGATATCCATATAAAAGGAGCTGGTTTAACGCCCTATTCTCGTCAAGGTGACGGAAGAGCAGTTTTACGTTCCAGTATCCGCGAATATCTAATGTCCGAGGCTATGCATAGCCTAAAGATACCGACTAGCCGAGCGCTAGGTTTAATCGTGAGCGATACACCCGTTTATCGGGAGGAGTTGGAACAAGGTGCTATTTGTATCCGTATTGCAAAAACACATATCAGATTTGGTCACTTTGAATACTTATATTATACCAACCAACATGACGATCTTAAATTGTTCGCCGATTATGTTATCGACCAACATTTTCCATTGGCTAAAGTGTCTAACTCCCCTTACCTTTCATTTTTTAAAGACGTAGTCTCTCGCACAGCCTCTATGATCGCTCACTGGCAGTCCATTGGTTTTGCTCATGGTGTGATGAACACAGATAACATGTCAATCTTAGGGGAAACGTTTGACTACGGTCCATTCGGAATGATGGAAAAATTTGACCCATCCTTTATTTGCAACCACTCAGATTACCAAGGTCGGTATGCATTTGATAATCAACCATCCATCGGTTTGTGGAACTTGACTGCATTAGCTCAGTCGCTATCACCATTAGTTGAAAAGGAAGACCTAGAAAATGCTCTTGAAGACTATTATTCACAGCTGACTAAAGAATATAGCCTGCATATGAGAGCAAAATTGGGTCTTGTTGAATCTGAGGCTGCCGATACCGAGTTGTTCAATGAGCTGTTTGCTTTAATGAAATCGCAAGAAGCGGATTATACAAATACGTTTCGCGCCCTTTCTAATGTAGACAAAGTAGGGCCTGCAGACTTTTTAGTACAGTTTACAGACAGTTCATCTGCAAAAACTTGGTTTGATAACTATGAACAAAGGCTAGAAAGAGAATCCAGTGAGGCTGGATTGCGTTGTTTAACAATGCGTGCAGTCAACCCAAAATTCATTCTAAGAAATTATATGGCTCAACATGCAATCGATATGGCGAATCAAGGAGACTACTCAGAAGTGAAGCGTTTGAAACAACTGCTTGAAGCACCTTTTTCAGAGGAATCAGGTCTGGAAAAAGATACACATCCCGCTCCTGAATGGGCTCAAGGCTTGGCGCTTAGTTGCTCCTCTTAAATTATGACAATCAGCAAGACAAATTAGCTAAGAGCTCTAGCTTGTCGCGTATCTATCGCGGCCTTCTGCTTTTGCTTTGTAAAGCAAAACATCAGCTGCGCTGTAAACATCTTCAATTGTCTCTCTACCTGTGGGGATAAAAGAATACACACCTTGTGACAATGTCACGCAATGATTGGTAGAAGACTTAGAATGGGGGATTTCTAATGCATTAATTGATTTTTGAACTCTAATAGCCTGTTTTAATGCATCTTCTTCATTGGCATTACTTACAATAACAACAAACTCCTCTCCACCATATCGACCGACCAATTCTCCGGAGCGAGCAAAACATTGGTCTAAAGTGGAGGCTATTTTTTGCAGGCAGGCATCACCTTCTATATGACCGTAATGATCGTTATAAGCTTTAAAGTGATCAACATCTAGAAGTATGACGGTTAACGGCAACTGGTGCCTACCGTGCCAAGATACCATGTCTCTCAATTCTTTATCGACATACCGCCTGTTGTAAACTTGTGTAAGACCATCTTCATTCGCTTGCTGTTGAAGATGCATGTTAACTTGTTCTAGTTGAGACGAAACCAATTTTAATTCTCTACGCATTTGAGCAATACGCTGCATGGCATTCATCTTTGCGCCAAGAACGACTTTATTTACTGGTTTGACCAAATAGTCGTCGCCACCAGTTTCAATGGCTTTTGCAATCGTTTCAGGCTCTTCGTGGCTACTCAAGAATATAATGGGAACCCAATCATCATCACGAGCTCGAATCTCTTTCGCTACCTCGAACCCATCCATATCTGGCATATTGATATCAAGTAAAACCAATTCAGGATCAAATGACGAATAAACATCAAGTGCACGTTCCCCACTCTCAACAACCTCTACAACATGACCAAGCTGCTTAAGGCGAATAGCAAGCTGCATGCGCTCAAATTGTAGGTCATCGACAAGTAACACCCTCATTGACGTATTCGGAGATTTCATAGACTCAAGCTGTTATTATTCTGGCGGTATGAGCTAAATATAGCATGTTGGACGTCGTGCACCCTATATATTGTCAGTAATTTATTGACTTTTATCGCGATATTCCTAGCATGTGCTTTTTGAACATTGGAAGAAAAAATATGTCAAACGAGAACACCACACCACAACAGAAAGTCGACCTCACGACCGTATCAGCTGAGTTACGCCAAGTTATTGAGTTTGACAATGTTCCAGAAGAAATGCATTTGATGGTAACTTCGATTCACGAAGTTTCTGAAGAAGCAGTAAGAGAAGCATGGGACGCGTTGCCAGCAAGTGCACAGAACGTGTTAGACAATTTTGAACAATTTCATGCGTTAGTTTCTGTGAGCCAAGCATTTGCAGGATTAAACGTAATGGAAGAATTCCCTAACATGAATCTTCCTGAAGATATGTCAGAACAAGATAAAGAAGAGTATCGAGCTTCACTATTAGATCAAGTTTTACACAATTGTGTGAAGGACATGGTGAAACAACTGAAAAAGGCGAGAAGAGATGCCATCCTGAAACGTGATTTCAATCAGGTATTTCTAAAGTAACCAAGGAAACTTTCATTAAAAGGTCGCTTTTTGCGATCTTTTGTCTATTTTGAGCTGTATAAAGAACGTGTCTTGATTGTGAGATTGGAAATACAATTCTCATTTGGAGTTTTGCTTTCCTGAAAATGGATTCTCATAATGATGCTGATTATAACAATCTACCCAAATAATCGCATTGTATATTATAAAAAGGAATTATCTATGAAAAAGCAGTTAGTTGTACTTACGCTACTTTCTTCACTTCCATTTACTGCCAGCTCTCAAGTTTATCTTGGTGGTAAAGTGGGTGCTTCATCTTTGTCAAACTCTTGTGCTGTAGCAACCGGATGTGATGATGACGGTACCGCATTGGGTGTGTATCTTGGATATCAGCTACTGGATAATGTCGCACTAGAACTGGGATATGATGATTACGGTCAATTTAAATCAAACTACATTGATAGCGGTTCTCTAACCAATTTAGAAGGTTCAATGACAGCAATTACATTCGCACCAAAATTCAATATTCCATTAAGTGAAGATGCTGATTTTTTCAGTAAAATTGGAGCAGGTTACTCCACTTACGACGAAGCTAAAGATGACTTAAACCTTTTGGTTGGGCTTGGCGTCGAAGGTAAAATCACAGAAGCACTTCGGGCTAGAATCGAGTATCAATTAATGACAGAAATTAATGCGGGTCCAGCCGACGACAGCACAGCAAGCATGTTCACGTTAGGCCTTAATTATCATTTCGGTGCCAAAGCAAAACCAGCTCCTGTAGCAAAAGCAGAACCACGTCCTGTTGCAGAGCCAGCTCCTGCACCAGCGCCTGTCGTTGAAGAGAAGAAACCAGAGCCACCTAAAAAGCAAACTATTACTTTCCAATCTCAACAAGATGTCAGCTTGTTTGAAACAGGAAGCAGTAAGTTAAGTGCTGCTGGGACTCGTCGTTTTGAGTCAGTAGCAACTCTTCTTACCACTTACCCTCAATCAAAAGTAGACGTTGTTGGTCACACCGACAGTCGTGGTAGCGCCAAATTCAACCAGAAACTATCTGAAGAACGCGCTCAAGCAGTCGCAGATTACTTGGTTGCTAAAGGTGTAGATTCGAACCGTATTACTGTTAAAGGTGATGGCGAGTCTAACCCAATCGCTTCTAATGACACTGCAGCAGGACGTGAGCAAAACCGTCGTGTTGAAGTAACGATTGAAGAGTTTACCGTAGAAGAGTAAATATAACTTCTAAATAGGAAATGGCTTCCAGTCTTGGAAGCCATTTTTTTTGCTACCACCATTCTCGTTGGCACTTATCAACCGCGAGAACATGGATAATTTGGTCAAAAATTTAACATGCAATAAACGCACTATTCAACTCCAATACTGGGAAATACCCTCAGCCTTGGAGCTTTAAGTTATATTTTTTTGACCTGTTAGAACTGATAGGCAACAGACAGCTTAACGTTTCGACCTGGTTCTAAGTCGTCTAGGCTAAATACCTTGCCCGAACGGGATTTAGATGTACCGGATGTGGACGCGTGTGATACGTACGCCGCATCAAATAGGTTATCGATACCGAACGTTAGAGATAGCCCATCTACTTGACTAGGCGCCCATTGGGCATAGATTTTGTGAACATCGTAGGCTTCCTTAATTGGGTTACCTTCAAGTACATTTTTTTCTTCCATTACATAGTTTGAATTCCAACCAAATATTGCATCAATATCATAGGCTATGTATTCGAGGTTAAGAGATACACTGTCTCCGATATCCGTACTGCGAGCACTTCGATCTGTTGCGTTGATCGGATCTCCTGATTCCAAGAACTTATTGTTTGAGCGTGAGTACGCCAAACGCGAATTGAACGCATCATATCCATAATGGAAGCTTGCCTCAAAGCCAGTAAGCTCAGCATCTTCACCGTTGAGCAACAGGTATGGTTTGGACCCACCCTGATATTTTTTGATGATGTAATCATTTATTCTGGTGTTAAACACCGTTAAGTTGGCAGCTACAGAGTGATCGTTGACACTTCTGGCGAACTTAATACCGCCTTGATGGTTGAAACCCGTTTCTGGCGAAATATTATCAGAGAGCTTGTCCTCAAAATTAATAAAGGT
Source organism: Vibrio penaeicida (assembly GCF_002933855.1). GTDB lineage: Bacteria > Pseudomonadota > Gammaproteobacteria > Enterobacterales > Vibrionaceae > Vibrio > Vibrio penaeicida_A. The sequence goes on from NZ_BFAQ01000035.1 coordinate 107,392, forward strand.
TTCTAGAAGTTCTGGTGCTTTAAACAATGTACGGGTGCTTGCAAATAAGGTAATAGATTCAGAAATATGCCAATCTACACCACCAGCCCATGTAACTTTATCGTATGAAGAGTCATCTAGGTTAGTTTTACGGTTCACATTGTCATAGCGGACACCCACAGTTACATCGATTGAATCCGTTGCAGTAGTTTTGTCTTCAACATACAGTGAATGCGTGATTGCTTTGGAAGCATTGGAGTCACCTAAGGCGTATTCGTTCTCACTGTTTTGCTGTTTCACTTCATAGCCATAAGTCAACGTTTTGGCGAACCCGAGAGCTGACAGTTCAGACTGCCCTTTTATGCTTCCTCCAGTATTCGTGCTTTCAGCTGTGTTCTCTCCAACTCGATCTTTAGGCCAGAACCCAGGGACACCAACTTCGTTACGGTAAAGGTTAATTTTGTTTTGATAGACAGCCGCATTTACAACTGTATTCTCTGTCACTAATTCATAACCTAACGTGTATGTGTGACGTGCGTATTTAGTGTCGATTAAAGCATCAGACGACCTGAATTCGTTACCTTCGGCACCCCAGTTTGGACGAGGGTTATAATCTCCATGATCTCGATAGTAGTCGTATGAAAACTCTACACGCTGAGTTTCATCAATATCCCAGCCAGCTTTTGCTAACAGGTTATTGACTTGCCCTTCTGAACCAATTGTTTCTACACCATCACCATCTTCAAAATTGTCGCGTTTAATGCCATAAAGATACACAAGAGCATCACCACTATTAGAAAGCTTTCCGTATGCGGTCAAAGAACCTGTAGTGAATGCGTTGGAACCGAAACCTCCATAAACTCGAGCACCATATGTTTCGTCGTAACGAAGTAAGTCTTTTGCATCTTTGGTTTCAAAATAAACCGAACCACCTATAGCGCTACTTGTTACAGAATTTGCACCGACTTGAATATCGGCAGATTTTATGATGTCAGGGTTCAGGGTAAGGTTCCCAACATGATGGAACATGTTGGCGTTCTGAGATGCACCATCTAGACGAATGTCAAGGTCGGTTTCATCCAAACCACGAATGTTAATACGTTGGTTTACTGAATGTGTTCCACCAACGTCTACGCCCGGAATATCTCTCAAAAGATCCGACATATGATCAGCTTGTTTTAGCGCAAAATCATCGGAATTTAATGATTCAGAGCTACTCTTTACACTTGCACCCCATACCATAACTTCTTCTATATGAGACTTTTCTTCCTCTGAGGCAAATGATATTGCAGGTGTACATACGCCTGCAATGGCAAGGCTAATCAATGTTCTTCGAGCTGTAAAAGCACGCAACTTATCCATGGGTACCACATCCTAATGATTTATAAATGATAATTATTCGCAGATATGGTATTTGCTGATAGTATTATTGAAAAGAATAAACAGTTATCCAAAATCGCTAAACGCTTATTAGGAACAATATAGAATGCCACCCGCAAAAATAGAACGGAGTTCCCGCTCTCATGATACTTTCGCTATTACTCAGTTTGTGAATAACGGAGGTGATCAACAAAGCGTTATCAGTTCCAACCGTTCATCTAAAGATGTGATTGTAAAGGGAGAGTTTGTCGACTATCGCTCGAAAGCGGGTATCACAGTGCATGGCGGAGTCACTTCAGACTTAACAGATTGTCATATAGTGGCAACCGCTCCAGCGTCAGTGATTATCACGATTTTACTAGAGGGTAAACTGGTCTTCGGTTATGACGATTTGCATTTTGAGCTTGATGCTGTAGATACACCTCGGGCACTTATCGCTAATCTTAAAACGCCTGCCACTTTCCATAAGCGAACTCAAAGTGGCAATAACGTTAAAAAGATCAACATAATGATCAAGCCCGAGTGGTTTAATCAGAGATTAAATTTATCTCCAGAAGACAATATGTCGGATTTTCTTAATACGGACAAAGCAAATGTTCGCTTTGAGCCCACGAGCGATATCTTAGAATTACTGAACGACTTTCTTCAAATAAAGAATCCTCAAACGCTTAGTGAAATGCTCAAATTTGAATCGAACGCTTTGCTGGTTATGTCAAACGCCTTCGAGCAAGTTTCTTCTGAGATTCATTCTGCGTTACCTTCTAATCTACCTCTTAATTTCAACGGTAATATTTCGCACCTAATTAGCTACCTTGAAAGCAATTTAGAGAAAGAACTTTCGCTGGAAGATATTGCTTCTTACGCAGCAATGAGCACGTCAAATCTGCAGAGGCGTTTTAAACAAGAAGTCGGTTACACTGTACTTGGGTATGTTCGTTATCGCAGATTGGCTCGCGCAAAACAAGCGTTAGAGCAAGGTTACAAAACCATCACGGAAGCAGCTTATGACGCGGGCTACCAGCACCCATCCAATTTCACTAATGCGTTTAAAAAGCAGTTTGGTTATTCACCAAGCGACAGCGTAGCAGGTCAGTGTTGAATAATATCCCGCTGTGTAACGCTTACCCCTTTAACTTGAGCATAGAGCTTTTTGCCAACCTCAAGCTCAAGATCATCAACAGCCCATTGGGTAACGTTACACCACAATGAACACTGGTCACTTAACTTCAGTTTGATGGCTACACTTTGCTTGTCTGGCGAGGGCGATTGAACTTCCATATCTGCAATGATAGCTGGGATAATATTTCGGATAGATGTGTCATGTGGTTCTGATAGGCATAAAGACACATCATTTGCTCTTACTTGGACACGGACTGGATCTGAAATCTCTGCGTCTATTTTCTGAACCCAAAGTCGCGTTTTGTCGCATAGCTTAAGTGCGGTCAGCGCATATTGGGGGTGATGAGAGTCTACGAGTGCATCAAACAATGTACTTTGTTCTGAAAAAGACTGCCAAGGTCGCATTGCTTGCGAATCCCACACGCTCTCAAGCGAACCTACTGCTTCAAGCTTACCTTGGTTCAATATGACCATATGGTCGGCCAAGCGAATGATTTCATTTAAACTGTGGCTCACATACAGAATCGGAACATCAATATCATTGGCGAGTCGTTCTAAAAAAGGCATAACTTCACGTTTACGGGGAAGATCCAAAGATGCCAATGGTTCATCCATTATCAATAAAGAGGGTTTAGATAACAGAGCACGCCCGATGGCCACACGTTGTTTTTCTCCACCAGAAAGGTCGATAGGCTTCCTGCCTAGTAAACTGTGTAGCTGTAACAAATCGCAAATGACTTTGAAATAAGCGTCGTCTTTTGTAGCGGTACCGTACAGTAAATTTCCTTTCACTGAATAGTGAGGGAAAAGCCTTGCATCCTGAAAAACATAACCGATATGTCGTTTTTCGACAGGTAGATTTTGATTGGATTTTCGGCAAAATAGCGTTTTACCATTAACCTCTATTCGCCCATCATCCGGAATAGATAGACCCGCCACAGCATTTATCAAAGACGTTTTTCCAGCGCCAGAACGCCCAAAAACAGCAGTAATGCCTTTAGAAGGGATAGACAAATCAACGTCTAAATGTAGCTGACCGAGTTGCTGTTTCACCTTTATCTGAATCATTTACTCACCCTAGAGGTTAATCCAATTTTTTGATTGGCTTTTTTGCTAAGAACTTCAGATATGAGTAAAGAAACCAGCGCGACAATAATTGAAATAACGCATAAACGAGCAGCTTCGTGTTCCGCTCCAGGTGTCTCTATAAAGGAATACATGGCAAGAGGTAACGTTTGAGTTTCACCGGGTATACTTGAAACAAAACTAATCGTCGCCCCAAACTCTCCTAGACTTCTCGCAAACGCAAGTAAAGCACCAGTAATAACACCAGGCAGTGCTAAAGGTAGAGTAATCGTGAAGAAAACCCGCATTGGGGTTGCTCCTAAAGAACGTGCGACTTGTTCTAGTTTGGTGTCGATACTTTCAATACTTAACCTGATGGCTCTAACCATTAAAGGCAGCGAAACCACAGCTGAAGCCAACACAGCTCCTTTCCAGTCAAAGCTGAAAACGATACCAAACGTATCGAACAACCATTTCCCGATTATCCCTTGCCTACCCATTCCAACAAGAAGTAGATACCCTATGACGACTGGAGGCAAAACAAGCGGAAGGTGTATACACGCATCGAAAGCACTCTTGCCCCAAAAAGATTTGCGAGCAAGTACCCAAGCAATGATGACACTAATAGGAGTAAGCCAAAGAACCGCATAGAAGGCGACCTTTAAGCTTAAATGGAGTGCTTCCAATTCAAAATCTGTCAGCATCAGTTTTCCGTTACGAAGCCGTATTGATTCAGTATGGCTTTACCCTGGTCTGAATGTAAATAGCGAGAAAATGCAATAGCCTCAGAGCTCATACTTAAGTTAACCAAAGGGTAAACAATAGGGTCATGCCATTTATCATTAAAAGACGTTAAAGCAGTGACATTGTCACTACTTAGAATGTCCGTTCTATAAACGATTGATAATGGTACTTCTCCCCTTTCGGCAAGAGCCAGTGCAACTCTTACATTGTTGGTTTGTGCCATATGTCGCTTTACTGAATCCCAAACACCCAATGACTCCAAAGCCTGCTTTGCATAAATCCCTGCAGGAACAGATGTTGGGATACCCATTGCTAGTCGCTCACCATCCAATTGCGTCGACCACCAATTGGGGTCTTTTAGATCGAATGATGAAACATCTCGTTTCGCAGGGGAAATTAGGACAAGCTGGTTTCTTGCGAGCGTTTTCATTCGGCTTGGTGGTAATGAGCGTTCAGCAAGAACGTATTCCGCCCATCGAATATTTGCAGACAAGTACAAGTCAGCAGGCGCACCTTGCGTAATTTGACGCGCTAACGAAGATGATGAACCAAAGACTGTTTTTACATCGATCCCCGTTTGCTTTTGAAAATCCTGCTTCATATGTTGCAAAACATTCGTCATGGACGAAGCCGCTAAAATGCGAACTTCAGCATAGGCATTACTCGTAAAAAGTAAAACTGCAACAATAGCAAATAGAGCTATTTTCATTCCTGTTCATCACGCCTTATTGGTAAATGTCGCCCAAAGTTTATCCAAGTCCATATACTCTTCAATCGCATTCGCTATCCGATCAATTGCGTCTTCTTTCATTTTTTCAAAGTCTACAGGTTGAATCTCTTCGCTACCTGCCCACTCTAGGAGCAGACCCGTAGCCCCTGCTTCTTCAAAAATACCATGCAAATAACTGCCAAAAATTTGATTACAGTTACTGATAGCTCCATCACTTACTTGATGTTCTAGCGAAATGGGTTGAGTTTCGTTGACTTGTGTCACGCCAGCATGAATTTCATAACCTAAAACAGGAAAAGATTGGTTTTCAAGTCGAATCGTACCTTTAACGGTTTTAAGCTGCTTTTCAGCGTGGAGAACTGTTGTCATATCCAGTAAACCAAGACCATCGCTATCACCAGCTGCACCTTCAATACCTTCGGGGTCAGAAATAGTATTGCCGAGCATTTGATAGCCGCCACATATTCCCATGACCTTACCACCCAACCGAAGATGCCTCAGAATATCTTTATCCCACCCTTGTGAACGAAGGTAATCAAGATCTTGCCGAACAGATTTGGTTCCAGGAAGAATGATTAAGTCGGCTCCTTTCAACGACTCTCCTTTACTAACGTATTCGAAATCAATGTTCGGGTTTAACCTCAAAGGATCAAAATCCGTATGGTTACTAATTCTTGTAAAAACCGGTACTTTCACTTTAAATAGGTGCCCTTTGGTCTTCACCTGTTCATTAGTAATAGCGTCTTCCGCTTCGAGATTTAAACCATGTAAGAATGGCAATACGCCTAATACTGGTTTCCCTGTTTTTTCTTCAAGCCAATCTAGACCAGATTCAAGCAGTTTAATGTCACCTCTGAAGCGATTGATGACAAAGCCAATCACTCGGTTTTGTTCCGATTGCGACAGCAGCTCTAACGTGCCATATAGATGAGCGAATACACCACCGCGATCAATATCAGCCACAATGATGACCGGCACATCGGCATTCTCTGCAAATCCCATATTGGCAATATCATTTGCCCTTAAGTTAATTTCTGCTGGGCTTCCCGCACCTTCAATCACGATAGATTCATAGTCACGTTGCAGCCGTCCAAACGAGTCCATCACACTGTCCATCGCGACCTTTTTGTAGTCATGATAGCCTTCTGCTTCCATATTGGTTATCGCTTTTCCCTGAAGAATAACCTGAGCACCAGTATCAGAATTAGGTTTAAGCAAGACGGGATTCATGTGGACTGATGGTTCTACGCCACACGCTTGCGCTTGAACAGCTTGAGCTCGCCCTATTTCGCCACCATCTTTTGTTACAGCGCTGTTCAGTGCCATATTTTGAGGTTTAAAAGGGGCAACCTTTCTCCCCTTTCTGGCAAGTACGCGGCATAAGCCTGCCACTAGAACAGACTTTCCTGCATCAGAAGTTGTTCCTTGAACCATAAGAGCTTGAATAGAAGGGATCATAATCGATTCATTTTATTGTTTATTTTGATTGAGCGTATAGTAATGCTTATCACTGATTCACCTCAAGCTACATAGCGCCCTTAAGCTAAATGAATTCAAAATGAACTCCCCCATCAGCCATTGTTAAGGCTGTTCTTGTTTAACTGTATTCGAACTCAAGTAATAAGGATTACAAAACATGAAAGCCATCACTTTATCCATCGCTGCTGCACTTATCACATTACCTACTCTTGCGCTTGCAGGAGACAAAGATCAAGAGGAAAAGTACGTAACATATAGTGGTCCAGTGGATCTGACCCCTGTTGCAGAAATGCTAAAAGATACCAGTTGGACAACCGAGAAAGACGTTGTTACCGAAGGACACCTAATAAAACAGATCAGTAAAGACACGTTTATATTTACTGATGGGCAGGCGCAGATCCAAGTAGAACTAGACGACATAGTATTGACACAACCTCTTAATGCCGAGTCAAAAATCCGTCTTTATGGTGAATACGAAGGTGGTTCAACGCCAGAAATTGAAGTGGAACACCTACAGATCCTTTAAGATCTCATTGAAATATCGCTGCATTTAAATATTGGTCTGCTTTTTGCAGACCTTTTTGTATACCCGTATTTTTGGCACTAAGCCGAAGCGTAAAATGGATGGAATACATATGTTTGGACGTAAACGCCACTTAGCACTACTTTTCATGGCTCTAAGCCCGATGACAACTCTTGCTAACAATTTCAACTACTCTTCTGTTGAATTTAGAGTCGGCGCAAGCCCCACTTCTTATGGTGCAGAAGGTAATTTGACGTTTACCGAAAATACCCATTTTATAGGTCGTTTAGACAGCCGATTCGAAGGAGATTACGACATCGCTGTGGGTGTTGGTTTTAATGGACCAGCAACAGGATTTGCCGACATCTTCGGTCAGATGCTGATTCACAATATCAAAACAAGCGACGACAAATTTGTTGGTAATCAGTTTGTCCCTGAATTAAATATTGGCGCTCGCATATGGGTGTTAGACAACATTGAAGCCAATGTAAAAGTGGGTCAGTTGGTTTACAGTGACACCACCGAACTTACTTATAGTTTTGGTGGTCGTTTCCACTCAACCGATCAGCTTTCAATTGGTGCGAACATCGCTGACAACGGGGTTTATGGATCTCAGCTCATTATGGGCGCAAGGTTCATGTTCTAACTCGGGTAACCAATAAAAAAGCCCTCACTTTAAGATTAAAGTGAGGGCTTTTTAAATGTTATTCAAATACTCGAATATATCTCGTTACTTTACTTTCTTCTGCACGTACTTTTTGCTGACATCTACAACAGCGACATCTCTAAAAAAGCTTCTTCCCAAAAGTACTGGAAAAGTAAGATGAGATCGATCTGCTAAGGTAAACTCTGTCTTTGTTTTCAAATCACCAATTTGAATATCGCCCTCTACCACCGCTCTTCTTTGGTAAGAATCTTGGCTAGATTGTTTGATGCGAACCCAACGTTGCACAGGCAGAGTAAGGACCGGGCTTTTTTCTCCTTCATGAGCAATCCTAAATCGAACGAAATCCTGCCCATTTTTGTCAAACGTTTCTATATCAACAGCGCTGATAGATGAAGTCGTTGCGCCAGTATCGACTCGAGCTTTATAGCTTTCTCCTAAACCGGCAATATGAACCCACTCTTTCTCACCAAGAACCAATTTTCCGTCGGGTGTTTTTAACATGTCCACCTCGTGTGTTGATTCCGATTTCTCACTGGCTTTTGGCTCAGAATGCACCCCTGTTTGAATATTGATACACGCAGTCAATACACCAGCGATTGCAAAGAAAATGAAAGGTCTACTCGACTTCATTACCACCTCTTATTAGTTAGATACGGTTACTATTGCCTCGGCTACATAAGGAATATCTTTTTCGGTAAGACCTGCGATGTTTATACGCCCATCACCAACACCGTAGATTCCATAGTTTTCACGCAGTTGAAGCATTTGTTCAGAGGAGAAGCCTAGCACAGTGAACATACCTTTGTGTGACTGGATAAAGTCAAATTGGTCAGAGTTATGTGCATTTTTAAGCTCTGAACATAAACCTTCCCTTAGAGAAACGAGTCTATGCTGCATTTGCGAAAGTTCCTCTCGCCAAACAGAAGTTAGTTCTTTGTTCCCTAACACTGTTTTAACCAAAGCGGCCCCGTGATCCGGCGGCATGGTGTAAGTCGCGCGTGCGAGCTGCAACAGCTTTCCTTTTGCGTTAGCCGCCTCATTAGCATTTTTACCGACAACTATCGCAGCGCCAGTTCGTTCACGATATAAGCCAAAGTTTTTTGAGCAGGAAGTGGTAATGAACATTTCTTCAACGTGGTTTGCCATATGCTGCAGACCCATTGCATCTTCTTCTAACCCGTCTCCAAACCCTTGATAAGCGATATCAACAAATGGCGTAAATCCCTGCTTGGTTGCCATATCCGTAATGGCTTCCCATGCTTTAAAGTCGATATCTGCACCTGTTGGGTTGTGACAACACCCGTGAAGTAGAACAACATCTTCTGCTCCAGCTTGAGATAGGTCTTCAAGCATTGCTGTAACGTCAACTTGCTTTGTTGAAGGGCTAAAGTATCGGTAATGCTTAACTTTCAATCCAGCGGCTTCCATCACAGGTTGATGATTCACGTAGCTTGGATTACTTAGCCATATAGTAGTGTTCGGTTGGGCAACTTTCAGTAGATCTCCCAACATGCGAAGTGCACCACTGGCGCCTGGAGTTTGTATAGCCGAAACGCGATCGTAAGCCGCCGTTCCTTTTAGCAATAAATCTACCATGCTTTGGTTGAATTCTTCACAACCAGCTAGCCCGACATAAGCTTTCGTTTTTTGCGTTGAGGTAACGTGCTCTTGAGCTAACGCGATGGCTTTCATTATTGGTGTGTCGCCGTTACTATTTCGGTAAACACCGATACCTAGATCCACTTTTTCGTTTCGAGGATCGTTTCGGTAGGCAACAGAGAGCGAAAGAATCGGATCCTGTTTTGGTTCCGGTAGATGAGATAGCATGGAATTCACAACCCTTTGATATTCAACAGTGACAAGCAAGTTAACATTGTTACAACAAAAAATCGAAAGGAAATTGTGATTGTTTCAACGCAACGATTCTACCTCTTCGTCTTAGTGAATTTACACTTTCATATAATGAATGATTTGGTTGGCACTTCCACGCCAATCCAAATTAGGGTCCGCTTGTTCCTGTTCAAATTTTCCATCAATTAAAACATCGATAAGATCAACTACCCGCTTTTGTTCGGTTGTTAATTCATCCATACGATAGCCCGTCCACAACCAAATATCCTTATCGGGACACTCAGATTTTACGCGCATAACAATTCGTAAAATATCTGATACATTTTTAGGGTGAAGTGGATCCCCGCCAGAAAGAGTGAGCCCTCTTCTAGGTATACGTGTATCAGACAAATCTTTAATAATTTTATCTTCGAGTTCTGGTGTAAATGGATGACCAGAACACAAAGACCAAGTTGATTTATTGTAACATCCCCGACATTGATGAACGCAACCTGACACAAATAGCGTACAACGTGTGCCAGGTCCGTTTACCACATCAACAGAATGATATTGGTGGTAGTTCATTAGAGGTGCTTAACTCTGCGCTTCACTTCTTCTTGCTTACCAAAATTAAACGGTCTTGCATCTGGGCTGCCCAAGTAACCACACACTCTGCGTGTCACCGAAACCCGTGTGGAATCATGGTTTCCACAGCTTGGACATGTAAAGCCCTTACTCGTACACTCAAATTCTCCGGTATAACTGCAATCGTAGCACTCATCAATCGGTGTATTGGTTCCATAATAAGGAACTCGGCTATAACTGTAGTCCCAAACGTTCTCTAACGCTTCAATGTTACGTTGCATGTTCGGAAATTCGCCATAACATATGAATCCACCGCTCGATACTTCAGGATACGGCATTTCAAAATCGATTTTGTCGTATGGGTTAACTTTCTTTTGTACGTCTAAATGGAAGCTATTGGTGTAATACCCTTTATCAGTAACCCCTTCAATAACACCATATTCTTTAGTATCAATTTGACAGAAACGGCTGCACAAGTTTTCACTCGGCGTTCCGTACAAGCTAAAGCCATAACCGGTTTCTTCTGTCCACGTTTGTACTCGCGCTTTCATGTACTCAACGATGCTAAGCCCTTTAGACCTAAGCGTGTCGCTATCGTACATATGTTCAGACTCACCAAACAGCGCCACCATGGTTTCATGTATACCAATGTAACCAAGCGAAATTGACGCTCTACCATTTTTGAAAATTGAAGCTACGCTTTCATCTGGCGATAAGCGCACGCCGCATGCCCCTTCCATATATAAAATTGGAGCAACTCTGGCTTTCACCGTCTCTAATCGAGATATGCGTGTTTCTAAAGCACGACGAGCTAATGCGAGTTTTTCATCTAACAGTTTATAGAAAGCCTTTTCACAACCTTTAGCTTGAATCGCAATTCTCGGTAGGTTAAGACTTACAACACCTAGGTTATTCCTACCTTCGTGAATCAACTCACCATTCTCTTCGTAGGTATTTAAGAAGCTTCTGCAACCCATTGGTGTTTTAAAAGAACCCGTCACTTCAACCACTTTGTCGTAGTTAAGGATATCTGGATACATACGTTTGGATGCGCACTCTAATGCTAGCGATTTTATATCGTAGTTCGGATCCGATTTCTTGTGATTAAGACCGTCTTTGATAGCGAAGACAAGTTTCGGAAAAACCGCTGTTTTACGATTTTTCCCCAAGCCAGAGATTCGATTTTTTAAAATAGATTGTTGAATAAGCTTAGATGCCCAACTTATTCCCAAGCCAAAACCAAATGTGACGAACGGAGTCTGACCGTTTGCAGTATGAAGAGTGTTTACTTCATATTCTAAAGATTGGAATGCGTCGTAGCATTCTTTCTCTGTGCGAGCTTTAGCAAAAGACTCAGGGTTGTGAATATCCCATTCTTGCGCTATTTCTAAGTGCTTGTTGTAGCTTGCCAATACGTAAGGTTCTAAAACCTCATCTATACGGTTAATGGTTGTTCCACCATAAATATGGCTTGCAACTTGAGCTATGATTTGAGCAGTCACCGCGGTCGCCGTCGAAATCGATTTCGGCGTGTCGATTTCCGCATTACCCATTTTAAATCCGTGAGTAAGCATGCCTTTTAAGTCGATGAGCATACAGTTAAACATCGGGAAGAAAGGCGCGTAATCTAGATCATGATAATGGATATCTCCAGCTTCATGGGCCTGAACAATGTCGCGAGGCAAAATGTGAGTTTTGGCATAATGCTTTGCAACTATACCGGCCAGTAGGTCGCGCTGTGTAGGGATAACCTTGCCATCTTTGTTGGCATTTTCATTGAGCAAGTCCGCATTACTTTGTTCAATAAGACCTTCAATTTCTTTATTCAAAACGCTGAGTTTCTCACGTGCAATATCTCGGTCGTGACGATACTCAATGTAAGAACGCGCCAAGCCTTTATAAGGACCTTGCATCAGCTCATTTTCAACCAGAGTTTGAATTTCCTGAATACACACTTCCAAGCGATTTTCTAGCGAACTGTAAACTGCGCTTGCAACCTGTTCAGCGTATCGGGTGAGCGCCTCATCTGAGTTGTTTGATGCGCTTTGTACAGCAGTTATGATACGTCCCTTATCAAATGGTGCTTTCGCCCCATCCCTTTTAATGACAACTGTATTCACTTATATTCCTCGGCGCTGGTTGGTTAAAAACACCACATATGCGCATTTAAATTTAAAAGACACTATATGTGGTGGAATATTAGAAGTTATGCGCAGAGAAGGCGTTTTGATCCAAATCAATAAAAACAAACGAGCGTGCAAGATCAAATCGATGTTAGTGGCGACGATCGCACATTTGGATTGTTTATTAAAATTGAACCAAACGTCATACTTTATCTATTAAAATTCCGTTATTATTCTTGAAAAAGACCAATAACAAATGAGACTCATTTTGAAACGCTTTCTTTTCCTTTTGACACGTTTTTTCTTCTTAGCAACATTCCTAGTTCACTTCCCTGCTGCGGGCACAGAATTTACGTTTTCCACTTGGAACCTTGAGTGGCTAACCACTAATCCGAGCGAGCGAATTGAACCTAGCCAAAGAGAAACCAGCGACTTTAAAGCACTGAACAAGGTGTTTGATAAAGTGCCTAATCAGTCTTTACATATAATGTCGTTTCAAGAAGTGGATTCAAAAGAAGCGCTCAAACAAGTGACGGGAACAAGCTATCAATACTTTTTCTCGGAGCGATCTAGAAGAAAACACCGAGATTTGCAGTTTGAAGGCATCAACCAATACACTGGGTTTGCCATTTCAAAAGGCATCAATGTTCAAAATCGAGATGATATTAATTTGATGCCATCTCAGTTTAACAAGTTACGGTTTGCGACTTATATTGTTGTTGATATTCCGAAAAAGAAGCCCATTCACTTGTTGTCTATACATTTGAAATCAGGCTGCTTTGCTGCAAGAAAGAATACCAAATCCTGTCGGGCATTAGCCAAGCAAGGCAAATCGTTGAATGAGTGGATTAAAGAAAGACAAAAGAAAGGTCAATCTTATGCCATTTTGGGTGATTTCAACCATAACCTCGCCTATCCGAATGACTGGTTGTGGCGTATCTTAACTAAAAACACTAATGCACAAGTTGTTCTGACCAGTAAAAACACCAAAGCAGAATGCCGTGTGAGATCTCGTTCTAATCCGACAAAAACGCACCAATACCGAAATTTAATTGACCACATAGTTTCGAGCCCTGATCTGCCGCTTGAGCAAGCAAAACAAATCACCTTTGCCAAACATGATGTTCTTAACCATCGGCTCAGTGACCATTGTCCTTTGGTATCTGTAGCTAAGCTGTAGTTTCATCATAGTGACACAGCGCTTAGTTTCTTTAACAAATCCATAACTTAACTAGAATAAATACACCGTTAGTGGTCATTATATGACGGTGTATTCTATTAAGTTTGTTAGCGATATATGAAAATACGATGGAAAGGTATGGGTGTGCGGCTGGCATTGGCAATGGCTATTTTGTCTTTGACCACCCTCATCGTCTCTGGATTGTCTTCTTATACATTTTCAGATATCAATACCCGACTTGAGCATTTGAATAACAATGATCTTAAAGCGTTGGATTATGCCGCAAAACTAAATGATAAAGTCCGCCTGATCATTGCCACTGCTCCACTCCTTGGAACGGCTGATTCAAGCGTGTCACGCAACCATGCCATGGAAGAGATCAATAATGCCATCGTTGAAATGAATCATGTTATGGCTCAATTCCCTGACTACCATAACTATTTTAAGAACATCATCACTCAAATCGGGAACAGCTTAAGTTTGCTTTATCAGAATGAAGCTCAATCGGACCAACTGTCTTCTCAACTCAATTTTTTACTTGATGGATTGTTCCCACTATTGGAATTGGCGAGTGAATCTCTCGATTCGTTATCAAACTCAGAGAAGCAAGAAATCGAATACGCACAGTTTAGGTCACTTATTTACTATCAGTCTGGTCTAGCTGAGAAATTGTATAACGATGCCAGTTTCAACGAGTTGGACGAAACCATTCTTCGATTAGAAGAGTTAGGCAATAGATGGTGGGTAGTGTGGCAGGAAAGTTCCCTTCCCTCTCTGTACCCAAACTTAAATGACCAACTGATTGTTCTTCATAAACTAACCTCTCGTGGCGGCAGGCTCTTTGCGCTAAAAGATGAATTAATCGATAGACATTATCAAGCTCAATTCCTCCTCGAAAACAGCAACACGCACTTACACCAACTCGCTGTACAAATAGAGCGGTATACTGCAACCGTAAATTCAGATATAGATGGCTCATTTAACACCGCGAGACAATCACTTGCAGCAAATCAAAGGTTAGCAGTGCTTCTTTCTTTAATCAGCATAGCAACAGCCGTGGCTATATCTTGGTTTTATGTAAAGAAAAATATCTTACAAAGAATTCAGCAACTTCAACTTAATATGAAAGCCATTTCGAGTGGTCATCTCGCAACGCCTGTTGCGATTTCAGGTGGCGATGAAGTGACTGAAATGGCAAAAGACTTACAAGTGTTCCAACAAACAGCAATTGAAGTAGAACAAACCAATAGAAGGCTTGAGCAAGAGGTCATAGAACGGGCCACCGCAGAAAAGAAACTTCGATCGACACAAGACGAATTAATTCAAGCTGGCAAGTTAGCGGCGTTAGGAGAGCTAAGCGTCGGAATAACGCATGAAATTAATCAGCCTCTCACGGCCGTGAACAGCCATGTAAGAAGTGCGAAATTGTGGTTAGACAAAAATAACCCCGAAAAAGCGATAACAAACTTGGATAAAGTCCAAAAACTTTTGACGAAAACCGCCGCAATAACACGTCACCTTAGAGCGTTCGCAAGAAAAAGTGACGGGCATATGGAATCGGTACACTTGGAACCCGTTATCAACGATGCCATTCAACTTTTAGAAAGTCGCTATCCGAGTGACATTATCACTTTTGAACCAGACTCTCTTACCTACGTATCTGCCAACACTATTCGCTTAGAGCAAGTGTTAGTCAACATTATAGGTAATGCGTTAGACGCGGTAGAGAAAGTATCAAATCCGACCATATCGATCGCCGTAACGACGATACAAAATCAAACAAACATTACCATTGCAGACAATGGCACAGGTATTAACCAAAAAGAAATAGAACATATATTCGACCCTTTCTACACCAACAAAGAATCAGGTAAAGGATTAGGGCTTGGCTTGTCTATCGCTTACAACATCATCAAAGACTTTGGTGGCTCAATTAAAGCGGAATCCAAAGCTCAGGAAGGTACAACCTTCACCTTAACACTCAAAACGAACTAAATAACTATTACAATGAAACATTCAATTCTACTTATTGATGACGAACACGATGTCGTCGACGCTGTCGGAGAAATGCTCGAACTTGAAGGGTTCGATGTTTCTACGTTTACTGAACCAGAAAAGGCACTCAAGCAGCTTAAGCCAGAAAGTAACCTAGCTGTTTTGTGCGACGTTAAAATGCCTTCCATCGATGGGTTATGCCTATTAAGTGCTATTAATAACCGAGCTCCCGGAGTCCCAGTAATCTTAATGAGTGGGCATGGTGATATCCCAATGGCTATAGAAGCCATGAAAAACGGAGCCTTTGATTTCTTAGAGAAACCACTAGAGCCGGAACTGTTAACCGAAAAGTTAACAATGGCCTGTCAGACTCGGCTCATGCAGCTAGAAAAGCACCCTTTGCCAAGCAGCACCAGTATAGAAGACGTCATCATTGGCGACTCCAGTAAAATGGATAAGATCCGCACTCAAGTCCTAGCTCTCGCTAAATCAAACGTAGACACCATCATCAATGGTGAAACTGGAACCGGTAAAGAAGTAATAGCACGAGCGTTACACCAGTTTAGTAAACGGAAATCGAAACCGTTCGTCGCCATTAACTGCGGTGGAATGAGTGAAAGTATTATTGAAAGCGAGCTTTTCGGGCATGAAGCCGGGGCTTTCACAAGCGCGAATCGCAAAAGAATTGGTAAGATTGAACAAGCAAATGGAGGCACCCTTTTTCTTGATGAAATAGAAACCATGCCAATTGCCATTCAAATAAAGTTGCTTCGTGTCATCCAAGAACGTGTTATTGAACGAGTAGGCAGCAACGAACTCATCAAAGTCAATATAACGATTATTGCAGCCAGTAAAGCAGACTTGTCAGCACTGAGCGAGCAGGGACAATTTAGAAGCGATCTCTTCTATCGGTTAAACATTGCAAGCATTCATTTGCCACCACTTCGGGATCGCAAAGAAGATCTGCAAAGTCTGTTTCGATTTTTTGTCCTTCAAGCGTGTGAAAAATACAGCTCTCGCGCCCCTTCTCTTTATCAGGAGCATATTCAGCAATTACACAAGCACACTTGGGTCGGAAATGTTCGCGAGCTAAAAAACGTGGCTGAACGGTTTGTGCTAGGTATCGTAGGAGATGGATTTGATCTCGAAGCGCCAATTGAAGTTGATAAAACAGCTAAAACGTTAGGATTTGAAGAACAAATTGATCAGTATGAAAAAAATTTGCTGGTAACAGCGCTTTCTGAAAGCAGCGGAAACATTAATCAGGTATCAGAAACACTAAACCTTCCACGAAAAACTTTGTACCGGAAAATGAAAAAACATCAGTTAGACAAAGACAGTTTTAAAGTATTGAAACGCTCATAAACTTCTTGCTTAACCAGAGCTAAGGTTACTTATCATACGTCAAGACCTCCCTTCGTCTTGGCGTTTCTAAGAGTTTTCATTTGAAGGACAAAAATGACCCATAATCAGTATCTATTATTTTATCTCATTGTTTTTAATGTGAAAAATAATTGGCATGCAGTCTGCAATTCTCCTTTTGCACATTAAAGTGCAATCTATAAAATGGAGAAATAACATGAAACAACTACTTGTGGGCACTACGCTCATCTGCCTTGGGCTGACGTCAGGGGTTGCCTTCGCCAAAGTCTCGGCAGATTTGGGCCCCCGCCCTATGTATCTTGTCGACAATATGGATGAAAGCGCACTAAAAACTAAGCTTCAAACTTGTGAAGCCGGTCCTTTTCATCGAAGCGATTTTTCCATCGGTCACCGCGGTGCAGCAATGCAGTTTCCGGAACACACAAAAGAATCCTATTTAGCCGCAATTCGCACAGGTGCAGGGGTACTAGAGTGTGATGTTACTTTCACGAAAGACAAAGAATTGGTATGCCGTCATTCGCAAAGCGATCTGCATACAACAACCAATGTACTTGCCATTCCTGAGCTTGCCAAAAAATGTACCATTCCGTTCAAACCAGCCAATTTAGAAACTGGGGAAAAAGCACAAGCCGAATGCCGCACGTCTGACTTTACTTTGGCGGAATTCAAAACTCTTAAAGGAAAAATGGATGGGGCTAACCCAATGGCTCAAACACCTGAAGAGTACATGAATGGAACACCAGGCTGGCGAACCGATCTCTACTCTACATCGGGCACGTTAATGACTCATGCAGAAAGCGTCGCTTTGTTTAAAGAACACGGTGTAAAAGTCACTCCAGAGCTTAAGTCGCCTGCAGTTGATATGCCTTACAACGGTTTTTCGCAAGAAGATTATGCGCAAAAACTGATTGATGAACTAAAAGCTGGCGGGATTAAAGCGAAGGATGCCTACGTACAATCGTTTAACTTGAACGATGTAAAATATTGGCTAGCAAAAGAGCCTAAGTTTGGTCAGCAAGCTGTTTACTTAGACGATCGAGTCTACAACGATGAAAACTTTAAACCCACGCTAGATAATATGAAATCTTTAGTGGAATCAGGCGTTAATATTATTGCACCTCCTATGTACGCCTTGGTTACTTTGGACAGTGAAGGAAGCATTGTGCCTTCAGATTATGCCAAGCTAGCGAAAGAAGCTGGGCTTGATATTATCACATGGACGTTAGAACGCTCCGGACCACTAAACAACGGTGGTGGTTGGTATTATCAAAGTGTTAAAGACAGCATCAATAACGATGGTGATGCCATGGTGATGTTAGATGTTTTGGCACAAAAAGTAGGTGTTTTAGGTGTATTCAGTGATTGGCCTTCAACCGTTACTTATTACGCTAACTGCATGAAACTATAGTAGATAAGTTAATGATAGAGCCGCCAAAAGCGGCTCTTAATTATTCACAAAAACGGTTTGGACACATTTGACCCAAACTTTAAAAAAGCAATGGACAAATGTGACACATTTGTAAACACAAAAGAAATCATATTTTTTATCTCATTGTTTTATAAGTACTAATTAACATGGCACGCTCCTAGCAATAACAAACGCGACCCTTTACATTAAATCAACAAAAAGGTTTCAAGATGAAATTAGCACCTAAAGGATTACTTATTGCTACCTCCCTGCTTTTGCCTTCATTAGCGTTTGCGCAGACGTGTGAAAACAGAGGTGTATTGGATGACCGTTATTGCGATGAAAACAATGACCTTGTTGCTGACACGCCAAAAAACAAAGACGACTGGCGCGATCCAAGTACATTGGTCTTTACATATACTCCTGTTGAAGACCCCGCTATATACAAAGATGCGTTCGCTGACTTTCAGGCGCACCTTACTAAGGTGACAGGTAAACGCGTTATTTACTACACCGTACACTCCAACTCCGCACAAGTAGAAGCCATGCGTTCGGGAAGATTGCACGTTGCTGGATTCTCAACCGGTCCAACAGGCTATGCCGTAAACCTCGCAGGTTATGTGCCCATTGCTGTAAAAGGTAACGAGAACGGCTTCCAAGGCTATAACTTAGTTACGATCGTTCGAAAGGACAGTGGCATTAACACCATGGACGATTTGAAAGGCAAACGCGTTGCACACACTTCTGCTTCATCAAACTCCGGTAACCTAGCGCCACGAGCACTCTTTCCAAACAAAGGGATAGTTCCAGACAAAGATTACAAAGTTCTTTATTCAGGTAAACACGATCAATCTATTCTTGGTGTGTTTAATGGTGACTACGACGCAGCACCTGTCGCATCAGATGTTTATGATCGAATGGTAGCGGCAGGACGAGTCGACGAAAGTGCGCTTAAGATCATTTATCGCAGCCCTCGATTCCCTACCTCTGCTTTTGGCTACTCACACGATCTCAATCCTGATCTGGTTGCGAAAATTAGAGAAGCGTTTTCTTCCTATCGCTTTACGCCGGAAATGAGCGCAACTTTTAAGGGTGCCGATCGCTTTGCTCCTATTACGTATAAAGAAGATTGGGCGGTAATCCGCAACATTGCACACGCTACTGGTACCGCTTACACCAAAACAGGGCTTAAAAAGCTAGCAGAAAAAGAAGCCGCTAAACGAGCTAAGAAGAAAGCGGCTGAACTCGCTAAGCAAGCCAAAAACCAGTAACACCATAGGGTCTGTTGACCCTAGATCATAAATCTAATTTAAACACTCATCACTTTCCTATGCCCTCCTTTGGGTAGGGCATAGGCTTTTTTGAATACAAGGAATAAACGATGACAAGTACTCGTCCTCGTGGCATTGCCATCAATCAACTACAGCATTCTTACGTCCCAGGAAAGCCAATTCTCAAAGGTATAGATGTTGACATTCAAGAGCCGGGTATCGTTGCGATCATTGGTCCCTCAGGGACGGGAAAAAGCACTCTTCTTCGTTGCATTAACAGGCTAAACGACCCTACTTCTGGTGAAATTCTATTTAATGGCGAAGACTTAACAAAATTGCAAGGTACACAACTCAGAAAGTTACGCCGTCACATAGGAATGGTGTTTCAGGAATATAATCTGGTCGAACGGTTAACAGTAATTGAGAATGTTCTCACTGGTCGGCTGGGATATATGAGCGCATGGAACGCATGGCGTCGTAACTATTCACAAGAAGACATCAACAAAGCTTTTGAACTGCTCAATTTTGTAGGTTTATCTGATTTCGCCAATCAAAGAGCGGACAGCTTGTCCGGTGGGCAGAGGCAACGTGTAGGTATCGCACGCGCTGTTATGCAAGATCCTTATATTCTTCTAGCAGATGAACCTACCTCTTCACTCGACCCTAAAACCGCTGTCGAGATCATGGAGCTGATGGAGCAACTTGCTGAAAAGAACCAAATCCCAGTGTTAGTTAATATTCATGACGTTAACCTTGCTAAGCGTTTTGCAAAGCGAATCATCGGCATGTGTGGAGGCTCAGTTCATTATGACGGGCATCCTAATGGGATTACCGAAGACGATCTCAAGGTCATCTACGGAGGTGAATCATGGCTGGATTAACTGCCAATCAACAAAACCCATTCAAAGCTCACTGGTCGAATAAACTTATTTGGGTTGGTGTAATAGCGTATTTGGTTTATAGCTTCTCGTCATTAGGGCTAAGTTTAGACCGGATTATAATCGGTATTGGAGAGAGTGAACGTCTCCTTTCTCGTATGTTTCCGCCAGATTTCTCAAGACGCAGTTTGCTCCTTGATGGTCTTGCAGAAAGCCTACAGATAGCGATCATTTCGAGCTTCTTTGGCATCGTTATATCGCTGGTTTTAGGGTTACTTGCCGCTCGAAATATGATGCCTCTAGTTGTAAATACGCCTGTACGTGGGCTCATCGCTCTCTGCCGTTCATTTCATCCTGTCATCATCGCAATACTGTTTGTTAAGGCTGTGGGTTTTGGTGCATTAGCGGGGATTCTTACGCTTGTCGTTGCTTCCATCGGGTTCATTGCAAAGCTTTTTGCTGAAGCGATTGAGGAAATTTCTTTCAAGCAAGTGGAAGCGATTCGGGCAACAGGAGCCAGTTTTATCAGCGTTGTATTATTCGCGGTAATGCCTCAAGTGTTTTCTCGCTTTATCGGATTTTCAAGCTATCAGTTGGACTCGAATCTGCGCAACTCGACTATGGTCGGAATTGTCGGAGCTGGTGGTCTTGGTGGTACCCTTTTTTCTGCATTCCAAAGGTTCGATTATGACTTTGTTGCAGCGATCCTAATTACCATCATTACGTTGATTTTAATTGGTGAATTCTTATCTAACATCGTTCGGAGGATTTTCTGATGGCGACTGCAAATATTGATCATCACTGGGAACGATTTACGACATCAGAAAAACTGATGCGATACGCCGCCTATTTTTGTTTCGTTATGGCGCTGGTTTGGTCTTGGCAAACCGTCGAAGTCATTCCTGAGTTTCTATACGATGCGCCCGCCCAGTTCGCCGATATGTTCAAACGAATGGTACCACTTGAATATGGCTTTTACCCAGAAAGCGTTCACGATGCACTGATTGAGACACTGCATATTGCGACACTGGGTACATTGTTTACGTTAATTTTCGCCGTGCCATTAGCGTTGTTAAATGCACCTAACATTACACCGTACAAAACCATCAACTGGATTGCGCAGTTCTTTCTAGTATCATCTCGCTCCATCAACTCCTTGGTTTGGGCACTGCTATTTATCGCGTTCTTTGGTCCCGGAGTTATTGCAGGCATCATGGCGATTGCAATTCGAAGCATCGGATTCGTTGGTAAGTTGCTTGCAGAGGCGATCACCGAAGTCAACATGGGCACAATTGAAGCGCTAAGAGCAACAGGTGCTTCAACAGCAAGCATCTTAATTAAAGGGTATTGGCCTCAAATTATGCCCGCGTTTTATTCCATTGTACTTTTCCGTTGGGATATCAATGTACGTGAATCAGCTGTTCTAGGCTTGGTTGGTGCTGGGGGAGTCGGTGTACTTCTAAGTGATGCGATGAATTTGTTCGAATGGCAAAAAGTTTCTGTGATCCTATTGAGCATCTTTGTTGTTGTTGTATTAGCCGAAGCGTTGGTTATTCAAATTCGTAAAAAGCTTATCTAACTAAGATAAGTCCAAACGGAAGTCACCAAACAAAAAAGCCCAGAGTTGCATTCTGGGCTTTTCAATACTTTCGATAGTTTACTTGTTAAATAGGTTTAGACACCCCTGCGACGAGTGCTAGCTCTTCAGGGTAATCCCTTTGTATCGCCAGTTCCACCGCCCTTCCAACAACATCTGATTCTTGAACACCATTCAAAAACTCATACGATTGCAAAAGTTGCTTTTCTGAAATCATCTGCTGCGAGTGCATGTGTGCAGCTATCTGTTCCGATGCTTCTATCGCCGACGACGCCTTCACAATTTCCATGCGCGCATAATTACTCCCTTCCACCGAAATGTCAGACGCTCTTAAAGTAGAGTCTTCACCAGGAATTTGTTGCGCTCCGTAAAGTGGCTTACTCGCCATTTCTGCACTAGCAAAAGAAGGAATAAATTGAGACATATGCTCTATAGCACGATTGGTGCGCACCAATTGATCGGCCTCTGGCCATCCAGCCCCAATTTTAGAAAGCAGGTAATTAGGTAATGCAGGCTGAGAACTGTTGCCATTACTCGTAACTAGCCCATCGTGAAATAGCGTAATGTCTTCCGTCATCCCGTGGAGCTGAAACACCCCATTAGCATAAGGTGTTAACTGAGCCATTCCATTTGGAGTTCCGCGTTGTCCGTGAAATATAACTTCAGGCCATTGCTCATCACAATCATCCCAACGGGTTACATAGGCGGCTTTAAATTCAACGAACCTTTGCTTTGGACGCTGTGTCCAATCATCGACTATGCCCGTTTCGAAACCACCTGCGTTAATAAGATAATCTACCTGCGTGTATTGAGTGGTACCTTCCCCTAATTGAGAATGTGAGATACACCACCCTTCATCGCTTCTTTCAACCTTTTCAACTGCGGTTTCTATACGCAAATCACAATTGCTTTTACTTGCTAAAGCCAAATCGAGTGTTGATGAAAGCCTGAATACACTCCAACCAAATTCCTGCACAATGACCACTGGGTACTTAATATTGTCTAGGTTGGTATGCCGAGCAAAAGGAATCATCCAATCATCAAATGTAGCAGGCTGTTCTGGCTGTTTTTTATCACGGAGCACCTCTAGCTGATCTTTTTCATACGTTACGTAGTAGTTTTGAGGGCTCCCTAATACGGAATTAGATTCATCATCATCAACTAATGACTGGTAATAACTTTGAAGAAAATCAAGACGTGGGAGAATCTCATCAGCGTTCCCATCATCAGTGGTAGGGACAACAATTACCGTGGGTCTGATGTTAATCGTATGAGGAAAAAGCTTTACGGTATCGATAGATTGACGAAGCAATTCTGCACATTGTTTCTCCGAGATTTCACGATACAAGTTACCACCAGCATGAAGGTGACAGATGGGTGGACCGTTAACTAGGCTGTCGCGTTTTTCAAACAGAGTCACATCTAAACCTAGCTCTGAAAATTTGAGAGCGGCAGTAGAACCTGCAATGCCACCACCAATAATTCCAACACTTAATGTCTTCTGCTCTTTATTTTTTTTGAGGGTCATGTCTTTAATACGTTTTTTAGGTACCCAAGTATTTTACTCAGATATTGATTTGAAGAAAATCACATTTTTCTTGTACCTTTTCGTTATAAAGAACGATCAAAAAAAACTTAAAAAAAACTTGACGATATTGCCCCAAATTAAACACATTTCAGATTTGTGAATAACAAATTGCGTCGAAGTTCCTTAGCCATTGGCTTGGGCGAATGTATCCCAATTATTCGCCCAAAGTTATCCAAATATTTATCCACTGATTTTGTGGATAAGTCACCCCTAGTTATTCACAACCCTTTAATATGCGCCCTTATTCACTGGAATTAACAAGCGCTTTATCAAAGTGTTAAGAACCAAACCTAAAGTCAAAAAACTAAGCAACGGTAGTAGAACCCATAGCCAAGGATGTGCATTAGGTGTTAATTCAAAGCCCCATTTCATCAGGCTTGCGACACTAGCTTCAGCACCAAAGCTCGCAATCACACCAGCTGTAACCGCCATTAAACCAAATTCACACCACAGAGTATTTGAAATTCGTTTCTTTGAGGCTCCAAGCGTTCGATACAATCGAATTTCTTGTTGTCGTTGTGAGAGACTCAATCTTAGAAGCGTAAAGATGAGCATTAATCCAGCCAGAACGCCAAGACCAGCTAAAACAGTAATTGCCCATACAATTTGGCTCAAAAGCTCCTGAATCTTAGCACCCATTGTACTGATATCCATCACGCTAACTGTTGGGAATGAGCGAGACAACGTCGTTAAGAATGGTTTATTCTCTTCATCAATTCTGAAGCTAACTAAGTAAGTTGATGGGATACTCGCCAAAACATCCGGTGAAAATATAAAGTAAAAGTTCGGTTTCATCTCTCGCCACTCTACGTAACGAACAGAATCGACCTTGGCTTCAACCGTAACACCGTTAATCACAAAGCTCAGCGTATCTCCTATCTCAAGCCCTAACTCAGCCATAACTTCTTGTTCGACCGAGACAGACCCTTTGCCGACCCAACTTCCTTCCAATAACTCATTATGTGCAGGAATCTGATCTGCCCACGTAAAGTTCAATTCTCGGCTTAGTGCATCTGTCTCTTCTTCGGAACCTATTTTTTCCAATACATAATCTTTGGCGAGAACATCATTAATCGTACTTACTCGCCCACGTATTATGGGATAAGCCTCAGACCTCTCCTGTACGTTTCCATCAAGAGTTTCAAGATAATCATCAATTTCTGTAGATGCGATGTTTAACGCAAACACATTTGGGGCATTTTCAGGCAGAGTTTGCTGCCAGTCGCTAAGTAAATCTGTTCGTACCAACCAAATAATAGATAGCAGCATCAGAGACAACGCTAGTGCAGCAAACTGAACGCCACTTGCCACACTTGTGCGGTTAAGTCGGCTAACTGCAAGTTTCATTGTTGTGTTCATTGGTAACTTTGCGACAAGTCGTGTTATTAACGTGCTGGCTATTCCAAGCAATACAAACAGCACAACGATACCAACTAACACCATCCACACCATTAGATTACCGCCATAGACTATCAGCATTGGAATCACAGGAACTAAAAGCAATAACAACGATTTTTTACTAATAGACTTAGTAGATTCCTGCATTACGCTTAGTGCGGGAGTGTTCAGTAAATGCAATAGCGGTATTCCAAGTGCAGGTACGCTAATCAGGACACATGTCACCACAGAATATAGGTAAGGTGCTGAACCGTATGAAGGTAATGGATCCGGAAGCAAATCACCCATGGGTAAACGGAGCAGCACTTCCAAGCCGATACCAATGGCAATGCCGAAAGTGATTCCGATGGCAAACAACACACCTAACTGAACCCACAACCAACGCGCTATCCAGTTTTTGCTCGCCCCAATACTTTTTAACATCGCAATAGTCTGGCGTCTGTTGGCCACATAGTGTTGGCAAGTTAATACGAGCGTCGTTGCGGCCATCAAAATAACAATAGCGACGGTTAGAGAGAGATATTGCTTAGTTCGAGTGAATACGTCGGAAGTTCGGCTTTGAGTATTTTCCGTCAGCCATCTATCACTTGGAGTTAATTCTGTATCATCAACAATTTTTTGGATTGCAGCTGCGTCACCGTTAAGAAACAGCCGGAATTGAACACGGCTACCAACCTGTAATGCGCCGGTTTTATCAATGTCGGCTGAATTGATCATCACAGAGGGCATTTGCTGAAACGGATTAAAAGACAAACCGGGTTCTTCGGTAATGATGCCTGAAACTTTTAAATCTGCATCCCCTATCGTGACAACGTCACCCACCTTGGTACCAAGCTGATCTTGCACACGTGGCTCTATCCATAACTCACCGGGACGGACCGAAGAACGAACACCTTCTTTACCAGTTAAAATCAGTTCTCCACGTAAAGGGTACTCGTCGCCAACCGCTTTAACCGTTACCAATTGCATGTCTTCTTCGCTAAATGCCATGGTGGCGAATCGCGTTAAATTGGTTGTTTGTAGATTTTGTTTTGACACTTGTTCTAGCAAATGATCAGGAATTGGATTGGCGGATACAAATACAGAGTCGGCGGTTAAAGCATCTTTCCCTTGTTTAACTATGACCTGCTCCATCCTGTCTGCAAGTGCGCTGAGGGCAAAAATACAGGCAATGATAAGCGTTAATGCGGCTGAAATCGGCCAAAGCTGACCTTGTTTGATTTCTCTAATGCTCCAGCGAAACAATTGTCGATTAGGCATTTTGAGTTTAGGGGTGGCAACTGGGGTTTGCACTTCTTCCATTATGCCACCTCCAAATGACCTGCTTGCATGTGGAACGTTCTATCACAACGCTTTGCAAGCTCAGGATCGTGTGTGACAAGCACTAACGTTGTGCCGTGTTGCTTGTTCATCTCAAACAGTCGCTCAATAATATTTGCAGCAGTATGTTGATCAAGGTTTCCTGTGGGTTCATCAGCAAACAGAATTTTAGGTTTGATCATGAAGGCTCTAGCTAAAGCAACACGCTGTTGCTCACCACCTGAAAGTTGAGTTGGGAGATGATTTTCTCGATGGCTCAACCCTACAGACTCTAACAATGAGCGAGCTCGGTCTGTATCCTCATCTTCACCTTTTAGAAGGCAAGGTAAAGTGACATTTTCTAATGCTGTTAAACTCGGAATCAGAAGAAAACTTTGAAATACAAAACCCACCGTTTCGCTACGAAGTGCAGCGCGTGCTTCATCGTCAAGTTTGGTTAAAGGCTTATCAAGTAACGTAATTTCCCCTTCAGATGGCGTATCTAAACCCGCGAGTAACGTCATTAACGTCGACTTTCCTGCACCAGATGTACCTACGATGGCGACGCTTTCGCCACGACTAATTTCCAAATTTACGTTTTCAAGGATTGTTAAATGTTCTTGATTAGTAGTAACTTGTTTAGAAACTGATTCAGCTCTTATAACGGATGATGGCATGTTGCGTTTCCTTTCGATCTTATTATGTGTTTTATTTTCTAACACGACGTTTAGTCAAACTTTACTTATTTTGGGCGATAGCTTGAGTGCAGGCTACCAAATGAAGGCTGAGCAAAGCTGGCCGTCTCTACTATCTCATTCATTGAGTGAACACAACCTGAATGTCACTGTCGTTAACAGCAGCGTTTCTGGCGATACAACGGGTAATGGACTTGCCAAACTATCGGGTTTATTAGGCACGCATTCCCCAGATTGGGTTTTGATAGAGCTCGGGGCTAATGACGGTTTACGTGGATTCCCACCTAAAACGATCACTAAAAACCTAAGAGAGCTGATTGAAATCAGTGAACAATCTGGCGCAAAAGCACTGCTAATGCAAATTCGTGTTCCACCCAATTATGGCATGCGCTATAGCAATATGTTTGCTGCTATTTATGAAGACCTCGCTCATGAGTATAAAATTCCTTTGCTTCCATTCTTTTTAGAGCAAGTTATCTTAAAGCCTGAGTGGATGATGAGTGATGGTTTACATCCTAAGCCGGAAGCACAACCCTGGATTTCGGACTTTGTAGCACAAGAAATTGCACCTTTTCTAAAAAATGACACCGCAATCGAATAGTTTGCTGTTCTAGCTCAATTGAATATACCCATCATTAGTGTAAGGTTATGCGGTTACGATAATAATTAGGACCAAGACATGCAGAACAAGCCAGTGATTGATGGTGTCGTTGCCCGCTCAGCAAACCCTGAAGGTTGTCAGACTGCTGTAAGTAAGCAAATTGACACTGTTAAGAAATCATTACCAATAAATACTACGCCTAAACGTGTACTAATTTTGGGCGGCTCATCCGGTTTGGGTTTAGCCGCAAGAATCGCTCTGACGTTTGGTGGTGCAAAAGCAAATACCATTAGTGTTTCGCACGAACGTGCGCCATCGGATAATTTCACTGGAAGTGCCGGTTGGCATAACAACGTATATTTTGAGCAAGAAGCAAACAAAGAAGGTAGCGTAGCGGTTAATATCGCTGGTGACGCCTTTTCTTCGGAAGTTCGAGAGCAGGTTATAGAAGCGATTGAAACTTACTTTGAAGGCGAAGTCGATCTCATTATTTATAGCCTTGCGGCCGCTAAACGACGCAAAAACGACGAAGGTTTCTGGTACTCCTCAATTAAACCACTGAACGAAGCGGTTAAAGGTGCCTCAATACTACTGGAAGATGATTCTTGGGTTGAAAATACTGTAGAGCCTGCAAGTAACGAAGAACTCGAATCCACGGTTCGTGTTATGGGCGGTGAAGATTGGGAAAGCTGGATTGATACCTTAATTAATTCGGACTCAATCGCGATTGGATGTAAAACCGTTGCATTTTCTTACGTTGGCTCCGACGTCACCCACCCTATCTACCTTGATGGAACACTTGGTCACGCGAAAGTCGATCTTCATCAGACGAGTCATTCACTCAATATCAAA
Source organism: Vibrio penaeicida (assembly GCF_002933855.1). Lineage (GTDB taxonomy): Bacteria > Pseudomonadota > Gammaproteobacteria > Enterobacterales > Vibrionaceae > Vibrio > Vibrio penaeicida_A. The sequence continues at coordinate 135,761 of NZ_BFAQ01000035.1, forward strand.
CTTTCTCAATATCAAGGCGGCGCCTACGCTTGTGTTTGTAAAGCATTGGTTACCAAAGCTAGCGTTTACATCCCGACGTTCAGCCCTTATATCATTGCGCTTTACAAAGTAATGAAAGAAAAGCAAACGCACGAAGGCTGTATTGAGCAAATGCAACGACTGTTTAGAGAAAAATTGTATGTGAACAAAATTCCAGTCGATCCAGAGCGCCTGATCAGACTTGATGAGTACGAGTTAGATACAGATACCCAAATAAAGGTATCGGAATTGCTCAATGAGATGGATGCAACCAATTTCAAGCAAGTCGGAGACTATGCAGGCTTCAAATCTGATTTCCTAGAACTAAATGGCTACTAGTATTACAAATCCGGTTTTCATTTCGAATAAGCCATTCCCCATGTACTTTGGGAATGGCTTGTTTCTCTGAATTACCGCTGCACAGTAAAAACACACAATCCATTTATAAATTGAAGCAAAATGCTCAGATCTTGATCCCAAACTTCCGCTTTGTGCTGAAAGCGCGATGAAAAAATGGCGTACTGACTCTATTTTGCGACAATCCATCATCTAATACGTTGAACCTGAATCCTGCGTCATATACTGATCGTAGTTAGGATGAAGAAAATTCGGGAACGGAAAGGATTCCATGTCAAAAATCGACGTTAGTCAGATTGAAATTCCAGCTTACATGCAAAAAAGCTGGCAACAAATCGTAAATTTGGTTGCGGAGTTATCCGACGTACCCTCTGCACTTATCATGCAAGTGCATCGGCATTCTATCGAAGTGTATAAAGCTTCAGAGTCAACCAATACCCCCTATAAAGAATCGGAATGTGAACCTTTAGACGGTAAACTATATTGTGAGACCGTCATTAAAGAACAACGCTCTCTCACCGTGCCAAACGCATTGAAAGATCCCAAATGGGCAAATAACCCTGATGTTAAGCTAGGAATGATTGCTTATCATGGAATTCCATTAAATTGGCCAAATGGCGATCCATTTGGCACCATGTGTATTCTTGATAATAAAGAAAACCACTTTTCTCCCACGATTAAGTCACTTCTCGACTCATTTCGAGAGTCTGTAGAGTCGCAACTTGCCCTGATTTATCAACAGTATCAATTGGAACAAACCAATCGAGAGTTACGCAACCGAGTTCAAAGCCGAACACAAGATCTTGCCAGCTTGAATTTTTCGCTTGGAACGGAGATTGATCGCCGTAAAGCAGCAGAACAAAAAGTTCTTTACCAACAATCCCATGATTTAGGTACTGGTTTTCTCAATAGGCTGGCTTTGATTGACGAGGCACAGACATTACTTGGCCAGATGAAATCAACAGACAGCACCCTCGCCTTTGTTCATGTTGGTTTTACAAACGGTCGTCGATTGTTAGCAAAGCATGGTTATGAAGTGTTTGATACTGTGCTTAAAGAGTATCGAAAGCGCGTTGGTTTCATCGATGTATTACATAGCATCACGGCTCGTACATCCACTATCGATCTCGTTTTCGCGCTTGAGATTGAAGAGTCGCAACACAACCTTGAATCGCTCTGTCAACGCTTAGTGGATATAGGTCAATCGGAATTTTTTATTAACGGTCAGCCACTTCATTTGCATGCATTCATTGGTGTCGCCACTTCATACGATGCAGATAACGCAAACTTAATGCTTAAGCACGCAGGTGAAGCAATGCTTGCTTGTAAAGATTCGGGCAAAAAATATGCGTTTTATGCCAATTCAAACATTACAACGCCCACCAACAATCAATTAGAAAGCTATTTACTGCAAGCGGTTAGAAATGACGATTTAACGCTTTACTTCCAACCAAAAGTATCGCCAAGGAACGGGTATTGGCTAGGAGCGGAAGCACTCCTTCGTTGGAACCACCCGGTACTGGGGCAAGTCTCAAACGATTCGTTGATACAACTAGCAGAAAAGAACGGCTTAATTTTTGAAGTCGGAAACTACGTATTAAGAAGCGCGATTCAGCGTGCCGCTGAGTGGACGAAGTACATGAAGGATTTTCGTGTTGCAATTAACGTCTCTGCGGTTCAATTGCGAGATCCAAACTTTGTCGAACAAATCGAACAATTACTTGATTATTATAAGCTTAATCCAAAATGTTTAGAGCTAGAAGTAACAGAAACCAGCTTAATAGCCGATGAGTTTCTCGCAGGGCAAACACTTCGTAAGCTTCATGGGCTAGGTGTTACGTTGTCACTAGATGATTTTGGTACGGGTTATTCTTCTTTCAGTTATCTTAAGAAATACCCATTTGACTGCATTAAAATTGATAAAAGTTTTATCAATCAAATTTCCGGTAGTGAGCAAGATAAAGAAATTATCCGCTCTATTATTCATGTGGCTAAGAAGCTCAAATTGAAAGTGGTTATGGAAGGTGTGGAAAGCCACGATCAAGAACAGTTCATCCTTGATGAAGGCTGCGATTATGTTCAGGGATACCTCTATGGCAAACCCATGAATACCCATGAGTTTGAAAATAGTCTCATCACCAAAAAGTTTAACGGTCAACGTATCGCGGCAAGGCATTGAAGAACGTTATAGAATTGAAGAAGGCTATACGGTCAGACAACTTAGCAATTAGCACCTAAAACCATGGATACGTGAGCTAATATATCGGTCAAAAAGACATTTTTATTGTCGCGCACTTTCAAGGTCGCATCTTTACATGTTTTGGGTATAATCTCCGCCCACTCCAATCTAAATAGTGACTTCTCGAATGGATCAACTGATCGCATTACTTAAAACAATTGAAAAACAAAACTATCGCAGTTACCAGAAAATTAAAGGCAGTTACGATTTCGGAGATTTTGAGTTGTTCATTGATAGTACTCAAGCCGATCCATTTGCTCCTGCCTCTAGAGTTCGCGCTTTCCGTCAGTGGTCTTTAACAGGTTTAGAGTGGTTAAAAGAAACATCACCGGCATTCCAACGAGCAGCACGAGATTTTATTGCTCGATCTTTTGCTCACTTTGCAGCGCAAGAAAACAACGTATTCATCGCGTCGACGGGTCAAACGGTTTTGGACCATACTTCCGTTGTATTCACCGAAGAAGGAATAGAGCTTCGATTTAGAGTTGACCTCCCTGCAGATGGGCGCACAATTCTTGGTAAGAAAGCGATCAATATTCTTACGTTTTACTTACCAAAGTTTATCCGCAAAGCCACTCTACACAGAGAGCTCGATATTGACCGTCTTAAGCAGCACTGCGAAATTATTGAAGACCAAGTCGCACTAAGAAAACAGCTTTCTGAACACAACTTGATGGCGTTTGTAGGTAACGGCAGCGTATTGCCTCGTAAAGCGGGCAACAGTGATTTACCTATGCAAGACGCGGTTGAATTCTCTTCTCCAGAATCACTCACTATTGAGTTAGATACGCCAAACTCCGGAAAGATAAAAGGCATGGGCATTCCAAAAGGCATCACTCTCGTTGTTGGTGGTGGTTTTCACGGAAAGTCTACCCTATTGAACGCTGTCGAACGTTCTATTTATGACCATATCCCTGGTGATGGGCGTGAGTATGTTGTCGCTGATGAAAATGCAATGAAAATACGCGCTGAAGATGGTCGTTGCGTGCACAATTTAAACTTATCGAATTACATTAATCACTTGCCGCAGGGTCGTAGTACAGATGAGTTTTCTACTCAAGATGCTTCCGGTTCCACTTCTCAGGCAGCTTGGCTCCAAGAGTCCATTGAATCTGGCGCAACTGCTCTACTGATTGATGAAGATACTTCCGCAACCAACTTCATGATCCGTGACGAACGTATGCAAGCGCTCGTTAGCAAAGGGGAAGAACCCATCACTCCTTTAGTGGATCGCATCGGTCAGATCCGTGATGAGCTCGATATATCCACCTTGATCGTAATGGGTGGCTCTGGTGATTACCTAGACGTTGCCGATACCGTCATTCAAATGCACGACTACCAAGCAGTCGATGTAACTGAAAAAGCAAAAGAAGTGATCAAACTGCATCCGACACAGCGTGTTCAAGAAGCGACTGAAGCGCTCGCAACGTTCTCTGAACGCTCATTTAATTCAAAATCACTGCAAGGTATTTTGGCTGAAGGTAAGTTCCGTGTTGGTTCGAAAGGAAAGGCACGTTTGAGGTTTGGTAAAGAACAAGTGGATCTACAAGCGCTTGAACAAATTGAGTCTGAAAGCCAAATTAACGCTATTGGATGGGTGTGGTTTCAATTTGCTCAGCTTCCTAGCTGGTCAAAGTATCCAGCAAAAGATCTAGCAAACATGATTAAGGAAGATAGTTGGTTTGATGCCATGCCAAAACATGGTGACCTAGCAAAACCACGAGTGATTGATGTCATGGCGGCACTAAACCGCATGAGGCAATCCCAGTTTAAAGCCGCTAAATAGCCTGAGCAACTCTCACTTTAAACTGGTTACTGATTGTGTGTATACTCAAACGACCTCGATAGGTCTGTTTGAGTATCACTTAGCTTGTCTGTATCTCAGTCAAAAACATATCTATGTTGTAGCCAAAAACAAAGGAGCCATATGGCTCCTTAATTGTATCTTTATCGAATTGTTTTGATATCGATACTCAACTACATCCCAGTAAGCGGGATAAAATAGACCAATGCAGACCAAGCAAAAATCCATACACACACCATTACGGTGTCTAGCCAGTCTCTACTCCACATATGGTACTCTCCCAATGCATAAAATAAGTGATGCTCATGGCTAACTCGTAGCCGGCAGTGAATCATCTCTCGCATTGATAGAAGCAAAATACAGACCAACTGTTTAATTTCTGATCAAATAAATACTGTCGGGTCAGATTGAACGAGGTCGATCAGGCAATCTGCCATAGAGTGAGTTGACACAAACCCCTGATCTTCCATCTTAAGAATGGCGTCATAACCTTCCTTACCTTTCATAGTGTAAGCAGTTGAACAGCCACGATAAATTATTTCATCTTCAACGTTTTTCCAACCCTGAGCATGACCAATCATTAGCTTAGTAATACGGTGTCCCATTGGCGCATCCACATCGTATTCAAAACACAGATTATGTGTGTATGGGTAACTACCCGACCCTGTGCCAATCACGCCATTACTAAGTGCGTTATTGATAGCACCTTCAAGCATCTCTTTGAGATACTTGCCTTTTATGTCGTAATAGCCCACCGGTATGGCAAACGGCAACAATTTTCCTGCCACTTCATCTACGGTAATTTTGCCGCTTGGAAGCGAATTCCTAACTCCACCAGCGTTATGAATAGCAAACTCAACATTATGGCCATCGTTATTCATCACGGTATAAAACGAACGACAAACTATTGGCGCTAGTTCGCTGGGACCCTCTTCATCTGGGATGCGGACGTGACGATAAACTTTTGACGCTTCTCCAATCACTCTTGCTCTAATCTCGTTCACTTGTGGGCGATATTTGTCGTCAAGAATCGACTTTACTGCCTGATCTTTCGTGCAACGAATAACGTTAGGATGTGTATAAATTACCGCTTGAGTTTTATCGTATACTGAATCGTCTACAAGTTCGTCTAGGCTGGCATCCATAGCTAACCTACGTCCAACTAGAAGCTCATTCTTACCGTCAAATCGAGCGATAGTGCCATCTTCATTAAAATCGATTTCACAATGGCCCATAAATTGAGCGTAGCATCCAGCTTGTACAATTCTTGTGTTGTTGATTAGCAAGCCGTAGTCATCGTGCTTAGTTAGACCTATGTCAGTGAAGTCTCCTTGCAGCACATGCGAATGACCACCAATAATCAAACTGATCCCTTCAACATCTGCTGCCAACTGTTTGTCGTCTTCGTACCCTAAATGGCTTAATAGGATAATTTTATTGATCCCTGACGAACGAATCGCATCAATCGTTTGCTCGGCAACCATCTTTGCATTCAAAAACGGCGTATCTGGATCTGGGTTTGAAATGTCTGCCATTTTATCGAGAGACAAACTGAATACGGCGATTTGCTCACCGTTGGCATCAAATGTTAACCAACTGCCTTGCTTTGCGTTTTTGTTGTACGAATGCAGGTTTTGCTTAGTGCGTAATTGATTAGGTTTATTACACTCGGCGGATAGATCCCAGTTACTCGCAATCATAGGAAAATTGATATTGTCGAGAAAATCAGCAACTGGCTCGTTCCCCATATCCAATTCGTGATTCCCTACCACCATTGCATCTGGCTCTAAGGCACTGAGCATTTCGGCATTGGCTCGTCCTTTAAACAAAGAAAAGTAAAGTGTTCCCTGAAAACAATCACCGGCATGCAAAAACAAGAAGCGGCGATCACTCTCGATCGCCGTTTTTCTAATTTGTTGTAACCGGTTTGAAATGCGAGCAAAGCCACCAACGCTGATAAAAGGAGAAACTTGCCTTCCGTTGATGTTTAAGTGAAGTTGAATGGTACTTGGCTCGAAATAAGAATGTGTGTCGTTGATGTGTGCGATCGTTATCGACGCTTTTTTATTTTGATTTTTCATTGTTTTATCTTACTGACCTTTTTGCCATTCTATCATAGCCCTACCTGAATGACATATTAATGAATCATTGAAGGATCGGCGCTAAGTGTTTGTTTATTAAATACTGTGATCCTATTACCGCTTAAACTTAACGAAATGGTATAAGCTTAAAACATAGTTCAAGAAGACCTTTTGGTATGTATGCAGTTAGAAAGAATTGAGATAGCTGGCTTTCGTGGGATTAAACGTTTGTCCCTTACGTTTGATGAGCTTACAACGCTTGTAGGGGAAAATACTTGGGGTAAATCCTCACTTCTTGATGCACTCTCTATCGCCCTGCCTAGTGACTGTGTGCCTTATGAATTTGTCATGCAAGATTTCCATGTTGACTACTCAATTGCAGAGCAACAAACTCAACATCTACAAATAGTGTTGAGTTGGAAAGCCAGTTTCTCTGGTGAAGAACAAGCCGGACGCTATCGTAAAATAAAACCGGTATGGATAACTGATGACGAAGGCACTAAGCGAATAATATATCGATTAAGCGCCACACGAGATCTCTTTAAAATCACCACCAACTATATGTTTTTAGACGCATCTGGCAATCAACTGCATTTACACCATGCGTATAAACTTGCTCAAGAATTGATGGCTCTTCACCCCGTTATACGTTTGAAAGATGCAAGGCGACAAATCACGAATAACACCCAAAATGAAATCAACTCCCGAGCAGAAAAGCGGATTGAAAATACCTCAAGACGCTTATTAGCCATGCCTGGGCATGTGAACAAAGGGGAAATGCGCAGTAGTTTAAATTCCATGCAAAACCTTGTTGAACATTACTTTAATGTACGTGGACAAACCCGCGGAAATCCAAGACGACAGCGCGATAGAATTTTCTTTGGGAGTACAAACCAAAACGACAAAAATGCGCTTATGGAGTTGGCAGATAAAACCAATAACAAACAGACGCGCTTGCTACTTATGGGTCTACTGAGCGCGTATCTACAAGCAAAAGGTCCGGCTGATTTAAGGCGTTGCGCTCGCCCCATACTGATTATTGAAGATCCAGAAGGACGCCTACACCCTACTCACTTGATACGTGCTTGGAGCATCTTTCAACTATTGCCGATGCAAAAGATCATCACAACCAACAGCGGCGATCTTCTTAGCGCTGTACCTTTAAGTACGATTAGGCGACTGACTCGACATTCCGACCGAACAGTTGCGCATTCAATTTCGAATAAAAAGCTAACCGCAGACGAACTACGAAAAATCGGATTCCATATACGCTTTCACCGCTCTAGTGCTTTATTTGCGCGGTGTTGGCTTTTGGTTGAAGGAGAAACGGAGGTTTGGCTTTTCAACGAACTGGCACGACTTCTCGATTACAACTTAGCCGCTGAAGGCGTTCAAATTATTGAGTTCGCGCAATCTGGTTTGAAATCTTTAGTAAAAGTCGCGCAATCGTTCAATATCGATTGGCATGTCGTCACCGACGGCGATGCCGCTGGCAAGAAATACTCTGCATCGGTACGCAGCTTACTCAACCACGAACAAGAGCGTCACCGCTTAACCGAGCTTCCAGACAGAGACATCGAGCATTTCCTATACGCCAATGGATTTGAACCCTTTTTTCGTTCCCTTGTAAAAATCCCGATGGATCATCAAATTCCAGCCAAAAAAGTCATTGCGCGTGCTCTTAAAAAATACGCTAAACCCGATTTGGCTCTCGCCATTGTCAGTTACTGCGAAGATAACGGTACAGATAAAGTCCCATTACTGATTCGTTGGACCTTAAAACGAGTGGTTTCGTTAGCAAATGGAAATCGCTAGTGGGCGTCTTGCTTGGTCAGGTTTAGGTATTGGTGAAGTCGCTCGCCGCTCGCTTTCATTAAATAGCCAAATACTCCCCCCAACAAAAGTGATGGCACAACGAGTTGCCAGTTACCATTTGCAGCGAAAGTTGCACAGCAGCCAATGAACGTGCCAGGAATATAACCCAACCAGCTTTTCTTAGCTTGTATACACATGAAAAATGCAACGATAGACGTGACGGCGTAACCGATAATTTCTAGGCTCAAGTAGTCTGATAAGGTAATTATTACCATTGCCCAGAATACGCCAGATAAATTTGTAAGGAGAGAAGCACCAAGACCTTTTACACCGTCTTGTGGAGAAGCAAAGTAACTCGTGCAGCCAAGAAAGCCAGCCCAACTTAGTAAACCTAAAGCGACAGATAGCCAACCCCAGATACCGGAAAGAATGCCAGTTGTAAGTGCAATGGCAAATAGAACACTCATTGAAAAACCTGTATTGCAGTCAAAAAGAGATGTTATATAAACCGAGCAACATCGAATACGATCTAACTCACATTTATATATAGCGGGAAGGTGTGTATTACATAGAAATGTTAATGCAATCGATTTTATTGATGACGGCTATCATGTGTACCTATATGGAAATCGACTTAGCGGTGCACTACACCTGTGGTAAACCACCGGAGTGCATTGGAGTTAGAAAAACGACCACTCGGGTCGCTTTATCAATATACATAATTTAGCGTTTCTTTTAACGCTGACTTACCTCGTTGCTATTGAAGAACCGTCACTACAAAAATGACGGTTTATTCTTCATCATACGAAGACCTTCTCTCTTAATACAGTCCAGAAGTGGGTTATCAACCATGTCTGCCCGCCAAACAAAGGACAGCGTTCTTTCCATTTTCAGTTCTGGCACATTAAGCGCTACCAATTGACCAGATTCTATGAACCGCTCAACGTCAAGATAAGGTAGACAAGTAAGGTAAGGGCCATTTGCAACCATGCTTCGCAATACAGGTACGTGTTCGTATTCGCGCCAAACGTCTAAATCGGCAATTAAATTGTGAATGTTGCTATCAAAAACTTTTCGAGTACCAGATCCATGCTCTCGCAGTACCCATTTCGCCTGTTCGAGTTGAGCAAGGCTGACTTTATCTCGTTGGGCAAAGGGGTGATGAGCAGCAGCCACAACAGTCAGGTGGTCTCGGCACCAAATTTCCTGATGGATTCTATTGTCGTCGCAACGTCCCTCTATCACGCCTAAGTCGTATTTGTAATCCAAAACGCCCTCAATAACACTGCGTGTACTTTTCACTTTTAACGATATTCGCATCTCAGGAAAATCGTTATCAATAATACTGATAAGGTCTGGAACGAGATGTTCCGCAGGTGTTTGACTTGCACACAAGCGAACCTCACCACTTAATAAATGCTGATCAAAAAAGCCCAGTTCTATCTGCTGCGCATCTTGTAAGAGCTTTTTTGCTTTAGGACGAAGCCAAGTACCCCAATGCGTCAACATCATTCTTTTACCTTGTCTCTCAAACAAAGGGCGACCGAGCATTTTTTCAAGTTGAGCTAGAGACATACTTGTTGCGGACTGAGTTAATGAAAGATGATCTGCAGCTTGGCTAACACTTCCGGTGTCTGCCACTGCATCAAAGACTGCCAACTGTTTTAGTGAATAGCGCATAGATTTCCTTTTGAAATTCTTATCACCCCATATGACCGCAATAGCAAATATTCTGAACTAGAGGGTATTGGGGTTTCTTTTTTTGGTCATTTTACATGCATCTAAACTCTTATCAATAAAACTGATAAGGATCCTGAAAATTATCAATTTTTATCTGCTAACTAATCTCCCTATTCTGGATGTGAGCCATGCAACTACCGCATGAAGCCACATAGGAGAACACGCCATGAACACGAGTCTAAGGAGCAAATATGCATGCACCTAACTCTCTAAACAAACCCATAAATACCCCACCAGAGATGATGGGAGAAGCGGAAAAATATGCACTAAACAAAACGGCTAAGTCCACCAGCACAACGATTTATCTTGCCATGATGGCAGGCGCTTTCATCGGACTGGCTTTTCTATTTTATATAACAGTGACAACGGGTAGCGAAGGCGCTGCTTGGGGGTTGAGCAGGCTAGCAGGCGGAATTGCATTTAGCCTCGGTTTAATACTCATTGTACTTGGTGGAGGCGAACTGTTTACCAGCTCGGTACTGTCTGCCATTGCATTAGCGAACAAGCAAATATCAGTAAGTAAAATGCTTGCGACCTGGGGAAAGGTTTACATCGGCAATTTTCTTGGTGCGATGTTTTTACTCGGATTGGTTGCTGCTGCTGGTTTATATCAGCTCGATCACGGGCAATGGGGACTTAATGCGCTGAATATTGCTCAACACAAAGTTCACCATACGCCGCTACAAGCTTTCTCTCTCGGTGTTCTTTGTAATCTTTTGGTTTGCTTGGCTATTTGGCTTTCATTTTGCGCGACTAATGCGGCTACCAAAGCAGCCATGCTTGTTCTTCCTGTTGCCATGTTTGTTAGCAGCGGGTTTGAGCATAGCGTAGCCAACATGTTTATGGTGCCACTGGGTATGGCTATTAAAGCATTCGCTTCGCCGGAGTTTTGGACTCAAGTAGGTGTTACACCAGGACATTACGCCGATTTGAATTGGATTCAATTCATCACTGCAAACCTAATTCCCGTCACTCTTGGCAACATTGTAGGAGGAGCGGTACTTGTCGGGCTTACAAATTGGTCGATTTACACAAGACCACAGCTTAAAGCCGCTCAAATTCACCCAATTACAACAACACAAACAACGTCTTCGCTTAAGGATTCCACTATGAACAGTAACGTAACAGTAAAAGAACTCATCACCCTTCCTTCTTTATCGCTTCCTGCGGATATGCCAACGGTAGATGCTGTCGACATATTGCTTGATTCTGGTCTTCAAGGTGCAGCCGTAACGGATAAAAATGAAAGACTTGTGGGTTATTTTTCCATACACGATGTGTTGGTTGATTTATGGTGCCAAGACTACATACCAGCTAAAGATCAAAAGGTCGTAGATTTAATGACAAGAGACGTACTCGCATTAGACGCAAGCGATTCGCTTATTAACGTGGCAGAGTATGTGTGTATTGATAAAAACCAGCTTTATCCGACCACAAGTATGGGTATCGCCACAAGCTTCAGCAGCCTTTCTTTAGAAGAACGAGCTAAAGCGATGAAAGTGAACAAACCTAAGTGTTACCCTATTCTTGAAGGCGACAAATTTATAGGCACCGTTACAAGAATGGATGTCATGAAAGCGCTTAGAACGGTTTACGGTGAGCGCGAAAGTAAGCAGGAATCACATTTAGAAATTGCTTAAATTATGATCCGCGCAAAAATAGATATAGAAATATAGAAAGAAACACTTAAAACAATGCCCCCATTAGCAAATAATCTAATGGGGGCATCAAATTTATTCGAAGCGATTTAATTACTTACGAATGCCTTCAACATGAAGTTCTAGGTCTACGTAGCTAGACGCACCCATTACCGCGATGTCGAAATCTTTAAGCTCTAGGCGAGTTGTACCAACAAAACCTGCACGGTAACCGCCCCACGGGTCTTTACCTTCGCCAATGAAGTCTGCATCGATAGTGATTGGATTGGTTACACCGTGAAGTGTCAACTCACCTTCAATCGCCATTTTGCCGTTGCCTTTATCCATCACTTTTGTGCTTTTGAAAGATGCTTGAGAAAACTTACCAGTGTTAATGAAATCAGAGCTACGTAAATGCTTATCACGCTCCGCATGGTTTGAATCTAGGCTTGTAGTGTCGATCACAACGTTAACTTTAGATGCAGAAACGTTGTTTGCATCGTATGAAAAGTCACCGCTGAAAGTGTTAAAGCGACCTTGGATAAAGCTGTAGCCAAGATGCGGAACTTTGAAGTTTACTGAGGCGTGTGCGCCTTTAGTATCAATATTGTAATCCGCTGCGCTTGCACCGAATGGCAAAGCCATTGCTAAAGCTAGCCCTGTGGCGAAAATCGATTTTTTCATTTTGAAACTCCTATCATTTTGCGTAGCGTGTCATCTTTGTCGATGAAGTGATGTTTAAGTGCAGCCGCAGCGTGAATTGCCACCAATCCTATTAAAGCGAAAGCCGCGTAATAATGGATCGTTCCTGCAATGTCGGGTTGATTGGCAAATAACTCCCCCATTGAGGGCACAACAAACCAATCGAATACTTCTATCCCACGACCGTCTGCCGTTGAGATCAAATAGCCTGATGTAAACAATGTGAACAGCAATAAGTACATCGCAATATGAGCTAACTTCGCTGCCAAAACCTCATATGCCTTGCCTTCAATAGAAGGATGGGCACTCAGATGTTTCCAAACCAAGCGAAACAACGTCACAAAAGCCAAAATCAAACCAATTGATTTATGCCAGTACGGCGCTGTTCTGTACCACTCACTATAGTAAGTTAGGTCAACCATCCATAAACCAACACCAAACAGCCCAAAGACTGATAGTGCAGAAACCCAGTGTATGACTCTTGCAGTTAGCGAATAGTTTTTTGGATTGTTGCTCATTATGTTACTCATTATCATTATTTACCCAACTATGTGGGTTATGTTTGCATTTGTGTTACCAAACCTTGGTTAGGTGCAACGAAGTATTTACCAAAAAGCACTTATCAAAAAGTAGTACAAACTGATTGACTCATTCGAAAAATTTGAACAATTTTAGGTGAACTATTAGAAATGAAGATGGTCGATACAAAATTTACAGTGTAAAAACGCGAAACGATCCAATTTTAATTATTATTTTTCAATGCCATACAACTCATCATCGATATCTGCGACTTTCCTTTCAATAACAGTCCTTGCATCAGTTAATGCTTGGTTATAAATCGCTGGTCCAGCTCTGCTAATGAAAAAGTCGAGTAAAAACTCTGCTTCAAATTGCCCTGCCTCGGTATCCAGTTCGTTTAATAAATACTCTTGAAGCTCTTCTACGAGTTCGTTCTTCTTCTTTCTTTCAATCTTTATCTCTGACATAGCCGTATGAGTTCTCGGTGGTAGTGCAATGAAAGTTTTTATTACCTTAAAGGGTCTAAAGTATTAATACCCTCACTTCTAACAGAATTGGGTAGATACGCAACGAATTGTACCAACATCAGGAGTTCCTTATGCTAATCCGGATCGCAAAATCATGGCAGCTAAAAGATAATGACATTACATCAGAAACTGTCTATGAGGATCGCCGCCAAGTTTTAAAGAAACTGGGGATTCTTGCTGCCACAGCACCGATAGCTGGGACGGCTAATGCGGGTATTTTTGATGTGTTTAAGTCAAAAGAGGCGGATGCCATTGTCGATCCTCGCAAACCTCTGAAGTCTGTACCATCAAAATACAAAAATCGCACGCTTACGCTCACCCCTGAAGAAAAAATTCTGACTTACAATAACTTTTACGAATTCGGTACTGCAAAGCACCAACCTGCTGAAAATGCTAGAGGATTTAAAACAGATCCTTGGCAAATAGAAATCAGTGGTGAAGTTCATGAACCTTACACCATCGATTTTGCGGATATCTTAAATCAGTTTGCAATCGAAGATCGGTATTACCGGTTCCGTTGTGTTGAAGCCTGGTCGATGAACGTCCCATGGCTTGGCTTTCCGATTAGCAAGCTAATTGAAAAAGCGAAACCAAAAGGGAATGCAAAATACGTCGCTTTCAAGACACTTTACGATCCAGAAAGAATGCCTGGTCAGAAGTCCAGACGCATCGGAGGGGGGATAAACTACCCTTACGTTGAAGGCTTAACAATTCAAGAAGCGATGCACCCATTGGCTATTATGTCCGTTGGGCTTTATGGCAAAACCCTTGCCCCTCAAAATGGGGCTCCGTTACGTCTAATGGTGCCTTGGAAGTACGGTTTTAAGAGTATTAAATCAATTGTAAAAATCGTATTAACTGAACATCAACCCCCAACAACATGGAATCAGCTCGCAGCCCATGAGTACGGCTTTTATGCCAATGTAAATCCGCTAGTGGACCACCCTCGTTGGAGCCAAGCTTCCGAAAGGTTTATTGGCGAAGGCACTATTTTTAGTTCTTCAAGACAGGATACGTTGATGTTCAATGGTTATGAGGATGAAGTAGCCAAGCTCTACACTGGACTCGACTTGAACAGGAATTATTAATGACGCTGAGCAACACCCATATCATTGTTACTAAAGTACTCATTCATGTTGTTCAGTGGTTCTCGCTTCTTTGGTTATTCATGGCAGCAACCAACGGACACCTTGGCGCAGAACCGGTAGATGAAATCATTCATTTCACTGGAAAAGCTGCGCTTAACACCCTTATTGCGACCATGCTAATTACCCCTATTGTGCGATGGTTAAAAATTGGGCAGCTAATCAGAACACGGCGTTTACTCGGTGTATTTACCTTTATGTGGACCGCATTACATCTTTTGGCTTATGTTTCATTGGATCTCGGCTATCAATGGCTTTTGATAATCGATGAAATCATAACTCGCCCCTATCTCATTGTTGGAGCACTTAGTTGGATTATCCTTTTGCTTCTTACAGTTACATCAACGAAACAAGCGCAAAGAAAGTTAAAAAAAAGGTGGCAAGCTTTACATAATTGGGTCTATATCGCAGTCTTGCTGATACCGATCCATTATCTTTGGTCTGTTAAATCTGTAGGTATAGAACCCGTTTTATATCTAACATCTTCATTTTTACTACTATTATTTAGAAAAGATAAAGTAAAACGTTGGTTAGTTAAGTAAGGAGCCTTTGAGTTCTCCTTGCACTAGGAGAGCTCTGTTTGTTAAAAGATTTAGTCATCCAAGGATTGATTGATTTTCAGGAAGACTGCCTGAAATTATGCGAAAGCCATTACCCAACTGTGCATAATCGTGGCATGAGTGAGCATCATCTCGGTTTAGCGTTTGCTCGCAGAATGGCCAGTAAGTTCACAGAGTATGATCACCCAAATTACTTCGAATCCATAGAAAGTCTTCCTGTTCCTGACCAGCCTTTCCATTTCCGTGTGTCTTCAGACATTGGGACAGTTTGGGTGCATAGCCATCATTTAATGAGTGCCAGTAAAAGCTGTCGCGAAAATATGCTAAGAGACATAAATCAATGGCAAGCTGAATACGGGTACGCCATACAACCGAATGACCTATTAGTGGTTATTGCCGATCATTGGTTTACACGGGGAAAATGGAGCCGTGAAATCTTAAGTTGGTGGAATACTGAGCTTCCTAAGAACGTAAATGAGTACAAAGAACAAGGTGTCTTGCTATGGAATTCTGAGAGTTCAATCTATAAAGAGCTCGAACAGCGATTTTCTATCCGTCCTTGTTATCTTAGCTTTGCGCATCCTCTAAGAAAACCCAACACTAAAGACGCCATTCTGAAATACATACATCTCTACTCCATACTTGAATGGCACCGTTAAGCACAACTTGTAATTGAACTTTACTCAGCGACCTAAATGACATCTCTTTATGTCATCAAGTTTTAACACTACACAGTCAAGCTGAAATAAAACTTTTAAGCTGGCTGTGAAAAAACTAAAACGTTACCAATACGAACGCTACGCCGTTCTTTGCGAACTTGCATACCCACGTACTTTCAAACAAACCCGATACGGATTCGACCCAAATGGACAGCGCGTTGTTAACAACCGCTTTGGAAAAGTATTGATGCGTATTCTATGGAGTCGTGACAGCGATGAAGTGATCATCGTAATAAAAGGATCGCACAACCTTTGGGACTGGCTTCTAAACAGCGCCATGTGGCAAAAATCTTGCAGAAATTGGGGGCTTCACTACTCCATACACGCGGGGTTCCACTTCTTACTGAACCAAGAAAGCGCACCCGCACATAAGAAAGATACGCTTGGTCGTTCAGTAATAGAGCGCGTAGAAGATATAGTGAAACCATTAGTCCAAGAACATGGAAAAAGAATAAGCATCACAGGTCATTCGTCAGGTGGTGCGATAGGTAACGTCTTGGCTGACTATTTAGAGTCTCATTATCCACATTGTATTAAACGTGTGGTTACTTTTGGTCAACCCGCCGCTGGAAACTACCAATTTAAGAACCATTACAAACTGGCGAGGAGAACATACCGGGTTTGCTGTGACCTCGATATTGTAACATTTATGCCGCCCTTTCCTTTTATGTATTGGCACGTTGGTAAACTGTTATGGCTTTATAACGGAAAAATTTACGAAAATACTCCTACTGGGATCCGATTTTTACGGTCAATTCTAAGTTGGTTGATCCGCCCTTTCTCATACCATTTGATGAGAAAATATATTAGAAATAAAGACTTCTTTGATGAAAGATAAATAATTCGCATAGTATTTTGATCAAATATTGATCTTAAGATCTTTACAGGTAAGTTTTATGATCAAAATACAAAATGTGTTTATTTAATTAATGAATTGAGTATTTGTTACAATTTATATGAGAGCAACTTCTAAATTATATGTGAGCTTCGCTTGATATTTATACAGTTGTGC
>NZ_BFAQ01000036.1 GCF_002933855.1 Vibrio penaeicida
ATGACAGAAATGACGGCGCGCGCATTTGAAGCGTACATCATCGCGCGCAATCGCAATGTGGGGATCACCAACGACTACCTTGCCAACGTCTTAAATGAAGCCGACTGGCAGCGTCAGTTTGGACACGATAGCGACATGGATTACGCGTACCCGACACAAGCGGAGCTCAATACGGAGATCGCCCCTGCGTTTGATCGCCTGTTTGAGGTCCTAGATACGCAAGTCAACGGCGAGCACGTTCAGCTGTTTTCCCGAACGAGGTCAGCTCAAACGTCCGCCGAGTCGCGCAAGGCATCATTAACGCCTGATCAGGTGGCGCGTATCTCACGACACTGGCTCAAGCACTATCAAGGAGAGATCCGAGTTCGTATCAAAGTGGTTAAGACGGCGTTAGACCTGCCTTATGATAAGGGGCGAGGGGAGGTACATGCGGTGTATGATCCATCGACACAGACGGTCACTTTAGTGGCGTCGAGTTTGAGATCCCCTGAGCAAGTGAGGCGTGCGCTTCGACATGAAATTTTGGTTCACCATGGTCTGCGGAGCGTGTTGGGAGAGCACGAGCACGCGGCGATCCTGCGCGCGATACAGAGCAGTCGTCATCACTCTTCGCTTCAGCCCCTGTGGGACGAGGTACTTACCCGATATGGCGAGCTCAATCTGGCGGAGCAAGCCGAAGAAGTGATGGCGTTAGCGGCAGAGCAAACGCGTCCCGCAATAAAACGTTGGTGGGACGCGTTGCTGAGTAAGCTATGGGCTGCCCTCAAGCGCTTAGGGTGGTTTCCTTCGACCGTGCGCCGTTCTGAGCTGCTTCATCTCATCGATACCTTGGAGCAAAGGATAGCAAATAAGTCGGCTCGTCCAAACACAGTAAGCTCTGAAGTGATGTTTTCACGCACCAAGTCTGCAAGCTTTGAAGCGGCACTGAATGCGACCACCCCTCAACGCCGACTCAAAGGGATCCTCAGCCACATCGGATACGCCGCAAAACAGACGTTTGGGGGGAGTAAAGGGTTGGGGGCGATCACCCTGCGTCAGTTGGCGGATCTGTCTCAGTCCCAGCTTCCGAGCGTGCAACACTACGTCAATACCGTGCATCACATGCTCACGCGTCGCAACCAGTGGGCGTACGAAGCGGGTGAGATGGCACAGCGCATACAAAAATGGGCATCGAAACATCAGCAAACGGCTGACACGCTGTTCGACATCGCGCACCTAGCGACCGTTGATGGCGTGGATCCGGATGGGGCGTTTGTCAGTGCCAAAGCCCCGCTCGAGAAAGCCATTCGCCACCTTGAAAAGGTGAATGAGGGCAGCCACAAAACCTCGGCGCAAATGCGTGAACTCAAGGCGTATCGGCGACAACTGGAGTCAGAGCCATTACGTCAGGTAAAACATCAGGCGTTGAAAACCCGTTTTGATGCTTTGCCGGAAGAGGCGAAACAACACTATCGAACCATGCGTGATGCCTATCAGGCTCGACACAGGCAATACCGAACATTGTTAGAGCAACAGATTGAGCGCGCCGACATCGATAATCGGCTCAAGAAAAAGCGCTTAGCGGATTTGAAGTTGCAGTTTGAACTGCAAAGCGTCATGGCCCCGTATTTTCCCTTGGCGCGATTTGGGGAGTATTGGTTGAGCTCGGTGGATGAGCAGGGTGAAAAACACTTTCTGATGTTTGAGTCTGAAAAGGCACAGCAAGACGCCTCAAAGAGATTGCGCACTGCTGGGTTTACCGTCTCCACAGGGCGCGCGGTTGAGGGGCTGTCTTCCATGGAAGGCGCCAGTCTGAATTTTGTTCTCGATCTCATGCACCACGTTGACGATACTCAACTCAATGATCTGAAAAAAAGTGAGTTGAAGGACACCATCTACCAATTGTATTTGCAGTCCTTGCCAACGCGTTCCATGCGCAAGCAATTTCTGCATCGCAAAAAGACCAAAGGGTGGAGTAACGATGCGTTGCGCGCGTTGGCGTCCAACATGATGCGAGGCGCGTATCAGTTGGCGAGGTTGGAGTATTCCGACACCTTGTCACAATTGGCGGCGGACACCAAAAAAGCGGCGCAGGTGAGCAACAGCAACCAAGCCAGCCGTTACGCGGAAGAGCTGCTAAAACGTCATGAATGGATCATGAACCCTTCGCATTCCACGGTGGCTCAGCATCTGACGTCCATGGGATTCATCTGGATGTTGGGCGCATCCCCCGCGGCGGCGATGGTAAACCTGACCCAGAATATGGTGGTGGCGTTGCCGATACTGGCGAGTCGATTCGGTTTACGTCGAGCGGCAGGGGAATTGCTCCGCACCATGGCGAGCTACCCATTGACTCAAGGCAGTGTAAAGCGAAAGTTACAAGGAGAAGAGCGGCAAGCCTATCAACAGTGGCACGATACCGGACTCTTAGATGTGACCCAATCACACGAATTGGCTGGGATAGCCGAGTCGAAAAACTGGGAGTACAACGCGCGTTACGACCGAGTGATGAACTGGATCGCCCGACTGTTTCATCAGGCGGAGGTTTACAACCGTGAAACCACGGCAATAGCGGCGTATCGGCTGGCGAGAGCCGACGGACGTTCGCATGCGGATGCCACCCATTTCGCGGAAGA
>NZ_BFAQ01000037.1 GCF_002933855.1 Vibrio penaeicida
AAACCTTGGTTGTTTGCCATACAGAAACCTCTTGGGGTTGTATGGTTAAGTGACTAAGCGTACACGGTGGATGCCTTGGCAGTCAGAGGCGACGAAGGACGTATTAACTTGCGATAAGCGTAGATTAGGCAGTAAAAGCCACTTGAGTCTACGATTTCCGAATGGGGAAACCCACTTACATAAGTAAGTATCCTGTTGTGAATACATAGCAGCAGGAGGCAAACCGGGGGAACTGAAACATCTAAGTACCCCGAGGAAGAGAAATCAACCGAGATCCCGAAAGTAGCGGCGAGCGAAATTGGGTTAGCCCTTAAGCTTTTTGTGCGTCAGGTGAAGTCTCTGGAAAGGGACGCGATACAGGGTGATAGCCCCGTAACCGACAACGCACATTGAGTGAAATCGAGTAAGGCGGGACACGTGATATCCTGTCTGAATATGGGGGGACCATCCTCCAAGGCTAAATACTACTGACTGACCGATAGTGAACCAGTACCGTGAGGGAAAGGCGAAAAGAACCCCTGTGAGGGGAGTGAAATAGAACCTGAAACCGTGTACGTACAAGCAGTAGGAGCACCTTCGTGGTGTGACTGCGTACCTTTTGTATAATGGGTCAGCGACTTATATTCAGTGGCAAGGTTAACCGTTTAGGGGAGCCGTAGGGAAACCGAGTCTTAACTGGGCGTTCAGTCTCTGGATATAGACCCGAAACCAGGTGATCTAGCCATGGGCAGGTTGAAGGTTGAGTAACATCAACTGGAGGACCGAACCGACTAATGTTGAAAAATTAGCGGATGACTTGTGGCTAGGGGTGAAAGGCCAATCAAACCTGGAGATAGCTGGTTCTCCCCGAAAGCTATTTAGGTAGCGCCTCGGACGAATACTACTGGGGGTAGAGCACTGTTAAGGCTAGGGGGTCATCCCGACTTACCAACCCTTTGCAAACTCCGAATACCAGTAAGTACTATCCGGGAGACACACGGCGGGTGCTAACGTCCGTCGTGGAGAGGGAAACAACCCAGACCGCCAGCTAAGGTCCCAAATTACTACTAAGTGGGAAACGATGTGGGAAGGCTCAGACAGCCAGGATGTTGGCTTAGAAGCAGCCATCATTTAAAGAAAGCGTAATAGCTCACTGGTCGAGTCGGCCTGCGCGGAAGATGTAACGGGGCTAAGTAGTAAACCGAAGCTGCGGCTGCAATCTATGATTGCGGGGTAGGGGAGCGTTCTGTAAGCGGTTGAAGGTGGTCTGTAAGGGCTGCTGGACGTATCAGAAGTGCGAATGCTGACATGAGTAACGATAAAGGGAGTGAAAAACTCCCTCGCCGGAAGACCAAGGGTTCCTGTCCAACGTTAATCGGGGCAGGGTAAGTCGACCCCTAAGGCGAGGCAGAAATGCGTAGTCGATGGGAAACGGGTTAATATTCCCGTACTTCTTACAATTGCGATGGGGGGACGGAGAAGGCTAAGTGGGCCTGGCGATGGTTGTCCAGGTTCAAGTGCGTAGGCTGATGGTTTAGGTAAATCCGGACCGTCATTAAGGCTGAGACACGACGTCGAGCTGCTACGGCAGTGAAGTCATTGATGCCATGCTTCCAGGAAAAGCCTCTAAGCTTCAGATTGTAAGGAATCGTACCCCAAACCGACACAGGTGGTCGGGTAGAGAATACCAAGGCGCTTGAGAGAACTCGGGTGAAGGAACTAGGCAAAATGGTACCGTAACTTCGGGAGAAGGTACGCTCTTGACGGTGAAGTCCCTCGCGGATGGAGCTATTAGGAGTCGCAGATACCAGGTGGCTGCAACTGTTTATTAAAAACACAGCACTGTGCAAAATCGTAAGATGACGTATACGGTGTGACGCCTGCCCGGTGCCGGAAGGTTAATTGATGGGGTTAGTCTTAGGACGAAGCTCTTGATCGAAGCCCCGGTAAACGGCGGCCGTAACTATAACGGTCCTAAGGTAGCGAAATTCCTTGTCGGGTAAGTTCCGACCTGCACGAATGGCGTAATGATGGCCACGCTGTCTCCACCCGAGACTCAGTGAAATTGAAATCGCTGTGAAGATGCAGTGTACCCGCGGCTAGACGGAAAGACCCCGTGAACCTTTACTACAGCTTGGCACTGAACATTGAACCTACATGTGTAGGATAGGTGGGAGGCTTTGAAACCATGTCGCTAGATATGGTGGAGCCGTCCTTGAAATACCACCCTTGTAGCTTTGATGTTCTAACTTGGCCCCATTATCTGGGGTGAGGACAGTGCCTGGTGGGTAGTTTGACTGGGGCGGTCTCCTCCCAAAGAGTAACGGAGGAGCACGAAGGTGGGCTAAACACGGTTGGACATCGTGTGGTTAGTGCAATGGCATAAGCCCGCTTGACTGCGAGAATGACAATTCGAGCAGGTGCGAAAGCAGGTCATAGTGATCCGGTGGTTCTGAATGGAAGGGCCATCGCTCAACGGATAAAAGGTACTCCGGGGATAACAGGCTGATACCGCCCAAGAGTTCATATCGACGGCGGTGTTTGGCACCTCGATGTCGGCTCATCACATCCTGGGGCTGAAGTCGGTCCCAAGGGTATGGCTGTTCGCCATTTAAAGTGGTACGCGAGCTGGGTTTAGAACGTCGTGAGACAGTTCGGTCCCTATCTGCCGTGGGCGTTGGAAGATTGAAGGGGGCTGCTCCTAGTACGAGAGGACCGGAGTGGACGAACCTCTGGTGTTCGGGTTGTCATGCCAATGGCATTGCCCGGTAGCTAAGTTCGGAATCGATAACCGCTGAAAGCATCTAAGCGGGAAGCGAGCCCTGAGATGAGTCTTCCCTGATACTTTAAGTATCCTAAAGGGTTGTTCGAGACCAGAACGTTGATAGGCAGGGTGTGTAAGCGTTGTGAGGCGTTGAGCTAACCTGTACTAATTGCCCGTGAGGCTTAACCATACAACACCCAAGGGGTTTTGTGGACTCAAATAAGAACAGATTGAATGTGT
>NZ_BFAQ01000038.1 GCF_002933855.1 Vibrio penaeicida
AATCCAGATTATTACCGTAAATAAATAGGGTGATGACATATTCTGGATGCATATCACGTTAATTTGCAATAACTCAAAATTTTAAAATATTATAAAACGTAATTGGTTGTTTTTTAGAATCAATCTCACGAATAAATAACATTTATTGATAACGGGTATCTTCGGATTCTTAATTCTCATACTTGATTCATATAGCGTCAATGTAATTATAAACAATAAGATAGGATATAAGTAAGTGCCTCAAATTTGCGACTCTCACATATAATACAAATTACGAAAACAAAATTATTTTCGCGATCTTAGTTGTAAGAGAAATTACATTATTTAGTATGAGAAACTCTTCCGTCATGGATTTCACTGAAACTTGTATCACCATTGGTTTGTTAATTTTAGTTGTAATGATTTCTTATTTGTTTGGTAAAAATATTGATTTAAATTTGTTGGCGTTTGATTATAAATAAATACTAATAAATAGATAATTACAGGTTGTGAGACTTATGGTTTTAATATTTATAGCGTTAGGTATATATCCTTAATTTCTGTGTATTTTTTGAGGTTATATAGGGTAGTAATCTAATTTACTTAATGTAATGTATTGAAAAGTATCTAATAAAAATTAATAAGTAATATGAAATATTTGCTCACCGTCTAACGATGGTAGGGTTACTTTTTTTATTTGTTTGAAAATGACCATTAACTATTGGCATCTCATCTATTGTGGCGCTTCTTGTTATTCATGGCTTTCTACTTAGCTTAATAAGTGGCTCGCTCTGTTTCTTCTCGTCCAGAGAGTAGCTGCGCGCATTTTATATTATCGTCGGGGGGACTAAATATGTTGGAATTTGAAATATCGGACATCAAAGAAGAGCATTACAAACTGCTTGCGGATTTTTATGGTCGAGATCTTGGAGGAGAGGCGTTTTTTAAGTGGAAGCACTTCTTAGATCCCAATTACCAAAAGGAACGTAACCGAAAAGGGATCTACTATAAATCTTTATCGAGTTGCTTGGGCATATTTATGTCTAAGGTCTACGAATATCAATTTAATGAACGCCATTTCGTAATTAACCTAATGGGCGATTTAGGTATATCTAAATCCGTGAAATCCTCTCGTGTGTTAATTGATTTTTTCCAACATGCTCATTTAGACGGTGTGGATTTAGAAATCTGCTATTCCGATGATCGAAAAATAAAAACCTATAAAAAAATCTTCGAGAAATATTTCACAGATTCAACGCAAGTAATTCCATTCGTAGAATTGGTGTTAACCAGCAGTCATATCGAGAGCTATCAGTTCTTCGACCCCTATGACATCTCTACTTACTCTCTTAGTAACAATTTGGGTAGAGAGAAAAACCGACAAGCCATCGAATACACGAAACTTCACCCTCTTTACAACGACATTCATTACGTGGAAAAAGACGGTATGTACGCCATTGTTGGCGTAAACGATGAGTGCGCTGAAATTTTAGATATGTCAGGCACGAGCGACCGACACTTTGAATGGTCGATAAACGTTGCGATGAACTTTCATAGCCGTTGCAAAATACTCACGCCAAAGCAACGAATTTCACAGGTTATTCAGATAACCCAAAGTGAAGTGAAATCAGAAAAACCTATCAATATGCTTATTGGTTTTCACAACACCACCATTCCAACTTTCGACCCTGAAAATACATGGGTTTGCAGAATCGACAGACGATAAGAGACAAAAAAATGAAAAAAATTACCGCATCTCCATACTCTTATTTGTTCTGGAACGAATACACACTTAATCCGGATAGCTACGACTACAACATGGTATATGGTCAGCGAATTTCAGGTGATCTCAACATTAACCAGTTAGAGAATGCTTGTACCAAATTGTGCGAAGACCATGTGCTGTTCGGTAGACACATCAGTGAAGAAAATGGTGTTTTGTACTGGGTTAAGAATACTGAGAAACCAAGCTTTCAACATTTCAAAGGGCGTGACGCTTTTCAACCATTCATTCAAGCACCTCTTCATCTCGATAAAGGACCACTTTACCGAGTTGGGCTATTCAAAATTAGTGAGAACACTTACGACTTTGTGATTGTGATTAGCCACTTGCTTTTAGACGGTTCTTCATTAGAAGAATTTGGAACGGTATTAAGTCAGTATTATCAAGGCGACCACCATCATAACTGGCTATCCGAATCCGATATTGATTTAAAAAACTTAGTAATACAAAAAAGCGTTGATGCCTTAATTGAAGCCGGTGGAGCAGACTATTGGAAAGAGATGGCACGCAGCTTAGAAGTCAATCGAGCGATTCCATTTGAAGTCTCGAAAGAAGAAAGTGGCGCTGTTGAGGCGGTTAAGTTTGCTATTACAAAATCAGATTGGACAAACCTAAAGGAACAGTCCTCACTTCGTCGTGTCTCTCCATTCTTCGTTTTTTCACAGGTTTGGGGCGCGATGGTTGCCATTTGCAGTGGCGTGGAAAGCTTTTGTCTCAGTTACCCAGTAGCAATAAAAGAAGGTAGACCAATTTCACTTGGTTCGAACGTGAACTCTGCTGTACTGCCTATAGATATGAGAAGCGAGCGTACATTCAAAGACCTATACGAAGAAAATGTATCTTCATTTGGCAAAACCTATCAGAAAGGTCAGCGCCGTTACAACGAATTACCCACTCTGAATCTTGTGCAAGCGAGTGGTATAAAGAATTTGGACGTCGCGTTTTCACAGGCGTTTAGGCGAGATGCAGGGCTAGTTCTAGAGCATTGCGAAGTGAATGAATTGGATGATGTGCATGCTGATATTGGTTCTGCCAAAATCATTATGGAGTACGTAGAAAATGAAGCTCAGTTTGATTTTACGATTCGATTCCGCAGTTCTCTTATTGACCCTGCACGCACTCAATCCATTCCAGAGTACTTTACGGCAATACTCGAACAAGGCATGTTGAATCCTGATGCGCCATTAAACTCACTAATGTTGTCTCCAAAACATGAAATTCAACGGCTGAACGAGTTCGGTTCAACTCACGATGAGACCTCAGCCGAGTTATCTTCAATCAGCCAACGCTTTGAACAGATGGCGGAAAGCCATCCAAATAATGTTGCACTCAAAGATCATGATATTTCTTTAACCTATAAAGAAGTGAATGAACGTGCGAATCAGTTAGCTTCGGAGATACGGTCGCTGTATTTTTCTAGTCATGGCAAACCCATTGAACCGGATAGCAAGATTGCCATTTTTAAAGAGAAGTCGATTCAATTCCTCATTGATGCGATTGCAATTCTTAAGGCGGGCGCTGCCTACGTTCCTATGGCAGTTGGGTATCCGTCGGAGCGAATTCAATACATTCTTCAAGACACACATGCAAGCATGGTGTTGACCGATAGCGAGTCACTGGTCGCACTCAGCGAAGCGTGTCAGAACCTTGAAGTTTCGCCTTATTTACTTGCTACAGATAACACAGAATTGGGCAATTCACGCAGTAAAACGAATTTGAAACCCGTTGCTGGAGCACGCGATCTGGGTGCCATCATCTATACGTCTGGCACAACCGGAAATCCTAAGGGGGTGATGGTTGAGCAACACTCAATAACCTCATTGGTGGCACAGCCGAGTATTGTAGAAATTGACGAAAAGGATGTGTTCATTTTCTTATCCAGCCCGGTGTTTGATGTCTCTAGCTTTGAAATATGGGGGGCGTTGTTGAACGGGGCAACATTGGTTGTTCCGGGCAATACAAGAGAAATGGCCAGTGACGTTGCAGGTTTTAAAGCCATGTTGCAGCAGTACAAGGTCAACATGATAGCCACAACGACAGCTTTGTTTGACCACCTTTATGTCTCCGACAATGAAGTCTTTAACTCTCTAAAATTCCTTATGATTGGGGGAGAGGCTCTAACGCCATCTCTCATGAACCAAATAGCCAATCAAACGCCTCGACCAGACATTATTGTGAATGGGTACGGTCCGACAGAAGCAACGACGGTGTCTACCGCCTATCGCATTCAGCGTAATGAATCACACAAAACACTGCCAATTGGCCGAGCGATACTCAATCGGAAATTGTATGTATTGAACAAGCAACGCACGTTAGTGCCTGAAGGTGTGGTTGGGGAGCTATACATTGGCGGTGCGGGTCTGGCTCGTGGCTACTTAAATCGAGATGATTTAACGCAGTCCAGTTTCGTAGAAAACCCATACGCGACCGCAGAAGATATTAAGCTTGGCTTTGACAAGATGTACAAGACGGGCGACTTAGTACGTTGGTTACCGTGCGGAAATCTTGAATACTTCGGTCGTAACGACAGCCAAGTGAAAATTCGAGGGTTTAGAATCGAGCTGGGTGAAATTGAAGCTGCCATTGCTGACATTGAAGGCATTGCACAAGCAGCAGTGATAGACAGAGAAAATGAAGGCGTAAAAGTGCTTGCTGCGTACTATACGTTTGAAGAAGCTAAGTTTGAAGAAGCCAGGTTTGAAAGAACAGCCGTTGACTCTGAAACCATTCGCGAAACATTAGAAGCCAAACTGCCTGAGTATATGGTGCCTTCGAGTTTTACCTCGCTCGATAGCTTACCTATTACGATGAATGGAAAACTGGACAAATCGGCACTGCCTAAGCCAGCTGTTGATGCGTCGGATTCGTATGTTGCTCCTAGCAACCAAGTAGAGCGCGACCTTTGCGATATATGGAAGAAAATACTCGCAGTTGAGTCCGTGGGTATAACCGATAATTTCTTTCGTATTGGCGGCGAATCGATATTGGCTATTTTGGTCACAACGGAGCTTAGAAAAATAGGTTATACGTTGGATGTAAAAGATATCATCAGCCAGCCAACCATTGCGCAGCTTGCCAAGAGAATCAAAAACAATAACGAATTGATGCAAGATAGAGGAGCATCACTACAACCGTTCAGTGAGCAAGGCAGCCTAAAAGGGCGCCTATCACTCAATGCCATCCAGAAGTGGTTTTTCAACCAATCTTTCACCAACCAAAACCACTGGAACCAAGCGTTTACCTTCTCGATACCAAACGACTTAGGTGTTGAAAATCTCAATGATGTTTTGACAAAGGTGGCGGAGCATCACGACATATTGCGTGCGCGCTTTAGTTTGGATGATGGGGAAGTGATTCAAACCTATGAATCACACATGGCTGCCCCTAATATTCAAGTGTTAGAAATAGGGGAAGATCACGCCAAAGATCAAATTGCGTTAACCCAGCTTCAATCAAATTTTGATGTGTTTGAAGGACCACTTTGGAACGTCGCGTTATTGAAAAACGCACCGACGAGGACGAGCCACGTATTCTTCGCATTTCACCACCTAATTATGGATGCGGTTTCATGGCGTATTCTAGTGAATGACATAAAGCATCTCACTGAAGGCGGTGAGTTTACTCAGAAAGGCACCAGTTACCGCCAATGGTCTCAACTGCTTCAAGACTACACACAAGCACACCCGAACGAGAAAGAGTATTGGCGTTCGACTTTAGAAAACGTTGAGCGTTTGCCTTTAGCAAAAATAGAATCGACTCAATCAACGCTTTCTTTGGATAGCACCTTAACTTCCAAGCTCTTGCGCAGCTCGAACCACGGTTACCATACGGAAATAAATGATCTGTTACTTAGTGCGTTGGCAATCGCCTTAAAAACGGTGACCGGTTCGTCAACACAACATGTACTGCTGGAAGGACATGGTCGAGAAGCGATTAATGAACGAGCGGATGTCACACAAACAGTGGGTTGGTTTACCAGTATCAGCCCGATAGCGTTGAGTACCGGAACCAGTACTGAAGACACCGTTATTTCAATCAAAGAAACCGTGCGAAGCATTCCGAATAAAGGCGTGGCATTTGGTACCTTCTATCATTCCCCCGATTTTGGCGACTACGCACTGCCAAATGTCAGTTTCAATTACCTTGGGCAGCTGGGTACCAATGGGAAAGAAGAGAGTTGGGCAATTCACCCAGAGAACGTCGGACAAACCATTGGTGACGGAAACCATGATAAAACTGCGCTGGTGCTCAATTGTGTTGTAACGAATGACGAACTGGCTATCTATATCGACTCGCGTCTTGATTCTGAATCTACCTTGTCTTTTGAAAAAGCACTAAAAGATTCACTGATAAACGTTGTTGAGCATACGGATATGCTGGGGAGCAAAGGTGGAATTAAAACACCAAGTGACTACGCTGTGCCGTCGCTTTCGATTAGTCGACTAAGGCGATTACAAAACCGCTTTGCCGATATTGAGGCTATTCACCCTGCAACGCATTTGCAGCGCGGCTTGGTATTCCACAGCCTTAATCACCCAAACGACGATGCCTACCGAGTTCAATTACTACTGGATTATGCGTGTGCGCTTGACATAAAAACGTACGTTAAAGCTTGGACGTTAGCAGCAGAGACGTTTCCTATTCTTCGTACCAGCTTCGATTGGGAAGACGGTGAAATCATCCAAATTGTTCACCGCAATGCGAAGCTAACCGAAGAGGATTTCGAGTGCGTTGACTTAACCTCACTTTCGCCAGAACAGCAAGAAATTGAAATTGGTAACATTCAGCGTTTGGATCGACAAAAAGCGTTTGATTTATCCAAACCAAAACTAATTCGATTTGTAGTTATCAAACTCGCAGAACAGCGTTATACCTTATTGAAAACCGAGCACCACTCCATTTGTGATGGCTGGAGTATCCCAATCCTGCTAGGCACCGTGCATGAGTATTATGACGCGAGTGATAATGGGGGCGAGATACGAGTAAGCCCAGAGAATACTTACCTCGACGCGCAAGCATTCTTATCTAGCCAGCAAAAAGAAACGGATACGTTTTGGCAAGACAAGAAGGTATTGTTTGAACAAGCAAACGACGTAAGTGTCATGTTTGATAAAAAAGTGCCACTGACTGATATTGATGAAATAGCTAACCCATCAGAATCGTCACTACGCATTGATGGAGGCGCATACCACGAGCTAAAAAGGCTGTGTTTGTCTTCGGGGGTTACTGCAAACGTTGCGCTTCAGTTTGCTTGGCATAAATTGATTCAAATTTTCACTCAAGATGAACAAACCAACGTCGGCACCATCGTTTCAGGACGAGCCATTCCGGTAGAAGGAATAGAAAAGAGTGTTGGCTTATACATCAATACCTTGCCACTTACCGTCAATTGGTGCGCGGAACAATCGGTTCAGCAAGTGCTAAATGGTATCCAAGAGTCAATCTCGGAGTTGAACAGTCACAGCAATATCGCATTGTCGGATCTGCAATCCGATGGCGAGCGTTTGTTCCACAGCCTTATGGTGTTTGAAAACTACCCAATGCCGGAGAAGGTAACGGAGGGCATTGGCGCCCATATCGAATTCCGTTCTTCTGTCGAAAAGCTGGATTACCCGCTTGTACTGATGGCTTATGAACACGATGAATCAATGAGCCTTGTTCTTAAGTACGGTCAGGATTGGTTAGGCGAGGTTTCTTCACAGCGACTGCTTAACTTACTGGTTAGTATCCTTAATTCATCGCTTGTCGATACCACGTTGCTACAGAAGAATATCGTCGCAGAGCCCACATACACAGTGAACCGCTCCAGCCAAAGCGAACGATCCACTCATACTTTACAGTACTGGTTTGAGCACCACGCTTATCAAAACCCGCACGCCATTGCGCTGGAGTCTGAACAACAGCAACTCACGTATGAGCAAATGAACAATAAAGCCAATGCGCTGGCACGTTATATTCAAAATTGGCACCGAGAAGCGTACCAAACCGAGTTGGAACCGGATACTTTCATTGCCCTGTATCAAGACAAATCCACCGATCTGGTGATCAGCATGTTGGCGATACTCAAAGCGGGTGGTGCTTATGTACCGGTATCCACCTCCTATCCGGTAGAGAGAGCTTCATTTATTCTCGCAGATACAGGCGTTAGCTTGGTTTTGGCAGACGGGAAATCTTTGGTTGATAGTGAGGCACTTCAAGCGAGACACAGAAATGCAAGTTGGGTTGCCGTCGATAGTCTAGATCTGAGCGCGCATTCGAATTCGAGCAGTAATGTGACATGCCAATCCAGCAGTGACAGCTTAGGCGCGATCATCTATACCTCCGGAACCACGGGTAACCCGAAAGGCGTAATGATTGAGCAGCATTCCATGGTCGATCTTGTTATTCACGCGAACTACATCGACATTGATAGTCGAGATACCTTCCTGTTCCTTTCCAGCCCTGTATTTGATGCAGCAACACTGGAAATATGGGGCGCGTTGCTAAACGGTGGCAAACTCATCATTCCTGCCGATACCAAAGAGTTGGCAAGTAACATTGAGCGCTTTAGAAGCGTAATAGAAGACGTATCCATTCTTTGGGTGACGCGCAGCCTGTTTGATTATCTCTATATTGCCGACAAAACTCTTTTTGCTAACTTGAAATACTTACTCGTCGGAGGGGAAGCGCTAACACCTGATATTATGAAAGAGTTAGCGGAATCTACGCACAAGCCCGAGCATATCCTTAATGGTTACGGCCCGACGGAATGCACAACCTTTACCACGACCTATGAAATAGAGTCGGGTCTAGCAGACAAAACCATACCCATTGGTGCGGCAGTGTCCCATCGTGAATTGCATGTTTTGGATTCGCAATTACAGCCACTCCCTCAAGGTGCCATTGGTGAGCTGTATATTGGAGGAAGTGGCTTAGCTCGTGGTTATTTAAATCGACCAGACTTAACGGAAAAGGCGTTCCTGCCGAGCCCATTTACGCAAAATAGCGAGATGGATAATCAAGAGAGTAGGCTCTACAAAACAGGCGATCTCGTACGTTGGCTACCATGTGGAAACTTAGAGTACCTCGGTCGTAATGATTGCCAAGTTAAAATACGGGGTTTCCGAATTGAGTTGGGTGAAATTGAAAGCAGGTTAAACCAGGTTTCAGGGGTTAAACAGGCTGTTGTGATTGATATCGAAGAAGATGGCAATAAGTCTCTGGCTGCCTATATCGTACCAACAAATGCGACTTGCCAACTTGAAGAAGTACGTCAGACATTAGAAAACCAACTTCCGGATTACATGGTGCCTTCCAGCTTTACTATGCTAGAGAGCATTCCTCTAACGGTGAACGGGAAACTCGATAAACGAGCGCTACCAGAGCCTACCATAATAGACGATGACAATTACGTAGCGCCGAGAACACAGATAGAGCGGGATCTTTGTGCTGTTTGGATGCAGGTATTGGAACTCAAAAAGATAGGTGTTAGGGATAATTTCTTCCGAATTGGTGGCGATTCCATCCAGAGTATTCTTGTGACAACGGAACTCAGAAAGCTTGGTTATGTGTGTACTACTCGCGCTATTTTTGAGAACAAGACTATCGAATTACTGGCTAAGTACATTGGAGAAAATGACACACAAAATGACATTGTATCGGAGCAGGGTAACCTCGCTGGCGAGTTCGATTTATTGCCCATTCAGCAATGGTTTGATGAGCTAAAATTAGCAAATTCCAATCACTTTAATCAATCTTTTCTGATTCAAGTGCCCAACTTAGACGAAAGCCGCTTGAATGTCGCAATTCAAAAGTTGGTGGATCAGCATGACGCGCTGAGATTGCGTTTTACACGCAAAAATAGCCGTGTTGTCGCGCAAGAATATATCGATAAAGTTCATGTGCCAGCGGTGTTGTGTTGCGATTTAAGGGATACTGAAAAACAAATCCAAAATTTAATGACACAATGGCAGAGCGACTTCGATATCGAAAACGGACCGCTTTGGAAGTTCGTCTATTTGGACGGCGGAGAAAACAAGAGTGGTGAAATCAAGAGTGGTGAGAGCACAGGGTCGATGATTTACTGCGCGTTCCATCACTTGGTCATGGATTCTGTGTCTTGGCGAATCATCGTCGACGATTTAGAAAGGTTCTATGAAGGTGAGCAACCACAAGAGAAAGGCACGAGTTATCGCCAATGGGTGCTAGCGGTTAAGGACTACGCGAAACATCATTCAGGCGAGCAGGAATATTGGCTCGATCAAACGAAAGATCAGCCCGATTACCAGCAACACCCAGATGTAACGCAGGAAACGACGGTAGCAAAGGTTACGTTAGATCCTGTCAGAACATCGAAATTACTGGCCGAGGCGAACCACGCTTACAAAACGGAAATCAATGATTTGCTCTTAACGGCTTTAGGGATGAGCCTTAAGGGTTGGCATGGTAATGACGATTCATACATAACGCTGGAAGGACACGGCCGAGAAAATATTGGAGAGCAATACGACATTAACCAAACTGTCGGTTGGTTTACTACGGCGTACCCAGTCAAGATCCTTGGCGAAAACAGCCTTGCTGCGAGTATTCGAACAAACAAAGAAACCTTGCGCCAAATTCCGCAAAAAGGGTTGGGTTATGGCGCGTTGAGAGGTTTCTTACCCTCGGAAACCAATCGCCTAAAACAGCAGGTGTTGCCAAAGGTGAGCTTCAATTACCTCGGTCAATTTAGCACGAGCCAAGAAGCGAATTCGTGGACATTGGCAAACCAATATTCTGGCGAGGAAATAGCAGCTACGAATAAGAATGACAATGTTCTTACTGTGGCAGGTCGGGTTCAAGATAATCAATTGCACATGGACGTATTAGGCAGCTTCAAGCAAGAAAAAGTGGCTAAAATTGCACGAGATTTTATTGAAAGCCTAGAAGCCATTATTGATCACTGCACACAAGAAAACTTGCGTGAAACCTTTACGCCAAGCGATTTTCCTAATTCTAAAATCAGTATGGAAGAGCTTGATCGAATTCAAAACCAATTTGAGATTGAATCCGTGTATCAAGCAACGGGCGTTCAACGTGAGCTAATGTACTTTAATCGGATAAACCCAGATTTTCAGATAGACCAAAATGTCACGGAAATTAAGGGGGATTTTAATCCAGAAATACTCGAGCAAGCGTGGAATTTAGCGGCTCAACGATACGATGTGCTAAGAGCCGGTTTTACTGACAAAGCGTTTGCAGGCTACCCTAATCTGTTCATTAAAAAGAAGGTAACTATCCCCTTTGAAATGATGGATTGGACAGAAGTTGATAACGAACTGTTAGAACAAAAAATACGTGACAAAACGTTGTTAGAGCGGAATACGTCGTTCAACATCGAATATGCACCACTGATAAAACTCGTGTGTATTCGCGCATCACAAGGCAGGCACTATCTAATTCAAACCTTCAATCATATTTTGTTTGATGGATGGTCGGTTGGAATTTTAAATGCCGAGTTGATGAAGGACTATCGAGCGCTGACATTAGGTAAACCTGTTTCGGTCACACCGTTAAGCTTCGAGCCTTTCCCAGAGTACCTACTGAACACGTTTGATCGTGAAGGAGCGGAAGCATTTTGGGGAGACTACTTAAAAGGGGCATCTTTAAACCAACGTTTACCGTTCTCTAACGAGAAACCCGTAGATACGTTTATAGAAAAGCGGATGAAGGGCATTGGTGGTCAGCTCTCAAACGCCCAAACAAGAAAGCTTTACCAGTTTGCGGAAACCAGTGGATACACGCCGAATCAGATAACACAGTTGGCATGGTGCGCAACGTTGGCGGAAGTTTTGGAAACCGAAGATATCTGTATTGGCACCACCATGAGTGACAGACCAGCGGAAATCGACGATGTTGAATCTTTATTCGGTTTGTTTGTTGCCAGCCCAGTGTTACGAGTTAAAGGGATAAAAAACAAATCCATAGGGAAACATTTGGAGGGCATTGCGCTAAGCCAGCTTGATAGGCAGCAATATGCTTTCCATGAGCTTAATCACTACGATGAGCAATGGGTACCGACTTCTCCGTTTGGCAGTTTATTTGTGTTTGAAAACATGCCGGACGGCGAAACAGCGGAAAAGCCGCCTTTTGAATATGAAGTGGTTGACGTAGTGAGTGGCAGTAACCATCAAACGGTTTTGTGTTTGGTTCCAACGGCAGACAACTTGATGTTAAAGCTGTTTTTCGATTCTAACGAGCTTTCTAAGCAACACGTTCAAGAGGTGTTCGATCGATTCATTATGAACGTAGATCAGCTTACGGCTTCACAAGACGTGTTATCAAAAAGCTTGAAACATGTCGTTGAAGGAACAAAAACTATCGCTTTGTAATGCTCGAATTTGTTGGTTGACTTAAGCCGCTTTGTGGCGGCTTTTTCTAAAGGAATATTATATGTATCAGGCAATTGTATCGGATCTCGATGGAACTCTATTGAATAGCCAAGGGGAGCTATCACTTGAAACGATTCAGGTACTGGAAGATTTCTATCAGGATGGCGTTGTGGTAATGGTGGCAACTGGGCGTTTTGATACGGACGCAAGACGCGCACTCACTGGGCTTTCATTTAATCCGGTTATTGTTTCTTGCAACGGGGCAATGATAAAAGGGGCGGAATCCTACGCGCAGTTTACGCAATGTTTACCAATAACACTGAGTGAATCCCTACTGAATCGAGTGACGGATCTTCCATTCCATATTACGGTATTTTCCGAAAAAGGCTGGCATATGGTCGAAGAGAATCCTTTCTTTGAAGACTACATTGCCCAGTCGGGTTTAACCTGCGATTACACCACGAAAGAAGAGATAAAAAGTATCGAGGCGCTTAAAATTTTACTTCAAGGAAGTGAAGAGCAAGTGAACCATTACTGCATGATCTTAAAAGATGAATTTGGTGCCCATGCCAATATTTGTAAGTCCTCTCCAAATACCATCGATATTGTGATGAAAGGGCTTTCTAAAGCGGAAGCCATAACGTATTTCTTATCGAAAAAAGGCATAAACATGAACGATGTTATCGCCTTTGGTGACGCAATGAATGACTTAGAAATGCTGCAACAAGCTGGTGAAGGCGTCGTTATGGGCAATGCGATGCAAGAGTTAGTTGAAGCGATTCCCCTGTGCATCAGAACGCGTTCAAACGATGAAAATGGCGTGGCGTATTTTCTTACTTCTTTAAAAGAAACTGAGGTGTAATTCACCAAAGAAAGTACAGCAAAACTGAAACCAAAAAAGAAGCTCCGACTTTTAGGTCGGAGCTTCTTTGATTAATGTACCAGTCTATGAATTCTCCTTGAGGTAGAGGTATCAAACCCAGAGCATTCAGAGATTACTTAGCCATGTAGCTATAACGAACTGATTCGTCTTGTTTGTGTATCCATTTCAATCTAAGTGACAGCAGTAAAGCCGCCGCTGAGAGCCCAACAATAAACCCTACCCAAAAACCCGCAGCACCCATGGGTTCACCAAAGATATCCGTCATCCCGAACGCGTACCCAGTGGGTAACCCAATCAGCCAATAGGAAACTAAGGTGCAATAGAATATGGCTCTCATGTCCTTATAACCACGTAGTGCACCAGCCGCGATAACTTGGATGGTGTCTGCCATTTGGTAAGCGGCAGAAAACAAAAGTAAATGCATGGCAAAAGTAATGACAGAAGCATTATCTGTGTAGAGCTCTGTAATGGCCTCGCGAAACACCACTGTTAAAATACCGGTTAACACCGCAAGTGAGCACCCAACGATAAACCCAACATTGGCAGAAACCTTCGCACCGTTTGCGTTACTTTCTCCAAGTTGATGCCCAACTCGAATACTCACTGCTGCCCCTAAACTTAGAGGAAGCATAAAGATAAGCGAGGAATAATTAAGTGCTATCTGATGCGCTGCAACCATAACGGATCCGAGAGGCGCGATAATAATGGCAACAACGGAAAAGAGCGTGACTTCGAAGAAAATCGATGCCGCAATCGGGAACCCCAATTGAAATAGCCTGCGCTGAGCGCTGAATTTAGGTAAATACAACTTAGAAAAAGTGCCGATAGGTTTAAGCTTTCGAGCGGTCACTACATAAAACACCATGGCAGAAAGCATTAGCCACTGAACGATGGTTGTCGCAACACCACAGCCAACGCCACCCAGTGCAGGTGCACCAAACTCCCCATAAACAAACATCCAATTCAGAGGAATGTTCGCAAAGAGTCCGATAAAACTGATGACCATTGCGGGTTTGGTTAATGACATACCATCGGTAAAACTTCTAAATGCCTGAAAAAGCATAACGGCGGGCACCGCAGGCATTACCATGTTCATATAGCCTGTTGAAATATCTTCCAGTTTAGGCTCGACATTCATTAACCCAAGGATCCACTGCACTTGAAAGAAAACAGCGATGATAGGCACACTGACAAACAAGCCCATTGCGATGGCTTGTTGTACTTCATTTGCAATTTCGCTTTTACGATTCGCCCCATTTAATTGAGCAACGATTGGCACTAATGCCATCAATATACCGATTCCG
This sequence comes from Vibrio penaeicida, assembly GCF_002933855.1. Classification (GTDB taxonomy): domain Bacteria; phylum Pseudomonadota; class Gammaproteobacteria; order Enterobacterales; family Vibrionaceae; genus Vibrio; species Vibrio penaeicida_A. Next base: position 14,299 of record NZ_BFAQ01000038.1, read on the forward strand.
AACAAAATGGTAGGCAGCCAAATGCTGGTGGCTATGGCGACTCCAGCGAGATCGGTTGCGCTTACTCCACCAGCCATTACGGTATCGACAAACCCGATACCCGTTTGTGCAACAGACGCGAGAAGAATGGGGGTAGCCAGTTTAACTAGACGTGATATTTCATCTTTATAGGTTTGCACGTGTGCTCCATTGCTTGAGTATGAGATTACTCAATTTCGATGAAAACATAATAAAGAAATGCCTACGCAGAGCATAGAAGTAATCCGCGAAATTCAGTAACAAAGTTGGGAATGCAGAGAATAATTAATAACAAAGATATTAATAATTTAGCATTAATATCAAGGATAGATACGCGTCTCTTTTTGCCATGGGAAAGGTAATGAGATATGCATTGTGTTACAGCGGTGCAATATGTGAGAAATGAAATCATTAATTGCATAAAAATAGTTAAGGGCATTCCGCAATATAGTGTTTCCGTGGTTTTCATACCTCACCTTTAATTGGTTAATGCGTGAGAATTGTTAAGTGAAAGAGGCAACTATATGAAAAATGTAAAATTGACACTGGTCGCAGGCGTTTTGGCTTCATCATTTGCCATGCCTTCAATGGCGGCAGATTGGTCGTACGAAGGTAAGCATGGCGTTGACGAGTGGGCAAAACTGTTCGCAACGTGTGGGGAAGGTAAAAATCAGTCTCCAGTGAATATATCTGATGCACTAAAAGCAAAAAAGCAGCCAGTAACGCTGACTTATCAAGGCTCTGCGACCGAAGTTGTGAATAATGGGCACGCTATTCAAGTGAACGTTGAAGGGCATAATACGCTCACATTAGAAGGCGGAGAATACGAATTGAAGCAATTTCATTTCCACACGCCGTCTGAGAACACCATTCTAGGTAGACAGTTCCCACTGGAAGTTCACTTTGTACATGCGAATACAAAAGGGGAGTTGGCGGTAGTTGGCATTATGTATGAGCTGGAATCTAAGCCGAATCAGTCTCTTAAAGCATTGCTGAGCGACACATTGAAATCTAAAGAGAAAAAACCGTTAGATGCGGGTTTCGATCTCGCACAGTTGCTGCCAGAGGAGCAAGATTACTACCGCTTTAACGGTTCACTCACCACACCACCATGCAGCGAGGGTGTACGTTGGGTATTAATGAAAGAGCCGTTGAGCGCGAGTAAAGATCAAATCGATACGTTTGCTCAATCGACGGGTATGAATGCACGTCCGGTTCAGCCTATTAATGGACGCATCGTCGTAAAATAGCCAATTTTGGTTTGGGTTGGCAGGCATTAGAAAGAATAAAGCGCCTAAGTTTTTGAATGAAAACAGGCGCTTTATAGTTCAGTTGATCTTTTCTTCTATTTTTCAACTACCCTAAAGTTTTCCTTCGCTTTTACACATCAAGATTTTTTCTTTAACCAACTTTGCCATGGCTGCTTTTGGCGCTTCGTTATAAATTCTTGGATCGTTGACGGTCGGGTCTTCATTGAACGCATTTTTTAAAGAATCAGCAAAGGCGATTTTTAACTCAGTAGCAACGTTAACTTTAGCAACGCCGTGAGAAATGCAGCGCTGGACATCCGCAACACTGACCCCCGATGCACCATGCAATACCAAAGGGATATCGATGAGTTTCGCGATTCGCTCTAGGCGGTCGAAGTCTAGTCTCGGTTCGTCTTTGTAAAGCCCATGAGCCGTCCCTATTGCCACGGCAAGTGAGTCTATATTGGTTTGTTCTACCAGCTTTACTGCATCTTCAGGGTTGGTATAAGGGTCCGCGACCGATTCGACAATCAAGTCATCTTCTTGACCTACAAGCTGACCAATTTCCGCTTCCACACAGCAGCCATAAGAGTGGCAAAGATTAACAGCAGCCTTTGTGAGTTTTATATTGTCTTCCAATGGCAGAGCACTACCATCGACCATTGCAGAGCGAACACCAAGCTTCACTTTTTGTTCTATATCAGAGATTTTATGGTGATGATCAAGGTGGATAACAACTTGGATATTCCTTTCATACGCGGCGGCATTCACCATATGGATCAGCTCTCTCGCACCACCGTATTGGTACGTGCCCGGCGTGCCAGCCAAGATAACAGGGGATTCCATTGACTTGGCAGTATCTAAGATGACTTGCACTGTTTCTAGGTTGTGAAAATTAAACGCAGGAACGGCGTAACCTTCGTGCCTTGCTTTGTTTAACCAGTAATTGCTATTTATGATGTTATTCATAAATCTTCCCTTTTAATGAATGCCTGTGTTATCTAAAGAGACTAACGGCGAGAGCAAGCGATAAAGTTAAATGTGATGTCTCACGTTTACGTATTGGAGTGGCACGCTTGGCTATAGGTATTGGTGACTTCCATTATCTTGTCTAGAACGATTTCTTTCGGGTGGTTCGATATATCCCCATTACCTATTTTTTTTGATTGATTTGGTAAGTACTGGCTTAACAACGTTATTGGAGGAGGTGAGTGAACCAAATTTTCGAATAATTGTTCTACAGCCTGTTTTACCTTCTTATTTGGCCAGTAATACCGGATGCGGTCGCTCAAACTGTAGTGCCTGTCGATATACTGCTGCTTACCTGATGTCTCGTAGTAGCGCTGCCAATAAATCGGTTCGTTTGTCATGACCTCTTCGATCACTCTCTTAAGATCTGAGCTCTCTTTCTTGTCTATCCATTCTTCTTCCACATCGGCTAATGCAAAAAGTGCCTCGCGCAAAGCAAACGTTAAGGCTGGTCCCACCTTAAGAATCGCGAAGTGATCTTCGACGAGTTGTCTATATGCGCTTTGGCTTTGATAATCGGTGGAATGAGCTTCAAACAGCAGATTTTGGTGACCTTCTATCATGCTGCTTAAAGGTTTGGCTTTTTCCGTTTTGTAATGCGCGACATTATGGTGATCGAACTCGACACCGGGTTGAACAACGAGTCCGATAACCCGTTGCCAAACTTCTTCTAAACCCACTCTGGTAAAGGTTTTTTTATGCACTCTGATCGTTTGTTCTGCCGCTTTGTCGTCGGTGACTTCAAGGGTATGATCGAGTGGTTCTAACGCGCCACCTGGTGTAGGTACCTCAGTGCCAATGATGTAAACAGGTGCTGGTCCGCCGACGGCTTTCCATGTTTCTTCTGCTACCAAGCAAAGAGCAGCCGCACGATCCGCGATTGTTTCATCGCTAAGCGGTGTGGGGTCGTCTGAACATGGCATTGAACAATCTAGGTGAATCTTCCGAAACCCGGCTTCTACATAACTTTGTATCAAGTCTTCAGATTTACTCATTGCCGACGCTGCTGGTTCCGATTGCCAGCAATTGGGACCAAGGTGATCACCGCCCAGTAGAATTTTATCCAAAGGCATCGATATTGATTCTGCGATAGAAAAGACCAATTCCCTAAATTGAATTGGGGTCATCCCTGTATACCCACCAAATTGGTTTACTTGGTTGGAAGTGGATTCGATGAGAACGGGCTGTCCATCTTGTAAACACTGCTTTAGCGCCGCTTCTAACACCAAGGGGTGAGCAGAGCAGACAGAATAGATACCGACTCTTTTCCCTGATTTATGCTGCGTAACCAAATTAAGCAACTCTTTCACTATAAATCCTTTCGAAAGCTTTCTTTTTGTTGTTGTTGGAATTTAAAAGAAAGTGTTCAAAAAAAACAAAAGATTGATCACGTAGATTGAAAAATAGTCTAAAAATGCAATTAAATGTGATTTGTATCACTTTAGGCGATCATTTTGAGTCTGAAATCGCATTTTCTCATTCGTTATTGACTTATATGTCGATAAAAATTGATCGATATCTAACTTGTGTTAGCTTTCCTTTGCTTTTTATATCTTGTTGTATCATTTTTGTACTTGCTGAATTTGGTGGTCATAAAACGTACATCTAACTGGGTAATCTAAAATAGATGAGGTATCAGTTACATATACGGGCAGGCTGCTAATAGATAAATGGACGAATAACGTCCTAATCAAACGTGGAATACAAGGAAAGTAAGATGAAAAATATTAAGTACTTATTTACTTCGTTATCAATTTTGACAGCGTTCTCAATGAATGTTCACGCTGCTAACGAGCATACCATTTGTGCCTCTTTGCTTACTCAATCACACCCATTTTACATTGCCCTAGGTGAAGGTTTAAAAGCAGGAGCGAAAGAAAACAAAGCGGATTTGAAAGTGTCCATCGCTAACCAAGATTTGGCGAAACAAATCAGTGATATCGAAGACTGCATTATAAAGAATGTGGACGCGATTATTATTTCACCTGTGGATTCCAAAGGTATCAGAGGACCATTGAAAAAAGCAGAGCGCGCCAACATTCCCGTGCTCACAGTGGATATAGGGGCGGAGAACAGTAAGGTGGTTTCACATATCGCGACCGATAATTATGGTGGTGGTGTAGAAGCAGGAAAACTGGCCAAGAAACATCTAAAAGGTAAGGGGACAGTAGTGATGTTGTCTTACCCTGGCATTTCGTCAGTGGAAGATCGACTACGTGGCTTCCGTGATGCAGTAGCCGATACAGACATTGAAATTGTTGCCGTCCAACCCGGGAAAACGCGTGAGGAGTCTTTGACCTCGACAATTAACATGCTTCAAGCCAACCCAGAGACAGATCTGATTTTTGCGTTTGGCGACGACATGATGATAGGCGCGGGTTTAGCGGTTACCAAACAATCTTCAAAAGCAGTCGTTATTGGCTTTGATGGTATGCCAGAAGGGATCAAAGCCGTGGATGACAATGCGCATTTGATTGGGGTAGTTAAACAGGATGCCGACACCATGGGTAAAACAGCGGTAAGAGCAGCCGTTGACCACTTAAATGGTAAGAAAGTCGATTCTGAATACCCGATTGTGCCTGTTCTTTATACTGGAATGTAGTTATCGGAATGAAATAGAGCTGATGAGCTCTATTTCATTCAGGACGTCTTTATGCAAAAAATTCTGTTAGAAACAAAAGATCTGAGCAAACATTTTGGTGCGGTAAAAGCCGTGGATGGTCTTACTATTCAGTTGTCATCGGGTCGAGTACATACGATTTTGGGAGAAAATGGTTGTGGAAAGTCCACGACACTAAAAATGTTGGCTGGAGTCCATTCTCCCACTCGAGGACAGATCCGACGAAATGGTCGCGAGGTAAATTTCAAGTCACCAATGGATTCAAGAGAGAGCGGAATTGCGATTATCTTTCAGGAGCTTTCTCTGTGTAATAACTTGACCGTTGCGGAAAATATTTATGCCAACAATGAACCTCAAACGCGAGGAATCATTGATGACTCAAAAATGATAGAAGACACCAAAGCGCTTCTTGAAAAGTACAAGATCCCCATTTCTCCAACGATAAAAGTCAGCGCACTGTCTATGGCACAGCGGCAGTTAGTCGAAATAGCCAAAGGGCTAAGCTACTTTTCGGACGTCGTTATTTTTGATGAACCTTCATCTTCTTTATCTGATTCGGAAGTTGAAATTCTATTTCGCATCATTGCCGAGCTTAAATCAGAAGGCAAAGCCATTGTTTACGTGAGTCACAAAATGGCTGAAATAATGAGAATTTCCGACGACATAACAGTGATGCGCGATGGGCAGTACATCGATACGGTAGAGAAAGAGCAAACGAACATTGATTCATTGATCACCATGATGGTTGGGCGAGAAATGGACGACATTTACCCCGACAAAATTGATGAACTACAACCGCTGGGCGAACCTGTTCTTAAGGTCCGAACGCTAACGAATCCGGCCTATTTCCAAGAAGTCAGCTTTGATCTTCATGCGGGTGAGGTTGTCGGCTTTTTTGGGCTTGTTGGTTCAGGTCGCTCCGATGTTATGAATGCGCTTTTTGGTATGTTGCCATATCAAGGAAGTATCGAAGTGAAGGGCAAGTCGCTGAACATATCTAGCCCAAGCGTCGCGATAAACCATGGGATTGCGTTCGTGACGGAAAACAGAAAGGAAGAAGGTTTGGTGTTAGAGCACAGTGTGCATATCAATTGCAATCTTGCCTCTTTTGAAGATGTGGCAACCGCAGGTATCAGAAACCCCAGTGAAGAGCTGCGAATTACAAAAGGCAGCATCAAAAAAATGAACATTAAGGTTCACGATGAACACCAATCCGTTGGGTCATTGAGTGGAGGAAATCAGCAGAAGGTCGTGCTAGCCAAATGGCTAGAAAAAAAGCCTGACATTCTGATCTTAGACGAGCCCACACGAGGGGTGGATGTAGGTGCAAAGTTTGAAATCTACAGCATTATTCGAGATTTGACGGCAACAGGAACAGCGGTGATTTTGGTTTCTTCAGAATTGCCAGAAGCGCTGAATATGAGTGACCGATTGTTTGTCATGCGTAACAAGCGAATCGTTAAGGAATTGAATACTAAAGGGTTATCTCAGGACAAAGTTATGGTTTACGCGACAGGAGTGGATTCAAATGATTAGGATGTTCGTAAAAGAGTATGGCGGGATTCTAGGTGGGCTTATTCTACTTATCGTCGTGTCTTCATTTTTATCTGAATACTTTTTGTCGATGAATAATTTTACCAACATATTGCTTCAAACATCGATTGTCGCAATTGTTGCATTCGGGATGACCTACGCCATTTTACTGGCTGGAATAGACTTGTCTGTTGGTTCTATCGTCGCTTTAACTGGGTTGGTATTGGTGGTGGGGCTAACGAGTGGACTACCATTCTCGCTCATGTTGCCCATCGCTTTAGGCGTTTCCGTTTTTTGTGGATTTGCAAATGGTTTTATTACCACGTGGTTAGGCGTACACCCTTTTATCGTCACAATGAGTTTTATGGGGATTTGGCGTGGTGCCGCAATGCTGACCAGTGATGGTAAAGCCATTTCTCTCTATGACAATGCGCCTTTTGAGTATGTATTTAATGGCTACTTTCTCGGAATACCATTTCCCATCATCATTCTAATTGCGATGATTGCGCTTAATCATTTTCTTTTATCTAAAACAACATTTGGAAGAAAGATATACATCGTTGGCGGGAACCCTGAAGCTGCTGCTTATTCAGGAATAAATGTGGCGAAAACGACGGTCTACTCATACATGATAACGGGGCTAATGGCTGGGATTGGTGGCGTCATGTTGGCATCCCGAATGTTCTCGGCACAACCTACATCAGCAAATGGAATGGAGCTTGATGCCATTGCAGCCTGTGTTCTCGGTGGGACATCTCTAACCGGCGGCAGAGGGACCATCATTGGTACCCTGATAGGTGCGCTCATTATTGCTGTTTTAAGCAATGTTATGAGTTTAATGAATGTCGATTTCTTTGTTTCTCTCATCGTGAAAGGAATAGTGATTCTCATCGCGGTGGGAATAGACGTATACAAAAACAAGAAAGGTAAATGATGAAGATTGTAACCATTGGTGAAATTGTCGTTGAGATAATGGCGACAGAACGTAACCAGCAATTATCACAAACCGGACTTTTTTCTGGCCCGTTTCCAAGTGGCGCTCCTGCGATATTCATTGACCAAGTTGCTAAGCTCGGAGTGGAATGCGCTATTGTGTCTGCCGTTGGAAATGACGGATTTGGGGAACTGAATATCAACCGACTTCGTGACGATGGCGTCGATGTTAGTGGGATAACTGTTTTAGAAAAGGAAACCACCGGTAGCGCCTTTGTAACTTATTACTCGGATGGCAACCGAGATTTCATCTTCAACATTAAAAACGCTGCTTGTGGAAAGCTGAGTCTAGAAAACGCGAACCTAGAGGTATTTAAAGATTGCACGCACCTTCATGTCATGGGCTCTTCTTTGATCAGCGACGACATCGTACAGCTTACGCTTGAGGCTATAAAACGAGTAAAAGAAAAGGGGGGAACGGTGTCATTTGATCCTAATATTCGTAAAGAATTGTTAGATGATAAAATGGCTCGTTCACTCCTCCAGATCCTTGAAAATACCGATACCTATTTACCTAGTGAAGCGGAAATCACTACGTTATCTAAGTTTGAAGATCAGAGTGCTGCAATTAACGATTACTTCGAACATTTTAACGTGAAGGAAGTGGTTTTAAAGTGTGGTTCAAAAGGCGCGACTGTATTCACCCAAAGCAAAAAGTACGTTCAACCGCCTTTCGCAGTGGACGAAGTTGACCCTACAGGGGCTGGAGATTGTTTTGGAGGCGCGTATATTGCGTGTCGAGTAAGAGGACAAAACATAGAGGAAGCACTACGTATTGCAGCAAAATGTGGTTCGCGTTCTGTAACGGTGACCGGGCCGATGGAAGGCACATCGCGGCTGGAAGAATTAAACGGGCTATAGAGTACTCGATTCTTTTCGGTTTTGTAGGGCAGAGGACAGCATAATTCTGCGCTACTTCTCGGCTTAACAGTGGGTAATTGTTATCAAAATTATCCTAATGTACAATCCTCGCTTTGGTTGTAAGCGCGAAATTTTACTGCGAAGAGGGTAGCTTCTCAAGATGAGTCAAACGAGTAAAAGAAGGGAAAGTATACTGAATAGGCTGAATTTAAACGGCAGTGTTTCAGTAAACGAGCTATCCGAATTACATGATGTCAGCCTAGTAACGATACGAAATGACCTCGACTACCTTGACGAAAAAGGGTTGCTTATACGTTCTCATGGCGGGGCTATTCGTAATCAGTCTTCTTTGGCTGAATCATCGAACAAAATTAAACTGACCCACCACACACCAGAAAAGCTTGCCATAGCGAAAGAAGCGGTTAAACACATTCAACCCAAAGATGCGATCATTCTTGGGGCAGGGACAACGACAGAATACATAGCCAAACTCATTGCGGATAAATCCGATTTAGTCGTGATGACAAATGGCTTGAATATTGTTTCGACTTTGTCTAATTCGTCTGGTTTGGATGTCATGATTACCGGTGGTACGTTACGTTGTGACAGCCAATCATTTTATGGTCCACAAGCGGAATCAAGCCTGAAGGATTATCATTTTGATAAGATTTTTGTGGGGGTTGATGGCATACATTTGGACTACGGTATTACGACACACAGTGAGCATGAGGCTCGTTTGTATCGCGTTATGTGTGAGTCTATTAAAACGACGATAGTTGTGACTGATTCCAGCAAGTTTGGAAAAGTTAGCGTATACAAAGTGATTCCGTGTAGCGCAGTTGATATTCTCATCACCGACAGTGGAATTTCAGAAGAACACAAGCAAGCACTCATTGATCAAAACATAAAAGTCATTATTGTTTAGTGCGGCAAAGTCATGACACCTAAATACTTCCTTTCTTTTGGGTATCATTCGTTACCCTTCAAATTATTAATAACCCTATTCATTTTGTGGCTCATTTTTGATACTTGCTGCAAGTAGCTACTCGTAAGGGTCGAATTCGTCCAATAAAAAATGGACACTGGATGCATTAACCCGAATAAAGTGTGCGCTAATGGTGCAACTTTTTCAGTGCAAACCCTTTCTTCTGTGCAAACCCCTTGTCAGTGTGAACCCATTTTGTGCGTATGAAGGTAGGGTTGGATGGTTCTGTTGCAAATATGGATGTTTGTATACGGAGTAAGTAGTTCCGATTGAGCGAGGGTTGGTACGCTATGAAGTACCTGTCAAAATACCATCGAAATAATTTCATCATTCTCAGTGTGATCATCGCTTTGATCGATGTACTTTTTGTTTCTATTAGCATCAACTCGTCAAAACAATCCCTTTCTGTTTCTATCGAAGAGCAAGCTCGTCAAATTACTCAGAGCTATCAAACCGTTTTAGATCAATCAAAAACCGACATGAGTTTATTGGCAACGGTTATCGCCAATGACCCCAATGTAAAAAGCTTAATCCGTGAAAGAGTGAACAGTCCGCAGCAAAAAGAGAATGGCAACGAGGTTCTCAATGACTTGCTTCGGCAAAAACTTATCAACCAGCTCAAGCCTGCTTGGCAAATGATTCAAGAACAGTACTACATTAAAACGTTGCAAGTATTTTTAGCTCCAGACGCAAAAGCTTTTTTGAGACTGGATCAACCCAGTATCTATGGTGACTCTGTTGATGGGGTTCGGGAGACGGTAACCAACGCGATAGCCCATGCCGAAGTGCAATCAGGGTACGAAGTGGGCAGAACAATTGCTGCGCTTAGAGCCGTTGCGCCAGTTTTCGGGAGGGACGACGAAGCGCAAGAACAGAGGGGCGTAAAAGAAAATCGCTCAGTCATTGCTGCGGTTGATGTTGGGATACCTTTAAGCAATATGCTTAAACGCATAGGAGATCATATTGATATAGAAGCAGGAGTGACGTTACGGACGTCATCTCTCGCGAAATCCATGTGGTTAGACTATCAGGAAGATTACCATCGAATGCAATACATTGAAGGTTGCCTTTGCATTATCAAACACCAATCCACTCCTATTTTTTCAGACTTAATTCGGCAGTTGACGGACTCCTCTTTAATCAAGCAAGGTTATAAGCAAAACGTTATTGAATTTGGTGGCAAACCGCTTAACGTGATCCAGCTTCCTATCATTAGTTATGCCGATACTTTACAAGGTAGCAATGAAGAAGTAGGCAAAGTCTTTTTCTGGAAAGACGCATCACCGCTATACGAACAATTCTCTAAAACAGTTAACCACGCCATGATGTGGGGCGTTCTTGGTTACGTTCTGGCGGAAATCATCATTCTGTGGGCGTTCATGGCTAGCATAAAGAACCTTGAAACGGTTATTCGTGGCCACACTGAAGATCTAGAAGATAGCCAAAGCAATTTAATACAAGCGCAACGCATTGCAAATATAGGGAGTTGGACGCTCAATTTGGAAACCGACTCGCTCTATTGGTCGGAGCAAATCTATCATATTTTTGAGCTTGAAGAGGATGAGCACGAGCCATCTTATCAGCTATTTCTTGAAGTTATTCACCCTGAAGACAGAGTAAAAGTAGATCGTGCTTTTCGGGAATCTTTAGAAAACAAAACCCCTTTTTATGTCAGCCACCGTTTACTCATGCCTGACGGGCGAATCAAGCATGTGATCGAAGAAGGTAAAACACTGTTTTCATCTAATGGTAGACCGGATGTAACGGTTGGGGCTGTGAGAGATATTACCGATACCTATGTTGCACAGGAAAAAGAAAAGTTGGCAGCGAGTGTATTTAAGCATGCCAATGAAGGCATTTTCATCAGTAATGCAAAGTTGGACATTATTGAAGTCAATGATGCTTGCCTTATGTTTGCAGGCACAAGTATTGACGAGTCAAAAAACGCTAATCTATTGGAATTCCAAAATAGGTTCATGCAAGCCAAGCAATTTACTGAAATGACCCAAGCTTTACGAAAGGAAGGGCATTGGAATGATGAAATTTGGGTTAAGCGCTCCAGCGGAGAAGAAGTCGCGCTGGACTTGAACATCAGTTCCATTCGAAATGAACATGGTCAAGTTACCCACTACGTCGGCATTTTTTCAGATATCACAATAAAAAAACGGCACGAAGAGCGTTTAAATTATATCGCGCACTTTGACTCGCTGACTGGCTTACCAAACCGAATTCTGCTCACCGACCGGCTAAGCCAGGCTATGCTTCAAACGGAACGTTCGAAGAAACACATTGCCATTCTCTTTTTAGATTTAGATGGATTCAAAAAAATCAATGATGGCTATGGTCATCTTGTTGGCGACATGATGTTAGAACACGTTGCCGAACAGTTCCAAAATAGCATTCGAGCAGGTGATACCGTTGCAAGGTTTGGTGGGGATGAGTTTGTTTTTGTTATTCGAAACGTATCTAAGCCGTGTGCCTACGACATTCCTATTAGCCGGATACTGGAAGCGGTCGCCGTACCCATGGTTCACGAAGGGCATACGTTGCATGTATCTGCCAGTATTGGAATCACATTTTACCCGCAATCAGAAAGCAAACTCGGGGCTGAAGCACTTATTAAGCAAGCGGATATTGCTATGTACAAAGCGAAAGCAGCCGGCAAAAATGGGTTTAGGATTTTCGATGAAGGGTGTGTACAGGAAACATAACACTCGTCATAACATAATGTCCGAAATGATCTGATATTCGTCGTTGTGGACAAACATGATTCAATTCATACTCCTGTGTGTTAGCGTAAAATCGAGCACATGAGGTACGAATGAAAAAAATCGGGATTTTTGCTTACCCAGGTTGCCAAAGCCTTGATGTAATCGGCCCTGCAGAAGTATTTTCCTCTGCCAACAAGTTCAATGAACATCCTGCTTATGAAGTCATTATTTTTTCATTCGAAGAAGGTAAGTTGAAGTCGGACGGTGGTTTAACACTTTACGCTGAAAAAAGTTGGGATAGCCTTGATGAGCTAGACACGCTTATCATTCCTGGTGGAAATCAATCTAGAACGTATTTGGGGCGTGAAGATATTCGTGAATGGCTTCTCGCTAGAGCGGAAAATAGCCGACGTGTTACTTCGGTTTGTACTGGTGCGTTTTGGTTGGCTGAAGCTGGAATTCTTAACAATAAAAGCGCGGCAACCCACTGGCGACACTGCGATGCTCTTCAAGAGCGTTATCCACTTATTCATGTAGATTCGAACGCGATTTACCTTCACCAAGGTAAGATATCAACCTCAGCCGGTATTACAGCTGGCATTGATCTTTGCCTTTCCCTCGTCGAACAAGATCTGGGCTATGCGACTTCCGTTTCTGTTGCGCAGGAGCTTGTGGTTTTCTATCGAAGGCCAGGAGGTCAGTCTCAATTTGTTTCGTTGCAATTGGCTCAGAGTTCAGGCGATACACGCATTGCTAGTGCTATTCGCTATATTCATCAGCATTTGAAATTGGATATTCGAGTAGAAGATATCGCTCATCATGTCGGATTAAGCAGCCGTCAACTCAATCGTATTTTCCAGTCAGATATAAAGCTAAGCCCAAACCAATATGTGGTTAAAGAGCGCTTAAATATAGCTTGTGACCTATTAAAGAACAGTGATTTAACACTGGAACGAGTTGCTACAGCCGCTGGATTAGTCAGTGGCGATAACTTAAGAAATGTTTTTCAACGTCAATATGGTATAAGCCCAATGGCATACCGTCAGCGATTTAGAAGGAATATAAATGAATAAGAATGTTTGGCTTTTATCTTTGTGTCAGGCATTGCTCATGACGGGCAACATTGTATTGATATCGGTTGTTGGTCTAATCGGAAAAGAGATTTCTCCAAGTCCAAGTTTGATCACTTTACCTGTCGGTCTGCAGTTTCTAGGGCTCATGGCAGCGACGATACCTGCTTCTTTGATCATGGGTAAATTGGGTCGAAGAAAAGGTTTTAGTTTAGGGAATATTATAGGGATTTCCGGTGCGCTATTGGCTACGATCGCGTTAAACCAAACCAATTTTTGGCTATTTTGTGCCGCAACTACTTTACTTGGTATCGGCATTGGGTTCGGGACACTTTATCGGTTTGCTGCTGTTGAAGTCAGTCATGAAAATACGCGCCACAGAGCGATATCTATTTCGATGGCTGGCGGTGTTTTAGCCGCAGTACTGGGGCCGAACTTAGCGGTAATGTCTCATACCATGTTTCCTGAGGGGTTATACATTGGCGCTTTTGGTGCTGTTTTGTTACTCAATATCATTGCCTTGACTGTATTGCAGACGATAGGCTTTCCTACTGCTCAAGAAAATAAGAGTAATGAAGTTAGCGATTCCATTCGAACCATCATAAAACAGCCAAACTTTATGACTGCGGTATTCGCTGCAATGGTGTCTTACGCCGTGATGAACCTATTGATGACGGCCACACCACTTGCCATGCTCGGGTGTGGATTTGATTTCACCCGAGCGGCTGGGGTAATCGAATGGCATGTATTAGGTATGTTTGTTCCTGCATTTTTCACCGGGCGGTTGATAGAAAAGTTCGGTGCTCGCGCCATGATTGTAACGGGCGGATTTATCTTTATTGCGTGTATTGCTATCAATGTCCATGGTCAATCCATTTGGCATTTTACCACCGCGTTAATTTTGCTTGGTGTTGGGTGGAATTTCATGTTTATTGCGGCGACAGGGCTGTTTAGTCAGTCTTACGCCAATAAAAATCGTTCCAAAGCACAGGCATTCAATGAGTTCTTTGTGTTTGGTTGCGTGGCGATAACGGCAATGTTGTCTGGTTGGTTAGAAGCGACGATAGGCTGGCAGAAGCTAAACCTCTATGTGGCACCATTCGTCGTGGCAGTGTTGATAGTGTTTATATTCAACGCAAGGAAAGTTCACAAATCCAATAAGGCGCTAAGTGGGTAGGGTACAAACATTTGAGTATTTGGGCTGGCTGGGTATACTGCTCAGCCAACTAAACCTTATCAAATTTAGCTAGCTACAAAAGGAATCTTATCCATGGATTTACAGGATCTTCTTACTACGTTATCCGAGTCTCCAAATTCTGTTCAATTTGCAGATGTTATTTCAGTGATTGAATCAAACTACGAATTCACGCCAACCGAATTTCAAAATGGCGAGACACTGAATGAAGCGGGGCAAAACAACGGTTCGTGCAAAATCTTTGCGTTTGCGAAGATTCAAGCTTTAGACCCGAAGAGCACACTTTCTTGCTTTGGTGATTTCTACCGTAAAGATGTACTAGAGAATCCAGAAGGCAATGATCACCAGAATATTCGAAACTTTATTAAGTTCGGATGGGAAGGTATTCGCTTTCAAGGTCAAGCCTTAGTAGAAAAATAAAGTCTAATTTTTTTACTTCTAGAATAAGAAAAAAACCGGATAGACAAAGGCTCTATCCGGTCAGAAGGCAGTGGATTAATTGCTCTTCAAAAATGAAATTTAGAAACTTAAAACCATGGAAAGGTTTTCGTTAACTTTGGTTATACGTCTCGTATAGATTCAATGTATTACTACAGACAATCTATTGTTACGCATTAAAAGTTAACAATGATACCCGCAGTAGCACCTGACTCGAAATCGCCTTTCTCTTCAGTGTCTAGCTGAGAGTACTCAACAAATACCGTTGTTTTCGAACCTAGAGCATAACCAACACCCGCGTAAAAACCTGAGTCAGTTGGTGCGTCGTCTGCATCAATTTGCCCGTAACCACCATAGATACGTGTTGCATCGATGTTGTACTCACCGCCTAAACGCCAAGCCATTACGTCTGTACCCGCCTGATCTTCCATAGAGAAGTCTGCACCCACTTTGAATGCGTTGAACTTGTAGCTAGCACCTAGGTTGAAGCCGTCATAGTTCTTCTCTACAGTACGACCTGCGTAGACTTCATCTGTGTAATCGTAAAAGCCAGCCGAAAGCCCAAGACCCATTGGTAGCTCGTATGCACCAGCAATAGTGAAACCGCTACGCTGTTCGTTATCTGCTTGTGCGAATTGGTAAGTTACACCTGCGGTCAAGTTTTCAACCAAGTTAGATGCTGTGAACTTTACGATACCGTTATCACGACCACGATCTTCAAGGCGCTGAGAGTAGCCGTACCACTCATCGAATCCGCCACGGAAAGCCACGTCATCAAAAATGGTGGTTTGACGACCGAAAGTCAGCGTACCAATGTTGGTGAATTCGACACCTGCGTAAAAATCACGTGAAGTGAACGCTGTATCTGCGTCACCGTATTGAACTTCAAAACGACCAATCGCAGCAACACTTTCGGTTGCCTGATGCTTAGCAGTAAAGCCAAGGCGAGAACCACCATCGTTGATAGAAGACTCAGAACCAGTGCCGTTGTCTTCAACTTGCATAATGGCAAACGCACGACCATTAACTTCAAGAGTAGAGCCATCATTGTTGTAAACTTCTGCTGCGTTTACAGAACCTGCCGCTGCCACTACAGCCACTGCTAAAATAGTTTTTTTCATAATTAATCCATTTATGTTCAAAAGAATTCGGAGAGGAAAGGTTCGTTACCAATGCTAATCGCCTGATAAAGAATGACTTCCTCTCAATTCGAACGACATACTGAAATCAAAGTATTATAAGGTCAAGCGTTCTGTATGATGAAATATTGAGCGTGTGAATGATGGGTGAGATTGATTGCACCTCAAACATAAGGGGCGCCATTCTGTTAAAAAAATCTTTTAATACAATGAAATAAAGTGGTTTTAATTTAACGGAACGGCGTCCACTTTACCCTCTTGGTTTAAGGTCTTTCATTCTGTAAAGTGTTTTTAATAATGTGATGAATATCACTTTAGGGTTTGCCGTATTGTATGTTCGGATGTAGCTGAGTGGAAAACGTATCCTGAACACTTACCTGAAAGAAGGCGCTGGTTTTATTGGTTTCTCAGATAAAAGAACCTGTCTTTAGTGGAAATAACAGGTAATTTATGTGCAAAATCTATACAGAAGAGACTATGCATAAGGGGAGTTTGTATGAAAAATGGATTGATAAAGAAACAAGAAATAGAGCAGCTTAAAGGGACAGATAAGACACATTTCTTGAACAAAAATGCAAAAAGAACGAATAAGTCTCTTGGGGATTTGGCTGGAATAAAAGGCTTTGGATTTCACATTATTGAAATTCAGCCTGGTTTTGAATCCACTGAGCATCATGTTCATTACTTTGAGGATGAATGTGTTTATGTTCTTGAAGGCAGGGGAACAGCACGGATAGGGGATGAAGAGCTCATGATAGAAGTCGGAGATTTTATCGGTTACCCCGCTGGTGGAGAAGCGCATTCCATTATCAACAAAAGCGACGTTACGTTACGTTGTATCGTTGTTGGGGAGCGGCTCGATCACGACGTTGCGGACTACACGTGGATGAAAAAGCGGATATATCGTAACAAAGGATTACCCTGGAACTTGGTTGATCTAGACAATATTGATGAACCAACGGGTTCGGTTGGTCAAAAGTAAAAATGCCCTACTCACAAGAGCAGGGCATTGAATCGATATCAGAATCTGGCGTAAGCCTGACGAATTAAGCCAACAGTTCGTTAGCGGTCTCGACCACGTTTTCAACCGTAAAGCCGAACATCTTGAACAGTTCGCCTGCTGGTGCAGATTCACCAAACGTTGTCATACCGATGATACGACCGTCAAAGCCTACGTACTTGTACCAGAAGTCAGCAATACCGGCTTCCACTGCAATGCGAGCGGTTACGTCTGAAGGCAGTACCGATTCACGGTAAGCGGCGTCTTGCTTGTCGAACGCATCCGTTGAAGGCATAGACACTACGCGTACTTTCTTACCTGCTGCCGTCAGTTGCGCTGCGGCTTCGATGGTTAGCTCGACTTCAGAACCCGTTGCAATCAAGATAAGCTCAGGCTTGCCATCGCTGTCTTTTAGGATGTAGCCGCCTTTGGCAATGTTAGCCACTTGCGTAGCATCACGCTCTTGCTGTGCTAGGTTCTGACGAGAGAAGATAAGCGCCGTTGGGCCATCTCTGCGTTCGATAG
>NZ_BFAQ01000039.1 GCF_002933855.1 Vibrio penaeicida
CCACATCAGGATCCACCGACTCTGAAACGACCACTGAGCAAGCAACGACTGAGTCTGCATCAAACTCTGGTGAGACGGAGCAAGCTGCAACGGAATCCACCGATTCAACCAGCACAGAGACCACATCAGGATCCACCGACTCTGAAACGACCACTGANNCGATTCAACCAGTACAGACACGGCATCTAACGAAAACTCGAATACAGAATCCGACAGTAACGGTGAGCCTACAACAAGCAATCCTGAAGAAACTGAGGATAAAACTGACTCTTCAGAAGAATCTATATACACGTATGATGACCAAGGCACGCTGTACAATTTATCGCTGAAGTCTGAGATGAGTAGCATTGCAGAAAATCAATCGACACAACTCAACCCACGAGGATTTTATGGCGACGGATCGAGTTCGTCTCTTATTGGCAAACCGTTAACATGGCATATTGGCGATAACGATGTGGCAAGTATAAATGAATTGGGTGAGCTAACAGGGCAGCTAAGAGGGAGCACAACGGTCTGGTTTACAATTGATGGACTGACCAGCAATGGCATAACAATTACTGTTACCACTGGGCTTCTCCCATGCGGAGGACAAGTGAATGATACAGATAGGTACAATGCCGCAGGGTATTGCCTTAAAGTTATAGAAGGTGACTCAGGTGAAGCGTATGACAAGCTATTTACCGCGACACCAAGTATTGAGGTAATGAAGCAACTTGGTTACAAACTGGATGACTCTCGCTACAACTATGGCAAGTCTTATGGAGCTACGTACAAAGAAACTCGTATAGAAGGAGAATTTGCTCGCTTTCGTTACGATGGATGGGGTTGGGAAGACAACCCAAATAGCTCTAACTACGGTCAAGATGGTCAACTAGACCGATACTGCAATGCCCTAAATGATCTCAAATTTATGGGGCGTACTAATTGGACAAGACCGACAAGGTATGAACTGTACAGCTTAGTATTCTTTCTAGGTGATCTAACTGCAAACTATGGCTGGCCGGGTTATTACGAGTATTGGACAAATCACCCAGCGAAAGACAATAAGTATTACTCGGTGGATTTAGTCAACAACAAGACCATTCCTCATTCAGTAAGGATGAAGAGCTACGCGTCTTGTGTTTCCTACAATAACTAGCGCAAAGGCTAGCTATGATAATCACCTTGAGCAACTAGAATTCATCAACGAAAAGTCGGCAGAGTAACTGCTGGCTTTTTCATCTAAAATGCAATGTCAAAGCTCTTATTTTTGCACTAAGAATACGTCAGATATTGATAGAGAACGTACTTGGATTTGAAAGGATTTAGATGGTAAAACGCCGCTTATAAAAAGCGGCATTTCAAAAGGGCGGAGACCCCAGCCACATCCCGGCACACACGTCGCCTGCTGCGGCTGCTCCCTTCCGGGCCTGACCGAGTTCACAAGTTAGTGTTGCGGGAGGACCAGGGCCTCCATAGATTCTGTAGTGCCCAAGGGTATCCCCGAAGGCAGGATGGATTATTCAGTATCCGCCCCCCGATTGCAACCCTCTCCATTAATTATTAGCACATTCTTGATCTGAATGACGAAAGATTACGCAAAGTGAGCAATTTCTGTATGTTACGAATCGGTATCGACGAAGGTCGGCTCCCCTTTTCGCTTGGATTGATACATGGCTTCATCGGCACGAATTAGAATCTCTCGTAATGTGTATTCTTTTTGGCGAGGTTCAAACACACCAATAGACACAGAAACCGATAAGTCTCTATCCCTTTCAGCCATATAAAATGAAAACAGCTTGAGATTTTTAAGGACTTTTGTTTTATCTTGCAATGGCTTGGAGCAAACGAGAATAAATTCATCGCCGCCAATCCGGTACCAATTTCCTTTCCAGTTTCTTCGAATAATGGACGCGTAGGTCTGGATGACTCTGTCTCCTACGTCGTGCCCAAACTGATCATTGATTTGCTTAAAATCGTTGATATCGAGATAAATTACAGTTTGCCATGGTTTGATACCTCGACTGTATTTGAGGTTAAGTGCCCGACGATTTTCCAGTTTGGTTAAACTGTCGGTATTTGCTTGGCGATACAGTAGGTAAGCAACGAGCAATACAAAGGCAATGGCGACCATGAACAGACGCTTCGTTTTATTGGCGAGTTCTTGCTCTTTCTCTAACGTGTTACGCCAATCCGGTTGCTTATCATAATTACTATTAATGCTTGCAGTGTCTAACATTCGGATGGCTCGTGAAAATAACGCTGCCAGCACCTCTCCTTGCGTCGTTTTAGGAAAGCCCAGCGCTATTTCCGAACTGTGAAAACTCTCAATACTGTAATCCTGAGTAATAGGCAGTAGTTCTTGCTCTTTTAATAAGATATTGAGTGTTGCCTTATCTAAGGCAATGTAATCTATCTCATCGTTGACTAACGCGTTCACGAGCTCTTCTTGGCTCGAATATCGAATAAAGGTTTTTTGTGGCAACAACTGGCTGAGTAATTCGTCGAAGAAGTCATCTCTAACCACTCCAATTCGCTCTGTAATCAGCTCTGATACGTGGCGATAAACATCGGGTTTAAAACCAAGGCGTTTTACAATGATGGCTTCGGGGAAATAGTGAGGAACGCTGAAGTAAGCAATATTTTTACGCTGCTCCGAGATGGTTAAGGGCGCTAGAATATCGATTTTTTTATCTATTAAATCGCCATACATACTTTCCCAACTTTCATCATGCGTACTAACGATTTCACAGGTAAATGTGAGTAAATGGCACGCCTGTTTTACCGTATCGGCACTGATTCCACGTACTAAACCTTTATCGTTGTATTCGACGTATGGATAGGCATTTTCTAATTTCACGCGAAACGTTTGATGGGATTTCAGCCCTAGCACCAACATATCTCGTCTTAGGGCATCTCTACGAATATCAAACTGATATTGGCTTATATGTGTACGAAGCCTTTTTTGCATGGATTCGGAATGCACAAAATCAACAATGCGCTGGAGCTCTTTTTTATTCTGGCCTTTTGGTGAGATGATAGAAACAGGTTTAATAGAAATTTGATCGTTAAGTAGTTGTGCGTCTAATCCAATCGTCAGCATTGCTTTAAGCTGGTTTATGGCATCAACTACCCCATTGACTTCCCCTGATAGCAAAAGGTTTTTGGCATCTTCATAGCCGCTGTATTCGATAAGTTTGATGTTTGGGAAATTGTGGGAAATCAGATCAGCATAGATAGTGTTTTTCGGAACACCGATGACTTCGGCTTCGCTAAGGCTTAACCCTGATGGGCTAAACAAATAGGTGTATTCAATATTGGTTGGCGCTGAGAATTCGAAAAGTGGTTCTCTATCTTCGGTGTGAGTGACGTTTGCAGCAAAATCACTTTCACCTCTTGCAACCGATCCAAGAACGGATTCAAAATCGGGCATGTCTTTGTACACGACCTCGACAGAGAACTCTTCAGATATCATATCAAACAAAAAATGGGTTACGACATCATCCGCTTCAGTTGCGACAATATATTGAGATTTTTGCCCATAAACCACTTTTATTCCCATAAGTTGTAGTGCCAGTAAGGCGCTCAACAGGGCTGCAAATTTTTTCACTTATCGCTCTCTGTGCCGTAAAACACATCTATCTTTCACATTAATGTAACAAAGAAAAGAGCTACTAAGATAAACACAGAACAACACTCAATTAATGTGAGGCTTGTTCAAAAAGCAACTTATTGATAAACATATGTAGTAAATTTGAGCTACGAGCTAAAGCATTTTATGAGTCATCGTGTTCATCTGCTGATCTTAGTACGTAGTCCGTCGCCCATGCCGTTCCTAAAAAGAATATCCAAACAACAAATACCGGATTAGGAATTTCTACCGCTTCGGACGTTACCATTGCAGCAAACCCTACAGTAGGCAATGTCCAGCAAAGTAATTTGTTCCAGTTAAATTTGGATAATTTGGGCAAGGTTTCGGCAGATGCGATGATGCCAACAATACACAAAGCGATAAGTGCGGCATGTGCCCACCCCGCTAACCACAAGGCTAAAATAAGTGAAAGTGCCCACCAGCTATGCTGAGATGAGCTTTTCCAATGTCTAGCTGCAAACCAAGTCGTCATGACCGATAGAGTTTGAATTAGGGTTATCCCCCACTCACCGGGAATTTTTCCTTCTGCCTGCGTCACCATAATGCCAACTTGCATTACCACTATGGTAGCCGCAGTTGTAATGAGAACATATACGCTACTGCGCCTTGAGAAAGTCACCATTAGTAACGGGAATAAGATCCAAACACTCAAAGACATAGCAATGGGTTGCAATGGCAATGTAAAACCATACACTGCCAAAGACGCTAATAGAATCAACCCCGCAATGCCGCCTTGCGGCAGAATCCACAATGCGGGTATAACCAAAGCCAATACAGGAATATCACCACCGCTCAAACTCAAGGCCCTTGCGCAAACTATCGCAAGTAAAGTGGTAACAATGAATTGGAGCAACGAAAATACCATAGCTCTCTCCTTATATTCCGTGGACGAAATAGGACAATCTCAGTATGGATCAATTTTTAAGCCAAATCTTTGCAGTAATTCACCAAATTCCATATGGTAATGTGTCCACCTATGGACAAGTCGCAAAACTAGCGGGATATCCTGGCTACGCAAGGCATGTAGGAAAAGCTCTTGGAAACCTACCTAAAAACAGCAAATTACCCTGGCATCGAGTGATCAACAGTCGTGGCGAGATCTCGTTAAAAGGATCGAGTTTCGACAGGCAGAAAGGCAAACTTGAAGAAGAAGGCGTGGTAGTAAATTTGGCGGGAAAGATTCGCTTAAAAGATTATCAATGGGAACTGTAGCGCTCGCTTCATTGTTCTGAGTATGAATTGAGCACTCAGCAGTAATGACAGCTGAATGCTCAAAAAATCAGACCACTCGTTCTTCACCTCTAACAGTTTCTGTGTAGAAAAATGACTTAAAGAAGCGATGAATGGTCTGTCTTTCCGTTGGAGTTAGCGCGCATTCACCAACATAAGATCCAATTTATGCGTTTGATTAACATCGGTAATAACTGGGAAAACGGTATCGGTGATAAAGATCAACTCTCCCTCCACTTCAATACGAGCGCTGACACTGTATGTATGCTGAGGCAGGATATTCGCCTTGTTATAGTCTAACTTGAAGTAGAACGGCACCTGATTTCCATTGGCTTCAAACTCTTGTTTGGCAAGAAGCACAGACGGGGCATCGGCAAGTGAAATATCTTGTAGTGATACCGATACCTGCGCGTTGTCCGGTAAAGCTATACGTTCACGGTAGTAGATTGAGCCTTCAACAAATGCCATCTCTACAGGTTTAACTTCAACGGTAGCGGAAGACTCTTCAGCGTTTTGACAACCAACCAGACCAATGCCAGCAGCGGCAGTCATTACGAGTACCAATAGTTTCTTCATCACTTTTATTCCGAGTTAATGGATGTGGTGCGAGTATATCGCCCAAACTTGTTTTTTGTCGTTATCCAAGGTATTTAATTGACATAACTTTGACGGAGGTACGATGAGTAAACCATTAAATGAGCTGCTTGATTTGTTGCAGTTAGAACAGCTAGAAAAAGAACTCTTCCGTGGGCAAAGTGAAAATCTTGGATTGCCACAAGTGTATGGTGGACAAGTTATTGGGCAAGCACTTTCAGCATCTCGTTATACGGTAGATAGTGATAGGACTGTGCATTCGTTCCACAGTTATTTTTTATTTCCAGGTGATCCTGAAAAATCCATTATTTATGATGTTGAAAATCTGCGAGATGGTCGCAGCTTTAGCACGCGACGAGTGAAAGCGATTCAAAATGGACGTCCGATCTTTTACTTAACGGCGTCTTACCACGGTGATGAACCTGGGTTTGAGCATCAAAATACAATGCCAAATATTCCAGGACCAGAAAACTATGCCTCGGAGTCGGTGCTCGCGAACCAAATTGCTGATTTCTTACCTGAGAAAATCAAACGCGCATTTTGTGGCGAAAAACCCATTGAAGTGCGTCCTGTAACCGTGGTTAATCCACTAAAACCCAAAAAGACCGACCCGACACAATACCTTTGGATTAAAGCCAATGGTGAAGTACCTGACAATCAATTGATTCATCAATACCTGTTAGCGTACGCGTCCGATTGGGGATTCTTGGTAACGGCCTTACATCCACATGAAGTGTCTTTAATGACACCAAAATTTCAAGTAGCGACAATCGATCACTCTATGTGGTTTCATCGCCCATTCAAAATGGATGAATGGCTGCTTTATTCCATAGACAGCCCTACCGCAAGTAATACACGTGGGCTCGTGCGTGGGGAAATCTACAATCAGCAGGGAGCATTAGTTGCCTCTGCCGTTCAGGAGGGCGTAATGCGGTTTGCAAAATAGCCGATGTATTGCTGAAAAAACATCTCGAAATACCGACAGATCTTTACGCAAAAAACCGGCAGCGCGTTTCGCTGCCGGTTTTCTTTTCATAGCCATGATTGAGCACGATTCGGGTGAACAGATGATGCTCTAATGTGTATGAACATCCCCATCGTGGCTATGCGATCTCATCATTCCAGACATCGAGAACGAGCTGTCTACCGTTCCTTTGAAACAATTAACAACCCATGGATAACTGTCCGTAATGTAGTAACCGTATTGTCCGTTCACCGTCATACCATTACATTCATCTAAATCTCCAAGGTTATTTACGTATTCGTAATCTCCGCGAAATTGCCCATCATAATTCCCACTCGCAACAACACCTTGCCCAGCCACTGGCGTTGAATACCCTGACACGTTCTGACGAGTACCAGATTTCAATTGGTAACTTGGTGTCGCTTTTCTCACTGTACCGCTATCATCAAAGCAGCTGCCATAAATCGGAAAACCATCTGCGGCAAAACCAACAACAGGTGACGCGTTCCCACCCACGCAATTTTGAATGAATAATGCCACAGGGTTTCCGTGATAATGGTATTTCCCCGTTGGCTGCACGTGAGCATTGTGCTGATCGGTGCCGAACCCATTCAAACTCGACATTGGATCGTAACGCCACGGGTTATTAATTTGGCTCTGACCACATCCAATTTTCTCTTGCCCTAAAGGTTCACTGCCTATGCCGTAACACGCTGCGGCTAACATATCGACATTAACACCGTTTAGGAATACCCCCTCCGATACCGCCATACTTAAAGCCGTAGTAGACCCAGCCAATACCGGGTTCGCTGTGATCTCATAATCGGAATCCTGTTCGCTTGCATTAGTCGCGAAGGATGCCGTTTGATCATTAAAGTCGTGATTTGGGATATGGTTACTTTCAATCACACATTTGCTTCCGGCAGAAGATATGCTCACAGCACCATTGAATGAAATAGAGCGTTGAATATCGGTAACGCTTGAAGTGAGAGAGCCGAGGTAATCAAGGCAATCACCCGAAAGGGAAGTAAAAGTGTAATTGGTGATATTACCGTTTTGAGGAAGACCTGATGAGCTGTTATTGATAGTAGAAGGTGATGAAGAATCCGTTTCAGTCGTTCCAGCATTGCATCCTGCTAATATCGTTATCGTAAGAGTTATGTAGAGGGCTTTCATGTTGTCTCCTGTCTAAACTGTTCGCTTAACAATGAGTTTAGACAGGGTATTAACGATTACGAATGTCTTTACCGAGCTTTACATGAATTGACGGGAGTTGACTCAAACAGGCAGTGCTGTTGTGTATTTTAGGGTCTCCATCGCAAAAGTAGAAGTTACGTTGGTAATGCCATCCACGCTATTGACGAGCTGTTTATAGAAATCATCGAATGATTTCATATCTTGCACTAAAACACGCATCATATAGTCGTATTCCCCGGCCATTCGATAGAACTCCATCACCTCTGGAAACTCAGAAGCTGTCTCGACAAATCGGGTATACCATTCATGGGAATGGTCACTGGTTTTGACCATAACGAAGGCTGTAAAACACAATCCTAATTTTTCAGGGTTCAATAACGCCACACGTTTATCTATAAACCCTTCTTCTTCAAGCCTTTTTAGTCGCTTCCAGCAAGGGGTAGTAGTGAGGTGGACGTGTTCTGCCAGCTCATTCAAAGACAAAGTACTGTCCTTTTGCAATAGGATAAGAAGCTCTCTGTCTATTCTATCCAGTGATGGTTTACTCATAAAAAATTCAAATGTAGAAATAAATTCCCTTAATTAGGCCACAATGTATAAAAACAATAAACATTTTCTTACATTTCGAGCGTACTCTATATATCCCGAAACGATCTGAAGTAACATGTTTTTTTGAATTCAATTTGCTTCTAAAGCGACGTGTTTTTTCTAACAAACGTTGCTTTCCTAGCCATAGGGCTATCGTTTTATCCAAGTGAATTCGCGAGTGTCGCAATCACTTACTTATAACAAAAGTGGAAAGTCGTAAACAAGGAGCTGTTTGCAATGAGTATTGACCATGATTGGACCAATAGTGCAATCCGAAAAATAGAGGCCGACTTCCAAAGAAGTGCCGATACACACCTCATAAAACTCAACTTGCCTTACATTGAAGGCATTGATGTTTACTTGAAGGATGAAAGTACCCACCCCACAGGCTCGCTTAAGCATAGACTTGCGAGATCACTGTTTTTGTACGCGATTTGCAATGGCTGGATTGGCCCTGACACCCCGATCATTGAATCGTCTTCAGGCAGTACGGCGGTAAGTGAGGCCTATTTTGCTCGTTTACTCGGATTGCGTTTCATCGCGGTTGTACCTAAGAAAACGGCTCGTTCAAAGATAAAGCAAATCGAGTTTTATGGTGGAGAAGCTCACTTTGTCGACCGCACAGATGAAATCTATTCAGAATCACGAAGATTGGCGGAAGAGCTAAACGGTCATTACATGGATCAGTTTACCTACGCAGAAAGAGCGACCGATTGGCGTGGGAACAATAACATTGCCAACAGTATATTCGAGCAAATGGCGCAAGAAGATCATCCCATACCGACTTGGGTAGTTATGAGTGCAGGAACGGGTGGCACGTCCGCGACAATTGGGCGATTTATTCGCTACCAAAAGCACCCGACTAAACTGTGTGTTGTAGACCCAGAAAATTCTGTATTTCATGCTTATTATCGTACTGGTGATCGTTCTATAACACTGAATATGGGCAGCCGTATTGAAGGAATAGGCCGGCCACGCGTAGAACCTAGCTTTATTCCCGGCGTTATTGATGAAATGCGTACTATCCCAGATGCCGCCAGCATCGCAACAGCACATTGGTTAGAGAGAAAACTCGGCAGAAAAGTGGGCGCATCAACAGGAACAAATCTGTATTGCGTTCTTCAATTAGCGATCGAAATGCACGCCAAGGGAGAAACGGGATCATTAGTCACTCTGCTATGCGATAGCGGTGAACGATACCTTGATACCTACTACAACTCGGATTGGCTTAACATCCACATTGGGGATTTGTCCCCCTACCTTGATGAGCTAGAGCAAAAATTTGGATACTAAGGTATGTTGACCTTTCAGGCTGATTTTTGCCCCCTTCCCCCCCAAAAAAATTAAGAAACTAAAAAAGCGCCGAAAGGCGCTTTTTCTTACTCACTACTTTTTTGATCGCGCTTCAAATGCTGCTAACTGTTCTGGAGTAGCTGGCAACTGGTGATTTTCTTTCCACTCGCCGTAAGTCATTCCATAAACACGTTCTCTCGCATCATCTATCGACAATTCCAGCCCTTGGTCATCGGCTTCTGCTTTATACCACTTGCTAAAGCAATTACGACAGAACCCAGCCAGAATCATCAGGTCGATATTTTGAACGTCTTTATTATTGTCCAAGTGACTAAGTAGGCGACGAAAGACAGCAGCATCCAGTTTGTCTTGTTCTTCTTGGCTTAAGTTCTTGTAATTAAAATCGACCATTGCTATTCCTTATTTGTGTTCAATTCGGGTTTTGGATTTAATGACGCCAAAGCGATCTCACCGTGCGATGAACGTGCTTTTACGTCCTTTGCCAGCTCAGCGTTTAATTGCGATTCTACATAGCCAGGGGAATGTGTACGAGCAGAGATCAATCGATACATCGCTGGAATCACAAACAGAGTAACCAATGTGGCAAACGCCATTCCAAAGAAAATTACCGTACCCACAGCCACTCGGCTTTCGTAGCCTGCTCCGCTCGATAATATTAACGGAATTGAGCCAGAAAGCGTGGTGAACGCCGTCATTAGGATCGGTCGTAAACGCCTCGCTGCTGCATCGACTATCGCTTGCTCAAACTCAACGCCTTTGTCTCTAAGTTGGTTGGCAAATTCAACAATCAATATCCCATTTTTGGTTACCATGCCTATCAACATAATCATGCCAATTTGGCTGTAAATATTGAGCCCTTGTTCCATAAAGAATAGTCCCAAAAATCCACCTAGAACGCCCATTGGAACAGTAAACATCACAACAAGTGGGTTAATAAAACTCTCAAACTGTGCAGCTAATACCAGATAAGCCACCAATAGCGCCAAAGCAAAAACGACCAATACACTTGCTTGGTTTTCCTTGAATTCTTTCGACTCTCCAGAATACGCCACGCTGATATCACTTGGTAAGTTGTCAATCGCAAGGTTATCCAGATGATCTAAAGCGTCACCTAACGTTACCCCATCGTTGAGATTCGCACTGATGGTGATGGATTTCTGCTTATTGGTATGTGACAAGCGTATGGATGAACCCACTTCTTCTATCTTAGTTACCGCATCTAAAGTAACCAGATCACCGCTTCGTGTTCGCATGTAAATTTGGCTAAGATCCATCGCACTGTTGAAGTGGTTTTCATCGCCACGGAGATAAACATCGTACTCTTCCCCACGTTCGATAAACGTGGTTTCAGTTTTACCACCGAGCATGACTTCGAGTGTGTTGGAAACATCTGTTACTTTGATGCCCAATTCTGCTGCACGCTGCTTATCGACACTTACAACCAGTTCAGGCGTTTTTTCTGAGTAGTCTATTTCTGCTCCATTCATAAATGGGCTATCGTTGGCTTTGTCTTTTATTAGATCTGCCCACTTTTGCAGTTCTTGATAATCCGAGCCTCCGAGTACAAACTGAACTGGCTCACTTGATCCGCCTCTGAAACCGGGCATCATTGGGAACACCCGGGCATCGGGGATATCCCCTAACGCTTTACGAACCATACCCAAAGCTTCCTGAGCCGTTTTGTCTCTATTTTGCCAATCTTCTAATATCATGATGACAAAACCGGTTTGGTCTCCCGCTCTACCACCAAAAGCTGGTGATTGAACGCTAAAGGATTTCAATACACCTTGCCCTAACAGTGGAAGCAAGCGTTGCTCCACAATGTCGATATTGGCGTTCATTCGATTGTAACTGGTGCCGTCAGCGCCACGTACAAACGCAAATAGAACGCCTCTGTCCTCTTTTGGTGCCAATTGTGAAGGTACTTGCTCCATCAAATAAACGCTTCCACCAACACACCCAAGAATGATAATGGGTGCAATAACTCGCCATGCCATCGCTTTCGACAAAGCTCGCCTGTATGTACGTTCTAACTTGCCAAACATTGAATCAATAAAACGATTGAAACGGTTAGGTTTAACGTTGGCTTTGAGGATCTTACTGCCTAATACGGGCGTTAATGTAAGGGCAATCAAAGAGGAAAAAATGACGGACATTGCTAATAAAACCGAAAACTCGGTAAACAATAAGCCAACCATTCCTTCCATAAATGAGATAGGCAAAAATACCATCACCAAAACTAGAGTGGTCGCGACAACAGCAAAGCCAACTTCTCTTGTGCCTTTATACGCCGCAAGTAACGGCGACTCTCCACGCTCAATATGGTGATAAATGTTTTCGACAACAACAATGGCGTCATCCACGACCAAACCAATCGATAAGATCAATGCCATCAATGTGATCAAGTTGATCGAGAACCCAAAATAGTAAGCCGCTATAAATGATGAGATAAGCGATACTGGTACGGTTACCGCTGGTATTAACGTTGCTCGAACCTGACCGATAAAAATGTACAGGACGAGAACAACTAAACCGCCTGTTATAAAGAGCGTGTTATACACCTCGGAGATTGAGCGATCGATAAAGACCGTCGAATCATAATCAATAGCCAGACGTGTCCCCTCAGGAAGAAATTTTTGGATCTGCTCAACTTCTTGGTGAACGGCTTTTGCTACCTGAAGCGGGTTAGCGTCCGACTGGGGAACAATGCCCAAACTAACGTTAACGACACCGTCGCTCTTAAACGTCGAGTTTTCGTTTTGTGCACCAATGAATACGTCAGCAACATCTTTGAGATAGACTGGTGTCCCATTGCTGGCTTGTTTTACCACCAAGTAGTCAAAATCTTCTGGGGTATTGTAGAGGCGAGCAGTACGTACCGACATGACCATTGTGTCGTTTCGCACTTCGCCGCCCGGGTTTTCCACATTCTCGCTACGCAAAGCGCTAGTGATGTCGGTTGTTGTAACCCCTCTTCCTGCCATTAATGCAGGCTTCAGCTTCACATACATCACTTTATAAAGACCACCGGAAATATTGACGGAACTCACTCCGGAAATCAGTGAAAACCGGTCCACCAATACGCGTTCGGTGTAGTCTGTTAATTGTGTTCTATCGAGTTCGGAAGAACTTAAATTAATGTATACCGAAGCTTCCCCACTGCCATTGTCTTTATAAACAATCGGATCATTCGCTTCGTCTGGTAACCGACGTTGTGCGCGAGCGACGGCATCTCGCACATCACTGGCCCCAGTATTTAAGTCGTAACCTAGCTCAAATTTGATAGAGATCCGCGAAAAGCCATTTCGAGAAACTGAGGTAATTTCGTCAATGCCGCTAATGCCAGAAAGTTGGTCTTCCAATACAGACGTAACTTGGCTTTCCATGATCGTAGCTGAAGCGCCATCGTAGCGAGTGCTTACAGTAACGATGGGGCTTTCAATGTCGGGCATTTCGCGAACGGCAAGCTTTGAAAAGGAAACCAAACCAAACACACAAAGCAGTAAACTCAGGACAATAGCAACAACAGGGCGCTTTACAGAAACATCAGATAACCACATGGTTATTGCTCCTTCTGCGATGCATTCTTGTCTGCGTTACCTTTGCTCTGTCCTTCCGAAGCGTTAACCTCGCGAACTTTTGCACTGTCACGCATGTTTACGACGCCTTGAGTTACGATTTTCTGACCAATGTCTAAGCCTTTCTCAACCACAACTTGGTTATCAATACGCGCACCAAGCAGAATTTCCGTTTTATGAGCCTGATTGTTTTCATCAATGACGAAAACAAAGCGTTTTGTGCCCGAATATTGAAGAGCTTGAACCGGAATGATTGGCGCATTTAATGAAGGAAAATCAAGCGTCGCAGCCATCAGCATTCCTGGTTTGAGTTGCTTGTTTGGGTTATTGAAATGCACGCGCACTCTCAGGTTCAACGTGTTTGGATTAATACGTGGGTCGATAGCGACCACTTTGCCTTGAAACACGGTATTTCCCCATGCTTGACTTTCAGCGGTTACCAGCATGCCAACAGACAATTGGGCTAGGTAGCGCTCGGGCACTTGCAGATCCAATTCCATCAACATTAAGTTATCTAGAGTAAGTAACTGCTCACCAATACTGACCAGTTTACCTCGGCTAAAATCAACAAATCCGACCGTGCCAGAAAATGGCGCATCTATATGCAAGTCATTTAAACTCGCTTTGGCGACGGCTAAACGAGCCTTTGCGATTTCTACTGCGGCTTTTTGCCCATCAATTTCAGTTTGAGTAATAGCGCCTTTTTTTAAGAGCCGTTGGTACTCTTTTAAAATCCTTTGCTGATCAGATAAATACGCAGTCGCCTCAGCCACGGAGGCTTTCGCTTTGTCGTCACTCAATTTTACCAACGATTGACCTTTCTTTACGTCTTGATTCGACCGGATCAAAATACTGTCGACCTTGCCCGCCGCTTCTGGGGCAATCACAACACTTTCACTCGCTTCGAGTTTTCCGATCAAAGAAAGCGACTGTGAAATCTCGTGCGTTGCCACTTCCGAAGTAACAACAGCGATGGATCGGTCACCGCGCGCCCCTTTTGCAAATGCCACTGGGTTGATAAAGATAAAAGTGAATAAAAGAATAGGAATTATCGATTTAGTTTTCATATGGAAAGCTCGAAGTTTGTATAAATGCAATTCTATCAAGTGATACGGCTTTGAGCGTAAAGGAATGTAAAGTTTGCGAATTAATGGGTAAGTAACCTGTTGCTACGCATAAAATTAATACAAAACGCCCAATTTTTGTTGCTCTTGCCCAAAAAGTCAGCATTCGCGCCAAATATCTAAGAAATCTCTTTACAGCATAATCGAGTTTGCTATCATGCGCTCCGCACTTGGTTACTGAGTTGGGAAAACAGTAGCTAAGTATAAAAAGCACCCTGGAGGGGTTCCCG
>NZ_BFAQ01000040.1 GCF_002933855.1 Vibrio penaeicida
TCTTATAACTTATTGTTATGTAAAT
This sequence comes from Vibrio penaeicida, assembly GCF_002933855.1. Lineage (GTDB taxonomy): Bacteria > Pseudomonadota > Gammaproteobacteria > Enterobacterales > Vibrionaceae > Vibrio > Vibrio penaeicida_A. The sequence continues at coordinate 26 of NZ_BFAQ01000040.1, forward strand.
GATAACCTTTTTCATTGTGAAGGAGCTAAAATATGCCTTATTAACTTACTGTAACAAATTTAAATAATTCTATTTATTTTCTGTTTTTGACCTTTATTTGATATATATATCACTAACAAATAAACAAACGCCAGATTACTGACTGCGTGTCAATTTAATGGCTTAAAATTTAACCAATTAAAATTGGTAAAGCTTGTTTTTATTGTGGACAAAAATAAGGTGCTGCTCTATATTCCTGCTTTCTAAATATGATCAGCAGGGATGCAGTTAAAAAACTGTATGAGGTACCTATGCCATTTTCTTTGAAAAATATATCTATTCGAGTTCAAGTCCTAATCCCAGTTCTTATTCTTGTCATCGCTTTATTTGGTTCACTTTGGATAACAAAAATGAACTTGGAAGCCGAACAAAAAGACATGGCAGATAATGTAAGCTCATTAGTTTTCTATAAGGATACCCTTGCCAAGTTAGACGATACTATTTACCCATTAAGAATTAGTGCCGTATACGCAATTTACGATCCTAGCCGTCGAGACGACTTTCAATTGCATCTTCGTGAGAAAGGGCAGTTTCTTACCCAGCAATTGTCGCAGCTTGAAAAAACAACCGTTTTTCAGCGTGAAGTCGACAAAGTAAAACAATCTATTTCAGCATACGTAGATTACTCACACCGAGCGGTGCCAATTCTTAACAATCACGATAACGGCACACTATCAGATGCTAAGTTTGATGCATTTATCTCTGAATACCGAAAGATTGGTAACGATATGGTGCAAGAGATTAATAAGCTATCGAAGCAGGTTAATGAGTACGCAATGGAGCACTTAGACGACAGCTTAAGACGCAACGAACAAGTTAAATCCAATGCAACTTACATACTGTTAGCGGTATTTGCGATTTCACTAACAGTGGCGTGGTGGTTATCTGGCTTGATCGTAACACCTATAACTAAGTTACAAGAAGTGATGCGTAAGCTGGCGGCAGGTCACCTAACGGTAAGAGCCGATCAAGATGGTGACAACGAGATTGCTAAGCTAAGCGCTGATGTAAACACCACTGTTTCTCAGTTGCACAAAACGGTAGGAGCGCTAACACGCATTAGTGAAGATGTTGCCTCTGCATCAACCGAGTTGGCAGCGGTAATGACGCAAGCTGAACGAAATGCTCAGCAAGAACAGAACGAGTTGGAACAAGTGGCTTCCGCTGTAACAGAGCTTGCAAGTACCGCTGACAATGTATCCGACAATGCAACAGCAGCGGATTCAACGGCTAAGCAAGCAGATCAATTGGCAAAATCTAGCTTAGATGTGTTCCGAGAAGCTGAAGATGCGAACTTGCAAATGTCTTCATCATTAAATGAAGCTGCAAGTGTGGTAACTCAGCTTCAAGAGCAATCAGAGCAAATCAACAATGTTATTGAAGTGATTCGTGGTGTGTCTGAGCAAACGAACCTATTAGCGCTAAATGCAGCGATTGAAGCAGCACGCGCTGGAGAGTCGGGCAGAGGCTTCGCTGTTGTAGCAGATGAAGTGAGAATGCTGGCGGCGCGCACTCAAGATTCAACTCAAGAAATTCAAACTATTATTGAAGAGCTACAAGCCAAGTCTGGTCTAGCTAACCAAAGCATGCAAACCAGTTTGGAGATGCTGAAGTTAAACGAGTCGCTGAGTAATCAAGCGAATGATTCAGTGGTAGGGATTACTGAATCTGTAGCGGATATCAATGATATGAACGCTCAGGTCGCGACCGCTGCAGAGCAACAATCTCAAGTAACACAAGATATTAACCGCAATATTAACAATATGTCGGAGCTAGTTAACCAAAACGTTACGGGTATAAGCCAAAGTGCGACAGCAAGTGGTGAATTATCTGAGCTGGCAGAACAGCAAAAACATCAGCTCTCTTTCTTTAAGTTATAGACTTCTTTAAGTTATAGAGTTGTAGGGGCTTTCTTTAAACTATATGTTTTAGCGAATTAGTTCGCACCCTCTAACCCTAATGAACTAATCCAACGGCCTGCTTTCGAGTAGGCTGTTTTTGTCTGACCGTGATCGCGCTTTTGTTTAATTTCTTTGGGTATAGTGAGAATTTGGTCGGTGCTAAATGTCAGATAATGCCCAGTTATTTTGTTGGGTATAAATAAGGAAAAAGAATGAAAAGAGTGGCAGTTATTTTAAGTGGTTGTGGGGTGTATGACGGAGCAGAAATTCATGAAGCCGTATTGTCTATGTTCGCGATAGAGCAAAATGGAGCCTCTTGGCATTGCTTTGCTCCAAACATCGAACAGCACCATGTTGTTAATCATTTAAACGGGGAAGTGACGACTGAAAGCCGAAATGTTCTTTCTGAGTCTGCACGAATTGCACGAGGGAATATTCAGGATATCAGCGAATTAAAGGTAAGCGAGTTTGACGCACTCCTAGTACCTGGTGGATTTGGGGTGGCTAAAAACTTATCGTCGTTTGCGTTTGAAGGTAAAGAATGCAGTGTTCACAGCTCGGTACTTGACGTGTGTAAAGCATTCGCTAGTGAAGGCAAACCTGCGGGGTATATGTGCATCGCACCAGCGCTATTACCCAAGGTTTATGGCGAAGGAGTTAAGTTGACGATCGGGAGAGACGCGGAGACAGCGTCTACTTTGGAATCTATGGGGGCAAAGCACGTTAACTGCGATGTCACGGATATACTCGTCGATGAAGAACGAAAACTCATTACCACTCCAGCTTACATGTTGGCTGAATCGATCTCTGAAGCGTTTGCTGGGATTAACAAATTGGTTAAAGCATTACTCGATAGGTTGTAAGTATATAAAGCTCAACGAACAACCAGCCCCAAAAATAAGGGGCTGGTTGAGTTTTAAAGTTTTAGCCTGGTCTGCCATCGATTCTTGGTGACCAAAGCATAGGGGCAAACTTCCACACAAATAGGGCGAATGCTACAACCCACAATAATGCCGATGTGTGGATCAGTGGCATCATGGCTGATGGTGCCACAGAAACGCCAATACTACGCAGTACAGCAGCCAGGATTAATGCAGCAAAAGCTATTCTCATTTTGGGCCCTTTGTAAATCTCCCGACCAGTATGCCCCATAGTCACTCTCGATATCATGGAGAGAATTAAACCACCAAGTGCGCCTAACGCAATAAGATGCAGCATAGTATGGCTTACAAAGCCATTAGAAGTTAACCCGCGAACAGTTAATGCAATGGGAATACATAGGTAAGCCAAGTGCAGAGACCACACTAAAGGCTCAGAGAAGGTCTTCCATGTTTTCCAGCGAGCCACTCTATAGAATTGACCGACTGCCGCAGTCAGCATTAACCACTGCCCAATTTGCTGGTGTGTAAGAGGGAAAAAGCTCGTTATAAATAAAAGCACTAAAGGTAGCGTTGCCACCCATTCTAACCAAGCAATTGGCTGAGGCTTTTCAAACTGAAACCGTCTAGCGGTAAAAAATGGAATGACTCTTCCCCCCATGATGGAGAGCAATAACACAAACCACCACATCATCGATTGCCATACAGCACTGGCAGGAAATGGGGGCAACCCTTTTATGGTCGCGTAGCTTGCGAAATTCGCGCCTATGGCTAGCAAGAACATCGGCACAAAAAATAAGTTCTTCCAACCTTTTGTTCTAAAGACTCGATAACCAATTTCATATGCAGTAGCAAGAAGAAACATAGCTTCGATGATAGAGATGAGCCAGAGAGGGGCCGGCGTCCAAAACAATACTCTAGGAAGGCACCACAATAAGAAAATTGCGGCGAGCCGATATCCCTTAGTGCCATTTACACCAGTCCAGTTTTGTACCGCAGTGAGAACAAAGCCCGCTACAATCGCCATAGCGAAACCAAAAAACATCTCATGTACGTGCCACCAAAGCGCAGGAACATTTAGGTTGCTAGGTTGGCCATTCTGAAAGGCAAATACCCAGACAATAATAGCGATAATGGCGTAAATCGGACCCGCTAGAAAAAACGGTCTAAAACCAAGACGTAAGATAGGGGGAATCTTATTTTCGACTCTCATGTCGGTGATGTTTAACATAGCTCAGACCTTTAGATTTTAAAGATGTATTTATAATACAACTTTAAAATTGTTTCGCTATAAAAACTTTGATTAACCTCAGTTCATGTGTAGAAATTGATAGTTCTGTAGCTAAACCACTTCACATTGCGTAGCTCAGAGAATTGCTTAACTCAGAGGTTTTCTTAGCTGAAAGAGATTTGCTTAGTTCAGAGATTTCCACGTATATGAGAAGCATCGGGTTTTCAGGCAAGGTTCGGGCTAGCTGGTTTCCCTTAATATTAAACGCGCTCTATTTGGCGCGTTCAATATTAAATTCGAATGGTGATTAACAGACGTTCAAATTGAGTTGTAAATCGTAGGGTAGGGCTGAAAGCCTGCGAGTGATCTTAGTTCTAGTTCGCTCTATATCACCGATCTCGATGGTTTTCTTGTCGGTATGAATATCAACGTCCACTCTAAGTTCGCGGCCTATTTTTGTAACACCAGTAACTTGAATGTCTTGTGGCATTTCTTGTTCTACCGCCGATATGCCTTTATCCACTTTCTGACACAGTTCTTTATTGGGCGACATCATCAACAGTTCACGTAGTGCGTCTTTCAACATATCAAACGGTACTTTAATGAAATAGAAAGACATGCAGACCATCATGGCTGGATCGGCGTATACTGCATATTCGCTGTAAGGGGAAATAGAAACGAACCACGCGACAACAAACCCTGCTGTAACAACCACACTCAGCAATGTATCCATTTGCCATTGCTTAGCTTCTGCTTCAATCAGACCAGACGAGTGTTGTTTGCTTTTGCGAGCAATTACCCACCATGCGTATCCACAGCCAAAAACGTTAACAACACCAAATAATGTTGCGATTGAAGCGTCGACTTCACGTCCACCAGTTAGCAGGGCGTCAATAGCTGAATATAAAGCATATAGAACGACACCGAGTATAGATGCGGCTTTAATTACAATAACAATGGGTTCGATAACAGCGCGCCCGAAGGGGAATTGAGCATCAGACGGCTTTTGAATGTACCACGCGGCGACTAGTGACAATAAAGTTAACAGCAGACTAATTAAGGAGTAGACACCATCAAAAACAATGACCAGCGAACCCACCCATAATCCAAGAATCAAACCACCGAACGCGAAGCCAGAAGCTAGAAGGGCTGAAAAGGTTAATACGCTGTTTTCGTTTTTGCTTGTCCTAGCACACATAAAATGTCTCGGTTGTGAATACACTTTCATTCTTCGTGCTAGATGGACATTTTACAAACAAAAACTGATTGGATGAAAACACAAGATTTGTGGGTTTAAACTATAGTCCTTATATATCAACTGGTTAGATTGTCATTTTAGTGTCAATATATTTGACTCTCAGTGATGGCTTAGAAATCAAACAGGTAATCACTGAGTTTGTCTGCCAGCCAAACCATAGCGGCATCCTCGGTCATTCCTGCTGCGGTGAACATGCAATAGTCTTCTTGAGTCAGACCATAGGTATGCTTAATTACTGCGATTTTTTCTTGACGAAGTAGGGGGCGAATTAAGGGTTCAGGTAACACGCCCCAGGCATCTTCTCCGAGAATGGTGCTAAGCATGTAATCGAAACTTGAAAAGCCAATATAACGAAGAGAAAAAGGCTGAAGCTCTGGGTTATCTTTCTCGTTCAAGTAGGCGATGGAAGCTTGCATTGCATTGCGCAAATCTTCATCTGCGACACGGCGCATTTTTGTTAAAGGGTGCCCAGCTCGACAAACGGACATCATCCGAATTTTACCTATCGGGTGGTAAGTGACACGCGGATCATCTGTTCGTTCGTAATCGACACCAAATGCGAAATCAACTTGCTGCGTTTCAACCAAGTTAGCTAAGTCACCACTTGACGCAAGAACCATGTTAAAAGACGTGGCAGGAAACTTTTTGTTTATCTGGTGCGCTAGATTTTGCCATAGTTCATCTGGAAGTGAGTCGTCTCGCGCAATCCATACTTCTGCGTTAAATTCCCCCGATACTTGCCGACAAGTTTGCACGATCCTTTTTTGCGTGACCAATAAACTCTCGCAATCTTTATAAATCGCTTTACCCGCTTCTGAAAGGGAGAGGTGGTTGCCAGAGCGCACGAACAATTCAGTATTCAGTTCTTTCTCTAACGCTTTTATCGCCATACTGAGTTTGGTTCTGTTGCATTCGAGTTGACGAGCTGCTTCAGAAACCGAACCAACGTCAGCGACGGTGCAAAAGGCTTCAACTTGAGAAAGGTTCATAAAACGCGAGATCCTGGAGAGGCATGTGGGTAAATGTCATTAAAAAATAGCAAATAATGCAAGCATTTACGACAGTTCAATGCTGAGCGTGGGAATTTAAGCAAGGTTCATTTCCTACCGGATCGAGAAGAAAACCAGCTTCACGTAAAGCTGGTTTGGATGTAGCTAAAACTAAGATCGATTCGGTGTTAGATCCGACCAAAGACGGAGGCAATTTCGCCGAGCACTTCTGGGTTGGCAATAGCGCCAATGTTTTTGACTTCATTGCCATGTATTACTTCTTTTACTGCAACTTCAACGAGCTTGCCGGACTTTGTCCTCGGAATGTCACTTACCGCAAGGATTACAGCAGGGACATGTCGTGGCGAGCAGCGAGTTTTAAGCGTATTTTTAATCAAGACGATTAAATCATCGGAAAGTGAATGTGTTTTTTCTAACTGGACAAACAGTATGATGCGCTCGTCGCCATCCCATTGTTGCCCGACGGCAATGGAATCAGTAATGCCTTCCAACTGATTAACTTGCTGATATATCTCAGCCGTGCCAATACGCACGCCACCTGGGTTGAGCACAGTGTCACTACGGCCATAGAAGATCATGCCATTGTTGTTTGTTAGTACGACATCGTCTCCGTGATGCCATACGTTTTCAAATTTATCCCAGTAAGCGTTGTGATAACGTTCACCGCTGTCATTCCAAAAACCAACTGGTTGATTGGGGAAGCTATTTAAGCAGACTAACTCTCCTCGTTCTGAACGAAGAGGTGATCCATTTTCATCAACAACGTCAACACTGAGCCCGAGACCGCGCCCTTGGCATTCTCCCCTGTAAACGGGGGATATTGGATTTCCAAGTACAAAACAACCGCAAATATCAGTTCCCCCAGAAATGGAGGCGAGATGAATATCCTGTCCGATATGTTGATATACGTAGTCAAATTGCTCGGGGTAAAGCGCCGATCCTGTCGAGCAAAGTGTTCGAACTGCACTGAGGTTAAAGTTCTGCTTCGGTGAATAGGCATTCTTTTCTAACGCAGCGAGATACTTTGCTGAAGTGCCAAACAATGACACGCCAGAACGATGCGAAATATCCCACAAAACACCCTCATTTGGGTATACAGGGCTGCCATCAAACACAACCAAAGTTGCGCCACTGGCGAGCGCAGAAACGTGCCAATTCCACATCATCCAGCCGCAAGTTGTGTAGTAGAACACACGCTCTTCTGCCTTGATATCACAATGAAGCTGATGTTCTTTTTTGTGGTTGAGAAGGGTGCCACCAACGGAATGGGTGATGCATTTTGGTTTCCCTGTGGTGCCAGAAGAGTAAAGAATAAATAAAGGCTCGTTAAAACCGACCTGGCAATATTCAATCTCTTTAGGCGAAAAGCGTTTGTTCACCTCAGTCCAGCTGATACTGCCTGTTAATGGCGGTAAATTGAGGTATTCAATTTGGCAAACCTGCTTTAATGAATCAAGATGTTCGCTGAGTGCTTGGTTTTTGTTTCGCATATCATGGTTCTTCCCCGCAAAGGAATAACCATCACAACAAAACAGCACCTTAGGCTTTACCTGACCGAAACGTTCAAGAACGCTGTCTATACCGAAATCAGGTGATGTTGAAGTCCAAATGGCCCCTAGGCTAGTTGTTGCGAGCATGGCGACAACCGTTTCAGTAAGGTAGGGGAGATAGCCTGCAACTACATCGCCTCTTTTTACGCCGCAATCTTGAAGCCATTGTTGAACCGTCGAGACCTGTTCTTCAAGTTTCTCCCACGATAAGGTACTCGTTTCACCTCGTTCGTTGTAAAACTCTATCGCAGCGGATTGCGGTAACACCGATGATCCAGTTAAAAGGTTTTCAGCATAATTTAATGTTGCTTCAGGGAACCAAAGCGTGTCTCTACTGATGACACTATCTTGCCATTTGGAAGGACCAAGTTCGTTGATGGCTTCCCCTTTAACGCCAACAACGCCAACGTAATCCCACAAAAATTGCCAAAATTGAGAGCTGGCATCTACCGACCACTGTTGAAGCTCGTCATAGGTAGAAATAGACAGCGCATAATGAGAATTCAATTGTTGAATGAAATCCGTGATTAATGCGTTTTCTATTCTTTCTGAGGTCGGGACCCAAATGGGTTTGCTGCCAGTCATAGCGTCTCCAAATTGTAAGCTCAGAGTACGAGCAATATTTTTATTGAAGAGCATTGGGTCGAAATTGTAAATAATTTGTTGATCATTCGGTTGTTTCTGTCACAAATCCTTACTTGAAATGGTGTTGAAAATTGTTCCTTTTAAGATGATGATTATTGACCGCTAAGCGACGTTAACGAATTAGGGAAACAAATGATAAAGCTGGCAGTAGTAGGGACAAATTGGATTACAGAACATTTCGTAAAAGCCGCATTGAGCTTTGAGCAGTACACTTTAGCCGCGGTTTATTCCAGGAATCACGAAACAGGTGTGGCATTTGCTGAAAAATTCGATTGTGAGAGGATCATTACGGATTTTGATGGTTTATGTGTGAACAATGATATTGATGCTGTATACCTCGCAAGCCCGAACTCCTTTCACTGTGAACAAGCCATTGCGTTGATGCGTCACGGAAAACACGTTATCTGTGAAAAACCATTGGCATCCAATTATGAAGAAGTTGAAAGGATGTTCGCAGTGGCACACGAACACAATGTCATTCTATTTGAAGCGTTTAAAACAAATTATCTACCCAATTTTGAGTTGGTCAAAAATAAGCTTTCTGATATCTCTCCTGTACGCAAAGCAATCCTAAACTACTGCCAGTACTCTTCTCGTTACCAAAAATATCTGAATGGTGAAAACCCAAATACATTTAACCCCGAGTTTTCGAACGGTTCAACAATGGACATTGGCTACTATTGTATTGCCAGTGCAATCAGTCTGTTTGGCGAACCAAAGAGCGTGTACGCAACAGCGACGATTTTAGAATCGGGCGTGGATGGTCAGGGCAGTGTGCTGCTTGAGTTCGATGGTTTCGACGCTGTAATTACTCATTCCAAAGTGGCGGATTCAGCGATACCAAGTGAGATACAAGGTGAGAATGGCAACATTGTTATTCACCACTTGTCTGAAGCACAGAACATTGAAATCAAACCGAGAGGCGGCGCGACGCAAAACATAACACTGCCTTCAAATGAAATGAGTATGGTGTATGAAGCACAACATTTTGCCAAGCTAGTCAACGGTGACGTAACGGATTCAAATGCCGAGAAGCTTTCAAAATTAACAGCGAAAGTACTAACAGAAGTCAGAAAGCAGATAGGTGTTGTTTATCCAGCGGACTAGTAACCCCTGATCCCTAGATCAGGTTAAGCAACCATCTTAGCGTCGGCTAAGCGTTTTCAGATTTCTTATGTTTTGACGCGATATTTGATAATTGCTTAGCGGCGCTTGAAGAGGCAATAAAGCGTGACATTTCGCTTTTGGCAACAGGCTTTCCTTTCAAAAAGCCTTGTATATAGTCGCATTGATAGCTTTTAAGCATATCAAATTGAGCCTGAGTTTCTACCCCTTCAGCGACAACCGTTAGGTTAATAGAATGCGACATTTTGATAATGGCTTCACAAAGCTGTGAGGACTTATCTCCCTTCTTATTCAGTTTCCAGATGAAGCTTCTATCCATTTTCACAACGTCAAATGGGTAATCATTAAGCACAGCTAAAGACGAGTAACCCGTACCAAAATCATCAAGATAAAGTGACACACCTAGCGATTTTATCTGCTTAAGAGTATTACTAGCCGTTGTGTGGTTGAGCAGGGTGGATTCAGTGATTTCTATACCAAGAAGGGAATTAGGAAATCGATATTTTTTGAGAACGCTACGAAGTGTTTTAACGATATGACCAGATTTTAACTGTTTTACTGAAACGTTCACGTTGATTCGCGGGCATGTGCCGGAAACCGACTTGTCCCAGATTTGCTGAATGGTGGCGCAGACTTCGTCCAATATCCAATCACCTATTTCGATAATCTGATCGGTTTCTTCAGCGACAGGAATAAAAACAGCAGGTGAAATCCACCCTTTTTCTGGGTGATCCCAACGCAACAAGGCTTCAAATGCCGTAACCGTATCAGAGCTTACGGAGAAAACAGGTTGATAATACAGAAGCAACTGTTTTTTGCTGTGCGCTTCACTTAATTCGTTTTCAACAGTAAAGCGCTGCTTGGCTTGATCAAACATGGTGTCATCGTAAAAGACAACGTGATCCGTAGGGGATTTTTTGGCTCGATACATGGCGGTATCGGCCTCGCGTAGGATGTTTGTTAACGTTTGAGTGGATGAATTTACCGTTGTAACACCGATGCTTGCACCAATATTGTATGAAAGACCATCGCAGTAGTAGGGTTCGGTCAGTGTGGTTAGGTAGCGCTGACAGATGTTGCTGACATCGTATCGATTAAGCTTGTTTCTGAGGCAAACGATAAATTCATCTCCACCAAACCGGTAACAGATATCGTCATTGCGGACATTGTTAATCAAACGCTGAGCAACTTGTTGTAGCAGCAAGTCTCCAATAGTGTGTCCCATTGAATCATTAACAATTTTGAATCGATTTAAGTCGATAAACAGGATGGCAAAGCCATTGCCTCCCGTTGGGGTGATTTGGCTTATAAAATCTTCTAGCTGCTCTGCTAGCGCTTGTCGATTGAATAGCCCTGTTAATGAATCGTGTGTGGCTTGAACTCTAAGCTTCTGTGTTTTTTCAGCCACAAGTTTATTCGAAACTTGTAAACGGTTGGCGTAGCTTTTAACGCTAACGGAAACAGAGAGGGTTAACATAAAGATTAAAAAGCTGGAGGCTGCACCATAAATAAAAGGACGATAATCGGTATCCAAATAAATCGTTGTGATAACTAAAGACTTATCTAATGTAGGAAAATATAAATTCCGAGTTACTGATGGAAAATCTAGAAGACCAAAAAGATTGTCTTTTTGATCTGAATGACGCATTTGGAATAATTCTCTTTTATTATCATCTTGTACAATGATTTCAATGTTTTTGGCTAAAAATTCATCTTGCCAAGTCAGCTCAAGGAACTCTTGTAGAATGATATTCATCACTAAGATACCCAGTGTTTGCCCTTGTGATGATTGAACAGGTAAATATATTTGCAACCCTCTTTTACCTTCATGGTAGAAAGTAGAAGCTTTTGCCTCGTTAATTTCAATTGCTCGCCTTAGCGCTTTATTGTTTGGGCAGTGGCTTTCCAACCTTTTACCTAAAAATTCACTCCCTTCAAACTTAGGCGAAGCATACAATACAGGAAATGCGTGCAGCCCCAACCAATTGGAACAAGCGTAATTGGTTGAAATTTCTGGGTGTATTACATAGCCAAGTTGATTACTTTTTATTTTTAATATATTGCTTTCAGAAGGGTGTCTAGTTGAAATGAGCGGTGCCCAAAAAATGGTATGTATACCTGAACCAATTCCTGTTCGATCACGAAGCAATTTATGGAATTGCTCAGACGTTAGCTCATTACTGATTTGAAGAAAGTCTCGAGTAGAATGAAGTACAGTTTTTAAAGCATTAATGGCATTTTCTAAGGCTTCAATTTGTTCATTTGTTTTTAGCTCTAGGCTATATTGCGCTCTCTTGCCTTCATAGAAACTAATTGTATAAAAGCAAAGTAGCGCAACTAAAATGCCTGTAAGCCAAATATAGGTAGTGCGAGGGGGAATCAACTTATATTTCAATCTATACTCTACTGCGATTTTTAATGACTAAATAATGTTAGTCATAATTATCGTAACTGTAAATGATATTTGTTCTCACCATGAAAACATTATGGCTTTAATTATAAGGTGAGTGAGTATAGTGAGGCTAAATATCCCTTGTGACACTTTCACTACAGTTCAAAAGGGATATTACAAAGCTGGATCTAAATCGCAGTTACTTGTGTATCGGCTTGTATTTCCGGGTGTTTGTCTACCCAAATCAATCCTAACATCGCAAAAATTGCGCATATAAGCATGATGATGCCAAGAGGTAATTGATTGCTTGCAGGAAGCATTGATGCTGCCATGGTAGCGATTCCAGCCCCAAAATTTTGCATTCCACCGAGGAGTGCGCCTGCGGTGCCAGCATGAGATGAGAAAGGGGTTAGTGCGCCTGTGGTCGCGGCAGGGAACAAAATGCCAGCGCCCAAAAAGTATACCGTTGCACCACCTACTAGTGTTATCGCGGTGGTTTTGTCGTTGAGCCCTGGAATCAAAACGATTGCCGAGCCAATAACCGCTGCAACCATACCGTATATGAGAGCGTGTTTTTCAGAGCTTTTTCGTGCAATAACACTCGAAAGTCCTGCTCCTGCTAAATATCCAGGAATGGGTGCGATAAATAGCAAGCTGACAACGGTAGCGGGCAGTTTCAGTGTGCCCCCCAACAATACGCCTGCTGCTGCTTCGAACACCGCAACACCAGAGAACATAGCAATAAGACACACTAAATAACCTTGGAAGCGGCGGTTAACCAATACGTATCGATAGTTTTCCCACACTGGCGCTGCATTTCGACGCTCTGCGGGCAGTGTCTCTTTAAAACTCGTCATCATGGTAAGCAAAACGGCAGCGGCAAATAGGGCTAGAAATAAATAACTATTTCGCCATCCAGTTGTTTCCGCTAGATAGCCGCCCAGTAGAGGTGCAAGCAAGGGGCAGAAAATAATGCACATACTGATCAAGCTATTTGCTCGGTGCAGATCTGCCCCTTCAAAGCAATCTCTGGTTAGAGTACGAGCCATAGTGCCGCCACAGCCAATCCCCGCTCCCTGAATAAAACAGCCAAGCAAGAATAGTGTGTAATCTTGGGCAAATAGTGTAACAAGCGTTCCCAATAAATAGATGGCAAGACCAGATATTATGATGGGCTTTCTGCCTAACCGGTCAGATAGAGGACCGTAGACAAATTGTGACAAACCATAAGGAATAAGAAAGCAAGCCATTACTGCTTGTAATGCTGCAGGATTAACGATGAACTCCGCTGCCATATGCCCAATGGATGGAACATACATCGTTTGAGTCATTTGACCGACTGCAGCAAGAATTGCGATTAAAAACGTCAATCGTACCAAGGGTACCGAAGAAGACATCTTTACTACTCCTAATGAGAAAACAAAGAAAATCAGGATATAGCAGGAAAATAAGCGTCTTATTTTTTCTTATCCATTTAAACTTCGGGCGCAAACAAAGCTGTGTCCCGAAGTTGTCGAGATATTAAGAGTAAAGAGTATCGTTAACAAGGGGGAAAGCAGAGCAAATACACGATACTTTTCTATGAATTGGATTAGAAAATCTAATGAGCTATAAGGGTGGTAGTGGCATAGCTTTCCAAGAGGGATGGGACGTTATAGTGAGCTGAGTGTTTAATAAACTACTCTTCCCACATAATTTCTATTGGAGTACCAACTTGAACAAGATCCATGAACTCATCCATTTCATCGTCTGTTATCGCGATACAGCCTTCTGTCCAGTCAAATTGTAGAAGTCGGTTTTTGGGATTATTTCCATGAACCATGATGAACCCTCCAGGATCAACACCGAGTGCCTTTGCTGTGGCTTTGTCTTTTGCGTTTGGATAGCTGATATGCATCGAACGGTGAAAGGCAGAATCTTCCTTTTTGTAATCGAGTATATATCGTCCTTCAGGCGTCTTTTGATCCCCTTCTTGCTGCTTATGCCCTTTTGGTGAGCCTCCCAGTGCAATTCGATATTCTTTGACGATCTCCCCCTTGCTTAGCAGAGTCATTGTGCGTTCTGATTTTACAACCTTAACAAGGTCTACAGCAGAGAAAGCTACAAAAGGAAGCGTTAGGATCAAGAGAGAAAGAAAGATTAGAGCGTATTTTCTGATCATTACTACTGGTGCAAGTTGATGTATATACAGGGTAATTTACTCCAAGTTTATGAAGCCAGCGAGGAGTATTTTGTATTCCTCGCTGGAGTGTTACTCAATTCACATTACATTATCTATTTTTGAGCGTCTGTTTTTCTGAGCGACTGCTTAAGCGTGTCCGTTTAGGAGTGAACGTATGTATGGGAAAAGGTCGCTGGCGAGCATACCGATTTGCCCTTCTATTCGCGCGCAGTTATCAGCAGCATTACTGTGTAACCAAACGCCTAAACAAGCTGCGTCGATCATACTCAGTTTTTGTCCAAGTAAACTTCCAATGATTCCGCTTAATACGTCTCCCATTCCGCCCGTTGCCATTCCGGGGTTTCCTTGGTTGCACACCCAATAGGTGTCACCGCCATAAACCACTGTACCAGCCCCTTTTAACACAACAACACCGCCATATTTTTCATGCAGATCTTTGGCGGCTTGGAATCGATTATCTTCAATGTCTTGTACAGAACAGTCTAGGAGTCGCGCTGCCTCTCCTGGATGAGGCGTGATTATTCGCTGTTGATCTTTATCAGGTTGAGTTGCTAAGAAGTTTAATGCGTCTGCATCGAGTACTTTTGGAAGTGCTAAGTTATAGAAAAGGTGAAAAAGCTCATTTCCCCAAACAAGCTGACCCAAACCCGGACCAAGCACCAAAGTATCAGCCCATTGCAGCGACTCGTTTACGAGGTGCTTATTGCCCATATGTGGGTCGATCATAACTTCGGGATAGGTAGCCAAGATAGAAGGGGCATTCTCTTTATGAGTGATCACTTTGGTGAGACCTGCCCCTGTACGTGCACAAGCGGCACTGGCCAGCGTAATTGCGCCACCCATGCCGTGTGCTCCCCCAACAAGTAGCACGCGACCAAAGTTGCCTTTGTGACTATTGGGTTTGCGGTGTGGTAACGTGTCCTTCAGAATTTGACCGCCAATCACTTTGTATTGGGAAGAGATATTTTGCTGGAAATATTCGTCTGTGCCTAAACTGTCGTAAGACAGAATACCTGTAAAGTTTTTCCCTTTTCCTGTGATTAACCCGCGTTTTAAACCAACAAACGTGACGGTATACACCGCTTCTACTGCTGCCCCCAGCGCTTCACCGGAATCGGCGCAAAGCCCAGAAGGTACATCGATTGAAATGACAGGCGCGGGGTGTTGGTTTATTTTATCGATAACGTCGGCGTATTGTCGTCGGACAATCCCAGACAAACCCGTACCGAGCATCCCATCCACAATAAGATCGAGTCCTTTGGGGAACGATGAGCTCGGTGACAGTATTTCTCCACCAATGCCTAGCCAACCTTGTTGTGCGGTGAGTGCATCTCCCGTCAATCTGTCTGATTCCCCTACGTGCCATAGCATTACATCATGGCCAAACAACTTAGCTAACTTAGCGACAACATAGCCGTCGCCGCCATTATTCCCGGTGCCACACACAACCAGCAGTCTTTTCGCTGATGTGA
The DNA here is from genome assembly GCF_002933855.1 of Vibrio penaeicida. Classification (GTDB taxonomy): domain Bacteria; phylum Pseudomonadota; class Gammaproteobacteria; order Enterobacterales; family Vibrionaceae; genus Vibrio; species Vibrio penaeicida_A. The sequence goes on from NZ_BFAQ01000040.1 coordinate 15,709, forward strand.
ATTTGTCGTTGATTAAACGAAATACCGCTTTGCCAGCCCGATCCATTAGCTCATACATTGGAATGCCAAGCTTTTTTGCAGCAAGCCTTTCTCCCTCACGTATTTGAGCGGTGGAGTAAATAGATATGTGATTATTATTCATTGTCCTAGCCTGTACTTATAGCAGGGTAGTGCCTGCTGTGTTGCCAGAGTGTAGGCAATTCCTTGATATCTTATTATGTAAAATTGCTTTTATAATGAGACACCTAAGGGATGCGCTGAAAATTCCATCATGTGCTCAGGTCTGTTGATCTTTGGAGATGATTTATCAGCCATTTGTGGGTGCTTTGAACTGGAACAAAATTTAACCGTGAAAGGTCAACAGACCTTAGAATACTACCATTAGAATAGCCTGTATTAGCCAACTATGTTGATGTAAAGAGGATGCTCGAAGTAAAGACGATAATTGAAGTTAAGGTGGTGCACTTTAGGTTTCTTTTGTTTGGGGAACCGAGTGGTTAAACAGTCAAAAGCCAGTAGTAGATGGTCACTGGCTTTTGAATAGCTGTACTGGTGTTAGCAAGTTTGCTTTTGAATTCTTATTTCATGTTCCAGCGGTCATCTATCCAACCACCTGCTTGCTCGTCAAAATGCGCGCCAACGAATCGATGTTGTGATTCCATGCGTTGTTCTTTCTGTGGCTCTTCTTCAAGGATTTGCCGAATGTAGTTTGCCATAGGGTCATCATTTGGTTGCTCTTGGTTCCGTGTAGCGACTTCTTTGATCATTTGAAGACGGTAGGCTGAACTGGCTCTTTTCATAATGATGGCTCCTATGTTTAGTGTTTGATGGACCGATTATTGTTAATCAGAACAACAACGGGTATAGCAAACTTTAGGAGCCACATAACAGAGCGTCAAACTTGTTTTTAGAACATTTAAGGCGAGCAATATTCTAGTAATATAACTCTCTGTAATTTGAGCTCATTACTTTATTTTTAAAGCGCAAAAAGATTTGTAAATGTTCCATTTTTGGATAGTGAATCATATTTATGTGAGGTGGGCATGTAAATATGATTCACGATGAGACTAGAGTGTATTCAGATAAACTCTTCAGATTCGAGTGGTCCAATTGTCATCTTCAAAAAACTGTCTATCCATAAAATTTTCGATAGATCTCTTCGATCGAAGATTGGCAGTAAGCCTTTATGTTTTTGCTAAACTCTGCAACGGAATAGTCGTCAAAGGTGCGTGATACGGCTTGTTTCCCAATAAATCCGAGAAAGCCTTTTTTAAGGGTTACATCGACAAAGAAAATACAGCGATCTTCACCAATAGGCACTAATTGGAACAAAGCTGTCTGGTTATGATTATTCTTAAACTCAATGAACACGGCGCCACCCGCGTGTTCTTCGCTTGGTAGTTTGCCTTCTTTATCCCATGGGTATTCAGCAATGATGGTTGTTACTTGGTCTGGGGTCGTATTTTCAGAAGAAAAATGAGAAGGCTCTTTGTTATCGCCTTCTCGATAGGAATAGTGCACGGAAATCATCGCTGCCTGTACCTTTGAGTGAATAGGCTATCCAAGCTATTCTTAATGTTGCTTATTCTCAAGAAAAAGTGAGTATTTTCGTGATGTTACACGTGCTGGTCCAAAAGAATCGGGTTACCATCAGGATCTTCAAGCATGATGCTGGCCGGCCCTGATGTTGATTCATCGGCAGACAATGTTAACTCAATACCTGCTTCTTTTAGGTGATTTTGAATTTCTCTCACGTCGGAAAATTCGCTCAATGTACTGCAATCTTGTTTCCAGCCAGGATTGAATGTCAGCATGTTTTTCTCAAACATCCCCTGAAATAACCCGATTTTATGATCGCCATTAGACAGTATTAGCCAGTTTTCAGATTCATTTCCTGCAAAAACTGAAAAACCAAGAGTTTCGTAAAATTGCTTTGATACTTGAAGATCTTTAACGTTCAAGCTGACAGAAAAAGCGCCCAATTCCATGGTGTACTCCTTATTGAATAAGTGCCGTCGTGAAGTTTTCGTTATGAAGAACTTTTAGCGTAGCGCTATTCCTGTTTGAATCCCAACGAGGTTTAATCTTTCTATGGCAATCCTCAATTTTGCTACGCCTTCGACTTATCAATAGAAATCCCACGATGTGAGGGTCTGGACGATTGCCACTTTTTCCTCAACTGCAATCCAGGTTTTTCAATTAAGTAGTAAGAAATGAGTGCAAAACCGAAGGCAAGAACGAGGTTTACTGGCCAAGTTGCATACCATGCTTGAGTCCAACTGTTTAGGAAAGGTTCTTGCCATAAATACAAAGAATAACTGAGTGCACCAAGCCAAATTGCCGGTTTGCTGTTTAATAGTCGGAAGCTTCGACCATGTTGGAATTGGCTATAACGTAAAATCATCAGCGCTGCACACACATTGATGAATGTTTGTCCTCCTACATAAAACCAATTTGGTTGGACTTTATACATAACACTAGGAATCAGAATCATGCAGATGGGCACAACAAGAAACCACGCCGATGCAAAGAAGTTAGGCAATTTGAATCCACTTTCTTTTAGATAGGCTAGGGCACACCCCATTGCCAATGCATCCGCAATCGCTTGAAACTCACGTGTTAAAGCCGATGGCGAGCTCTCCAGTCCAAAAAGCATCCAGTATCGGATACAAGGCACAATAACAATCGTGGCAAGTAAAAGGTATTTAGCGTGGTTGCGTCCAAGCAGAGTCAGGAGTAATGGCCATAAAAGGTAGAACTGTTCTTCTACCGCGAGAGACCAAGTATGATTGAGCCACCATTCGCGTTCATGGTGGTAATTCATGGTGTACGTCACGGCATGAAACAGGTCATCTGGCATGAGTGATATCCAGCCAGCATATTCCGCGATAGCGATGCACAAAATATAGAAATAGAAAGCGGGGAATAGGCGGAATACTCGTCTAATAAAAAACTGAGACAAATTAATCTTGTTCGTTTTTTTAAGTTCACTTAAAAGTAAGGTAGTGATTAAGAAGCCTGAAATCACGAAGAACACCTTAACACCAAAGTTACCTAAACTTTGCAAAGGACCAAATATAGCTGGGAAGTTAACAGTGCCAACCAAGTGACCCAAACATACCAACCCAATGGACGCTGCTCTAAGCCCGTCTAGCGACGGTATTCTATTGTCCATTCTATTTCTCCTTACTCTGATTTATATAATTAAAATTGGCGACAGTGAGTGCAAGTAATATGTAAACAGGCCATGTGAACCCCTGAGTTAGGAAAGAGCCGGACACACAAAATGCGATGAGTCCAGCCAGTGTTCCTTCGCTCATGACGTAGGTAATCGGAGGGTAGTTGCTTGGGTTTTCGCTAACGGTTCTGACCGAAGAAATTGATGTTTTAAACATGGCGACGATCATGGTGATAAACAGTGCCAGACCTAAGAAACCGGATTCGGCAAGAACGCCAAACCACGAACTGTGTACGGCATGGTTCATCCCATCCCAATAACTGCTATAGAAAAAATAGTTATAGAGGTAGTTATCGATGCCAACACCAGTCAATGGATTGTCTAATGCCATTTTAAATGCTGCTTCCCATGCGTGAATTCGACCCATCGCAGACTCATCGATGCCTTCTTCTGCAGCACCACCAGATTTTCTCCCGCTGATACCAGCCGCTAGATAAAGCACCATCATGAGTACGGTGCCTCCCATGAACAGCAGCGATTTGGATTTCACCCTACGGTAAGCAAAGATACCCAAAACACTGGCCATTCCAAGTAGCCCGCCTCGGCTTTGTGTGGCAATAATTGCCCAAACAATAAACACTGCTGAAGCAATACCTAGTAATCTTTCTAACCGCGTCATTCCTGGGGCTAGGATTTGAGCAATGGCAAACGAGAACGGAAACAAAAGTACGAGCGATAGATCATTAGGGTCGCCAAGAACGGATTGAAAACTTCGGCCAATTGTGACTCGGCTTCCTTCTACTAATCCGATGCCAGCGAGTTTGTTTGAAATAGCAACGAAAGCTACAGCCAACCCTGCAAGACAAAACAATCGAATGGCGAGCCTAAAGTGACTGGGTTTGGTCAAAATCCATGTTAGAACCGGTGTCATAATGGCAATTTTGATGTAAGTACTGGTGAAGTAGTTGATGGAAGCTGTTTTATTGCCGGCGAAGACAATACCCATCATGACAACTACGAAGAAGAGTGCTAACCACATCAGTTCTTTACACGGTTTGAATTGAATGCTTCTGGAAATTGCAATATGCCAAAAAAAGGTAAACAACGTTCCAAGTGAAAGCAGGAGCGGAATTCTAAAAGGCATTAAAAATGGAAGCGCTTCGTGAAGACGAAAATACGAAAATACGATGAATAGAAGTGCCAGTAGTACAGGGTAGTGAATGGTGATAAGCAGAGCAAAAGGCGCTACCGCCAATGCAATTGGAATCACAGGGTGAGGAACAAAAAACCAAAGTACCCCAATAGCAACGCACAAGGTCGCAAGTGCAATTGCAGTGCCTTTTTGTGTCTCAAAGTCAGATGTGGGGTTAATTGGTGGCATACAGTTTCCTTTGCTCTATATGCTTTAGAGTGCAAAGGTGGTGCCAATTTGTTGCTGTTTTTATCTTATTGTTTTTAAATGAGTTTAAACAATTACTTTGTATTTTCTTATTCTGAGAATCAATTTAGCCATCAAATAAATAGTATGTCGTGTTGTTTGATTGGTATTCTGATGATAATGTACTTACGCAATGGTTATTTCAGCCTTCATCCTCAAATATGGAATTGGGCTTTGCGGGCATGCGGTGCCCGCATATTTTTAATAAAGTTTGCGTTCTGATGCCACTTATCCTGATTCCAGGCTACTTAAGGTTTTCTAATGCCCAGCTCATAAAGAGCCTTTGTTCTTTTTCACTTAGGACCAAAAAACCAGCTTTTACGGTCGAAAAAGTATGGGTGCCTTTTGATTTTTCGGAAGAATGTACGCTGGCAGTTTTTCCTGAAAGATCCAGAATAGCTTCTCCTTGTCCGTTTTCGTTGTATTTTTTGATCGATGATTCAAAGTCTTTACTTGTTTGAAGCCCACCAATATGAACAGTGTCTACCTTAAAGTTGACTTGTTCACCTGAAGAGTCGGTTAGCTCAAATAGAGGTGCCTTCTCAAATTGACGAGCGTCTTCTATTGTGCGAAATGGTTTATAGCTGAGGGAAAGTGAATCATTTGTTTCGAATAAAAGGACATAGGGTTGTGAGTAATATTTGGTCCGTCGTCCATCTTCAACAACAATTTGCCCAATTGTAACTGAGAGTTGATTGATCCCAACATCCAACTTGATGGATGAGGTGGATTTTATCCAGTTACTCGCCACTTTCTTGCCGTTCAAGGTTCTAGGAGTGAGCTCTTTACTGATTTCTACATGATGGGTAGATGCGACCGTTGATAGAGAGAAAAGCGCCAAGAACAAGATGAATGTATGTGTTATTCGCATAAGAAGCACCGGAAAATTATGTAGCGGAAACGGAGTAGGGCGAGTATTAACCCGCCCTGAAATTATGATTTGAATGGGTTAAAAGTAGTATTCAACACCTACGGAAACCTCGTTGAAAGAATCAGACTTCCAGCGATCGTACGTCATGCCTGTATTGCCAGAATCGACGGTATTGCCGCCCATGGTAACGTCACGTGCGCGCACATAAAGCACGGCAGATGGGTCTACAAAGTACATTGCTTGAGCAGAGATAACATCGTCCGAGCTGTCTTCCACTTTTTCACCGTTGACTTCAAGTTCGAAGTTTTTGGTGTAGCCGACTTTAAACTGCCAGTCGCCGGTGTTGTACATGAGCCCCGACGTCATTGCGTTTTGTTTCTCTTCACGGCCAGAATCAATGCCTTCGGTGACTTCAGCGTCTTGAATTCGATATTGTGCAAAGAAAGAAATACCGTTTTCAAACCAGCCTTGTACACCGACTAAATAAGTATTGTTGTCCCAGATACGGTTGAAAGTTTGTTTGGTACTTGGATCGTGCGCGCTACCGTCTAAAGTTCCATCTTGGAAGCTTTCAGCTGTGTTTCGGTTAATTTCATAGGCAGCATCAAATTGGAAAGGTCCTACTTTGTAATGCGCTGCTGCCCCTTGCCACCAACCTTCGTCGCTTCCCGTTGCGGCTGCTTTCGTTCTGCCGTATGCCACATCAAACGTCATTCCTCCCCATTCTGGTGAGTCCCAACGAACGGTATTCGACGAGCGATCTTGGAATTTCGCCCCACCTATCAAGCCACCCCAATCCCAAACATCACCCAAGCCTGGGTTAGCTCCTGGCCAGTCGACCACTTCGTAAAGTGGCGTTAGTACACGACCAATACGAACTTGACCAAACGATTCAAAATCTTCGAATCCGACAAAGGTATCCCTTTCACCAAAACCACCGTTTGATGTGTGATCAGAATAAGATGGGTCGACATAACCGCCTTCAATTTGCCAAATAAATTTGGGTCCAAGGTTTTGGAATTGTTTAGAACCCCTAAACCCAATTCGGCTCTCATTATTGGTTTGAAAGCCTGTGAGGCTTGGTGAATTTTCGTAGTCACGATAATGGGCTTGAACAGCAATGATTCCGTATACGTCGTACTTGGCATCGGTTTCTTCAGCGATGGTTGGGAAAGCAGTAAATGCAACACTGCTGACTGCCATTACTATAAGGCTGGGTTTGAAAATCTTATTCATGTTAACTCCTAAAATACATAGCTGCTTTGGTGTGCCAGCACTGATAGGCCGCTGGATACTCGCACACCGAAATCTTGGTTAGATTGAGTACGTGAATAAGCTTAATGAGAAATTTATTGTCGCGAATTTTATGTGGAGATCATTTTGAAGAGCGTCAAAATTTAGGTTTTGAAACAAATATAAATACTTAAATAACAATGAGATATGGTTTTTTAAGAAGAAATGTAAAAATAAAAAAATGACCAATGTTTGAGCGGGAATATGCGGAGTGCTGTTTAGGAGTGGCCTGGGTT
>NZ_BFAQ01000041.1:0-99214 GCF_002933855.1 Vibrio penaeicida
GTGCGAAATGCCAACGACGGTATTTCCATCGCTCAAACCGCCGAAGGTGCGATGAATGAAACCACCAACATCCTTCAACGTATGCGTGACTTATCCCTGCAATCTGCCAATGGCTCGAACTCAAAATCTGAGCGCGTGGCGATCCAAGAGGAAGTTACCGCATTGAATGATGAGTTGAACCGTATCGCAGAAACCACCTCGTTCGGTGGTAACCGCCTACTTAACGGAACGTACGGCACAGCCGCATTCCAGATAGGTGCCGATAACGGTGAAGCGGTCATGCTTACCCTAAAAGACATGCGAAGCGACAACGCCCTAATGGGGGGTAACAGCTACCAGGCAGCGAATGGCAAAGACAAAGATTGGACGGTGCCAGACGCCGCGACGGATCTGACCATTTCATTGACCGACAGTTTTGGCGACGCTCAGGTGCTGAACATCAATGCCAAAGGTGGCGATGATATTGAAGAGCTGGCGACGTACATCAACGGTCAAACTGACTTAGTGAAAGCGTCGGTGGGTGAAGGTGGAACACTGCAAGTCTTCGCAGGGAACAACAAAGTGGTTGGCGATGTAACCTTCGGCGGTGCCCTAGCAGGGGAGCTGGCGATGGGAGCGGCAAACAGCGTAACAGTCGACACCATAGACGTGACATCGGTAGCGGGCGCACAAGAATCGGTCGCGATAGTGGATGCGGCATTGAAATACGTAGACAGCCACCGAGCAGAGCTGGGTGCCTTCCAGAACCGATTTGGTCATGCAATCAGCAACTTAGACAACATCAATGAGAACGTGAATGCCTCGAAGAGCCGTATCAAAGATACCGACTTCGCTTCAGAAACGACCTCAATGACGAAAGCTCAGATCTTACAACAAGCTTCAACATCGATATTGGCACAAGCGAAACAAGCGCCGAATGCAGCGATGAGCTTGCTGGGTTAATCGACTCTCTCGCGGGGAGGAGCGCCTGCCCATGACGTTCCTTCCCGCCTCTCTCTTTCTAGAGAGGTGGTGAGACAGACCACGAGAAGCATTGAGAAAAAATGGGTAGAAGAGCAACACAATCGGTTCCAAACCAATTGAAAACGACCACCTAAAGGCACATGAGATCCCACGATAGAGATCTCGCGCGGCATAGACCAGTTTGCTGTTCTGATTGAACAGTCGTAACAGCAAAAAGGTTTAAAGCGATATTAAGGTTTTAAACGATATCGCTCTGAAAGTTCAAGCAATTCAATAAGGTGCTTGAAATCATTAACCAGAAACTAAGGAGACAGATACGATTAGCTAAACAATGCTCAGGTTGATTTGCTTTTTAATATAACAGGAAAGTGGGATGGATCTATCTAGACGCGATAAGCGAATCTAGATCGGTGCAATCACGATATCTGGATGATTACACGGCGCTCTATCAACCTAAAACGCAATAACTAGGTCACGAGGGAAAATATTGGCAGAGTGAAATGTACTGAAGAAACCTTATAGTTCATGCATTTATTCAACACTTACCTATATCGAATTCGTTTCATTAGAAGTGATCTATCCAAGAGTTGGGTGGTGATTCAGAATTGTAGAGTACGGGTGCCTCGTCAGTAATTTACTGGACGCTAGAGCATCGATGTATTCTCTGAATTCCTACATTTATTCTCGGTGTTAGTTCTTCTAATTTCTGTTTGTTTAGGCGTATCTAAAACGTTAGTTTTCTGAATAGGTATTATGTAATACCTGTGTATCCCCATATCTTCATACTGCCGTTCTGGTAGGGGTTAATTGTATCTAGGTTAAATGGAATTATAATGTATTTTATAACATTATAACTTGTTGTATTTAAAACAAAATAACTTTTAAATATATTTAAATATGAATTTCAATGACTTAATAATATTAAATTGCCATTAATTAAATTTTTAATCAAAAATAGCTAAAGAAAATAAATAGTAAGTCGATACAGTTTATGACTTTGAGAGAACTAATTGGTTTTCCGAGACGTCGGAAACCGCCCTTAACGGAAAATCAATGGGAGAAACACCATGAGTATGACAGTAAACACTAACGTATCAGCGATGACAGCACAGCGTCACTTAGGCAACGCAGCTAGTGACATTAATACATCAATGGAACGTCTATCATCTGGTTACAAAATCAATAGCGCTAAAGATGATGCAGCGGGTCTGCAAATCTCTAACCGCTTAAACGTTCAAAGCCGCGGTTTGGATGTTGCAGTACGAAATGCCAACGACGGTATCTCTATTGCACAGACAGCCGAAGGTGCGATGAAAGAAACCACTAACATCCTGCAGCGTATGCGTGACCTATCTTTGCAATCTGCCAACGGTTCGAACAGTAAGGACGACCGAGTAGCGATTCAGGAAGAGATCACAGCATTGGACGACGAACTTAACCGTATTGCTGAAACCACATCATTCGGTGGTAACAAGCTTCTAAACGGTACGTTTGGTAACGCTTCGTTCCAAATCGGTGCAGACAGTGGTGAAGCAGTAATGCTGGGTCTTAAGAGCATGCGTTCTGACACAACCAGCATGGGTGGTCAAAGCTACCAAGCAGCAAATGCTAAAGCAGCTGATTGGACAGTAGATGCTACCGCTGCAGACTTAACCATCGCATTTACCGACAAAGATGGTGCGGCTCAGAACCTAACCATTACCGCGAAAACAGGTGATGACATTGAAGAAGTAGCGACGTTCATCAACGGTCAGACTGATGCAGTTAAAGCGTCGGTAGGTGATGACGGTGTGCTTCAAGTCTTTGCAGACAACAACAAAGTAGACGGTGCAGTAACGTTTGGTGGTGCGCTTGGTGGTGAATTAGCCATGGGAGCTGCTCAGGCAACAACGGTTAGCGATATCGACGTAACCACTGTATCTGGTTCTCAGCAATCAGTAGCGGTAGTGGATGCTGCGCTTCAATATGTTGATAGCCACCGAGCTGAACTGGGTGCATTCCAGAACCGATTCGACCATGCAATCAGTAACTTGGACAACATCAACGAGAACGTTAACGCGTCTCAAAGCCGAATCAAAGACACAGACTTTGCGAAAGAAACAACAGCAATGACTAAGTCTCAGATTCTGCAACAAGCATCAACCTCGGTACTCGCTCAAGCAAAGCAATCTCCAAATTCAGCGTTAATGCTGTTGGGCTAGTACTCGAAGTTTAAGGGCGGACTAGGTGGTTGATTGTGTTGCAACCACCTGGCACTCCACAGGGATAACGACGGTTTACCGTTACTGATTTAAATCGTCAATCCCGTGCCCAAGCAAGAACATTGCTTGAAGTGGATATTCTACGGACTCAAAGATTTTCAGGAGCTTTCAGTGGCATTAACGGTTAACACCAACGTATCGGCAATGGCAACCAGACACCAATTAAAAGGTGTTATGAGCGATGCAAATACATCACTGGAACGCTTATCTTCAGGTACGAGAATCAACACAGCAAAAGATGACGCAGCTGGTCTGCAGATCTCAAATAGACTCCATGTACAAACTCGCGGGATAGATGTAGCAATTCGAAATGCAAATGATGGGTTGTCCATTGTTGAAACGGCTGAAGGGTCGTTAGACGAAGCAACCAATATTATGTTGAGAATGCGAGATTTATCCATTCAATCTGCCAACGGAAACTACAGCGATGACGATCGTCAGGCACTGCAATACGAAGTGTCCTCTCTCAATGACGAACTAAATCGAATTGCTGAAACAACCAGCTTTGGTGGTGAGAAACTGATTAACGGTACGTATGGAACCAAATCGTTTCATATAGGACCTAATACTGACGCCATTATGGTATCACTGACGGACATGCGCACAGATAGTGAGCGTATGGGAGGAGACAGCTACGAAGCACAGAATGGAAAAGACAGCGACTGGATAGTTACCGACTCAAGCAATGAATTAAATATCCAGTTTCAGGATGTCGCAAACCAACCCGTTAATTTGCAAATTGTGGCTAAATCCGGTGACAACATCGAAGAGTTAGCGACATACATTAACGGACAAACGAACGAGATCAGTGCTTCAGTGAATGAAAATGGGCAATTGCAACTGTTTGCTCCAAATCATGATGTAAAATCTGATCTTACGTTTAGTGGCAGTCTTGCCTCAGAACTTGCACTATCGAAACAGGGTCAACTTACCGTCGATTCTCTCAACATCAGTACGGTAGGCGGCGCACAGCAAGCAATAGCGGTGCTTGATGCGTCATTGACCTATGTCGATAGCCAGCGTGGCCAGCTGGGAGCAATTCATAATCGATTCGAAAGTGGTATCTCTAACCTAGGAAACATGAGCATTAATGTAAATGATTCCAAGGGGCAACTTAGAGATGCCGATTTCGCAAAAGAAGCTACTAGCCTAACAAAATCGAAAATTTTGCAACAAGCTTCAAACGCGATCATCGCACAAGCCAATCAAATGCCTTCTGCAGCAACAAATCTACTGCATTAATTTTTTAAATTGCTCACCCCATCCAGAGAAATTCTTCTGAGTTTATCCCCTTTAGATTCAATACCTTTCAATATTAGGTAATACCCAATCCAAGCAACCTTAATTTTGGATAACAAAAGCTTTGGATAACAAAAGTTTTGGATAACAAAACGTCTTTCTAGTCGCTGATTTCTACTAATCGTATGGAATTCAAATATACAAGCTCTCTAGGTGCTCTTATTGATGTGAAGTTACTTTAAGTCGGGATTGCATAATAGATTGTGGATTACACGCTCTGACGTGCTCTTCAGGAGCTTTAGAGTAAATAAATAGAACGTTAACACTCGGTACTATAAGCGCTAACTTGTATTCTTTTTGGATCCGTTGAGCTTTTAAAAAAACAACACTCCTATCTAACTTACTGATCGTCATGCGGTTATTCAAAACCCTCGCTTTACCTATTAAAAAATAATAAAAAAAATGCGTTTTTCCCCTAAAGAACTTAATGGTTCGGCCGTTAAAAGGAATGCGAGAAATGAGATGGTTTAGCGAGGTGAGAGACGCGACGCCATCATCCTTAATGTCAAAGGAGATCTAATATGACAATATCAGTAAACACTAATGTGTCTGCTATGACGGCTCAGCGTAACCTGAATAACGCTGCTTCCGACATGAACAGATCAATGGAGCGTTTATCATCGGGATACCGTGTAAATAGCGCGAGAGATGATGCCGCTGGGTTACAAATATCGAATCGATTGGATTCACAAAGTCGCGGTTTAGACGTGGCAGTGCGAAATGCAAACGACGGGATATCGATAGCTCAAACGGCGGAAGGGGCGATGAAGGAAAGTACTAACATCCTTCAACGCATGAGAGACCTTGCACTTCAATCGTCTAACGGTTCTAACAGCCGCTCAGAGCGGATTGCGATTCAGGAAGAAGTGGGTGCTCTAAACGATGAGTTAAATCGTATTGCAGAAACGACTTCATTTGGTGGCAATAAGCTGCTGAACGGTACATATGGTACTCAATCTTTTCAGATAGGTGCCAGTTCCGGTGAAGCTGTATTGTTGAAAATGGGTAACGTCCGTTCCGACCATGAAAGTATGGCTGGAAAAAACTACACAGCTGTGAATGCGAAAGACGGCAACTGGGTAGTGGACAGCGGAGCTACTGACATGACCTTTGCGTTTACGGACACAGAGGGTAACGCGCAAAACATCACTATCAACGCTTTGACCGGCGACGATATTGAAGAAGTTGCAACTTACATCAATGGTCAGCAGGATTACCTAAAAGCTTACGTAGGCGACAATGGTGAGTTGGGTGTGTTTGCCCACAACCAAAAAATAGATGGCGATGTGACGTTCAGCGGCGGGTTAGCTGGAGAACTGAGCATGGGAGCAAGTGCTGATGTTGCGGTTAATGATATTGACGTAACAACGGTTGCTGGTTCTCAACAAGCCGTAGCCGTCATAGACGGTGCATTAACAAGTGTCGACAGTAAGCGCGCAGAGCTTGGTGCATTCCAAAGCCGATTTGACCACGCTATCAGTAACTTGGATAGCATTAACGAAAACGTGAACGCATCGATGAGTCGCATACGCGACACTGATTTTGCTAAAGAGACGACTCAATTGACGAAGTCTCAGATCCTTGAGCAGGCGAGTACATCTATCCTCGCTCAAGCAAAACAGTCACCATCCGCGGCACTGAGTTTGTTGGGTTAAATCTGGTATACTTCTGTGTAAGAAGCGTGCATAAGGGCAACCTTTTGTAAGCTATCAAGGTGGAGGTGAGATCGTTATGGACATATCATCCTACACATCGATTTCCCAGCCTTCTTATGGTAGTGGCACAAAGATTGCTTCTACAGCTGAGGATGTATCCAGTGCTAATGCGCTAAAAAGAGCAGAGAATGAGGATCCTAAAGAAGCGATTCAAAACGATTCCGCACAATCATTCGCTGAAGAGCGTACTAAGATTAATGCAGATGAGTTAGAAAAGCGGATTGATGAAGTCAATGATTTTATCTCTTCACTCAATAAAGGATTGTCGTTCAAATTCGATGACGAGTCTGGGAGACGAGTTGTCACAGTATTCGATGTGGATACTGGCGATATCATCAAACAGATACCGAGCGAAGAAATGCTCGAAATATTAAGGCGCCTAGCCGCCAATTCCTCCGGGTTAATCGTGGAAAAGGTGTAATAGGTTTGAAGGTGAGAGAATGAGTGTAAACCCAATGGGTGGAATGTCTGGTATGGACATCAACTCTATGGTGAGCAAAATTGTGGATTCGGAGCGGCTTCCAAAGCAGCAACGGATCGATAATGAGCGCACCAAAGTTGAGACCAATATCAGCGCCTATGGTCGACTCAGGGAATCACTGGATTCTATGAAAGCACTGATGGCTCAGTTTCGTCAGGATAAGGCTTTCGCCGTACGTTCGGTGGAGTCATCCGATGAAGAAGTAGTTTCAGCTACAGCCACAACGGACGCAATCGCAGGCAAATATGCTGTCGATGTGGTGCAGCTTGCTCAGAACCATAAGTTGGGTTCTAACATTGTGGGTGAGAAAACTCGCTATGGGGCTGGTGAGCTGCAGATCCGTTTAGGAAACAGGGATTTTACTGTTGAAGTAAAGCAAAATGCCAAGCTCATTGATGTTGTTAAAGGCATCAATGCAGCTCCCGGCAATCCTGGTGTTCGCGCTGCCATCATCAACGATGTTGATGGTCAGCGCATTATTTTAGCTTCAGAAAAAACGGGTGTAGAAAACCAAGTCTACGTTTCAGCAAACTCTGCTGACCCAAACAACCCCTTGGAAGCGCTTGAATATAAAACGCTAGAAGACAGGATGAAAGACCTGGAAGAAGCGCAAGCGGCACTCCTCAAATTACAAACTTCGCCAGTTTTAACTGCAGATGGGCAAGATGTTGCCGTTCTGGAGAATAAATATTCACCAAAGGAAATCGAAGAAGCCCTCGAAGGCAAACCGATCAATCCTGACGGTGCACTGCCTGTATACGTTGTCAATTTACCGGGAATTGAAGAGCCCGTCATTATTGATGGCGTAGAGCAAAAGCCGCCTAAACCGGAAGACACCATTCCCGGTTTCTCTGAAGCGGCGTCAGGTACACTACTTAGCTCTTACGAGCCCGGAACCGACGGGCTTGATGACAAAGCACGCGAGAAGTCGTCTGATATTCCTGGTTGGTCGCCAACGGCATCAGGGACACTGACAGATTCTTATGTCACGGTGAAAGAACGTGACGCCATGTTGATGGAAAATGCGAAAGCTCAGCACGATCAAGACATTAAAGATGCGTTAGCAAGAATTGAAGCTGCCCAAAAAGCATTTGATGGTTACGGCGGTATGAATGAATTGCAAGAAGGTCAAGATTCTCTCGTAATCTTGGATGGCATTGCGCAGGTCAGTAGTGATAACAATGTTATTGAGAACGCGATAGATGGCGTCGACTTGACGTTAAAAGGCGTATCAGACTCCAAGAAACAAACTGAAATCGGAATAGACTACGATAGAGAGCGCGTAAGAAATGACATCCTGACATTTGTCGATTCATACAACCAGTTCTATAAGCTCAGCAAGGAACTCTCTGGGGCAGATCCTGCCTCTGGTGTTGCAGGTCCCCTTTCTGGCGACAGTATTGTCCGTGGTGCAGAGTCGCGTTTAAAAACGGTATTTACCACCGCGATCAAAGACGCACCAGAAGATATACGAACGCTGACGGAGTTTGGCATTACGACGACGCGTCAAGGTACACTTGAAGTGAACTATGACATGCTTGACCGCCAACTCAATAAAAACTTCACCAAGCTTGGTGAGTTCTTTGGTGGGAATGATGGATTTGCAAAAAAAGTAGAAGATGCCATACATTCAATGACAGGTGTCACCGGTTCTATTAGTACGCGAGAGAAGAGCCTGTATGAGCAGAACTACCGTTTAAACGATCAGCAGGTTAACTTAGATCGCCGAATGGACAGCCTCGAACAAAGAACACATGATAAGTTTTCTGCTATGCAGGAAGCCACCAGTAAGATGCAAGCGCAACTTTCTGGCATGATGAATGCATTTGGTTAATGTATGTCCAATATATTGACAGACCTAAGCGATCTGGATCAGCAGCTTGTATCTTTTTTGGAAAAAGATGAAATAATTGCTGAAGAAATTGTTGCTGCGGTCGATAAAAGAGAACAGTTGTTGCAAAGTGCTTTGCAAGAGTTTGAAAAATCGCCTGACCTCGTCAATAAAGAAGAGTGGCAACAAGCAGTGGAAAGAACACAGAAAATTGTGTTACTGATGCAGGCGAATACCAATAAAATTGCTGATCACTTGAAAAAGTACCGACACGGAAACAAGTCTGTTCAGCTTTATAAGAAGTTTCTATAAGAGAGGATTACCATGCGAGGTTCTTTACAGGCTTACAAAAAGGTTTCAGTAGACAGTCAACTGTCTGCGGCCTCTCCGCATAAGATTATTCAAATGCTGATGGCTGGTGCAATTGAGCGCCTGATTCAAGGTAAGGCTGCAATGCAGCAGGGAAATATAGCAACAAAAGGTGAGCGTTTAGGTAAAGCGTTAGACATTGTTATCGCACTCAGATCTTGCTTGTCTATGGATGACGGTGGTGATATTGCTAAAAACCTAGATCAGCTATATGAATTTATGATTACGCAAATCACTGTAGCGAATCAAAGTAATGAACCAAAGCCGATCGACGACGTGGTTGATATCATTCGTGAGATCAAATCGGCGTGGGATCAGATTCCAGCAGAGTTTCATAACTTAACCTCTGCAGAAATAGGTCAGTAATCACGGATTTAAGATGTTTTAGAACAAAACTCACATCCGCAAAGTGCTTGGTTGCCTTATTTTTTTTATCGCATAGAATAGAGTCATTATTAGAGCCTACTCTTTTAATGGCTTTTTTGTTTTTGCTGCTCTCTTAATGCCCATGAATTTGCACACTTAATTCGTAAATGAAACAAAGTTGCAGGGCTTAGGTATGTACGATAATGATTAGAATCTAAAGGCAAACACTTATTTCTATGCAAGGCTTGGCACAATTGTTGGTTATTGAAGATGATCAGCAGGTTAAACATAATTTAAGCATAATTCTTGAGTTTATCGGTGAGCACTGTGAAGTCATCAGTACCGATGAAATCGACAGCATTGATTGGACCGCGACATGGGCTGGATGCATTTTAGGCTCCATAAACCATAAATCGCAGACAGCGCCTCTTACTAAGATACTGAAACAATCCAACCATATCCCACTTCTTATATTAAGCACTAACACCATTTCTGTGGACGACTTTCCACATTATGTTGGCGAGCTTGAACAGCCTTTGAATTACCCTCAGCTCAGTGACGCGTTGCGACACTGCCAAGAATTTCTTGGGCGTAAAGGGGGACCACTGCCGTCTGCAAGCCGTAAAAACACGCTTTTCAGAAGTTTGGTAGGTCAAAGTCAAGGCATACGAGATGTTCGCCACTTGATCGAACAAGTATCCGCAACCGAGGCCAATGTACTTATTCTTGGCGAGTCTGGTACGGGTAAAGAAGTGGTGGCGAGAAACATCCACTATCACTCCCCGCGTCGAAATGGTCCATTTGTTCCAATTAACTGTGGCGCAATTCCACCTGAGTTGTTGGAAAGTGAATTGTTTGGCCATGAGAAAGGTGCGTTTACGGGGGCAATTACTGCACGTAAAGGGCGTTTCGAGCTAGCTGAAGGCGGTACACTTTTCCTTGATGAAATTGGCGACATGCCAATGCCAATGCAGGTGAAATTGCTTCGAGTGCTTCAAGAGCGTAATTTTGAGCGTGTTGGTGGCAACAATACAATCAAAGCGGATGTTCGAGTTGTTGCTGCAACGCACCGCAACCTTGAAAAAATGATTGAAGCTGAAAAATTCCGTGAAGACTTATTCTATCGATTGAATGTTTTTCCTATCGATATGCCTGCTCTAAAGGATCGCAAAGAAGACATTCCACTACTGTTAAAAGAATTGCTAACTCGAATGGAAGCGGAAGGTGGCATGCCGATATGCTTCACTCCACGAGCGATCAACTCCATGATGGAACATGATTGGCCCGGTAATGTCCGTGAGCTTGCCAATTTAGTTGAGCGCATGGTTATTCTGTTTCCAAACAGCTTGGTGGATGTCAATCATCTTCCCACCAAATATCGCTACAGTGACATTCCAGAGTTTCAACCGGAGAATCTTGGTTCAAGCCAATCCATTGAAGAACAAGAGCGTGATGCACTTTCTGACATCTTTTCGGAAGATTTCAATTTTGAAGAAAGCGCGCTCGATATGGAAGACAACGCCAACAGTCCTCAGGAATTACCCCCAGAAGGTGTTAACTTGAAAGAGCTTTTGGCAGACGTTGAAGTGAATATGATCAGCCAAGCATTAGAGGCTCAAGGTGGTGTCGTTGCGCGAGCTGCGGATATGCTAGGAATGCGTCGTACGACCCTAGTCGAGAAAATGCGTAAGTATAATCTCAACCGCTGAGCGCATTTTTGTCAATCAATTGACACTAATGCGACGACGTAACATTTTGATTTTTAATGATAAATAGCCTGGCATGCATTGTGCATTACAGGCTATTGTTGTTTTTAGTCGGAAACCTGTCATGACACCATCAGAAATTCAAGAAAGTACCTCAGCGCTAGGAACCTTAGAAGATCAGGTTGCGCGTTACAAACAAGTTTTGGATGTGATGCCAGCTGGGGTGATTTTGCTTGATACTCAAGGCAGTGTTTACGAAGCAAACCCTGAAGCAGAAAAATTGCTTGAAGTCCCTCTAGTGGGTCAGAAGTGGTTTGAAGTTATTCAGGCTGCGTTCGCTCCTCGAGAAGATGATGGGCATGAAATATCGCTTCGAAATGGTCGTAAGGTACGTCTTGCCATTTCAGCGTCTCAAACAGGGCAGCTAATATTGATTACCGACTTAACCGAAACTCGGCTTTTACAAGCGCGTGTTGGTGATTTGCAGCGGTTGTCCTCTTTAGGAAGAATGGTTGCATCTTTAGCACACCAAGTACGCACGCCACTTTCTAGCGCTATGCTTTATGCTTCCAACTTAGGCGCCCCCAATTTACCAGCTCCCACACGAGAACGTTTTCAAACCAAACTGGTTGATCGATTACACGATCTCGAAAAGCAAGTGAACGACATGCTTTTGTTTGCCAAAGGGGGAGACAACAAAGTTGTCAAGCCATTTACCGCTGAAGACTTGCGCACCGAATTTCAACCCATGGTGGAAACCGCAATTAAAACCAGTTCGATTGATTACCATCTCGAATTGGAAAACCCTGATGCGATGTTGATGGGCAACGCCAATGCAGTGGCTTCGGCATTAAGCAACCTTGTAATCAATGCAATACAAATTTCAGGAAAAGGGGCACAAATAGATGTCTATTTCCGCGCAGTAAATAACGAATTAAAAATTTCGATTCAGGATAGCGGCCCTGGTGTCCCACCTGAGTTACAGCAAAAAATTATGGAACCTTTCTTTACCACGCGTTCTCAAGGAACGGGTTTAGGGCTCGCCGTTGTTCAAATGGTATGTCGTGCCCATGAAGGAAGGTTAGAACTGATTTCAGAGCCGGGAGACGGTGCTTGTTTCACTGTCTGTCTGCCCCTTGCAACGACAAACTCTGGAGAAGAATGATGGCTCAAAGCAAAGTATTAATAGTTGAAGATGATGAAGGTCTACGTGAAGCTCTTGTCGACACCCTTGCTTTAGCAGGTTACGAATGGGTTGAGGCGGATTGCGCAGAACAAGCTTTGATCATTCTGAAGTCAGAAGAAGTCGATATCGTTATTTCAGATGTTCAAATGGCTGGAATGGGTGGGCTTGCACTACTGAGGAGCATTAAACAGCATTGGCCGAACCTACCAGTATTGTTGATGACGGCGTACGCCAATATTGAAGATGCAGTTGCTGCCATGAAAGAAGGGGCCATTGACTACATGGCTAAACCATTTGCGCCAGAAGTGTTGCTCAACATGGTAAGCCGTTATGCCCCGGTAAAAAGTGATGATGAAGGTGATGCAGTCGTTGCTGATGAGAAGAGCCTCAAATTGCTTGCTCTTGCGGATAAGGTAGCGAGAACGGATGCTAATGTCATGGTGCTCGGACCAAGTGGTTCTGGCAAAGAAGTCATGTCTCGGTACATACACAATGCATCCCAGCGAAGTGATGGTCCTTTTGTCGCCATCAACTGTGCAGCTATTCCCGATAACATGTTGGAAGCCACACTGTTTGGTTATGAGAAAGGGGCGTTTACTGGCGCTGTTCAGGCTTGCCCTGGGAAATTTGAACAAGCTCAAGGCGGCACCATTCTGCTTGATGAAATCAGCGAAATGGACTTAAACCTACAAGCCAAACTGCTCCGCGTATTACAAGAGCGCGAGGTCGAACGTTTAGGCAGTCGCAAAAGTATTAAACTAGATGTACGTGTGTTAGCAACCAGTAACCGTGATTTGAAACAATACGTTGCTCAAGGCAATTTCCGAGAAGATTTGTATTACCGCTTGAATGTATTCCCAATTGCTTGGCCTCCACTGTGTCAGCGTCAGGGCGACATTGAGCCGCTCGCCAAACATTTGGCGGAGCGCCATTGTAAAAAGCTAGGGCTGCCTGTTCCTAATGTTTCGGCGACTGCTTTGCAAAAGTTAGTTTCATACCCTTGGCCAGGTAACGTTCGTGAGCTCGATAACGTTATCCAGCGAGCGTTAATATTAAGCGAACAAGGTGACATCGGTTCCGACCATATTCTACTTGAAGGTGTTGATTGGGAGGATGCGAATAGCTTACAAGCCGTTGTTGAATCGGGTGATGTGGCCATACCTTCCGTTAAACCTATTGCTGAACCCGATAATGAGATCACAAAAACAATGGGAGCTTCTGCCGATGGTCTAGGTTCTGAGCTAAGAGAGCAGGAATACGCTATTATTTTGGATACTTTGGCAGAATGTAATGGACGAAGAAAAGAGATGGCTGAAAAGCTAGGCATTAGCCCAAGAACCTTGCGCTACAAGTTAGCAAAAATGCGTGATTCGGGTATTGATATCCCTAACTGATAAGCGGCATACTTGCGCTCACTGGTTAGTGGCATACTAATTGCAACGTCAAAGAATAGAACGCAATAACAAGTCAGAATATTGACGACAGAGGTGAGCAATGAAAATTGGTGGAATGAATCAGGAAATGCAAGCGATGATGCTTGAGGCGACAAACTCCACTAAACCCGCTACAGGACAGCAGGTTTCCTCTGATTTTGGTGCGCTATTGGATAACGCCATAAATAACGTCAATGCGTTACAGAAGCAGTCAGGAGAGCTAGCAACTCGTTTTGACCAAGGCGACCCTAACGTATCCTTGTCTGATGTAATGATTGCTCGAAACAAATCTAGTGTGGCTTTTGACGCGACGATTCAAGTAAGAAATAAACTGGTAGAAGCTTATAAAGAGCTGATGAACATGCCAGTATAAAACAGGTAGTGACAAGTGGCTGAAGACAAATCAACAGATCTCGCGGTATCCGATGGCGGTGCAGTAGCAGTAGGAAGTGACCTGGATAACGAGAGTCAAAACCTAGACTTAGATGAGCAAAGCTCCTCGAAGTTTGATATGTCAATGGGTGATCTAGACCTATTGCGTCAGGTGGTTTTGGTTGTTGCTATTTCAATATGTGTAGCGCTTATCGTCATGGTGTTCTTTTGGGTGCGTGAACCTGAGTTACGTCCGCTAGGCACTTATGAGACAGAAGAACTGATCCCCGTTCTTGACTACCTTGATCAACAGAAAATTGACTATAACCTCGAAGGGAATACGATCCGTGTTCCAGTGAGTGAATACAGCAACATTAAACTCAACATGACTCGTGCGGGTTTGAATCAACCCGATCCCGCGGGTGATGATATTCTTCTTCAGGATATGGGGTTTGGTGTTTCCCAGCGCTTAGAGCAAGAGCGTTTAAAACTCAGCCGAGAAAGACAGCTTGGTAAAGCTATCGAACAAATGCGACAAGTTCGCAAGGCACAGGTTTTACTCGCCTTACCTAAACAAAGCGTCTTTGTTCGCCATAATCAAGAAGCGTCAGCTACCGTATTTTTGACGCTTGGTTCTACAAACTCTTTGAAGCAAGAAGAAGTGGATTCCATTGTCGATATGGTGTCCAGTGCCGTGCCCGGTATGAAACCGACACGAGTAACCGTGACGGATCAGCATGGTCGATTGCTTAGTTCGGGGTCGCAAGACCCAATGGCAACAGCTCGCCGAAAAGAACATGAGCTAGAGCGCAAGCAAGAACAAGCTTTACGAGAAAAAATCGATTCGGTTCTTATCCCTATTTTGGGTATTGGGAATTACACCTCTCAAGTAGACATTGAGCTCGACTTTAGTGCAGTGGAGCAAACTCGCAAACGATTTGATCCCAATACCCCCTCTACACGCAGTGAATATACGTTGGAAGATTACAACAACGGAAATGTGGTTGCTGGTGTACCAGGTGCGCTTTCAAACCAACCGCCAGCGGATGCGTCTATCCCTCAAGATGTCAAACAGATGAAAGATGGCTCTCTACTTGGTCAAGGTTCTGTTCACAAAGAAGCTACTCGAAATTTTGAGTTGGATACCACTATTAGCCATGAGCGTAGGCAAACAGGCACCGTAAATCGCCAAACGGTGTCGGTTGCTATTCGTCATAAACCGAGCGTTAATGCGGAAACGGGTGATGTTACATACCAGCCGTTAGCACAAGCTGAGATTGATGCGATTCGAAGTGTACTGATAGGTGCTGTTGGGTTTAACGAAACACGCGGTGATTTACTAAATGTACTGAGTGTTAAGTTTGCAGAACCAGAAGCTGAAATCATGTTGGATGTGCCAATTTGGGAACACCCGAACTTCAACGACTGGATTCGCTGGTTGGCAAGTGCGCTGGTTATCATCGCAATCATCTTGATTTTGGTTCGCCCAGCGATGAAGAAACTTATCAACCCTCACTCGGAAGAGGACGAAGATTCAGAATTCGGGGCCGATGGTCTTCCACTTTCGGCGGATGGCGATACGAGCTTAATTGGTAGCGATATCGATGCTGGCGATGCCTTTGAATTTGGTTCAGGTATTGATTTGCCTAACCTACACAAAGACGAAGATGTATTAAAAGCGGTGCGCGCACTGGTTGCAAACGAACCAGAGCTCGCGGCACAAGTAGTGAAGAATTGGGTGTCAGAAGATGGCTAACGACGTTGCAAAAACAGAAGATGGCGGTGAAAAAGGTTCGGAAATCGATATTGAGTCGATTCCTGGAGAGGAACGTGCCGCGATATTGCTTTTGAGCCTAAATGAATCGGATGCTGCTGGCATTATTCGTCACTTAGAACCTAAGCAAGTTCAAAGAGTGGGTAGTGCCATGGCGAGGGCAGCCGACCTTAACTCCGATAAAGTTAGTGTTGTACACCGTGCGTTTCTGGAAGATATCCAGAAATACACCAACATAGGTATGGGCAGCGAAGACTTTATGCGAAATGCCTTAGTTGCTGCATTAGGTGAAGACAAAGCGAACAACCTTGTTGACCAAATCTTGTTAGGTACCGGCTCGAAAGGCCTGGATTCCCTTAAGTGGATGGATCCTCGCCAAGTTGCGAGCATCATAGTGAACGAGCACCCGCAAATTCAAACTATTGTACTTTCTTATCTGGAAGCCGACCAATCCGCGGAGATACTGTCGCAGTTTGCTGAACGTGATCGCCTCGACTTGGTTATGCGTATCGCCAACTTAGAAGAAGTTCAACCGTCTGCATTGGCAGAACTAAACGAAATCATGGAGAAACAGTTCGCGGGTCAAGCTGGTGCGCAAGCTGCCAAGATTGGTGGTACTAAGGCCGCCGCTGAAATCATGAACTTCATGGATAACAGTGTCGAAGGCATCTTGATGGATCAAATTCGCGAACAAGATGAAGACATGGCTACTCAGATTCAAGATCTGATGTTCGTGTTCGAAAACTTGATGGAAGTGGACGACGCTGGCATTCAAAAATTGCTGCGTGATATTCCACAAGATGTTTTACAACGGGCGCTCAAAGGTGCCGACGATGGTCTTCGCGAGAAAGTATTCAAGAACATGTCGAAGCGTGCTGCAGAGATGATGCGCGACGACATGGAAGCGATGGCTCCGGTAAAAGTTTCCGATGTGGAAGCGGCTCAAAAAGAAATTCTGGCGATTGCCCGACGTCTTGCCGACAATGGCGAGCTCATGCTGGGTGGTGGTGCAGACGAATTCCTATAATCCCATGGGCTCCATTAGCGAGCGCAGCTTGAACAATTAAAAATAGGTAATGTGATGTCATTAGAACGTAAACGCGGCTTTCTACGACCGGATGAAGATGACATAGCTGAAAAAGCGGAAGCGTGGGGGTTGCCTGATTATACAGGTGACGCCAATGCTAACGCTAAAGATACCGCCCTCAAATACGACCCTTCTTGGGTCCCCAATTTTGACACGCCCGAAGCCGAAGAGCCGGTTGAACTGACCGATGAACAAATAGAAGAAATTAAACAAGCTGCCTATCAAAAGGGCATGGCATCAGGACAGGAAAAAGGGTATCAAGACGGCTTTGAAAAAGGTAAGGAAGAAGGGTTTACTGCGGGTCATCAAGAAGGCACAGAGCAAGGTAGGCAAGAAGGTCTTGAAGCTGGTCAAACTTACGTTGAAGAACAAGTAAATCACTTTATGACGCTCGCAAGCCAGTTTGCTCAACCTCTTGAACTAATGAATGCTCAGGTTGAAAAGCAATTGGTGGACATGGTTCTTACCATGGTGAAAGAAGTGGTTCACGTAGAAGTGCAGATGAACCCACAAGTGATATTAGATACTGTCCGCCAAAGTGTTGAGGCTCTGCCAATTGCAGGTCATGCCATTACCATAAAACTTAATCCCGAGGATTTAGCCATCGTTCTTTCGTCTTACGGCGAGGAAGAACTTAATAATCGTAGCTGGACGTTATCCAGTGAACCGTCTCTGAATCGAGGAGATGTGCATATTGAAGCGGGCGAATCGAGTGTGAGCTTTAAAATGGAAGAGCGAATCCGTTCAGTCATTCAATCCTTCTGCGGGTCAAATCGGCATCAGGAGCAAGTGTAATGCTGGCTCTTGAAGAAAGACTTTCCAATTATAAAACCCAAGGTTTAACCACGAAGGCAATTGCATCTGGCAAGTTAGTTCGTGTGGTGGGTTTAACGCTTGAGGCTACAGGTTGTAAAGCTCCCATCGGTAGCCTTTGTAAAGTTGAAACACTCAGCGGAGAAATGGAAGCCGAAGTGGTTGGGTTTTCAGGAGAAAGCCTTTATTTAATGCCGAGTGAACAAATTACAGGTGTTCTACCTGGAGCAAAGGTTACACCAATCACCACTGACAGTGGTTTATCGGTTGGAATGGAGTTACTTGGTCGTGTAATTGATGGTGTGGGTAATCCGCTGGATGGTTTAGGCGATATCTACACAGAGAAAAAAGCTTCATTCAATGGCCAACCTATAAACCCATTGGCACGAAAGCCGATTTCAGAACCGCTGGATGTGGGGTTGAAAGCAGTAAACGGATTGTTGACGGTAGGTAAAGGTCAACGTATTGGTCTCTTTGCTGGTTCTGGTGTCGGTAAATCGGTCACCCTCGGTATGATGACGAGAGGCACAACCGCACAAGTGGTGGTGGTTGGACTGATTGGTGAGCGTGGACGCGAAGTTAAAGAATTCATCGAAGAAATTTTAGGAAAAGAAGGGCGCCAACGCTCGGTCGTTGTTGCTGCTCCTGCCGATTCTTCACCTCTTATGCGTTTGAAAGGTTGTCAGACGGCGTTGACCATTGCGGAGTACTTTCGCGATCAAGGGTTAGATGTTCTTTTGCTCATGGATTCATTAACGCGTTTTGCTCAAGCGCAGCGTGAAATTGCCCTTTCGGTAGGGGAGCCACCAGCGACTAAAGGCTATCCGCCATCGGTGTTCGCTAAGTTACCAGCGCTGGTTGAGCGTGCCGGTAATGGTGATGATAATCAGGGCTCGATTACCGCCTTCTTCACCGTGTTAACGGAAGGGGATGACTTGCAAGACCCTATTGCAGATGCTTCGCGAGCCATTTTGGATGGTCACATCGTGTTGTCACGTGAGCTGGCAGATGCTGGTCACTATCCTGCGATTGACGTAGAGAAATCCGTTAGCCGTGTTATGCCTCAAATCACGACCGATGAACACATGATGATGGCGAGAGCCGTCCGTCAGGTACTTTCAGTTTGTCGAAAAAACCAAGATCTTGTTTCTATTGGTGCATACAAACCAGGAACAGATCCGGCGATTGATACCGCTTTTACTCTCAAACCTAAATTGGATGAGTACGCACAACAAGGTATGGGAGAAGCGGTCCCATATGAAATGTGCGTGAATATGCTTCGCAGTATATTGCAGCCATCTTAAGAGAGGAATAAGTGAATAATGCTCTAGAGTTTTTATTGGAACAGGCGAAAGATAAAGAATCTCAATCTGTGTCGGCTCTTAATAAGTCGAGAGCAGAGCTCGAAGATTACTATCGTCAAGTCGAGCAAATAGAAAAATACAGACTGGATTATTGCAACCAATTGGTAGAGCGTGGAAAAGGTGGACTTACTGCGAGTGAGTATGGACACTTAAACCGATTCTTAACTCAGCTGGATGAAACTTTAGCTAAGCAAAAAGCTGCCGAAGAACACTTTGTTTCACAGGTCAACAATTGTGAAGAACACTGGTTGGAGACTCGAAAAAACCGTCGTTCTTATGAGTGGATGATTGAAAAGAAAGCAAAGGATAAGCGTATTCAACAAGAAAAAGTAGAGCAAAGACAAATGGATGAGTTTTCTACTTTGCAATTTGCTCGTAGAAAAAGTTCTTTTTAGTCTTGTAGCTTGAAAGCCAAGCAATTCTCGCTGAACCTAGCATCTTTAGGTAACTTGAGTATATGAATTCAAATTGGCTCATTTTTTGCAAACTTTCTGACTTATATAAACTGAATTGAATCGCCGAAAGTCGACTGTTAATCGTGACGCAGTTGGTCACTAGAGTGAACCAACGCATAGAGAGTGTGTTTATGAGCCAAAATCCTCTGTCAGTGAACGAATCCGGAAGCAAGTCCTATTTGCTCGGAAAATCCAGCCAATCTACTGATTCTGCACAAGAAAGCGAATCGGGAGGATTTCTTAACGCGCTAAAATCTGTCTTTTCCTCTGAGTCTGAACCCGCAGAATCAAGTAAAAAAATCAAAGCAGATAGTTCAGAAGAATCTAGCAAAACAAAAGGTGAGCTAGGTACTGAGGATGTGGAAGGCAAAGGTTCTGAATCGTCAAAGGTTGCCGCTGCGGCAGCAGGATCGACAGATGAAACCAGTGGTGAAGAATCTGTCGACAAGCTTCTCTCACATTCTGAAGAAAATTCAGACGTATCTAAAGAAGTAAAACACGCTAAAAAACAAAACGTTGACCAGACAATGACGGAAGGTAATGACTTGCTTGGTCGGCTAGACGATTCGAATAAGGCTTTAAAAACAAAAGACATCCCAGCCGATGCTAATCTAACGGAGCAGGTTGACGCCAATGGCAACAAGTTGCCACAAGGTTCTGCGGCTGTGGCAGGAGCGACAGTCCAGCCATTAAAGGAAAAGACCGTTTCTGAACAGGCTATAGCCGATGCCAAATCTAAATATCTACAGCAGCCTAATGTTGACGCTTCTACCGGAGTGGGAGCGGCTACTGTTGGTGCGGCATCAACAGAAACGAGTCAGCTTTCGTCTGCACAAATGACAGATGAAACAAGCAGTGACTTTGTGAAAGGCGCGGCCGCCGTTTCTGGAGGTATGGCTTCTGGAGGTATGGTTGTCGCCAACCAAGGTCAAATTGCACAAACATCAGCTGAAGCGGTGGCAAACTCTTCTGTTGATGGAATTCAAATCGGAACCGAATCACTTCAACAGTCTGGTAAAACCGGAATATCTCAAGAAATCAATGAACTGAGTGATGAAAGTGCTCTGCTTGCAAGTGCAGCAACAGCTACTGGCACAGTAAGTCAAAATGGTTTGAAGCACTCTAACCAAAGCCCTCAAGACGCACAGATTGACTGGACAAAAAATACAGTTACTCATTCACCTATGGATTCTGATACGAAACTTGCAACAACGTTTTCAGATACCTCAAAAGTAGACTTGAAAGGAGCTCAAGCTAGTGCTGTTGGGGCTGGAGTTATCGCAAATCAGGTAGCTACTGAAACATCGTTTGATGGGCAACCCTTGATTGCTTCTGAACAACTTCAAGGTCAGTACACCGAGCCAATGTGGACAACAACATCAGCGGAGATGAGCAAAGCAGAATTGCAAGCAGCTAAAGGCGTTATAGAGTCTTCTAATAATGCCAAAATGGCCGCTAGCGCAGCACTTGCTGCCCATTTAGCAAACCCAACGTCGACTCCGCTTCCTGCCGATAGAATGGCGGCGGCTTCTGCGACGCAAGTTATGCCACAAGAAATCAGTGCCGCAGCGATGAACCAGCAGATGATCGCACAAAGCATGACGGCTGGTGCAGCGACTCAAACCAGTAATGTGGCAGCAGCATCTGTAGCCGGAAGTGCTGCTGTTTTAGGCGCGACTAAACTGGCTAAAGGCAATGAAAACGGTCATGGTGAAAAAGCTGATTTTTCCCAACAACTCGCTGGTGTCGCTTCGCAACAAGGATTAACTGGTGCACAAGCTAAAGCAGAGGGACAAGCCTTAGCGGCTGCTCAGCAATCACCGCTGCAATTATCCCGAGACGGTGCAGCAGCTGGCGATCAGCTCGCTGAACGTGTGCAAATGATGCTGTCTAAAAACCTCAAAAATGTTGATATTCGATTAGACCCACCAGAATTAGGGCGAATGCAAATTCGGATGACAATGAATAACGACATCGCGTCGGTTCAGTTTACGGTTGCGAACCAACAAACCCGAGACATTGTTGAACAAGCAATGCCCAGATTGAGAGAAATGTTGTCTCAACAAGGTTTACAGCTTGCAGATACGTCCGTTCAGCAGCAAAATGCTGGGCAACAGCAACAAAGTCAGTATGTTGCGGGGCAAGGTTCCGGAAAAGGTAAAGACGGCGATGGCATTGACAGCGAATTCGGCTCAGAGGGTGACGAATCGCTCGAAGTTAACGTTGATGTGAAACCAAACCGTGATGGAATCAGTTTTTACGCTTAACATTATAACTTAACCTTCTATTTAACCGAGACGTTTATGGCAGAAGAACAACAAGACGCAGAAGCGCCCAAAGGAAAAAGTAAACTCCTGATCATCATCATAGCGGTAGTCGTTTTACTCGCTGGCGGTGGTGGCGCAGCCTTTTTCTTGATGGGTTCCGATCCTTCAGAAGAAGCTCCGGCAGCAGAAGAGGCGGCAGTACCAACCAATGAGCCCGCTTCTTATGTCAATATCCCGCAGCCGTTTGTGTTCAACGTTACCGGAGATAAAAAAGACCGATTGGTGCAAATCAAAGTCCAAATTATGGTGAGAGGGGGCGATAACGAGGGAACGGCAAAACACCATTCTCCTCTGATTGAAAGTACCCTTCTTTCAACGTTTGGAGTCGCTACTGCTGAGCAACTTCGCACTCCTTTAGGTCGTGGGCAGCTACGTGATCAGGCAACTGACGATATTAAAGCTGCTTTGAGTCAGCTAGTAGGGCAGCCTGTCATTGAGAAAGTGCTGTTCACTGACTTCGTAATGCAATAGGTATCCTGTGACAGACTTATTAAGCCAAGATGAGATTGATGCGTTACTGCATGGTGTAGATGATGTAGATGACGGAGATGATGATGATCTTGATGCCGGTGGTGGGTCCCCCGAGAACACATCCGACTATGATTTTTCGTCTCAAGACAGAATTGTTCGTGGTCGAATGCCGACCTTGGAGCTCATCAATGAGCGCTTTGCTCGGCACTTGCGAATAAGTTTGTTTAACATGCTGCGAAAAACCGCAGAGGTATCGATTAACGGTGTGCAAATGGTGAAGTTTGGTGAATACCAAAACACCCTTTATGTACCAACCAGTTTGAACATGGTGCGTTTTAGACCACTTAAAGGTACAGCGCTTATTACCATGGAAGCGCGATTAGTCTTTATCTTGGTGGAAAACTTCTTTGGTGGCGATGGTCGTTTCCATGCTCGGATCGAAGGGCGAGAGTTTACACCGACGGAACGTCGAATTATCCAACTGCTTCTGAAAATCGTATTTGCAGATTATCAAGAAGCGTGGTCACCTGTTATGGGCGTTGAATTTGAGTATTTGGATTCAGAAGTAAACCCAAGTATGGCGAATATCGTGAGCCCGACGGAGGTGATCGTCGTGAGCAGTTTCCATATTGAAGTGGATGGTGGAGGCGGTGACTTTCATGTTGTGATGCCATACTCCATGGTTGAACCGATCCGTGAGCTTTTAGATGCCGGTGTTCAATCCGATAAGATGGAAACTGACGTACGTTGGAGCTCGGCGCTAAAAGAAGAAATTATGGATGTTCCCGTCAATTTCCGAGTGAACTTGTTAGAGCGGGATATTTCCCTTCGCGACTTGATGGAATTAAGACCTGGCGACATTATCCCAATTGAGATGCCTGAAAATGCGACAATGTTTGTAGAAGAACTGCCTACATACCGAGTTAAAATGGGTCGCTCCGGTGATAAATTGGCTGTTCAGGTATCTGAAAAAATTAAGCGTCCAGATGTGGTTAAGTCCGATTTGGTATTCCTTGGCAATGACATGGAATCAGAACTAGATAGTGGCGATGAGTTTGAAGAAATCTCGCCAGAAACAAATGAGTAGGTGATTGAGTATGGATCCAAACGAAGATCAAAAACTGGCAGATGAATGGGCCGCTGCGTTAGGCGAAGACCCGTTAGCATCTGGTGGCGATGATGATGTTGAAGCGGCTCCCCTTGAAGAATTGTCTAATGAGCCAGCTCCGATTTCTGAAGATGAGCGTCGTAAACTCGACACCATCATGGATATTCCCGTCACAATTTCGATGGAAGTTGGGCGTTCACAAATCAGCATTCGTAACTTATTACAACTGAACCAAGGTTCCGTTGTTGAATTGGATCGAGTTGCTGGTGAATCACTGGATGTACTGGTCAATGGAACTTTGATCGCGCACGGTGAAGTCGTTGTGGTGAACGACAAGTTTGGTATTCGTCTAACCGACGTTATTAGCCAAACTGAACGAATCAAGAAACTTAGGTAGCCATGAAAAAACTCTTTGGCTGGTGGTTGTTTCTGCCTGCTCCTGCATTGGCCTCCAGTGCTGGTCAGTTAGATATGGCTGCAACACTGGGATCTTTGCTCTTTGTTATCGCGATTATTTTCATATTGGCATGGGCATTAAAGCGAATGCGTTTGCCTAGTATGATGGGGCAAGACGGGCTAAAAATAGTCCGCCAGCTGCCTGTTGGAACAAAAGAACGGCTAGTGATAGTGCAGGCTGGAGAAGAGCAGTTTCTCGTAGGCATAACCGCGAACTCTATCAATTTGGTTTCTAAACTGGACAAGCCTGTCGAAGACGCGCAACCCGTGTCGGCACCCTTCGCCCAACAACTTAGTCAGTTATTGAAAAAAGATGAAAAAAAATAATTTTATCGCTGCCTTACTGGCAGCGTTTCTGTTTTTATGCCATTCAACCTCGGTTGTCGCGCAGGAAGAATTGGCGAGTTCAATTCCCACTAATGCGGTGGGTGCGCAAAATATTGCGGTAGCAGAATCGCAGACTGCGACAGGGTCTTCGAGTGCGTTTATCTCTGGTGGTGCCCCTGGAAGTGGTATTCCAGCGATAACCGTTACTACGAATCCTGATGGCACTGAAGATTACTCAATAAACTTGCAAGTCTTGGCCTTGATGACATTGTTGGGCTTCCTGCCCGCAATGGTGATTTTGATGACGTCGTTTACCCGAATTGTCGTGGTGATGTCGATATTGCGTCAGGCGATGGGTTTGCAACAAACGCCGTCTAATCAGGTGATCATTGGTATAGCCATTTTTCTCACCTTTTTCATCATGTCCCCTGTAATAGATCGAGTAAATAATGAAGCCATTCAGCCATATGTAAACGAACAAATAACCGCTCGTGATGCGTTTACCTTTGCGCAAGTGCCTATGAAGGACTTCATGCTTAAGCAGACGCGCGTTAAGGATTTGGAAACATTTGTCAATATTTCAGGTGCTCAAGTAGACAATCCTGAAGACGTACCGATGAGTATTTTGATCCCTGCGTTTATTACGTCGGAGTTGAAGACAGCGTTTCAGATTGGCTTTATGCTCTTTTTGCCATTTTTGGTCATCGACTTAGTGGTTGCCTCTGTATTGATGGCCATGGGTATGATGATGCTTTCTCCTATGATCGTTTCTTTGCCTTTTAAACTCATGCTATTTGTGTTGGTTGATGGTTGGAACCTCATCTTGTCCACTTTAGCTGGCAGTTTTGCGATATAGCGGAGGGAATGTATGACTCCTGAAATGTTCGTTGACCTTTTCCGAGAATCACTTTGGCTGGTTCTGGTTATGGTATGCGCAATCATCATTCCCAGCCTTATTATTGGTTTGGTTGTTGCCATTTTCCAAGCGGCTACGTCCATCAACGAACAAACACTGAGTTTTCTTCCTAGGCTAGTTGTCACGCTCTTGGCTTTGATGTTATTCGGGCATTGGATGACACGTATGCTGATGGAGTTTTTCTTCGAGCTGATTGAACGCATGCCAACTGTTCTGCATTAGAGGCGGATATGGAGTTTTCTGCAGACATCATTCTCGACTGGATAGCAAACTACTTCTGGCCTTATAGCCGGATTTCAGCCATGTTAATGGTCATGACCGTGACGGGTGCAAGATTTGTATCTACCCGAATCCGTTTGTATCTAGGTCTCGCCATTACGTTTGCGGTAATGCCCGCTATTCCAGCCGTTCCTGAAGATATCGAGCTATTGTCGTTCCAAGGTTTTTTAACGACGTTTGAGCAATTGGTGATTGGTATTGCCATGGGAACCGTTACCCAATTTATGCTGCAAACGTTTGTTGTACTGGGTCAAATCTTAGGTATGCAATCCAGTTTGGGTTTTGCATCTATGGTGGATCCAGCAAATGGACAAAACACACCCTTACTTGGTCAGTTGTTTATGTTTTTGGCGACCATGTTTTTCCTATCGACTGATGGTCACCTGCAAATGATCCAGTTGGTTGTTATGAGTTTTACGGCTTTACCTATCGGGCAAGGGGCGTTGAATTCGGTTGATTACCGAGAGCTCGCTTTGTGGTTTGGTACTATGTTTAAAATGGCGCTGAGTATGTCGTTGTCGGGCATTATCGCTCTACTTACCATTAATTTGTCGTTCGGGGTAATGACAAGAGCTGCGCCCCAATTGAACATATTCTCGCTCGGCTTTGCGTTTGCCTTGTTAGTCGGTTTGCTGATTTGTTGGTATATCATCGCTGGGTTGTTTACCCACTACGACTTGATTTGGCTCGAAGGGCGTGGGCAAATATGCCGCCTTATCGATATGAATTGTTAGGTCAAAGCGCTAGGAGGCTTTTTTGGCAGAATCAGACGGTCAGGAACGCACAGAAGACGCCACGCCCAGGCGGCTAAAACAGGCGAGAGAAAAAGGGCAAGTCGCCCGCTCTAAGGAACTTGCTTCCGTGTCTGTTTTAGTTATTGGGTCTGTGGCGCTAATGTGGTTCGGTGAATCTCTCGCAAGAGGGTTGTTCACGGTGATGTCGCGCCTGTTCTCATTGAGTCGAGAGGAAATCTACGACTTTGGCAAGCTTATCGAAATCATCTTCGGAGCCATGGTTTACCTAATTCTTCCTCTTCTTCTGATTTTGATTACTCTGTTTGTTGCAGCCTTAGCAGGTGCTGCTGGCGTAGGGGGGATCAGCTTTTCGGTTGAAGCCGCGATGCCAAAAGCGTCTAAAATGAACCCACTTAGCGGCCTAAAACGAATGGTTGGTATGCAGAGTTGGGTTGAACTGATTAAATCAATCTTGAAAGTACTGCTGGTCGCGGGCGTTGCGTTTTACTTGATACAAGCGTCTCGTAAAGACTTGTTTCAGCTGAGTTTAGACTTGTTTCCAGCCAACATATTCCATGCTTTGGATATTCTGCTTAACTTCACGTTGCTCATTAGCTGCTCATTGCTGGTCGTGGTTGCCATCGATATCCCTTTCCAAATTTGGCAGCACGCGAATCAGTTAAAAATGACTAAGCAGGAAGTGAAAGATGAATTCAAGGAGACGGAAGGTAAGCCAGAGGTGAAAGGGCGCATTAGAATGCTTCAGCGTGAAATGGCGCAGCGTCGGATGATGGCAGATGTTCCACAGGCCGATGTGATTATAACCAACCCTGAGCACTTCTCTGTTGCGCTTCGCTACAATCAAAAAACCGACAAAGCGCCAATTGTGGTCGCTAAAGGTACTGATCATATCGCGTTGAAAATTCGAGAAATCGCTAGAGAGCACGATATTTACGTCGTCCCTGCACCACCTCTTGCACGTGCACTTTATCATTCGACTGAGCTGGAACAACAAATTCCTGACGGTCTATTTACGGCGGTGGCTCAAGTACTTGCGTACGTATTCCAATTGAAGCAGTTCCGAAAACGAGGCGGAGACCGCCCTACACTAAAAGAGCAGAACATGCCGATTCCACCAGACTTAAGACATTGATAATTCAATACTCTCGCTATCTATCGATAAGACAAATTTTTGACTATTCAAATGGACTGGAATTTGCATAATAGCCTTCACCTTGCGTTTTAACTTATAAATCTTCTATTTAGCTTCTTATGAAATTGAACCTGCCATTTGCAGAAAAACTGCCCAATATGAGTAATCGGGCAATGCCCGCAATAGGGGCTCCGGTACTGGTCCTCGCGACACTGGCGATGATTGTGTTGCCTATGCCTCCGTTTCTGTTGGATTTAATGTTCACGTTCAATATTGCACTCGCAATGGTTGTTTTGTTAGTGACGGTATACACACGTCGCCCTCTCGATTTCGCTGCGTTTCCTACTGTATTGCTGGTTGCTACTTTAATGAGGCTTGCGCTCAACGTGGCTTCTACTCGTGTTGTTTTACTTTATGGTCACGAAGGTCCCGGCGCGGCAGGTAACGTAATCGAAGCCTTTGGTAATGTTGTTATCGGTGGTAACTACGCCGTTGGTTTGGTTGTCTTCCTTATCTTAATGATCATTAACTTCATGGTTGTTACCAAAGGTGCTGGGCGAATTTCAGAGGTAAGCGCTCGATTTACTTTGGATGCATTGCCAGGTAAACAAATGGCGATTGATGCCGATTTGAATGCGGGTCTTATCGATCAGGAACAAGCCAGAACTCGTCGCTTTGAAGTCACCAAAGAAGCCGATTTCTATGGTTCGATGGATGGTGCGTCAAAGTTTGTAAAAGGGGATGCCATTGCTGGTATTTTGATCCTGTTCATCAACATCATCGGCGGTCTATCTATCGGTATGATCCAGCATGATGTGAATTTTGGCGATGCGGTTCAAATATACACATTGCTCACCATTGGTGATGGTTTGGTCGCTCAATTGCCGTCACTCTTGCTCTCGATTGGCGCTGCGATCATGGTGACTCGCCAAAATACTGACGAAGATATGGGACAACAAAT
The DNA here is from genome assembly GCF_002933855.1 of Vibrio penaeicida. Lineage (GTDB taxonomy): Bacteria > Pseudomonadota > Gammaproteobacteria > Enterobacterales > Vibrionaceae > Vibrio > Vibrio penaeicida_A. The sequence continues at coordinate 28,208 of NZ_BFAQ01000041.1, forward strand.
GGTGTTCCAGATGTTCGATAACCCTAAAGCGCTGATGATCACAGCAGGCATATTAGGGGTTATGGGTATTGTGCCTGGGATGCCTCACTTTGCTTTCCTACTGTTAGCTATGATTGCGGGCGGTGGTGCTTACTACATTAGCAAAAAACAAAAAGAGGAAGCGAACAAGCCGAAAACGCCAGCGAAACAAGAGGCAGAGCCCGTTTCTCAGAAAGAACTATCTTGGGACGATGTTCAGCCAGTTGACGTAATAGGATTAGAGGTCGGTTATCGCTTAATTCCATTGGTCGATAGAGACCAAGGTGGAGAACTGCTTGAGCGTGTGAAAGGTGTCCGTAAAAAGCTATCACAAGATTTTGGTTTCCTCATACCCGCTGTACACATTCGCGATAATCTCGAACTCCCGCCAAACAGTTATCGCATAACGTTAATGGGTGTGGCAGTGGGAGAAGCCGAAATTCGTGCCGATCAAGAGTTGGCGATTAACCCCGGTCAAGTTTATGGCGTAGTAGAGGGTGAAGCGACAATTGACCCTGCATTTGGCTTAGAAGCCGTGTGGGTGAAAGACGATCAGAAGGAAACGGCTCAAGCTCTAGGCTATACCGTTGTCGATTCGTCAACAGTACTTGCGACTCACTTGAGTCAGCTACTCACAAACAATGCTTCCCAGTTAATTGGTCATGAAGAAGTTCAAAATCTATTGGAAATGCTGGGAAGAAATGCACCGAAATTGGTCGAGAATTTTGTACCGGACCAGCTTCAACTTGGTGTGGTTGTTAAAGTACTACAAAACTTGCTCAATGAAGCCATCCCTATTCGAGATATTCGAACCATTGTTCAAACTTTGTCCGAGTATTCATCAAAGAGTCAAGAACCCGACATACTTACTGCTGCAGTTCGAATTTCACTGAAACGATTAATCGTGCAAGAAATCAATGGGATAGAGCCTGAATTGCCAGTAATTACCTTGATTCCTGAGTTGGAACAAATATTGCATCAAACTATGCAGGCGTCAGGTGGAGAGTCGGCAGGAATTGAACCAGGGTTAGCAGAGCGATTGCAGTCCTCTTTAAGCCAAGCCACGCATGACCAAGAGCTCAAGGGTGAGCCAGCAGTATTACTGACATCAGGTGTATTAAGAACAACACTCGCAAAATTTGTGAAGAACACCATCCCGAACCTAAGGGTGCTTTCCTATCAGGAAATACCGGATGAAAAGCAAATTAGAATTGTTCAGGCCGTCGGAAACTAAACATTGTTAGATTTGGAAAGCGATTTTGAAAATTAAACGATTTTTTGCCAAAGATATGCGCGGTGCGCTGCTTCAAGTGAAAGAAGAGCTTGGATCAGATGCCGTGATCATGTCTAACAAGCGAGTGACTGGCGGCGTTGAAATTGTCGCAGCAATCGACGGTGACAGTGCGGCAAAAAATGGAAATAGAGATTCTAGCCCTTCTCGTGCCTCAAACGACTATTCACAAATGTCATCTACATCAACGAGAAGAGAGCTGAAAGATGACAAAGTCAGCTTAGGCGAGGGGAGCGGCTCAATGACTCGCCGTTTTGCCAATATGCTAAAGCAGTACAGCCAAGAAGCTGACTCAGAAAAAAGTACAGAAGCAGATTCATTGGAAGCGCTGTTAAAACGTCAATCTTCGAACAAAGACTCAGAACCTTACGATCGCCGTCGTTCTTCCGCACCTTCAGGTATGGGGGCTTCTGGTCGCTCGCTTGCTGAAGAGTCAGGGTTGTCTCGATTACTCAAAGATGACTCTTCCACAGAAAGGCGTGCGCCTAAGTTAGATCCTACTCGCTACGACAAAGGTGAAAGAGATACGCGTGATAATGGAAATCCAGAAGAACTGGAGAACATGCGAGAAGAGATGACGTCTATACGTCGCCTACTTGAGCATCAAGTGTCCGGATTAATGTGGCAAGAGGTTGAGCGACGTGAGCCTCTAAGAGCGATGTTAATTAAGCGATTGGAGCGAATGGGTGTTTCTCAGGAGCTTGCAGACCAAATGGCATGCTACATCCCAGAAGACACTCCACCAGTACACGCTTGGAAAGCATTGTTAGGCCTGATTTCAGATCAAGTAACCATTCCTCGTGAAGACATTTTAAAACGCGGTGGCGTTGTGGCTTTGCTCGGACCTACAGGTGTGGGTAAGACAACAACAGTCGCAAAACTGGCAGCGCGAGCGGCTATGGAGTATGGCGCAGACAACGTCGCTTTGGTGACAACAGACACCTATCGTATTGGTGCACACGAACAACTGTCTATTTATGGACGAATTATGGGCTGTCCGGTAAGAGTTGCTAAAGATTCTGAGCAACTTGCCGAAGTCATATATCAGCTTAGAAATCGAAGACTTATCTTAATTGACACTGCTGGGATGGGGCAGAGAGATGTACGACTCTCCGAACAGCTAGATACTCTAATGCAGGAAAGCGGTGAAGTTATTAGCAGCTATCTCGTTTTACCTACAACAGCACAGCGAAAAGTGCTGCAAGAAACCATCGACCATTTTAAACGGATTCCTCTTTCTGGTTGTATTTTGACCAAGTTAGATGAATCCCTGAGCTTAGGAGAGGTTATCAGCGTGGTTATTCAAAATGCCATCCCTGTGGCTTACATTGCCAATGGACAGAGGGTGCCAGAGGATATTGTGATAGCTCAACCTAAGTATATGCTTGCAAAAGCAAATGAGTTGCTAGAGAAGTCAGCGGAAGATGAACCTCACTATTGGAATAGTGAATCGGAAGGACTTTAAGCGGCGGACTACTATGAATAAAAATATGATACAAGATCAAGCCAGCGGCCTCCGTCGCTTAACGCAACCAACTCTTACTAAAGTAATTTCGGTTACTGGTGGTAAAGGCGGTGTTGGTAAAACAAATGTCACTCTTGGTTTAGCTCTTTCAATGGCGCGTCAAGGCAAAAAAGTTGTAGTGTTGGATGCCGATCTCGGGTTAGCCAACGTTGACGTAATGCTAGGTATTAGACCAAAAAGAAACCTAGGGCACGTGTTGGCTGGAGAATGCGAGCTAAAAGACGCCATGGTTGAAGGACCCTTTGGCGTTAAAATTATTCCAGCCACTTCAGGCACTCAAAGCATGACAGAGTTGTCACCAGCCCAACATGCTGGTTTAATTCGTGCTTTCGGTTCTCTTGAAGAAGATATGGATGTACTTCTGATTGATACCGCGGCAGGTATTTCAGATATGGTCGTAAGTTTTTCACGTGCAGCTCAAGATGTCTTGATCGTAGTGTGTGATGAGCCTACATCCATTACAGATGCCTATGCATTAATTAAACTATTAAGTCGTGAACATCAGGTTCAACGCTTTAAAATTGTAGCCAATATGGTAAGAAGTTACCGTGAAGGGCGAGAATTGTTTGCAAAGTTGACCTTGGTCACAGAACGATTTCTCAATGTTAGTCTCGAGCTCGTCGCTTGTATCCCTCTTGATGATAAAGTACGTCAAGCGGTGAAAAAGCAGAAGATTGTGGTGGACGCATTTCCGCGTTCTCCGGCTGCATTGGCTATCAGTTCGTTAGCAAACAAAGCATTAACTTGGCCAATTCCTAAAACTCCGAGTGGACATTTAGAGTTTTTTGTTGAACGCTTACTTAATAACAGAGAAGTAGCAGGAGAGCCTTTTGGTGACTAAGGCGCTGACATACGATCAATTTGGTAACCCAGGAAGCCAGTCAGCTTTTTTGGAGCGTTACTCCGATCTTGTAAAGCGAATTGCCCATCATCTCATTGGTCGATTGCCACCTAGTGTTTTGGTGGATGATCTGATTCAAGCAGGAATGATAGGGTTAATTGAAGCTCAGCAAAACTACGATGGAAGTAAAGGCGCAAGCTTTGAAACCTATGCTGGTATTAGGATTCGCGGCGCTATGTTGGACGAAATGCGACGCGGGGACTGGGTACCAAGATCGGTACATAAGAACAATCGAAGCATCAGTCAGGCAATAAATGAGCTAGAATCACAATTAAACCGTGATCCAACTGATGCAGAAGTAGCCAAACACTTAAATATGTCGCTAGAACAGTACCATAATGCGCTAACTGATATAAACTGTTCACGACTGGTAGGAATTGAAGACCTTGGTGTGTCAGAAGATGCAATATCTCCACACGAAGCGTCCGAAGATAACCTACCATTCAAAGGGGTAGCAGACGAATCTTTCCGACATGCCCTTATTGAAGCTATTAAAACTCTTCCTGAAAGGGAAGCCCTAGTTCTCTCGCTTTATTACGATGAAGAGCTAAATTTAAAAGAAATTGGGGAAGTATTAGATGTCAGCGAATCTCGCGTTAGTCAAATACATAGCCAATCTATGCAACGTTTACGAGCTAAGCTTAGTGCGTGGACACTTAACGAGTAATAACACTGACTTCGACCTCAGTGGAGGCAATTTTGAATAAAAACATGAAGATCCTCATTGTTGACGACTTTTCAACAATGCGCCGTATTGTTAAGAACCTACTTCGTGACCTGGGTTTCAATAACACTCAGGAAGCTGATGATGGTCTTACCGCTTTACCGATGCTCAAGAAAGGCGAATTTGACTTCGTCGTAACGGATTGGAACATGCCTGGAATGCAAGGTATTGATCTGCTCAAGAATATCCGAGCTGATGATGAGCTTAAGCACCTTCCTGTTTTGATGATTACTGCTGAAGCCAAGCGCGAGCAAATTATCGAAGCAGCACAGGCAGGGGTTAACGGTTACATCGTCAAACCTTTTACTGCTGCAACGCTGAAAGAAAAACTAGATAAAATCTTCGAGCGTTTGTAAAGCCATTATTACGCTTATAACAAACACACATACAGAGGCGTTGAAAGGGCAAAAGTAGAATGATTTCTTTAGAGCAAGCGAAAGAGTTGGTTAGCTTGTTGGAAAGCGACAAGCAACAAGAAGCTAACGATCTCGTCAAATCCATTTCAAAGACTATCGAGAACCCAGTGATCCATGAAATTGGAACATTGACTCGTGAATTGCACGATTCTTTAACGCAATTCAAAGTCGATCAGCGAATGAATGAAATCGCTACAGATGAAATCCCTGATGCGAGAGATCGTCTAGAGTATGTGATAGAAAAAACGGAAACCGCAGCAAATAAAACTATGGACGCGGTCGAACGTTCTCTTCCAATGGCTGACAATCTGCATGAACATTTAATGCTGGTTCGCCCTCAATGGAACCGACTTATGAACGGGCGTATTGAGTTGGATGAGTTTAAATCTCTTTGCCATCGAATCGATGAACTGATGACCCAGGTAGAAGGGGATAGCTCTGAGTTAAGAAGCCAATTAACGGAAATTCTTATGGCTCAGGACTTTCAAGACCTTACTGGACAAATCATTAGACGTGTCATTACCTTAGTTCGTGAGGTAGAAGACCGACTTGTCGAAATTTTGACGGCCTTTGGTGTTGAGCAACAAACAGACGAGCACGAAGAGGACAAAGCGAAGAATGGTGCCGAAGCAGAAGGCCCAATTATTAACGCTCACGAGCGTGAAGACGCTGTCGCTTCACAAGACGATGTTGATGACTTGCTGTCGAGTCTTGGCTTCTAGGGGTTATATATGAGTTACGAATTAGACGAAGATATTCTACAGGACTTTTTGGTCGAGGCTGGTGAGATCCTGGAGCTGCTTTCAGAGCAGCTAATAGAACTGGAAAACAATCCAGACGATAAAGATCTGTTGAATGCAATATTCCGTGGTTTCCACACCGTAAAAGGTGGTGCTGGGTTTTTGGCTCTTACCGAGCTGGTAGACGTTTGTCACGGTGCGGAGAATATCTTCGACATTTTACGTAATGGCCAGCGCTCTGTAAGTGCTGAGCTAATGGATACCATTCTGCAAGCACTTGATGCAGTGAACGTCATGTTTGAAGCCGTTCAAGAGAGACAGCCGCTCACGCCTGCAGACCCAGTGTTAATCGAAGAACTTCATCGTTTGTGTAAACCTGAAAGTGCTGATGAAGCTGCCCCTGTCGCTGAAGAGCCTGCTCCAGTCGCGGCTCCTGAACCTGTAGTGGAAACGCCAGCAGCACCCGTATCAAATACATCCACCGATGCAGGGTCAATTGATGAAATAACTCAAGATGAGTTTGAAGCCTTGCTTGATGAATTGCATGGTAAAGGTTCACCATCAGCTTCAAGTAGTACACCAGCGCCTGCACCTGCTCCAACTCCAGCTGCTGACATAGCATCTGGTGGTGATGATATTACCGATGATGAGTTTGAAAAGCTTCTCGATGAGCTGCATGGCTCAGGTGGTAGCCCTACAGGTGGCGCATCTGATTCTCCAGCTCCGGCTCCTGTCACACCAGCCGCTCCTGCACCAGCAGCGCCTTCTGCGGGCATCGGCGGAGACTTAATGACAGATGATGAATTTGAGAACTTGCTTGATCAGCTTCATGGCTCTGGTAAAGGTCCATCTCCAGAAGAACTTGAAGCTGCAACGAACCCAGTAGCTCCAGCTGCAGCAGCACCAAAGCCTGAACCAGCGCCAGCACCAAAAGCTGAGCCTAAACCAGCACCTAAACCGGTTGAGAAGCCTGCCGCTGCAAAACCAGCCGCGCCAGCGAAAGCACAAACACCAGCAGCGGCAAAAGAATCGAAGAAACCACAAGCTGATGCGACCGTTCGTGTTGATACATCAACATTAGATGACATCATGAACATGGTTGGTGAACTTGTATTGGTTCGTAACCGATTGGTTAGCCTAGGTTTGAATAGCAACGACGAAGAAATGTCGAAAGCTGTCGCCAACTTAGATGTCGTTACTGCAGACCTCCAAGGTGCAGTAATGAAAACTCGAATGCAGCCTATCAAGAAAGTATTCGGGCGTTTCCCTCGAGTTGTACGTGATATAGCGCGGACCTTGAAGAAAGATATTGTTCTTGAAATGCGTGGTGAAGAGACCGACCTAGACAAAAACTTGGTTGAGGCACTTGCGGATCCATTGATTCACTTAGTCCGTAACTCGGTTGACCATGGCATAGAAATGCCAGATGTCCGTGTTGAAAACGGTAAATCGCGCACAGGTAAAGTGATACTTTCTGCTTCGCAGGAAGGTGATCATATTGAACTAAGTATTGTAGATGATGGTGGCGGCATGAATGCCGACAAACTCAGAAGCATCGCTGTTGATCGCGGTTTGATGGACGCGGATGCGGCAGGTCGATTGTCGCCTAAAGAGTGTTATAACCTCATCTTCATGCCAGGATTTTCTACCAAAACAGAAATCTCGGATATTTCAGGGCGTGGTGTAGGTATGGACGTGGTAAAAACTGCGATCAATACCTTAAACGGGTCTATCGATATTGACTCAGAAATGGGCAAAGGCACCAAGATTACCATCAAGGTACCGTTAACCCTCGCTATCCTACCGACACTTATGGTGGGCGTTTCTGGACAACCATTCGCACTGCCACTTGCAAGTGTAAATGAGATATTCCATCTAGATTTGAGTAAAACTAACACCGTTGATGGTCAACTTACGATCATTGTTAGAGAAAAATCGATCCCACTGTTCTACCTTCAGCATTGGCTTGTTCCAAGTAGTTCTGATGGAAAGAAAAAGTCAAACCATGGACATGTTGTTATTGTTCAATTGGGCAGTCAGCGTGTTGGGTTTGTCGTGGACTCTTTGATAGGTCAAGAAGAAGTGGTTATCAAACCACTCGATGAATTATTGCAAGGTACACCGGGTATGGCTGGTGCGACAATTACCAGTGATGGTCATATTGCATTGATTCTAGATGTACCAAACTTATTGAAGAAATATGCCACTCGCTCGCATATTTAATTGAAGGGATAATATGGCGGTAAGAGTATTAGTAGTTGATGATTCGAGCTTTTTTCGCAGACGCGTAAGTGAAATTATCAACTCAGATCCGCGCCTAGAAGTAGTGGATATGGCCGTCAATGGTAAAGAAGCTGTTGAAAAAGCCATCAAAATAAAGCCAGATGTAATTACAATGGACATCGAGATGCCTGTCATGGACGGCATCACGGCTGTTCGTGAAATCATGAAGGCGCAACCTACACCAATTTTGATGTTTTCTTCGCTTACTCATGATGGTGCCAAAGCTACTCTAGATGCGCTTGATGCCGGGGCTTTGGATTTTCTTCCTAAGAAATTCGAAGATATCGCTCGTAATCGCGATGAGGCTGTCACCTTATTGCAGCAACGCGTACAAGAAATTTCGCGTAAACGTGCATTTATGCGTCGTCCAATTGCTGGTGCATCCGAAAGTGGCATTTCGGCTGGTGCAGCTGCGCGTACAACTACACGTCCGGCGGCTTCTGCATTGCAAAGGTCGGCTCCAGCTCCGGCGCAAGAACGCAGCCGGTCGGTGAGTGCCAAATTTCGAGCGACGGGTAAGAAATATCAAATTACAGCGATTGGTACTTCTACGGGAGGACCTGTTGCGCTACAAAAGATTCTGACCAAATTGCCTGGTCATTATCCGCACCCTATTGTTCTCATTCAACATATGCCCGCTACATTTACTGCTGCATTTGCCGCTCGTTTAAATTCTTTATGTAAGATTCAGGTGAAAGAAGCAGAAGATGGAGACATCTTAAAGGCTGGCTGTGCGTATCTTGCGCCAGGCGGTAAGCAAATGATGATCGATGGTCGCCCTGGATCTGCAAAGCTGCGAATTATTGATGGTGGCGAGCGGATGAACTATAAGCCCTGCGTGGACGTAACGTTCGGCTCGGCTGCAAAAATCTATCAAGATAAAGTGTTGTCTATGGTACTGACTGGTATGGGAGCAGATGGGCGTGAAGGCGCACGGATGCTTAAAACTGCCGGTGCAACCATTTGGGCACAAGATGAAGAGAGCTGTGTTGTATATGGCATGCCACAGGCTGTGGCAAAAGCGGGCTTATCGACAGAAGATTTGCCTCTGGATCGAATTGCAGAGCGTATTCTGGTCGAAGTTGGACTATCCTAAGGAGCCAATGTGGTAGTTTGGAGCGTTGCTAACCAAAAGGGTGGAGTGGGGAAAACCACTACAACGGTTACTCTTGCTGGGCTGTTAAGCAAGCAAGGGCACCGAGTGCTACTAGTCGATACCGATCCGCATGGATCGTTAACAACTTATTTGGGTTACGACTCCGATGAAGTCCCTTCGAGTTTGTTTGATCTTTTTCAGTTAAGACAAGTTGAAAAATCGAGCGTTCAAGCCTTGATATTGGGCTCGGATATCGAAAATATCGATATTATTCCTGCGCATATGTCGTTAGCGACATTAGACCGTGTTATGGGTAATCGAAGCGGCATGGGGCTGATTCTTAAGAAAGCGCTACTATCTGTTCAAGATGAATATGATTATGTGCTTATAGACTGTCCACCTATTCTTGGTGTCATGATGGTTAATGCGCTCGCGGCAAGTGATAGAATATTAATTCCTGTTCAAACCGAATTCCTCGCCATGAAAGGGCTAGAGAGAATGGTTCGAACATTGGCAATTATGCAGAAGTCGCGCCCAGACCCATTCAAAACCACAATCGTTCCTACGATGTATGATAAACGCACTAACGCCTCCTTGCAGACGTTAACGCAGCTAAAGAAAGGTTACCCAAATCAGGTATGGCCTTCAGCTATCCCTATTGATACAAAATTTAGAGATGCGAGTTTAAAACACCTTCCTGCCTCACACTTTGCATCAGGTAGTCGTGGCGTTTTTGCTTATAAGCAGCTATTACTTTATCTCGAGAGGTTAGCTTTCGATGATTAAAGATTCAGTGCTTTCTAGCGAACAGGCTTTAGATGAATATTTTACCTCGCTTCTTGATGAAGAGGGGTTGTTGTTGTCTGCGGAAGCAGAAGCACTTGATGCCAAAAAAAGGGTGACAGAAGATGCCCAAGCAGACTCTGTCGATCCAACAGTGTCTGTAAACGTAGAGAAGCGGGAAATTGATCTTACTGACGATGTAGCGCCAGAGGATGATATACCGCATTCTGAACCTTCAGAGTATTCTGTAGAATCAACGTCTTTAGCTCAATCGCCTGAAGGATTGGAGTCGGAGCAAGAGAGTTTTGACCTCGACCCTCAACCTGAAGTACAACCTGAGCCTATTCCGTCCTATACTGAAACGGTATACAACGAATTTGAAGCGCCGGATTTGGAAGATGTTCAACGTTTGTTGAGCCAACTCGAATCAACCAATATCGCTGATGAACCGGAAATTGATGAATTAATTGGTCAGAACACAGTCGAGATTGCGACACTTAGCGCTGAAGAGCCTGAGATTACAGTTGTCGATAAAACCGCTGTTGAAGACGTTGACGTTGTTACTCAGTTTGAGCCAGACGAAATTCAAGAATGGGCAGTTGACGAACCAGAGGTAGTATTCGCTGAGCCAGATATCGCTAGTGAAGAACCTGAGATCGTCATTTCAGAGCCAGAGATAAATGTCGATGAGCCTGAAATTGCAAAAGTAGATAGTGCGCCTGAAGTACAACAGCCTATTGTTGAAGAGAAGGTTGAAGAGCCTGAAGTTGAAACCAAAGTTGAAGCTCAAACCGAAACTGGTGGCGATTCAGAGGATACTTGGCACACAGTGGCAAGGCATGAAGCGTTTCAAGTACTCTATTTTGATGTAAATAACGTGACTTTTGCGGTGCCACTAGATGAACTAGGCGGAATTCATCGCAAGAACGAAGAATTGAATCACCTGATTGGTCGACCTGATTGGTATTTGGGTTTACAAACAAGCCGCAAAGACCAACTTGATGTTGTCGATACAGCTAGGTGGGTTATGTCGGAAAAACTGGTTGATAATTCTCATCGTGAGAATTATGAATATATTGTAATGCTGGGCGAAAGCCATTGGGGGCTCGCTGCCAATCAATTGATGGGCACCGAGTGGTTAGAGCCGGAAAAGGTTCGTTGGCGTGAAAGCGCAGGTAAGCGACCTTGGTTGGCAGGCATGGTTAAAGAGAAAATGTGTGCTTTAATTCATGTAGAAGAGTTAGTTTCCATGCTCAATGCCGGGCTGGATGTCAAAGCATTAGACAGTTAGTAGTAGAATTGTCGGTAGCGACACAGATGAGGATAAAACATGTCTCAAGCTAATGAAGTAGAAGTAAGAAAAGACCAAGTTAACGACGAGGTTCTGCAATGGGTAACGTTTCAGCTAGAAGATGAGACTTACGGTATCAACGTAATGCAAGTTCGTGAAGTTTTACGCTACACGGAAATTGCTCCTGTTCCAGGAGCCCCAGATTACGTTCTAGGCATTATCAATTTGCGTGGTAATGTTGTCACTGTTATCGACACTCGTTCTCGTTTTGGCTTAATGCAAGGTGAGATTACAGACAACACTCGTATTATTGTTATCGAATCTGAGCGTCAGGTTATCGGTATTCTTGTCGATAGCGTAGCTGAAGTTGTTTACCTACGTTCTTCTGAAATCGACACTACTCCAAGTGTTGGTACTGATGAAAGTGCTAAATTTATCCAGGGCGTGAGCAACCGTGATGGCAAGCTTCTGATCTTGGTTGATTTGAATAAGCTTCTTTCTGATGAAGAATGGGACGAAATGGCTCACCTATAATGACCGACGAGTTGTATTCTGTTTTACCTTTTGTAGTGGGTGGCTCAGTTTTAGTTGCCTCGCTATTGGTATTGTTTTTTCTCAGAATTCGAAAAAGTGGTCGTCAAAAAATAGATCAGCAACGCCAACAAGTTCGAACTTTGGAAAAAGAACTTCAAAAGACGAACAAACAATTGCTTGAAGTGAGATCCGTAATGGTCGGGCTTGGGCAGAAAGTTGCAGAGCAACAGGATATAATTCAGCACCTAAACGAGCGTATTACTGAGATTGAACATACGGACAGTGATGGTCGATTGTATACCCGAGCGAGCAAGATGGTTCAATTGGGTGCAGGTATAAACGAACTTATTGAAGAGTGCGAGTTACCTAAGGCTGAAGCTGAACTAATGATGTCTTTACAAAATAAGATAGCAGGAAAGGAAAAAGTTCCTCCCCTTAGTGGTCGAACAGCTCCGCGCCGAAGACAAGATCAAAGACGTCCTCAAAAAAACGTAAAATGATCAAAAAGATACTTCTACATAATTAAAAGGAGCCGCTGGCTCCTTTTTTTATTGATCTTCCCATATCGCAATCGCTGTTCTCTCGATTGATACGCCTTATCATTCTGAAAATTACATGATCTAGTAAACATATTTATAAAAATATGACGTTTGATTAACGTTTTTTTACGCTCTTTCATCAATCTTGGTGGAGCATCCTGTTTAGTGCATTTAGCATTGTGCTAAGATATACCCTTAATAAAATCAAGACATTTACCCATGTTACACGTATCCAATCTTACTGCTGTCCGCGATGAAAGAGTGCTGTTCGAAGCGCTCTCTTTTGAGGTTAACCCTGGCGATTTAATCCAAGTAGAAGGGCGAAACGGAACCGGAAAAACAACGCTGCTGCGTATCATAGCTGGTCTTGGGGACTTTGAAGAAGGTTCTATTTGTTGGAAAGGTGAAAGCATATTTTCATCAAGGGAAGAGTACCACTCCGACCTTCTTTTTTTAGGGCATCAAACGGGTGTTAAAAAAGAGCTCAGTGCACAAGAAAACCTAGAGTTCTATATGAACGTCCATCAAGGGTTGAAAGACAAAAAAGCATTATGGAAAGCGTTAGCTCAAGTAGGTCTTGCAGGTCGGGAAGATATACCAGTCGGTAAATTGTCAGCTGGTCAACAAAGGCGAGTAGCATTAGCAAGGTTATGGCTTAGCGAACATCCCCTGTGGATATTAGATGAGCCCTTAACCGCAATCGATAAACAGGGTGTTAAAGTACTAGAATCACTGTTTGTCACTCATGCGCAGAAAGGAGGGATGGTGCTCTTAACCACTCACCAAGATATGTTCGCAGACAACCCTCTTCTCAGAAAAATCAAATTGGGCGAGTAGTCAATGATTGGAGCAATGATATCAATAATAAGGCGTGAACTACTCATTGCCTTTCGTCGTCAGGCGGACATTCTTAATCCACTTTGGTTTTTCATTATCGTCGTTACTTTATTTCCTTTAAGTATCGGTCCCGAGCCAAATTTACTTGCAAGGATATCATCCGGCGTCGTTTGGGTTGCAGCGTTATTGTCTGCATTGCTTTCATTAGAAAGACTCTTTCGAGATGATTTTCAAGATGGAGCACTGGAACAGATGATGTTGATGCCTGTTCCTTTACCGTTGGCGGTAATGGCAAAAGTTATCGCGCATTGGATTTTGACCGGAGTACCACTGATACTCATTAGCCCGTTGTTGGCAATCTTATTGTCTCTAGACTTTAATACTTGGAGTGCCGTGGTTTTAACACTTCTAGTGGGTACACCAACATTAAGTTTCATTGGCGCAATAGGTGTAGCTCTTACTGTTGGATTGCAGAAGGGTGGCGTTCTTTTAAGTTTACTCGTATTGCCTCTGTATATCCCGATACTGATTTTTGCGACCTCAGCGATAGATGCAGCAGGTTTGGGGGTCGCGTATAACGGTCAAATTGCCATACTGGGGGCAATGCTGGCTGGTGCAGCAACGCTAACGCCTTTTGCGATAAGTGCATCATTGCGCATAAGCGTCAATTGATATTGAACAAGTTTTTTTAGTTAACATTCCGTTAAAGTGTCAGGAATGTGCTACAGCTTTTTAAGTAACACATATAAATAATTAATATTACAACTTCCAAAGACCTAACCGTCTTAAAAAAGGAAGCCCTAGAAGTAAGAGTGAGACCTTAACCATGTGGAAATGGCTACATCCCTATGCCAAGCCCGAGAAAGCCTACCGGCTAAGCGATAAGCTTCTGCCCTGGTTTTCCATCTTGGCTGCCGTCTTTTTAGTCTCTGGTACCATCTGGGGGTTAGCGTATGCGCCTTCTGATTATCAACAAGGAGACAGTTTCCGGATAATCTATATTCACGTTCCTTCGGCAATTTGGTCGATGGGTGTGTATATGTCGATGGCAATCGCAGCCTTTATTGGTCTTGTTTGGCAATTACGTTTGTCGGACATGGCAGCAGCGGCAATGGCACCTATCGGCGCTGTTTATACTTTTATTGCACTGGTTACTGGTGCGGTATGGGGTAAGCCAATGTGGGGCACATGGTGGGTATGGGATGCACGATTAACTTCCGAATTGATTCTTCTATTTTTATACCTTGGTGTAATCGCACTTTATCACGCATTTGATGACCAAAAGACAGGCGCTAAAGCGGCCGGTATTCTGGCCATTGTGGGGGTGATTAACCTTCCAATCATTCACTTTTCTGTTGAATGGTGGAATACCTTACACCAAGGCGCAACGATAACAAAATTCGCTAAACCGTCGATATCTAACGATATGCTTTGGCCGTTGCTGTTGAATATTTTGGGGTTCGCTTTTTTCTTCGGTGCAGTCACAATGATCCGATTCAAAAACGAAATTATTAGCAAAGAAAGCCATCGTCCTTGGGTACAAGCCTTGGCGTCGTCTCCAGCCAGTACTAAGGAGTAGACAATGCATTTTGAATCTATCAGTGATTTTTTCGCCATGGGTGGCTATGCGTCCTACGTATGGGGGGCATTTGGTATTACGTTTCTTTCCATGTTGATTCTTCTGTTTAGCAGCATCAAACGAGGTAGAAATCTAATGAATGAAGTAAATGCCAAGATCGATCGCCAAGCGCGAATTGATGCCGCTAAGAATTTGGAGAATACCCTATGAATCCAAGACGTAAAAAGAGGCTCGGTCTTGTTCTTGCCCTAGTACTTGGCTTAAGTGCCACCATTGGTTTGATGCTGTATGCATTGAACCAGAATATGGATCTATTCTACACACCAACTGAACTTGTTAATGGTAAGCCAGATGGTTCCAAACCCGAAGTCGGTCAGCGCCTAAGAATTGGTGGGATGGTCGTGAAAGGTTCTGTTTCTCGCGATTCTCAGTCGCTTAGAGTGCAGTTTGATTTAGCTGATGTTGGCCCAAAAGTCACGATTCTGTATGACGGAATTCTTCCGGATCTGTTCCGTGAAGGTCAAGGTATTGTCGCACAAGGTGTCTTAAAAGATGCAACGACGATTGAAGCATTTGAAGTCTTAGCGAAACATGACGAAGAGTACATGCCACCGGAAATTGCAGAAGCGATGAAGAAAGTGCATGAACCTTTGGAATATACAGATGCACAAAAATCGGAGAGCACACAATGATCGCTGAATTTGGGCATTTTGCTCTAATAGTGTCTCTTGGCTTTGCGGTATTGCTAAGCCTACTTCCTCTGGTTGGTGCCACAAAAAACAATATCACGCTTATGAACACCGCAAGACCGCTGTCTTGGGGAATGTTCTTGCTCATTCTCGTCTCATTTTTTGTGCTTCTTTGGGCATTTTATACCAATGACTTCACTCTTACGTATGTTGCAACTAACTCAAATAGTTTACTTCCTTGGTACTATCGCCTAACCGCTGTATGGGGAGCCCATGAAGGTTCACTGCTTCTGTGGGTGTTGATTCAAGCAGCATGGACGGTTGCGGTTGCGACATTTAGCCGCGGAATGCCACAAGAATCGGTTGCACGTGTTTTAGCCGTAATGGGAATGATCACTGTAGGATTCCTACTGTTTATTATCGTTACTTCAAACCCGTTTCTTCGCACGTTGCCATTCTTTCCTGTTGATGGGCGTGATTTAAACCCTCTACTTCAAGATCCAGGTTTAATTATTCACCCGCCAATGCTTTACATGGGGTATGTCGGCTTTTCAGTCGCGTTTTCATTCGCAATTGCTTCTTTGATGACTGGACGGTTAGATACCGCTTGGGCACGTTGGTCGAGACCGTGGACTACCGCAGCTTGGCTGTTTTTAACTTTAGGTATTGCATTGGGTTCTTGGTGGGCTTACTACGAACTTGGCTGGGGTGGCTGGTGGTTCTGGGACCCGGTAGAAAATGCCTCTTTCATGCCTTGGTTAGCGGGTACAGCGTTGATGCATTCTCTGGCTGTAACGGAAAAACGCGGAACATTTAAAGCGTGGACGGTGCTATTAGCGATTTCTGCATTCTCACTGAGTTTACTAGGCACATTCCTTGTACGTTCAGGTATTTTGGTCTCTGTGCATGCATTTGCGTCTGATCCTGCTCGCGGTATGTTCATTTTAGGGTTCTTGGTGTTCATTATCGGTGGTTCGTTATTGCTGTTTGCGCTGAAAGGTTCATCTGTCCGGGTACGTGGCAGTTTCGCTTTGTTTTCCCGTGAGAATGTCCTACTTGCCAATAATGTAATTCTCGTTGCAGCTTTGGTGGTGGTTCTTGTCGGTACTTTGCTTCCCTTGGTCCATAAGCAATTGGGTTTAGGTTCAGTTTCTATCGGTGCACCTTTCTTCAATATGTTGTTCACGTGGTTGATGGTGCCTTTTGCTTTCTTGTTGGGTATCGGGCCACTGGTACGATGGAAGCGTGACGATCTTAGTAGCCTTAAAAAGCCGATGGCAGTGTCAGGTATTATCTCTTTAGTGCTTGGTGCAGCATTTGTATTCCTTCTCGCGGATTCTTTTGAAGCGCTAGCGTATCTAGGTTGGGTGATGGCAATTTGGATCATCGCGATGCATGGTTTTGAACTGCATCAAAGAGCAACCCACCGACACAGCTTTAGCGTGGGTATTAAAAAGCTCCAACGAAGCCATTGGGCGATGATGCTTGGTCATATAGGTATGGCGATTACCGTGATTGGTATTGCTATGGTACAGAACTACAGCATTGAGCGTGATGTGCGTCTAGCGCCAGGAGAAAACTTCCAAATCCAAGGGTATAACTTCTATTTCCAAGGTTTACGCGATAACGATGGACCGAACTACGATGGTTATATCGCAGATTTTGAAATCACGAAAGATGGTCGGTTTGTGAACGTTCTTCATGCAGAAAAGCGTTTCTACAACACGGCAAAATCCATGATGACAGAAGCAGCGATAGATCGTGGCGTCACACGTGATTTGTATATCGCAATGGGTGAAAGGTTGGACGACGGTGATGCATGGGCTGTGCGCATTTATTACAAACCTTTTGTTCGGTGGATTTGGCTTGGCAGTTTATTCATGACCTTTGGTGGCATCGTGGCAATCAGTGATAAGCGATATCGATTCCGAAAGCCTTCTAAAAGAGCAACCGAGCTGAAAGAGAAGGAAGCCTAAATGAATCGAAATATACTTTTTGCTCCACTGGCTTTCTTTTTGATACTGGTCGCCGTGTTTGCTACTCAGTTAAGCCGCAATGCAGGCGGGGATGACCCAACAAAATTAGAGTCAGTATTGATTGGTCAGCCTGTTCCCAAGTTTAAGCTTGAAGACTTAGCCGAGCCAGGTCGATTGTATGAACAAGATATCTTCGTCGGTGAACCATTACTTATTAATGTTTGGGCAACTTGGTGTCCGACATGCTATGCCGAGCATAAATACCTAAATGAGTTAGCGGCTAACGGCGTGAAGATTATTGGTCTTAATTACAAAGACAACCGTGAAAAAGCGGTGCAATGGCTAAATGAATTAGGTAACCCTTACTTGATCAGTTTGTTTGATGGTAACGGTATGCTTGGCTTGGACCTAGGCGTATACGGGGCACCAGAAACCTATATCGTTGATGCAAATGGTGTTATTCAGTATCGACACGTTGGTGATGTAAACGTGAAAAATTGGAAAGAAATATTGCAACCAATTTATCAACGGTTAGTGGAGGAGTCAGCGAAATGATTAAGCAATTACGCAGTGTATTCCTTGCTATCGCTTTGTTCGCCTTACCTACATTGGCGAGCATAGAAATATACGAGTTTGATTCTGTTGAGCAGGAACAGTTATTCAAAGAACTAGGGCACACGTTACGTTGCCCTAAGTGCCAAAACAACTCTATTGGCGATTCTAACGCTGCCTTAGCGCAAGATCTCCGCCTGAAAGTTTACGAGATGTTGAAAGAAGGGAAAACGGAGCAGGAAATCATTGACTACATGATTGCCCGCTACGGGAATTTTGTTACCTATAACCCACCAATTACAGTGGTTACATCCATATTGTGGCTTGGACCCATTGGCGTATTGGTTATTGGGTTTGGGTTTATCGTTTTAAGAAGCCGCCGTAAACCTTCCCGTCAAGATTCCGTGAAATCTGCCGACTGGGATGCAGAAAGAGAAGCGCAGCTACAAGCCTTGCTTAAAGAAGAATCTGAAACGGGAGATGAGCGAAAATGACTTTTTTCTGGATAGCTACAGCGGTCATCATTGCTATCTCTAGCGTGCTTATTGCTTTTCCTTTGGTTCAGAGACGCACTGTCGATGACGACGCGCGGCGTGATGAACTTAACAAAGCTTTCTACAAAGATCGTTTAGGCGAACTAGAAGAAGAAGCAAAAGAAGGGCTAGTTGAGAATCAGGATGATTTAATTGCTGATCTTAAACAAACGTTGTTAGACGATGTTCCTAAAGCAAAGAAAAACGAAGCGACAACTCAGATTTCTACATTAGCCGTAGCGATTCCGTCGGTATTATTTGTAGTGGTGTTGTCTTACGGGGTGTATTACCAGTTTGGTGGGTCTCAGAAAGTACTGGATTGGCATCAAGCCGATAGCAACCTTCCTGCTCTTACCAAGAAGCTGATGTCGCCAGAAGGTCAAGCACTCACAGAAGACGAGATGCAGGATTTGACACTCGCTCTTCGTACTCGCTTACATCATCAACCGGACGACTCAACTGGTTGGATGCTTTTAGGGCGTATTGCATTGGCAAATAGAGATGTGACTACCGCGATAGGCGCCATGAAAAAAGCCTATCGCATTGAACCTAAAGATTCCGATATTCAGCTAGGATATGCGCAAGCGTTGATGCTTTCATCTGATGAAGTGGACCAGAATAAAGCTCGTTCTTTGTTACACCGATTAGTTAAACAAGATCGAGTCGATTTACGAGTTCTTTCACTGCTAGCGTTTGATTCTTTTGAGCGCAGTGATTACGCCGCAGCTATTCGTTATTGGGGAGCAATGCAACAGATGATTGGTCCAGAAGATAACCGGTATGAAATGTTGGGTCGCAGTATTCAAAACGCAAAGCTTAAATTGGGAGAAACCGCTGCGGTTGCAGGTAAATCGGTTCAAGTCAGCATAGCGTTAGCCGATGAAGTGAGCCCTGATCCTAATGCTGTATTGATCGTATCAGTTCACAGAGCCGATGGAAGCCCAATGCCAGTCGCTGCTGCGCGTTATCCACTGGGATCTTTTCCTAGAACAGTCGTGCTTGATGACGGAAATAGCATGATACAAGGCATTAAACTGTCTAGCTTGGATGAGCTTGTCGTGAAAGCTCGAATTGATGCGGATGGTAATGTTGCTAGCCGAGATGGGGATTGGCATGGGCAAAGTGATATTGCTAAATTAGGAGATAATGTTGCTTTAACAATAGATAAACGTTATTAATGGTATTGTTTTGTGTTTGGCGTCGTTATCAATTCAAGTTGATGAATAATATGAAATCATTAGAATAAAGAGAATTACTTGAGTACGCTAAGAATTGATAATATACCCAAGTGACCTCAAGATGCTGAATTCAGAGCCTCATATTCTGTTCCAGTTCAAGGAGAAGAACGTAGTGGAATGACCAGTCCTTTCCAAGTTATTTGACGATGAAATGGGAAAGAATATGGGCTCCCAAGGGCGAGTTTAACTGGCTTTCATACTTCGTTACCGATTTTTGATTTAGAATGACTAGAACTTCAAATCGGTGTCTTGTCTGGAAGCCAGTTAATTCTCGCTGAACCAAGCGCCTTGAGGTGACTTGGGTATTAGACCGGCAGAAGCCGGTCTTTGTTTTTGGTAAAGGACTATGTTGTTGAATAAAGTTAGTTCCTGGCTATTAGTGTTATTAGCCTCTTTTTTAGTCGGTTGTTCTTCTGTACCAGAGGATGAGCATGACGGTCTTTCTCATCCGAATGATCCGTTTGAAAGCTTTAACCGAACAATGTTTGATATCAATTATGATTATCTTGATCCTTATATTGTTCGCCCAGTGTCGGTTGCCTATGTTGAAACGGTGCCCGAGCCAGTTCGTGGCGGGATTGGTAACTTTCTCGCGAATCTTGATGAACCAGCCAGTATGGTCAACAACCTTTTAATGGGCGAGGGTGAACAAGCGCTTACAAACTTCAATCGCTTTTGGATCAACTCGACATTGGGCTTATTGGGGTTCATTGATGTCGCATCCGCTGCTGGTATAACACAACAAGATGACCGTGCATTCAGTGATATGCTGGGTTACCACGGCGTGGGGCATGGTCCATATTTTATGGTGCCCGGGTATGGACCAATAACATTACGGAAAACAACGGATACTGTTGATGGCATGTATGTTCCGTTGTCTTATTTGAATTTTTGGGCAGGTCTTGGGAAGTGGGCTCTAGAAGGCTTGGAAAAACGTTACCTGTTGATTCCACAAGAAGGTACGCTGGAGTCGTCACCGGATCCGTACGCGTTGTCTCGTGACGTATATCTACAACGACGCGATTTCAAAGCGGGAATCACGGAAACAGTAGAAGAAGAGGAAGAAGATTTCTTAGACGACTACTTAGATGAAGAGTTTGATTAGATGAAGAATTTGATGAGTAGCTTGATTAGGCAAAAAGCTTAAGTAAAACCTACAGACTTCACAAATTTGAAAGCCTGACGATAAATCGTCAGGCTTTTTTCGTACCAAACCGTCGTATACCAAGGAATCTCATTGTCGGGTCAAAAATCTCTCTATACTCACCTTAAAAGTAGAATAAATCTCGGGTATAGACCTTTGATCATATTACGGTTAGATAACCCAATGCAGGAAATGTATGTCAGAAACTAGCGATGTCGGAAAACCAGATCAAGTCAGCAAAAATAATCGAGAATTAGAGAATCAAGCGCGTGAAAGTGGCTGGAATACGATTCAGAAAATTTCCCCCTATTTGTGGCCAAAGAACAAACCATGGGTGAAACGCAGAGTTGTCATAGCGATGATTGCTCTTGGTTTATCCAAGTTGGTAGCCGTATTCACTCCGTTTTTGTACAAAGCGGTCGTCGATATAATGGCGACAGAAAATGATTCACCAGAGTGGTTGTTGGCCTTAGGAGCTGCTGGGTTAGTCGTCGCGTATGGAATGAACCAAGTTTTAAAAATCGGTTTTGAAGAAATACGTAATGTCGTTTTCGCAAAAGTAGGGCAACACGCTCTCCGCTCTGTCGCCCTAGAAACTATATCGCACATTCATCGCCTTTCTCTTCGCTACCACCTTACGCGGAAAACGGGTGGCTTAAGCCGAGTAATGGAGCGTGGAGTAAAAGGCATAGAGTTTTTGCTTAGGTTCATGCTCTTTAGCATCGGTCCGCTCATTCTTGAGCTATTGCTCATTTCTCTTATTTTGCTGTTCGCTTTTGATTTCTGGTACTTGCTGGTGGTGAGCTTAACCGTTGTTATTTACATCGTGTTTACTGCAAAGGTTACGGAATGGCGGGTGCGAATTCGTAAAGAAATGAACGACAAAGACAAAGATGCGAACCAAAAAGCGATCGACAGCTTACTTAATTTTGAAACGGTTAAGTATTTTGGTGCGGAGAAGCGAGAGGCAAAACGTTACGACCAATCAATGGAGGGCTTTGAAGCGGCATCGATAAAAACAGTGAATTCGTTAGCCTTACTCAACCTAGGGCAAGCCCTTTTGCTAAATGGCGGTATGATACTCGCCTTGTTGCTTGCCGTTAGAGATGTGAATTCCGGAGTATTGACTGTGGGTGGTTTTGTAATGGTCAACGCTTACATGATGCAAGTCATGATGCCGTTAAACTTCCTTGGGTTCGTGTATCGAGAGATTCGCCAGTCATTGATAGATATGGGGGAGATGTTTGAATTACTTCGTCAAGAACCGGACGTGAAAGACAAAGAAAATGCACCCGATTTGGCGGTTTCAACTGGAGAGTTAAGT
Source organism: Vibrio penaeicida (assembly GCF_002933855.1). Classification (GTDB taxonomy): domain Bacteria; phylum Pseudomonadota; class Gammaproteobacteria; order Enterobacterales; family Vibrionaceae; genus Vibrio; species Vibrio penaeicida_A. The sequence goes on from NZ_BFAQ01000041.1 coordinate 50,221, forward strand.
TTTAAGAACATCGATTTCTTTTATGAATCACAGCGCCAAATTTTAAATGATGTGAGCGTTGCGGTAAGCGCTGGGAAGACGGTAGCCATAGTAGGTTCTTCTGGATCAGGAAAATCGACCTTAGGAAGGCTTCTGTTTCGATTTTACGACGTAAGTAGCGGTACTATCCTAATAGATGGTCAAGACATACGAGACGTGACTCAAGACAGCTTACATAGCGCGATTGGCGTTGTTCCGCAAGATACCGTACTTTTCAACGATACCATCCAATACAATATTGCTTACGGAAGACCTTCTGCTTCACAAGCTGACATTGTTGAAGCGGCCAAGGCGGCCAAGATACACCATTTCATTGAACAGTTGCCAGATGGTTATCAGACCCAAGTGGGTGAGCGAGGGTTAAAGCTTTCAGGTGGAGAAAAGCAGCGCGTAGGCATTGCAAGAACATTGCTAAAAAACCCGCCTATCTTGCTGCTTGATGAAGCGACCTCTGCCTTAGACACAGAAACAGAAAGAGAAATACAGGAGAGTTTGAAACTGATGTCTAAAGGGAGAACAGTGATCACTATCGCGCATCGTCTTTCGACCATAGTGGACGCTGATACAATCGTTGTGCTGTCACAAGGGAAGGTTTTGGAGCAGGGAACCCATCAAATATTGCTGGATTTAAAGGGGCAATATGCCCAAATGTGGCAAAGCCAACTTAAAGAAGCCTAATTTTAGTTTCAATAAACTCAATACAAACAAAAAAGAGTTGGTGCAATACCAACTCTTTTATTCAACTCGGCTAATTCGTTCTGATTAGAAACTGTAGCTGTATTGAATCCCAGCCAGAATAGCATTTGCATGAGTTGTAGCTGTCATAGCAACTGTATTTGGTGCACTGTACTCGGTAACTTCAACATCTTGACCCATTAGGTAAGTAAAGCCTAGGTCAACCGTATGCCTTTCGGCGAAACTGTAGCTAGCACCAGCAGACAACCAGTGACGGTTAGAATCAGGTACAGAGATAGACGTCAGCTCGTCTTGAGCTGCTGTGTCGTACATGTAACCTGCGCGCAGTGTCCAAGCTTCGTTTAGGAAGTAAGTACCACCAAGAGAGAAATGGTAACCGTCTTTCCATTTGTAATCTTTAGAGAATGTACCTTTGCTTGTTTCGATCTTGTCGAAAGCGTTCCAGCCAATCCATTGAACACTGTAGTGTACAGCGAAATCAGTGTTGTTAAGCTCGTGGTAACCAGAGAATTCAAGCATGCTTGGAAGTGGAAGCAGAAGGTCTTGATTAGAAAGGTCATTCACCGTTTGTAGCTTGATAGTACCGCTTGCTTTTATTTCAGGGCTGTAGTGGTAAGCCAAACCAAATCGGTTTTGAGCATCCAGCTCGTAAACAGCACCCACATTGAAACCATAACCAGTACCAGATACATCTAGGTCAAGAAGTTGACCAGACGTGTCACGTTTCATGACGCCAGAACCCTGAACGATATCCAGACCCGCACCTAGGCTAAGTTGTTCATTCACTCGGTAAGAAGCGGCTAGTGCGTAGTTAACGCTCTTAATCTCAGTGTTACCACCAAAAAGTGCTAGTTGCGGATTTAACTTTTTACCAAAAGAATCGTCAAAGTTGTTTTTAGTACCGAAGTTTGAGTAGATACCAGCACCCAAAGCGATGGAGTCGCTTAAACGGTGGATGTAGTAGATGTTTGGTACTGGAGTTGAAGATGTGTTCTTCGCGGAATCTTGTGTTGCTACAACTCCACCTGCTTTAACATCTGACACTGTAATTTCAGTGTTAATGACATTAATACCGCCAGAAAACTGAGACGATTCAAACAGCGCCATTGCAGCGGCGTTACGTGCCATTACAGAAGCGTTATCTGCAATTACAGCGTCGCCTGCAAACGCTCGGCCAAGACCAGTCGCAGATTGAGCATTAAGCTGGAAACCAGCCGCGATAGCTTGTTGAGAGGCGAGAGCAATAGTGGTAGCGATAACCGTTTTTTTAAACAGACGCGAGTTTTTCATAGGATTTACCTTATTATTTTTCTTCCAAGTCAGTTGCTTGGAACTGTACATACCTACCTTTTATAGGGGTAGGTAACCCTGCTTTTAGTTGAGCATTTACTCAATGGCGGAGATATTAATTCTGAGAACCATTAAATGAAATCCGACCATTGTTTAAAGCGTAGATAACATTCAGGAAATGAGGAAAAAAGCACAATAAATTGTTGTGAAGTGTGTCAATTACCAACGATGAAGATGGTAAGAATAATTGGCGGGATTCAGAAGATAAAAAAATGCCCCATCGAAGTGATGAGGCATTGTTACAGTGCTTAGCTAGCAGGATGAATAATAGGTTTCAGCGTTTCAGCAATTTTCGCTACATCTTCATCCATGCTTCCTACAATCACCATGCTGGCGTCCATCAATGGCATCACAATTCCAGACATTCCATCTTTGACAAACGTCTGAGATTCGGGGGCTGGGATATTAGTAACAAAAAGTGTCACTCGTCCATGCTCTCCTTCAAATACCATATGCATTGCATTTGAAGCCCCAAAACCACAATGGTTTAAGTAATAAACGTGATAAGGAAAGTTTTGCGAGAAGTGATACGCAAATGGCTTCATTTTCACGTTGATCTGGTTAGAAGAGACATTTTCATCAATTGGGTTAATAAATGGTTTCTCAGCTGTAACATGTGCCAAGGCAGTATTTGCCAAGGTTGCATAAGCTGGAGTTACCACAAGTCCACCCCAATTGACTTGCCCCACCAATAGTCCAAAAGCAAATGCTACCGATGCCGCCATGGCGAGTGCTTTTTTAGCAAACTTAGGCTGTTCCGTTTCAGCGCTTTGATTAAACAAAACGCGATCGGCCAACCCATCAGGCACATCCACTTTCATTGCTTTTTCTAGCTGTGCATCTAGGCTCAAAATGTCATCAACAAATTTGGCATTTGCACTGTTTTGAGAAATCGCCAATTCGATTTCGTCGTCTCTGTCCTTTGGATCTGACATAATGCGACGGCGAAATTCTAAATCATCCATTATGCACCCCCATATCCGATTGAGAATCTTCAAGCATCTCTTTGAGCTGGTTTCTGGCTCTGAACAAACGTGTCATCACCGTATTTTTATTTAGCTCCAGAATTTGTCCAATTTCCTCGCCACTGAATCCGCCAACAACTTGGAGGAACAATGGTTCTCGATACTCGACCTCTAATTTCATAATTTGATTTTGAAGCCACTGTTGCTGGTGATGCGGGTCGTCAGAGACTTTCGCATCGTTGCCGTGGTCATCAATATCCACCAATTCTAACTGTTTTCTTTCGAAACGACGTGCGTTTTCACGGCGTAGAATGGTAATTAACCAAGACTTCGCTGCTTTTTCGTCTAGCAGGCTATCTATCGCCCGCCAAGCACGTAAGCAGGTTTCTTGTACCAAGTCTTCCGCAACATGACTGTCTTTACACAACCAATACGCATAGCGATATAAGTCGGTGTGGTAAGCGCGCACGAGCGCTTCGTATCTTTTTTGCTTGTCCATATCAGAATTGACCGGACGCTTCTCTTTTTTCTTTCCAAAAAAATCGATAATCGACACTTGAGCCTCCGTTTGCTCTCGCTGTGTCTATGGTAGGTCAACACCCGAGAGTTCTAACTCACTGAAAGTAAGCGAACTTCTAATTAAGAGGATGGTTTGGCATAAACAGCCGAGCTTAGAAATGTCATTTTGATTCTTTCTTAAGCAATTATCCACTTGGCAGCATTGCATAAACTACAAATAAATTGATCTAATTCAAAATCCATATATGGAATCTGGTTATAGTACGTCTTGTCATCTGGTTAACCACTCGTGGTTAGCACGTTGAGCAAGATGACACTTCCTTTTGAAGGCTGACTTTACTTTCTCCTAATCAGGAAACTGATTTTTTAATTTTGGCGATACGCTATATATCGATTCCTGCCACACTTTACGTGTGGTTTTTTTTATCCAACGTTCCAGATTCACAGTTTTAATGTAACGCAATCTGAATATTTATCACAGTTATTACCCTGCCTTTTCTGCACTACACTTACGATTTCTTACGTGTAACTCTCTACATTTTAGTCCTAGATCACGCTATAAAATAAAAAGCGATTCAAACATGCGTTTTAATCTGATAACATTTTTGTTACATGACAGGTCTGACCTCTTTAAGGAGATATAATGGGCATTCAGGATTTAAGGACGCGTTCCGGAGAAAGGATTGCGGTTGTTGCAGGGCTAAGAACGCCATTTGCAAGACAAAGCACCGAGTTTTCTCAGGTACCCGCCGTTGACTTGGGGAAAATGGTCGTCAGTGAAATGCTGACACGCGCCGATATTGATCCAGCCCTAATCGATCAAGTGGTATTTGGTCAGGTTGTGCAAATGCCAGAAGCGCCAAACATTGCACGTGAAATCGTATTAGGTACTGGTATGAATATTCATACCGATGCCTACAGTGTGACGCGAGCGTGCGCGACGAGTTTTCAGTCTGCGGTGAACGTAGCGGAAAGTATCATTTCTGGTTCGATAGATATTGGTGTTGCTGGTGGGGCTGATTCCTCATCAGTGTTACCTATTGGCGTATCCAAAAAATTGGCTGCCTCTTTACTTGCTTTGAGTAAGGCAAAAAAGACGGGGCAAAAGCTTTCTATCATGCGCAAGCTCTCCTTCAAAGATTTGATGCCAGTACCTCCTGCAGTGGCTGAATATTCCACAGGGTTATCCATGGGGCAAACGGCAGAGCAAATGGCAAAAACGCATGGAATTACTCGCCAAGCCCAAGATGAATTAGCTCATCGCTCTCATACCTTAGCTGCGCAAGCTTGGAAAGAAGGAAAAATTCGAGACGAAGTGATGACCGCTTTTCCCGAACCTTACAAGCAATGGATTGATACCGATAATAATATTCGTCAGGACTCAACCATTGAAGGGTACGCAAAATTGCGCCCTGCGTTTGATAGGCAATATGGCAGCGTAACGGCTGCGAATGCAACACCACTGACAGACGGAGCAGCGTCGCTGCTTATTATGCGTGAAGGTCGAGCAAAAGAGTTAGGGCTCGACATCATGGGCTTCATACGCTCTTATGCATTTTCTGCAATTGATGTAAAAGAAGATATGCTGATGGGACCTTCGCATGCGACGCCCATGGCGCTCGATCGCGCAGGCATTAGTTTATCCGATCTTACACTTATTGATATGCACGAAGCCTTTGCTGCACAAACGTTGGCTAACGTGAAGATGTTCGCCAGCGATAAGTTCGCTAAAGAAATACTAGGTCGAGATAAAGCCATTGGCGAAATCGATATGGATAAATTCAACGTTCTTGGTGGGTCTATTGCTTACGGGCACCCATTTGCTGCAACTGGTGCGCGAATGATTACTCAAACACTGCGTGAGCTTAAACGCCGTGGAGGCGGGTTAGCGTTGAATACTGCGTGTGCCGCGGGTGGTTTAGGTGCGGCGATGATTTTGGAGGTGGAATAATGGCAGGTCAAGGTGCATTTACATTATCAATAGACGATAAAAATCTCGCGTGGCTAGCCATTGATGTTCCTGGCGAGAAAATGAATACGCTTCAAGCAGAATTTTCAGATGAAATGCAGGCGATTTTGCTTGAACTAGAAGCCAAAAAGAACGAACTCACAGGGTTAGTGATTCATTCGCTTAAACCCGATAATTTTGTGGCTGGTGCCGACGTAAGAATGCTAGATGCATGCACCACTGCGGAAGAAGCAGAAGGGTTAGCCAAACAAGGGCAGCAAATGTTCGCGCGTTTGGAAGCCTTACCTTTTCCATCCGTGGCTGCCATTCACGGTCCTTGTTTAGGTGGTGGCTTGGAGTTAGCGCTTGCCTGTGACTATCGAGTGTGTACGGATTCAGATAAAACCCGATTGGGGCTACCAGAAGTACAATTAGGTTTGTTGCCTGGTTCAGGCGGAACTCAGAGACTTCCTCGCTTAATAGGGCTATTAGGTTCTTTGGATCTGATTTTGACAGGCAAACAGCTTCGTGCAAAAAAAGCGAAGAAATTGGGCGTTGTTGACGCCAGTGTCCCCCAATCCATCTTATTGGATGTTGCCAAGACATTTGCGAGTAAAAAGAAAGCTAAGCGCTCGGTGGATACTAAAGAGAAGCTGATGTCGGGCAATCGCCTTGGTCGTAAATTCATCTTTGACCAAGCGATTAAGAAGACATTAGCGAAAACGCGTGGCAATTACCCCGCTGCCGAGGCGATTCTTGAAGTTATTCGTGAAGGCTTAGAAAAAGGGATACAAGCGGGTTTAGCGACAGAAGCCAAAAAGTTTGGTGAACTGTGCATGACTGCCGAGTCAAAAGCGCTTCGTTCCATCTTTTTCGCAACCACTGAAATGAAGAAAGAAAATGGTAGTGAAGCCAAACCAAGAAACATTTCGAAAGTAGGCGTGCTAGGTGGTGGGCTAATGGGAGCGGGGATAAGCCACGTATCGGTTGCGAAAGCGAACGTGCCAGTTCGTGTTAAAGACGTGTCTAACGATGGCATCTTGAATGCGATCAACTACAACCACAAATTGTTTGCTAAGCAGAAGAAACGTCGAATTCTGACCAAAGCAGGTGTGCAATATAATATGTCGCAACTGACGGGAGGAATCGATTACGTCGGATACAGCGATGCTGATATTGTCATTGAAGCCGTATTCGAAGACTTGGCTCTAAAACAATCGATGGTGAAAGAAATAGAGCAACATGCGAAAGACACCACCATATTTGCTACCAATACGTCTTCCCTACCTATTCACCAAATAGCGGCAGAATGTGAGCGCCCTGAAAACGTGGTCGGTCTGCATTACTTCAGCCCCGCCGAAAAAATGCCACTGGTAGAGGTGATTCCTCATGAAGGTACTTCCGACGAGGTGATTTCTACCGCAGTCAGTTTTGCGCGCAAACAAGGTAAAACACCTATTGTCGTTGCCGATAAAGCGGGATTTTTTGTTAACCGAATCCTTGCCCCCTATATGAATGAAGCCGCCCATGTTCTATTGAGTGGTGAGCCTATTGAAACGCTGGACGATGCACTGCTCAACTTCGGATTCCCGGTTGGTCCTATTACCCTACTGGATGAAGTGGGAGTGGATGTGGGGGCTAAGATCATGCCCATCCTAATCGAAGAGTTGGGTGCTCGATTTAAAGCGCCGGATGTGTTTGATACGTTGCTAAACGATGGTCGTAAAGGGCGCAAGAGTGGAAAAGGTTTCTACACGTATAAAGGCAAGAAGAAAGAGGTGGATAAGAGCGTTTATAAGCTGCTCAAGCTTACGCCTGAATCCAAATTACCAGAGAAAGACATCGCGCTTCGTTGTGTCCTACCAATGTTGAATGAAGCAGTAAGATGTTTGGATGAAGGCATCATTCGCAGTGCTCGTGACGGTGACATCGGTGCGATCTTTGGAATTGGTTTCCCTCCTTTCTTAGGGGGTCCTTTCCGCTATATGGACCAAATTGGTTTGAAAGAACTGGTCGCTATCATGAACGAATTTGCACAGAAATACGGCGATCGTTTTGCTCCATGCGATGGTTTACTTACCAGAGCAGGAAACGAAGAAAACTTCCATAATGCTTCTTAAAAATAAGAAAAAGACGAAGTTCATAAGCCAGCGCAAAGCTGGCTTATTTTTTATCTGGCACAGGTGGCATTTTGACTACTTAGCACGCGTGATAAAAGTATGACAATCTGAAGTACTGCTCCCCAAATTAGCACTAACTACCGAAACGAGAATATTCCCACTGTCGCAGAGAGAGTAGACTTCTATACCCAAGTGACCTCAAAGTGCCTGAATCCTGCACCTTGAGGTCACTTGGATATAATTTAAAGATAGATATCAGGAGTGGCTATGCTAGGTAACACAATAAAATCCGACATTTATGTCGGCAGCGTAGTTGAAACGCTTGTCAATGAAATGGCTATTGATGCGCAAGCGCTTGCAACAACGAAATTTGCGCAATACTTGGATGATTATGGGGTCGAAGAAAACCCTTCTTTAAAAACTTTGCAGGGTGAAGGAACACTGAAAGAAGGAGCGCTGACTCTCAGTGCCCAACAAAAGTGGATAAACGGTGAAAGCAAATCTGTCACTGATGTCTCGGTGTTTAAATGGAACACCGACGGCCTGAAAGAAGCATTAGTTGAGACCGATACAGATTTCATCAATGTGAAAAATTTTGTGGATGTGAATGTAAACGCTTTGTCGGATACGGGAACGACAGTGAACGTATACGGTGCCAAGCGCGGAGAAATATCTACTGGTAACGGTAACGATGCAGTAAACGTCCACGTGCAGTCGAATGGTGCCGCTTGGAGCAACCACTTCGATATCGATACCGGAGACGGCAATGATACGATCAGTTTCTTTGAAATAGCCGGCGGTGATTACACAGAATTTAATATCTCCGCAGGCAAAGGTAATGATGTCGTTAATGTTGCTGGGTTGTCAGAAGCAGATTGCAATACACATCGAAGTGCTCACGGAGGAGAAGGCATAGATGCGCTCTACTTAAGTGGCAACAACGCACTGGAATTTACAGGCTTTGAAGTTGTTATTGGTGATGGTGCTTCTGACTTACATATTACCCAAGAACTTTTGGATAACAACGTAGTGGGTACATGGGAAGATAACCATGATGGAAGTGCCAATGTTATGGTTTTTACCGATGTGAACCTAACGATAGATGCTGGGTTGGTTGAGTACGCAAGCTATTTTTCAACGTACTCTGCAGAAGACTTGACCGGCGCAATGACTCAACGACTGAGCGATTTCGGCGTGGATTACACTGCGCAATACACTATTGCTGAGTTTTATACCGAGAGTGGGGATTACTTAATCGTAACCGATACCAGTGCCAGCGACCTAATTGATTCAGTTATCGATTATGTGTAAACGGATCGGGTAGTTTCGTAGTGTTAACTGATTTCCACTGGCAAAGGTAACAATGCAGTGTCCGGCGGACCTCGCTGAAAAATGCATTGTTACCTTAGACGATTGACCACATTTTTTGTATCTGGTTAAGGTGTGCCTTCAATGAGTTTTTTGTAGGCTGTTATATAAGGTTTATAGACCTCATGTAACTCACGCCTAGGTTTGTATACTTTTTTGGGTGTACAAATATCAGAAGTAGCCTGCTCAAAGTTTTCAAATAGCCCAACAGAAACACCTGCTGTTATTGCGGTACCCAGTGCAGTTGCCTCCTTATTATCCATTTCTACATAAGGTAGGTTTAGAATGTCGGCTTTCATTTGATTCCAAAGTGAATTGTTTGCCATTCCACTCACTCCTCTTATCTCTGTTACTTGTTCACTAAGATCACTTGCAAGTTGGTTGAATGTGAGAAATAAGTCATACGCCAAAGCTTCCAAGAAGGAACGATACAGGTGTGCTCTTTTGTGTCCCCATTTTAATCCGACGAACGCACCAGCGCTTACACTGGCATCTGGTGGACATGCGCGACCTCCAAAGTGAGGGTTGCAGAGCAAGCCATCAGAACCAGGCGAAATAGTTTCGGCGTCTTTTGAGAGGGCTTCATAGTGGCTAATTTGGTCGCCATCATCACCAAACATGATATCAACAAGCCATTTTTGAGTAAGCCCACCACCGTTAATGAATACCGAAGGGTGGCACATATTTGGTAAAGGCGAGCCAAAGATTTCTCCAACCTTTTCAATGTGTTCATAAGAAGTTAAAGGGGTCGACATAGAGAGAATGGGATAGGTGCCCGCAATATTGACAGCGATGTTGTTTAAGAACCCTCCAGCGCCAACAATACTGGCTGGCGTATCACCAAGACCTGCAAGTATGGGAGTACCGACAGGTATAACAGTGTGAGTAGACAGCCGACTTGTCGTATGCCCAACAATATCAGTAGAGTCTGCAATGTAGGGCAGCAGATTAAGATCAATATCGAGCTTAGAAGCAATGCTTTGATCCCACTGCTGGCTATGTTTGTTTGCAAGCCCCGTCATCCATAGAAGAGACTTATCAATGGCCCATTTTTCTGGTGGAAGCTCTGCAAGATGTCCGACAATATAGCTTGTGATAGGCACGACCTTTACCGTTTTTGCAAAGTTTTCTTTTGACTGGTCTTCCATCCATTTCATTTTTGGTGCAAGTATCGGGTACCAAGTTCCTGTTCTTTCACGAATCTCAGTACCGTAATCATTCGTTATGCTTTCGTAATGTGTGAGAAAACGTGTATCAAGTGACGTAGTGTAGGGGAAGGTTGGGGAGCCGTATTTATCTACTCCCAATACGCCGCCCATCATTCCTGATACACCAATTACACAAACATCTTCGGCAGAGAATGAGTCGGTTGCAAAGAGCTGATTTATCGACGATAGCATGGAATCATACATTGCGTGTATGTCGTATGCTGCTTTGCCACTGGTGTCCGTTTCCGGTGTATACGTTCTTTTTTGTTCGCCTAATAGTTTTCCTTTATGGCTGAAAACAGATAAGAGCATTCCACTAGAGCCCAAATCAATGGTCAATATCAGTTTTCTAATCATAACTACCACCTAGTTTCAAATTGGCTTGATTCATTGATTGGTATTGAAGATCCGAAGAATCAAATTTTCGATTACTTGCCACTTCTTCTTGGTATGTAATGATCTCACTGTTCAGTCTTTCAGCTGACCAATTGAGCTCGCTTGCGGCAAGTTCCCCTATTGCCTGTAATTGAGATAACCCAGCGTCTTTCAATTGAAAGAAGATATTTGTCCGCCTTATCAAAATATCCGTTAGGTGAACGACATGTTCGTTACGTGCTATATAGCGTATTTCTGCTGGAGTGAGAGGGAAGTTAGAACCGAAAAATCCTTTTCTGTCTTCTAGATACGAAGCGAGCTTGAATACGTTTGATGCGTTGCTACCGAAGTTGCGCTGTATTCTCGCGATATCCTCGTCAGACAAAATGTCGCCACTAGGCAGATTCGGGGAAGAGAAACGTTCGCCTCCCGAAATAGGCGTAACATGGCTTAAACTTTTTGTTTTACAAAGTTTTTCTTGGTTCTCAATAAAACCAATGGTTTCTTCCGCCATGAGCCGACAAGTACTCAATTTCCCACCAGCCAACGTGTACAACCCAGAAGAACTTTGTGTGATTAGGTGACGCCGAGAAACTTTACTGGCATCCGATACCGACTCTTTTTTTACTAAGGGCCTTAATCCTGACCATGCAGAGATGATGTCCTGGTGTGTCAGTTTAGCGTTTGGAAACATTTCATTGGTCGCGTTAAGTACATGCGTAACATCAGAATCAGTTATCGTTGGGTTATCAATGTCACCTTCGTAATAGGAATCGGTTGCACCGGCAAATACATACCCTTCATCGTTTTTAGGTAATACCCAATTCATACGACCGTTGTCGCTTGCTACGTGCATAAACACACCATGGTTAACTTTGAGTCTCTTATTGCTAAACGCAAGGTGAACGCCTTTTGAGGGGGACATCAAGCGCTTAGCGGTAGGGTCATCGATTAATCGAATGGAATCAACACCAGGACCACATGCGTTGATCACATAGGATGCCGATAATTCAAAGCTTTCGTTGGATGTCTGATTTGTTGCTTTAACGCCGCAGACTTTGCCATCTTTATAAAGTAAATCCGTTACTTGAGTATAGTTCATGGCGACAGCCCCGAGAGATACTGCACTTTTCAGGGTGTCTATCGTTAATCTGGCATCGTTAGTCGCTAAATCATGAAATAACCCTGCACCCTTGAGCCCATTTGAATTTAAATCAGGTTCTTTGTCTTCTAACTTCTTTTTATTAAATATTCGGCTTTTTCTGTTTTTAGGGTTACCTGAGACAAAGTCGTAAAAAGAGAGAGCGATCTTCAACTGCCAAGGGCTGTATTTACCTTGTGAATTTGATACAAACAGAATGGGTTGGGTTTTCGCTAAGTGAGGCGCTATGTTTAGCTGCGTTTCCCTTTCCCTACAGGATTCACGAACGACCTTGAGATCAAGTGTTTCCAAATAGCGCACTCCTCCATGTATGAGTTTTCCTGATCGGCTGCTTGTGCCAGAAGAAAAGTCATTTTTCTCTAACAGTGCGACAGAGTACCCTCTCAATACGGCTTCACGAGCAAGAGAGACCCCAGAAATGCCTCCACCAATAATCACAACATCATAGGCTTTAGATGCGTCCTTGCTATGTAATTCCATTTCCTCTCCTTGGAAAATGATGGATTAATAGAATTTGTTTGTAGCTTTTTATAGCACTATGGTGTTTTTGTGTAAAGTTTGATGTTGCTTTTTGTGTTTTTAAGACATAAAAAAACCGAATCTATACGATTCGGTCTGATTTGTAGGTTTATAAATGCTCGGGTTTATAGACTAAATAACGTCAATGCCATTCTCTTCAGCCCACCGTCGATATTCCAGAGGGAAGTCATCATCAACAATAAAGGCATCGAATACCGCTAAATCTGACACTTTACTGAAGTTAATTCTTCCAAGTTTCGAAGAATCACATACAAGATATTTCTTCCTTGCTTGACGGAGCATCATTTGGTTTGACGGGACTTCAGCATGTGCTGGATGTGTCCAACCCGCATTGAGATCGATAGCAGATGCACCAAAGAAACCTCTGTCTAAATTGATCGAAGCTAGCGCTTGTTCCGTTACCGTACCAGACAACGCATGGGAAGTGTTTCTGTAGTGCCCGCCTGGGACAAACAAGTCTACAATAGGTAGGCGGACGGCTTTTTCAGCAATGTTTAGGGCTAATGTCGTCACAGACAAGTGCTGAACGTCATCAGATAAGTAATCTAGAATCATAGGGACAGTACTACCTGCATTTAGACCTATGCTTTCATTGGACTTAATGAGTGATGCAGCTTTTTTAGCTATGGTTTGTTTTGTTGTTAAATGAATACTTTGTTTTTCTTCCAAAGCGACTTCACTTTCATAGGAAGAAGGCGTGATGTGCTCACTTTTAAGTTTTGCTCCTCCATAGACTACTGTGACTAACCCTTGCTTTTCAAAAGTCGTAAAGTCGCGACGAATGGTCGCAATGTTGACCCCAAATTGTTTAGCTAGTTGCGCGTTTTTTGCTACTCCATTTTTTCGAATTATTTGCAAAATCCGACTTTGACGTTGTTCAGGCAGCATGGTTTCTTCTGAAACGTCTCCTCTACTCATAAATGTTCCTTTGAGTTTAGTGAGCTGTAGTTGTGAAATATCATAACATCGTGCTGTTCTCAAGCTAAACACCGTGCTTATGTGCTCGTGCGCTATATTTATTTCTTTTTTCGCTTTTGTGTAGTGTTGTAGTTGACATTTTACTACATAAAGCTACATAGTGCTTGGTGTGGGAGATTAAAAAAACATAGGGAAGTTTTATGGAAGGGAAAACAATACGTCTCAACAGAATGTTTGAGAACAAGAAAGCAGTCTTTGCTGCGTTAGTTAATAGTATGTATTTGGGACCACAGCCAGGTATTACATCGGATAGCGAGTTCAGGAGAATTTTACTGGAACTATCTACAAACGGCTTAACAGGGGCAATGCTCTCGCCAGGATACATAAAGCAGTATTCTAGCCTACTGGGGCATAGACATTCCCCTGCAGTTATTATGTCTGTAGGTTGGACTGACAAATGGCGTAATGCCGAACTATTGGGACATGATGGTTTTATGGGGCAGCATGACTTTATCGCTAATGCTGAGCAAGCTGCGGCCTACGGAGCTGACGCGGTGCACGACTATGTGTTCCTAGGGTCGAGTAATCCAGCTGATGACGTTGCTGAAATGAAACGTCTAGGAACGTTAGTCAGGGAAGCAGAGCGTTTTGGGCTTCCTGTTCTATGTGAGCCTTTGGCGCGAGGTACAAACGTTACTGAAGGTGAACAAAATAAACCAGAATTTGTCGCTCTAGCTGCCCGAATGGCTGCTGAAGCTGGCGCAGATGTTGTTAAAGTGGAATATACAGGGGACCCAGAGACGTTTAAGACCGTTGTCGATTCAACGCCTGTTCCTACGGTGATGATGGGCGGGGCAACTCGCAGTAGTTTCTTAGACTTTCTTGTCAGCTTGGAAAGTGCGATGACGGCAGGATGTTCAGGAGTAGCGGTAGGGAGAAACCTCTATCTACACGAGCGCCCAGCAGATGCAATACGAGCAATTACAGATGTTATTTGTAAGGGGAAAGCGGCAGCGGACGCGGCTAAAGAATATAATTTGTAGGGCACTTTGCTTCCTCACTTACTGAGGCTTTGGCGTCTTTTGACGCCTTTTTTGATCCTAACAAAAAATCCACCTCTATATGTGGGTGGATTTAGCATGTTTTCTGGTTAGGAGTGATTAACCAAGAAGCATTCGGCAAAATAAAACATTGTTAGGATCCAACTTTTCTTTAATTTGCTTATGGATAAAACCAACATCTGTTTGCATGTAATGCTCTGAACGTTCGGAACCAACACCATGGTGATGAGCTAGCGTGCCGTTATGTTCTTTTACAATTGTTGCCATTCTATCTTGACAATAGCGCCAAGTATCCATTGTCTTAGCATCGTTGCTTTCCTCGATAAAGAAAAGTGCGTACATACAAGCACCTGTTTGATAGGCATGAGAGAAGTGTGTATAAAACCGTTCTACTTTATCATTAAACACATCTTCTAAAGCTAATGCGCAATCTGAAGCATGATTCCAAGGTAGCGTCACTTCGACGGTATCAAACATCTTCCCGTTGGTAATATTGCGATCTCTCATCATCGTTTCGCATTGGTAACGATTAATAAACCAAGTGTCTGAAACATCGTCTGATAGTATTGCTCCCCCCACATTGATCACTTTCTTTCTTGCTTCGATGGTGAGCGCTGAGAGAGATTCCTCCGGTGCGATAAGGGAGAAGGTTAGCAAAGCAAAATCGCCTATTGGCACCCCTTTAGATATCGACTCTGTAATATGGTTTGTTTCAGCAATATTGTATGCGCGAAGTAAACCAATAGGGAACCCGCCTTGCACTAGTTGGCGTTGTGCATCAATAGCTTCTTCGTAATCGTTAAACGCAACTGATGTAAACGAGGTCGGTAGTTTTCTGTGAACTTCGAGAGTCACTGATGTAATAACTGCAAAACTGCCTTCAGAACCAATAAGGAGCTTAATTAAATCGAGCCCACCCGGTGTTCTTGCGCTGGGTGTAGCAGTAACGACTTCACCGGATGCTAGGACGGCTTCGAGACCGATGACAGCGTGCTCAATACCGCCGTAGTATGTAGAAGAGGAACCTGTCGCTCGAGTATTAATCCACCCACCCACCGTAGATATAAAAAGTGATTGAGGGTACTGACCAAGTTCAAAGCCCCATTGTTCCATTGTTTTTAGAAGTTCACCGCCATAAACACCGGCACCAACCGTTATTTGGTTAGTTAAACGCTCTACAGGTTGAATGGTATTCAGGTTTTCCGTTGATAGGTAAACGCTAGGTCCGCCCTCAAAACTGCCCACGACGTTAGAGTGCCCCCCTAAAACCGATATTTGAATCCTAAGTTTGTTGGCGAGTTTAAGAATAGTAGAAACATCATTGGAACTATTTGGCTTGAGAATCAAAATGTTCGAACTTTGTTGCCTTTGTTTAAAGTATCTAGGCCAATGCTCTTCCGGATCAAAATCCTTTGCATTTAGAACATCGTAATCAATTTCTTCGACTTGATTCGTTTCTAAAGCACTTAGGACCTCTTCAATTGTCTTCTCCATACTTTCTTACTCCACTTCATTTATATCCATATATAGGGTTCTTATACCCGCACTTCTAACTCCATACGGAGCTCTGTTTTATTTTTTAGCATTGTGTAGCTTTGTGTTCAAGTTATTTTGGTTCTATTGAGTTTTTATAGCTGTTTAAGTAAATGCGAATGATGGTTTTATTAGGTGTTTATTTTGTTTTTATGGTTATCTTAAGGGTTATAGATTATTTTGTTGCCTGAATTGTGGAGTTATAATCTAAAAAATGCACTTATTATGGTTTTGTAAATCTTTTTTCTTTTCTTGTGTGTTTTGACCTTGTAAAACGACATTGTGCTATTTATTGTAGTGTTTAGATGTTGGGTTGTGTGGTTTGGTGTTTTATTGTTGTGCCTCTATACAGCTGAATCAAGGAAGAGGTCGTTCAAGGAGAAGTAAAATGAGTTTTACAATTAAAAAAGAAAGTCTATTCAAGCGAGGAGTTAAGAAAGTTGCGGCATCTGTTCTTACCGCATGTATGGCATTCTCAACTGTAGCAGCAGAGAAAGAGTCGAATGGTTTTGTCGGTAATCCCGAAGAAACTTACTACATGAATGTTTTTGTATCGGGCGTTGAATACTGGTTCCCTGTTTATGAAATGATGAAACAAGCAGGGAAAAAGCTAGGTGTAAAAACCGTTTATACCGGCACTCCAGAATATGACGTAAACAAGCAGCTCGCGTCTTTTGAACAAATTCTTGCGCGCAAACCTGCTGGAATCTTGCTCGCGCCAATTAACCCAGACCCTTTCGTTGAGCCGATTAAGCGAGCCAGAGAAATGGGTATTCCGGTTGTTACTTTCGGTGCTGACTCCCCAAATAGCGAACGTACTGCTTATGTTACTTCAGATAATGTACGTGAAGGGATCTATGCAGCGGATGCGATTGCCGAAGATATGGGAGGAAAAGGTGAATATGCCGTTTTAGAAAATCCTGGGCAAGACAACCATGATAAACGTGTTGCCGCATTTATCGGTCGAATGGAAGAAAAATGGCCCGACATGAAACTCGTTTCGCGCGCTGCCAGTAACCAAGATCCAACCAAAGCCTATAACGCTTTGTTAACGATGTCGCAAGCGCACCCTAATCTAGGTGCTGTATTTATGCCAGAGGCGAGTTCGGCAATGGGTGCGGCGCAAGCAGCAAAAGAGCTCGGTCGAGGCATCCGAGTTTTCAATTGCGATATTAACGCAAAAGTTTTAGATATGATCAAAAACGATGAAATCTTTGGCGCTCTTAATCCGAACCAAGGTGTTCAAGGGTTTATGGGAATGACGTTGCTTTTCTTGGCTAAACACTCTGAGTTGATTGATCCAATGAACGACCATGTTGCGAAAGGCATTAACCCTATGCAGGTACCTTATGTAGACAACGGTTTTTCCATCGTAACGAAAGAAAATGCAGAACACTTTTATTGGGATACTTACATGAAGCGAAGAGAGTCGAAAGGCGTAAGAGACTAGTCGGTTTGGCATAAGGGGAAGGAATGCGTGACTGACCCCTTATTCCATTCTTGGGCTTACGAAAATAATGAAGACGAAGATCTTTCGATTTGTTGTAGGAGAGTTGTTGTGGATGGAAATGAAGTCCTAGAATTGAAGAATATCACTAAGACGTTTGGACCGACCGTCGCACTATCAGGTGTTAATTTTTCGTTAGCTAAAGGAGAGGTGCATGCACTGTGCGGTGAAAATGGTGCTGGAAAGTCTACGTTGATGAAGGTAATAAATGGTATTTATCAACCGGATAGTGGAACTATTAGAGTAAAAAATAAAAATGTTCATATTGACAGCCCACGAAAGGCCAAAGCCTTAGGCGTGAATTTCGTTCATCAGGAAATAGCATTATGCCCAGATGTGACTGTTGCTGAAAATATATTTATGTGTGGTTCAGAAAAAGGTGAAAAGTGGCGAATTAACTATTCAGAAATAAATGAAAAAACACTGGGTATTTTAGAACAATTGATGCCCATTCAACCCGACATTAAAGTGAAAGAACTAGGTATATCGACACAGCAAATCATTGAAATAGCAAAGGCGCTCACAGAAGAGTGTGATGTTTTAATTTTGGATGAGCCCACCGCAGCACTGACTGAAAAAGAATCGGAAGCACTCTCTAATATTATTTTGGATTTAAAAAGTCGTGGTGTAAGTATTATCTATATTAGTCATAGAATGGCTGAGGTATTCGATTTTTGCGATCGAGTAACCGTATTAAGAGATGGGGAATATATTTGCACTAAGGAAATAAAAAATACCTCACCAGAAGATGTCGTAAATAATATGGTAGGAAGAAAAATAAATGATCTCTACCCACCTAAAAGTAATGAAATCAAATCAAATGATACCCCCATTTTGTCGGTAGAAAACCTTTGTGATAAAGACCGGTTCAATAATGTGAGCTTCCAGCTTTATGAAGGTGAAATATTAGGAGTGGCAGGGCTGATTGGTTCGGGGCGCAGTGAGCTTATACAAACCTTATGTGGCTTGCGCCCTAAACAGTCAGCGAATATAACATTGGAAGGGAAAAAAATTCAGTTTAAATCTTATGATGACAGCTTGAATAACAAAGTAGTTTATTTGTCTGAAGACCGTAAGCAAGAAGGTGTGTATCTCGATATGTCTATTCGAGAAAATATCTCTGTTTTGGGGCTCAATAATTTAAGAAAGAGTTTCGGTAGGATAGATAAACAAAAAGAAATAAAACAAGCTGAATCACTATCAAAGGTACTTACCGTAAAATATAGAGATATTGAGCAGCTGACAAGAGAACTCAGCGGTGGAAACCAGCAAAAAATTGCCATTGCTCGAATGTTAGCAATAGAACCTAAAATAATTATTATGGATGAGCCAACAAGAGGGATTGATGTTGGCGCAAAACATGAAATTCACGCATTACTTCGAAAGTTAGCTAATCAAGGTGTCGGTATTATTATTATTTCTTCTGAATTACCAGAAATAATTGGAGTGAGTGACCGAGTCATAGTTATGTATGAGAATTGTATATCGGGTGAATTAAATAGTGATGACATTACAGAGGAAAATATCATTCGATTAGCATCCGGATTAAATATTTGAAAACGAAAAAAATTCGGCTGATCTTATTCGCGAATAATGATTTTAAGAGCAAGGATTAAATCAGGGTAACTATATGAAAACGGAATTAATAAATAGTTCGGGGATGACCCATAAAACGGAAAATAAAGGATTATTGGCACTGATCTCAAGATTTGCGGGTGCGCGTGAAGCAGCACTGGTTGCCATTATCGTTATTCTGTTCGTGGTGATGAGTTTTGCTTCTCCTTACTTCCTCACATGGGCGAACATGCGTGCCATGCTTCTTTCTTTTTCAACGGAAGGCTTGGTCGTTGTCGGAATGACCATACTGCTTATCGTTGGCGGGTTCGACCTATCTGTCGGTGCCGTGATGTGCTTATCTATGGTGATAGCCGGTAAGCTTTTCCTCTTAGGCATGGACCCATGGGTTGCGAGCTTGGTTGCGATTGCAGCCTGTGCTGGCATCGGGAGCATTATGGGTGTTTGTGTGACCAAGGTTGGCTTAAGCCATTTTATGACAACACTTGCCTTTTTGGGCATAGCGCGAGGGCTGTGCTTTGTTATAACCGAAGGATCTCCATTATCGCTGTATAGCTTGCCGCCCGAGTTTAAGTTTATTGGTCAAGGAGATGTGTTTGGTTTGCCATTTTCAGTGATCATATTCATCGCGGTTATTTTCCTGTCCGACTATATGCTCAGAAATATGTTGATGTTTAGAAGGGTCTACTATACGGGGAGTAACGAAAAAGCCGCGTTATATTCCGGTATTCGAACTGACCGCATCAAGTTTTGGACGACCGTATTGTGCTCCTCAATGGCAGGTCTCGCTGGCATCATTTTTATGTCCAAGTTTGGCGGAGCGACACCAACGTTCGGTGTTGGGCTTGAACTCAATGTCATCGCTGCCGCTGTAATTGGTGGAGCGAGTTTAAACGGCGGTGCAGGAACGATTTTTGGCGCTATTTTGGGTATCGCGCTTCTTTCTATTGTGTCTTCGTCTCTTATTTTGCTCAACGTCCCCGTGTACTGGCAGGAGCTGATTAGAGGATTAATTTTATTATCAGCGATTGCGATTGACCACGTCATTCAATCTAAAAAATAAGGAGCCCGTGATGCAGTACAGAAAAATTGGTCGTTCAGACATCTCTGCTTCCGCTGTTGTCCTTGGTACCTGGGGGATTGGTGGAGGTTCTATATGGGGGAAAGAAGCGGATGAAAAGGAACTGATTAATACGATTCATGCTGCGTTGTCTTCAGGGATCAACTTTATTGACACGGCTCCAGGTTATGGCTTTGGTGAGTCAGAAAGGATTATTGGAAAAGCCATTAGAAAGCGTCGAGATGAAGTTGTTGTGGCAACAAAATGTGGTTTGGTATGGGATTGGGAAGGAACCGAGCACTTTTCTACTGATGGAAAGACGCTAAGGCGTAACTTGTCACCACAGAGTATTCGTCTCGAAGTAGAAGAAAGCTTAAAGCGTTTGCAAACCGATTACATCGACCTTTATCAAGTACATTGGCCGTCTATAGCACCTCATCACACACCAATTTCAGAGACACTTGAATGCCTGATTGAGTTAAAGAAAGAAGGAAAAATACGGGCAATTGGGGTGAGTAATCTATCCGAAGAAGAAACATTAGCGTATTGCAAAGGCAATCAAATTGATACCAATCAGATTCGCTACAGCATGCTCTGGGAGAAAGACGCAAGAGCCACCGTAAACCAAAACCAGAGTTTGGGAATGTCTACCATGGCGTACCAAGCGATGGAGCAAGGGCTACTTTCTGGGAAAGTAACGATGGACACCCAATTTGATGCCAATGATATACGCAATGTCGATGCTTGGAACCCTTGGTTCGTTAAAGAAAAACGCGCGCAAGTGTTACAGCAAATGGAAGCATGGAAACCGTTGCTAGATAAGTACAGTTGTACCATGGCACAGCTTATTGTCGCCGCTACTAGTCAGGTATCGGGAATTGATTTTGTGTTGTGTGGCGCGCGATCGGTTGGGCATGCTGAGCAAAATGCGAGGGCAGGATCGTTGAGTATTGATAAGGAAGATGCAAATACCATGTTGTCACAATTGAATGCATTGAGTTGAAATTTCGAAAGGGCACCTTAACCCGCTGTATTTACGAAAATAGTATAAAAACTATTGTGAGAACACGTGTCCCTGAAAGTTTCAATTCACCAAATTTAAGACGTCTTGGCTGGGTAAACGTCACACATAGATTTGAAACACTTGGTTGGAGTGTTCAATTAAATATATGTGTATTTTAGTTTTAGACACAAGGACGCAGTCATGAAAACACAGGGACATTTAAAGCGTTTACTTATAGCTACAAAGCACGTTCAAAAAGGTGCAGTCGCAGCTTTGTCATCCTTTTTTATCTTAAACACGGTACAGGCTAATGGACCGGGTTTAGGCAATCCAAATTTTTCATCTAATGATGTCTATACACATGTATCGCCGTTAATTGATGATACGACGGGGTTTATCCCACCTGATTATCCCGGTCGGGCTCATTATGGGCTCAATATGTTAACGATGATCAATGGATATGCGGTTGGCGTATTTGCGCCAGATCATGGTCAAAATCCTGGAGGGTGGATTGCCCTTGATGTTTCTGACCCAATAAATCCCGTGAAGGTTAAACAAGTTTACGAGCCTGATGGTACAAATATTTATCGCACAGGTGACGCGCTTCGAACCCGAGATTTTACAGAAGCTCATTCTTTAGGTTTGTCTGAAGGCAACCTTATCGTCACTCACAATTCCCGTAGCATTGAAATCTGGGATTGGTCAGATGTAAATAATCCTGTGCGGCGCTCGAAGTTAACATTCCCAGATATCATATTGGGTGGATACAGCAATATACCTTGGAATGTTTTCTGGCAGGCTCCTTACCTTTATGTCGCTCGAGGGACTTCGGGTATCTCCATTGTGGATACAACGGATGTCGATAATCCAACGTTGGTAAAAACCATTCCGCGTTCGGAACTGGGTGGTTTTGTTGTTGGATCAGTATTGGCGTTAGGTAATGAACTGCATTTGGCGAGCCGAGAAGACAGAGGTGGCTTTTCAATTCTCAATATCGATGATCCACGGGATCCTGTGCTAACAAAAGTTGTTAATAACCTTCCCTACAATTTCTACATTAGCTGTTGGGATGGAAAATACGCGAATTTTGGACCTCGATCTTCCGCGAATAATTTAGTGACGTACGATACCACGACTACGCCAATGACCTTGGTTAATGAACATGAAGGTGAATACGTTAATCTGTATTGCAACGGACAAGACAATAAATTGTTTCTTGGGAACCAGGAAGATGTTGCTGTCATCGATGTTTCAGACAAACAGAATTTTGTCGATTTAGGTAAAGGCAGTTTAAATGCGAGCGGAAGTGATACGGATCATGGTCAAGTTTTCCCTTTTGGTAACATGGTGTGGGTAGGGAATGATCACGGAAGCGGAAGTGGATTTTTGGCTCACAACGAGGGAAGAGACTTAACGCCACCTCAAATAATCAGAACGTTACCAGCGCACGACGACACCAATGTATCTCCAACCACCCGCATTGGGTTGGCGCTTTCAGACAGCGTTTTGATGGACTCCGTGACAGATCTAACATTTCAAGTCATTCCGGCAGGCTCAGTGACACCTATCGATGGCACCTATAGCGTCAATCTAGGTTTTGTACATTTTTCGCCAAGCACCCCGCTCGGGGATAATCAAATCTATCAAGTCGTTGTGAATGGCATTAAAGATTTTACGGGTAATGCAATGCCCGAAGTCCGTTATAGTTTCTCCACTGGCAATGTGGCATCGCATGACGTGAATGTTTCTTTCCCTAGTACCGTTGAAGTGGGTAATTACGTAAATGCTGTTGCCAATGCCAGCCCAATTTTTGGAGGTAGTCTAGAATATTCGTGGGACTTGGGCGACGGAACAGCCCCCACTCCGTTCAGTTCAAGCAACACAATTTCTTATCAGTATGCCAAGCCTGGGCATTGGTCTCCAATTGTCACTGTGCGGGAAAGTGGTTTTACTTCGAGCGAAAGTAAAAGTTTAACGGTTCATTACCCCATATCGGCAAATCCCCCGAGTCATTCATCGACCATTGAGGGGTCTGCAAATCGTGTTTTCGTAGTGAACCCTGATAACGACACAGTATCCGCAGTTTCGGCTGTTGCACCTTTTCAAAAACTCTGGGAAAGAGCGGTAATGCAAGGACCCAAATCGCTCGCAACTGCGCCAAATGGCAATATTTGGGTCGTGAGTGAAAAGAGCGATACGATCCATATTTTATCTGCTTCTAATGGATCCGTCTTAGACATCATTCGATTGACCCGCGGTGCTCGCCCTAATGGAATAGCGTTTACACCGGATGGGAGGAGTGCTTTAGTTACTCTCTATGGCTCAGGGGAGCTCATTAAAATTGAACCGAATACTCGAAATGTTATTGGTCGAGTTGATATCGGTCACTCGGCTCGTGGCATTGCGATAACGTCTGATTCAAATAAGGCTCTGGTTACTCGATTCATCTCTTTTCAACAAAAGGCAGACGTCGCCGAAATTGATGTCAATTCGATGACTCTGGTTCAGAACATCTCGTTAAATAAAGATACCACAACGATTGATGGACCCGACCGTAGCCGCGGAATTGCCAACTATCTTAACAGCGTAACAATATCACCAGACGAGAAATACGCTTGGCTTCCATCTAACAAGGCGAATGTAGACAGAGGGACATTTAAGGAGTCCGACCCGAATAAAGGGTTAACGTTCGAAACCACAGTACGAGCAATCGTTTCCCAAATTGACATGGCAACGCTGAATGAGGTATCAGCTAGACAACTTGATATAGACAATAACGCACAACCAAAGGCTGCCGTTTTCAGCCCGTTAGGCGATTATTCTTATGTCGCAATGGAAGGGCGAAGCAATATAGAAGTATTGGATGCATACACGGGAGACGTGGTATCTCAGCTGGGTGGTCATGGTCTCGCACCGAATGGTTTGGTGAGAGTAGGCAATTATCTTTTTGTTCATAACTTCTTGTCTCGTTCGGTTTCAGTTTGGGATGTGAACGCGTTGGAGACTATCCAAGGTGATGCGCGACACATTGCGGAAGTTGATGTGGTTTCGACGGAGAAATTGTCGCCGAGGATCTTAGCAGGGAAACAATTGTTCCACGATGCAGCGAACCCACGTATGAATAAGGATGGATACCTGTCATGTGCAAGTTGTCATGCGGATGGTGGTTCGGATGGTCGAAACTGGGATTTCACTGATCGAGGGGAAGGCGTTCGTAACACTATTCCGTTGACAGGGCGGGCGGGGATGAGCCATGGCAATGTGCATTGGACCGCTAATTTCGATGAAATTCAGGATTTTGAGAACGACATTCGATTTGCATTTGAAGGGCGTGGGTTTATTCCTGATGCGCTATTTGAGGACGTTAAGAACCCTCTAGGTCTCGTCAAATCTGGTATCAGTACCGACTTAGACAACTTAGCAATTTATGTTTCAAGCTTAACGACATTTAATAAAAGCCCCTATCGAAATACCGATGGAACTCTTACTGCAAGTGCACAGACTGGGCAATCTCTCTTCGTAATCAAAAGCTGTGGTACCTGTCATTCTGGGAGCAGCTTTACAGATAATAAACGCCATGATGTGGGTACCATCGACACATCGTCTGGAACGGGAATTGGGTCACCACTCGCAGGGGTTGGGTTTGATACGCCAACACTTCTTGGGTTGGTGAATTCAGCTCCGTACTTCCATAACGGTAAAGCGGAAAGTCTAGACGACGTACTACAGAGCACTGGCGTGCACTATATTGGTAACAATACAGAGCGTGGCCACCTAGTCTCTTACTTGAAGCAGATAGAGTATGAAGGCTTAACCGTTGTTCCTTCCATTGATAACGATTTTGACTACGCCAGTGATCTGCCTATTACATCCTCAAGTAACGGGTGGGGACCGGTTGAAATTGATCAAAGTGTCGGAGGTCAGGCAAGTAATGATGGAGGCACGTTAAGTATTGGTGGCGTGTCATTTGATAAAGGGTTTGGTACTCACGCTAACTCGGAAATTGTCTTAGATATATCCGGTAAACCTTATGATCAGTTTAGTAGCTTCATCGGTATAGACGGTGGCGCAGGTTCGTCAGGTTCTGCGATATTTGAAGTCTGGGTTGATGGTGATCTTAAGTATAGAAGTACTGTCTTGAGAGGCGGTGATCCTATTGAGTTTGTCGTGGTTCCTCTTTCTGTTACAGCAGAAGAAATAAAGCTGATCGCAACGGATGCCGGTGATGGTATAGGGTTTGATCATACTAATTGGGCCGATGTGAAACTGCGTTTGAATACCCCTTCTTATGTTTTCGCAAGCGACCTAAATGAGCAAAGTGCCACAAATGGGTGGGGTCCACTAGAGAAAGACATGAGTGTCGGTTGGACAGAACTCGGAGACGGAGATGTTTTGTCTGTCGGTGGAACACGCTATGCAAAAGGGCTAGGAGCTCATGCGAACTCATCGATTGTGTATGACATTTCAGACTACGACTTTGAAGAGTTCAGCGCTGTTATTGGTATCGATGATAAGGCCGGTAATCGAGGCAGCGTCATCTACAAAGTGTACGTCGATGGTGTATTGAGCTATGAAAGCGGTGTAGTTAGAGGGAGCGATGAGAGTATCCAAATAAGTATTCCTCTAAGTAGTTCGCATAATGAAGTGCGTCTTGAAGCAACGGATGCTGGTGATGGTAACGGATATGACCACGCCAACTGGGCTGACGCTAAGTTTCGAGTTCGACAGGTAAGGCATGTTTATGCCAGTGACCTTCAAGCGACG
The DNA here is from genome assembly GCF_002933855.1 of Vibrio penaeicida. GTDB lineage: Bacteria > Pseudomonadota > Gammaproteobacteria > Enterobacterales > Vibrionaceae > Vibrio > Vibrio penaeicida_A. Next base: position 75,932 of record NZ_BFAQ01000041.1, read on the forward strand.
GAATCAACAAACGGTTGGGGACCTGTAGAAAAGGACATGAATGTGGGTCAGCAAGCACTGGGTGATGGTCAACCCATGTACATCGACGGTGAGTACTTTGCCAAAGGGTTGGGGGCACACGCAAACTCCCTAATAACATACGATCTTACCAGCCAGCCTTTTAGCGCATTTTCCGCAACGGTCGGTGTTGATGATGGAACGGGTAATGCTGGATCTGTTGTGTTTAAGGTACTTGTGAATGGGAATGTTAGGTTTGACAGTGGGTTGATAAGAGGGAGTGATGAAAGCCAAGACGTGTTTGTTCCACTGGGTGATTCCGATGCCAGCATAACACTTGTCGTGGAAGATGGTGGCGATGGGAATGGCTACGATTGGGCAGACTGGGGTAATGCCAAGTTTGTTCTGAGTGACAGAACTTACAGCTACGCGAGCGACTTAGCGGAGGTTTCTTCCACAAATGGGTGGGGACCAATAGAAAAAGACATGAATGTAGGTCAGCAAGCGCAAGGTGATGGTCAGCCAATATCCGTCGGTGGAAAGCAATATCCAAAAGGGCTTGGCTTACATGCAGAATCTGAAGTGGTTTACAGTCTGACGGGGGCAAACTTTGATAGGTTCAGTGCGGTCGTAGGCGTGGATGATGGGACTGGCACGAGAGGTTCTGTTATTTTTCAAGTGTTTGTCGATGATGAGTTGCGTTACCAAAGTGCACTTCTTACTGGAACAAGCGCGCCTGAGAGCATCGGTATCCCTATTAGCCCTGAAGATAATGTCATCCGTTTAGTTTCCGGTTCGGGAGGTGATGGCATTGGTCACGATTGGGCAGATTGGGCCGATGCAAAATTCCGTCATGCGCAGTAAATACAGGAGCGACACAACCAGAATACTCGTCTGATTTACAAGCTTGGTAGGTAATTTTCGTAGTTAGACGATTTTGGGACCGCAAGGGCGCGGTCCCCTTTTTATTTTGCGAACTAAATTTTGTTAAGTGAGCTAACCGAGTTCCACATCTTTTGGTCTCAACTGGAATTCTTCCACAGAGCCAATTTCGAATCCTTCATTCAAACAAGGATCATCTTGGTGTTCATTCCCTTTGCTATGCATAATCAAGCGGTTCGCGGTGCGAGGTTTCAATATACTAACGACGAAGCGAATCATTTCGCTGCGAGTCAGTGTTTTTAGCTCTTCGAGTACTTTGTCTCTTTGATTGAATTGATGATCTTTGTTACCAATCGCTACCCATAAACGCTGTGCTCGACCTCTTAAATTGTTATCAGGTGTCGCGATTTGGCTCCAGAGCCCTTTCTTACTGCTTTGCCATTGGTATTCGTTGAGCTCAAGCAGCACCATGTAAAACGCATTTAAGAATTCATCTATTGCGGAAAGCAAATCAATCGGTGCAGCATTGGGCGATTGTACGTACAGCACTAAACCGGGATGGCGGTTTAGAGGTAAATTCCCCGTTCCCACCATATAACCAAGCTGTTGTTTCGTCCGAATTTCGTGGAAGAAAGTCGCTGACATTAAATGATTGGCTAAGGAATACAGTGCAATACTTCTCGGGTCAATTTCTGGCGATTGGTAGTAAATAACAATTGCAGAATCCGCTTGGTTACACTGAACCTCACGTTGAAATGTGCCATTACTTCCTAGCATGACAAGAGGGCGCAATGACTCTTCATAGCGTTGGTCTTTTACGCGCAGTGCATTTTTGATGGTCTCGGCAAGTTCAATCGACTGAGATTGATTCCAGTCGCCATAGACAAACAGCTCTACATGTAATTCGTTCAAAATGGTGTCGACAAATGCTGGCAACTCATCCATTTCAATGGATTCTAACGCCTCAATTAGCTCCGGATAAGGGGGGTTATTGGGTTGCAGAAGCCCGGTCATCGCATTAAACAATTGAGAAACTGGGCGATCTTTTGCGGCGTTTTTCCAATTGCGTAGCATTTGTTGTTTGATGGTATCGAAACGGCTAGAGCGGAAATCTCGGTTTGCGAAACGGGTTAAAATAACACTGAGTAATTGAGGCTGCTTCTGGCTAAAACCACTGAGTGTTAACGTTACACCACCCTGATGCGCGTACATGTTGTAGCCCATGCCTGCTATTTCAGCTTGGTACGTTTCTTTCACTAGAGCGTCGAGGAACAGCTCAACGCATAATCGCGTTTGAACAATTTTTCGTGGAGTAGAAACGGCATGAGGGCTATCAATGGCAAGATAGAGCACCCCTTTAGGAACTCTAAAATCTTTTTCTTGAAGGTGCCACAAACGAAAACCGGGAAGATCTTGTATCAACTTGGGTTTGGTTTCATTACCTTCCAAAGGCTGTGGCGTCAGGTCATAGCAAATGTATGGGTTGACTTCAGGCAGTGTTAACTCTGGGTTAAGAGCAACTTCTTTCCAGCGGCTGGCTTGCTCATCTGTAAAGCGTTGCACAGAATAGGGCGTATTATACCATTTTGCGACTTTATTGCATTCCACACCTTTGGCGATCAACGTCAATCGCATATTCTCTGCCGTGAAATATTCGGCAACCTTGCTAAGCAAAGCGGTATCAAAATAAGCCATTTTATAATCACCATACACCACGTCTTCTTCTGGGTAGTGGTGAAGATTCATGACCAGATGGCTGACTAAATCGAGCGGTCTGGCTGCTTCTTGAAACTGAAAAGCGGATTCTAATACGGCTTGCTTTTCTTTATAACGCCATTCATCAAAACCAGAATCAGTGATTAATTTTATGTACGCAAAAGTGGCTTCAACAATATCATCGACGTGATCTAAGCCTTCCTGAGTTAAGGTGCAACTTACGGAGAACTCGCGGAAATTGCTGCCGCTCATTCCTCCGCCAGCAGCCAATCCATTAACCCAGCCAAGCTCTTTGAGATAAAGCATTAAGCTCCCTTCTCCTTCATAACCCAACAGGTGAGCAAAGTAGGAAAGGGGTTTAGATGCGTAATGCTCGTCCATGCAAGGTAAAGTGAAAGCGAGCACTAACTTACGAGAGTCCTTCTCTGGTTCAACTTGGACGTAACACGAGGGTAATTCAGGGTTCGTAAGAGGAACCGTCACCTTCTTGCCAAACAAATGACGGTTTTGAATAGGGGAGAACAAGTCTTCGACCCATTGCTCTAATTCATCCAACTCTTGTGGACCGACTATGGCAAGCGTCATCAAATCGGCAGAGTAGTGGGTGCCATAAAACTCGATGATTTCTTCGCGAATAGAACTTCCTTCTCTATCAGACAAGGTTTCAACATTACCAACCGAAAACTTGGAAAAAGGATGTTCCGGGTTGACCACTTCTTTGTGTACTTGAAATAGCCGACGCATATCGTCTTTTAGCTTTAAGCGGTATTCGGACTCTACCGCCTGACGCTCTTTTTCTAGTGCATCAGGGTTAAATAGAGGAGCAATGAAGAACTGGCTGAATCGTTTTAAACTGCGCTCAAATGCATTCGGTGACACATCGAAAAAGTAACAAGTGTGTTCAGTTCCCGTCCATGCGTTATTATTTCCGCCATGTTGGCTAATAAAAGCTTGAAATTCGCCTGTCTTCGGGTATTTTTCTGTGCCCAAAAACAGCATATGCTCAAGATAATGAGCCAGACCTTCTCTGTCGGAAGGATCGTCGAAATGCCCGACATTGACAGCTAGAGCGGCTGCCGATTTTTGAGCATGTTCATCGCGGACAATGAGAACTCTTAAGCCGTTGTTTAATTTAATATAACGATATTGGTTACTGTCGTTGGGGCTCAGGTACACAAGTGTGTCTCCGTTATAGCTATTGAGTTAATTATGACTGCCTAAATGCGTGCTGCAAACCAAAAGCTGTCATTTTTTAATAGATTGTTAACGAAGTCAGAGTCTTTGGGCATTGACTTGATATAATTAAAGAGCAGTTCGGTTCAATTCATTGATGCGTGCTGCCCCGTAGATCGAAACAAAAACAAAGAAGCCGATAAAAGTGGTTCGGCATACAAACGGGTACAACCGAATGAAAATATTTATTATGCGTCACGGAGAGGCAGAAACGTTTGCCAACAGTGATGCTGAAAGAGCCCTGACTTCTCGTGGAGTCAATCAATCTGTTTTGGTCGCCAAGGCTTGTGCCGAGCAGGGTGAAGCAGAATTTAGTAAAGTCTTGGTTAGCCCTTATTTGCGTGCTCAGCAAACATGGAACGCCATCAAACAATACCTAACCACATCCGATCAAGAAACGAGTGACGACATTACGCCTTATGGCAAGTCAGATGACGTATTCGAGTACATTTGCGCTGCCGCACAAGTGCAGAATCTTGAATCCGTTTTGTTAGTGTCACATTTACCGCTTGTAGGTTACCTAACGGCTGAGTTCGTGTCTGACATGACACCACCTATGTTTCCAACGTCGGGTTTGGTGTGCATCGATTTTGATTTAGAAAAGAGAAAGGGTGAAATGCTTTGGCATATTCACCCTTAAAAACTTTTTGAAGCGACTTAACTTGAGCTCGGGATAAGCGATTATTTATCCGGAATACTGAGTAAGACTAACAGTGCGCCATCGCCGCCAAATTCTAACGGAGCTTGGTGGTATGCCATTACATCTGGGTGTTGTGCCAGCCAGACAGGCACTTTTTGCTTTAATATATGCTTACCAATTCCGTGCATGACACAAGCACAATGCACGCTTTCCTTTATACAATGAGAAATCATTGCACCCAGCTCTCGTTTGGCTTCTTGTTGAGTCATACCATGCATATCCAAATACACATCCGGCACATAGACGCCGCGTCGTAACCTTTTCACCTCAAATTTCGATACATCAGAACGCGCATAACGAGTCGGTCCATCTTCATCTAGGTGAGGAATAAACTCATCCGAGAAGAAAAATTCATTGTCGGATGCTTCTCGCTTTATTCTTACTGCTTCTTTCTGCTTTGAGTTTCTGTTTGGCTGCTGGACTATGGTATCCTGTTGCAACTTTTTTACGCCCTTTACTGCGTCTCGAAACAGGTCAAAGCCGTCATCCTTATCGTTGTCGTTCTGGCTCATGAGATTCTTAAAAATTTGAAATATGCAGTATTGTAGCGCTTTTCGGAGGCAAATTTGGATAAGATTTTTGTAGATGAAGCGGTTTCTGAACTTCATTCGCTTCAAGATATGATTCGTTGGACAGTCAGTCGCTTTAACGCCGCCGGTCTTTTTTATGGTCACGGCACTGATAACGCTTGGGATGAAGCGGTTCAACTAATATTACCGACACTCTACTTGCCAATCGATGTGCCTTCTCATGTACTGAATTCCCGTTTAACCAGCAGCGAACGATTACGTATTGTTGAGCGAGTGGTAAAACGCATTAACGAGCGAACACCAACAGCGTATTTAACCAATAAAGCATGGTTCTGCGGGCTGGAATTCTTTGTAGATGAGCGTGTGTTGGTGCCTCGTTCTCCTATTGGTGAGCTTATTGAAGCTCAGTTCCAACCATGGTTAGTGGAAGAGCCAACACGAATTATGGATTTGTGCACCGGTAGTGGTTGCATTGCGATTGCTTGTGCTCATGCATTTCCAGATGCAGAAGTGGATGCGATTGATATCTCTTCTGATGCGTTAGAAGTCGCAGAGCAAAATGTTCAAGACCATGGAATGGAACAGCAGGTTTTTCCAATCCGCTCTGACTTATTCCGTGACCTGCCAAAAGACAAATACAACCTCATTGTTTCGAATCCTCCTTATGTGGATGAAGAAGACATGAATAGCTTGCCTGAAGAGTTTACTCACGAACCGGAGCTTGGCTTGGCAGCAGGAACGGATGGGTTGAAGTTGGTTCGTCGTATTCTAGCGAATGCACCAGATTACCTAACCGACGACGGCATTCTGATTTGTGAAGTTGGTAATTCCATGATTCACATGATAAACCAGTATCCAGACATGCCATTCACATGGATTGATTTTGAAAATGGTGGTCATGGCGTATTTATGATCACCCGAGCACAAATGCTAGAGCATGCACAAGAGTTCGCTATCTATAAAGATTAGTCGCAACGGTTAACATATTGACTTAATGTGAAAAACGCCAGTTTGATACTGGCGTTTTTTTTATTTTTTCTAACAAGGGGTTTACAACGCCTGCCTATAAAGCGACTATGAAATCACGAAAAATGACAGGTTTGAACGAAAGACAGGGATGAAGCCTTTAAAAAGAGGTGAAATGTCTTTCAAAACAGAGGAAGTAAATGGCAGGAAACAGCATTGGACAACATTTTCGTGTAACGACATTCGGTGAAAGCCATGGTTTGGCACTGGGTTGTGTCATTGACGGATGCCCTCCGGGTCTAGAGCTAAGTGAAGCCGACCTGCAGGTGGATTTAGATCGTCGCCGTCCTGGCACGTCTCGCTATACCACGCAAAGACGTGAACCGGATGAAGTGAAAATTTTGTCGGGCGTATTTGAAGGTCAAACAACGGGCACATCCATTGGCTTGTTGATTGAAAATACTGACCAGCGCTCAAAAGATTACTCCGAAATCAAAGACAAGTTTCGCCCAGGTCATGCCGATTATACTTACCACCAAAAGTACGGTGTTCGTGATTACAGAGGTGGAGGTCGCTCTTCCGCTCGTGAAACCGCGATGCGCGTTGCGGCGGGTGCTGTAGCGAAAAAGTACCTTAAGAAAGAGTTTGGCGTTGAAGTCCGTGCCTACCTTTCACAAATGGGTGATGTGAAGATCGATAAAGTCGATTGGAACGAAATTGAAAACAACCCATTCTTCTGCCCTGACGTCGATAAGATTGAAGAGTTTGATCAATTGATCCGTGACCTCAAGAAAGAGGGCGATTCAATTGGCGCTAAAATTCAAGTAGTTGCAACTCAAGTTCCTGTTGGGCTAGGTGAGCCAATTTTCGACCGCTTAGATGCCGATATCGCCCATGCATTGATGAGTATTAACGCCGTGAAGGGTGTTGAAATTGGTGATGGGTTCGATGTAGTAAACCAGAAAGGCAGCGAACACCGCGATCCACTTACACCAGAAGGGTTCGCCAGTAATCATGCTGGTGGTATTTTAGGTGGGATTTCTACAGGGCAAGATGTGGTTGCGAATATTGCACTTAAGCCGACATCAAGCATTACCGTACCGGGCGAAACCATTACTCGTAAAGGTGAGCCTACCCAACTGATTACTAAGGGGCGTCATGACCCCTGTGTCGGTATCCGTGCCGTACCTATTGCCGAAGCTATGCTAGCCATCGTTTTGTTGGATCACTTGCTTCGTCATCGTGGACAAAACCACGGAGTGACAACGGAAACGCCTCAGATTTAGTCGCTAATGGTGATCTGACCTGATATAGATTGATACTTTATTAGATAAAGCGCTCTGATGAGCGCTTTTTTATTTCCTGAATATTACTGAAAATACACTGGCAGTATATTCGCCAGTTCTTCCCAGATGACTTTGGCAGCTTTAGAGCGAGTGGCTCTGCCCAAACACAACAGTTGAACGGGTTGAGTGCAGGTAACATTGAATGGCTCCAGAATTTGGATCAGTTCTCCCGTACTCATTTCATTTCGAATTAGATTGGGGTCAACCATCGTGATGCCTAATCCTGATTTCACCATATCAATCAGCGCTCGGGCATCATCACAAATCAGAGTTTCGTGAATCTGAATAGGGTGTGTACTTCCCTCCGAATTCTCAAAGTGCCAGTAGCTGTGATTGCTACTTTTACTCTTAAACACCACGCACTGGTGCCTATCTAGATCTTCAGGGGTTGAAGGTGTTCCATGAGCACGTAAATAGTCTGGGCTGGCTACGCAAACCAAACTCTTATCACCTATTTTTCTTGCCAGCATAGGAGAGTCTGGCAGGTTGCCAACACGAATAGCAATGTCTACTCGTTCCTCAACCAAATCGACATAGCTGTCGTTAAAGCTCAGCTCAAGCGTTATTTTGGGGTACTTCTCTCTGAGCAATTTTATGTGCGGAAGCAGGTATTGATGACCAATCAAGGTTGAGCAGCTTACTTTTACTTTCCCGACGGGTACTTCTTGAAAATCAGACACAAATTCTTCTATGTCATTGAGAATATTTGGTAACCCTTCAGACAACTTCAGTAGCTTGTTTCCACTTTCGGTCAGCACGAGTTTGCGGGTGGTTCTTTGAATTAACCGTTGTTCAACTAACGACTCTAGCTGCGAGATCTTTTTACTGACAGATGATCTCGGCAGGTTAAGATCATTGGCGGCACCTTGAAAGCTGCCCTTTATGGCGACCAAGCGAAAAATGGGAAGATAGGGAAGCAGTTTGTGTGTATTCATTTATTGGTATCCAAATGGAAACAAAATGATGAGTAATTGGTATCTAATCATACTTATTACCATGAGGTAGTCTGAGTTTGTGTTCAACCGCAAGGAAAGAAAATCATGAGCTCAAACACAATTTTGATTACAGGTGCAACGGCTGGCATTGGTTTAGCAACGGCAAAATCGTTAAGTGAAAAGGGTCATCGCTTGGTCGTGACAGGGAGAAACTCAGAAAAACTGGAAGCGACAGTGAAATGCTTACAAGGAGAAATAATTCCAGTTCTATGTGATAGCGAGAATATGTCGGATATTCAAACTCTAGGGGAGAAGCTAAAGACGGATAATATGCGCTTAGATGGCGTAGTGCTAAATGCAGGCGTGTATTTCCCAAATGAATTAGAGACTACGACGCTAGAAGCCTTTGATCTAACGATGGATGTTAACTTCAAGGCGCCATACTTTACTCTTCAGGCATTGTTGCCTGTTCTAAATAACCCCACAAGCGTTGTTATGGTGTCGAGCCTTGTTGTGAAAAAGGCTTTCCCTAGTTCGTCTTTGTATTCGGCGAGCAAAGCCGCATTAGAAGGTGTTGTTGGGTGCTTGAATGTGGATCTCGCGGAGAAGGGGGTTCGTATTAACAGTGTTAGACCGGGTGTAACCGCAACAGAGATTCAAGGAAAAGCGGGTATGAATGATGAAGCGTTTGAAGGGCTGAAGTCGTTCATGAATACAACACCGCTTGGGCGTATTCTGGAAACCAGTGATATTGTGCCTGCCATTGAGTACTTGCTCTCTCCTGCATCAATGGGTATGCGAGGTGGCAGTTTGGATGTGGATGCGGGGCATGCACTATAACGTGATTTCTCTGGCGTGCCATACGCCAGAGATAATTGATTGATATACGGTGCTTTAGTGCAGGGGCTCTTCGGTTTCCAATTGGAAGGAGGGCAGTTTCCATTTGAACCTTACGGCAGCCATTCTTAACAAATAACCCGTGATTAATGTTGCAATGGTGCTTGTGACTTCGTTGATACCAAAATACATCAGCGTTAAATAGAGCACTGAGGCAAGCAGGGCGACAGATGCGTAAAGTTCCTCATGCAAAACGAGAGGAGACTGGCGGCAGATTAAATCTCGAAGTAAGCCACCAAATACCCCTGTCACTACCGCAGAAACGATACAAATAATGGGGTGCAATCCCATATTCAGCGCAACTTTTGTCCCGATGATACTGAAAACGATCAAGCCAAGAGCATCCAACCTTATGAAGAGCCCTTTTAGTTTGATTACCCACTTTGCAATGCCCGTTGTAACAACACCAGCAACACATGTAGTCACCAGGAACTGAGGGTTTTCAACCCAAGTAAGGGGGTAATGCCCTAGCAAAATATCGCGCACAGTCCCACCGCCAATAGCGGTTGCACTCGCAACAAACATAACACCGAACCAATCCATGTTCTTTCGACCAGCGCTGAGTGCACCAGTCATCGCTTCCGCTGTGATACCTAAAACATAGAGCGTGCTTAAAAGCATGGTTCCAGATCCAGCAAGTAGAGGAAAAAAGAGCGGCAATTCTAGTGCGAAATGGCAGAGCTGGCGAGTAAAAATTAGTATGGCATGTGGTTATTTGGATTAGAAAACCTAATGTTGGAGGCATGATATGAGGGCAGGACGTAAATTGGGTTTACAAATGAGAAAATCCAAGGAAAATATGCGCTAGAAAGTGACAACATCAAAACCTTATGTCTCATCAATACACAGATCTTATCGATATATTTAATCGCACCTTCTATGAAGACTTTAATACCAAGTTGGAATTAGGAGGAGATGAACCTATTTACCTGCCTGCGGACCAAGAAAAAGATTACCACCGAATAGTATTTGCCCGCGGTTTTTACGCCTCAGCAATGCATGAAATTGCTCATTGGATGGTGGCAGGGCCGGAACGCCGGCTTAAAGAAGATTTTGGCTATTGGTATGAACCAGATGGTCGAACTGAAGCCGTGCAAGCAGAGTTTGAACGAGTAGAGCTTCGACCTCAAGCGTACGAGTGGATTTTGTCACAAAGCGCAGGCTTTCCTTTTACAGTCAGTTGTGACAATCTACACGGCGATTTTGAGCCAGATAGGCTGAGCTTTATGAGCACAGTGCATAAAGAGGTTTTAGAGATCCTCGAAAGTGGACTATCACCCCGAATGAGAAGCCTATCTGACGCACTACGCCACTTCTATAAAACCGATTCTCTTCACCCTGACCAGTTTCAAGTGAAGTAACAGTGAAATAAGAGACCAGAATGATCCTAGAGTACGAAGAAAAAATGCTGGAATTGATTGATTCCAAAGTAGAAACCGCATCAGACGATGAGCTATTTGCTGGCGGCTACTTAAGAGGTCATATTTCATTGTCAGCGGCAGCATGTGAAGCAGCAGGGGAAACGGAAATTACGGATCTTAAAGTCCGAATTGAAGAAAGTTTAGAGGGAGCAAAATCTGAACTGACTCCTGCAGATCGCATTATTGTCAGTGAGCTTTGGCAGCAGCTGCATAAGTTGCTGCTGAATTAGACCCCGCGTTATTCAGAATATTTTTCAAAAACGCATTGAGTTTTACAGGTCGTAAATCCTACATTTTCGTAAAACTGGTGCGTTTCCTTTCTCGTTTCACTGCACCTTACTCGCCATTTTCCAGAATGGCTAGACATCGCATGATTAACGAGTAACTTTCCAATGCCTAATCGCCTCGCTGACGGACATACTACCATTCCTCCGATTTCATAAAAGCTCTCGGACGCCAGCCTCAAAGCTTGAAAACAATGAAGCCAACCAACCATGCCCTTCTTTTGCTTTGAGCTTGCTGATTCTGCTACGTATACCCAGTGGTCACTGCTTTCAATGAGCTTATTTAGTCGCAAACGCATTTCGCTTTTGTCGGACTCTTTGTATTGTAGATGTTCAGAAAGCGGCATTATGGCCTCTACATCATCGATTCTGGCTTCTCGTATGGTGAGCAATGGTTTCTCCTTACTTGAGTGAAAGCGTTTGCCGTTTCCACAACTATTAATCGAATCAATCGAATCCGCGCAGAGGAAGCAGAATAGTTTGCAACCAATTTTCTTTAGCGTAGCGAGCACTCCCATCAGTAACATGCAAAGTAAAGGCTTGCCTAGATTTTGCAGAGCGGTTAGGCGCACTGTAATGGGGAAGCAGCCCTTGAAAAATAACTAAGCTACCGGCTTTAACTTCTAGAGGAATACCGCTTTTTTCAGTTGGCCATGGCGTATCGTCAAGCTTAACCATTTCGATGTTATCCCCATCTCGATTAAACCGCTCTCGAAGAGGTCCTGTATGCCCTTTTGGCTCTACCCACAAACAGCCGTTTTCCAAGGTGGCATCCTCTATGGCAAACCAATAGGTAACAACGCTTTGCGGTGTGGTGAAGAAAAACGTGGCGTCTTGGTGCCAATTCACGACACCACCAATTTTGGGTTGCTTGAAAATGTACATAGATTGACGAATTTCAGGTTCATCTACACCGATATCATTGGCTATGTCTCCAAGAACTGGTAGATGGCTGAACTCACGAAATACAGGGTCGAGTTCATGCAAGGCATGACCAATTTTATTGATGCACAAAGCTTTTTGTTCAATTAATTGGCCATTTTTATCGAACGCTTCTTCTTCAAAGAAGCAACGAACTTTTTCCGCTGAATCGAGAAAATAGCTGTCGCCAGTTCGATCATTGTCATTGGTAGTGAATATAGAAGCGGTGAAATCTGGTTTCCACTCGTCCACAATCTTCGCCGCTCGTTGCTTCAAATCGTTCAACGTTTCCACGGGAATCATTTGATCAAGAACCAAATAGCCCTGCTCGTGATACTGCAAAATTTGTTGCTGACTTAGCATGGGTAAACTCTAAAATTTCGCCTATTTGACGTCTAATATAGGGGCTAGGTGGTTAATTGTAAAAGAAATGTTAACTTATGTGTGATATTGATGGACAATAAAATAAGGCGCTTTAAGCGCCTTATTTTCTATAGTGATAGGATTACAATCCCGTTATACTTTTGCCTTTACGCAGCCTTCTAACCCACATTCGAGAAGGATGCAGTTCATTCAATGTATCGACAGAGAACGGCATCGGATCTTGGCATACCTGAGAAGCCAATAGCTCACCCAATAGCGGGGCGGAACTTAACCCTCTGGAGCCTAAACCAACCATACAATAGAGATCGGAATACACGGGAAGGTCAATGACATCTGCTTCGGTTTGATCGCGCAGGTTTGCATATTCGGTCACGATGCTATCGTAGCGACCAACGGGACCGACAAAGGGTAGGTGGTCCCGTGAAACGCAGCGAATGCCTTGGCGTGAATCACCCTTGGAGACGTCGACATCTTGAGTCCAAGCTTGATTAGGTACGCAGTTGCGCAGCTTTTCCGCATTCTCATTCTGTGCGATTTGATCAAATTCCTTGTCTATGTTGTCTCGGTCATAACTCGCACCAATGCAGTGCTGCATATTGTTTGGGTTATGCGGTGTCATATATCCGTCATAGCAAAGAACCGTTTTGAGCTTCTGAAGGTTTTCCGTTGTCGGTATGTGGCTAACTTGCCCTTTTACGGGTGAGGCTGGGATTGTTTTTGATTGCTCGAACTGACCAAATAGGTGCCCATTTGCAATAACGGTAACTTGATGAGTGAATGTTCCTTGCTCTGATAGCAGGCTCCAACCCCCCTCGACTTTCTCGACACTTTGGATTTCTGTGTCATACAAACAGGTTAAGTGACCGCTTTCTTCCAGTTCTCTAAGGATTTCATTTGTCAGCTGTTGAGGGCATAACCAGCCGCCTAACGGGTAGTGAACACTTCCCGTATCAAAAGTCAGCCCCGTTTTTTCGCATGTCTGGTTTTGATCTAATTTTTGAACCAACTGTTCAGCAAAATTACCCTGTAGCATTTTGCTGAGTTTAGCTTCTGCTTTTTCGTTCCATGCCAGTTGGGTAACGCCGCACCATTCATGATCAAGCTGAAGCGTTGCACTCATTTGCTCCACAAACTGCCTGGCGTACAAAAAGGCAGGAGCAAAAACACGGGAAACGCCTGAGTGAGTACCATTGAGTAACGGGTAGACCGCACCTTGGCGGTTTCCAGACGCTTGCTGTGCTGGTGACGAATCTTTGCAATACAGCGTGGTTTTGATGCCACGGCGCGCTAAGCTTTTCGCCAAAGTAGCGCTGGCAATACCACCGCCAATAATGGCGACGTCTTGCACATTGCAGGTCCCCGAACGATGAAACCATGGCTTAATGTTGGTTGTTGGCACCTTTTGCTCAATGGTGCCCACAATCATGTCGCGCTTAGTTCCAAAGCCTTTGACCTTCTTCATAGAGAATCCGGCTTCAATCAGCCCACGACGCACAAACCCTGCAGCCGTGAAGGTGGCACAGGTACAATCTTGTCTGGCTAGCTTGGCCATGCCGTTAAACAGGTCTTGATTCCACATCTCAGGGTTTTTACTGGGTGCAAACCCATCAAGAAACCATGCATCGACTAAGCCTGTTTTAGGCGTGGGTACACTAGGCATGCAGTCTTTAATATCGCCGAACCATAAATCCAGTGTCACAGCACCATCTGCGAGCACTATTCTGTGGCAGTCTGGCACGGCTATTGGGTAGTGCCTTTGAAGCTGCTCGGCGTATTCAGCAAGTTCTGGCCAAGATTGATGCGCTTTTTTAAGGTCGTCTTGCGTTACTGGAAACTTTTCGAAGCTGATAAAATGCAGCTCTTTAAGTGGCGCATTCGGATTGGTTTTTCTGAAAGCATCAAACCATTGCCACAGAGCCAAAAAGTTTAAGCCAGTGCCAAAGCCCGTTTCAGCGACAACAAATCGTCTATCGGAGTATTCGTTCCAACGTTCAGGCAATCGATTTTGTGACAAGAAGACATAACGAGTTTCTTCCAGCCCGTTTACATTGGAAAAATAAACATCATCGAATTGATCAGACACAGGGGTTCCGGCTTCATTCCAGCCTAGAACTGCGTTCTTAATGGTCGTCATAGTGGTATGATCTTGGGTAAATGTGCGAGACTATCGCGGATTGTACGTATTTCTGGGAAAGCTGACCACTTTTGTGTGGCAACTTGGTTATTATTCTACGGATTTTTGAATTATAGGAATGTCTCATGAAACGAGCCGTAATCACCGGTATGGGTATTGTTTCCAGTATCGGTAACAACGTCGAAGAAGTATTAGCGTCATTGAAAGCGGGTAAATCAGGCATCAACGCATCTGAGCAGTTCAAAGAAAAAGGGCTGCGTTCACAGGTGTGGGGTGATCTGAAAATTAACCCTGCTGAGCACATCGACCGCAAAAAAATGCGTTTTATGGGTGATGCTGCTGCTTACGCATACCTTTCGATGGAGCAGGCTATTGCTGATGCAGGTTTAACTGAAGAGCAGGTTTCTAACGATCGTACTGGTATCGTTGCAGGTTCAGGTGGTGCTTCCTCTCTGAACCAAGCTGTGGCAGTGGATACGCTACGTGAAAAAGGCGTGAAGCGTATTGGCCCTTACATGGTACCTCGTACTATGTCTTCAACTGTGTCTGCTTGTTTGGCTACGCCATTCAAGATTCGCGGTGTGAACTACTCTATGAGCTCAGCTTGTGCAACGTCTGCACACTGTATTGGGCACGCTGTTGAGTTGATTCAACTTGGCAAACAAGACGTCGTATTCGCAGGCGGTGGTGAAGAGCTAGATTGGACTCTCACCATGATGTTTGATGCGATGGGCGCACTTTCAACGAAATACAATGACACACCTGAAAAAGCATCACGTACTTACGATGCGGACCGTGATGGTTTCATCATCTCAGGCGGTGGCGGTATGTTGGTTATTGAAGAGCTAGAGCATGCACTTGCTCGCGGCGCAACTATCTACGGTGAAGTTGTTGGTTACGGTGCAACGTCAGACGGCTTCGACATGGTAGCACCATCTGGTGAAGGCGCAATCCGCTGTATGAAGATGGCAATGCAAGATGTTGATGGCGTTGATTACATCAACACACACGGTACTTCAACACCAGTAGGCGACGTGAAAGAGCTAGGTGCTATCCAAGAAGTCTTTGGTGGCAACAGCCCAGCAATTTCAGCAACTAAGGCGATGACAGGTCACGCTCTGGGCGCAGCTGGTGTACACGAAGCTATCTACTCTACGCTAATGCTTCACCACAACTTTGTTGCACCTAGCGTTAACGTTGACAACTTAGATGAAGCTGCAGAAGGTCTAGACATTGTGACTGAAACGCGTGAGCAAGAGCTGACGACAGTGATGTCAAACAGCTTTGGTTTCGGCGGAACCAACGCGACTTTGGTAATGAAAAAATACCAAGGCTAAACAGCGGCAATATTATTGAAAGTTTCCAGAGCTGATCAGCCTAGCTGATCACACAGACGCGGAAAGTTCCCCAAGGAGAGCGGGGTTCAGTCCTTTTGTTCTGGATTTTACCGGTCTCATCTGAGACCGGTTTTTTTATTCTGGTTCTCTTACCAACATGTAACCTTTCCCCCTCGATGTAACGATGTACTGAGGCATTTTTGGGTTGTCGTCTATCTTTCTTCTCAATCGCCCTATGAGCATATCTACAGACCGGCTAGACATTGGATGGCGCTTCTTTCCTAATGCTAAAGACAGTTCTTCCCTAGAAGAGTATTTGCCCTTGTTTCCGATTAAATGAAGAAGCAGCATATGTTCTCCGTCGGTTAGGCTTTTATTGATGTCTTGAGTTTTAAGCTCACGCGTTTCTAAGTGAAGGGAGTATTTTCCGAAGCTGACATGGCTTTCTGAATGAAGGTGAGGCATATGGTTTCTTTGAGATACGTTAATAATTCGTAGAGTCAGCTCTTCTGCGGTGTATGGAGGAACTAGAAAGTCATCGGCACCTGAATTAATAATTGAAAAAGCGCTTTTTTTATCTCTACAAATAATAATTGAACTTAAGTCAGAGTTTTTTATGAAGCTTCTTGTTCTGTGAAGTTCTGAGTCTGATGCTATATTTTTATCTATAACAATAGCACTAAAGTTTATATTACTATCCAGGAATGTACCTGAAACATTATTTGAATCCTCAAAGCTGCCTGAATAAAAGAATATGTTGACCTTTATGTCTTTAAAAATACGTGAAATGGGTTCCTTATAAACGCCTCTATCAGTGATATAAGCCACATTATATTGTACCGTATTTATACTTTTATTCATGTATTCCTCCCCAAAGTGGTTTTAGCAATTATTACTAATATTTTTAGGTCTTTTATCCATCCTACGGTAATTTTTTCTATATTCTAAAGTAACCGAATGTAACATGTAATGATTATGCTAAAAAACTGAGCGATATCTAATTGCTTCCCAATTTGTTGTATTTTTCTCATGAAAGTAAATAGTTTTAAGTAACATATTGTAAATGGTGTTAGTAACACATTGTAAATAGAAAATAACTTTCATTATTTATGTGTATATATTTCTCGTTGCTGTTTTTAATAAAGCCATACATATATTTGGCTTATCTTTTAACATAATTGAGAAAATTAACATGAAGCGCAAAGGAATATTGCAATTTATTTATGCATTGATGATTTCTATCGTCGTCACTGCATGTGGAGGAGGTGGAGGTGACAGTAGTAATCAGACCGTCAGTGACACTTCAAGAAAAGGTAGCTTACAGCTGGTGCTAAAAGACGAGACGAATTCCAGTCAATTTGAAACCGTGTCAGTTGAGAACATTCAAGGTGCATCTCGTGCTCTTAGCTTTAAATCCCAATCATCAGATGCGAAAGCATTTTCGTCTGCAGCAGGCGAAGAAAATCGTTCTTTGTCTCCAAGCTCGGTGACGACAAATGAACCCGCTCTCGATCTAAATCTGGACACATTCAGAATTTCAGGAGAGGGACCTGCTGGCGAATCATTTAATACCGTCGTTAGAGGTCGTGGTGCACGTCAAATTGAAGGGCTGATTGCGGGGAACTGGACCATCACAGTTATTGCCCAAGACGTCAACGGCTTAGAATTTGCGCGTGGTAGCCAAGCTGTGACAGTACGACCGTCGGAAGTAACCCCTTCATTTATCGAAGTGGCTATGGCTCAAGGTAAAGGTAGTTTTGACTTTGCGATTGAGTGGCCAAAAAACATTGCACTGACGCCTAAAGTTACCGCAGAGCTGCGTTCAACTAGTGGTAACGTGGTTTCTGTGCTGGATACGATTGTAACTTCGAAAGACGCAAATAATTGGGTAGCAAGTGCTTCATTAAGTAATCACGTAGATTCAGGTTATTATGCGTTGGTGTTTACTATTCACGATGGTAACTCTACCAATGCTAAAGCGCATTTAGCGACGGGTTTTGCTGAGACGGTTCGTATTATTAAAGGACAGTCGACTTCGGTAAAACAAACGTTGAAAGGAGTGAAAGGTGTCGGTGAAATTGATCTGAATATTGAGCTTAAGGTAAACAACTCACTTCCTATTGAAATTACGAATGCTGACGTATTACCAAATTCATTTGCGTTTGATACGCCGACGAGCTTCACCGTCGAAGCAGATGTGCCTAGCTCAGATTCTAGCCATGGCAACATTGTAAAAACTTGGTATCTAAACGGTCAGTTGGTGGGGATAGGACCAACATTTACGATCGATCCTGCCAATACTCCTCTGGTGAACAACTACTTTGGTCACTACCTTAAAGGTCACTATCGTTTAGATGTGATAGGTGTCACGCCAACTGGTGAGAGAAGTGGCTCGGCGAGCTATGAATTCTCTGTAACGGGTGATCAAATTTCCATTGGTCAAAAAGGATCAATTGTTGGTCAAGTCTTCCTAAACCTTGCTAGTTCTAAACCACATTCAGGCGCTGTCAGCGATCTAGAAGTGAACCTTAAAAACGACACGGGTGTAGTTATTCAAGGTGCAATTGAACTCTTGGATTCAAACGGAAAATTTGGCGGTCAAGACATTCCGGCTGGCGATTATGCGTTAGAGATAAAATTGGGAGCATCTTACCTTCCTTACCATGCACCAGTTAAGATTGAACCTGGAGTATTAACGGATCTGGATGTTATTCAGTTATTACCAGGGTCTACGTCTTCTGTATCGGCAACAGCAGCATCGAGTATCTCACTCGGTAATGGTGCATCTATCTCGTTTCCTGCGAACGCGTTCACGGGTGTAACGAGCGGTAATGTGACGGTTTCTCATCGTTCAGTTAACCCTTCCGATTCTGCTTTCCTAGAAGCTTTCCCTGGCGGTTTTACCGGTATTGAAACAGATGCCAATGGTGTCCCAACTGGAGAAGCTGAAATAATCTCGTTTGGTGTTATCGGTGCAGATATAAGAGACGCTTCAGGGAAAGAAGTGACATTAGCATCACCTGCAACAATCAAGATTAAAGTAGCAAACCCTGCAACCGCACCTACATCGCTGCCATTGTGGCACTTAAATGAAAACACTGGTAAATGGACGCAAAAAGGCGTCGCAAACCTCAAAGGTGATCATTATGAGGGTACAGTTGAGCACTTCAGCTGGTGGAACTTTGATTACTCATGTGGTCCAGAGGGTGCATTGCGTTGTCCCTATATAAGTGTAAGCTTTGACGTAGTTGACGTACACGGAAACCCTGTTCCATATGCAAAGGTTAAAGTGTCAGGATCGGGTACTTTTGCATCTCAGAAAACAGTGACCGCAAATAGTTTGGGTAAAGCATATGCAAGCCTAATGTTCTCACCACAAGCGATTGAGGATAAATGGGAATCAATTTCATACTCCATTTCTGCACAACAAAGTCGACCGAATGCGAATGGAACACTTCTGAGCAGTAAACCGACTTCAATGGAGTTTTACCTAGATCATGCTGCAGGTCGAAGTAAGCGTTACACCAAAAAAATCGTTTTAGGAGAAGATGCCCCTTACCTAACCGTAAAGTCAAAGTACCGTGATATTGAGAACCAAGATGTATGGAGAGCTATCGAGAATGATAGCGCGCCAATCAAAGTTATTCAGCCAACTGGGTCTGCGACTAGCTCTGAAACGGGTATAGAAATTAAAAACTCAGGTAAGTCTGAGCTGACTATTTCTGGTTTCAACTTCCGAACCACAGATGGAAAGAGTTTACCTTCCGACTGGTCGTTGAGTGTTAGCAACTTGCCTCCAAAACTGGATCCAGAAAATACACATATTTTCAACGTTAAGTATCAAGGTACCGATTGGGATCTAGCTCGAGCGACATTGGAGATTGTAAGTGATGACCCAACAGGGAATGCTCTTATTCCTTTAGTTGCTGTGCCTACTCCAATTCCAGGTCACAGAGCCATTGTCATTGAAAACAAAACGCTTTCCACCATGTCGACATTTAGTGGTCGTGTAGGTTATAGCACAATGTTAGATCCGTATGCTCCTAGCAATCCGTACGCACCGTCTAACCCTTATGCCCCTACAAACCCATACGCACCATCAAATCCATATGCACCTGCCGATCCTTATGCCGAGCCGAAGACGATTCAGTCGTTCTATGGGTATAGTTCCAGTTACGGCTCCAATGCTCAGAAGGGTTCAAGCTCTTACGGTCCGTATGAGTACCGTGCGCTATTTGCATTTGATTTAACTGCTATTCCAACAAATGCGAGAATCTTGAGTGCAAGATTGGAGAACAATCGAAATGTAGGTAATGCGGTTAATTTGTATGAAGGTACACAATCAGAATACCCGAATAACGAATCTGCAAAAGAGGACTTCGAATTTAGATGTGATGTAGGTATTGCACCTGAAAATTGCCCTCTGGGTCAGTTAGCAACTGGCAACTCGCCAGTGAAACTGAACTTCGGTGAACGTGGTATTGAAGAAATTCGAGATGCTATAAACAGCGGAGAAATCTTGAAAATTTCAGCATCCGTTGCTGATGAAACTGGGTATCAGTATTTCAGGTTCCAAGATTTAAAACTGGTTATTGAATTCGGTTACTAAACTCAACCTAACTACAAGGGAGCGCTATGCTCCCTTCTTCTATGATTATGTCTATATTCATTAAACAATTTACCCATCGAATTGACGATGTTTGGTTAGTGTTACTACCTATCGTTATCTCCATTACAACTTGTGTTTATTGGAGCGGCTTTTTCTATAGTCACGATGTACCGAAATGGCTATTTATTGATGTACTTTTGTCGGTGTTCGTTTTTTTAAATCTACGAAAATTGGCTAGTAAGTTTTCCTATATAAGCTTCTTATTTGGCGCTACAGCGTATTGGATTGCAACCAGTTTTGTTTGGTCTAGCCATGTTTACGCTGGTATTGAGTTTCTCTTTCGCTTTGTACTATTTGGTTTTTCTTTTTCACTATTGGTAACGATTTACAACAGTGAACAGCGCAAAAATTTATTGCTTTATTCTTCAGTGCTTTCTGCCTCTCTCTTCTCCATTATTTTTTTTATCGAACGCTGGATGGATGTTCCTGTGAATAATGGTGCATTCACACCAATTGGATTTACTAACAATGCTGGACATATTTTCAACATCTGGATTCCCGCCCTATGCTATTTCGCATGGTGTAATAGATTCAGGTATGTATGGTTACTGGGAGTTTCTGTCATTCTATTAAGCGTGCTGCACGTTTTGAATATTTCCCATATTAGAACTACCGTTATTGCTCTGGCTTTGGGTGTGCTCGTCTTTCTATTCTTGCAGTCGAGACGCTTGTTAGAGCGGGGAAACTTATCTCTTCGAATGCCGTTGGTGATTATTGGAATAACATCTTTAGTAGGATACGCCACTTCTCAATCATCTTTTGCTCTCCCTCATACACTTTCTGCTTCATTTAGTGCTATTGAAGAGCCCTTAGATAACTATCGCCCTAGGCTAAATATGGTTCTCAATAGTTGGGATATGCTAAAGGAAAATCCATTTGGAGTCGGGGCAAACAATTTTGAATTTATCCACCCTGAATACGCAAAAGTTGGCACTCATCAGGCCTCCGAATTTGTCAGTGAGAAACAAATATTAAAAACACCACATAACTTTCTAGCCAAGGTATTTACCGAACTCGGCTGGATCGGTGGAATCTTGTTTTCGCTAATCTACCTATGGCTTATCGTTAAAGCTTTCCAATTAGTGATAGCAGAACCCAACCGTTGGTGGATATTTATTGCATTGTTTGCCTTTTTAACCCATTCACTTTTAAGCCAAGTGTTTTTGTCTCCGATGAGCTACATATTTGCGATATTACTGTTTGCTGCACTTATCAGAGGTAAGAAAGAAGTTACTATAGCCAAACCGAGTAACAAGACCGTTTTATCCTCTGTGGCAATATTTGCACTGATTGTCCCCGCATTGAGCTTCATGACCACAGTTTCTCATTTTTACCACTACCAAGGGGTCTCAAACCAAAACATAGAAAAACTGGAAAAATCAGTTTCCATTTATCCGGGAAATGAAGCAGCATGGCTTGAGTTGTCTATGGCGTATTTTTACGGTCCGAAGGATTTGGATTCAGCTATAACTGCTTCGGAGAGTTTTCTCTCTCTCAATCCCAATCACATATACGGTCGTCATTTCTACGGCATGCTATTGGTTTACAAAAAAGACTGTGCGAAAGCTGTTAAAACATTAGGTGGCTTGCTTAAGTACTACCCGAGTTACAAAAAAGCTGAACATTTATTCCACCAGGCTCAAGATTGTAGCCTGCGTCAGCAAAATGAGTTACTGAGCTCCCGATAATTTGACTGGTCTCATTGAGACCAGTCTCAATCAAGCCTAATTAATTGGTCGTCACTGGCTTAGAACGCATTCTTGAAACAGTTTCGCGTTCGGCGCGTTTGCATCTTTGTGGGGGTAAGTTCTGGTCGAGAAGTTTGAGATCTTCCATGACCATTTCGCCCATATTAAGAAACGCAACATCTAAAGCCCCTGCTCGGTGGGCAGAGCGGACAAAGCCTTCAAGGTTGCGAACCGGGTGGTCTAAGGGTAGGGGTTCTTCTGGGAACACATCACTGGCCGCGACGATGTGTTTTGACTCAACAGCGTCCATCAAATCTTCAAAATTGACGATGTTAGCCCGGCTGAGAAGAATAAACGCGGATCCTGCTTTCATCTTGCTGAAAGCACTCTTGTTTAGAAAATGCTGGTTCTCGCTGGTTACGGAGGCAACAACAAAAATCACATCACTTGTTGATAGCAACGTGTCCAATTCAGCGGGGGCGACGTCGTGTTCTTTGAGAAGAGACTCGGGTAACCATGGATCGTAGGACTGAACTTTCGCCCGAAACCCTTTAAGCAGTTGATTGAGTGCTTTGCCTAAGTCACCAAAACCAATGATTCCGACGGTAGCGCCCGATAGCAGGCTGGCATTTGCGTTTCCGTCGCCTCCCCAAAGTTCGCTTCCATCTCTGAACATCAGGTCGGCGTTGATCAGGTCTCTTTTCAACGCTAAGGCAAGTGCTACCCCAAGTTCAGCCACTGGAAGTGCGAATACCTGGCCCGTTGTGACGACATGAATCCCCCTTTCAAATAACAGTGGATAGGGCATGTTGTCGATAAGGTTGCTCTCGACGTTAAAAATACAGCGTAATTTTGACGCCTTCTGAATGAATTGCTCATCCAATGGAGGCTGACCAATGATGTAGGTGATCTCGGAAATGATGTCATTGTTGAGGTCATTCACGTCCTCACTTTCCGTCTCAAGGACTCTGTATTGTTCAAAAAGCTGGGCTTTTCGTTCTGGTGAGAAAATCAAATCCAATGTTCTGGGGTAAGGTGCGCTCACAATGAGGGGGCGGTTATCTAGCGTCATATCCATTCCTTGTTAACCGTTAAATTGAAACTGCCCAAGCTTGTTAAAAAATCTTGGGTTAAGAAGCAGCTATCCCCGGAAAAATGACTCAGTGGAATCCATGTTCACTCAAATCATATAAGAAATCTGCTTGTTGCTAATTTGTAAAAAATAAAAATAAATCGATTTACT
>NZ_BFAQ01000041.1:99376-120342 GCF_002933855.1 Vibrio penaeicida
AGTAGATCGATTTATTTTTGAAACTTTGCGTTTAGAATTTAAGATGGTTCGAAGAGAATAATAGGGTCTGTTAACCTTTCGAGATGATTTTTGCAGCAATTTGTGGGTTCTTTACACAAGGCAGCGCTTATTCGGTGTAGTCGCTCTACATCAATAAGCGGTAACGCAGTCACAAATGCTGCCCAAAGGGTTCGGTTCTATGCGCTTTACTCTTTGTTGTAAGGTATTTACTTAGAATGACTAGGCTAAAGACCTTGCGCCGCGATTAAAACACATAGAACTCGAACAAAATTTCACCACGAAAGGTCAACAGACCCTAGAGATATCAGCAAAGGATTATGCATGCCCCCATCGAAGAAAAGACCATCAATTTACGACGTTGCGAAGATGGCCTCGGTATCTCCGGCCACCGTATCTAAAGTGCTTCATGGTGTGACAACTGTGAAAAAAGCCAACGTGGAGCGCATTAACAACGCCATAGAGGTTTTGAAGTATCGACCTGATCCTATGGCATCGGACATGAGAAGGGAAAAACGTCGAATCATTGGTGTAGTGGTCCCTGAGCTGGCGGGTGAATTTTTCTCAAATCTTGTGGCAAACCTTGAAAGGTATGTTGAGAAGCGCGGTTACACCATGGTTGCGATGTCGAGCAACGAATGTGAGTCTCGCGAGCAGCATTTGATTGAGCGGTTAGAAGACTGGCGTGTAGCCGGGATCGTGTTAGCGCCCGTTACTAGCGAGCAAGGTATGGGCTCTGTGATGCTGGAAAAGTCCGACATTGATGCGGTACTGATTGACCGTGTTACCGAAAACAAAACGTTTGATACCGTCAGTGTCGATGACGTAAGCGCAAGTAAACAGGTGGCACAAAAGTTATGTGAAGACGGGCACAGGCACATTGCCGTTGTTGGGATTAACAGAGACAGGGCGACGACAAAAAGAAGGGTAGAAGGGTTCTTGTCGGTGACTCGTAACTGGGATGAAAAAGTGACGGTCGATCTCATTCTTCCCGAAGACATTGGTGAGCTAAAACAAACCCTGAGTGAATATCTGGACGGTAAAAAGCCCAGTGCCATGTATTCACTGTTTGCGAAAAGTACATTGATGACCCTAACCGAGTTTCGGCGCAAGCATATACATTGCCCTGATGATATCGGGCTAATCGGTTTTGACGATGCGGAGTGGATGCAAGTGACTTACCCGTCAGTGTCGGCAGTCATTCAGCCCGTAGAGCTTATTGCTAAGCGTGCAATTGGTGCGTTATTTAACAGAATTGAAGGTTTAAACACGTCAGCAACTGCGGTAATGGAGCATTGCGATGTCGTTTTTAGGGAGTCCACCAAAAAGGTGGAGCAGTAACATTATACCCAAGTAACTCACATCTTGAGTAACTGGGTATAGAGAGGTATCAAGCCGGTCGTCTGAGATTCAGATGACCAAGACTAGGAAGTCTGGAGCGATGTATAGATTCAATGCACGCTCCTAATCTCGAAGGAGTGAATTATGCAATTCAGTAAATTCAAAAAAATAAACCGATTTATTTTTTGTTTTTCAGCGCTTTCGTTAGCGATCAGCTCACCCTTAGTACATGCAGACGGGGAAGTTGGTGTACTAATGAAAACCCTTTCCAACCCATTTTGGGGAGCCATGGGACAAGGGGTAGAGGAAGCCGCGAAATCATCCGGCACGCCTTACTTCATCCAAGCAGTTGAAAGTGATCAGGCCGCGGAATCTCAGCTCAACGTGTGTAATACCATGTTGCAAAGAAAACCGAGTGCTTTGATCACTGCGGCAATCAACTCCACCAACTTATTACCATGTCTTTCCAAAGCACAGGAACGCGGTATTCCGGTTGTCGATCTGGACGGTAACTTAGACCCAGACATCCTCAAGCGAGCCAAAATCGATATCGCATTCCAGATTGGTTCCGACAATATTGCGGCGGGTCAGCAAGCCGCTCAGTATCTGACAGAGCAACTTGGTTCTAATGCGCAAGGTGCAGTACTCGTTATTGAAGGGCTGTCCGGCAACATTACTGGTCAAAAACGCGTGAATGGCTTCACCGATAAACTGAAATCGATTGCTCCAGGGTTGAAAGTGGCAGCTAGCCTGCCGGGTGACTGGGACCGCGGTAAAGCTGCGTCGATAACGAACGATATCTTGATTCGTCATCCTGATCTTGTCGGTATTTTTGCTGCAAACGACGGAATGGCATTAGGCGCTGTGGAGTCTGTTTATGCAGCTGGGAAAGGCGGTCAAGTGACGGTTATCGGTGTAGATGGTAACTCGGATGCCGTGAAATCAATCCAGTCTGGTCGCCTGAATGCGTCGATTGCTCAGTTACCTTATTTGGTTGGTAAGCAGGCAGTGGAACGCGTGAAGAAAATCATGAGTGGTGAATCTACAGAAAGTGTCATCCACGTCCCAACACTTGTACTGACGAAAGAAGTCATGGAGAGCGGTAACGAGCCCCTTTTGGAGTTTGTGAAATAGCTTCAACTATGTGTAAATACTTGAGCGAGTAACAAGGTACGCAACACTTCCTCGCGCAGAACCGGAAACGTTCTGTGTGAGGAAGGTCTTTCAAAGTAGAAAAACAAGGATGTATTTCATGCAGTCTGAGCATGCCTCTAATTTTTGGATTCGATGGCAAAAGACAACGGTAGACAGGTTTCATGTAAGGCTTGAATCGTTGGTCGTTCTTTTAGGGCTCTGCGTCGTAATGACCGCACTTTCTCCCTATTTCCTTTCTGTCGATAACTTTCTGAACATTATCTTAGCAACGGCGACCATTGGTGTGCTGGCTATTGCTGCCACCTTTGTTATCGGGTCGGGCGGGCTCGACTTGTCGCTAGGTTCTGTGATGGGTCTGAGCGGCGTTGTTGGTGCGACTCTGGCAGTCATGTTCGATAGCGCACTGATTGGCATTACAGGTTGTTTACTCGCAGGTGCAATGGCCGGGGGTGTAAATGGTTTTCTGGTCACCAGAGCGAAAGTGCCTGCTTTCATTGTCACCTTGGGAATGCTGGGGCTTGCTCGTGGTCTGGCACTTGTCATCACTGATGGTCGGGTCGTTTACGGGTTGCCTGATTTTCTGGTTTACCTTGGACAAGGCAGACCTTTTGGTATCCCAATGCCCGCGCTGCTCTTTCTTATTCTGGCGTTTTCGATGCACATCGTATTGGCATACACCCGATTTGGTCGCCACACCCTAGCGTTGGGCGACAGTGAACAGGCTGTGAAAACGGCTGGTATCAACGTATCCAGATTGCGGATCACCCTCTATACACTATCGGGAATTCTGGCTGGTGTTGCAGGCCTGATTTTTATGGCAAGGGTGAACTCGGGCGATCCAACCGCGGGGTTGAGTTACGAGCTGACTGCGATTACCGCCGCCATTATAGGAGGCACCAACTTGTTTGGTGGTAGAGGTTCGATTCTGGGAACACTGATTGGCGCTCTAATCATGGGTGTGCTTCAAAACGGTCTGAACCTACTCGCGGTGCAAAGCTATTACCAACAGATGGCCATAGGCGCGGTGCTGATTTTCGCCGTCTTTGTCGATCAGTACCAATCAAAGGAGAGTAAATAATGAGTCTTCTTAGATTACAGGGAGTGAAAAAGCACTTCGGTGCAGTACAGGTTCTGCATGGTGTCGATCTGGACATCCACGCTGGCGAAGTCGTCGGGCTAGTGGGAGACAACGGGGCAGGTAAGTCCACGCTGATGAAAACCATCACCGGTATCTATAAAGAAAACGATGGCAGCATCACGCTTGACGATATTCCAATAAACGGAAAAACACCGGGAGAGAGGCGAGAGCTAGGGATAGAAATGATCTATCAGGATCTGGCTCTTGCCAAACAGCAGGATGTCGCAAGCAATATATTTTTAGGTAGGGAGCCAACCAAGCGTCTGTTTGGTTGGGGACCGAGGTTGATAGACAAAGCAGAAATGAACACGCAATCCCAATTGATGATCGACAGGCTAGGGGCGCACCTGCCTGATATTCAACGATCGGTTGGTGCATTTTCTGGTGGTCAGCAACAAACCGTGGCCATTGCCCGAGCACTTACCTTTAACCCACGAATTGTGATTATGGATGAACCTACAGCAGCGCTGGCGGTGAAAGAAGTACAAAGCGTGCTGAATCTGATCCGCAAACTCAAGGAAGAAGGGGTGTCCGTGATCCTCATTTCTCACCGACTAAATGACGTCTTAAGCGTGACAGATCGCGTGGTGGTTTTGCGTCAGGGTGTGGTTGCACAAGAACTGCATACAGAGAAAACCAGTATGAGTGAAATCGTCAGTGCCATTGTGGGTGACAGCGGCGAACATATCGAGCAAGCCGCGGCACATGAAAGTGCCTAAGGTCAGCCCCTAACAGCGAGTGTCAGGGAAAGGAGTCAGAAATGGAAAAAAGAATACGCATAGGCATGGTTGGCGGCGGTAAGGATGCCTTGATTGGAGAGGCGCACCGCGTCGCAGCACGCATAGACGGGCGATACGAGCTATGTGCCGGCGTGCTTTCTTCTACCCAGGAGCGCAGTTTAGAGTCGGGCAAAGCTTTGGGCCTGGAAGAATCCCGAATTTATTCCGACTACAAAATCATGGCAGAGCAAGAATCTCAAAGAGAGGATGGCATTGATGTGGTCGTCGTTGCCACTCCAAACCATCTGCATTACGACGTCTCCAAAGTGTTTATCGAACAGGGTATCCATGTCATTTGTGATAAGCCTTTAACATCGACATTCAGTGACGCTATGGCATTTCGTCGGCTCGTACAGTCTTCTGAAGTGTTCTTCATGCTGACCCACAACTACTCAGGGTATCCAATGATTCGGGAAGCCAAGCGAATAGTTGAAAGCGGTGAGATCGGAAACGTTCGCGTTATCCAGATGGAGTACGTACAAGGTTGGCTGGCGAAAGATTCTGAGAATGGAAAACAGGCGAAGTGGCGACTCAACCCCGCAACTTCTGGCAAAGGCGGCAGCATTGGAGATATAGGAACGCACGCCTTGCAGTTAGCAGAGTTCGTGACAGGCAAGAAAGCACAGTCGTTATCTGCTGATCTCACCAGCTTTGGTGCTGATCGCCAGCTGGATGATAACGCCCATATTCTGTTCAAATTTGAAGATGATGTAAAAGGCATGATGTGGGCAAGCCAGATAGCGGTTGGTTTCGATAACGGTCTGCAGCTCAGAGTCATGGGAGAGAAGGGTAGTTTGATCTTCCATCAAGAAAGACCTAATGAACTGCTGGTGTCCCTGATTGACCAGCCCACCCAGAAACGCGTGAAAGGTGGAGCGGGTTTTGAAGGTTTTGCACGTATCCCCGCTGGTCACCCTGAAGGGTATCTGGAAGCGTTTTCAAGGCTTTATTCTGATTTCGCAGACTGGTTTCTAGGTGATTCGGCACAGAAACCTGATATTCCTGGGGTGGATGAAGGTGTCAGAGGGTTATGTTTTATTGAAGCGGCGGTTGAATCCGCAAACAACGGCGGGGCTTGGAAGAACATAGATGACTTGGAAGAACATAGATAATTAGGCGGATTTAAACCATTTTGAAAGGTCTACGGACCTTAGGAAAATAAAAGCATGTGGAGCCGTTTTCCGCATGCTTTTATGTTTTAGGTATTGAAGTTGAATTTAAATCTGAAGTGGTCTGGCTGAAGTTAGTCGATACCTAACATATTTTTAATCTTGTCTTTATCAATGTCACTGGAAGCAAAATCGTCAAAAGATTGATTGGCTGTTTGAATGATATGGTTAGCAATAAACGGCGCGCCTTCTCGGGCTCCTTGTTCGCTGGATTTTATGCAACACTCCCATTCCAGAACAGCCCAGCTATTGAACCCATATTGCGTGAGTTTGGAGAAAATGGCGGCAAAATCTATTTGCCCATCTCCTACCGAACGAAAGCGACCTGCTCGGTGTATCCAATCCTGATAGCCAGAATAAACACCTTGCCTACCATCGGGATTGAATTCCGCATCTTTTACGTGAAATGCACAAATTCGCTCATGGTAAAGATCGATAAAAGCGAGGTAATCCAATTGCTGAAGCAGGAAGTGAGATGGATCGTAGGTAATTTTAGCCCTGCTGTGTTGGTTCACATGGTCGAGAAACATTTCGAACGTGGCACCATCAAAAAGATCTTCACCGGGGTGGATCTCGTACCCGATATCCACACCGCACTCATCGTATTTATCTAGTATGGGTTTCCATCTATTCGCTAATTCTTGAAACGCTTCTTGGATTAGCCCTTTTGGTCTTTGTGGCCAAGGATACAGGTAAGGAAAAGCCAATGAACCGCTGAAGGATACGGATGCCGCCAACCCCAAACGCTGGCTTGCGTCTGCTGCCATCATTAGCTGCTTTGTCGCCCACTGTGTCCTTGCTTTGGTATTGCCTTTTATTTCTGGTGGTGCGAAGCCATCAAATAACTGATCGTAGGCTGGGTTTACAGCAATGAGTTGCCCTTGAAGGTGTGTAGATAATTCCGTTATTTCAACACCAGATTCAGCGCATACTCCCAAAATTTCATCGCAATACGTTTGGCTGACAGATGCGGTTTCTAAGTCAAAAAGAGAAGGAATGAAAGTGGGAATCTGAACACCTTTGTACCCAAGACCTGCTGCCCAACGAGTGATGCCTTCCAATGTATTGAAAGGTGGCTGATCACTTGCAAACTGCGCAAGAAAAATGCCGGGTCCTTTAATTGAACTCATGTATTTCTCCTTATTGAGCTTTCCTGCTCAATGCAACGGCTAAAATTATGATTGCCCCACGAGCTATCAGTTGTTGGCTGAATTCCAATCCCATTAAAATCAAACCGTTATTGATTAGCCCTATCATTAAAGCGCCAACGACGGTACCGATAACTGTGCCCATGCCTCCAAAAAGGCTGGTTCCGCCAAGCACTGCGGCAGCAATGACCGATAGTTCATCCCCTTCACCTAATTGGAAGCGCCCCGAGTGCAACCGACCAGCATAAAGCATTCCAGCCATTGCAGCGGCAAGAGAGGATATTACGAGCACTCGGAATTTGACTGACTTGGTGTTAATACCAGAATATCGTGCAGCGGTTTCACTTCCGCCAGTAGCTAATACCCTACGTCCGAATGTTGTTCGCCTCAGCACAATGTGACCGATCACAGCAAAAATCAGTGTCCAAATTAACAGGACTGGCACAATACCAATTGAACCACTACCAAAAAGCCAAGTATATGTAGGGGAAATGATCGGCACAGCCGCGGTGTCACTTATCCACATTGCTATGCCTTTGGCTATTCCCATCATTGCTAAGGTTGTCAAGAAAGATGGAATGCCAATTTTGGTGGTAAGTAGCCCATTGAAGACACCTACAGCGATCCCAGTGGCTAACCCTGCCAGCAATCCAAACCCCATTCCTCCAACATCTATAGCCATTGCAACAGTAACAGAGGTAAGCCCCGCGACCGCGCCGACAGACAGATCAATTTCACCTGATGAAAGAACAAAGGTCATGGCAATAGCCATAATCGCTATCATTGCCGTTTGACGAACAATATTAAGAAGGTTGTTTGGGTCTAGAAACCCTCTATCGCTAAGCGTGAGAGAGAAAATGAGAAAAATAATGGCAAAACCAATATAAATGATATTTTGTCGCCAATTGGTCAACAAGTACTTATAAATCGCCATATTTGGCTCCTTCCTTTGACAAGGCTTGCTGAATAATTATTTGAAGTTTTTGTTCAGCAGCTTGTAGCTGATGAAGCGTATCGACACCCGCATCAGTGTCATCGAACAGCACATCTCGTGGGTAATCACCGGTAATTTTTCCTTGTGACATTACGACAAAGCGATCACATGCTGACAGTAACTCGCTCAATTCAGAAGAAATCATAAGAATGGATTTCCCTGCTTTAGCGAGTTGCCGGATAAGGAGAATAATCTCGGACTTAGAGCCGATATCTATACCCGCGGTAGGCTCATCTAGAATCAACAGATCAGGGTCTGTAGCAAGCCATTTACCAATCACGACCTTTTGTTGATTACCACCAGATAATGTTGATACAAGGCTACTAGATGATTCAGTTTTGATAGCGAGGTTGGAGATCTGTTGGTGAGATAAAGTTTCTTCTTTATCCCTATTAACTAAAGTTCGGTTGGCTAAGGTATCGAGCGTCGCCAGTGTTAAATTTGACGACACCGCATGAGACGTTATAACCCCTTGGGTCGCTCTTGCCTCAGGGACAAGTGCAATACCAGAGTTTATGGCTTGTTGTGGTGATGAGATTTCCGTAGCGGATCCATTGACGAAGATCTCTCCTTGTATCATAGGGTCTAACCCGAAGAGCATTTTCGCGAGCGAAGAGCGACCGGAACCTAAAAGCCCAGCCAGCCCAACAACTTCTCCCTTTGCTAGCTTGAGATTGACGTTATTTGGTTTAACGTTACCCGACACATTTTTTAGCTCAAGCAGAGTCTCACCAGTCGCTTGTGGCTGGTAGTTTAGATCCGATAATCCAAACGATTTTTGACCAACGATATGCTCTATGATGGTATCAAGCGGTAGCTCGGAGATATCAGCACTTACAATATGTTTACCATCACGAAAAATGGTCGCGCGATCCGCTATACGAGCTATTTCGTCCATTCTGTGAGAGACATATACAATCGATACTCCATCATGTTTGAGCTTCTTCAAAAATTGAAACAATCGTTCCACGTCTTCAACAGATAATGCGGTAGACGGTTCATCTAGAATGAGAATTTTGGCTTTTTGGGAAATCGCTTTTACGATTTCAGTTAATTGCCTCTGTCCAGCACCTAAATCCGCAACCATTGTCGAGGGGCTAACTTCTACACCCAAAAGGTCGAACAATTCACTAGCTTCTCTTTCAGCAGATAAGTCATCAATCATCCCTAACGAGTTTTTTACCTCACGGTTTAGAAACACATTTTGCGCAACAGTGAGTGTGGGAACCAAGCTCATCTCTTGGTATATCATGGCAATACCCGCTTCCCTCGCTGTTTGAGGTGAAAACTTGGTGACAGGGTGACCATTGACATAAACCGAGCCATCATCAGGACTATGTACTCCATTAAGTACTTTTAGAATTGTCGATTTCCCAGCCCCATTGCCACCAAGCAATGCGTGGATTTCTCCCTTTCTTAATTTGAAATCCACGTTTGTCAGTGCTTGGACACCGCCGAAAGATTTACAAATTTGCTGCATGTCTACAGCAAGAGCCTCAACTGAGGAGGCTCTATCCAAATCAGAAGTGCTAATCACCCAGTCTCCTTACTAAACCGTTTCCCATTGTTGTGTTTTACCTGATCGCAATAGTGCATCTGCCACTCGTTCAATCAGATAGCCTTCAGCAAAGTTAGGGGAAGGTTGAGAGCCTTCTGCAACAGCTTTGAAAAAGTCATAACACTCAATAATCTTAGTTTCAGAATAGCCTATCCCCAGCGCAGGAATTGGCCACAGACCATCTCCGTATGGGTGAGCAGGACCGGTGTACACAGTTTTGAAACCTCGGGCGTCGGATGGATCGTCAGCGAACATCACTTTTAACTCATCTCGCCGTTCGTAGTTGAAGTAAATAGAGCCTTCTGTACCGTGTATTTCCAAAGTGATGAAGTTGTTTCTGCCGTGTGCATTTCGAGTGGCTTCGAGTGTTCCTATGGCACCATTTTTAAATTTGAGCATGGAAACAACTTCGTCATCGACATCCACTTCTCCTCTTGGTGCAGAAGAATCTTTATCTGAAGCGCCAAGTTTGTCGAATCCACTTTGCTGTAATGGGCGAGTTTTGTGATAAGTCGGGGTCAGTGCCATGACGTCAGAAATATCGTCTACGAGATAGTGAGCCATATCGACGACGTGTGTACCAATGTCGCCGACAGAGCCAGACCCAGCAATTTTCTTTTGGAATCGCCAAGACAGCGGGCCATCTGGATTGGCTGACCAATCCTGTAGGTAAGTACCTCGGAAGTTAATAATATGGCCTATTCGACCTTCTTCAATGTACCTTTTGGCTAAAGCCACGGCAGGGGTTCGCCGATAGTTGAACGCAACCATGTTTATCACACCTGCTTGTTGAACGGCATTCAGCATGGTTTCTGCTTCTTCGGCGCCACGCGCCAGAGGCTTCTCGCAAATAATGTGTTTTCCTGCCTTAGCAGCTGCGATGGCTATTTCAGCGTGTGCATTGTTTGGGGTGCATATATCGATAACATCAATGTCCGGTCGGTTGACCACGCTACGCCAATCGCTGCTGTACTCTTCAAAACCAAAGCGATCTCTTGCTTCTTTAGCTAAGTCATCATTGATATCAACGACCACCTTTCTAATAGGGATAGCAGGAGCTGGCCAGAAAAACATGGGCATGGAAGCGTATGCCATTGCATGAGCTTTGCCCATGAAACCGCCGCCAATCATGGCAACATTAATAGACTTGGTCATAACGGTCCCTTACTTCATGCTTTTCTGAATATTTTTAGTGGCGTCAGTTCGATAAACGATTTTCCACGCTTCCAACAAATTGTCTTTTGTGACGGGTAACGCTGGCAGTGCCACGAAGTCGGGTGCTTTTTTATCCAAAAGACCATAGCCCGCAAGGGTTGCTTCGGCAACGCCTTGATCAAAAGGACGCTGAGCACCAAGCCCTTTAACATAGCTGCCTTGAGCCATGTTAATAGCAACGTTTTCACCTAGATCTATCGTTGTAATAACAAGGTCATTTCGCCCAGCTATTCGTGCAGCTGAAATGACACCTTCTGCCGGAACATCCCATACTGCCCAGATACCATCTATATCAGGGTTGGCGATTAACATTGCAGAAGCCACTTTTTCTGCATCTCCAGAAAAGTCAGGACCGCCAATCCCTTGTTCTTCTACGATTTTGATTTTGTTGTAGTTTTCACTAATGGTTGCCTTAAACGCGTCGTAACGCTGGCGAGTCACAAAGAAATCTGCGGCGTGATAAATCAGACCGATTTCTCCTTTTTCATCTAGGGCATTTGCCATAAGGTGCGCAGCAGCAACGCCATTCCCGTAGTTATCTGCAGAAACGACAGAGACATAATCTTTACCAGCTTTCATCCCAGGAGGCGTGTTTTCCATAAACACAATTTTCACACCTGCATCAGCGGCAGCTTTATAGGCTGAAGCGGTGGCTGCTGGGTCGGTAGGAACGGAAACAATGATGTCTGGTTTTTGAGCCATAACAGTTTCTATGTCCGATACCTGTTTCTCAGGTTTAAATCCCGCATCTGTAACAGCGATAACCTTGATACCCATTTCTCCAAACTGATGTTTGAGCCCTTCGACCTGAGCGCGAGACCAGTCATTCCCTCCGTAATGCATAACAATGGCAGCAGTGGCATTCATACTTCTAATCTTTTTGAGCTCACTTGCACTGAGTGATAGTGATGATGCAGGGCTTGGGTCTTCCCCACTTGGTCCTTTGGAAAGGACACTGGTTTCCAGATCCTTTAGAGCCTGAGTGGGATCAGCCGCTGTGGTTACTGAACTAAACATCATGGCTAATGATGCGGTGGTTGCGAGTAGTGTATTTTTCATCATGACGTGGTTTCCTTTCCTCATACATTGATGGAGCTTAGATTGCCGAGAGATCAGTCTCAGACGTTTTCAAGGTATTTTTTACTGGCGATAGCGCCTTGCAATGGATCTTCCCAAGCATCGAGTTCTACCGTAATCCACCCTTGATACTGAACGGACTTCAATGCATCAATGATCGGCTTAGTATCAAGACTTCCTCTATCCAACGGGGTGAAAGCAAAGGGTTCTTTTTGCCAGCCTTTAAGGTGAACATAGCTTATTCGTTCAGCATGTTCGCGGATCAACAGAGCAGGGTCTCCTCCTGCAGCGGCAAGGTGGGCAGTGTCTGGGCAGAAATGGATCGATGTTTGACCGAAGATTTTTTTTACCTGCTCCGGTGTTTCGACAATGGTTGTAAGGTGAGGGTGGTAATGCCCTTGTAATCCACGACTTTTTGCAATGGTATCGATTTGGTTCAGTGCATCTGCCAACCGGCTATAGTCACCATCTTGAATGCCGCTAAAACGTTGTGCACCTCCTCCAACAACCAAGTGAGGGGCGCCCAATTCAGCCGCGCGATCCGCTACTTTCCGAACTCTGTCTAGCTCCTCATCAAGAATGTCTTTATAGATGAAATTCCCACCTGAATATGCAGCAACAAGCGAGAGCTGATTGTCTAGTAGTAGGTTCTTAAACTCTCTAACGTCATAGTCGAGCAGATTTCCATCGAATATCTCGACCCCTTGATATCCCGCTTGAGAAATTTCCCGAAACGCAACAGACATATCGGCAAATGTTCTATAAGTGAGTTGGTTAGTGGAGGTAACACCAACAGCATTCCCTCCCAAAGGTCCCCAACAATTAGCTTGATAAGCCAACTTCCATGCAGCCATGCGTTACTCCTTGTTTTTGTCATATTAAGTGACGGAAGAAACTTGTTTTGTCGCTCAATATTTAACCAATAATTAACAAATATACACCTGATGATTAATATTTCAACATAAGATTAACTACTTTTGCTGAAAATATGCAAAAGTAGTGTTGTTTGCGATATATGAGGAGTGACATTTGCTCAATGAAGCTATACATTGTTGTAATACTGTTAATGTATTTAGCTTGATGAAGGGCTGTTATTGGTTATCAAATGGCAAATAAAAAGAACATGGTGACAAGAGGATCGCATCTAAAGATCAAGGCGAGTGGAATCCGCAGTGTATCGACGATTTTGAACTTGATCCGTTGTGGAACAGCAGATACTCGACAGGCGATAGAGCGTGAAAGTGAGCTAGGTAGAGCTATTGTTGCAGATAGGCTATTGGTATTGTCTGACATGAATTTGATTCAGGAAAATCAAAGAGGAGTGGCATCTGGGGGACGCGCGCCAAGACTAGTTCAATTTAATCAAAAAGCGGGATACATTTTAGTTGCACGATTGGATAGTTCTGCTCTAGGCGTTGGTTTGTCTGACTTGTCAGGCAACTTGTTAGTAGAGCACCACGAAGAGTACGATTTGAGTGAGTCGCCAGCTTTGGTTGCCAACCGTTTGATTACCTTATTTGAGTGGATTATCGAAAAGAAAAAACCCGATAGTGCTATTTGGGGAATAGGGTTAGCGGTTCCTGGCCCAGTAAATTCAATGCCCGAGCACGATTTTTGGTCGCAGACCCCGCATTTTTTACCGTCATGGTCAGAATATCCGCTTGTCGAATCTCTCACCGCACACTTTAACGCACCAGTTTGGTTGCGAAGCAGTGTTGAAGCTATGGCGGTAGGAGAATTTTATGCGGGTGCTCAATCTGAAATTCAGAACATGATGTTCATCAAGGTGGGTCAGCGTATTAACGCCAGTATGGTCCTTAACGGACAGTTGTACAGGGGGGCGCATGGCGTTACTGGATTAATAGGTCAATTGCCTGTTGTCCGTGAGAAAAACAGTACATCTCTCGAAAGTCTTGCTGGTAACGATGCCATTGCTAACGCTGGGATTGCTGTTGCCAAAAGTGGTGATAGCTTAATTTTAAAGGACTTATATTCAAGGCAGGGGTACTTAACTGCAGTAGACGTGGGGCAAGCGGCACAGATGGGGGATCCTGTCAGTATGGATATTTTGCTCTCCGCAGGGCGGTATATTGGACAGGTTGTTGCGTCAATCGTCACCATGTTGAATCCTTCTTTGATTGTTTTGGGAGGGGCGTTGCCTCAAACCAACGATACGTTGTTAGCTGCGTTTAGAGAGGGAATATATGGTGGTTCTCACCCTCTAGTTACTCGTGATTTACAGATTGTACGCTCCCAAATGGACAGTTCTGCAGCACTGGTTGGAGCTGCTATGGTTGTGGTTGATGAGTTATTCGAGCCCAACTTACTCCAAAATTGGATTGCGTATGGTTCACCCATAACAAGTGAGTCTTTTGAGAAAACTGCGTTACAGGCAAAGCAGGGTGTCGAAGATTATGATGGTGTTCACGCTGCAAAGTCATCAAGTATCTAAAATAGGTAATGACGTATGATGTCAATGAATGGACTAGGACCGCATGGCGAGCGAGCTGAAGGTGCAAATAGTGTCGTACTTGCTGAAACGGAAATAGCGGCGGCGCGTCGTAAGCAATATCGTGTTGCTATTGTTATGCATACGTTGAACAGTGATTGGTCTCGCTTGCAACTTGCTGGCATTGTTGGAACATTGGGTGATTGTGGCTGCGTTGTTTCTGAAGTTGTGGATTGCCAATTCAATGCTCAAACGCAAATCTCGGCATTGTCACAACTAAGCAGTCAACCTTTAGATGCCATTATTTCCATACCCGTAGCCAATACTGATGTGGCTGAAGCACACCGAATGGTTTCCCGATCAGGAATACACCTTATTCTATTGGATAATGTACCGACTGGGCTTCTTCCTGGAAATGACTATGTTTCTTTAGTGTCTTCAGATAATTTTGGGTTAGGGATAATAAGTGCACAGTTACTTGCGGACAAACTGCCTCAAGATGCCATTATTGGTATGCTTACTTATAGTGAAGATTTTTATGCAATCAACGAGAGAGAAATTGCATTTCGACGTTGGATGAAGTTATACCGACCTGACTTGACACTAGAAACAGAAAGTTTTAATGCGCCTGAATTAGCCGGACAGCAAGCTTTAGCATTGCTAAAGTCACACCCGAATCTATCCGGTATTTTTGCAGTGTGGGATACACCTGCAATGTCGGCACTCAATGCGCTTGCCAAGATCCAGACCAATATTCAAGTGACAACCGTTGATCTTGGTCATGAAGCCTCGCTCAAACTTGCTCAAGGGAAGTCTTTGATCGGCATAGCGGCTCAGCAACCTTATCTCTTAGGTGTTGCTGCCGCGCATACTGGAGTACTTGCTATGTTAGGGCAGGTTGTTCCAAGGTGGATTGCATTACCTGGTTTGCCTGTAACGCAAGAAAACGTTGTTACCCGTTACCAAGAAGTGTGGCGTGCCCCCGCTTCTCCAGAGATAATTCAAGCCCGTTAAACAACTATCGACGACACAACAAGCTTTTAACTCAGCGCTGATTGGGGCAGAATCAGTGCATCTTTTCTAACGTATTCTTGCTCAATTGAAATGAAAATCCTTATTGATGAAAACATGCCTTATGCTGAAAAGCTTTTTAGCCAGCTAGGTGAAGTGGTTTTGAAACCAGGACGTACCATGACTGCCGAAGATTTGGTCGATGTGGATGGCTTGATGATTCGCTCTGTAACCAAAGTGAATAAAGAACTGATTTCCAAAGCCAATAAATTGAAATTTGTCGGGACAGCAACAGCAGGGATGGATCATGTAGACCAAGCGCTGTTAAAAGAAAAAGGCATTTTCTTTACGGCTGCACCGGGTTGTAACAAAGTTGGTGTTGCTGAATACGCATTTAGCGTGATGATGATTCTAGGGCAACAGCAAGGGTTCTCTGTATTCGATAAAACCGTCGGCATTATTGGAGCGGGACAGGTAGGTTCTTATCTCTCTAAATGCCTTCAAGGTATGGGCATTAAGGTTCTATTGAATGACCCAATCAAGCAGGCAGAAGGCGACAACCGCCAATTTACAGAGCTAGACACGCTACTAGAGCAGTCTGACATTATTACGCTGCACACCCCAATTACTCGTGATGGCGAGCACCCGACTCATCACATCATTAATGAAACTCGCTTGGAAGCCATGCGTGCGGATCAAATTCTGATCAACGCAGCCCGTGGTCCTGTCGTTAACAATTCAGCTTTGAAAACGCGTTTACAACGCAATGACGGCTTTACAGCTGCATTGGATGTCTTTGAATTTGAACCAGAAGTCGATATGGAGTTACTTCCATTACTCGCATTTGCTACCCCTCATGTTGCCGGCTATGGTTTAGAGGGTAAAGCACGCGGTACTACCATGATTTTTAACTCTTTTTGTGAGTTCTTAGGCGAGAAGGAGCGAGTCTACGCATCTGAGTTGTTACCTGTAGCGCCTGTGCCGCAAGTTCAACTGGACCGAGCGTGGGACAACGCAACACTGCACAATCTTACTCAATTGATTTATGATGTCCGTCACGATGACGCCATATTCCGTCGTAATATTGCCCGAGCAGGTGCGTTTGATGAAATGCGCAAAAATTATTGGGATAGACGAGAATACAGTGCCGTCACTTTAGTGGGGAATCACGAGTGCAATCTCGAACCACTCGC
The DNA here is from genome assembly GCF_002933855.1 of Vibrio penaeicida. Lineage (GTDB taxonomy): Bacteria > Pseudomonadota > Gammaproteobacteria > Enterobacterales > Vibrionaceae > Vibrio > Vibrio penaeicida_A. The sequence goes on from NZ_BFAQ01000041.1 coordinate 115,622, forward strand.
TAAACTAGGTTTTCAAATTGAGGTAACAAATGAGCCAAGAATTTAATGTTGCAATATTAGGTGCAACAGGTGCCGTGGGTGAAACCATTCTTGAAGTGCTAAAAGAGCGTGAATTTCCAGTTGGAGAATTACACTTATTGGCGAGCGAGCGCAGTGAAGGTAAGACGTATCGCTTCAATGGAAAAACCATTCGTGTACAAAATGTGGAAGATTTTGATTGGTCACAAGTACACATCGCGTTATTTTCGGCAGGTGGCAGCCTTTCAGAAAAATGGGCGCCAATTGCGGCAGATGAAGGCGTTGTTGTTATCGACAACACGTCCCAATTCCGTTACGACTACGATGTACCTCTAGTCATACCAGAAGTGAATCCAGAAGCCATTGCAGAGTTTCGTAATCGCAATATCATCGCGAATCCAAACTGCTCAACAATTCAAATGCTTGTTGCGCTTAAGCCAATCCACGATCAAGCTGGTATCGAGCGCATTAACGTATCTACTTACCAGTCTGTATCTGGAGCGGGTAAATCAGGGGTAGACGAACTAGCAGGTCAAACTGCACATTTGTTGAATGGTAAGCCAGTGGAAGAAAAAGCATTCAGCCAACAGATTGCTTTTAACTGTATTCCACAAATCGACAAATTTATGGATAACGGTTACACCAAAGAAGAAATGAAGATGGTTTGGGAAACTCAAAAAATCTTCAACGATGCTTCTATCATGGTTAACCCAACTTGCGTTCGAGTACCTGTATTTTATGGTCATGCCGAAGCTGTTCACGTCGAGACCAGAACGCCTATCGATGCAGATCAAGTCGCGCAGCTTTTAGAGCAAACAGATGGTATCGAAGTGTTCTATGGTGAAGAGTTCCCAACACAAGTTCGTGATGCTGGTGGTAAAGACCACGTAATGGTCGGTCGTATCCGAAACGACATCAGTCATCACAGCGGTGTAAACCTTTGGGTTGTGGCAGACAATGTACGAAAAGGTGCGGCAACAAACGCCGTTCAAATCGCCGAAGTGCTAATTCGGGACTATTTCTAAGTATAACTATTTTAAAAGCCTCACATTGTGAGGCTTTTTTCTTGCTTCTATTTTGTTCAAAAAATGCAAAATTGAGTAAGAATGGTACGAATATCAACTCGGACACACATTTTTTCGTGCGGGCGCTATAGTTTTACGACATTTATCCGATATATTTAGCAGATCACATTATTATTCAAGATAAGAAAGCAAGAAAGCTGAGCCTTATATGCATCATTTTTTCAAGCGTTTGTTAACGCCCTTGCTTCTGATGGTCTCGACTCAAATTCCAGTGGCTACCGCTGATACCATCAGAGTTATTGGTTCCAACGGAGAGGTTTCAGACTCCCCACGCTTCGCTGAGCAGATTCGACAACCTGCCTCTCAGGGGCAACCCTCTTTGTTTTATGGTCCAACACGGGGAAATGAAACCCTGTGGGGTATTGCTACGGCTTTAAGACCAGCAAATAGCCTTACGGTTCAACAAACTTTGCTTGCGATTTATCGCCTTAACCCGCAAGCGTTTGAAGACCAAAATATTCATAGCCTGACTCCAGGCAGCACTCTTCGTATACCCTCATTACAGCAAGTCCAATCTGAAAGTACGGCCAATGCAGTAAGAATTATGTCGGCTCACCAAGCTCGACTTGATGGGCAAAATAATAATCAAACAACACAGCCAGCTCAAAGGCCTCGACCTGCGGTGGTTCAGCCAAAGCCCGCTGAGCCGAAAATAGAAGCGCCGAAAGAAACCGTATCGACTCAGCCTAAATCTGAAATGGTTAAGGAAGAGCCAAAAGCTGAGCCGATGGTAGATCCAAAACCTGCGATGAAAGATAACGGACAAGTGAATGAGCTGAAAGAGCAGCTCGACATGTCTGAAAGTGAACTTTCGTCGCTCGAAGAAAAAAACCATCAACTTCGTTTAATGCTTTCCGAAGTTCAAAATGAGGTGGATACGCTCAAAGATGAACTGGGCGATGAAAATCGCATTAGGGATGAAGTTCAAAAGCTGCTTGATGCTGAAAAAATGAAGCAGCTAGAAAGTCAGCAAAATGCACCGACGTTGATGGAAAGAATTGTCGGCAACCCTTTATTGCTAGGTGCACTAGCGTTGGTCCCAGGTTTATTAATCGGTTTGTTGGTCGTTATGCTACTTAGCAGGCGCAAGGAACCTGAAGCTGAGGAAGAAGCACAAGAACAAACTCAGACAGAAGTGCCACCAGTTCCTGCGAATGAAGACGAAGAAATTGATGAGATAAATCTAGATGATGACCTCATTGGCGATATTGAAGACGAAGAGCTGTCTCTGGACGATGAGTTGTTTGGTGATGAGTCTGATGTAGCGTTCTCCGACGATTCAGCTGAAGAAGGCGACAAAGCTAAAGAGTCCGATGATGTCTTTGGCGACCTGAATGATGAAGACCTTGATTTTAATCTTGATGATGAAGGTGACGATCCATTCGCGAGTATCGGAGAAGATGGTGAGCTAGATACCGACTTAACAGATATTGAATCCAGTGCTACGGGAATCAGTGTAGATGCCGACGAACAAGCCCTTGGTCTTGAGGAGATGGAACGAGCTCTCGATGAGATCGAACCGGAAATTGAAGAAGATACCTCAGAAGACGAGACGGAAGAATTCGATTTATCGGGTGATGACGAACTATCCAATGATGATATCGATGCACTGTTTAGTTCTGATGAACCAGAAGAGGATTTGGGTGCTGACGAGCTTGATCAGTCTACGCTAGACGATCTATTTGCCGGTATAGATGACACCGAAACCGACGACGACCTAGATTTTGGGACTCTGCTATCCGCTGAGGAAAATAGCGAAAATTCAGGTGATGCGGCAGCGGCTGATGGAATCGATCTTGAATCGGAGTTAGGTGAAGATGCATTTAACGAACTATTGAGTGAAGGAGCCGACGATACCAATGATGGAGGTTCCGATCTTCTCGATGATATGTTGGAAGCTGGTACCGACTTAGATTCAAGTAGTACAGACTTGCTAGATGATGTTTTAGATGCCGATGATTCCGAACTGAATTTAGAACCCGATGCACTTCTCGATGAAGCGCTAGAACAAGATGAAATAAGCAACGACGCCACTGACGATATTCTTGCCGAGTTCGATTTAAGCGCAGACAGTACTGACTTACTCGACGATGTTATTGACGGCCCAACAGAAGACTCGGAGCAATTAGACCCTGAATCAACAGACCTATTAGACAGCTTGTTGGACGAGTCGGATTCAAAGGACACTCCCGAATCTCTAGATGAAAATAGCACAGACCTCCTAGACGATTTTATCGATGACGACTCTAAAACCTCCGTTGATGCGGATAGTACAGATCTGCTTGATAGCGTACTTGAAGATTCAAATGAAGAAGAGTTTGATCTCGATATTCCAGAATCGTTGAGTGAAGACAGTACGGACCTACTCGACGATGTTTTAGAAGAATCTAAGGCAAGCGTTGACCCAGAAAGTACCGATCTACTCGACGAGCTAGTCGAAGAAGATTCATCCGTTGAAAGTGAATTTGATGCGGATGACTTCGACCTAGGCTCAGAAACGCTCAGTGACACAAACACTGCATCTGAAAGTCAGGATAGCGACTTTGATTTTGATTTCGAATCTGAAAGCCATCTAGATGATGGCGATGCCGAGCAGCCTGAAGAAAAGCAGGAAGAGTCGGAAACAGAAGCACCAAAAGAGAACGCATTTGAGCAAGAGCTTGAAAATGCTTTTGAACAAGAACCGTTACAACCGGAAGCGTTAGAAAACGTAAGCACCGAGGAAGCGCCTGACGCGATTACTGATGTAGATGAACTAGCTGATAAAGGTGAGTCATCCGAAAAAGATGAGTTAACTGAAGCAAGTGAGCATGAAGAAGCGCTAGATGATGTCGTCCCAGATTCTGATGAATTAGCTGGCGTTGATACTGTTGACGATATATCGGAAGAAGGTAGCTCAGAGGTAGCTCCAGAACAAAACGAACCTGAAATTGATGAGCAAGAGTCCGTTGATCAAGAGATTGACGCCACTGACACATCTTCGCCAGACGAGACTGAATCTACTCTAGGCAATGACTTAGAACAGAAAGAAGAAACGGAGTCGAACTTAGATTCAGCAACTTCCGAGGAATTTCCTGCTCAGCCAATACAAGACGCAGAAACAGCGTTTTCATTAAAAGGTCATGATGATGAGCCCCTTGATGTTTTAATGGGTGAAACACGTGAAGAGCCAGATTTCACTGATGCAAACGTTGGTGAACTTGATGAAAGCGCACTGAAAACGGATACCGATTCTATATCAGAAGACGGTGAACCCGTTGAAGATTGGCAAGAAGAAGCGTTCTCAGGCGAAGTAAGTACTGAGGAAGATGCACCAGATTTACCAGACATAGGTGAACTTCCCCAGAATGAAGGCGCACCTGAAGATAGCGTTTCTGATGGTTCTGAGGAAGAGGCTGAGTCAGAAAATGCCTCAATAGAAGAGCCCCCATTAGAAGAGTCTTTGCAAGATATTGAAGAGACTTCGAATGAAGATCTTCCTGTCGATAGCTCGAATTTAGAGCCGGAGTTGGATTCTGATTTAAGCCAATCTCAAAGTGAAGATATTGAAATTACTTCTGATGAAAGCGTTGACACTGGCGAGGTGGACTTACCATCTGAAGAGCCAGAGCCAGAGCC
>NZ_BFAQ01000042.1:0-1066 GCF_002933855.1 Vibrio penaeicida
CAAGCTAGAATGAGTAATTCTTACTACGATTGGTATGAGTACCTCGCTGGAGACATTTCAATCTAGTAACAGACTAATTCGCCTTCCACCGGGTATTTCAACACGCAAGACCTAATTATGTGACTGATTTTATATGCGTGTTTAACATGAATTTATTAAACTTTTTATTTTATAAATATCATACTCTTAGTCAAACCAGTAGCAAAATAGTCTCATTTTTGAAACAGAAATGAATTCACGCTTTCGTTGATAAAGTTATTCGTTAGACGACAAATTGATTACCTGATGAATACTCTCAACAACAAGAGAAACGTTTTGCCATAACACAAAATGCCCCTCATCCGATGGTTGAATGAGCTTTACAGACTGTTTGGGAAGTTTATTAATGGCGAATAAAGAATTGCCAGGATCGGCAATATCATCGTCTTCACCGTGCACAATATGAATTGGCATCTTCAGCGCTTCCCAGCTCTGGCTGGCTAATTTCTTTAGCTCATCAGACAACGACATCATTTCAATATTGGATTGGTTCCACTCAAAAGGTAGCAACAATTTTGCCAGTATGGTATCTGCGATGTAGTTGTACCATTTGGGGTGCTCTAATTCCGGATCAAATGCTGGGGCGACCAATACCATCCCCTGCACTTTGTCTGGCGCGATCAATGCCAGTTGCAAAGCAATCGGTCCACCGAGTGAGTGGCCCACCAGAATATTCGCTTTCTCATTCGATAAGTAAGGGAGAATGGCTTGGGCTTGACGTCGAATAGATGTTTCAGGCATCGGACTCGATGCACCGTAACCCAGCCTATCGATAGATACTAAATTGGCTATGGATTGCAAATCAGAGTAGTCCAAATACCCTAAATACCCTTCTTTTGAGCCGGGAGAACCGTGAATGAACAAAACTTGAGTATTGGAATCGGCATTGAGGCGCTCAATCACGCCTAATGAATTTGGAATTGGGTTAGGTATGTTCGTTGTACGAAGTTGAGCAAATACAACGGCGGAGATAAATACAATACAGAATACTCCACCCCAGATTTTCATTTTATTCTTCACTTAACTC
>NZ_BFAQ01000042.1:1131-8806 GCF_002933855.1 Vibrio penaeicida
TCAAGATGCTTGGGTATATCGTGCTACTGGATATAAAGGAACGCTGAAAACCTGAGTTTATTTCAGCTCGTCGCGCTTAAAAAATTCGAGCCCGCCATTTATAAGCTTTTCACCCAACTTTTCCGCCATTCTGGCGCGTCATAGTCATCTGGCCAATATTCGGTTTGCTTGGTGATTTTACCGTTAAAAACGGTGTGAAACGTCACCGCTTTTGCGACTACTTTTCCATCGGTTACTGTCACATCACTCACCACTTGTGTTCCATCTTCCACTAAAGTATTTACGGTAAACGACCAATCGCCATTAGATGGGTATTCAGTATTGATAGCTGCAAAATTCTCACGTCCAGAAATCCGCTCATTAGACTGTGGCCAAGCACATTCAAAGTCTTCACTTAACCACTGATGCGCTACTGCATGAAAATCATTTCCTGCCATTGCGTTCCAATAATTTGCGACAACTTGCTTGGGCGTGAGGTATGAGGTTTTTTTCACGTAGATATCCTTTTTCATCGTTTATTGGGAATGCTCTACCACCCACAGGCAAACAGGTTGTTATTTGTGTTGCACGGTTCCCTGTTTTTGCCCTGTCTGAAATATGAGGAATACAGCACTGCAAATAGTGCCGCCAAATATCCATAAGTTAGACAAAAACGAATCGAATTCGTAATGTTCGTGAGTCATGAAAGCGGAGTGCAATATGCCATGAATAACGATGAATGTTGCTATAGCAGTTTGTACTTTTTCGATCTTACTCAGAAAATAAGTGGGCAACATAAACATCAAAATGAGAAAGAGAGGGATATGAGCGAGAACAAACAAGGTTTGTGCATATTCCTCTGGTATCCACACTGTAAGCGGTAAAACTAACCAAGCGTGATGCACCATGGCGTCAATTTCATGTGCCACAAAACAGAGTATTCCTATAAAAAAAAGTGTGTTCTTCATTCTTTACTTAACTATCAGGTTAAATCCAACGACGTACCTGACTTTGATATTCAGGGTATGCCTGCGGGAAAAGTTCAGTTAAGAACGCTTCTTCAGGCTTGATTTGAAAACGAGTGATGTAGCCGACAAACCCAATACAAAGCAGGAAAGCCAACCCATTGTTTAAATAGAACCCAAAACCTATCAGGACGAGCAGCATGCCGAGATACATTGGGTTACGTGTAAATTTATACACACCAGAGGTCACCAGTGCCGTTGTTTTATCTGTTAATGTTGGGTGGAAAGTAGTGCGAGCCATTCGAAAAGAAATCAGCCCTAGTATGGCGGTAGCTATGCCTGAAAATACAAACAGCAGTGCAAAGAACGTAAGGATAAATGAGTCACTTATTGGAAACGTAGGCAAAAACCACATGCCTATTCCACAAATGGCTGCGACTATCGGAGGAGGTAACTTCAGTTCCAGTGCCTGCATCGATTTCCTTATATTGTTTTCAGATTAGCTCAAACCTACCGCAATCAATGATTATTGAAAAGACTTTACTCAATAACATAATGAATTTTGTGCAATTTCGCATAACAATTATGATATTTTGAATAATTCGTGTTACAGGCATTAGAACGGTAAGCACTACCCTCGATACTTCAATAGATAATGGATTTCGAATTTGAAAAATTTTGATATTGCTTTCTTGCACACTTCCCCTATCCACATTGACACTTTTAGCAAGTTAATCAAGAAGCACGCTCCCGATTTAAAAACAACGCATTCTGTCTGTGAGGATATTCTCAAAGAAGCGACAGCAAACGGTGTGAACGCATATGTAAATGAATCGACAGCCGAAGCAATTCGAGAACTTACCACTCAATCCAAACTCACTATCTGCACATGTTCGACAATTGGTGGGATTGTTGAGAAGCTCGCTCTCCTTTATGATTTAAACGCCATTCGAATTGATCGAGCCATGGCAGACGCCGCGGTTAAATACAGTAATGTGCTTGTTCTCGCGGCGTTGGAAAGCACATTGTTGCCGACTCAGGATTTAATGGAGCAATCCTGCATTAACGTTCAAGCGCTGCCAAATATAGAGTATCAGTTGGTTCCAAATGCATGGGAACACTTTATGAACGGGGATTCAGAAGGCTATTTTGACCTTATTGCACGCGCTCTATTGGCGAAAGAAGGCCAATTTGATGCCATTGTACTGGCGCAAGCCTCTATGACTGGAGCTGTTTCAACCAAGGCTTATTCCATTCCTGTGTTAAGTAGTCCTGAATTAGGGATCGTTACCGCCATTCAAGACTACTTTTGCTAGGATCTGTTAACTTCGGGAGTTTACTGGTTTGATGCTGGATTAGTACGCCATAACACCGAGTACAAATAGTGCAATTAAGCTCACGGCGGTTCCCGCAAAGACAACGCTCCGCGCAACTTTCCAGTTAACGTAATAGCAAATCATATGTGCGACGCGTGATGCAAAATAAACCCACGCAAACAAATTAACCCAATAAGGGGTCGCTGAGGATAAAACCGCAAAGGTCGTAACAAGAATAAAGATGGCGACACTTTCGTTGGAGTTCAAAAATGCGCGATTGACTCGAAATAGCAAGTTATCGTGGTCTGATGTAATAGTATGACCAGGTTTATGCTTTTTAACTATGCCTGTAACATCGGCGACCAAAAGTTGTAGAAATATGAGTGCACCTGTCAATCCAAAGACCAATACTACGGATTGGTATTCCGCTATAAATGACATATGAATCATCCTTGATATTAAATAAGTCGCTCTACCTTACTAAAGCTTCCTCAAAATACCAATAAAACCCTCCGATTCACCTTAAATGCTGACTCATCAAAAACGTCAAAGCCTACCAAAACCAGCAAAACTAGTTAACAAAAAAGCCATCGCGGCGGCGATGGCTTGATACGAAACAGTTTGTAAAAAGTATACCCAATACTACTGATTAAGACCTTCTTGGTAATCTTCGTAACTCATTCGAGAATCTTCCATACAACGTTCGTACTCTAGTTTATCTGCGATACTCTGACACTGATTCTGCTGCGAAGATCTTGTACCGTAATAACCTTGCGGTCCCGTGCAACCAGCGAGTACAACTACTGCAGTAAAAAGCGAGACTGTCGTAAAGAGCGAAGTAGTCGCTGTTTTCATTATGAGTTACCTATTCTATTCCAATCTGGGATTTTAGACCGCTTCGGTTATCTTTGGTTCGTTATCTTTTACAAAACTGTACACGCGGAATGTGTAAGCTGTGATCATCACCAAAAGAACAGAACTTATTGCTCCTACAAAGAAATCGACAACCACATGATCGATTTCTAACACGTTCAATAGGATTGAAATGAAATACGTAGGCATAGCCTGAAGTAACGCCACTAATAAGTAGCCTCCTAAAATAGGCCATTGATATTCTTTCGTCGCAGCCCAGCTTGATGATAATGCTTGAGTGTACGTTTTTTTCTCTAACACACAGTAAAATTCAGCCAAGCAGAATCGGCCAATGAGGTAGATTCCGGGGATGATCAATAGCATCATGCCGAACAAAATGGCTATGCCCATTAAAATGTACATAACGAGAAGCCTAACAAAGGCTTGGCTGCCAAAATTATAACATTGCGCGGTGGTTAACGTGGCACCGTCGTAACGCGATTGGAACAATACAACCAAAGCCGCTTGGTACAAAGGCAGAAGCACAAAGGGAATAAGACTTACCATGATTCCCTGAGCGTTGGACATTTCTTCAAAGTCCACAGGGTTTAAAGCGTAAAACAAATCCACAATCGCGATCACAGGTATCATGACCAAAACAATCCCTTGAATGTGGCGCGCGTAGTAATTCCAAGATTCTTGAATGATCTTAAAGATGTCCATCGTATTCCCTAGCAAGTTAGCCTTGCCCAAAGCCTGTTATATAAATGCCGCCTAAAAATATAGTGTTTAACGCGATCTTTCAAACATTTGTCGGGGATAACGCTAGCAATTCTCAAGATCTCAGCCACTTGTAACCTCTCGTTACAAGATCATACGAATCAACGAGTGCTATATAGCCAAACAACCTCATGTGCATCAAAAACAAAAAAAGCCCCGAGACAGGGGCAAAACTCACTTACAGAGTATGGCATCAGTTTGAGTCACTCTAAATCTGTATTGGGTTACATAGAATCAGAGCACCATCGACTGACTAAGGAAGTAATGGATCAGGAGTTCTTGCCAACCGAGTCTTCAGCTTTGCTAGCGGTTCGAACCGCGACGTAACAGATGACCACCATAAATAGGGGAATGGCCGCTGCCGTCACTTCAACCCAAACGTACCCCATGAAACTTTTCGCTAAAATCAAATGACCAAATACAAGCATTAGTGCGCATACGATAGCAACGACAATCAATTTAACCTCTTGCGAGGCCGAATGTTTTTTCATGGTTCGACTCCTTGGTTGGACTTACTGATTTATGCCATAGATACATCAATGGTGGGTAGAACAGATCTTGCAAAAAGAAACCGAACAGTTGAGAAAGAAAACGCCTCCGAAGAGGCGTTACAGAAACATTGTTATTGAATTAGCGCCAAACACCCCACTTACCTGTGGTGCCGGGTTCTTCGCCTTTTGTCCACCACTGCGCTGTCCAACTACGACCAGCATGGGATACAACCGCGCCTTTTTCATAAGCTTTGGTGGCGGTCCACGCGTCATTTGCTGGAGGATTTGGTGGCGTTGGATCTAACGCTTTAATGAGTGAGAGTTGATAAGAAGGCTCTGCATTAGGGGCATGAACTTTGTTCGCCAAAACATTGGAACTGTCGTACATGTAATGGTTCATCTCAGAATGCCAGATACCAATAAACCATTTCCCTTTGTTTTGATCATTAATTTGAGCTGCAATCAAACCAGCCCAGTTCGATTGATTGTTTGCTGTGATTGGCAATTGAATATCGTGAATCTCTTGACCAGTAGGGCTAAATGTACGGAACCGTGCGGTATCCCCAACTTCTACAGGACCAAAATCAGGCGCTACAAAATAGCCAAGCTCCGTTAGGTTTCTCGCTGGAGGCGTTGGATCAACTGGGCCTGGATCTGGGTTAGTACCACCGCCATTCAGACGGATATCACTACAGTTGTAGAAGCCCTCACCGCCTGGATCTTTACGTTGCCAGCGTGTGTAAAGTACGGCATCGCCAGTTCTTCCTTCTGGAATTTTTACTGTGAGTCGATACCTTCGATCAGGTCCGAGTACAACGTTATCGTTTCTGACCAGCATATCAAGATCAGACCACGTTAACGGTGCATCCCCAGTGTATGAAGCATTGGATAGGTACACTTGCCAATAAGATGGATCATGAGGTGTGTCAGCATAAAAGACCAATTCAAACTCATTGTTCGCGTCAAGTTGAAGGGACGTTTTTTGCCAGTGCGGTGATGCCACATCTAGACCAGCTTTCGACTGTGCACCTGCCGAACATAAGCTACCATCTTGGATTACCGCTTTGACATGCGCCATGTCTTCGTAATTGGCAACGTTCGCAGCAATTTCATTTCGTTGTACGAAAGGAAAGGCCCCCGAAACATCGAATGCCGCCTGACACGCTTGGTTAGGAATCGCATTAACCCAAAAGCCACCGTCTAGATAACATGTATTTTGCCTAGCGCTAGGGAACTCAACCCACCCGTGTGCGTTGGCAAGGTTAGGCACCAAAACCTGCGATAATCCTGCCAATGCGACAGAACAAATAGCCAGTTTATTCATTATTTCTCTCCGTTTAATTTTCCTGAACATGCTCGCTTTGGCGTAAATGTCTACGCGAAGTGATCAGCGAGCTATTTCAGATTAACAAAGCGAAAATAGGTGGGCGTTGAATGTAAGTTTATAAATGAAAAGGATTTGTTAAAACGATAAAGTGATTCCATAATCAATCTAACTCAATGCAACCATTCTGTTTTTTTGCGCTTGAATTCAAAGTGACTTTATCTGTTTTCACACAGCATGTCTGAAAGGATCGAGGCGAGGGTTTTTATTGCATCCCGTGTTGTCTCATTCCATTCGAAAGAGCAGTTCAAACGAATATGATGACAAAAGTGCTGGTCGGAACTAAACAGAGTTCCGGGCGCAATACCAATTTTGTGTTGAAGCGCTTCTAAATAGACATCTTGAGCGTATACTGTTTCGGGAAGTTCCAACCATAAAAAGTACCCCCCTTTTGGTTCCGTTACTTTCACCTCACTTGGTAGCCAATCTTTCAACCCTTTCAAAAAAGCGTTTTGGCGTTGTTGTAGGGTTCTTCTCAGTTTTCTTAAATGCGTGTCGTACCCGCCCGTTTGAAGATACTCAGCAATACCCATTTGAGTAGGAATGCTAGCCGAAAGCGTCGACATCAACTGCGCTCGTTGTAGAGCCTTTGCATACTGACGATTGGCTACCCACCCAACCCGATAACCAGGCGCTAAACATTTGGAAAAAGAGCCACAATGCAGAACTCGGTGTTCAGAATCAAAATGTTTAGCAGGCAGAGGCTTGGTTTGACCAAAATACAATTCGGAATACACATCGTCTTCAATTAAAGGGACATCATGTATCGCAAGCATATCGATTAACTGGCGTTTTTTCTCTGGAGGCAAGGAGTGTCCGATCGGATTCTGAAAAGAAGTCATAAACCAACATGCTTTGATTGGCAACGCAGACAGCGCTTCTTCAAACAACTCTAAGTTAATGCCAAACTTCGGGCAACTGGGGATCTCGACGACTTTCAATTGCAACCGTTCAATAGCTTGCAGCGCGCCATAGAAAGTGGGTGATTCAACTGCAACCAAATCTCCGGGTTTCGTCAGAACTTGTAAACTTAAGTTCAGAGCCTCCATCGCTCCAGATGTCACCACTATATCGTCCGGCACCACATGAATGCCTTCAAGGTTATAGCGCTGCGCTATACAGCGTCTCAGCGCATCGTTCCCCGGCGGTAAATTGGTGACAGTCGACTGAGGTAGCATTTTCCGCCCACTGCTCGCCAGGTTTCGCGTGAGCACTTTAAATGGAAACAGTTCAGGGTCTGGAAAAGCGCTACTGAATGGAACAATATCGTTATCGCGTGTTTGTTGAATGACATCAAACAGTAAATCGTTGATATTCACGTTGTCTGATTGGTTTACAGATTCTCTTGTACTTGGAAGAATGGGCTCAGGTTTTCTGGGTGAAACATAGTATCCAGACTGTGGTCGAGCCGTAACCCAACCTTGGCTTTCCAACAGTTGATACGATTGCATAACAGTAGAGATACTAAAACCAGATGTTTTGCACGTTGCTCGGACTGAAGGTAGCTTGTCTCCTGCTCGCCAAACACCACTTTCTATCTGCGTTTTTATATCTTGTGCTAACTGCTCGTATCTCGTCATTCTGTTAGGACTTCCTAGGGTCTGTCGTATCGAGCTCGAATAGTAGTCTCTCTTATTCGAATTTCCATCAAAACACTGATGTTCTATTTTCTATTTGTGAAGAGACGCACCGATTAGCCACATATGCATCTCTTGCAAAGAAATGGGTCCGGATAACCGCACTGTATAAAAGATATTGCTTCTGTAACGTGGCTAGTTAGGTATATAGTCAACAAGCAAACTTTCGTATAACGTTCACGGGACGGTACTGGTTCAGTTTCTAGTTTTTTTAACGAATAAGTCGTTTTAACGAATAAGTGTTTTCGAAGAATATACTCAAGCTACCTCA
>NZ_BFAQ01000042.1:8910-95616 GCF_002933855.1 Vibrio penaeicida
ATTCTTGATTTAGAACCACTAAATCTTCATATCGGTGCCTTGACTGAAAATCAAGCAATTCTCGCTGAACCTAGCACCTTGAGGTAACTTGAGGTAACTTGAGTATAAGTAACTTTAAAGAATAAAGTGGTTTCAAAGAAATGGAATTCAGGCATCAATATATAAACGTATCTCATTTTAATCGTGTATTCGTCATTGGCGATATTCACGGAAAACTCGGGCATTTAAAACATACATTACAGAATATCGATTTTAACCCTGATACCGATTTGCTTATTTCGGTTGGCGACCTTATCGATCGGGGCTCGCAGTCAGCCGAAACTCTCCGTTATTACTCAGAAAACGACTGGTTTCTCTCCATTATTGGAAACCACGAACTTATGATGTCCAATGCGATGTCTGTTTGGGAGCTGGAGAATAAGAACAAAGACCAAAGAAGGCTATTGGAGCTCTGGTGCAAAAACGGCGGCGATTGGGCGTTAGAAGAACCTATAGATACCTTAAGAAGCTTACAGGCAATTGTCGAAGATATGCCTAGTGCCATCACTTGTCACCTCCCTGATGGAAGAAAAGTAGGCATAAGCCACGCACAACCTCACAGCCTTGATTGGACAGAAATGCAGAACTGGCAAGGTAATATGCTAGAAAACCCAAGATGGATTTGGGGAAGAACTCGCATAAAAGGTGAGCCATCGGATCCAGTTACGAACGTTGACTTCACCATTCATGGACACACAAGAAGCGACAAGGTAGTCCGCATCGCAAACAGCTACTTTATTGATACCGCATCGCGAAATGACTACACGGGAGAATTCACTCTGATTGAAATACTCTCTGGTGAATTTTTCTCAGGTATCACTTTGGAAGAATGGGAAGATTTATAGATCACTTTATTAAATAAATAACTCAATTTTCATACTGTTCACTTCATTTTCTTGGCATAAGCTTAATTTAACAAGAGGGTCAGTAGACCTAAAGGAAGCAATGCTAAAGGAATGAATAATGAAATTAAAATATCTACTTGTGACGCTGGCTTGTACTCTATCTTTTCAGATTGCCGCTAAGCCTAGCGTTAACGATATGCAGCAATGTCAGGCTCTGATTGATTTTCTTGAACAAAAACTCGCTACCCCACCAGCAAAATACAAATCCGATCTCGTCGAGACAGCAAAGCTGGGATTGGTGAAATACGACAACTACATTCAAAGTGACATTGTCACACCTGGCTTAGTCGAATTTAACGGCGGCGACAAAGCAAAAGCCACAGAAATGCAGAAACAAGTGGATGCGTTTAAATCCTCCCTAACGAAAGCATTAAACCAAAAATACTCCCAACCTGGGCTGTTTATGGACCAAGTCGTGGCATTAAATGAATGCACAAAAAAAGCCGTGCCTTCTGGTGAGGCTTTAGACGACCTAAAACGTTCAATGGAAGCGTTGATTGCTTTAGTACAAAGCTAAGTATGGTGTAAGAGTTTGACGCTCATAATATTTGAAGCGTAGAGTTCTCAATAAAATCCCAGTCCAGTTCCGCACCCAGCCCTGCCGTTTCTGGCAGGTTGGCGTAGCCATTTTCAATCGGCAATGCTTGCTTCAAACCAAACGCGAACGTCTTGGTTGGGTACAATAGTTCAACATACGTTGTATTGCTGATTGCCGCCGCCACATGCATATTCATCAACTCCAATGGATGAAAAATCGTCGTATGCAATTCACAATTCAAATGAAAAGATTCCGCTAAGTTTGCTGTTTTAAGAACTCCAGTAATACCACCCGACCATGACACGTCTGCTCTTACGGCGTCGTAAACACCAGTAGACAATGCTTCCGCGACGGAATAAGGGTGATGCGGTAATACCTCTGCACCAACGATGGGAATAGACACCTTCGATTTCAGCTTTTTCAGCGCGGTAAATGACTCATCGGGTAAAGGCTCTTCCAACCACGCATAGTTCAACGCCTCCAACCCTTTAGCAAACTCCACTGCTTCTAAAAGTGAATATGATGCAACCGGATCGGACATAAGTGTGAAACCCTCACCAACCGCTTCACGAACTGCTCTGTGGATCTCCAAATCTTCACGCATGTTGTTACCCGGAGGGTGAATTTTGTATGCATGATACCCAGCCTTTTTTACTGCCAGCGCTTCTTTCTTATATGCTTCGGTTGTGGGCAACACCAGCGACGAAGTGTAAACAGGCACGCGCTGCCTTGAACCACCGATGTAGCGCCATAAAGGCTGCCCCGCATGCTGCGCGCCTAAAAGCCATAAGCAGCAATCGAAGGGACCATAACTGTACATAGGCAAATGATGCCACCAACGGTTAAGTACCCGAAATTCTTGCCACAACTTTTCTCGGTCAAGCGCGTTTTTGCCAATTAGGTGTGTTGGCATGCTCGATGCTGCAAGGTGTCCGGCACCTAATGCTGACTTTCCTGCAAAGCCAAACATGGACGCGTTCAGCCCACATTCGGTTGTGAGTGTAACCACAAGAAAGTTCAACGCCTCTGATTTTCCTGCTTTCTTTAACGAGTGCGCGTTCATAGCTGTGTCTGTTTGACAGCAGCGTATTTCGACCTGCGTGATGATCATGATTGTTACCGCGATATGTTAGGGTCTGTTATCCAGAGTTAAGGTTACTTATAGGTAATTAAGCATTCCGCATGACCCAGAGCTTCTGATTTGGTTTGCTGTCCTTGAGCAACAGAAATAACGAGAGCGGTAATCTCATTTGCAACGAAATCTAACGTTGTACCTTCCAAGATCTTTCCGGCATTTATATCCATATCACTCGACATTCGGCTGTAAGTTTCAGGGTTTGCACAAATTTTAATGACAGGTGAAATCGCGCTGCCAACTACCGATCCTCGCCCAGTGGTAAACAACACCATATGGGCGCCACAGGCAATCAGTTCTGTGATTTCAGCGTTATCAGCGATATTGGGAAAGCCGAAGCGCACTTCTCCATCAGGTACTACATCCATTAGCCAAAGCCCTTTTTGACTAGGCAATTCAGCGGGCTTTATTATGCCTTCAATCGGGCGCGTACCACTTTTGGAATATGCCCCTAAAGACTTTTCTTCAATGGTAGTCAGCCCGCCATCCGCATTACCCGGTGCAAAGCTCGCAAAACCAAGCGTACTATAATAACGCGCCGCCTTATCAACTGAATCGACAAGCGCTTTTGAAATCTCAGGTGTAGCACCACGTTGGCTCATGTGCGTTTCACAACCTATCAGCTCACCTGTTTCTTCAAAAATGCAGGTTGCCCCCATATCCACCAGCTGATCAAAACTTAACCCTACTGCCGGATTCGCTGATATACCTGAAGTTCCGTCAGAGCCACCACAAATAGTCGCAACGGAAAGCTCACTGATATCCATATTTACTTTGGTTTCAGATGCCAAAATATCCATGACACCCGTAACCCACTCAACCCCTATATCGATGGCGTTTTGCGTACCACCCACTTCTTGAATACTGATGGTGCGTGAAGGTCTACCACTGGATCTGACCAATTTATCCAGCTTTTCCCTATTCATGCTCTCACAGCCAAGAGAAACAAACAGAACAGCACCAACATTTGGATGAGTTGCAAGCCCAGACAAAACACGTTCCGCGTGTGAGTTAGGATAACAACCTGGAAAGCCAACCTCATGCACTAAGCCCGGAGCTAAGTCTTCGAAGTGGCGAACAATTTTGCTCACTACAAAATGACTGCACTCCACCAAATATGCCACCATAATTTGATTGCGAATCCCTTTTCGCCCATCGCTTCTCAAATAACCTTGCAAATGAACTTGGGGACTCGATACGGCTTTACTCATGAGTGTGCCCTCCTCTTTGATGCGATGGGATGTATTGACTATGTAGGTTATGAGTATGAATTAACTCCCCCGCTTCTACATCGGCACTGCACTGCCCGATTGGCACGCCATATTTAATGATTAACGTACCCTTTTTTAATGCTAATCGCGCAATCTTAAACCCTACAGGCGTCGGTTGTTTAACCTCAATAGCCTGCTCAGATCCTTCCATCGATACGACTTCTTTCTGGCGTAATTCCCGACAAGCAATCAACACATTGTCGTCCTCTTTAAGCAAAATCACCGACGCCATTAGAACTTACCGTATTGCAAATAGGCTTCCTGAGCATCCATCCCATCAAGAATTGCGCTGCGCACTTTGTTCTCTACCTTAGTGGATGCATACGCGGCTTCGGCCACTGATTTAGCAATGGATTTAGGGATGATAATGGCACCATCGTCATCGGCGAGTAAGTAATCGCCAGGAGAAATAGTGACACCGCCAATTTCAATCGCAACGTCAAACCCGACGGGTTTCCAATACCCAACAATGTCTTCGGGTGTATAGAATCGGTGCCAGAGCTGAAAACCGATTCTACGAATAAACCCAGTATCTCTTGCTCCGCCATCCACTAAGCAACCCAGAACACCCTTGTGTTGCAGAGTTTCTGCCGAAAGCTCCCCCATGTGGGCAACCTTGTTATCATTAGGCTGACATACCCAAATATGCCCGGGCTTTGCTTTGGAAAGTAACCCCGTCCATTCCAGCAAACTCTGATGACCATCCATTGTTTGATCAACTTCTCCCTGAATGGTGAACACGGGTCCGGCTAAGACTTGATCCGTAATAAGAGGGCGCAATTCACGAGGCAAAACGTAGTTCGTTATACCTTCTCCTCGCATTACGTCATTGACCACGCCGGTATAACATTGTTTAAGCAACTCTGTAATTTCATCTTGTTCGCTGATATGGCTTGTCATGATTACTCTCCGTGAGGGCTATCAGATAAAAGGGACTGCTCGGTTCCTTTGTCAAAGAGATGAATACGATCCAACCCGATAGCAAATTCCAAACGCTCCCCGTTTCTTACATCCCTCGGGCTTAACATTTTCGATTGAACTTCTTTCTGTCCTATTTGCACAAACAAAATGGTCTCTGTGCCTTGCGGTTCAGAAATGATGACACTTTCATGAAAAGGAGAACTTTGCGCGCCACTCTCCATACCATGCCCAACTGGGTAGAGATCGTCCGGTCGGATACCTACCACGATTTTTTGTTCATGGGTCACTTTGCCTAAAAAGCGTTCCGGTAGTTCAACCTCGTGCGCACCTTCCAAATGCAACAGCCATTTCCCATTTTGCTCATAGGCGATGGCATCGATCATGTTCATTGGCGGGCTTCCGATAAAAGAAGCCACAAACATGTTGGTAGGCGCATGGAAGATCTCCATAGGCGAGCCAATCTGCTCTATGTAGCCATCTCGCATCACCACCACTCTGTCGGCCAATGTCATGGCTTCGACCTGATCGTGAGTCACGTACACGACGGTTGTTTTAACCGTTTGGTGGAGCTTTTTAATCTCGGTACGCATCTGTACGCGCAGCTTTGCATCTAAGTTCGACAGAGGCTCATCGAACAAAAACACATCTGGCGTGCGCACAATGGCTCGTCCCATAGCAACCCGTTGACGTTGCCCGCCTGAAAGTTCAGCAGGCATCCTATCCATCAAACTGTCTAGCCCTAGAATCTCGGCCGCGTTTTGTACTCGCTTTTCGATTTCAGACTCTTCTATGTTGGATATTTTCAACCCGAAACCTAAGTTCTCTTCCACCGTCATGTGTGGGTATAGTGCGTAACTCTGAAACACCATGGAGATGTTTCTGTCCCTTGGTGGCAAATCGTTAACGACCCGATCACCGATCACAACGTCACCGCTTGTGATTCCTTCCAACCCAGCAATGATTCTTAAAGTGGTCGACTTTCCGCAGCCAGACGGACCAACCAAAACCACGAATTCATTGTGTTTGATATCCAAATCGACACCATGAACTACTTCAGTTTTGCCGTATCTTTTCACTACCTTGTTCAGCTTTACGTCAGCCATAGATGTTTATCCTTTTACACCACCAAATGTCAGCCCTGAAATCAGGTGCTTTTGAACTAAAAACGTAAGAATAAGTGCCGGAATAATAATGATTACTGCCATGGCACACATACCTGCCCAGTCAATCGTAAATTGAGCCGTAAAATCCATTAACCCAACGGGCAACGTTTTACTGTCTGTGGAACGTGTAAGCTGGCTCGCCAATGCGTATTCGTTCCAAGAGGTTAGGAAGGCAAAAATACCTGCCGAAGCCAAACCCGATTTCGCTAAAGGAAACTCAATTTTCCAAAACGCTTGCCAACGGGTACAACCATCGACTTGTGCGGCTTCCGATAAGTCTTTCGGTATTTGTCGGAAAAAACCGTCAATCAGCCAAATCGTGAATGGCACATTCAAAGCGACATACACCAAAATCACCCCAAATTGCGTGTCTATCCAACCGAGCTTGCTCCATAGAATGAACACCGGCAGGCTGAGGGCGATCCCAGGTATGGTTCGCGAGAGCATCAAGCCCAAAAACAGAGCGTCTTTCCCTTTAAATCGATATCGAGCAAAAGCGTACCCGCCAGCAATACCAATCAAGATAGCGATGACGGTACTGGTTATCGCGATGATCAGCGAGTTCATAAAGTAGCTGCCAACCGGAATCGCGATTTGGTCTACCCCAACTCCGAGTATCGACATGAAATTGGACAAGCCAAATTCTTGCGGAATCCACACTGGAGGCTTAGCTAAGATCTCTCCATTCGGCCGAAAAGCTGAAAAAATGACCCATACCCCGGGGATACACATTAGGGAAATCAGTACGAATACCCCAACTCGAACTGCCAACTTCTGGAGTGTGACGCGTGTTGATGCCAAGATCATTGTGCACCTCCCATAAAGCGACGAGCCGCCATTAATTTACGAAAGAAATAGAAGGTAAAGGCGATAGAAAGCAGAATCGATACATACGCCATCGCATTGGCTTGCCCCATTTTCGCGTTGTCGTAGCCGACTCTCGCGATCAAAGTCCATAACAGTTCGGTTCGCCCCGCGGGTCCGCCTCCTGTCATCACATCGACAATATCGAACGCTCTCGCCACATCCAGTGAGCGAATCGTCATCGCAATGAAGATAAATGGCATTAAAAAGGGCAATGTTATGTGTCTAAATACCTGTATGGGTGAGCACCCATCGACTTTCGCTGCTTCAATTGGGTCTTGAGGCATAGCATATAGCCCCGCCAACAATAAAATGGCAAAGACGCTGGTACTCATCCAGATTTCAGCAATCATGATAGACATCATGGCCAAGGTGCCATCAACCAGCCACGGGATCGCTTGATCTGTCCACCCTAGCGTTTGGAGTAAATTGTTTAAAATGCCTATGTTGTCGTTAAAAACAAATTTGAACTGAAAACCTACCAATATTGGAGAAAACATCATTGGGAACATCATTACGGTACGTAATAGACGCTTTCCTTTGGTAATTTGGTTCACCAACAGGGCAATAACTAGCCCCAGTATTAGCTCCACATTTAAAACGATGGTTAAGAAAAACACCGTTCTTGCGAATACCCACCAGAAATCCGCGTCGGAAAATATTCGGCTGTAGTTTCTCAGCCCGATAAACTTCCAAAGTGTTTCAGGGCGAGTGATTTTGTATGGCGTAAAACTTGTGTACAGAGAGAATATAAGTGGTAACAAGACCACTACGAGTATGGTTACTATTGCTGGTAATAGCAGCATATAGGGAACCGACTCTTCTCGGTGGACAAAACGCCGAATTGCTCGAAACATACCTATCCTTGTATTGGTTGAGATTAGGGTCTGTTGACCCTATTCAAGCTGGGTGGGTTGTTCCCCCACCCTTATATGCTTATACCCCTACAGCCTTATAAGTAGCCTGCGTCTTCCATTACTTCGCGAGCACCTTCGGCTGCATCATCTAATGCTTCCTTCACGGTTTTATCGCCAACGACAGCCGCTTGAAGCTGTGGCCAAATTTGGTTAGATACTTCGATCCACTCCGGAATAAGAGGTGGTGTAAACGCATCTTCTGCCATGGACTCTTGGTAGGTTTCGAACACCTGAACCATGAAGTCGTTATTCATGGCGCGATTGGCTTCGATGATGTCTTGCCATACACGTTCACGAGTTGGGAGTAAGCCACGTCTCGCTTCAAGGATTTGCCCTTCGTAACTGGTCAAAAAGGTAATAAACGATGCTGCAGCTTGTTTGTTATCGCATGCTTCGGTAATCGAGAAAGTGTGAGACCCAGACCAACCCGTGCGCTTGCCACTCGATCCTTTAGGTGCTTTCACCAAACCAATGTCGCCAGCCACTTTGGAGTTTTTCGGGTCGTTGAAAAACGCAGCCCAACCAGCCCAATCCAAATCTAACGCAACAGTGCCAGAGGCAAATCCAAGCCCAGTATCATCCCATAAGTAGTTAGGCACCCCTGCTGGAACGGCTTTGGCTTCATACAAATCCACAAACCATTGCAACGCTCGTTGCCCTGCTTCAGAGTTAAAGGTTGGGTTCCACTCTTTATCAAATAAGGCGCCGCCCTCTGCGACAAGCATTTCATAGAAACGCCCCGTTATCGCCTCATCTTTACCTACATACTGGGTGCCATAGAAGTTGGGTGGATCAGCAAAGAAAATTGCCTGATCTTTCACTTGGCTCCATGTTTCAGGTGGTGTTAGATCGTAGCCATACTTGGCTTTGAACTTAGACTTATTACCTTCGTCTTCAAACAGAGATTTCTTGTAGTAAAGGTTTGAGATATCACTGTGCCTTGGCAACTGTACCAAGCGCCCATCTATAGTTCCGTGCTCAAGCGTAAGCCCCACAAACTCATCAAGTACATTTTTGTTGATCAGCTTACGAAGATCGGTGTAGATAGAGCCATACTGAGGGGCGAAGCTGGTATGGTTAGACGCCACACAGTAATTGATATTGTTCGCGGCGATGTCTTGCTTGATCTCGCGGTCTAACTCGAAGTGATTTTTACGCGAAAGCACGTCCACTTTCATACCCGTTTTCTTTTCCCACCTTGGAATCAAAGTGTAGAGAGGTTCATACTGCGCACCACCAATAAGCTTGACGCGAAGTACGTTGTCGTCTGCAGCATTCGCAGCCGAAGCAGCAGCGGTTAAACAAGCAATTCCAATTGCTTTAGTGAGTGTGTTCGATCCTAATAAACGCTTCATCATGTCCTCCATGACGCCGTTCTCCCTGTATTGAGAGCCGGCTAAAGATTAGTCGTATAGATTAAACTTACGTGAGTCACTTAAGTAAAAACTCCTTGGTGATCGATCCGGTATGCTGACCTAGTGTTGGTGCAGCTACCTTGCTGTTCAAAACTTTTCCGTCAAACCTTATTGGTAGACGAGTTGTCAGTAGTTCTTCTACATCTTGGTGTTCAAGTTTCTGAAGCATATCGAGGTGTTGAAATGCTTCAGATTCAATTAATTCATCCCAGTTCAGTACTTCCGAAGCCCAAACATCATGTTGCGAGAATATCGACATCCAATACGCTGTTTTTTCCTCTAACAACTTGGTTTGTATTTGCGCTTTAATCTCATCTCGCTGGCTAAACCACACCTTGCTATCAGTGTATTGAGCTATATTCTCGTCGCCCATCAATTTCCCCAGCTGGTCTACAGGTCCCATAGCTATCGCAATATAGCTATCTTTGGTTTTGTAGATGCCATAAGGTGCAGATAAATACGCATGAGCATTGTTCATCTGGCTACGTTCTTGCTTTTTCTTTCCACTATTCAAATAAGTGGTGAGCACCTCAAACTGAAAATCAATCAACACTTCCAATAGGCTGGTTTCTACCTTGCCTCCTTCGCCTGTAGATTGGCTTTTTACCAACGCTGCCAAAACACCTTGAACCAGTGCATTACCCGCCAACATATCGGCGACGGCTAACCCCATTGGAGTCGGTGGCATGTCGCTATTTCCACTTAGCCACGTTAGCCCTGATAGAGACTGCGCTAATAGATCCTGACCCGGACGATTTATCCATGGTCCTGTTGTGCCATAACCAGAAACAGACCCATATATAACTGTAGGATTAAAGTGACGAATTGCTTCATAATCCAATCCCAGTCTTTCAATTACACCTGGTCGGAAGTTCTGTAAAACGATGTCTGCTTTCTTTAAGAGGTTCTTTACAGCAGCGACATCTTCAGGTTTTTTCAAATCAGCGCAATAGCTTTCTTTGTTGCGGTTAATTGCCTGAAACAGCGAATTCACGCCACCTACGTCGGTGTCGGTTAAATACAGGTGTCGGCATAAATCTCCAGAACCCGGGCGTTCAATCTTGATCACGCGAGCTCCTAAATCGGCAAGCTTCAGACCCGCCAAAGGTCCAGCAAGAAATTGGCTAAAATCGACCACCAACTTCCCTTCTAGCGGCAATGTCATCTTTTACTCCTTGCGAATTCTTGCTGAATATTCTCGACCGTTTTTTCCGGAGAAAGCTGGCCTTGCAGACACGCATTTACCCAATCCCCAGCGACATCTTGAAATTGCATGTATCCGTTGTGCCTTGGGCGTAAATAGGCGTTTTCTAACGTAGTTAATGTGTCTTTAAAAAAGTGATTGGATTGCTGGTTACAATGTTCATCTTCCCACGCAACCAAATTTCCTGGCTGCCCACCTGAGTTAAAGAAGAGATCTTTTTGCACATCAGCGGAGGCAATCCAAAAGGCGTATTTCAATGCGACCTCTTTGTGCAGAGTCGACGCGGAGATTGCGATTCCTGTTCCGCCGAGAGTTGTACCACCCACCGTTTTGTCGCCAAATACTGGGGCATCACAAGAGCGGACAACATGCTGTCGAAACCCTTCACGCCCGTAGTTGCTGTAACCATATAAATACGGGATGTATGCTGCATCTTCTCGACTGGCTAACCATTCATAAGCACCGATGGGATTCATAGAAAAACATCGCTCATCCACATGCTGGCTCACGCGTAATAGCTGGTTAAGCGCAGCGATACCCTTTTCAGTCGCTACACCATTCACGTCAGTGCCAAAAGGGACACCTTGATTGGCAAGGACATTGTAGAAACACATTAAGGCATCAATGGGTTTTAGCGGGCAGACAACTTTGCCAGCTTTTGCTAGTGCGACAACGTCTTCCCACTCCTGTGGAATTCTGTCTAATTTGTCTGGTCGATATGCAGCAACGGGGGTGGCTGCATCAATTGCGAGAGCCCATTGGCGCCCATGAAAGTACGATGTATGTGATTGCCCTACTGACTGCTGGGCAAGTAACTGAAGCTCGTCATCGAATCCGTTTCCGTCAAGAGGAAGAAGCAACCCAGTTTCAGACGCCGCTCCCGCATGAGGGTGATCAATCACCATAAGATCGAACTCAGTGGTCATTTCTTCAAGAGGGCGATCGGCAAATGCCTGCAAAGAGCGTTTATGCCAAATGATCTCTACTTCTGGGTGAAGTTCTGCAAACTTATTTGCTGTCGCGACCATTGGGTCGTACCCGCGGCAGTGATCCCAAGTCATACCATGTAGTGTTACTTTACTCACCCGCTGACTCCTTCTTGCCATCTTTATCTTTGTAGAGAACCGTTAATAAATGTTCGCAATAAAGTACAAGCTCACCATCGCCCTTATAAACGCTATAGCTCACACGTACTAATCCCATCTCGTCGTACTTAGGTACTTTCGATAAGTTTTTGCGCACTGTGTATATGGTGTCGCCAATAAAGGTGGGTTTGATAAAACGGAGTTTGTCGTAGCCGTAGGAAAATGAATTGAGACAGTTGGTTGCTACCAAGCCCAAACCGTAGGAAAAAACTTGCGCTCCGGCGACTAATCGCTTGCCAAAATGCCCTTCTTCTTTCGCAAACGTGTCGTCAGCTACATAAGGATGAAGGTCCATGACCAGGCTATTAAATAGCATGGCTTCACCTTCAGAAATGGTGCGCCTGAGGGAACGAATGGTATGACCGACCTCAAAATCTTCGTAATACCAATCTTCTGCATTCCATACAGGAATGTCGGCGTGGTCAGTGGGCATACCTTTTACCGGACGTGATGAAACGCCCACTGTCGGTTTTCTTTCCATGATAACCTCAACTTTAATTTCATATTCGAAATCTAATTTCAAAATCAACACTAGCACTTGGTTAAAAAATGATCAACAATAAATTTCAAATATAAATCTAGATTGTGAATATGAAATTCAACAAGTGAAAAATGCAGGTAGTGAACATGGAACGAGCACGATATTTTGAAGACTACGAAATGGAAGAGATACGCCTTACTTTGGGTCGCACCATTACCGAAACGGATTTTGTAGTACATGCGGGTCACACAGGGGATTTTTTCCCACACCATATGGATGAAGAGTTTTGCAAACAGCAACCTTGGGGTAAGCGCATTGCCCACGGAACCATGACGTTTGCTATTGGAATTGGATTAACCGCCACAGAGATTAACCCGTTCGCTTTCACGTATGGCTACGAAAGGTTGCGGTTTCCTAATCCGGTCTATATTGGGGATACCATCAAAAGCCGAATAACCATAAGTAAAAAGGTAGATGACCCCAAACGAGAGGGTTTTGGACAAGTCACCGAAACAGTAGAAGTGTTGAATCAAGACGGAAAAACCGTGCTGTATTGCGAGCATATTTTGCTTGTAGAGAAGAAAAAATAAGCTAAAAGCCCTTATACACGACTATCTTTATCGCATAACTGGCGCAGCAGTATCAAAGCCAAATTAGAATTCAAGGAGTGAACGATGACAATGGAATTGCAGCAAGCTTGGCCAAAACCCAATAACCCCAAACCAATTGTAATCATTGGTGCTGGTGGAATAGTTCATGATGCACATTTACCCGCCTACAAAAAAGCCGGTTTCCATGTTCAGGGGATCTTTGACATTGATACTTCTAGAGCAGAAAAAGTCGCAAGCGACTGGGGAATCGAAACCGTTTATAAGAGCTTGGAAGAAGCAACCCAGTTTACGGATGTCGTTTATGATCTTCCTCTTCCCCCTGTTGCAGCCCCACAAGTGCTGGAAATGCTACCCGATGGTGCGCCTGTTTTGATTCAAAAGCCTCTGGGCTTGGATCTTGAACAAGCAAAAGTGATCCGAGAAATTTGCGAACGCAAAAAACTCATTGCAGCGGTAAACTTTCAGCTTCGATTTTCTGCCATGATGCTGGCGCTCAGAGACGTTGTCCAAAGCGGAAAGCTGGGTGAGCTAACAGATATTGAAGTTCACTTAAACATCCACACCCCATGGGAGATGTTTCCGTTTCTACTCAAAATGGAAAGAATAGAGTTGCTGGTTCACTCTATTCATTACATCGACCTCATTCGCTCAATCGCGGGTAACCCCAAATCGGTCTATTGTCGGAGTATGGCGGATCCACGCTCGCAAGACTTCAAGCAAACTCGCACCAGCGCCATATTGGATTACGAATATCCTTTGCGCTGCCTAATGTCTATTAATCACAATCACGATTACGGTCGTAAAGCGCAAGACGCCAGTTTCCGCTTTGAAGGATCCGAAGGTTGCGTGATGATAAAAATGGGCGTCCTGCTGGATTACCCCAACGGCGAGCCTGATGAATTTTTGTTTTGTGAACGGGGTAAAGAATGGCAGTCCGTCCCACTTGAAGGAGGGTGGTTCCCAGAAGCGTTTATCGGCACCATGAGCAACATTCAACGCTTCGCATCCGGTGAAGATGACACCCTACACACTGCTGTTGCAGACGCTTTCCAAACCATGGCGGTTGTTGAAGCTTGCTTCGAAAGCAACAAAGCAAAAGGTATGGATATCCAATACTAATTCATTAATCCCCACTCATTTAAAAAGGCTGCCAAGTAACATTGGCAGCTTTTTTTCACAAATATAGATATCACTCGCATAGAAAATGAATCTGCATAATGCCAATCATGAGGTTCTATATACTAGCTCTAATTTAAAATACAGGTTCTCAACTAGATAAATAAATGCACTTGTAGCTCTAAAAAATCTTACAAGGGGAAAACAATTGAACAGAGATGAATTAGCAAAATCGATTTATGAAATATCCAATATTAAAGGTAACTTCACACTTAGATCTGGAGTCACAGCTACCGAATATTTCGATAAATACCTTTTCGAATCAAACCCTCGAATTCTCAAAGCAATAGCAAAGCATTTAGCCATTATTCTACCTAATAATTTTGACCAGCTAGCAGGGTTAGAGATGGGAGGCATACCCATTGCTACAGCGTTGTCGTTGGAAACAGAAAAGCAAGTGCTATTTGTTCGTAAGGAAGCCAAAGAGTACGGTACATGTAAGCTAGCCGAAGGCGGCAACATAGAAAATCAAGAACTTCTGATTGTTGAAGATGTTGTGACCTCCGGAGGTGCGATTATCGATGCTGTAAAAGAACTGCGATCTCGTGGTGCAATAGTAAACACAGTGGTATGTGTTATAGACCGTGAAGGCGCGGGTAGAGAAAATCTGGTTAAAATGGGGCTAAATTTCACACCACTATTTACAAAATCAGAACTTGAAAAAGCTGTCGAGTCTTAACATCTTAGTAAGGTCAGTTACTAACAAGCAGTATTAATCACCTAGTTTTGGTAAAAGCTAGGTACTGCATTAACAGTGAGTTAAATGGACTAACATATCACATGGAAAAGCGGACAGTACAAAGAGTGGAATTGAGCCCAAAAACCTTATTAAACGAAGGGGAATTCAGACAATATAGAAAAAGTAATAGAAAGTGACTTCTTATTCACACTATTATTCTGATTTCAATCCTTGTAACAGTAGCTATCTCATTTTTTTTCAAAGAGTTAGAAATGGGTATTTATATCGGTTCTCTAGTTTTTCTGTACATTATTTCTCTAGGCGTTATTGCGTCAAAGAATAAGTTGAATTGGATTTTATGGGTGTTACTCACCTTTATCTCAATGTTTACATTGCCAATAATAGGTATGCTCATTTCACATGCACTAATCGCCAGAAAGGGATTTAAGAATAAATGGCTATCCAATCTGGATACCTAAAAAGCACTGCCAACACGCCCCGTTAATTTTTGGTGAATAAATGGAATTAGTTAAAACCTCACAAGAGGAACATTGGGAAATGGCGTCTGGCTTTTTAAGTCAGGCGGTAGAACGATGTAACAGAAATAACACCCCTTTATGGACGCATGAACAAGTAAAAATCTCGTCGCTGAAACACTCTTACTCACCGGAAAGCCTTTACCTCCTGAAACACGAACATATATTTGTAGGTACCGTATTTATCAGTTTTGATCATGACAGCTTTTGGCCCGACATCGATACAAAAGGTAGCCTATTTTTCCATAAGTTAGCCATCGGTGATCTGTATCATTCCAAAGGTCTCGGCTTACTCGCACTGACTGAGATTGTGAAGTTTGCTAAATATTTTGGATTCAATTGGGTTCGTTGCGATTGCCATGGCTCAAGAGAGCGCTTAAGAGCTTTTTACGAATATTTTGGGTTTGAGCTTGTTGATAGACAAGAAATGTTTAGTTTCGATGTCGCTCGATACGAAATGCAGGTCACTAGCTAAAAAAATCGCGTTCAGTGTTAACTGTACTGGCTGAGCAGAATTTAGGATATATGGGCTAGAATATAAGTCTGACCGACTGAGATACCAATGAAAATGACCTTGTCAAACTAACGCTTCTTCATTGAAGGAGAGTTCACTCACACAAAACACATCTCCAACAAATATGAGTTAAGTTGCAATGTATAATCGCCTCGATTTTACAGAGTCAATTTTGATCTTTAAGACTCTGTTATTCATAATAAATATTGGAGAAAAAATGAAAAAGCTACTCTTGTTGTTATCTTTGGTGGTTTCTACAAATGCATTTGCCGCTTTCAATTGTGAGGTGACCGTTAATCGAGTACTCGTTTACGGGAATGGAAGTGTTAATATTCTGCATTCTGGCAGAAATGACTTTACCTATATATGTAATACAAAAGGCACATGGAAAGGCATAGATACTGTCACATGTTCATTGTGGGTTGGCATGCTGCAAAATATCCAAAATAACGCCAAGAAAGCGATATTTTATTATGGCGGACAAGGCACATGCGCAACGCTTCCAACCTATGGTAATACACCAGCTCCCGTATACATTGGTTCAATTCAGTAGCAGTTAGACGGATACACGTAGATTACACTATGCGCTACACGCCATTTGGTTTGGCGTTAGCGCTTGTTCTTTTTTATAGAGAGAAAACATTGCAACAGAGTAAAACCGAATTTTGGTCTGGCGAGGGATACGATACCCAATATGCAATGAACTATCTCAAGGAGCCAAATTGAATCACATAGAAATAAAAGGTCCTGCAAAGGAGTTAGGAAGACAATGTGAGGTAGTACTGCGAACTGTACCCGAATGGTTCGGTCGTGAAGAAGCGCTAAGAGAATACGTGGGTACGATTGGAACATTGGATACCTATACCGCGTGGCAGAAAGATAAGTTGGTTGGGTTCTTTTCCGTCGATTACCACAATGACTACTCCGCAGAATTACATGTACTAGCCGTAGATAAGGAACACCATCGCCAAGGTATAGGGCGAAGTTTACTAGCGGCTGTAAATCGGACCTAGAAGCGAGAGCGATTAAGCTTCTCCAAGTTAAAACGTTAGGAACGTCTGCTTGCGACGATAACTACGACAAAACGAGACATTTTTATATAGGTATGGGCTTTTACCCTCTTGAAGAGCTTGTGGATTTTTGGGGAAAAGGCCCCCCTTGTTTACTTATGGTGAAATGTATTTAACCTGAAAAGAATCTCACCCAGCAATTCCTAGCCCATTAATGAGGCGTTTAATTTTCTTGATTGGATAAATTGGTAGTTCTAAATAGCGAGGCACACAAATCCGTATTAAGAATACCTTTCAAATCATGCTGAACAATTTTTAGCTAAAGATGATATGACTCGCACAGATAAGGAATCTAAGATATGCAATCCGATTTACTCTGTATACTCGCCCCTTTTTTGAAAACCCAAGTCCGTGTTGAAAAATGGACGTTAAAATGAAACGAGGGATCCGATGTTTTGGGGAATAGCTTTTTCGATCTATGCCATTTATTTATTAGGGATCATTCCTTTCAAGATATATCACTATTGGACAGGTAAAGAAACGAGCGCTTTAAAGGTAAAAATTGAAGAGTTTTCAGGTAGTTTATTTTTCTCTATTGGACTCATTGCAGTATATGGTCAAATCAACCAACAGTTTTTCTTTGTTCATGAGTTTTGGATCGCTTGGCTAATTATCTATACTGCATACTGTATTATGTGCCTTTTTTACTCGCCAAAAATGCGGCATGTAGCGAATGTAGCAAGCAAGAAAGTGCTTATCATTGGGACGATCATAGCCCATCTAGTATCACTTCCTCTGTATTATGCTGTGTTTATTCAAGCTGGTTTCTAGCCCTCACAAATTGTCGAAATAACAAGCACGGCTTTTAATGTATAGCCCTAGCACAATGCTTTCAAAATCATGAAGGTGAGATCGCTCGCACAAGTCAAGTAGCACACCAATATGAACTTGGTAGCAAAGTATAATTCTCTCCAAATTTTAGCTCACATTCAAAGTAGTTTTAGCAGCGGAATATACTCGCTCACGGCTACTTTATTGGGCGTTAGTTTGCTTTGGAGAAAATATGAAATTTTTAGTCAAGATGATCCCGGTACTTTGTATGGCGACTTTTGGTGTTCACGCTGGCACTCAGACTGGCAAAGTAGAAACTCTCTATGCGAGAGCATCCGATAATTTGCACTTAGTAAAGTTGACAGGTGGTACAGCTAAATCCGGTTCACCAACCTGTGCAACTCACAATTATTGGTTGATTAGAGATGAAAACTCTGTCGCTGGAAAATCGCAGTTTAGCCAGTTACTGGCAGCAAAACTGGCTGGTGCAACTGTCACGATTACGGGTCTCAACACATGCAGCCGTTGGAGCGATGGTGAAGACATAAACACTATAGTAATTAAGTGATAGATACCTTTCACAAAACATAACGTAAAGCATCATTTGTTTGATAATAACCGCAGAAAAAAGCCTATGCGGGCATTTCGATTTGGAAAGGACTGATGATAGTGATTTAGCAAAATTAGAGTGGGTGTTCAGGGCATTCTGAACACCCCCTTTTTTAGAATTGGGCTGAAAAATTAGAATTTTTTCGGGGCGTAGCCTGTCATTGCTTTCAGCTGAAGTTCTTTACCCAGTTTTGTTGTCGGGTGCACGACAACCAAGCCTTTTACTGATTTCTTCAGTTTGCCCATATCCGCTTGTTCGGCTTTGGTGATTTCACGAGAGAATGGCATATCAAGCAAGCTTTTACGTTCTTTGTTCATGTCGTACTGCTGCTTGTGCTTCATAGAGTTCGCTTTCTTGTTCATCTTTTCTATTTCATCAACGAACTTTGTAATCATTTCTTGATCGCCACGCCCTTTCGCTGCGTCTAGTTTACGCTGGCAGTTATCTAAACGGTTGTGAAGCTTTTGAAGTTCTTGCTTTAGGCTCATGGTGATCATCTCATTGAAACAGGAAAGGGCGGCGAGTGTAGCATAAGCTCCCTTGCTGCCCTAGCTATAAATGGATGAAGTGCAATAGTGGGAAGTCGCAGGCCACAAAACATGCTTTTACAAGTTATCACGCAACCAGCTAATCTCATTGGAATCTCTTAATCTGCCAACTCAAGACAAATCGCTACGCCTTGTCCGCCGCCAATGCACATGGATGCCAAGCCTCGTTTTGCGTTTGCTCTTATCATTTGATGAATCAGAGACACTACAATGCGGCATCCCGATGCAGCTAAGGGGTGGCCGAGCGCGATAGCGCCGCCATTGGGGTTTACTTTTTCTGAATTCAGAGACAAATCTCGCATTACCGCAATGGATTGAGCAGCAAAGGCTTCATTCAGTTCAACCACATCTAACTGGTCTACGGTCCACCCTGCCTTTGATAGCGCTTGTTTTGATGCCAGTACTGGACCTAACCCCATATCTATCGGGTCCAATGCCGCGGATGCATAAGAGACGATTCGAACCATAGGTTTTAGCCCAGCGGATGACAGCGCACTACCTCGCCCGACTAAAACGGAAGCAGCGCCATCGTTGATACCTGAAGCATTTCCAGCGGTAATAGTCCCTTGTCCGACAAATGCAGGGGGCATTTCTGACAACTTCTTGAGCGATGACTGAGGGCGCGGCTGTTCATCATGGGAAACAATGGCATCACTTTTGTTTGTCTTCACCTTAATGGGAGTAATCTCTTGTTCAAAAAGGCAAAATTCCATCGCTCTTTTGGTTTTTAGCTGCGAGTTCAGAGCAAACTCATCCTGCATTTCTCTGGATATGTCATAACGACTGGCAATGGGTTCGACGGTTTCCCCCATGTGTATGTTGTAGAACTTATCCCAAAGCCCATCGGTGATCATGCTGTCTTTCATTACTTGATCGCCCAGCTTTTTGGGTGCGCGGGCATGCAACACATGTGGGGCTTGCGTCATAGAATCTTGCCCACCAGCCAGCACCAAATCCGCGTCGCCCGCTTTGATAGCCTGCGCCGCCAGATGAATCGACTTCTGCCCTGCGCCACAAACCATGTTGACCGTCATCGCCGGAATACGGCTTGGTAAACCCGCCCAAACCGCCGACTGTCGAGCGGGGTTCTGGCCCGCGCCCCCTGTCAGAACCTGCCCAATAATGACTTCATCGATCAGTTCGTGGTCAAAGTCATGTTCTGCCAGCATTCCTTTTATGACCTGAGAACCGATTTCCGCAGCGGATAAGCTTGCGAACACGCCATTTAACTTTCCTATGGGTGATCGCTTTGCTGCGGCAATGTATATGTCGTTGTCCTTCATAAACAGACCTTAGACGTAACCCGCCGTCGATTTGACTTCAAGATAGTCTTCCAGCCCCCACTCACCGTGCTCGCGACCATTTCCGGATTGCTTGTAGCCGCCAAACGGCGCATTCGCATCCCAGTCTGCACCATTAATCCAGATAGATCCTACTCTGAGTTTCCGGGCAATCTGTCGGGCTTTTTCCATGTCTAGGCATTGTATGTATGCAGAAAGACCGTAGACAGTATCGTTAGCAATCTCAATGGCTTCGCTTTCCGTTTTATAACCAATCAACGCAATGACGGGTCCAAAAATCTCTTCCTGAGCAATGGTCATTGAATTATCAACATCGGCGAATACAGTAGGTTTAACGAAATAGCCTTTTGAAAGACCATCAGGTCGACCTAAGCCACCAGCAACTAAGGTGGCCCCTTCTTCAATTCCAGCTTTGATTAAGGACTGGATTCGCTCGAATTGAATCTCGTTGACAACCGGACCTAGCGTAACATCGCCCATCGGGTCTCCCACACTATGAGCATCGGCAGCTTCTTTGGCGAAGCGTTTAGCGTCTTCCATTTTTTCTTCAGGAATTAGCATTCTTGCTGGTGAGCGGCAAGCCTGACCGCAGTTGACGTAACAAGCCGTTACCCCTTCTTTTACCGCCTTTTCCAGATCTGCATCTCGCATGATCAAGTTGGCTGATTTCCCACCCAACTCCTGTGCAACCCTTTTGACTGTCGATGCGGCAGATTTTGCTACCGCAACCCCTGCTCGGGTTGAACCCGTGACCGAAACCATATCGACATCAGGATGACAAGACAGTGCTCCGCCTGCACTGTCCCCAGCGCCGGTAATATGGTTGTACACACCAGCGGGGTATCCCGCCTGATGAACCAGCTCAGCAAATTTAATAGAGGATAATGGAGAAAACTCAGACGGCTTCGCCACCATGGTGCATCCTGCTGCCAGAGCTGGTGCGGCTTTCACGACCAGCTGATTCATTGGCCAGTTCCAAGGCGTGATCAGAGCGCATACACCAATGGGTTCTTTTGAAATTAATGTGTTTCCGCGAACCTCCTCAAACACTTCTTTCTCTAGTGCCGCGATAGTGGCTTCCAGGTGCGCTGTGCCCACCCACGCCTGAGCCGCTTCTGAAAACGCTTTGGTAGTGCCCATTTCGAGCACCATTAAATGCGCAATTTCTTCGTAAGCGTCGTTGTAAAGAGACAGCAAGCGATTCAGTAAATCTAAACGCTCTTCTTTGGAGGTCATTGAAAAGTCATCAAACGCTGCTTTTGCAGCAGCTACGGCTCGGTTAACGTCCGTTTCATTCGCCATGGGGATCAGGCTTGTTACCTCTTCTGTAGCTGGGTTAATCAGAGTATGAGTGTCGCTGGAATCGGGGCTGACCCAATGACCATTGATATAAAATTTCCCTATATTTTCCATCATGATTCCTTCCTTATAGAACTAGTTAGCCCTAATCATCCTTTACCAGCGGCAAGCCTGACTGAATCCGGATGCCGACGTAATTTCAACATTGCCCACGTTCCCACAAAAGGACCGGGTACCAAGATTAGAAATGTCCACTGCCAACTGCCGAACCACTGGGCAACTTGCGGCGTTATCCAGATAGCAAAAATCGTAATCGCAAAACCAATGCCCATTTGCAAAGCCAGCGATGAACCCACTAGTGACGAATCAGACAGCTCCGTTACCGCTGCCGAAAATTGAGCACTGTCGGCAACAACCGTGAAGCCCCAAACCATAGCTACGAGGGTAAATACCCAGACTGGACCATCAAAATAAAACCCCAGTAAAAGCGCGGCGCTCCCAGAACAAACCATCATCAATGAAGTGGCATAACAGCGACCAATCTTATCGGCAAGCCAACCGCAAAAAACACTCCCTGGAGCCCCCAACGCAACCACCGAAAAAGTCAGCAATGCGGCATTGCTAATATCTAACCCATTCGATTGCGCGGCGGTTACATAGGCCAAAAGCCAGCCCCACATCGCGTAGAGTTCCCACATGTGCCCGAAATAACCAAAATTGGCGAGCATGACAGGTCGATTCTTAACAACCTGACCAAGCTGCCTCGGGTTAAACTTTGTCTTGGCAAAAGAGTGAGGTCCTTCACTGAGCAAAAATCCGAAAATGACGGCTGCAATAAAGCTGCACGCCGAGCTCCCGATGATCACCAGCCGCCAGTCGATATTGGCGGTATCTCCTCGAAACAAAAATGGCAGAGCAGACCCTAAGGTTAATGCGCCCACCATCGCGCCCATTGCCAATCCACGCCCTTTAACAAACCACGTAGCAATAAACTTCATCGCGGGTGGATAGATAAAAGCCAGAGAGACACCCGTGATAAAACGAAGCAACATGGCGAAACCACCGGACGGTTCGGTTAAAAGCAGTGCGTTGGATAACGCAGCGACCAAGCTCGCGGTTGCCATCAACTTGGTTAATTTCAAAACGTCAGAAATGGACATCAGACTCGATGTCAGAGCGCCAGCAACAAACCCCACTTGAACGGCATTGGTTAACCAAGATGATTGCTCGGCTGTAAGCTCAAAAACAACAACCAGTTCTGGGAGTATGGCGGTTGCCGAAAACCAAGTAGTCAACGACAAAATGACGGCAACAGCCGCTAAACTCAGAGCTTTCCAATGCTCGGGGATCACGCTCATTTACAATCCTTCTAGCGCTATCGTAAATGTGGTTGCACTGCCTTCGACACACACATCCCCATCACTGTCTGAAATGGTGGCTTTCAGCTGGCAAATAGGTTTGTCATCTCTTACAGACTCAACCACTACGGTCGCAGTTAATGTTTCATTCACACCAACCGCTTTCAAAAATTTGAGGTCCGTATGTAAAAATACGGTTCCCGGACCGGGTAAATCCTGAGCGACAGCAGCATTTAACATGCCTGTCGTCACTCCACCCTGCACAATCAATTTTCCGAAAGGCGATTTTTTGGCAAGCTCTTCATCAAAGTGGACCGGGTTTTTGTCCCCTGTCATTTCAGTGAATGCATCAATATCTTCAAGTTTAGTCGTTCGCTTTCTCGAAGCAGTCTGCCCCACTTCAGGTTTGCCATTGACAACTCCTTTCCAACCATCTTCATTCTTACTCATAACTCAGTTCCTTTGTTAGGGTCTGCTGACCCTAGTTAAACCTGCTCGAAGCAGGGCAAAATCCGACCACCCAAGTTTGTAGGCTCAAACTTGAATCTGTCTCCGATTTGCATGTCCTTTTTTGTCCGAAATAAATAACTTAACAAAGTTGGCCCTTCATTCAGTTCAATCAAACCAACATAGTAGGGTGTTATGTCTATCCATCCGGGATGCCCCGGTTTGTTTACCTGAGAGTAACTTTTTAAAGTCCCGCTTCCTGTCACCCGCTGCCACTGCAAGTCTTCTCCCCAGCAGAACGGGCATTGCGAACGCGGATAAAAAATATGCTTGTGACAAGATTGGCATTGCTGTATTTCCAATTCGCATTCAGATACAGCTCGCCAGAAAGGTTGTGTCAACGCGGTTATCGTTGGCCCAGGCACTTGCAGGTGCTCTAAAATTTGCAGGTGTTCTAAAGTTTGCAAGTGTTCTAAATGATCCCGATTCATTGCTCCGCTCCTAAAACCAACGCTACAGCCTCGCTCATGGTGGCACCATTTCCTGTTACTAATGCATTGCGACAAGATGAGATTTGACGTGCCTCTGCCGTGCCACGAATTTGTTGAACCGCTTCCACTACATGCGTCATACCACCAGCCAGATCCGGCTGCCCATAACCCAACTGACCGCCATGTGTGTTAATCGGCTGTTTTGCTTCAATACCCATTCCACCGTTACTCGACAACCACTGCCCAAACTCGCCGGGTGCGCACAATCCTGCGTCTTCTATCGTCGTTGCGACCATGATGGTGTAGCAGTCATAAAGCGAGAGGAAATCGATATTTTGAACAGACATTCTCGACTGTTTTAGTGCACGTTGAATGGCAGGTTTAAGGGGACCTGAAGTGAGTTCTGGAGCTTGACTGACAGCGCGATGGGTGACTTTTTCACCTGCACCCAAAAGATAAACCGGAGAATGATTTGCCTTTTGAAAATGGCGACTGGAAGTCACAATAACCGCCTCAGCCCCTGCCACGGGCATGACTATTTCAAATAAATGAAGAGGTGAAGCGATAATCGGTGACGCGAGCACGTCTTCAACACTTGCTGGCTGTCCGTAAAAAATCGCATTGGGATTAAGTTGCGCATTTTGCCGCGAACCTGCTGCTATTTGAGCGTAATCTTTAGCACTGCACCCATATTTGTGCATGTGTGCCTGCATAAGCAGCGCGTATGAAATATTGGCACCAGAAGCACCGAAAGGCACATCAAATTCCCGAATCGGATTCCGATTGGGTGAACGGCTGGGTTCTGGATTGCGATGGTTGCCAATCACACATAATACGGTTTCGCACATTCCGGCTTGAATCGCAGCCACGGCACGCCAGATCATTCCCGCCCCGGATGCACCACCAAGATCGACAACATTTGCCATTGTCGGCTGGAGGCCCATGTACTCGGCAATGGTGGCAGGCACATGCTGGGGGGTTTCTCCCACTTGCGGGCAAACCAGTAACCCATCAATATCCGAAGGAGACAAGCCTGCGTCTTTTGCGGCATAACTTGATACCCGCATCAGCAATTCCAGCGTTGTGACACCCTCGGTTTGCCGTTGAGGTTTCAGAGAAGCGACACCTGTTATCCCAATCGCGTTATTCACCAAGCATTCTCCCGAGTCAGCTGTCTGTACTCTTCAAGGCAAGCCTGATTGGCTATCGACCCGATATTTTTAACAACGCCACCCGCCACTACGGTTCTTGCCGCGCCTTCTACACGTTTCCCATTAACGGTATAAGGTACATCAGAAACGATGTGCACTCTGGCAGGCACATGGCGCGGAGAAGCGTTCTGTCTAATCTGATTGCGTATTTCAGCCACCAGCGTTTTTGATACGTCTTCTCCGGGTGCAGGTTTTAAGCAAAGTACGACATCTTCGTCACCATCATGCTGATGACCGAATGCAAGGTAATCGTCCACTTCTTTATACTGTTCGCAGACGGCGTAAATTTCAGAAATACCAATCCGCACCCCACCGGGTTTTAACGTATTGTCTGACCGACCATGGACGTATCCGCCGCCTGAGTAGGTGAATTCAACCACATCGCCATGGGTCCACACTTCGTTGCGATCGCCAAAGTACGTATCGTGATATCGCTTATCTCCACCCTCTCCCCAGAACGTAAGTGGCATTGAGGGAAAAGGTTCGGTGCAAACCAACTCGCCACGCTCTCCAATTACCGGAATATCCCGATCATCCAACGCCGCAATCGCGTGCCCCAGAGCTTTAACCATGAGTTGTCCCCGATAAACAGGATGAATTGGCGATCCTATTAAGAAGCAACCTAATATCTCTGTTCCCCCTGAAATGGAGGCAAACATCATGTCTTCTTTGATTGCCTGATACACCCAGTCGAACTGATGAGGCAGTGTCGGCGCGCCGCAAACCATAAGTGACTTAAGGTGTGAAAGCGTATAGTGCTGGTTTGGAAGAAACCCTTCTGCCGCTATAGTGGCGAGATATTTAGGGCTAACACCCAAGTGTGTCAAACCAAGATCAGAAGCTAAATTCCAAAGTGGTGTGGAATCTAGACCGCTCGGAGTTTTCAAAATGGGTGCACCGTCGTAAAGCACAATAGCGGCTCCGGCGGCCAGCGCAGACATATTCCAGTGATACATCATCCATGCGGTGTTGCTGTACCACATTACTCGATCGTGGTGTTGAACGTCGCCATGCAAAACATGTTCTTTCAAATGCTGCAGTAATACCCCACCGACTCGATGAACAATGGCTTTCGGCGCGCCGGTTGTTCCAGAGGTATAAAGAACATAAATGGGGTGGTCAAAAGGAGTGCGGGTAAATGTCAACGGCTCTTGACGACCATAATCGCTTTGGCGAGTCGCACGATCACTGACTAATTCACCTTCACCACTTTGCACAATGGCTTGAATACTCGGAATACCGTCGACAACCTGATTAATGCGCTCAGAAATATCAAATGATTTGCCACCGTATTGATAGCGCGGCTCGACAAATAACACCTTGGGTTCTACCTGACCGATTCGGTCAATAATGGCAGACTGACCAAAATCTGGCGAACAAGAAGTCCACACCGCCCCTACGCTCACAGTGCCCAATAAGGCGACCAAGGCATCCAAGTTGTTTGGTTGAACTCCTGCAACCCTATCGCCCTGTTGAACTCCAGACTGGCGCAAACCATCAGCGACTTTCGCCACTCTCATCCTAAGATCTTTTCGCGTAAATTGCGCCTGTTGCCCAAATTCATTAGCTGTGAACAGCACGACATCACCGTCGGATCCTTTGAGCATGTTCTCCGCTAAGTTCAGCTGGGCATCTGGGAAGAAGCGAGCCCCCGTCATTCTTGCTGTGGGGCTGGGAACATAGAACGTTTCCCCTTTATCGCCCACAACGTCACAGAAATCCCAGACCGACGACCAGAAGCCACCGAGATCACTCACCGACCAACGATGCAAAGCGTCGTAATCATGTGGGTCGAAGCCGTTTCTCTCAGCAAACTGACTGAGCCTTGACTGACGAACTCGTTCTGCGGATGGCTTCCAAAGTATTTCCTTATTCATCATTAACTGCCCCTAGCTTTCCTTAGCTTTCTCTAGATGTATCAATTCCCACGGCATCCCATACTAGCTCTGCCAAATCCTGAACAACGATTTGTTCTTCCACACCCAATGCCTGAACGGCTGCGCTGTACATCACCACATCTTTCGGACAAGACACGACAAACCGATCGACCTTCCCTAGCGACAAGGCTTCGCGAATTCGGCTTTCACTCGGTCGTTCTTTAAAGTGGGCATCGTCCATAAAAATTCGCCCACCACCTGCACCGCAGCAGAAGCTGTTCTCTCGATTTCTCGGCATTTCGTGGAGTTCATGCCCCAGCGCCTGAATCAATGTTCTTGGCACATCAAACCCATCGTTATATCGGCCGAGATAGCAGGGATCGTGATAAGTCACCTGATGTGATGTGCTTTTATCGACCGTCAATTTCCCTTGCCGAATCAGCTCCAGCAACAGCTCGGAATAATGGAGCACATCGTAATTCGCGCCCAAAGCGGGATACTCTGATTTCAGTGCGTTCAGGCTGTGTGGGTCTGTTGTCATAATTCGATTGAAATCGCACGCGTCTAATTGGTCTATATTGTGCTGTGCCAGCAATTCAAATAAGCCTTCGTCGCCTGCTCGCCGAACATCATTACCGCTGTTTCGTTCTCCATCGTATAGAATGCCAACATCAACACCGGCTTGTTGCAGCAGACGTGCAACCAATAAAGATAATTTTTGAGCTCTTGCATCAAAACTGGCGAAGTCGCCAACAAACCAGAGAATATCAACCGGTTCCTTGCGGGCATCCTTGAGTTTTGGTTTCAATCCTTTAGTCCAACGCGCTCGCTGTTTAGCAGGTTTTCCAAATGAATTCCCGTGAGATTGAAAACTGGTGAGAGACGTTTGAAGCATGGGTTCTACATCCCCGGCTTCTACCATGGTGCGGCGCAACGATACGATCTTCGGCACATGCTCAATTCTTACTGGACACGCCTGCATACAAGCTCGGCATGTGGTGCAAGACCACAAGGTTTCCGTCGCAATAACACCACCAACAATGGGTACACTTGCCTCTGGCTGAGTGTTCGCTTCAAGCAACCCTTCACGTAAATCCATGATCAATTTTTTAGGGCTTAGCGATGTACCTGCTGCGTGAGCAGGGCATACCTCCTGACAACGACCACACTCAGTACACGACAAAGTATCGAGTAGATCTTTCCATGAAAAATCATCAAATGTCTGAACAACTGTCGCTCCACCCTCAGCGCTTTCTCCAGTATCTGGCGAACGTAGTTGCCCCTTAGGTTCAAGTGGGCGAAAGAAAATATTGGGTCCCGCGGTAAACATATGACGATGCTTTGACCCGGGTATGTAAATCAGGAAGCCCAAAATCACCAGAATATGAAGCCAGTAGAAAATCCCTGCGGCGATACTCCCTGCTTCAGGTGTCATCCCAAATGCTCGTAACCCATAAGCCATCATGCTTGAAATTGGACGGAAGTCATGACTAGATGCCTGTGAAGCGACGATGGAAGCTGAGAACTCTAAAATCATGGTGAGAACAATGCCTATCACCAAACAGTAGATGAGCACCGCATCTTTCTGGTTTGAACCTTCAAACCGCTCTGGTTTTAAAACCAATCGCTGCCAGGCAGCCAAACCAACACCAATCAATATGATGACAGTAAACCATTCCTGAAGCAGTGCAATCCACGTCTCACCGCCATATGGCGTTAGGCTGAATCCCGGGAATAAACCCGATCCGAACGCCTGAATAATTGCGGTGAAAAGTACGATAAAACTGCTG
The DNA here is from genome assembly GCF_002933855.1 of Vibrio penaeicida. GTDB lineage: Bacteria > Pseudomonadota > Gammaproteobacteria > Enterobacterales > Vibrionaceae > Vibrio > Vibrio penaeicida_A. The sequence continues at coordinate 37,198 of NZ_BFAQ01000042.1, forward strand.
AATATCATCAAGTGCAACACGCCTGAATAGCGTTTTTTTAGCAAGCGTTTGTGCGTGCCTACATCCCCAAACACACCTTTCAGCCGTTCACTTATACGGTCAAATCGCTCGATCGACCTAGCCTTTTTCAGCGTTCTCAGTCTTTGCCAAAAGCGCCATAGTGTAATGGCAAATGCTAATAGCGTGATAACCCAGAGAAGAAGTGTTTGCATTGATGACATTGCCGTTACCCCCCAGCTTTGATTCGCTCGGTTAGTGCGGGTAGAACATTAAACATGTCACAAACTGCACCATAATGGGCTTTATTAAAGATCGGGGCTTGTTCATCCGAATTTAGTGCAATGATCAAATCCGATTCCTGCATGCCCTCAAGATGTTCCGGAGCTCCGGATACGCCCGCCATCAAATACAATTTCGGCTTTACTTTTGTTCCCGATTTCCCGACTTGATGTGCTTTGGGTAACCAGCCCGCATCGATAACAGGACGCGATCCACCCACTTCTGCTTCCAATGCTTCAGCTAACGCCTCTACAATGGGCAGCTTTTCCTTTCCACCTAAGGCACGACCCACACAGACAATCCGATCTGCCTTAGTCAGATCAACGCCATCACTATCCGGTTGAAGCATTCCAACAAACTCAATACCTGTGTTCCCTAAACCAGTAACGTCAAAAGCGATAATTTCCGGTGGTGAGCCTGCTTCCAACTCATATTTGACAGCTCCGGGCATGACGGTCACAACAGCAGGCAACGAGACATGGTTTCGAGCAAGCACTTTGCCGCCATAAACCTGTGAAGTCACCTTAAGCGCATCGCCATCAATCACCATATCAAGAGCGTAGGCAACCAAAGGGATTGCCTGTGCATAAGCAACTCCACCAGCCAAATCGACGCCAGCGGTGCTGTAGCTCATGAGGACTAAATCAGGCTGAACATGCTCTACGGCTTGATTCAAACACACCAACACCTCACCGGACAGATAGTTGTTAAATAGATCATGCTCAACAGCTAACAATCGCGATACTCCTTGAAGTTGTGTTGAAATGTGATTGATCGCATCTCTGTCTAGAGCACACACCAGCGCGGTGACTTCAAGGTTCAATTGAGACGCCATTTGAATCAATTCCAATGAGGAATCCGCAACTCGCCCTGAATCGTGTTCGATTAGAATTAAACTCTGCATCAGACAAATCCTTTTTCCTTCAACAATTGATATAGCTGCTCTGAGACCTCTTCAGGTTCCCCTTCAAGCATCTCCGCACCGTCTTCCAGATCGGGCAACGCGAGTTGCGCGTTATTGGAGGCATCATCAGGTAGTTCCAAATCCAACGCTAAGTCTGGCACCTCAACTTTAAGTAGATCCCTCAGGCGGCTTCCTGAAACAAATCTTGGGGGCTGAGTAGCAGCTTGAACACCAATGACGGCTGGGGTTGTCAGGCTCAGAAGTGCCGCACGACCACCGGAGTATTCTTGTCGGACGATGACCTTGTTTTCGTCAATACGTACGTCAGAAACGGCACTGACCTGAGACCACGCTAGGTGCGCTGCCAAATGCGGAGCCAGTTCGCCATACACGTCGTCCGTCGAAAGAACGCCAACCATGACGATATCTGGCTTAACCTCCTGAATGGCTTCCGCGTAGGCAGAAGCAACTCGCTGGGATGAACGACTCTCTTCTTCATCAATGTCCACGGGAATTTGGTAGACGGCATCTGCATCTCTTGCCAATGCTGTTTTGAGCATTCGGTTACTGCCTTCATCTTCCAATGCAATGGCTGTTACATGAGCGCCATAGGATTCCTTGAGCAGGACAGCCTGTTCAAGTGCCTGATCATCGAATGGGTTTAAATCCAATCCGATCCACTCTCTATCAATATCACGCTCATCCTCAGTCAGTTCGATTTCTTCCGAAAGGACTGGGTTGAGCCTTAAAATGACCGCAATTTTCATCATTCCTCCTTCTGAGTTTCTACTGAAGGTGTTGGTCGATAAATGGAACCGCGTCTTGCCACTCGGGCCAGCATGCCATTGGTCATGTACTCTGGTGTTTCGTGAGGATCATAGGGCGCTGGCTCTTGCCCGGGATAACCAATGATTTCTCTGACTCGCTCAGACAGTAAATACCCACCAGATACCACATTGGTTATGGCATCAAAGGCGCGTCGATCTTCAGTGCAAAGGGAATTCATCGCTTCGGATGTGTCTTTCCCATCCACAAAATGAACACCGCGCATAAAATCGGGAATGAGATCCGGTCGAACGGAGAACACCTTATCGAGTATCTCCTTGTGAACGCCCACATCTGACGCCGCAGGTTTTTCACCGTATTCTGGGATAAGGAAATCGGCAATTTTGGCGACGGTCTGCCGGATTTCGTCAGTCAGTTGATTTGCTCCAGACATTATGAAACCTCCACATTTCTTGCTTCACGGATAATATGCATGGTCTGACGGTGCGCTACCGCCATAATAGTTGCTGTTGGGTTAACTCCCCCAGATGTTGGGAAAGTACTGCCATCAAAGATGAACAAGTTTGGCACGTCATGAGCCTGCCCCCACTGATTCACGACGGCATTCTCGCGTTCATTCCCCATTTTTGCTGTACCCAATAGATGCCAACCAGATTCGCGCATTTGTGGACAAACCTGTGTTTCAATGGCTCCCGCTGCCACAAGTGCTTCTTCGGCTCGTGCGTTGTGAAAATCCAGCAGTTTCCTTGAGTTATCCGATGTTTTGTACACAAGTTTTGGCGCTGGAATACCATCAGAGTCTGTCAAATCACTGTCAAGGGTGACCTGATTCGACTCTTCTGGGAGATCTTCACCGATAATGGCGTACAGCCCTGTTCGTCCAAATCGGCGTTCGATCATGTCGTGCCAGTTGTTACCCCAAGCGTCTTCAACTTTTCCGCCATCTTTAAAGACTTCAGATCCAACAAAGCCTTTAGCACTCAACGGACCACCGCCAGACATACCGCCCCATTTGGCACCACGAACAAAACCACGGCTCTCGTCGGTTTCATAGAATTCAAACGAATCGATCAACATGCCAGATGGACCTTGCCAACTTTGCAAGTCATCAGGGAAATGCCCCATGACCAGTCCGAATGGGTGCATCATTAGGCGTTTGCCCACCAGACCTGAATTGTTCGCCAATCCATTAGGGAATGTTTTGGATTTTGAATTGAGCAGAATGCGAGGCGTACCAATGGTATTTGCGCATAGAATCACGACTTTTCCTCGCTGACGACGCTCACGCCCATTCTTGTCGATGTAAATGGCACCGGTGACACGCTGTTTGTTATCGTCGTACTCGATTTCACGCACACGTGCGCCAGAAATGAGTTTCAGCCCACCTCTTATCGCTTCTGGGAAAAGTGCAAGATCCGGCGACCATTTTGCTTTTTCATTACAGCCGAACATGCAGGTCCCGCGTCTTGCACAAGGATTAAGCCCATTGTAAGGCACCGACGGAATCGCATTGGAACCCGGCCACCAATGCCAGCCAAGCTTGTCCAAGCCTTGCGCTAATCGATTTCCGACTTTGCCAATGGGTATGTTGGGTGTCGGATAGCCAGACTGAGGAGGATACGCAGGGTTGCCTCCTGTTCCAGACAAACCAACATCATGTTCAACAGCAAGCAAGTGTGGCAACAAGTCTTCGTAGCTGAATGGCCAATCATCAGCAACACCATCTAATGTCCGTACTTTGAAATCAGATGGAAGAAAAGGCACCCAGTGTCCAGCCCAAATGGTTCCGCTTCCCCCAACGGCTGACGCCATCAAAGGTTCGATGTCACTTTCTGATGTGTTGATTGGGTAGTCACGTTCGCGGTCACGAACATTGGGAGCGGGATGCCATTGCTTACCTCCAGCTAATTCAAATTCAGGCTTGTCGCCAGGATAGTCTCTCGGATCCACCCAGTCACCCTGCTCCAATGTAACAACAGACATCCCTGCTTTTACTAGGTATCTTGCTGCCACAGAACCAGACGGTCCGGAGCCGATAATGACCACATCAGCGATTTCAGATTCTTTGACTCGTTTGCTCATGTCTTTCCATCCTTACAGTGTTCAGCAAAGGCAGTGATTTATCACCGCGCTGCGCTGTTCTATGCTTTATTGATGCGTTGTTTTTTAATTCATTGCTTCTAGTTCTAATCCATTTTTTGTATCTAATTCATTTTCTATATCTAGTTCACTTTCTACATCTAACTCATTGTCTTAATGAACTTCTTCTGGCGCATAACCTTCTTCCGGTGCGTTACCTAAGTAGATTTGGTGTAAATCATCCCTTTGCGCGAGATCTTGAGCACTGCCTGAAAGCACAACTTTGCCACTGTCGATCACGTACGCACGATGTGCATATTTAAGTGATTGACGTATGTTCTGTTCCGCAACAAGAAAAGACATGCCTTCTTCCTTGTTGAGAGATGCAATGATAGAAAAAATTTCCTGAACCAAAATAGGCGCTAGCCCCATTGAGGGCTCGTCAAGAAGAACCAGATCGGGTCTAGTCAGTAGGGCTCTGCCAATGGCTAACATCTGTTGCTCGCCTCCAGAACACATACCTGCCTGAGTGGCACGTTTCTCTTTGAGCCTTGGAAACCAGTGATAAATGCGTTCCAGATCCGTTTTCACTTGCTGGTTGGATAACTTGTGTAAAAAGGTGCCGCTTTTCAGGTTTTCTTCCACCGTCAGACGAGAAAAGACATGCCTTCCTTCAAGTACATGAACAATATTGCGATGTGCCAACCGATGAGCAGCAACACCAATGTTGCTTTCACCTTTAAATTGGATACGCCCTTTGCTGACTTTTGCTCGGTCCGCATGTACTAACCCAGAGATCGCTTTTAACGTCGTGCTCTTCCCTGCACCGTTTACGCCTAAAACAGTCACAATTTCGCCGCGATTCACGGTAAGAGAAACATCCGAAACGGCGAGTACGGATTCGTCATAAATGACTTCAATCTGGTCAACAACAAGCAGTTCTTGACTCGCTTCATTTCCATTCTGTTGACGATTCATGCATCCTCCCTGAATACTAGAGTTCGAACTTATCCATCGGAGTGGCGGGTAAGACGAAGCGCTCACCCACACTCCTAGCCTTTAAGGGTTGTTTGGATCCCTAGGTGTAATTCCCTGCTCCTTCGCAAACGCGGCAGACTTTTCTGCAATGAGCGGGGCAATAAGCGATTGGTCTCCCTTAATCCAGTCAGTGATGAGCTTGAAACTGGTTCCATCCCACTCCTGAATACGCGCAGCACCACCGCCTTCATGATCACTAGGCGTTACTTTCAACTCTTGCAGTAAACCAACCATGCCAAGCTCTTCAAGGCGCTGGTTGTCAATCTCCATGTTTTCAAGCCCCCAACGCATCTCCTCACCATTGATAGGTCGGTTTCCGAACTTGGTCATCGCCGTTCGCATCCCTTCTACTGCAAGCGCCGCATTCACCATACCGATGTTGTAGTACACGGTACCGAAGCCCCTCAGATCTTTGAGGTCTGTTTTATCGGTGTTGATGATCTCTTTACGAAGTCGTTTATGGATTTCAAAGTCTGTACCACCTGGGTAAGGCGCTAACGCTTTATAACCAATGGCTGCGGTACCCGCTGGAATCATGTCCGTTTCAGAGCCCGCCCAGACATCGCCTATCATTTTGTTAATATCGATGCCAAATCGCTTAGCGGTCTTGATACCGACAGGGGTCATGACCCCCCAAGTGCGCAGTACAACCCAGTCCGGGCGAATTCCGCGAACCTGACGCCATATTGCAGACTGCTCACTACCGGGGTGTGCGACTGGGATTTGTATATTTTCAAACCCGTACTTTTCAGCCAATTTCACCATAATGGGTTGAGACGAACGTCCATACCCTGAATCGTGGTAAACGGTAACGATCTTTTTACCTTTAAGTGCCTCAAACCCACCTTCTTGCTGGGCAATGTAAGCCATAGCCACATAGCCTTGAGAGTAATAGGTAAACAACAACGGAAACTCGTACGGGAAAACTAAGCCGTTTAACGATTCTGGTCGCCCACCTGCAGGGTCAATCAATGGGATTTTGTCTTTTCTGGCGCGTTCTCCAAGTGCATAGGTCGCAGGCGTAGAATGGGTCATAAAAAACGGTGTTGGTGATCCGCCCTTGCCATCTTTTATCCGCTCGTATACTTCAACTGCACGATCGGGGCTGTATTCTGTCTCAAACTCTTCGACGTTCAGCTTCACCCCATTTATGCCACCTTCCACTTCATTGATGTACGTGAAGTAGTCGATCTCCCCTGCAAACCAAGGGGCGCCACTTGAGGCATAGGGGCCAACTCGATAAGTCGGGAGTGGTATGAATTGGTCTGCTGCGTTCGCAACCGAAGACACAACGGGTGCAAGCAACGAAGACAACGCAATACCGGTGACGCAAAGACTCCGTGAAATGTAGTTTTTCATCATATGCTTCCTTGTTGATGGTAGCCGAATCCGCGGCTACTCAGTCTTTATGAAAAGAAATGCTTAATCTTTTCGTTCTGCTTAGATTCTGAGTGGCCAGTTCCTTATGCGTGCTGCCAAGTTACTGACCATTCGCGTAATCCCCTCCGGTTCTTTAATCAAAAACCAGATGATGAGTACACCAAATATGACTTTGTTGAGGTTGGACAAAATGCCTGGGTCGATACTGCCGCCAAGATACGTCTTCACGAAATAATCGATGGAGATTGGCATTAAGAAGATAAAAGCAGCGCCAATGTAGCAACCGCGAATTGAACTCATGCCACCAATGATGATGATGAACAAAATCTGAAATGAGCGTTCAATCTGGAAACTTAAAGTACTTGCTGTTCCAAGGAAAATAAAAGCCCATAAAGCGCCAGCGATGCCAAGATAAAAACCACTGACAGCAAAAGCTAACGTTTTGTATTTTCTGGCATTGATCCCTATGACTCCTGCGGCTGTGTCCATATCCCGAATCGACATCCAATTTCTTCCAATAGGGCTTTTAACAAGATTACAAGCCCCCCAAGTAAGGCCGATGATGACGAGAATAGAGAAGTAGTAACGAACCGTAGAGGAATCGTTGATGTCTAGCCCAAACAATTCCATTGGTGGTAAAGATATAGTGGGTACAGCGCCATAGTTGTAGAACCATGCAACCTGCGTAAACAACCATTCAATAAAAAACTGAAGAGTGAGGCTTGTAACCATGACATAGAAGCCTTTTAACCTCGAACTCGGCAAACCAAACAGAAAGCCTACGATTGCAGCAACCACCCCACCTAGCAAAATAGCTAATGGTAAAAACAGAATGTTTCCATGTATAGCAAAGGCATAGGTAGCATAAGCACCGACGGCCATGAAGCCACCGGCACCAAGCGATACTTGCCCCGTGTAACCTGTCAGTAAGTTGAGCCCTATACCTGCGAGGGCCAGAATCAGTGCAGGTAGCACTACCGCCGAGACCCAATATTCCGACATCACCATAGGAAATATAACGGCAAGCCCAATGATTAAAACAAGGGAAAGTCGTTGTTTAGGCCTTTTAAACGTACTTGAGGGCAAAAACTTATTGGCGACTTGTACTTGTGCATCCATGCTCGACATTCTCAAACCCTCTCTACCTGAATTTCACCGAATAGCCCAGCTGGGCGAACATACAAAAACAACAGAGCAAGCAGAAACGCAAACCAGGAAGAAATACCGCCTCCGATTAATGGCCCCAGATAGGTTTCTGCTAACGCTTCACCCGCACCGACAATTAAGCCGCCGACAATGGCTCCACCTATGGAAGTAAACCCACCGATGATCAGTACAGGTAGTGCTTTAAGTACAACCAAAGACAAGGAGAATGCGACGCCCTGTCGCGCGCCCCAAACCATTCCGGCAACCAATGCCACAACGCCCGCGACAAACCAAACAATTTGCCATATGCGGTTCAGGTTAATGCCTATGGTTTGCGCGGCTCTGATGTCATCCGCTACCGCTCTGAGGGAAATACCCAGTCGTGTCTTATTGAATAGGCTGGCTAGAATAGCAACCAATGTAACGGCAATGAGCGCCGCATAAAGATCGAACTCACTGATCAGTATGTCGCCAACAAAAATCGGGAGATCTTCTATACCGATATCAAGAGCCCGAACCTCAGCTCCCATTAGCCCTTGGGCAAGCCCTTCTACTACATAGGACAAACCCAGTGTCGCCATAAAGAGCGTCATAGGGCTTCGGTTGGCCAAAGGTCTCAATACCGTTCTTTCAATTACGATGGCACCTATACCAAGAACAAACAGAGTAAGAATAATCGCGATAAAAAACGGTATACCTAAGTCAATCAGAGTCACTAACGTTAAAGCAGCAAATAGAAGAATTGAGCCTTGGGCATAATTGAACACACCACTGGCTTTAAAAATTAAAACAAACCCTATCGCCACTAAGGTGTACATGGTTCCTGCTAATAAACCGCCTATCAGCGTTTCGATAAAAATATTCATAGCCAAGGACTCCATGCGAAACGGATATAGGGTGCAGAATTGAGAGATTGATTGTGACTAGTCATGATCTTCTCCAAGATAGGCCGCGATAACTTCAGGGTTGTTTTGCACATCTTCGGGCGTGCCATCCCCAACCTTTCGCCCGTAATCAAGCACGACAACGTGATCAGACAAATTCATCACCATATTGATGTCGTGCTCTATCAGGACAACAGTCACGTTCAACTCTTGATTAATTGAAAGAATGAACTCCGCCATTTCGAGCTTTTCGTCTTTATTCATCCCCGCCATGGGCTCATCCAGCAGTAACATGTCTGGTGACGATGCGAGTGCCCTTCCTAATCCAACACGCTTCTGGACACCATAGGCGAGGTTTTCAACTACGGTGTCGCGGTGTGCCTGAAGATCCAGAAACTTCAATACGTGCTCGGCTTTTTCTCGGAACATCTTCTCTTCACGTTTAGCCGAAGGTAAGTTCAATGCGTGAGCCAAAGTGCCAACTGTAGAGTGTCTAGACAAACCAGTGAGCACGTTATCCAACACACTCATTTTCTTAAACAGTGCGTTATTCTGAAACGTTCTTCCGATCCCTCGTTTCGCTGCATCTAACGAGTGCATCTTTTTAAAATGTTCCTGATTGAATACGATTTCCCCTGAATCAGGTTGATAGACTCCATTCAGAATATTCAGCATTGAGCTTTTCCCTGCCCCGTTAGGACCAATCAATGAACAAATCTCACCTCGAACAACCGAGAATGAAAAATTAGAAATAGCCTTCACTCCCTTGAAAGATAATGAAATATCACGAATATCTAAGATGCTATCCATGCGCGCTATCTCCTTTCAACTGAACAGAAGAGAGAGAGGAATTAATGGGGTTTACCGCAGACAAGTCAGCATGGTTCAACCGACTGAATCCGTTGAGTCGCTTCAAACGCTCCAACAAAAACCGTGACCACCAGCTTCGATAACCTTTGAGTGCTTTTATTGAAAGTGAGAGGGCTAAACCTTTTTTTGCAGGGAGTCGGCTTTTAAAATCTTTCGCGTATCGAACAAGGCGATCTTTCGAACAGATCAAATGAGTAGGTTGAATTTCAAGACGATCTCGCGCTGAGGACTCTGCCGATTCGGGAAAGGCAATGCATAAATGATGCTCCGTCATTTTGTCAAAAAGAGTTTGGATGCCAGAGTGCCAATCCGTCGGTTCGTCACACCAACCAATTGTCGTACCTTCAATGACTACGCGACTCAAGTATTCTGAGGTGGGCGGATGCTCAGGGCAATCTAAGACATCATCAATTGGAATTGTGGTCCATTGACCCACAATGCGAGATTCGCTGCCCGCGGAGAAACAGATAATAGAATTTGATATAGGAATGGACAAACAGCGATTAACAGTTTGTCTTTTTTCAATGTAGCAATGTGTCGGAGAATGGGCTTCAATCAGCTCCGACAGCTCTTTTTCACTCGCCGTTGATGAAATAGGCACTACTCGTCCACCCATCGAGCAAACCGCCAAACTTAATATCAGAAGTTTTGGCTCATAATTGCCGCTCACCAACAAAACCGTATCAGACGATAGCCCTTTTTGGCTTAGACACGACACCGTGCTTTCTAGCGTTTTGTGTAGCCAAAGCCAATTGAATCCTAGCCACTCTCCTCGCGATTTGTGTACAAATACGAATTGCTCTGGAGATTGATTCGCTTTGATCGCAATGTTGTTCAAACCATCCGTCTCTATTGAAACTTGCTCAGAAACTTTGGTTACGTTGCTCTGCAATCGACTATTCATATGCTTCCCTGTCAATGCCTCTAGCACTTACCACTATCCTTGTGATGGTGCATAATTTTAAATTTCTGTACCGTTCGGTCTGTACACATTTAAAGATCTTATTTAACAAAATGTCAACATTTATTTTTCATTTATTCACATTCTCCTTGCTTTTCTCGCCGATTTTATTTAAGTTTCCAAACATCTGGCATCAGAAGTAATATTGGGAATATTCATCCCATTACATATTTAACTGTACTGAACAGTCCAAGATATTTGGGCAAGGAGTAAAATTCTGAAAGATACAAAACAGTCAGCAAAAATTCGGCAAATTGCTGCAACACTTTTTGCAGAAAAAGGGTTCAACGGTGTAGGTGTGGCGGAACTTGGAGAAGCTACTGGGCTTGGACGTGGTGCGCTTTATCACCATATTGATACCAAGGAAAACCTGCTGTTTGACATTTCGTCACGCTATATTGTTGAGTTGGTCGAGGCGGGAAGAGAGATCACCGCGAATCAGATTGATCCAGCAGAGCGCGTGAAAAGCTTAAGCCGTCACTTAATGCACGTAATCAGTATGCATTTGGCTGAGATGACTGTCTGTTTCAGAGAAATTCACTCTTTAACGGGTGAACGGTATCAATCGGTTGCTAATTTGCATGCCGAATACCAACAGATTTGGGAGGATGCTTTCGCAGCAGGGACGGCTCAGGGACAATTTAGGAAGATCGATAAAACGGCAGTTAAAGGTCTACTCGGTATGTTTTTCTATAGTTTCCTGTGGCTTAAACCCGGAGGGCGTCAGTCGGACGAGGAAATAGGCAATATATTCAGTGACTTGGTACTCAGAGCTATTGGATCACACGATTATTTGGAGGAAAACCAATTCTTCGAATAAGAACTCGCTGTTCTATGTACTCAGCGTTCAAAAATGCTTGAGCATGATATGTATAGGAAGCGTGGTGCTTGTAGCAGCATGCTCCTGAATGCATTTACCAACAATCGCAGGCACAGTCAGAACTGTCTTTTTTCAATGACAATATGTCAGTACAACAGCTCGCGCCGTCACAAAAGTGATCGTTTTCTTTTTTGTCTTTTTTCTTTCTCTTGTCTCGCTTCAAAGTATCGTTTGCTACCTTGCATGCTGAAAAACGCTGTGAAATTCTTGTCCTTGATGAAAACACGCCGTGTTCCTGAATGATCTTTTTAACGGCTTCAGAACAGGAATCCCCTTGGTGTAAACAGGCGTGTGCGCATCGAAATCCTTTATATGGAGAGATAAAGCGTTGATAAAACCTAATCAGTACGACGGCTAGATATCTCATTCGTATTCCTCAATTGCATCCATTCTTCCTTTAGTATTCCGTATCTTACGGAATCGTAATACGTCCCCTTATAGAAACGCACTTTTCGCAGCCTGCCTTCAAGTTTGAAGCCAAGTTTTTCGGCGCATTTCATCATTGCAGGGTTACCCGACCACGTGGTGAGCCCGACTCTTTCCAGTTCTCTAGTTGCGAAGATATGAGAAACCCATAGGGTTAACGCTTGTTGAGCGATGCCTTTTCCCCATGCTTTCGAATCGTAAATAACAATACCGGATTCCAACCAACGGGTGTTTTCATCTTCCCAATAACAGCTAACGGTTCCTACTGGTTCACCATTCCATTCAATCACTTGAATATCCTCCCCTTTACGTAAGCGAATAAACGTTGTGGTTCGGAATATTTCTTCTGTTGGTCTGGTGTACCCAAAATAAGGTCCGTTGAATTTGGTCCATTCTTCATCTTGAGTAACGAGCTGATACAGAGTTTGGCATTCATCTGGGTATGCTTTTCTAATTCGTAATTCCATCCATATTCCTTTACCCAATTAGTTCAGACAAAGTTCAACAAAAAGCGCTCCCTCGTTTGGGTGAGCGCTTTCGCCTTTACAAGCCTAATTTGCTATTGATTTCCGCGATTTCTTCACGCCATTTATCTTGCAGTTTTACCTTTTGATGCTTAGGTTTGCGAGCCATATCTTCTTCTAGTAATGTTTCTAGTTCCAGTAACTTTTCGAGCATGAGCTCTTCGTCGTTTTCGACGTTTACTGAAACGTGTGCTGAATTGCAAGAGTCTGACGTACTGTTATTTTCACTAAGCTTGGAAGCGCTGTTCATTTGAATGTCACCACTTTCGACAGCCAAACGCTCGTAAGCCACCTCAACATCTAGGTGCTCTTCCAGTTTTCCATCCGCCACCAGCCAGAACCGGTTGCAACTGGATTCAATAAGCCGGCGATCATGGCTTACCACCAACGCGCCTCCTTGAAAGTTTTTTAACGTCTCAAAAAGTTCTTCTTTGCCTTCTAAATCCAAGTGGTTGGTTGGCTCATCCAGCATGAGTAGATGGTAGTTTGCGAGGGTTAACCCGATAAACAGCAATCGAGAACGCTCGCCACCACTTAGCTCTTTTACTTTCTGCTCATGGCGGTTAAATGGAAAGCCAGCACTGATAAGTGAACGCTTTCGTACTTCTTCTGTTAAATTTCCGTAGGAATACAGCGCGTCGAGTATACTTTCCTCTCCATTAAGCTGCTCTAGGCTCTGGTCGTAGTATCCGATGTTTGCTTTTGGATGAAGTACTATTCCTCCAACGCTCTGGCCATCGGAGTACGCAGCCCAAAGCATGCGCATGAGAGAAGATTTACCGCTACCGTTTCGCCCCAGTATTGCAACTTTATCGCCGCTTTTGATTTGCTGGTGAATCACATCAAATAACAACGGAAGGTGCGGCTGTGCTTTCACTTGGGTATTTTCGAGTTCTAACAGGCGATTCGCTTGCATACGCTCACCCGACAAGGTCAGCGTCCACGGTGAACCTTGTGAAAGCTCGGTTTGCTGCTCGACCAATCGATCTTTGCGCTTTTCCATATGTTTGGCTTTACGAGCTAAATCTTCGTTGTCGTAAACTTTGCCCCAAACAGCTAAGCGTTTGGCGCTTTTTTCTATACGGTCGATTTCCTTTTGCTCAGATTTGTGGCGCGCTTCATCAGCCGTATCTTTCTCTACTAGAGCATGCCTTGCTTCGCTACAAGGTAAATCGAAACTATAGAGCCCTTTGTCTCTCATGATCCAAGTGGTATTAGTTACGCTATCTAATAGAGTCTGGTCGTGAGATACCAATACAAAGCTACCGCGCCACTCTTTAAGAAAACGCTCTAACCATAAAAGGGTTGGGAGATCCAAATGGTTGCTGGGCTCATCGAGAAGTAAAAGATCAGGCTGGGTAATTAAGGCTCTTGCGAGCAAGAGTTTCATATGTTGCCCGCCACTGAGGGAAGAAGCGAGCTGCTGCCATTGGCTTTCATTAAAGCCAAATTCGGCCAATAACGCTTCTACACGCCATCGCTCGTCGGGTTCGGGTAATTGCTCTGCTAATGCGTCAATCAAACTGGCATGTTCAACCGCCGCAGGAAGATGCTGCTCTACACTCGCAATCACACAGCTATAGGCTTTGGTAACACTGCCAGTATGGGAATCTGACTTGCCACTTAACACGGCAAGAAGCGAACTTTTTCCACAACCGTTATGACCAATTAAGCCAATTTTGTTGCCTTTTTGCAGGGTAAAGGAAATCGCTTCAAACAAGGTGCTTGAAGGTTGTTCAATAGTAAGAGTTTGTGCTGATAATAAAGTACTCATAAGTTTCTCAAGAATTGCGGGCACGATGCCCTTGTCAAACTACGCTGACAACAACCCAAGAGCCCAAGAGAAGAGCACTCTGAATAGAATGGTTTTGTATTCGCTCAAGCCTGGATTATCGCAGCACGATATCGCAATGTCTTGAGTGGTTCACTATAGCAAAGTGACGTGCGCTAAACGGGCGACACACAAACATAATTAATTCCTCCTTTTGGTTATCGGGTAATACCCTATGTGGAACATTGGAAGAATAATAAAACGTGACCTGACAATAAGACAGCTTTGAGGTTAATGAGACATAAAAAAAGAGAAGTGCGTCACTTCTCTTGTTTGGTTCAGAATCAACAAATTTTAATTAAATATAATCAAAAGGTTAATGGGTACTGCCTTCATGCAGATTGCCTCCCATTTGTTCACTTAAATACTGAGCAGCTTCAAGCATGGCTTCGCGACATTCCTTTCTTATGGTTCGGTTATCTCCTTCCACGTTTTCTATCAGCGGAACGGTCAAACATGCGATGGCTTGACCCGAGTAATCCGTTAGCGGCACTGAAATATTCACAACACCTTTGATCACGTAACTTTTTCGCTCTTCATATCCCTTTTTCCGAACCTTGGCTAATTCCATTTTTATTTGCGCAATTTCATCTTCGTCGCCGGGAGGGTGAGCAATAATGAATTGATCGAGTTCTTGCTCAGGAGAGTGCGCTAACATTACGCGACCAGAGGAGGCTTTCCAAACATCCAGCTTGGCGCCCAAGCGCACGCTCATTAAGTGGTAGCCTGGTGAATCAACCTGCCCAATAACCAATAATTTACCTTCAGAAACGATGGCAAGGTGAATAGACTGACATAGCTTTTCCGCTAATGCATTCATAACCGGAACAGCAAGAGAAGTGAGACGTTTTATTTTTGGATAACGATGCGAGACTTCAAACAACTTAGTGGTAAGCGCGTACCTATCGGTATGAGAATCTAGAGACAAATAGCCGCGATCGCATAGAACCACCAACATTCTAAATATCTCTCCCACACTTCTTCCTAATTCTCTGGCAATTTCGACCTGAGAAAGCCCAGAAGCATGGTTTGAAAGTACTTCTATGATGTCTAAGCCCTTTTCTAGAGCTGGCGCTTGGTACTTCTTCTCTTCTTTCGTATCCAATGGTTTTCCTTAATAGTGAATAACTTACTTCCAAGCTGCCTTTGTGGCGCTACACCCAAGTAACCTTAAAATACTTGGGTATAAGACTATCGCTTATTGGAACCAATACTACTGAATACTTTAACAAGTTTCATCAACGAGACATCACATCATTCATACTATGTGATCGCATTTTCCACTTTAGTTGTTTGCCGTATTTTGTCCCAATCCCAGTTTATACCTAAGCCGGACTCCGAAGGAGCAATAGCTTTGCCATTATTTATTGAAAGTGTGTTCGATGTAACAGAACCTAACTGCGGGATATATTCTAACCAGCGGCTATTAGGCACCGCACAACATAACGATACATGCAGTTCCATCAAGAAATGCGGGCAAACGGATACATTATACGTTTCAGCCAAATGTGCGACTTTAAGCCAAGGCGTGATCCCCCCAATTCTTGCCACATCAACTTGAACAATATGGCAAGCACCTCGCTCTAAATACTCTCGAAAGCCGCGTGTGCCGTACATGGATTCCCCAACGGCAATGGGCAGCCCTGCAGTCGCACACAATTGTTGATGACCAGAAATATCTTCTGCTGGCATTGGTTCTTCTAACCAGCTGATTCCAAGCTCTGCGAATGCTCTGCCACGCTTTATTGCTTCATCACGGCTAAAGCTTTGATTGGCGTCGACCATTATGTGGTAGTCGTCGCCCACCTGCTCTCTCACGTATTCCAGCCTGCGAATGTCTTCCGCTAAACTCGGTGAGCCGACTTTTACTTTAGAGCCGCCAAATCCTTGCTGTTTGACAGCAATGGCATCGGCTGCGAGTTGCTCTGGTGTGAGATGCAACCAACCGCCTTCGGTGGTATACAGCGGTATTTCGCCTTTTGCCCCTCCCGCCATTTTCCATAGTGGAAGCTGAGCTTTGATTGATTTTCTATCCCACAACGCGGTATCAATTGCCGCAAGTGCTAGGGACGTTATCGCTCCAACCGATGTAGCATGTGAATGGAAATACAAAGATCGCCAAATCTCTTCAATACAGTCCGGATCTTTCCCAATAAGCTGAGGCAATAAGTGATCATTTAAAAGAGCGACAACGGAGGAGCCTCCCGTGCCAATTGTGTACGTATACCCTACCCCCGTTACACCGTCACTATCGGTAATCTTAACAATGGGTGTTTCTTGACAAACAAACGCCTGAATCGCATCTGTTCGTTTTACTTCCGGTGTCAGATCGACCCAAAAAAGCTCTGCTTTCACTATCCGTGTCATGGCTTTGATTCCTTAAGCCTGATTCCATTCAGGCGTTTTCATACGCAACGGCAACTTGGCTGGAAACGCCTAGCCCATCAATACCGAGCTCGACAACATCGTTCTCTTTTAAATATCTAGGTGGATTAAATCCCAGCCCAACACCGAACGGCGTACCCGTAGAAATCACATCTCCTGGCAATAACGTCATGTATTGGCTTATGTAGCTCACTTGATGTGCGATTGAGAAAACCATGTCACTGGTATTGCTGTCTTGTAGCATTTCTCCATTAACCGATAACCACAATCGAAGACTTTGCGGGTCCGTACACTCGTCGGTTGTAACCAAATAAGGGCCAAGCGGTGCAAAGGTGTCACAACTTTTTCCTTTTACCCACTGCCCTTCTTGTTCAAGCTGGAACTCACGTTCTGAGTAATCATTATGCAGCGCATAACCTGCGACATAATCCAATGCTTCATCTTCAGAGACATAACTGGCTGACTTGCCGATAACAATCGCAAGTTCCACTTCCCAATCGGTTTTCAGGCTGTTTTTTGGAATGATCACAGGATCGTTTGGCCCGCACAATGAGCTCGTCGCCTTCATAAACAGCACAGGTTGGCTTGGGATCGGCATACCCGATTCCTCGGCGTGCTTCTTGTAATTCAAACCAACACATATAATTTTGGATGGGCGACAAATCGGGGCACCATATCGTTCTTTTTCATCAAATTCTGGGCAATTCCCTTGGTGCTCATCTAGCCATGTCGCCAACCGGTCTACACCATCGTTTTCGAAAAAAGCTTCGGTATAATCTTCACCAAACGCACTGACATTGATACGTTTTCCATTGCTCAGTTCGACGCCGGGTTTCTCTTGCCTCGGTTCGCCTACTCGAATCAGTTTCATTTTGTTGTCCTTAGAATCATTCTGTTTAGCGGAGTTGAACCACGCCACCGTCTATGTCGTAGCTTACGCCTGTAATAAATTTGGCTTTATCGCTGCAAAGAAATACCGCAATATCGGCGATTTCTTCTGGTGTCCCCATTCGCCCAATGGGTTGATATTCGCTGAGAACTTTGAACATTTCGTTTTTGTTGTCGGGGTAATGTTTATCTAAATACCCATCAACAAATGGTGTGTGGACTCGCGCAGGGCAAATGCAATTACAGCGAACTCCTTTATCAACGTAATCTCTCGCGACACTCAATGTCATAGCTGATACCGCACCTTTCGAAGCCGAGTACGCAAATCGGTCTGAAATACCCACTTTCGCAGCGATAGAAGAAAGATTGAGAATGGAGCCTTTTGCCGACTGAAGCATTGGCATGAAATATTTGGTGAACAGAAATAGACCATTAACGTTCACGGAAAATACGCGTTGAAGCTCGTCCAATTCGGTATTCTCAACGTTACCGACGTGTGCAATTCCGGCATTGTTAACAAGAATATCCAAACGACCAATTTGCTGTTCCAGCTCTGCAACCAAGCGCTTCACATCCGCTTCCGAAGACACATCACACGTCAACGCTGTAATTCGATCAGAACCGAATTCTTCCGCTGCGCGCTCAAGATGCTCTGGATTTATATCCACTAAAACAACATGTGCACCGGCTTGATGAAAACCTTTGGCAATCGCTAACCCAATCCCAGAAGCAGATCCGGTGATAAGGGCTACTTTTCCCTGTAGCATGGGTATCTCCTTAATTGAGTTCAAATACTTGTTCCATGTTTTGCCACCACGCTTCACCTGCTTCAGGTAATGGCTGCTGCATAGGTTTCATCCACGCCCACCATTTTTGAGTAATGGGATCGGCAGCCATCGCAGCCATGTCCCCTTCAAAGTCATGACCGACGTACTCAAAGTAGGCAAACAGCAAACCATCGTGATGAAAAATAGAGTAGTTTTGGATGTGTGACGCTTTGATTTGAGCCAATACTTCAGGCCAAACCTCCGCATGTGCTTTAACGTATTCGTCGTAATGTTCAGGCTTTAATCGGATAACTTGACCAAATTTCTTCATGGGCATTCTCCTAACGTAGCCGTGACAGGTAAGAACGTTGCGCCGTCTTGTAGAAAAGGTGTTGGCGCTCTTCTTCCGTCCAATTTGAAACCATTGTGTTTAAGCGTTGATGCCACTCCTGCGCCGATTCCACTAAAGCCACAACAGGCCAGTCGGAACCAAACAACAGCCTTTCTGCACCAAAGGCGGTTTTTAGATAGGCAATCACTTCCCCTAACAACCCTTCTGATTTTGAAAGGTCCCCAGCTTGGGTAACGAGACCAGATACCTTACAAACGGAGTTTGGCATCGCCGCTATTGAGGCAATATCTTGTTTCCATTTCTCATAGGCTTTTTCGTCTTCCAAATAGGAGGCGATGGCAGGAATGCCTCCGTGATCAATAACGAAATACGTATCTGGGCATTGTTTGATGAGCGCTGCGGCATCTTCTAACTCTTGTGGGCGAATACAAACATCAAAAGAAAACCCAGCGTTACCTATCTCTTGCACGCCTTTAACAAACGATTCTTGCAAACAGTACCCTTGAGGGCGTTCTTCTGTATGAAGCACTTGCCTGAATCCGACGACGTGTTTTGCATCGCTGTGGACGCGTTGTAAATAGGAGGTAATATCGCTCCGACATACATCAAGCGAAGCAACCATAGCAACGAGCGGTGAATTAGGGTCGCGACACAACTGCCCTATAGCTTCGATTTCTTTGTCTTTTTGATTTTCAATCACATCCACTTCAACGTAGATGGCGCGATCGACCGATTTGAAATCGGATTGGTACATTTCCAAGCTAAACGTTTTATTCAGCGCTTCAAATCCATTGACCCATGGTAAATCGAACTCATCCAAATCCCATAGATGCAAGTGACTGTCTATGATCATCTCTGATCTCCTTTTTCAGTTCGATATTTTAAATATAAAATTACATTTTAAATACGATATGTAAATCTATTTTTGGTTATTATTTGATCAATTTAGCAGCTAGCGTGAAGTTGATCACGAAGAGCTTGTTCGAGATCTTCTTTGCAGCCGCTGATTATCGAAATGACTTAAAGAACTGGTGGGGTAATTGAGTTAACGGGTGAAGTGAATTGGATAGTTAAAAATGAAGTGACACGAATGAACCCCTCACTTTGTAGATCCAAAGAAAGGGGTCAGAAAGAGGTTTTTGACTTACATGTGCATTCGTAACTAAAAGTAATTATTTAGGGCATTACTATAGTAAAGAAGGCAACCACAAGGTAATTGCGGGTAAGTAAGTCACCAACATGAGTACGGCTACCATAGCCAAGTAGAAAGGCAGCATGTGCCGAGCGGTGGTTTCTATTTTCACTTTCCCTATGCCGCACCCCACCATCAATGAAGTACCTACAGGTGGAGTACATACACCAATACCCAAATTGAGCAACATAATAATGCCAAAGTGAATTGGATCGACGCCTATGGTTTTAGCGATGGGTAAAAGAATGGGTGTAAGAATCAGAATTAACACCCCCATATCCATCAACATTCCCAATACCAACAACAATATGTTGATGGCTAACAGCACCACATAAGGGTTGTCCGACAATCCCAAAATGAAATCAGCCAACAAACTCGGGACGCTGAGGAACGACAATAAATAACCAAATGCGGAAGAGGTCATGATAATCGCGATCACCATCGACAACGTTTTCATGGTGTCGCTCATGATTTTCTTCATTTGGATGCGATTGACGCTTTTGTAAATCAATATTGTGACTAACAACGCATACGCCACCGCAACAGCCGCAGACTCTGTTGCGGTAAATATTCCCAATACAATCCCACCGATAATAATAACGATGGTAAACAGCCCAATAGAGGCTTCACTGGTAATCGCTAACCCTTCTTTTAGCGAATACTTTTTTCCTTGTGGGTGACCATAACGAATCGCCAAAAATCCACACAAAATCATGAGAGAAACACTCAGCAATATGCCCGGAACATAACCTGCAACAAACAGCTGGCTAATCGGTAACCCACCAGCTGCCAACGCGTAGTAAATCATATTCTGACTGGGTGGAATCAATACCCCTTGCACGGAAGACGTCACAGTAACCGCGACCGAATATTCTGCTGGGTAGCCACTGCGCTTCATGGCTGGAATCAAAAACGATCCAATCGACGCCACATCCGCAACCGACGAACCTGAAATGCCACCAAAAAAAGTACTGGCGACAACATTGCCTTGCGCCATGCCCCCTCTAAATCGACCCACTAATACTTCAGAAAAACGCACCAATCGGTCAGATATCCCGCCTTCCGTCATAATGCTGCCGACGAGAATAAAAAATGGCACTGCAAGAAACGTAAAACTGAACATGCCATTAACCATTCGCTGCGCCACAAGCAACAGTGGAAGGTCCAACTGCCAAGCGGTAAGCACTGAAGAAATGCCTAGTGCAAAAGCAATGGGCACTCTTAGTAACATTAAGGTTAAGAAACTACCGAGTAGTACTGCAATTCCTACTTGATCCGCACTCATAACGATCCCTCTTCTTTTTCCCTTACGTCTCCCGTCACAATGTTGGTGATCGCATTAATAAGAGTCAGAATAGCCCCGACAACGGCTGAATAATAAAGTAGCTGCTTTGGTAAACCGGAAGCAGGAAGTATCTGCGCTCCCGCAATGTTTACCAACGTTTGAGCATTCATGAGTAGAATGAAAGAAAAGCCAGCAATGCAGAAATAGGCAAAGTAATCGAGTGACTTACCAATAGGTATTGGCGCTTTGTCTCGCAAGTAAGTGATGGCAACATGAGAGTGCGTTTTCACCCCCACGGCAATAGACAACATTCCGTACCACACCAAAAACAACATGGCGACTTCTTCAGACCAACTGGTTGGCTTGTTAAACACATATCGTAGAACAACCTGCATGACCGTTATCACGACAATCAGTTCAAGCAGTCGGTTAGCTACCCATGCAACAATTTGATTCAGTTTCGTTATTAGCAGACTCATCATTTTGGCTCCGAGAGCTTTGTGCTTACCCTATTTCTACGTTCAATCGCAACTCTACGTTTCAACGTAGCCCTACGGTTTAAGGCAAGCACTCCGCACTATTTCACTGCCTTAATTTTGCTAACAAGAGGTAACAGTTTCGGAAATTCTTCATATACGGGCTGAACCGCTTCTTGGAAAGGTGTATTGTCGATAACCGTGACTTTTACACCCGCTGCAACCACTTTCTTTTTTGCATCAATGTTGGCGCGAATCATCAGGTCTCGCTCAAAGATCGCCGCTTCTTTCGCTGCTCTAGAGATAGCTTCGCGCTGATTCTGAGGAAGGGAGTCATATTTCGCTTTATTCATGATCAGTATAGCGGGTGGGCTCAAATGACCATCTTCAACATAGTTAGGTGCGACTTCATAGTGACCAGATGTGAGATAACTTACGTAGTCGTTCTCAGCACCATCGATCACACCTGTTTGTAAGCTAGAGAACACTTCACCGTAGTTCATTGGTGTTGCCACACCCCCAACCAAATTAACCATGCTGATCGAAATAGGCGATTTCTGAACTCGGATCTTTAGCCCTTTCATGTCTTCGATAGAGTTTACAGGGTTGTCTTTCGTGGTATAAAAGCTGCGGGTTCCTGCTTCCATGTATTCGAAACCGATTAAGCCGTATTTCGCCATATCAGCACGAACTTCATCTCCTACTTTGCTATCTAAAACACGGTATTTGTGCTTCACATTTTTAAAAATATAAGGAAGCGTAAACACACCAATGCTTGGCGATACATTCGCCAGAGTCACGCTGTTCACACGAGTTAAGTCGATAATTCCAGCTTGAGTTTGCTCAATGGTTTCCGCCTCTTGCCCTAACTGAGCACCCGAGAACACTTTTACTTTTATTTCACCATTTGAGTATGTCGATGCAAGCTCAGCAAATTTATGCATCGCCACAGTAACGGGATTGGATTCTGGCTGGTTTTCTGCCAAGCGTAACGTTGTTGCCATCGATAAACTCGGCACCAGTATTGCTGCAATTGAGCAACTAATTAAACCTTTCGTTAGTGTCCATTTCATGTCCTATACTCCTTGTTTACTCGGCTATTCCTAAGCCAAATATTGGGTTATTTAGCGGATACGCTTTCGCCATGCCGCCTGTTCCTTTATTCATTTCACGGTGTTGCTTGACCGCTTACTCGTGGCTCTCTTTTATCGTGTGACTGATCGAGTGTTTACCTAAATACGCAGCCATTAAAAATGGACCATCAGGGGTTAAAGACCATTCAAGAAACTCTGCTCTATCCCCTACTCTAGGCATTGTGTTTGGATGCGAGAGCAATTGGAGAGGGTTGTGCCGTGTGATTTGGAGCAGTTCAGACATCGTTAACCCGCACCACTTCATTGTGTCACGTAGCATTTTGTCCATTCGTGCTGATGAACCCGCGAAGTAAGGGGATCCAGGAATGCGGACTACTCCATCGGAACAAAGCTCAATCTCTGCTTCTCCCAACCAATAACGCCCCGGTTGCTGTGCTAACCCTCCAGCGGCTGTCGCATCCGTTGTTAAAACAGCACGTGGTAACGTTTTTGCACGCAACCACGCCTTAAGCATTTCGGGTTTCACATGAAGCCCGTCGGCAATGAAACTGGCATAGAGACCATCATGAGCCAATTGCGCCATCAGCGGGTTATCCACCTTATGCAGTTGATGCGCCAAACCGTTTCCTAAATGCGTTGAAAGAATCGCGCCCGCGTTTACTGCTTCACTGATTTTTTCTGAGCTCGCGTTGGTGTGCCCTAGCGCAACGGTAATCCCTTCCGATTTGAGAAATGAAATCAGATCAATCACGCCTTCAATTTCCGGAGCAACCGTCATGAGCTTGATAGGCTTCGAAGACAATGACTGCAATTTTTTAACAATCGCAACAGAACCCGGAATCATCGCTTTTTTTGGATGAGCGCCAACAAAGCCCTCTTTAGGAGATAAGAATGGTCCTTCAATGTGATAACCCATGACCATTTCTTTGCCCAAAGCACTTTGCTTTACCGCGTCATCTAATTCCTGAAGGAGGCGGTAGAGTTTGTTTTCTTCCGCCGAAATCAATGTCGGTAAGCAGCGGGTGACGCCACATTCCAGCATTGCCGAGAAAGCGCTATCCAACTTCTCTGCTGTTACACCATAAGAATTAAAATCAAGTCCGTTGAACCCGTTGATCTGAATATCCACCAGCCCCGGAGTAACAACAGAATCCTGTTCATTCATATCAAGGTGAAACGCAGGCACTTCGTTTGTAATCCGAGAGATGATGCCCAATTCATTGATGTCATATCGCATCAAAGGCCGATCATCACCTGAATACACCAGTAGGCTTTTCAAACTAGCGCTACTCATTTCGACCTCTTAGGCTCAATAAGCTTGCAGCTTCATTGTCCAAAAATACGGATGTCGACGAGTGCTTTTGCAACACAGACGCCGGATGAAGAACGGATATATCACCTTCTAAGCAGTGACGAACGGCTTGCGCTTTTCTCTTCGAAGGTACGGTGCAAATAATGTGTTCACTTTTCAGAATCTGCTGAATAGACATGGATATCGCTTGAGTAGGAACCTCTTCCATTGAAGCAAACCACCCTTCGCCTAACTGCTGTTCTCGGCATGCTTCATCTAATTCAACTTGAATATAAGGCGTGGTCACTTCAAAGTCAGCGGGCGGATCGTTAAACGCTAAGTGACCGTTTTCACCGATCCCAACAAACGCTACGTCGATACTTACTTCGGCCATCTTCTCGTTGAGCTTTGTCAATTCTTCATGAAGGGGGGACGCATCTCCATTGACATAATTGATGGAATGAAGACCTAGCAGTTTGTCGGCAACTCGCTCTCTCAAATAACGCCTAAAGCTAGCTGGATGTTCATCACTCAAACCTACATATTCGTCGAGATGGAAAATGGATACCTTTGACCAATCAATTCCTGCATTAACGATCAGATTAGAAAGCATTGAAAACTGGCTGGTGCCCGTAGCCAAAATCACGTTCGCATGCCCTTTGTTCTCAATAGCTTGTTGAACGAGCTGCGCTCCGTGCTGGGCAGCGGCTGCCCCCATAGATGCTTCGTCTAACCATCTAGATATTTCCATTGTTTCTTACTCCACAAATCTGGTTATGTGCGAATCACATGTTCATTTCTTAAACACAAACTTGTCATTAATTACACTTGCTGTAAATAACTATTTTTTACACAATGTGTAATTATATAAGTGAGCGTTTAGAAAAAGCGGATAGGCGCTACTTTCAACTATTTGTTTTTTATTGGATAAAAGACAAGGTCCTAGCCAGATTAACGTCGTTGCCAATCCCATAATTGAATGGCAAAAATTTGAAGGAAATCACCATTTATGTCGTCTGCATCAACCTCAAAAACGTCGACTAACCTCTCTTTTTGTGAACGTCTCTCGACATCATTGGAACAGCTCGATTTACAATTAACCCAACTGTCTGACAAACGAAAAAACCAACTATTACGTGCCATTTTTAGCCAGCCAGCACCCACTAGAAAAAGCTTAAGCCAAGAATACAGATTGCGCCCCGCGACGGTGACTGAACTGGTTGGGGAGCTTATTGAACTGGGTTTGGTTATCGAAGATCGAACCATTAATCCATCGAAGCCAGGGAGACCTGAAGTGTTTTTACGCGTTCAGCCTAACGCGCTGTCGGGCATTGTTATCACCATCGATTCGCTGACCATTTATGCGCATCTCATTAACTTGAAGGGCGAAGTCGTTGGCTCGTCTTCAAAAACGCTTAACGATCACGAACTTTCAAACCAACAAATACTGAATCAGTTTGAAACGCTGGCAAATACCTTAATCCAGTCGTCTCCAGAGTCCAGTATAGTGGGCATCACCTGTTCATTACCGGGCTTAGTGGATGAAGATAAAGTGAGTTGGGTCTACGCCAATCGTTGGCCTGAAGTCACCAACCTTTCGTTCGAGCCTCTTTCAAACAACACCAAACTACCCGTTAAAATAGCCAAAAACCTCAACAACGAATTACGTGCTCGTTTACTCCGCCATCCAGAAAATAAAAAAGAATCAGTGCTGAATATCCACTGGGGTTACGGGATCGGAACATCCTATGCGTTGCGCGGACAAGTACTTCATACCCCCATAGGTGGTTTTGGCGAACTGGGGCAAACGTCCATTTTTATAGGGGACAAGCTTGTTACCGTGGAATCGGTGGCATCCCTAAGAGCCATTGAAGGGGAATTGAAGTCACACGTTCAAAATGTTCCCGTTAATGAAGCGGGATTCGAGGAAATGTTCAATGAAAAAGAGATCGCCGATTTACCCGTGATAAACCAAGCAATAGAGCTAATGAGCGCCACACTAATGAATGCGTTTTTGGTTCTGTTTCCTCAGCAAATCGTGATTACTGGACCTTTTGCCCAAAGCCCAGAAATATTCAAACGATTAGAGCAAAGCTTTACCGAGAAACTACCCAAATTTGTGTCGAGAGAAGTCACGTTGCATGTGGGACAGCGTGCCAAAGCGGATGAGCTATTTGGCGCGCTTTCACCGCTATTTCAAACTGAAATACTCACGCGGTTAAAAAGTCGTTAGACGTTGCCAGCCTCTAACGCTCGCTTGATACCGAGCTCTAGCCCTCGGAATTCACCAAGCCCTTTTAAACGGCCAATGCACGAGTAGCCAGGGTTGGTCGATTTGTTCAAATCGTCTATCATCTGGTGCCCATGATCTGGGCGCATCGGAATAGAGCGGTTGTCGCCATTTCCCCGCCTTCGAGACTCCTCTTTCAACAGTGCCAATACTACCGAATACATATCAACGTCCCCTTCTAAATGCGCTGCTTCGTGAAAGCTTTGAGGGTTTTCTTCTCTTTGAGTCGAACGCAAATGTGTGAAAAATATTCGGTCGTGAAACGTTTGAATCATATTCACCAAATCATTATCTTCTCGAACACCGTAGGAACCGGTACAGAACGTAAAGCCGTTGTTTTCACTTGGGACCGATTCCGCCAACCAAGTCATATCTTCAATGGTTGAAACAATTCGAGGAAGCCCCAAAATGGGCCTGGGTGGATCGTCGGGATGAACCGCCATTTTGATATTATGTTGTTCGCATATTGGCATCAGCGCATCAAGAAATAGCTTAAGATTAGAACGAAGTGTTTCCTTATCAACTTCATCGTAACGAATAAGGTGAGCGCGAAACTCATCCAAGCTATACCCTTCTTCTGCCCCCGGAAGCCCAGCTATGATGTTTGCCGTTAGCTTATCAATATCGTCTTGGGTCATGTTCAAAAATACGTCATGCGCATCGGTTTTTTCCGCTTTGCTGTACTGCTGCTCGGCCCCTTCTCGCTTCAAAATATACAACTCAAACACGGAAAAAAGCGTGTGGTCAAACCGCAACGCCTTTGAGCCATCGGATAGCTCATATTCCAAGTCTGTACGTGTCCAATCCAGAACTGGCATAAAGTTGTAGCACACGGTATCAATACCGCATGCAGCAAGGTTTATGAGTGTCTGCTTGTAGTTTTCAATCCAGGTTTTCCAATCACGCTTTCTTAGCTTTATGTCTTCATGCACGGGGACACTTTCCACGACAGACCACGTTAACCCTGCATCTTCAATTTGAGCTTTTCTGATGCTGATTTCTTCTAGGCTCCATGCCTCACCATTGGGAATATGATGCAATGCTGTCACTATCCCTGTCGCTCCTGCTTGCCTGATATCTTGTAAAGACACGGGATCCTGTGGTCCGTACCAGCGCCAAGTCTGCTCCATAACTCACTCCATTTGAATGATCGCTTGATTGAAAATAATTAATAACATAACCTGTTATTAATTATTTTGTAAATACCATTGGTGAAAATATGAGCTCTGAAACCGTCAAAATTGTACCGACAAAGATTGTTCATTTAGGGTTTGGGGCGTTCTATCGAGCACACCAAGCGGTTTATTCTCACGAAGCAATGGGTGCTGAAGATCCGTGGGGGACGTGTGTAGTCAGCCTATTTAGTGGACAGCCAATGATAGCCGCGCTAACAGAGCAACATTGTCAATACTCGGTTATTGCTAAGGGGGATAGCGGTGCGAATATCACTAAAATTCAATCCATTAGCAACGCTCTGCATCCTACGATTCATGGCAAAGACGCGATCTTGGATACGATGGCGTCAATCGATACCCACATTATCTCACTCACCATCACCGAAAAAGGGTATTGCATAAACCCTCAATCTAGGCAATTAGACACAAGTGACCCTCTCATTCTGCATGACTTAGCCAAGCCCAGCGCCCCACATTCGGCAATTGGTTACATTGTGGAATCTTTGAGAAGGCGATTTGAACGAAATTTAGAAGGGGTAACAGTGCTTTCTTGTGACAATATCCCAAATAATGGAGAAGCCGTTCAAAACGCGGTGACGCAATTTGCGGAGTTGATTTCCCCCGAACTCGCGCTTTGGATAGGTCGAGAAGTCACTTTTCCATCCTCGATGGTTGATCGAATTACGCCGGCAGTCACCCATGAAACCCAACAAGAAATCGATCGTGTCGTGGGAGAACACGACCCCTGCGGAATCATCACCGAACCTTTTAGCCAATGGGTGATAGAAGATAACTTCCGGTATGGAAGACCAAACTGGGAAACGGCCGGTGCTCAATTTGTAGAGGATGTCACGCCCTACGAAGACATGAAATTGAGAATGCTTAATGGGGCGCATTCTTTCATTGCGTATTTGGGTTACTTAGCGGGTTACAAAACGGTAGCGGAGACAATTCAAGACAAAGATTTCGAGATCGCGGTTCGACGGATCATGACATCGCAAGCGCAAACGTTGCAAATGCCCCAACATGAGTTGGAAGCGTATCAAGAGTCGCTCATCGAGCGTTTTCGCAATACTCAACTGAAACATAAAACATGGCAAATCGCGATGGATGGCAGCCAGAAATTACCGCAACGGATCCTTGCCCCTTTCACACTTCGCTTGCAAGCCGATCAAAACTGTGACGATTACTATTTGGCGATCGCAGCTTGGATACGATACGTAAACGGAGTGGACGACAGTGGAGAAAGATTTGAAGTTAAAGATCCAAAATCAGCACTGTTCGATACTATTCACAAAAGCGTCCAACCTAACAAACTGGTCGAACAATTTGTTCAAATGGAGGAGGTGTTCGGCGCTCAATTAATCCACAACGACACCGCCGTTGCAGGGATCAGGAATGCGTATGAATCCATCGCACAACATGGTGCGAAAAACACGCTGAAAAGGTTCAATGTGTCCTAACTAATCGCTAGGTCTGGCAATACAAGTGACTACCACATTACATTATCACCAGTAATACCAGGGTCTTTTCTTACACAGTTCACACTTTATAAATATTGATTCTGTGTAAAGGATTGCATTAGTAACTATTTATGCCAATTTAATGCGAAATTAACATTCTCAAAATTACGCTGCTTCCAAGTTTCATATAAGGCTCAACTTTCCCCAAAAACGTCATTGCTGAGCCGTTAACCTAACTCGGAAGAACAATGAAAAAGTTGCTAGTTACATCGGTTTTATTAGGTCTCACTGCCTGTGGTGGAGGGTCCGGCTCAGAAACAACAACCAATCCAGTGACAC
Source organism: Vibrio penaeicida (assembly GCF_002933855.1). Classification (GTDB taxonomy): domain Bacteria; phylum Pseudomonadota; class Gammaproteobacteria; order Enterobacterales; family Vibrionaceae; genus Vibrio; species Vibrio penaeicida_A. Next base: position 66,183 of record NZ_BFAQ01000042.1, read on the forward strand.
CAAACCCCGCGCCCACTCAGCCAACAGAGCCTGCTAATGGGTCGGGTATCTCAGCCAAGTGGAAAGTGTTTGCTACCATCTCTCTGCCCAATGGCGATTATGTTTCAGCACGTTCGGACCAGCAAACAACGAAAATACACCAAGAACTGCCTCTTATTCCCGCTCCTAATGGCTATGAATTGTTAAATCAAACCACGGCTTTAGCGCAGTTCGCTCAGTGGACGATTACCAACCCAGACAATTCAGTAGTAACGAGTGACGCTAAAAGAACGGTATTACTTCAGCTAAGAGAGGAAGGGACTTATCAAGTAGAAATGTGCGTTTCTGAAACCAGCACGATTGTGAAAGCGTATCCTTTTTGCGCCAATTTTGACTTGATCGTCGCTACGCCAAAATCTCATCCAAAACTCATGTCTAATGGCACGCAATTGAATGTGAGTGCATCTGATCTGGTTTCTGGTACGAACGCCGTTTTTGATGCCGTCACTTTAGACAGTTCTGATCGTGGATTGGCCACTGTGAATACTGAACGCACAACGTTAACTTACGAAACGTTGGATGAATACGCGTATCTTTCATCAAGCGAACGAGAAGAAGTTCGTTTGAATGTACAGGCTAGCAGCGACAGCGAACGTTGGTCTGGTGTTATTGATGTAGTTATTAACGGCACCAACTCGACACCAGAATGCACAGCGCAAACCAGCACGATCACCATTCCAGAATCTGCCCCCGGTAGTGAAACGTTCACAAAAGTCCCTGCAGGTCATTGTTTTACTGTTGGATCAAACTCTCTCTCAGCCAATTCTGACTGGCAAGGCTCCATTCATAACGACACCAGAGATACCCTTCTCGGTATCTTCCGTTATGCGGGTGTGGATTCAACAGACAACGTTCTTCATATGAAAACCACATCTCCTGGAAAGATAACCCTATCTAAGAAGCTGCATGGTGGTGATATCGATGGTAACAAAGAATGGAACATTGAGATCATCGATAACGAGAACGTTGCACTGCCCGAAATAAAGGATTGGAAAACGCACCAAACTCTCGCAATCAATGAACGTCACCAATTATCCGTTCAGACAGAAGGTGAAGCGCAAAATTGGATTTACCATTGGCGTGTGTCGGATGTGTCATTCGGTGAAAAACAAACCATCCGAGTTGCAACAAAATCACCCAATTTGAATTTAGGTGCATTCTCAAACAGCCAAAACGTGAAAGTCGAGCTAGTCACCGACAACCGACATTATTTGAAGAATCAATCCGCCAGTTTCGGTCGCGATTCACTCGTCATTGCTGGAATGAAAGGGGCGCACAAAAAATATAAGCAGTACGCGCTGATACGAGGAGACGAGCCAACACCGCCGAAGGCTGTAATAAAAGTCAATGACCAAGTCTTCGATGCTGGTGTACATAGATTACGATTGAACAAGAATGAAAAACTGATTATTGACGGCAGTGCTTCGGTATACGATGAGAATGATGAATTCCTTAAATTCCATCACATTAAAAACGCTAATTCTATTAATAAGATTGAATGGGTAAGCGATCAGACCACTCACACATACACCAGCACGGAAGATGTCCTTATGCATAACTTTTGCATTACCGGAAAGTTCCCTTGGTTTAGTTCGGAGAATTCTTGTGTGAAACTGCTTATTCTGAGCGAGTAGTTTTTCATACACTCAATCTTTCTTTTATCCCCAATCCGTCGATAAGCGGTGCGGGGATATTTGATTCAAGCACTGGTTCGAACTTTTAGCTCGCTGTCTATTACGCAGCTTTTTAACGGTTCCTTACCTAAAATCATGTACGCTGCCAGCCGCCCTTTCTCTCTTTGAGCCTGATGGATCGTCGTTAGTCCCGCGGTTTCAGCCTGCGGAATATCATCAAACCCAGACACTCTCACATCGTTAGGTACTGACAACCCAGCATCCTGACACGCCTGTATCGTGCCTAAAGCAATCACATCGCTCATGCACAAAATAACGTCTGGCTTACTTGTTTTAAGTGCCTGCTTTGCGGCTTGATAGGCATCATCGAACGCATTGTCTGGTACGTTCCAAATATGTTTGTCTTGCAGAAAATGTCCTGTCTTGGCTTTGATCACATTCTGCATTCCTTGAAGGCGTCGGTTTGATACCGACATATTAAAGTCCAGCAAATCTGCCGTATGAATGGGTTCAACCTTAGGCGAAGCCGTCAGCCTTAACCCCAAAATGCAGACCTGCTTAAAGGGTTGCCCAAGCGTGTGATTCGAGATGAGAGAAGCCGCTCCCTCGTCATCGGTGTTGATGTGACAAACACCGTCAATATCCACATCGACTGAAACCATAGGCTTGTGCTGACGAATCAGCCTTGCCAACATTTCGTCGTCTTTTGGTGGACCATAGACAATAAAGCCATCGGCATAAGCATCGAAAGAACGACTCTCGGCGAACCCTACGCGGCTAGGAAGTAAGAGAATATTGATGTTCTCTTCGTCAAATACTTCAGAAACACCCGTTAAGAACTGCGTTGCGATGGGATCGCTAAAGTTATATTGAAGGCGCTCTGCAAGCGACACGCCAATGATGCCAGACTTCCCAATTTTTAAACTTCTCGCCGCTGCATTGGGGCCATAAAACCCCATTTTTTCACATTCAGACAAGATGTGTGCTCGAAGCTTTTCTGAGAGTTGATTGGGTCGGTTAAAGGCATTAGAAATGGTCGCGGTCGATACACCAAGAGCGAGTGATACGTCTTTTAATGTCAGCTTTTTCGCGTTCATAATAACCTTTAACTTCCTTATATTGACTTGAAAGGTCCAAAGCAAAAAGCGTCCGGTTACCCAATGGGTCGCTTCCCCTTTAAGTATCACTTTTGCATGTGGACCACATAGATTATCAGTTTACTTCCGTAATGTTTGTCCTTTTTCTGAGTCAAACAAATGGATTGCGCTAAGATCGAGATACCCAGTGAAATGGCTGTTTTCTGAAGAAAAATCATCATCAGCGGGGACTTCTAAAGACAGCGGTTGGTCGCCAATTTCAGCGCGGATCAGCATGCTCGCCCCTAAGAGTTCGTAATCCACCAACTTACATTTTACGGCGGCATAGTTGGTGTGCCCCACAAATTCCGGTTTCAAGTGAATGTCGGTTGGACGAAGTCCCAAGGTCACTTTACTGCCTTTGGCGGGACGTTCAAAATCGTCTGGAACAGGAACCTTTTCTCCGTTCAAAGGAAACACTGCCGTCTCGTTTTCTTGCTGAACAATGGTATCGATCATGTTCATACTTGGATTCCCGATAAAGCCTGCGACAAACTTGTTCACGGGGCGATTAAAGACTTCCTTGGGGGAGCCGATCTGAGCAATAATCCCTTTTTCCATGATGACGATTCTGTCTGCCAACGTCATTGCTTCTACTTGATCGTGGGTAACGTAAATCGTTGTGGTTTCAAGTTCCTTGTGCAGCCCTTTAATTTCTGCACGCATTTGCCCCCTCAACTTGGCGTCTAAGTTCGACAATGGTTCATCAAACAAAAACAACTTGGGTGTTCGAACCATGGCTCGTCCCATCGCTACACGCTGGCGTTGACCGCCAGATAGCGCTTTGGGTTTTCGTTCGAGTAATGGCGTCAGCTCCAGTAAATCCGCGGCCCATTCAACACGTTTGTCGATGGCGTCTTTCGGCATTTTCTTCAGCTGTAATGAAAACGCGATATTGTCGTACACCGACATATGGGGATAGAGTGCGTAGCTTTGAAATACCATAGCGAGATCGCGATCTTTCGGGTCTACATCGTTAATGCAGACATCATCAAGATAAATCTCTCCGCTGCTAATATCTTCTAGCCCTGCCACCATTCTTAATGTGGTCGATTTACCACAACCTGAAGACCCAAGCAGTACAACAAATTCACCATCTCTAATCTCTAGGTCAAATCCTTTAACAACCTGAGTGCCGCTGTAGTCTTTTTTGACATTTTTAAATGTTACCGATGCCATTTATTTTTCCTCATTCCCAGAAGCTGCTAACTTACCCAGCTTTGCAATTAAGCCACCAGCCGAAGGCACGCTTAACTGATCATTCAATAGCGTATGCGTTAAACCTATGTCTTCTACAGAAACGATATCAATCCCTTTTTCGCTTAAGTTTTCGATGACGACATCGTTGCCAGTCAAGTTCAAAACGACGAATAAGCGGGTGCCATTTTCAAATCGTTCAAAACTGATCAGATCTGCATGCAGTTGATGCCACCTGAACTGACCCGTTTTTAGCACAGGTTGAGTTTTGCGCCAGGCGATGAAACGCTGTACGAAACTCAACACTGAGTTCTCTTTTTGTTTTTGCTGCTCTGGATTCAATGCTAAGTGAGCCGATTCAATCGGCAACCAAGTGTTAACGTTATCGCTGAAGCCACCGACATCACTCCAAACCATGGGGGTTCGGCAACCATCCCGACCTTTGAAATCTGGCCAAAACTCAATACCAAACGGGTCTTGAAGATCATCAAACCCAACCGTCGCTTCTGGTAACCCGAGCTCCTCACCCTGATAGATGCAAGCGCTGCCTCTTAAACTCAGCAAAAACACTAAGCTGGCTTTGGCTAACGCTTCTCTGTCTAGCGTGTTGCCATGCTGGTCGATACCCCAACGAGAAACACTACGGACAACATCGTGATTGCTCAAAGCAAAGCAAGGCCACCCCGACCCTAGATTTTCTTCAATGCGTTCTAGCGTATTTTTTATATACGCCGCACCATGAGCTTCACCCAATAATTCAAACGTGTAGGCGGAATGTAATTTGTCGCTATTAGACGTGTAAGACGCCATCACTTTTAACCCTTCCGGCGCGCCAATTTCTCCAACCGTAAAGCGATCTGGATACTCATCGAGCAACGTACGAAGCTTTTTGAGAAAGCCTAGGTTTTCAGGCTGGGTCAGTTGATGGCAATGGTATTGGTAGCTGAATGGGTTCTTCTTATCGACTCCCACAAACTGTTGTTCAGGCGAACGTACTGGCGGGTTGTCTCTGAGCTGTTGGTCATGGAAAAACATATTCACCACATCCAGCCGGAATCCATCCACACCTAAATCCATCCAGAACCTCGCTGTATCTAAGGTGGCTTGCTGAACCTCTGGGTTATGAAAGTTCAAATCAGGTTGCGAGGTTAAAAAGTTATGCTGGTAGTACTGCTGACGACGGCTATCCCACTGCCATGCCGAGCCCCCAAAAATACTGAGCCAATTGTTTGGTGGTGTGCCGTCTTCTTTTGCGTCTGCCCATACATACCAATCGGCTTTGGGGTTGGTTTTGTCTTGTCGGCTTTCTTTAAACCAAGCATGTTGGTCGCTACTGTGGCTGTAAACTTGATCCACAATCACTTTAAGCCCCAGCTTATGCGCTTCATCCAACAATGTTTTGAAATCGTCCAACGTGCCGAACATCGGATCGATTTCGACGTAGTTGGCAATGTCATAACCAAAATCATCCATGGGCGACGCAAAAATGGGCGATAGCCAAATCGCATCTACCCCTAAACTCGCAATGTAGGGTAACTTGCTGGTTATCCCATTTAAATCGCCAATACCGTCGCCGTTGCTGTCCATGTAACTGCGTGGGTAGATCTGATAGATCACCGCTCCGCGCCACCATTCTGTGTTTGAGTTTTCCATGATTATCCTCCTTTAACCGAACCGGACAGCAATCCGCGAACAAAATAACGTTGTAACGATAAAAATACGACAAGCGGTACGATGATCGTTATGAACGCACCACTCGTTAAAATTTCCCAATTATCCCCACGCGATCCCAGCAGTTCACGAAGTTGCGCCGTGAGCACGATCTTGTCACCGCTATTTCCTAGGTACACCATGGCCACCAGCAAGTCATTCCACACCCATAAGAATTGGAAAATAGCGAACGATGCCAGTGCGGGTAATGAAAGCGGCAACACCACTTTGATAAAGGTTTGAAAATGATTGGCTCCGTCCATGCGCGACGATTCCATGATTTCTTTTGGCAAACCCGCCATGTAATTCCGCAACAGATAAATCGCCAACGGTAGCCCAAACCCTGTATGGGCAAGCCAAACACCGGGATATGATTTAGTCGCCACGTCGAAAAAGCTCCCGACCTCGTTGTACAATCGAAGCACTGGAATCAGCGACATTTGCAATGGCACAACCAATAAACCAACAATGATGGCCAACATGATGCTTTTGCCTCTAAAATCCATCCACGCTAATCCGTAGGCAGCAAATGCCGCGATCATAATGGGAATAAACGTAGCCGGTATCGTCACCGTAAGTGAGTTAACAAAAGCTTGCCCTACCCCTTCCGAAGCCAATACCTCTATGTAGTTTTCAAAGGTAAATCGAGGTGGAATATTCGCCACATGGAAAATCCGTTTGCCTCTTTTATGCGTAAATGGCGTATCAGATTCCCAACGATATTCACCATTTTCCATTACGGTTAATACGCTGCCGTTTTTCAACTCAACAGTCTCACCGGGTTGATGTTTTTCGATTTCTTTCGCCCGCTCACCCCAGCTGTCTACCGTTCTGCCTGAATTTTCTTCAAACAAATTGCCTGCAATGACATATTGATCACCATCACGAATGGCACTCCCTTTCTTCCCGGTCCGGACCACTTCATTTCGTTCTGTGGTGACCATGGCGGTCCACCAACCGCTGATCGCAAGCTGGTCTTTGTCGCGCACTGAGCTCACCAACAATCCCAACGTTGGTAAAGTCCACGCCAGCACGAAGAACAAGATCAGACCATGTTTAAAAAGCGTACCTGCAGACAGCTTTTTTTTGTTTCTTTCCATCACTCTTCCCTTGCCTTCTTAATGTTCCACAACATAACGGGAATGACCGCTACCATAAGAACAACGGCTATTGCACTTCCTTTGCCGAAATCCCCTCCACCTCTGAACATCCAATCGAACATGAGGTTGGCCATCACTTCGGTATCCCATTGGCCGTTGGTCATGGTAAGAACGATGTCGAAAACCTTGAGAACAAGAATGGTAATGGTGGTCCACACGACCAAGATGGTCGGTATAATTTGAGGCACCAGAATTTTGACAAAAATTTGAAAATCGTTCGCACCATCGAGTTTTGCAGCTTCGAGTACTTCCTCAGACACGCCTCTCATTGCCGCACCTAACAGCACCATGGCGAATCCCGTTTGAATCCAGATAAGAATGACCATGAGCAAAATGTTGTTCCAAAATGGCAAGGCGATCCATGCTTGAGGTTCTCCGCCTAACGCCACCACAATGGCATTCAATAGCCCAATTTGATCGCTGTCGGCGCCTCGGTAGTCGTATACAAATCGCCAAATGACGCTGGCACCAACAAATGAAATAGCCATAGGTAAGAAAATTAATGTCTTGGCTACCTGCCCCCACCATATTCGGTCGGAAAGGTAGGCAATCACCAAGCCAAAAAACGTGCTTAGCGTAGGCACTAATATCAACCAAAGCAGGTTGTTTAAAATGGCTTGAGTAAATTCTTCATCTCCGAATGCCCAGCTGTAATTACTCAAACCGACAAAGTCCGTTGCCGTGCGGTCATACATAGACAAACGCAAGGTTTCCACAACGGGATAAACAAGAAATATAAGCAGCAATAGCAAAGCGGGACCGACAAAAATAAAGGGTTGCAGCTTAAGCCTAAGCTGATCCTTTTTTCGCTTTTCCTCGCCTTGTAAATGCTTACTGGATAAAGCTTTCTCTAAGCCAAAATACGCCGTGTAGTAAAAAGCAATCGATGCTATTACTGCAACAAGCATGGCAAACAGAGAATCTAGGAGTTGATCGATCAAAATCGTTCTCCATAACGTAGAAATTGAACGGTTAGGGCGAAGCTCATTGCTACGCCCTTATAGGCAGTTAGTGACACTTAGTCGCTAACCTAGGTCTATTGACCTACTGACTTTATTGGAATAGTCGCTTTACTTGATGTCATCCCAACTTTTCTGAATAGACTTAGTGACTTTCTCAGCGGACTCTCCGCCTACGTAGTCCACCATGCCCGTCCAGAATGAACCTGCACCCACTGCACCCGGCATTAAGTCAGAACCATCGAATCGGAAGGTGGTCGCATTAAGTAGTATCGCACCTTGCTTTCTCTGCGCGTCGTTTTCATACGTCGCGATATTCACCCCTTTGTGTGCCGACAGGAATCCACCCTGTGCCATCCAAAGTTCATTTGCCAATGGGGTCAACAAGTAATCCATCACGGCGCGTGTCGCCGCAGAGTCTTTTGTTACCGCGTATGCCACACCGGCACCTAGAACAGGGTTGCCCAAATCTTTGGATTCATAAGAAGGGAAATAAAAGAAATCGGCGTCTTCTCCTACAACCGTACCTTCAGGGAAAAATGCTGGGATGAAGCTTGCTTGGTGATGCATAAAGCATTTAGCTGGCACGGTGAATAAGCCTTTAGGGCTGTCGCGGAAATCTGTTGTGCCGACGGAAGCGCTTCCACCAGCTACGTATTTGTCGTTTAATGCAAAAGCGCCAAACTTCTCGATGGCATCAATAATGCGTGGATCGTTAAATTTAATGCTGTTGTTTACCCAGCCATCATATACTTCCGGTTTTTGGGTTCTTAACAGTAGATCTTCCACCCAATCTGTCGCCGGCCAACCTGTCGCACCACCAGAACCAAGCCCAATACACCAAGGAGTATTGCCGTCTTTTGCCATTTGTTCCGTTAACGCTAACAATTCTTCCATTGAATTGGGTGTTTCATACCCTGCATCTTCAAAATTATCTGGGGAGTACCAAACCAAAGACTTAATATCGGTTTTATAGAAGATCCCATAAAACTCTTCTTTTCCTTCCTTGTTTTTATAAGTCCCCAAATCGACCCAAGAATTACCTGCTGCGTAATTTTCTTTGACATAGTCTGAATATTTATCGCCTAGTGGCACCAGCAAGTTTTTAGATGCCAAATCCGCTGCCAACCCAGGTTGAGGGAACGCTGCAATATTCGGCGGGCTGCCTGCCTGAGTATCAATCACGATTTGTTGTTCAAAGCCATCCGAACCTGAATATTGAACCTCCACCCCCGTCGCTTTTTCAAAATAGGCGAGCACATTACGTATTTTGGTGTCTTCCGGAGCCAAGAAAGGTCCCGCCATCGTTACCGTTTTCCCTTTTAGATTAAGCCCTTCGAAAGCCTTAAGGTTATCCCAAGAGAAATACCCTTCTCCCTCTGGAAAAAGCAGATCTTGCGACCATACACTTGTAGACAATGATGCCGCGACTGCGGTAGCGAGTAACTGGACTTGGTAGCGTTTCATTTAAATTTCCCTCTTAACGTGTTTTCAGCGTAGTTGATGTCTAGAAAGCCAGCTCATTACCTAAAAGGGAAAAATTAGAAGACGAGGTTAGAAGCTTTTTTCTTAACATTTAATTAACCTTAAACGTTTAAGTTGATTTAAAGCGTGATGTTGATCGAATTTTGAACACTTATTTATGTCTCAATTTCGGAACACTTATCGTGCGGTAGAATCACTATAGTTAAAAAGTGTGAGGTTGCTGACTTGCTATCTGGACGAAAATTGCGCATCATTTGTATAGTCAATAAGGAACAAAAGCAGTCATGACGGGCGCTCCGCTATATATACAAATCAAACGCTACATTCAGGAAAAAATTGATTCAGGTGATTGGCCTGTAGGTCACAGAATCGCGACTGAACTCGAACTCACAAAGCAATTTGAAGTGAGCCGAATGACAGTAAACAAAGCCATTCGAGATTTAGTGTCTGAAGGTAAACTAAAACGCACACCTCGCTTGGGCACGTTTGTATGTGCACTGGAAGAGAAAGCCGAATCTCCCCTACTCGATATCCGCAATATTGCCGAAGAAGTGTCTTCCCGTGGTAAGAAATATCACAGCCAAGTGCTGACTCAGAAAGCGCTCAAAGCAGACGACACAACAGCCACGAAGTTAGGGGTTATGTTAGATAGCGATGTTTTTTACAGTGAAATTATCCACTTTGAAGACAAGACACCCATTCAGCTTGAAGTGCGTTGGGTGAACGCCGTTTATGCACCTAACTATCTAAAACAGGATTTTTCAACCATCACACCAAACCAGTATTTATCCGATAACTGCCCACTCAGTGCTATTGAACACACAGTAGAAGCAATTAACCCCGAAGTAACAATAAGGGACGCGCTAGAACTGAAAAACTACGAGCCATGTTTATTGCTGAATAGGAGAACGTGGAGCGGTGATAAGCTAGTCAGCTCAGCGCAGCTTTATCACCCAGGCACCCGCTATAAATTAAGCTCTAAAATCGATATCTAGCCACACAGTAACCTGTCCTCAAACTGCCTCCTTTATGTGCTCAGATATATCGGTTTGAGCACATCAAATTCACTCCCATGATCACACTTTTCTAACATCTCTCTTGCCCCGCTTTCTGAATTCATCTATTTATTTGTATATACATTTAAACTTAAAAGATGAAATCATGTTTCGGAAACTCATTAACGCGAGATTGGTCACTATGGTGGCTGGCACACAGGGTTATACCGTTTCCCCCTCGACGTCAGTGCTGATCAGAGATGGAAAAATCGACGCTATTGGCGACTCTATCTCAGTGCTAGTGTCCGAATCCGACACGATCGATTGTCAAAATAAGTTAGTGACACCAGGTCTTATCGACTGCCATACCCACTTGGTATACGCAGGTAATCGAGCTAACGAATTCGAAATGCGTTTAACGGGTGTGCCTTACGAAGAAATCGCCAAGCAAGGCGGAGGCATACTTTCGACGGTGAAAGCGACTCGTAAAGCAAGCGTTGATGAGTTAGTTGAGCTTTCCCGCCCAAGAATGGAAGCGTTGCTCAATTCCGGTGTAACCACGATTGAAATTAAGTCTGGCTATGGTCTTACGCTCGAAGACGAATTAAAGATGTTGCGTGCTGCTAAGTTATTGGGCGAGCAATACGACGTACATGTAGAGACAACATTACTCGCCGCCCATGCTGTCCCTCCTGAATACCGTGACAATCCCGATGCGTACATCGACTTGGTTTGTAATGAGATTATTCCTGCAGCGGCTACCGAAGGGTTAGCATCAGCGGTGGATGTTTTTTGTGAGTCCATTGGTTTTAGCCTAACGCAAACTGAGCGCGTTTTTGAAAGTGCCAAAGAGCACGGGCTTAAAGTCAAAGGGCACACCGAGCAGTTGTGTAACTTAGGTGGCAGCGCGTTGGCGGCGCACCATGGCGCGCTTTCGGTAGACCACATAGAGTATCTAGATGAAGCCGGAGTAAAAGCTGTGGCAGGCGCAGGTTGTGTCGCGACCCTACTGCCCGGCGCATTTTACTTTTTACGTGAAACTCAGAAACCACCTATCGATTTACTGCGCCAACACCACGTCCCTATGGCGGTTTCAACCGACATTAACCCCGGTACTTCCCCTTTTGCCAGCTTGACACTAATGATGAATATGGCCTGTACCTTATTCAAGTTAACGCCCGAAGAAGCTTTAAGAGGTGTGACCGTTAACGCTGCTCAAGCGTTGGGGTTACAAGACCGAAAAGGCAAAATAAAAGTCGGTTTCGACGCCGATTTCGCTGTATGGAACATCGAACACCCAGCCGACCTGAGCTATCAAGTTGGTATTCAGCACTTACATGCTCGTATCGTCAACGGAGAATGGATTCATGTCTGAACAAAGATTTGAGTGGCAAGGTCGAAACGACATAGAAGACGGCGAGCTCGGCCATCGGGTTCATCATGTCATCCGCCATGGCACACCAAATAGTGCAAACTTAGGCGACGTCACCATCTTGGGCTTCGCGTGTGATGCTGGTGTAGCAAGAAATAAAGGTCGAACCGGAGCCCAAGCAGCACCAAACAAAATTCGGGAAGCGCTGGCCAATATGGCTTGGCACGAATCCACCCAGTTGTTTGATGGTGGAACGGTTGTGTGCGAAGGCGATCAATTAGAGCAGAGCCAACATGCATTGGCAGACGTACTTTCCTCCACGCTTAAACAGACCCCTGCCATTACTTTAGGTGGAGGGCATGAAATAGCTTGGGCCTCCTTCTTAGGGCTGGCTAAGTTTCTAATCAAAGAACAGAAGCAAAAAGAACAATCTGATCTCGGCGGAGACGTCTCTCCTCCTCGAGTCGGCATAATCAATTTCGATGCTCACTTTGACCTGAGAGTTTTCGATTCCAACGGTTTGGAATTCAATAGCTCTGAGCTAAGTGGCTCTGAATTAAGTGGCTCTGAATTAACAACCGCGAAAGAAAGCATCCAACCCAGCTCGGGAACACCATTTAATCAAATCCACCAATACTGCCAAAAACAAGGCTGGGCATTTAACTATGCCTGCCTTGGCGTGAGTGCAGCAAGTAACACTAAAGCACTGTTTAAGCGCGCTGACGATTTGGGGGTTTGGTATGTCGAAGACACGCAAATGCACGCGGGTACGATAGCCAAGCAGTTAACTCAGTTACAACGATTTATTGACCAAAACGATGTGATTTATCTGACCATCGATTTGGATGTTTTCCCTGCTGCCACGGCTCCAGGAGTCAGTGCACCAGCAGCCAAAGGGGTGAGTATGGACACCTTCTCACCCTATTTTTCATTGATTTTAAATAACTATAAAAAACTAAAAATTGCAGACATTGCGGAGTACAACCCGAGATTTGATATCGACGGTCAAACCGCAAGGCTTGCTGCTCGGCTGTGTTGGGATATCGCAACATCAATGTCGCGTAACCAGCCTTAGCAAACGCCCCATAAATAGCTTTTTTCGTCAAATAGCTATGGCTCACGGCAGTCTGCCCAATAACCTGAATTCATATAGGAGTATCCGATGACGGATCCAAGACTCGATACAACAAGAACTATTCGTGCCCCTCACGGCACGAAACTTCGTGCGAAATCGTGGCTAACAGAAGCACCGCTTCGCATGTTAATGAACAACCTTGACCCTGATGTTGCTGAACACCCTCATGCGCTGGTTGTATACGGTGGCATTGGTCGTGCAGCTCGTAACTGGGAATGCTACGACAAAATTGTCGAGGTTCTGGAAAGGCTTGAAGATGATCAAACGTTACTTGTTCAATCCGGTAAACCTGTTGGCGTGTTCCCGACTCACAAAAATGCACCACGTGTATTGATCGCCAACTCCAACCTCGTTCCCCATTGGGCAAACTGGGAGCATTTCAACGAACTCGATAAAGAGGGGTTGATGATGTACGGGCAAATGACGGCGGGTTCGTGGATTTACATTGGCTCTCAGGGCATTGTTCAAGGCACCTATGAAACCTTCGTTGCCGTTGCTAAAAAACACTTCGATGGACAAGCAAAAGGACGCTGGGTACTCACCGGTGGATTAGGCGGTATGGGCGGCGCGCAACCTCTAGCTGCAACAATGGCCGGTTTTTCAATGCTTGCAGTAGAATGCGATGAAACGCGTATCGATTACCGACTGCGTACTGGCTACGTCGATAAAAAAGCCACCAGCATTGATGAAGCACTTCAAATGATTCAAGACTCAGACACGCCTATCTCTGTCGGGTTGTTGGGCAACGCTGCGGATGTTTTCCGAGAATTGGTTAAGCGCGGTATTACGCCAGATGTAGTCACCGACCAGACATCGGCGCACGACCCTCTCAATGGTTACCTCCCTCAAGGTTGGACAATGGAAGAAGCCAAAGCGCGTCGCCTTGAAGATGAAGCTGGCGTGGTGAAAGCGGCTAAACAATCGATGGCTATTCAAGTTCAAGCGATGTTGGATTTGCAAAGCCAAGGTGCGGCGACACTCGACTACGGCAACAACATTCGTCAAATGGCGCTGGAAGAAGGCGTGAACAATGCCTTTGATTTCCCAGGATTCGTTCCTGCTTACATTCGTCCTTTGTTCTGCGAAGGCATTGGGCCATTCCGCTGGGCAGCACTTTCTGGTGACCCAGAAGACATCTACAAAACAGATCAAAAAGTCAAAGAACTGATCCCTGACGACCCACATTTGCACAACTGGCTGGATATGGCCCGCGAGCGCATTCAATTCCAAGGCTTGCCTGCGCGTATATGCTGGGTTGGACTGAAAGATCGTGAGCGTCTTGGACAAGCATTCAATGAAATGGTGAAAAACGGTGAGCTGAAAGCGCCTGTTGTCATCGGTCGTGACCACTTAGATTCAGGTTCCGTTGCCAGCCCTAACCGCGAAACAGAAGGTATGATGGACGGCTCTGACGCAGTGTCGGATTGGCCACTGCTTAACGCTTTATTGAACACAGCGGGTGGCGCAACTTGGGTATCGCTTCACCACGGTGGCGGCGTGGGTATGGGCTTCTCTCAGCACTCAGGTATGGTGATCTGTTGTGATGGCTCGGATGATGCGTCTGAGCGTATCGCTCGCGTGCTACATAACGATCCAGCAACAGGTGTAATGCGCCATGCTGATGCAGGGTACGACATCGCGAAAAACTGTGCGAAAGAGCAGAAATTAGATCTGCCAATGCTAAACGAAGAACTAAGCCGCCTGAAATGAGTGAGAAACCAATGATCAATTTAGAACTAAACCCAGGAAACATCAGCTTAAGCCAACTACGCCAAGTAAGCCGTGCGCCAGTCAACTTGTCGCTCGACCCATCGGCTATTCCGGGTATCGAAGCAAGCACTCAAGTGGTCAATGAAGTAATTGCAGAAAACCGAGTCGTTTATGGTATTAATACAGGCTTTGGTCTTTTGGCGAATACGCGCATTGCCCCAGAAGATCTCGAAGTGCTACAAAAGAGTATTGTACTTTCTCATGCAGCGGGTATCGGCACACTGATGCACGATGAAACCGTTCGCCTAATGATGGTGTTGAAAATCAACAGTTTGGCTCGTGGCTATTCGGGCATTCGACTGCAAGTCATTAATGCGCTGATTACGCTTGTTAATTCGCAAGTTTACCCATGCGTTCCTCAAAAAGGGTCGGTTGGTGCGTCTGGTGACTTGGCACCACTTGCACACATGAGCACCGTTTTACTCGGTGAAGGTGAAGCGCGCCACAATGGCAAGATCATCTCCGGTATCGAAGCACTGAAAATTGCAGGTTTAGAGCCTATCACCCTTGCACCAAAAGAAGGGTTAGCGCTACTGAATGGCACACAAGCTTCAACTGCTTTTGCGTTGGAAGGTTTGTTTGCAGCTGAAGATTTATTCGCCTCTGCAACCGTGTGTGGCGCAATGTCGGTAGAAGCAGCACTGGGGAGTCGTCGTCCATTCGACCCGCGTGTTCATCGAGTTCGTGGCCACCGAAGCCAAATGGATGCCGCGGCAGCGTACCGGCATTTACTGGATAACAGCAGTGAAATCGGCGAATCCCATACCGACTGTGAAAAAGTTCAAGACCCATATTCACTTCGCTGTCAGCCGCAAGTTATGGGGGCATGCTTACAGCAAATTCGCAATTCTGCTGAAACTTTGCAAGTTGAAGCTAACGCGGTTTCCGATAACCCATTAGTTTTTGCTGATGACGGCGACATCATTTCAGGGGGCAACTTCCATGCAGAACCTGTGGCGATGGCGGCTGATAATCTCGCTTTGGCAATTGCCGAAATAGGTAGCCTATCTGAGCGTCGTATGGCACTGCTTATCGATAGTGCATTAAGCAAGCTTCCACCCTTCCTTGTGGATAATGGCGGAGTGAACTCTGGTTTTATGATCGCACAGGTAACGTCGGCGGCGTTGGCGAGTGAAAACAAAACCCTAGCCCACCCTGCTTCAATCGATAGCCTTCCAACATCCGCCAACCAAGAAGATCACGTATCTATGGCGACGTTTGCTGGCAGACGATTACGTGACATGGCAGAGAATACTCGCGGAATCCTTGCTGTTGAATATCTATCAGCAGCACAAGGGCTAGACTTCCGAGCACCGTTGAAATCTTCTCCGCGTGTAGAAGAAGCTAAAAGTATTTTAAGAGAGAAAGTGTCCTTCTATGATAAGGACCGCTACTTTGCTCCAGATATTGAACAAGCCAATGCGCTGTTAAAGCTTGCCGTTCACAACCATTTGATGCCAGAAAAGACATTAGCTTCGGTATAGAAACTGTCTCATCCGTTTTTGAACAAACTGTCTTTTTGTGCACATAACCATAAATAACCTCCCATTAGGGAGGTTAATTTTCACTGGATAGACCATTTCCCAATAAATGTCGGATATAATCGCCGCAGTTTTTGTAATTGACCGTGAATTATGTTTCTAACACCTTATTTCTCAAGCCAAGACAACCAATTCCAATTCACTCGCCAGCAAGCAAGTCATTTTGCTAAGAAGGTGGCGGGCGACTACAACCCAATCCATGATGAAGATAACAAGCGCTTCTGTGTCCCTGGTGATTTGCTGTTTGCCGTTCTCCTTAATCAGGAAGGCGTAAGTCAGAAAATGCGATTTGATTTTTCAGGAATGGTTTCGGAAGGCATTGCTTTGTCTGTTGAAGAAAAAGGAAAAACAGAAAGCGCGCTCGTCGATGCAAATGGCAAAGAATACTTGCACATGCACCATGAAGGTGATGTATCGACAGACGCAAAATTCATTGAAAGCCTGACGAAGTCTTACGTTCAGTTTTCCGGCATGAACTTCCCTCACATCATGGTGCCTCTCATGGAGGACAAACAAATGATGATTAACTGTAAGCGTCCTCTCGTCATGTATGAAAGCATGGAAGTTGAGTTCGATCGTATCGACTTGTCCGAACCCTCTGTAGAGTTTGCAGGCGCTACGTTTGATATTGAAGGAAAGCGTGGTCAAGTAACGCTTAACTTCCTCTTTACAGAAAATGGTGAAGTGGTTGGTAAAGGCGTTAAGCGCATGGTTGCGTCTGGTCTTAAACCTTACGAAAAAGAAGCCGTCGATGATCTAGTCGAACGTTTCAATGCTCGGAAAGACGCATTCATTGCCGCACAGGTCGAAGCTGCATAAAGTCAATTTCGCACTCAATTTCTTTAATCCCGAGCAACGCTCGGGATTTTTATTACCCCCTTCCTTTCCAAGTTTGTCACCTAATTCACAATCCACTCGGTTTCTGTGCAATCCTTTGACTCTATCTGCCGTAGAGTTTGTTATACTTTTGTAAAACAATATTGCTTTCTGGCACTTCAAACATGTAGATTCAATGTTAGGAGTGCTACCTCGACATGAGGTTTATGTATGCTAAGAAAAAGAACGCCAGAATGGATGGCGTCAAATTACGGGCTACTGGAGCTAAACGAGCATCATAAAGTGCTGCGTTTTATTACCATTGTTTCGTTGCTCACCTTTCTGCCATTTTCGATTAAGAATGTTGTACTGGGGGAATATGTCTATGCTGCGTTACTGATCACCTTTGAGCTTTCGCTGTTGCTTGAAGTGTATTGGTTTTACACCAGACAACGTCCCATGTTCAGCTACCTGCTTCCTGTAACCTTGTTAGTTGCGTGTGGGATTTTTGCCATTCCCATTTTAGGAATCAATGGCTCCTATTGGTCGTTTCCTATTGCTGTGTGTGTTGTATTTGTAATGCCCACCAAAATATCGTTTGTTTTTAACGTTATTATGATTATCGGAATAGCGATTACAGGGTATTTCTACATCGATCACTACGCCTTGCTTCGCCTTGTTGGTGCCCTCTCTATCACGGCTTTCTCTTCCCATTTTATCACCACTTCGTTTCTTAACTTGCAAGACAGATTTAAAGAGTTGTCTATTACTGACTCAATGACTGGCGCATACAATCGAGCTCAACTCGATGCATTTTTAGGGACGGCAATTGAACTTCATCAGAAGACAGGGCTTTCTTCCACAATTGCGCTTATCGATATAGATAACTTCAAACAAGTGAATGATAAGTTTGGTCATGATGTGGGCGACTTGATGATTCAGTCAGTCGTGAGGGTTTTCAAAGAAACGGCACGCCCCGATGATTTCATTTTTCGCTTAGGGGGCGATGAGTTTTTGATTTTATATAGAAAGTCAGGATTGAAAGACAGCTATATCCGACTAGAGAAGTTACGACAAAAAATCGCCGAGTTGCGAGTACATAATAATCTGTCGGCATCGATTAGCGCAGGCATTGCGTCCTCCAATGCAGACATAAACACTAGGCAATGGATGAAAAACGCCGATCTCTCGTTGTACTCCGCTAAACATAATGGGCGTAATCGAATAGAACACCATGAAGAAAAGTATGCAAGTTAAAGGCTTAATCTAAATTGTGATTTGGTTAAAAACAATTACAAAACATTGAGATCCAGTCGATATTCATAGCAATCAATCATGCATCCGTTGATACAAGTGAAATCGTTAACTGTACCAGTATGCTGAAACTGGTTATTGAGAAGTACTCTTTGGGAAGCGACATTTTGTGTCGCTGCATACGCTCTTAGCGTCTTCAAACCACGGTAGGTTTTAGCGTAATGGACTAATTGCTGCGTTGCTAATGTTGCCAATCCTTGCCCGCTTGAGCGCTCCGCAATGCGATATCCAACCCACGCTTCACCTTTCTTTAAATCGATACCATGCAAATTAGCGCGACCGAGAATTTCACCCCGACCATTTTTTATCAAGGTAGGTAACATTGTCATGCTTTGATAATCTTTCAAACACTCACGAATGTGTAGGTTTACTCCCTTCATGCAGTAAAAGCCTTCCGGTCTTTCATCAATAAACGTTTCAAACCATTGCCGATTAGCACGTTCAAAACGCAGTAAATCTTCACAATCTAAATAGCTGAGTACCGGAAACGTGAACAAATTATCTTGCACCGCAATGACCTTTTTAAGATGGGTTTGATGAAAATAAATAGTGAACTCTATGCTATAAAACCACAAATTTTGAAGTGAGAATTTGTTTAGATTATTGAGATTGATAGCAAAATTGAACTGTGTTGTTTTGCAGGCTTTCGTAGCAAAGTGATAACGAGTTATATTCATCACTTCAATCAAATGATATGTTATAACAATACAATAAGGATGAATTTATGACTACGTCTGTTATACCACGTAACTTTAACGAATGGCGTCACTGCATCACCGTTGAATGCGGCATTTCGTTAACACCAGATTATATAGAAAAACGAATTCAAGCATTGCATTCAGAAAAAGACGAACATACTAGACAATTTGTAAGGCTGTATGGAGAGCAATATAAACAGCAGGTTGTTACTTGGTTTGAACGTGCAAAAGCTGAAATAGCCTAAAGTCGATTCACTCGTGATAATTAGAGCAAGCAAAAAATAGAAAAAGCGAAGCATGAGCTCCGCTTTTTCTATTATTTAGCTATTAGGCTAGACTTAGAAGATAGATATAGGTTTAGAAATTAGATCAAAGTAAGCAGTGCCTGTAGCGGGTGTTGCAGTTTTTCGTTAGCAAATCGCTTCACTTGGCTCCGACAGGAGTAGCCCGTTACAAGACAACGGCTCTTATCCAGAGAGTCCAATTTAGGCTCCCAACTCAGACCATAGATATCTTTGGACATATTAAGCTTATCCACTTCATGCCCAAATGTACCCGCCATACCACAGCACCCAACAGGAACAGTATTCAATCGAGCGCCAAAATGGGAGAATATGGAACCCCATTCTTTTTCAGCGTTCGGCATTTTGGTTTTCTCAGTGCAGTGCGCAAACAAGTACCAAGGCTTGTCTTCGTTACCATTAGAATGCTCCAGCTCATTCAGTCTTGGTAACAGCCATTCGTGTACCGTAAGGACATCGAAATCTCCTCTTTTTTCACCCAGTGCTTCTTGGTACTCATCGCGGTAACAAAGCACTAATGCAGGATCTACGCCCACCATTGGAATACCTGTATCTGCGACAAGAGAAAGAAAATCTGCCGTGTTCTTAGCTGACGAGGCAAACTGAGAAAGGAAACCTTTTATATGCTGTGCCTTGCCATTGGGTTTGAATGGCAATAACACAGGTTTTTTCCCCAATTTTCTAGCGAGTAGAATAAAGTCTTCAACTACTTCTGCGTCGTAAAAGCTGGTGAAAGGATCTTGAACAATGAGTACATAGTCTTTCTTATCGTTCTCTGACAATCCGTTCAGCAACTTCAAATCGAACTTTGTGCTCTCATAAGGCTTTAAGCGCTGAACGAGCGTTGGCACACTCATCAATGGTGCATCAACGTACCCAACTGTTTTCACCGTTAAGGACTGAACCCACTTTTGATTCAACGCTAAATTCACGGTTTTAGGGATTTTTGCCATCAATGGCAACATGGTTTCAATGTTGGCGACCAGATAATCTTTAGCTGGGCGCTGATATCGGGAGTAGTAAATGTTGAGAAAGCGTGAGCGAAAACTTGGCACGTCCACTTTTATCGGACATTGGCTTGCGCACGCCTTACAGGCTAAACACCCATTCATTGCCTCATAGACCTCATGAGAAAAGTCATACTCATGACGCTTGTTAATCGTGTTTCTAACTCGATTCAGAAGCGTTTTAACGGTCGCGCTGCCTTTCAGGGTTTGTTGCTCTAAATCCAGAATATCAATCCCGTGTTCAGTCAACTGCCTTAGCCATTCGCGTACCATACCAGCTCGACCTTTAGGCGAGTGGCGGCGGTCTGCCGTTACTTTCATCGATGGGCACATTGGAGAGCTGGTATCGTAGTTAAAGCACAATCCGTTACCATTACATTCCATTGCCTGTTTAAAGCTATCACGCACTTCGACGGGGATTTGCCTGTCATACATTCCGCGTTTGGCATCGGTTACTTTTACCAATTCAGCATCGCTGCCTAGCGGAGTACAGATCTTACCCGGGTTCATTTTGTTGAGTGGATCAAACGCAGCTTTTACTCGGCGAAGTTCTAAAAATAACGACTCCCCGAAAAACTCAGGACCGTACTCTGAACGATACCCTTTACCATGCTCACCCCACATTAGTCCGCCATATTTGGCGACGAGCTTGACCACATCATCAGAAATTTGATGCATCAAGGCTTCTTGTTCTGGATCGCATAAATCTAACGCAGGGCGAACATGAAGTACGCCGGCGTCAACATGACCAAACATTCCGTAGTTTAATTTTTTAGCGTCTAACAACTCACGAAATTCCTGAATGAAATCCGCTAAATTTTCGGGCGGTACACAGGTATCCTCTGCAAATGCGACCGGTTTTGCTTTCCCTTTTGCTGCACCAAGTAAACCAACCGCTTTTTTACGCATTCCATAAATGCGACCAATGCTCGCGAGATCGTTACATACCTGATACCCAATAATACCGCCTTCTTCACTCTCCAACATTTGGTCAAGCTTGCTCGTCAGGCTTGAGACTTGATGCTCGACCAGCTCACCATCTTGACCAGCAAATTCAACGATATTGATACCTAGCATTTCTTTGCCAGGAACGTCCGTAAGCAACTCGCTCACTGTATGCCAAACTATATCCTGCTTCGCTAAGTTCAATACACGAGAATCGATGGTTTCAACGGATAACGCGTTCGCTTCAACCATAAAAGGGGCGTTTCTAAGCGCAGAATCAAACGTGTTGTATTTCACGTTGACAAGTGTTCTGGCTTTCGGAATCAAAGTGAGGTTAAGTTTTGCCTCAGTAATAAAGGCTAGAGACCCTTCCGCTCCACACAATACGCGAGTGAAATCAAAAGAATCCTCTTCCTCATTTAGGGCGTTTTTTAAGTCATAACCCGTTAAGAAGCGGTTGAGTGGAGGGAACTTGTCTACAATTTCGGCGCGTTTTTGGCGGCAGACTTGCTCAGTAACGGATAACGCTTGGTGAGCAAAAGTCCCTTCTTCAGGCTGTACATCACTAAGATCACTCTCAATTATTGAGCCGTCTGTGAAAACAGCTTGAAGTGACAATACGTGATCAGAGGTTTTGCCATACACCAGCGAACCTTGCCCAGATGCATCGGTATTGATCATTCCACCTAGCGTCGCACGGTTACTGGTAGAAAGTTCAGGGGAAAAGAATAAACCGTGCGGACGAACGACATCATTCAGCTTATCTTTTACAATTCCGGTTTGTACTCGAACCCAACCCTCTTTCTCGTTAATTTCCAACACTTTGTTCATATGACGAGAAAGGTCGACAACAATACCTTTTGTTAAAGATTGCCCGTTTGTCCCTGTTCCAGCGCCTCTCGGCGAAAACGTCACATTTTGATATTCAGGCTGATGACCAATTCGTCCAATCAGCTGTACATCTTCTGTCGTTTTGGGATGAACCACGGCTTGAGGCAATTGCTGGTATACGCTGTTATCGGTAGCAACAGCCAAACGACTAGAGTACATAGACTCAATATCGCCAGTAAAACCAGCACTTTGAAGTTCTTCGAGGTATTGTTTAACTAAAGGATCAACATCCGATTGGTGTTGTAGTCTTGGTAACATTATGCTTCCTGCTCCCTAGTGGCTGATCCGTTCAGCCGGGATAAAAATGGTTTAGACATTGCGATTTATTTTTTGATTTTCGTCACTTTACAACATTTCAGAGCTTGATAAAAACAGAAAGTACGCATGAAATTAAAACGTTTGCTTACTTTTTTGAATTTTTCGTCCACACTTCAATACAAGCAAACATTTTCTCCTATCGTTGTTAAGCGAATTCCATATGAAAAAAAATAAAATAGTTACAACAGAAGATATCCTTTTAAAGCTGTGTCAATCGGTTTCTGGTGTGCTTCAATCTGCTACGAATTCTAAAATCTCATACTCTGCTATGGTACAAAAGATCAATAAAACAAGTTTAAAACCTGATTTTGGATGTTTTGTACTGTTTGATGGTGGGTTTTCAGGGCTGGTAGTGATCAACTTTACGGCTCAGTCTGCGCTAGAGCTGTATCAAAACTACATGCGTAACATGGGTATGCCAGAAGAAGAGCTCGCCATTTTGCATACTTCTGATGAAGTCGGTGACGTTCTAGGTGAACTGATGAACCAACTTGTTGGTGACTTTACAAACAAGATCCGAAAAGAGCTGCAAACCAACATTACGCAAAACCAACCTAAAATGCTGGCCATTAACAAGCAGGTTATGCTTTCGGTTGATACGAATTTAGATAGACCACAAGCTCGCCGTGTGTCTTTTTCTACTGAGAAAAACAACATTTTCTATTTAGAGCTCGCAATGGATAAAACTGAGTTTATCCAACTGGAAGAGTTTGAAGCAGAAGATGAAGCTAGCGTTGATGATATTCTTGAACAAGAGCAAGCAAAATCAACAACAAAAGTAGAAGATATTCCACCTTCAGATGATATTGCAAGCGATTTGCTTGATGAGCTGGGCATCTAAATAACACTTATACGCAAGTTACCGCAAGATGCTACTTTCAATGTGTTAACTTGCTTAGGCATATAAACTTTCAAACGCCACGGTAGTCCTACTGTGGCGTTTTTGTCATCTATGGTGCATACCTCTTCCCCTCTCCTTTCTAACACGGTAAAATGGTCGACTTTTCAAATTGACTTGCTGTGGACATGGACAAAAAAAAAGCCCTAAAGAAAATTGCCAAATGTTTGGAGCTAGGTAACTCTGCTAACGTAAACGAAGCCGCTAACGCTATTAAAATGGCGCACAGCTTAATGCTCAAATACGGGCTTGATAAAGACGATATCGAATTTATCAAGATGGGAAAAACACAGTCCAGCCACCTGTTACCCGCTAGTGTTTCTTCTACTCTGCTTAGGATCATTAGGGGGATTAACACTAAATTTGGTGTTGAAGCTGTTTTACTCAACCACAAAGGTCTCAAGAAGTTAGAGTTTATAGGTGAAGCCGACAGGGCCATTTTTGCTGCATTCGCCTTCGATATCATTTATCGCGAAATGAATGAACAAACCGGGCAATTTAGAAATGGCTTTGCCGGTTCAGGTACAAGCAGTGCTGAAGTTCAACGACGTGTCTCTTCTTTTCTTTCTGGGTGGATTGAAGGCGCTTTAGAGAAGCTGCCCGAAATTGCACCAGATGACGATTCTAATAACAAGATTAACAACTACATCGACAAAGAATTCCAAAACATTGATCGTGAAACTTTCAAACAACAATTGAAAGAAGCGATGAAGAACATTACTGCGGATTATGAGGTTGGATTGAAAAAAGGTCGACGTGTATCCGTTAACCGACCAGTCGAAGGTGGCCAGGCACCTAAGCTTCTCAAGTAACTTATCCAACAGAAACCAACCCAGCAAACGCCCAATCGGGCGTTTTTTTAATGTAAAACACAAACAGAACGACATATTGTATTATTAAAAATATAACGTATGATGCTCGATATATATAAGTGAGGCATCTATGAAATTTCTATCCTATCTTCTGATCGGCACTTTCGCTTTGACTGGCTGCCAAGCAACCCAACGTCAAAATGCGACAACAGGTCAAACTGAAACTAATTCCGCAACGAAAGGCGTGATCCTCGGAGCACTAGCTGGCGCTGCTGCGGGTGCCATTACTGGTGACAACAGTAAAGACAGACAAAGGCGAGCACTATATGGCGCGCTGGGCGGTGCAGCTGTTGGCGGTGGGATCGGCTATTATTTCGATAAGCAAGAAGCAGAGCTCCGTAACACTTTGGTCAATTCAGGTGTACAAGTTCAACGACTTGATGAAAACCAGCTATTGCTCATCATGGAAAACGGAATCGGATTCCAATCTGGATCCTTCGCACTGGACAGTTCTATACACCAAACGTTGAATGGAGTTGCGGATGTGATCGCGCGCTACCCCGAAACTAAGCTTATCGTTAACGGTCATACTGACAGCTCCGGCAGTGACACGACCAATCAGGTTTTATCTGAGCAGCGTGCAATGCAAGTCGAATCCTACCTTATTGGTCAATCAATCAAATCTGGAAGGATTGATGCAAAAGGCTATGGCGAGCGCCACCCGATTTGCGACAATGCGACAATTCAAGGACGTGCTTGTAATAGACGTGTCGAGATTCAAATACTGCCTATGTAATCCAGCATTTTGATAGAAGCTCAACTAAACTTAATGGTGAATTACGTTTATTGTTATACCCTAGCATCTTGAGGTGACTTGGGTATAAAATCAGCCCCTCTGGGGCTGTTTTTTTCTCTATCGAATTGGCTATATGAAACCTTTTTTATTTATCACCGCTGTCTTATTTTCAATTGTGCTCTCGAAAGCGAATGCCGTATCAATTGAGGAATTGGAATCAAAAGCAAACAAACAAGACCCAGTTGCTCAGTACTCTTTGGCACAGGCATTCTTTCAAGGCAATGGGGTTCCCAAAGACCCTCAATCTGCCATTGTTTGGCTTAGGAATTCTGCCGAAAACGGATACCCTTTGGCTCAGCTTAAACTCGCCAATGCGTTTGACTCAGGGCTCGCCATTGAAGAAAACCGAGATAAGGCAGTGTATTGGTACACCAAATCTGCCGTTCAAGGGCTTGCACGAGCTCAGTTAAAGCTTGGTGCCATATATGAACGTTCATATCGTGATTCAAAAAATATTGCCGATTTAGAAACGGCTGAAGTATGGTATCGAGTAGCGCTTGAAAACAACAGCCACCAAGCAGAGAGCGCGTATAACCGCGTGCTGGAAAATCAATTCAATCACCGGAAGGCAGCGCAACTTGGTCAATTCGATCAATTGGACAAAGCACATGAAGAGCGACTCTCTTCTGAATCACTGAATGCACAAAACACACCACCTACCCCCATTGAAAAAGACTTAGATTGGTATCTAACCAAATACGAGAAAGAGATCATATATGGCTTAGCGGGCTTTGCACTATTCGTGTTAGTGTTCGTTGCTATGATACTTGTCGGAAAAAATCGAAGAAATAATAAAAATGCAGCACTAGAAAGCAAGGTTTCGGACCAATCACTGCAATCCAAAAAACTGAGAAGAGAACTCGAAAAAGCGCATAAACAAATTCTCAAGCAAAATGGAATGTTGGAAGAACTCAAATCTGCCACTAAAGATCAGAAGTTTCATGTCGCATGTGCGGTATTTGGGTTTAACCCCAAACGTTTGCCTAAAAAAGATGTGATCAAGAACCGTTACAAAAAGCTCTGCCGCGTATATCATCCCGACGCGAATGGCAGTGATGAAGAGATGCGACGATTAAACACAGCACTAAAGCTCATTTTGCAACAAAATGTTAATTAAATGTAACTTTCACTTAACATTTCAATCGTCGATATGTCATAATTTTCTGCTTATATGTACCCAGAGTCTTTACTCAATGAACACACTGCTCCATAAATGAGTGTGTTTGACCAAAATTGAGCCTCTTCTCGCGATAACGCCTTTAGTATTCCTTTGGAATGCTGATGAGCTCTTTTGAAACGTTATCGAGTGAATGAATCGCTCGCGACGGTGGCAACACACTTAGAGAGTAAAGACCGAGATGTTTTGAATAGGGGGAAATGTGTTCGAAATTGAAGGAATTTGTGATTGGTGTAAAAGACCAAGCTATCTAACTCGCCATAATTATGTCGATGGTAAATATCATCACTCTTGCGAGAAATGTAATGACTTGGCAAAGCTAGATGTTCGTCAGTTTAACTTGGCTGAACAACAATTGAGAGACCAACGCGAAGAGTAATTCCATTAGCACACCAGTATAGCCAATATAGAAAGCGCCTTTATATGGCGCTTTTTTCATTTTTGCTTGCCAATACTTCAAATCAAAAAAGCGTCACTACTGTACAACACTGTATAGAGTACAGAGGCACCATCACAACAACCTCCTAACCTGTTTATTTACACAGTGCCGCAACTTTCTAAATATTATTTATATATCAACAACTTAAATTAAATTCAGAATATAAAATCAAAAAAACATTAAAAACATGCTTGCTAAATAACCAAAACAACATTACTGTTAATCCATACAGTATGTATAAGGAAACAGTAACCATGTATGACTTACAGCGTGCCAAACGAAACCAACACACTTCACTTAACCGTTTTAATGCGTCGACTTTTGACAAAAGTTCTACCGAATCCGGATCTAACGTTGATCGATGTGCTGAACTTGCAAAGCTCTCACAAGGTTCAAAGTGGGTACTGTTAACGAACGAATGCCCAAAACCACAGACATCGACATTAAAGCGCTATCAGATTAATGCTAAGCATTTACTTCAAATGATGCCATCAAGAAAGATGACCGAAAAGGAAGTGGTATTAAAGGCACTTCAATCAGGTAATGCCAGCGCTGTGATTGCAAGCAAGAGCATTTCCGCCATCGATCAAAAACACTTGCTACAACGTGCAGCTCAATTAAATTGCACCTTACTTTTCACACACGATGCGTCGGAGCTTTTTCCTGTAGAAGGTTCATTAGTGCACTAATTCCTTCGTACTTATACTAGTGAAAATATCCATACTGTTCACATTCCACTGCCAGCCCCACTTTGGGGCTTTTCTTTTTATAATTGGCAGAGAAAATCTGTTTCAAAGCCCAGCTAAACGATTCTGCGCTGCCAAAATAGCCATACTGGTCTTTTCACTGGCAAACGTTTGCTTTTTGTCTGGAACAGTAAAAAAGTTCTGGTATCATGCGCAACATCTGCACTTTTCGGAGTTGGCATTACCACTCTGAGGTTAGTTTGGTCTCTCTCGTTTAACATCAGCGGCACAGTAGTCGCTGTCATTATTTCGGGCTTTCAAAATCTTTTAGAACAAACCAAACTAACTCTTTGTGCCCTCTTTGACGTTTGAAATTAGATAGGAATGTCGCAATGAGCTTAGCTGATCAAGTACTTGCCGTTAATGATGATCTCCCAATTCGTACTAACAAACCCGTTCATAGCGGTAAAGTTCGTTCGGTTTACTGGCTAACAGAAGAAGACAGCCAAAGACTGATCAAAGAAAAAGGGTATGACGTTTCACCAGATGCACCTTTGGCAATTATGGTTATTAGCGACAGAATTTCAGCTTTTGACTGCATTTGGCATGGTGAAGGCGGTTTGAAAGGCGTACCTGGAAAAGGCGCCGCATTAAACGCCATCTCTAATCACTGGTTCAAGTTGTTCAAAGATAACGGCTTAGCGGACAGCCACATTCTCGATATTCCTCATCCATTTGTTTGGATAGTACAAAAAGCAAAACCCGTGATGATTGAGGCCATTTGTCGTAAGTACATAACTGGTTCAATGTGGCGTGCCTATGCAAATGGTGAACGCGAATTCTGTGGTATAGAGCTACCTGAGAACCTAGAAAAAGACAAAGCCCTTCCAGAACTGCTGATGACACCATCAACGAAAGGAATCCTGAAGGGAATCCCTGGTGTTCCTGAAGCCGACGATGTCAACATTACTCGAAAGAACATCGAAGAAAACTACGAAGCCTTCAATTTTACAAAAGCAGAAGATATCCCCCATTACGAGAACCTGCTGAAAGAGGGATTCGAGGTAATCAGCAAAGCACTGGCGGATGTTGACCAAATTTTTGTTGATACTAAATTTGAATTTGGTTACGTCACCGATGCATCTGGCACCGAGAAGCTGATTTACATGGACGAAGTAGGTACGCCAGATTCTTCACGCATTTGGGATGAATCTGAATACAATGAAGGTCGGATTGTCGAAAATTCAAAAGAAGGCTTCAGACAGTTCTTATTAAACTATTTCCCTGAGCCCGACATTCTACTGAACAAAGAACGTATGGAAGAGCGTTTCGCGCTTGCAGAGAACAACGACCTGCCAGAGTCTGCTCTTATGGATATCTCCAAAACCTACATTGGCATTGCTGAAAAAATTACAGGCAAAGAAATCGTCCTAAGCAACAACCCTAAACAAGAAATCATTAACGTTCTTCGTAGCCAGTACAACCTCATCGTCGATTAGTTCTAGGAAAACCAACTCGTTCATCTCTTTAAAGCCAGTTCATCATTGAACTGGCTTTTTTATTTACCTCTTCTCACTCTCCGCACATCCTAAGAAAGTGTGACAATGATCCTTCATTTGAACCGAAGTGCACTGTAAACGGAACTAACCTCTCCTTACTGTATCGACTTATTGCATATTTGCAGCTAAATTCATGACCTTCAGCCAACCTCGTTCTAAGCAGAAGTTTTCTGCCTAATCGGGGATACTTTGCCGTAATACCAATCACAGTAAGTAAGTGTTCATAAATAGCGAAGGAAAAACGCTTGAGAACAAGGCAAAAAATTTCGATAAGTAGTTATTCTACAATCATATTTTTTAACGCAGTTATTGAGTGTTTTAACAAGCTAGAATGAGTAATTACTTACTACGATTGGTATAACTACATAGGATTGGTTGTAAATGATGCAGTTGTAGTAAGGATGTACTTCTAGGTCGTATTCACGCACTGTGTTTATTACATTGGAGCCAAGAAAGACATCATCGTTAAGGTCAGCAGTCCCTAGACATACTCCCCTTTTGTACATGGGAGACATATTGAGCTCATATCATTATACGATTTTAAGTATATTTTCAGCCTTGAAATCTATACCCAAGTAACCTC
>NZ_BFAQ01000042.1:95681-96096 GCF_002933855.1 Vibrio penaeicida
TCAAGATGCTTGGGTATAAATTACCAACGCAGTATCTCTGAGTAGTACTCGAGATTTCTTTGGTAATCGTAACCTACTGAAATTAATTTTTTGAAATACGTATTTTCCGCACTTCAAAAGAATCAAGCCTGTATAGCTGTAACTAGGCGAATAGAAAAATAAAATGACCATATTGACACACAAAATGGATTACTAATCAGTATCAATATCATTTATTACATTTCACTATCAACCGCTTGCCTGTAATTTATAAATTAATAAGTAAATTATTTTTCATTTGTTTTGATCTAAATCTGTTATTTCATAATTTGTCTTATATTAAAAATTTAATAATTATTTTTAATTAACTATTTAATCAATTTTAATATTCAAAAATAACAGATAAATCAATAAAGGAAAATCACAAGGAAATAAT
>NZ_BFAQ01000043.1:0-365 GCF_002933855.1 Vibrio penaeicida
GGGTTATGATATTACCTTTGTTCATAAATTCTCAATAGTTTGAAAAAATTCTTAAATAAGCTACGCACTAATTCATTTCTTCTGACAATACTCAATTCAATAAAATGAAGAAATATGAACAGAAATCAATTATTTGTATTGAGAGTGTTTGTTAGAAATTGCATGCATAAAAAACGCATTAAACTGAGTTTTGGTGAAGATTCATTCATTTATTGGTTATAATTATCATTAAGGTTAATTATTATGAGGCTTTTTATTTTAAAGTTCACAAGTAAATAATTTATAAAATAATCAATAGTCAGAGGTTAAATAATACCAAGTAAAAAATAGATCCTATGCTTTACTGTCTTTTCCTTGAACTGAAA
>NZ_BFAQ01000043.1:412-35945 GCF_002933855.1 Vibrio penaeicida
TCTTTTCCTTGAACTGAAACAGAAGATAGTGTGTTGAATCCTGCATCTTAAGGTGACTTGGGTATAATAGTTTGATTGGATAAGACAATAAGAGCTGATAAAAGACATGGAATTTCAATTAGAAGCAGTTTCACTGCATAAACGCTTTAAATCAGTTGTCGCTGTAGATGATGTGAGTTTTGGGGTAAAGCAAGGTACGTGCTTTGGGTTACTTGGACCAAATGGAGCGGGAAAAACCACAACGCTGGAAATGCTTGAAGGAATCATGGAACCGACAAGTGGACATATCCTATATAAAGGTCAACCCATAACAAAAGAAGTGTATCACCGGCTAGGAATACAGTTTCAAAATACGGCCCTGCAAGACTACCTTACCGCGAAAGAAACGCTCAAGATGTTCCAGTCTTTTTATAGCCACTCTATGCCTTATGATGAATTGGTAACGCTTTGTCAGCTCGGTGATTTTTTAAATCAAGATCACCGAAAACTGTCAGGAGGTCAAAAACAGCGCCTGTTGCTGGCGTTAGCGCTGATAAACGATCCCGAGTTAATTTTTCTTGATGAGCCAACTACAGGGTTAGATCCGCACAGTCGTCGACTTTTCTGGGATCTGGTCAATACCATCAAGGCAAATGGAAAAACCGTTTTATTGACGACACATTACATGGATGAAGCGGAATATTTGTGTGACGAAATAGCGATAATGAATAGAGGGAACATCATTGCTCAAAATACGCCTACTCATTTGTTAGACGAGCATTTCTCTGGGGCACTAATTAGCTTGCCAGAATCTCAAACAAACAACGCTCACCTTAATGGAGAAGATGTGCATTACTCTGAGGGACGTTGTTTTATTCAATCTGAAAATGTTGAAAAAACACTGACTAACTTAATGGCTTCCAATATTTCCTTGGAAGGTCTGCAAGTTAAATCCGCTAATCTCGATGATCTATTTTTGAAATTGACCGGGCATGCTTTGATAGAAGAGGAAAGTCAAAATGTATAGTCGATTCTTGGCTGTTTTAGTTGCTAGAAACTATGAATTCATGCGGGACAGAAGTGCATTGGGTTGGAACCTTGTGTTTCCAATATTGATGGTGGTTGGATTTGCGTTCGTTTTTTCTGATGATAATAAAGTCCTTTATAAAGTTGGAGTGATGAACCCAGAACAAGAGGCGAGCCAACCGTTTCAGGAATTACGTCATCTTGAGTTTGTAGAATATACCGATTTGAGCACAGCAGAACTTAAGCTACAGCAACATAAGATTGATATTCTAGTCGACTTTAAATCGAAATCTTACTGGGTCAATCAATCGTCTGCGAGCGGCTATATTGTTGAAAAGCTACTTCTTGGGCAGCAGCCTGATTTTGTAAAATTCACCATTGATGGAAAAGCAATACGTTATTTGGACTGGGTTGTACCTGGTATCCTCGGCGTAAACATGATGTTTTCCTGCTTATTTGGTGTTGGCTATGTCATCGTGCGTTACCGTAAAAACTCAGTATTAAAAAGGCTGAATGCTACGCCGCTTAGAGCGATCGAGTTCTTGTCGGCTCAAGTGTTGTCGCGTTTAGTGATTGTCATGCTCATCAGCTCAGGGATCTTTTTAGCCTGTAACGCTGTGTTTGATTTCTATATGCTCGGTAATTATTTCACTCTATTGCTGGTGGCTTTTCTTGGTACCTCTTCGATTATTTCTTTGGCGTTGTTGATCGCTTGCCGATCCGAGTCGGAAGAATTTATAGGCGGTATGCTTAATCTGGTTTCCTGGCCGATGATGATGTTATCTGGTGTTTGGTTTTCGCTGGAAGGTAGCCCAGACTTTATTCAGCAACTGACTAAAGTATTTCCGCTTACTCATATGCTGGAGTCTGCACGAGCCGTAATGTTGGATGGCGCTGGGTTATCGGATATCTGGGGGCATTTAGTGACTCTTGCTTTAATGACCGTTGTTTTCTTACTGGCAGGTTCTTATTTCTTTAAGTGGCAAGGCGAAGCTCGATAAAACATCTTTGGGATTTCGAACTATTTGTTAAGCGAGCGCCAATATGTTGTATTGGCGCTCTTATTATCTAAAACGAGTCATATATTAATTCTATTTATCCATAGCCGAGGCTATTTAGATATCCGCTAGATAAAAATTATCGAAATAGAATGCGCTTCAGTGGGGTTTTCGACACTCCCCAAACAAACAGAACGCTAGAAATTAAGGTCCCAGATAGCACAGCAATATCTCTTGAATATCCTTCCAATCCATTAAATCTCACAACGTTGTCGACCAGTATTTGCAAAGGCAAATGCGCAACATAGATACCTAGAACCAATCCAGATAAATTGAAGACCCAAGGCTTGTTTCCCCAGTTTGGATTCGCTAACAAAAGAAAAAGAATGCCGGAAGCCCAAATTGGCGTCGCGGCCAAAAAGTCATGGCTGTTAAATGCCGTTCCATATTGCGCTAGGATTTCTGCTTCACCTAAATGCAAACTGAGCCCTATTAACGCCATAATAGCTGCATTCAACGTAGGCACTGAAAGCCTTAATCGACGTATTTCGAACCCTATTAACACCATTAATGTGCTGAAGAAAGGGCCGTTTCGAGTAAAAATAGGGGCTTCCCAATCAGTTAGAACATTGTAGCTTCCTGCTAATACTCCGTAGACATAAAGGCTCCCAGCGACAATGACTAGCCCTTTGGATAGCTTAAAATGAACGCCCAGTGCAATAGCGGCAACGGCACATAGCAAGCCAGGGATAAACCACAAATGCACCAAGCCACCCTCAAACAGAGTATTTAATGGGTTTTGGAGCAACCAATTCCAATAACCACTTCTTTCCGCAATGTAACCTTCTGTTAAAAACTGATACCAGTTAAACGGCATTAGCAGGCAAATAACACTCCAAACTAACCATATTTTTAGCAAAGGTATGCTGTAACTTTTTAGTGTAGAAAGTGGGTTGGCACTAAGCTTGGGCTGGATAAGATAACCAGATATTAAGAAAAACAAAGGCACTGCAAACCGTGTTAACTGGTTTAGAACGTACCCAACCCATTGCATCTCACTACTTAAGGAAGAATGAGTTAATACTTGGCTATGCAATAGCATAATAGCAAACATAGCGATAACGCGGCCGAGCTCTAAGCTGGCGATTTTATTGGTATGGTTAGAAGGCATGTAGGGCTCACAGAGAATACAAAATTATGAAGGTAGTTTATCTTTTAATTCAGTATTTTACGTTGAGACGTGTCATGAATTTATGAGGGTAAGATTAAGAGTTTTTAATCTAATTCGGAATGCCTAGTGATAAAGGCATCATCTAAATAAGGTTAAAGCTAGACAGAAATGCTATCCCGAGTGAGCACGTTAACAATGATACGACGGTAGTTAATGCAATAACATTTGCTGCCAGTGTTGGGTTTCCACCCATAGAGCGAGCCATCACATAACTCACCGCCGCTGTAGGGGACGCCGTCATAGCGAACAGTAGCCCTAACTCCAATCCTCTATAGCCCATTAGAACACCGCCACCCACAATAACAAGAGGACAAAAAATAAGTTTTAGCGTTGTGGCAAACCAAGCACTATTTTTTTCTTGTTTTAAGGAACGAAGGTTCAGTGACGCGCCAGTACATAGAAGAGCAAGGGGCAGAGTCATATCCGCGAAGTACCCCCCCGCATGAGTCACTATTTGCGGAATTGGGACGGATAATCCATAGCAAACAAACCCGAGTGAGATAGCAATAATTAAAGGGTTCTTGGTGATCGTTTTACCGATCAAAGTCAACGCCTTTAAATGTGACGATTGCTGCTTCGGGCTTAACGCTATTACGGCAAGAATATTATAAAGCACCGTGGTTGCAGCAACATAGAGAGCGGCACTTGCAACACCTTGTTCTCCATATAAGTTTGCGGTGTAGGCTAGCCCTATAATCGCGGTATTTGAGCGAAACCCTCCTTGAATAATAACGCCTTGATCGCTTGAAGATGGGAAAAACGTTTTGGTAGAAACCACCGAGATTATGAAGAAAGTCAAGTTGGCAGCAAGCCCGTACATTACGAAAGGAAGGCTGCTTTTTAAATCATAATCGGACTGAACAATGCTTAGAAACAACAGGGCTGGCAATGTCACTTTAAACACCAGTTTTGACCCAGTATCTATAAAGCCCTCATTGAGCACATTCATTCGCTTTAAAAAGACACCTAATACCAGCATCAAACAGATAGGTCCTGTAATACTAAAGGAAAAGGCGAGCTGTTCTAGCATGAAGAAACCTGTGTCGTGAGTGCGGACAATAGCGGGGTTATGGTGACATGAAAATCTATTATGCCCAAGTGAACTCTACTCGCGTGATGTGTTTTATGCCGCAAAATCAAAGATTGCAAAAAAGAACGACTGTGCTATTAATATAATGCGAGTTGCAGAGTTGACTGGATTCGATTTAAATAGCGGTCAATGAATCTCAGTTAAACAGAGCGTTTAATGAACAAAGGCAAGGCAACAAAAGAAAACATTTTGAAAACGGCTTTTAACGTGGCAAGCCAAGATGGGCTTGAAAGCCTGACATTTGGTGTGTTAGCGAGGCATTGCGGTTTATCAAAAAGTGGACTTTACGCCCATTTTAACTCGAAGGAAAACCTTCAGGTTATGGTGGTTGAGTATGCCAACATGAAATTCATTGAGCGAGTATTGCAGCCAGCACGTGATCAATTCTCTAATGATCTTGAATCAAAAATCAGGTTGCTATTAGAAAATTGGTTAAACTGGAACCACTCTTTTCAAGGCAGCTGTATGTTCCTTGATGCGTGGCGCAGTGATACAGATGAAGACAATACTGTGCAGCAGAGCTTGATCAAAGGGAATAATAAGTGGATCAGCTATATGGAAATCCAGATAGAAAAAGCTAAACATACAGGGGTTTTTTCGATGGATCTGGATACCAAGCAAGCGGTGTATCAGATTTACGGTGTCTACCTAAGTAGCCAACTTTTCTACGCCATTGATGGTGAAGACGAAAGCCGGAAAAGATTTTGGAAGAGCATTGATTTTTTATTCCAGCATTGGCGCTAACGGTACATTGTGGCAGCCCTAAGCAGTTAGGCTACCAAGAGAAAGTAAAACAACATAACAAATTAAAGCTGGTGAGTACGTATCATCAGCTCATTTTTTGAATATAAATAGCACGAGCGTTCTATTTTAAAGGGAATAACGATCATGAGTGAGAAGATTTACTTCAATGCATCAAACAAGTTCAGCTTAAAACGCAGTTTAGTGAATTGCACCACGCGCTTGCATCATACGCTAGCGCCCAATCATGCTGTGAAGACAGCGAGAAAACTATTGCTGACTCCTGCACGTCTAACACCAAAAAATACGACACCTAAAGAGTTGGTGAAAGGGTCTGTCCAAACGAGCCATGGCGCTCTTTCTACGTTCTCATTAGGTGCGGGACCAGTATGGGTACTCACTCACGGTTGGTCGGGAAGCTCAAACCAGTTTTACCCGTTAATGGAGCATATTGCTTCCAAAGGTTATCGCGCCTTGGCTTATGATCACCCAGCACATGGAGAAAGTGATGGAGATGTAGGACATATTCCTGCGTTTGTAGAAGGTTTAGACGCCGTTTTAGATAGTGTCGACGACTTAGCCGGTATTATTGGCCATAGCATGGGAACAGCATCAGTATTAGAAAGCCGCCATCAAAAAGCTGAAAACTGCCCGATTATTTTGATTGCACCTGTGTTGAATTACATCGAAAACTTGTTTTCGAGTATTCGTCGCTCTGGGTATTCTATGAAACTATTTAAAGAAGTGGTTGGGGAAGTGGAACGCCAATATGAATTTCCACTGAAATCGGTTGATCCATACCGCCGTTTGATGGAGCGGAAATCAAGGTGCATTATTGTTCATGATAAAGACGATAAATTCACGTCTTATTCGGTTTCTGAAGAAGCGGGTAAAGAAGGTGATAACGTTGAGCTAATTACGACCGAAGGTCAGGGGCATGGTCGAGTGATGAAGTCGTCTGCTGTTATGGGGGCGTTCGACAAATTCGCATCATAATGAGGCTTGCACATTTTTACAGAACGGGGTAAAAACAAAAGGTAATTCAATCACAAGGAAGAAAAATGATTACCGAAAATACCTATTTCGAAGGTGGGGTTAAGTCTTTAGCGTTTGTTCAGTCAGAACAAGAAGTAAGCGTAGGCGTTATGGCAGTTGGTGAATACACATTTGGTACGAATGCACCTGAAAAAATGACCGTTGTAAAAGGCGATTTAACCATTAGACTCAAAGGTGCAGAAGCATGGGAGACATACGCCTCTGGTGAGTCTTTTAATGTTCCCGGTAATTCACATTTCGACGTGAAAGTAGAGCAAATTACAGCTTACTTATGTGAATACTTGTAATTATATTCTATAAAAAAATGCCACATAGACTGGTGGGATACACTAACGAGTCCATGTGGCAAAAAACAAATAAAGATCGAAACCTGATACGCTCGCAGTGGCTAAGTGGATCAGGTTTTTTTGTTTTATTCTCGAAGCTGGCACTGAATCTACGCTTTATTTTTTAAAAGTCAGTGTGATTGAATACGCCAATGCTGCGAAAAATGCCAATAGAGCTGGGACTAAAAGTGCCATGAATTGCCACAAGTGGTAAAGGTAAGCTCCAACGAATCCCCCTAATATAAAACCAGCTATAACGGCTAAGAGTAACCCCGCCTTTCTTTTGTCGGCGCGCGCTCCTCGTAAATAGGCTCCGATCATTATCCCTAAATCTGTGATGATCCCTGTCATGTGAGTTGTCCTTACGACAGCGCCGCTGTAGGTCGTCACCATCGCATTTTGCAATCCGCATGCGGCTGAAGCCAAATAATGTCCGGAAATCGAACCTCGGGTTAACGTAATACTTGCTGCTGTTAACAATACGCCTTCGAGTATCAGAGCAGTACCGTAATGCCGACCAAGCTTTAGTGCTGTACTTTGGATGATGTAACCGCTGATGGCTGAACCAGCCATAAAGCTAAGAAGAATAAAGGCGATATGAATTAACTGGGAATTAGGGGAAAGTAAGCCAGCCCCAAGCAGTGTCACGGTTCCAGAAAGGTGTGAAACAGATTGGTGCTGAAATCCGAGTAGACCTATGGCATTAACAGTCCCTGCAATTCCTGCAAGGCAAAATGCACCATATTCAACCCAGCGGGGGAGCTTAGTAAGCATACTGGAACCAGAACAAGAAAAGAATGAGGCGATATACTATTCCTAGTTTCAGATTTGATCATCTGCAAATGCATCTCTTATTGATCTCTCGCAAAAGCAAACGATTTGCTTTGTCTTAAGCAAAAAGAGCCATTAGAAAGCAATCTGTTCGAGTTCAGGTTACTTAGGTTATCCGCCTTCAGTTACTTTAGCGGGTTGGGAAGGTTTTCTCTGAGCGTTCAGGTTAATGATATTTCCTGTGAGCATCAAAATGCCGCCGAGTAGTACCCACCAATCTAACGCTTCGTTGTAAAGCCACATACCAACCACGGCGATAATAGGCAAACGGAAAAAATCGAGCGACACCACTACACCAGCGTCAGCGTAGAGCATAGCTCTTGCAATACAGAAGTGAGCAGTTAACCCGCATACCCCAACGACGAATAAATAAAACCACTCTATACCCGTTGGTATTTGCCAATCTTGATAAGAAAAAGCGAATCCAATGGGCAATTGAATCAGGCACATTAGGAAGATAATGACTAAAGGCGGTTCGGTTTCTGCCAAATATTTAGTACACACATACGCGGTTGAAAAACTGATTGCCGCTAAGATGACGACGAATGACGCAGGGTCGAATATGTCGGCGCCAGGTTTTACGATAACAAGAACACCAACGAATCCAAGGAATAAAGAAATTACTTTTGTTTTAGTGAATGCTTCGTTTAGAAACCAACAGGCGATAAGAAGCGTCCATAATGGCACAGTAAATTCGAGCGCAAATACATTGGCCAATGGCAGAAGTGAAATCCCTAAAAACCAAGAATACTGACCAACAAAGTTAATAAGGTTTCTCCCCACATGTATATGCATTTTCGGGGATCTAACTAGGTGAAACTGACCAAAATAAGCCAATAATATAGAGACAAGCACAAGCCCAACTACGCTGCGAGTAAACACCAATTGAAAAGGCGTGTAGTTATCACCCAATTCTCTTGCTGTGATCGCCATAAACGTAAACGAGGCGAGTGTTCCCATCATCCATAAAACGGCTTTCATTCACTTTCCTTGTGAGAGTTCAAAGAGTTGTACAGACCTTAATGATACTGCAGTTATGTCTGTCGAAGAATTGTTGACCATATAGTAAATTGCTAATCAAATCACTTATACAAAGGTCATAACGTCGCATGTTGGCTGCGATATAGCCTGAAAATGGTGATGGCGTTAATGACTGCAAATGTAGTTTCCATTAGCACGCCGCCTAAGGAGCCCAGCACAATGTTATGCAGTAACCAACAAAGAGTATTGAGAAGCACGGTGGCGCGCATGGCAAGCCCTTCCAACTTGTACATGCCCCATGTTGCAACCGATGTACTGAGTAAAGTAAGGAAATGATGAGGTTCAGATGCATTAGGCAGCCCTAAAACCCATATTAATGCGATAAAAAACCACATTAGGTACGAAGATTGAGTTTTGGTAGAGAAATAGATTCTTAATACACTTACCGCACATGTGGTTGCAGCTGTCATTGCCCCCATTAAAACAAAATGAATAACGAGTAATATTTGGAATAGTGAGAGATGAACACGCATTCGATAGCTGCATTTATGAGCAAAAGCAGCAGACCCGAAGAGAAACGCAAAAAAGCCTACGAGCTGAGGAATATCATTAAAAATAGACAACATGATTATTTTTGTGAGCTAGCGCAATATGACGTAACGAGCATGATAATAAAAATCGGAAACTTGATGTAAGAAATCTCTCACAAATACTGTAGGAAATCATGATACTTTTCGATGCGTCATTATATTAGATATACCTTATCTTATTGAATGTGAAACAAAAAATTGGTTGTTATTTTATGGTTATCAAAAGGTTTTTTAAAATATATAGTCAAAAAGCCGTTATCCAGAACTAATATTATCCATGTCGACAGGATACGACGCTACCCAAAGGAAAGGGTAGTAAGGAAGCAAAAGCAAGGAACACTGCTTAACAAGGATAACGCTTTGAAGGATTGAAGCGCAAAGGAATATCGCTAAGGACGCGCAAGGACGAATTGGATAACACCTAAGGATTAGGTTCTACCTCTAGGAATGAGGAAGGAAAGGAATCGCAAGGACACCGCTTCGGAAGGCGCGTAAAGGACAGGCAGCAGGACGTTGCAACATTTATGGATTATCAACGCAGGACGCGTTAAGTAGCTGGAACGCTGCCAGAAAAATGCTTTACCCCAACACATTTGTGTTGGGGTTTTCTTTTTGGGCGTAAGATTAATGATATTGGTTTAATTGTGAGCAGATGTTTGATGTGAAAATAAGGCGCTTCATTAAAATTCTGAGCAAATGTAGAACTGATTTTTTCCATTACGTTTTGCCATGTACATTGCGTTATCCGCTTGGTTAAGTACCTGCTCAAACTCGTTAATTTTCCCTCTAGTTACAATAACACCAATACTTGCAGAAACAGGATGTTCCTCGCATTGGTGCTCGCCACATGAACAAGCATGCTCAATTTTCATGAGTAAATCCTGAAGTATTCCACCTACCTGATGAATGGAATCTAACTCAGTTAGCATAAATACAAATTCATCTCCACCAAGGCGTGATGTTATGCCGATACCATCAAAATGCTCGCTGATGACACCAGCTATCTGTTTGAGGAATTTATCCCCTTGCTGATGCCCGAATTGGTCATTGATGTGCTTGAAGTTGTCAAGATCAAGTAAGCAGAGTGCGGTGAGCTGATTCTCCTCAAGATTTAAGCTTGCGACCTGTTGTTGCAGGCTTAGACGATTGACTAAGCCAGTTAACGGATCTTTCATTGCTAAATCTTGGAGCACTTCTTTTTGTCGTCGAAGCTGCTCATTCGCATCCGAAATGACGGATGTTTTGTAAAAGCTATAAACCATGGCACTCAGAATTACAAAAGTGAGCGCGGAGAAAGCAAAGAGTACCAAATAAGGGATCCAGAGAATTGGCATGGTTTGGGTGAAATGAATATCAAGTTGCCAAGTTCTCCCCGGCAAAGTGAGTGGAAAACTATACGAAAGGTGTCCATCTGGATCCGCCAGATATTGTGGGAAAATACGGTGATGATTTTTTCTCGTCACATCGCTAAGAATAAAGTGAATATGTTCTCGGTTCGCCAAATTACTCAGTAGCAATCTTTCAGGTTTCAGAAGCATGATCACATAGCCTTTTAGGTCATCTGGCGGAAAGTACTTCTCATTAATGGCGTTATGCCTTTCGTGTTCATCAAATACAGGAAAATAAATCGCCGTTGCGAGTGGTCCATCAGGATCTTGCACGGTGGAAAATGGGCTGGTGGCTTGAATACGCTTGTCAAGAGCGGACTTCCGAATTGCCTGTTGGTTGAACGGTCTTTGTGTTAACTCTAACCCAATGGCATCTTTATTCGGTTGAAGAGGCTCCGTAAACATAATCGGAAAATAAACAGGGTTTTTAGGAACCGAAAGTGTTTTGGACGCGTTTGAATTAGTGGTAAAAAAGCCAGATGGAGCATAGCCTTCCTGCTTTAAGTGGTATTCGACCAATGTACGTTCCGTTTGATGGATCTTCGGTGCCCACTGTATGGCGAGTATGTTGTACTGAGAGCGGAGCATCACATTAGAAAAACTCGCAAACTCATCTCGGGAAACCTGTTCAGAAGCAGAAAACAATGCACCATACGATTCAAGCAAACCGGATACATCATCGAGTAAATATTGCGCTTTTAATGCTTGTGTATAGGCAATTTCATAAAGGCTTGTTTCAACATTCTGCTTTTCTACGGTCGCGGCGATGCTATAGGCAAACCAAGAGCCTAAACTTCCTAAGCAAGTCGTAAAAATAACAAGCAAAGCCTGTATGCGAGTAAGTCTAACCAACATGAAAATTGCAACACCGACTGGAGATAATAAACCTATATTTGCATATGCTAATTTATTTAATAAGTGGCTCAGTTAAATTATTGTGAATTCTTGACGCAGTATCACCGAGTTCCGTACTTTTTTCATAATGAGTATTTACGTTGTTTGAATAAAAAAGTTTATTTTTCAATAACATGTCTAAACGTAAGGTTAATACGAGTGTTTACTACCTTTTTCGTTTTTGGAACAGCGTGAAGCCAGTATTTCTGTGTTTCTCCTGCCATGATAAGCAAAGCACCGTGTCCAAGTGTAAATTCTTGTTTTTCATTAGAATCTTTATGTTTTAGAACAAAGCGCCTAGGTTCACCGAGCGATAGCGAAGCAATAATAGGATTGAGCCCAAGTTCTGGTTCATTATCTTGGTGCCACCCCATAGAGTCACTACCATCACGGTACATGTTTGCGAGAACAGAATTGAAGCTTTGTCCGGATAATTCCGCACACCTTTTCTCTAAAGCTCGCAACTCCTTTGTCCAAGGGTGTGGACGCATCGTTAGCCCGGAGTAAGTATAGGAAGCGTTGCCATGCCAAGCCTGCAGGCGAGGTTGAAGCACTTTTCTTCCAAACATATTGATTGATTCTTGTTGCCAGGGAAGGGTGTCAGTGAGCTTCTGAAATAAACTATTGGCATATGACTCAGTAAGAAAGTGTGCATCCCAGTAAATTAAGCTATTTTGGAAGGTTAGCCATTTCCCAGTTTCTTGTTCAAACAAATCGTAATTCCGCACTTAATGATTCCTCGAATCGCCACATGGGTATAAAATACGCCCTTTCCCATACAAGGTAAAAGAAGAATGCAACAACAAGAGTTTGAAGCCCTAGTAAAATCCTTATGCACGCAAGAATCACTTCCGAAAGCGTTAGAGTTGTTGAAAACCTCTGAAGAAAAAGAAGTTGCAGAAGCTGCTGAGTCTCTCTCTGGTCAGTTTGCGTTAGCAGAAGTGGAAGGTGAACATCGAATTTATCATGTTACTCTTCAAGAAAACGAACAAGGCGAAGAGCAAGAGTTTGTAGAGCACGTGATGAATGAAGGGGATGACATAATAAAGTTTGTCGCTTGGTTTTTCTTTAGTATGTTTGAAATTAAAGAGCGAGATACATATCAAGCAGCAGGTAAGACTTACCAACAACCTAAGCGAGGCTAGATAAATTCGTTCTATATGATCATTGATTTACTTCTGTTGCAATAAAAATGTGATCTAGGTGTTGATTCTAATCCGCCCAAGAGTAAAATGTGATTTAGTTCACATTGTAGGAGTGCTCGAAATGGGATTAGATTTAGGATCTGTAT
Organism: Vibrio penaeicida; assembly: GCF_002933855.1. Taxonomy (GTDB): domain Bacteria; phylum Pseudomonadota; class Gammaproteobacteria; order Enterobacterales; family Vibrionaceae; genus Vibrio; species Vibrio penaeicida_A. The sequence goes on from NZ_BFAQ01000043.1 coordinate 12,835, forward strand.
ACGTTGCCAACCAAATGGCTAAGAAGATGGTGGAAGAGAAGCTCTATGGACAGCCATCTTCAAAAATCGAAAGACCTTCTTTATTTCGCCGGTTAGCTATGAAGGTTAAAAAAACAAAGTAAAGGAAGCTATAATGGTCGAAGGAACGAATCAAATGCCCAATCATACAATTGGGCTTTTTCGTTTTGTATCCAAGCTATTTGGCACTGTAGTTTATAAACCCGTTAACTTGCGTTTTTAGATTCCATCTCTACCACATTATCTGGTACCGGGCGTAATCCATTGGTTCCAATATGCTCTTCAAGTTTGTCAAAACCACCAACGTAGTTGCCGTCTAACCAAATTTGAGGAACGGTAACCGGCGTTTTTTCACCAATGATGGCTTTCACTTCTGGAATCATCCGATAAAGAGCAGAACTGTCTTTTACGACATCGTGGTACTCGTAGTTTATACCTAACTCATCTAACAAGCGTTTGGCTTTAACACAGTAAGGGCATGTCGCTTTCCCGTAGACAATGTTTCCCACGAGTTTACTGCGTTGTGCCCACTGTTGAATAACCGATTGTACCAGCACACCTCGGTTTAATGCTTCACCTTGGCTAACGACTTTACCTTCCACTATCAGTATAGGCGCGTGAAAAGCCCCATATTTTAACGGCTCCCACCAATGCGATAACCAGTCTTTAATTTCCAAATCAATGGGAATACCATCCAATTCGTTTTCAAAGGTGTCCTGAAGAATATCTTTGGTTAGTGTGCATTCTCCACAAGGAATGTTCACCTTGAATGGACCCCAACTACCACCCCAGCGGTATAATGTGATCTTGATCGGATTTGCCATTGATGTTTCCTCATAAAGTGTATTGATTTAATAGATCCGGATAACGAAAAAAATCTTTCACCCATTAAAAATATTTTTATCTAGCGCAAGAGATTGTGGTAGCAAACAAGGTTAGATGGATTCTTAAAATTATAGCAAACAGCGAAAAATCTAGGTTTCCATTAAAGGCTCATATTGTTTGTTTGAAAGCTCGGAGTTTGGCTTCATTTTTTTTAAACAAAATTAAGCCTTAATTAAATTTGTATATGCTCACATAATTCTGAGCGATTCAATAAAGAATTCAATCAAAATTATGACTCTTTATGATTTGAATAAAAAAAGTCTATTAGAAAAGTATTTCATTATATATGCCGTGATTTCACTAGAATCACTAAAGAAAGTGCTCTTTATAATAAAACCTAAAAGACAGTTAATATGTAATTAGTTTGAATATTTATTGAGCTGTGAGCGATAGCACATTTATTGTCTTTCTTTGTGTTAATGTAACCAGATTATTAATATTTTTGTATATATGAAACCAGTTTAAATTGCTCCTTGGTTTCAATTTGGGTAAATATATTAGGGACTATATATTATGGGCAGGTTAAGCTTTAAATTAAAAGTGATAATTCTGATCTCTCTTTCAGTATTAATCACTATTGTTACTTCCTATTTTAGTGTTAATTACTATATCAGTGAGTATATTTATAAATCGGATGTCCATAAGATTGAGCATAATACAAAGTTGCTCAATGAGCGTATTGCCGATGAAATGAAGAACGTAGTTTCATTAGCCGTCAGTTCCAATATGATGATCGATACGCCTGAGGAAGTAAAAGAATCCACCATGTTCGTTAAAGTAGTGAAAGTGGTTTCGGGCGTTATCGCTGTTGGTGATTCGGGAAGGTTAGAAGGCGAAGAGAGAGATAAGTACATTAACTTAGCTCGCGCAATGGAATCTCGTATTGTGGATGTGAGCAAAGCTGAATTGGTAAATGGAAAATTATATTCAACTATTTCTGTAAATAGAGATGGAGGGTCGGCTGACTTTTATACGGTCGATTTGGCGATATTTTCTGAAATTATTAAAAAGTATTCTGTGAATGGAAGTTATATTGAACTAATTTCATCCTCAAACCAGACAATATATTCAGATAAGATTAACGGTGACTTGAAAACTTTAAACTCAACAGTAGAAATGGATGGGATAAATTGGTCTTTGAACAGCTATGTCGACCTTCAAAGCATAAGGGATAACACCGCCACTCTTAATAATGAGATCACTATAGTTTTGGTGCTGATTGGTCTCATTGTTATCGCGTTTAGTACCTTGATGCTTCACCAAGCATTTAGACCATTACTTCTATTAAAGAATATGGTGGCAGAATTATCTAACGGGACTGGAGATTTAACTCAACGCCTTACGGTGAAATCCAAAGATGAAATTGGAACCATATCTTCTTCAATCAATATGTTTATTGAAAAATTACAAGAGAACTTTATCGATGTTTCCACTTCCACACAAAATATAGATAAAGCGATTGAAAAATTAAGCCATCAGTCTCAATCGAACTTGAGTACGCTTGACGGGCACACGCAAGAAACTGAGCAAGCGATCAGTGCGATAAGTGAAATGAGCGCGACGGCTGATGCGATTACAGACAGTGCAGTGAAAGCGGCGGAACTTACCGACATCACTAATATGAATGCGAATACATCGAAGAAAACGGTACAGCAAGCGGTAGAAAATGTATCCGCATTGATTAACGAAGTAGGTTCTATGTCGACGTCCATTAGCACTATGAGCCATGATACCGACCAAATTAATTCCGTTCTTCAGGTGATTGGAGACATAGCGGAACAAACGAATTTGTTGGCGCTTAATGCGGCGATAGAAGCGGCTCGAGCGGGTGAACAAGGACGTGGTTTTGCTGTAGTAGCGGACGAAGTCCGTGCACTTGCAGCAAGAACTCAAGAAAGTACATCGCAAATTAATGAGATGCTTGGCAAGCTCCGAAGTGCGACAGACAACGTGGTTACTGCTATGGAATCGACCCGTTCAAGTTGTGAAGAAACGGCACAAAGTACGAATGAAGTCATGGAGTCCTTAAATCTTGTTACGGATTCCGTTGTAGAAATCAATGAAATTAATGCACTCGTCGCAACGGCGGCGAAAGAACAAAGCCAAGTTACAGACGAAGTTAGCAAGAACATGGTTGCCATTCAGGATATTGTTCATCAATTAAATGACAATGCATCCGATACACTTACAATTAATGAAGAGTTGAGTGGTACGTCTAACAGCCTAGGGGATGTTGTCGGTCGATTCAAAGTGAGTTGATTATGCGGTAAACCTCTGGAAGGAAGGGCGCTTTGGCGTCCTTTTTCTTTATAAATTAGCGTGTTAATCAGTATGCAAAAATTGGTGTGTTTTCTGCCGTTAGAACTCTTCTCTTTGAGCTGTATTGGTCTTTCACACAGTCCGAATATATGCGTGATTTCTCATAAAACTTATGTATAATTCTATCGGTTACAGTATAAATGGAATGCGATTCGGTAATTTTACCTTTAAATTAAACGTCGCAATTGAAAACTGATTAGTAATCAAGGAAGAGCCATTGTTAATTACTGAGGTGATTCAGACGTATGATTACGTTATTTTCATTACTGAAATGGGTGGTGCTTTTTGCTTTGGTTAAAGCAGGAATCATTGAAAAATCGACGGTAGAAAAGATAGCGAAAGGAACGATTAGGTTAGTCAAAAATGTTTTTTTAATCGTGATATCAACTCTTTTTCTCTTCGAAAACCAACCTCTTGTTCAGCAGCAAGTGTATTTCGAGAGAAAATTGAAAGAGTTTTCTCGGTAGCCAATTTAAGATCCAAGAGTGTAATGGCTGAGCTTTGCTATAGTTTTAATTACATCGACTGTAGTGTCGTCCCTCATCGCTTCACGCTCATACTTATCTAAAGGAAATCTTATGGTAGAAACGGAACATCTTATTCTTGTGCCAACATCACACAGTGATTTGGATATCTATAAAGAGCTGCTTTCCAGTGCCATAGTGACGCGCTATCTACCGTCGGGTAAACCTTACACAGATAACCAAATTCACACGAACATTAAAAATCGCGAAGCGCATTGGCTTAAGCATGGCTTTGGTACTTTTACTGTTTGTCAAAAATCGGATCGTACCAAGAAGTTAGGCTATGTAGGAGTGGAAGAGTCTCCCGAACCCAATGTTTTTGAGGTTCGTTACGCCATTCTTCCTGAAGCTCAAGGTCACGGTGTGGCTCAAGAAGCGGCACGTGCATGTTTAGATTTTACTTTTCAAACCAGTAAGCTGAGCAAGATCTATGGTGTCGCTGTTAACGAAAACTATCCCTCTATAAAAGTGATAGAAAAGCTTGGGATGCAGCCAGAGCCCGACGCACACTTCTATGACTTTAATGAACTTCTTTATTACTCCATTTCGCGCCACTGAATTTCGGGCTACTGAAGCCTCCAGACATTGTTTACAAAAATATCCATATAACTTGTCCGTGTTTGTGAAAAGCGCACTCAGCTATACTCCTGCGTCTCGAATCGCACTCTTTGGATTGGCACTAAGCCAAAAGAGGCGCTGTGATTTTGAATAATATAGTAATCAACAGCTCTGGATTTACGATCCAGTTCGCTAGAAGGAAAAGAAATGGCTGAGTACGTAGTATGCGCTCTGTATAAATTTGTGCGTCTGGAAAATTATGTGGAACTCCGAGAACCTTTAAAAGCTTTGATGGAAAAGCACGAAGTTCGCGGAACGTTATTGCTGGCAGAAGAAGGCATAAACGGCACGGTTGCTTCTAAGCGAGAAGGTATCGATGCGCTTCTTGCATGGTTTAAGCAAGACCCTCGTTTAGCCGAGATTGTCTACAAAGAATCTTTTGATGTCGTCCAGCCTTTTAATCGTACTAAAGTTAAACTCAAAAAAGAGATTGTGACACTTGGTGTAGAAGGTATCGATCCTCGCCATGTTGTAGGCACTTATGTAAAGCCTCAAGAGTGGAACGATCTTATTGCAGATCCTGAAGTATTTGTTGTTGATACCCGCAACGACTATGAAATTGAAATCGGCACATTCCAAAATGCTGTAAACCCTAAAACAGATACCTTTCGTGAATTCCCAGAGTATGTTGCTCAAAACATGGATCCAGAGAAACACAAGAAAGTGGCAATGTTCTGTACCGGTGGTATTCGATGTGAAAAATCGACGGCTTACATGAAAGAGCAAGGTTTTGATGAGGTCTATCACCTAGAAGGTGGCATTCTAAAATACCTTGAAGAAGTGCCTGAAGAAGAAAGTATGTGGGAAGGCGACTGCTATGTTTTCGATGGGCGAGTAGCAGTAAATCATCAGCTTGAGAAAAGCGGCTATGAAATGTGTAATGCTTGTCGCTTGCCTATCACAGAGCAAGATATGGCATCTGCTGAGTTCGAAAAAGGGGTGAGCTGCCCGAAATGTATCGACAAACATTCAGAAGAGCAAAAATCACGTTTTCGCGAGCGTGAAAAACAAGTCCAACTTGCGATTGAGCGCGGAGAAACTCACGTAGGTGGGGAAGCCGACAAGGTGATAGCCCAGCGCCGACAAGAAAAAATTTCCCGTAAAGAGCAGCAGCGTCAACGCAAGTAAGCTGACCATCATTTTTTCGAAAACCCTTAGACACTCCGTGTTTAAGGGTTTTTTTGATGCTTTTTTCTAGGATAATGAAACTTGCTGAGTATTGACTAACTTAAGAATACCTCATAACATGCATTTAAAATACATGTTATGAGGTGATCAGGTATGGATTTTAAGAGAGTCAGTGAAATTGGTGGTACGGTCATGGTCGTTTCCTTATTGGTGATGACCACAACGTTGTTAATCAGTTTTCCTTTAGCGGATCGATTCAGCATTATTCAGCAGGCAATCGCTCATATCGGAACCATCGTATTTGCAGGTGTATTTAAAGTCGGTTATGTCGCGTTTATCGTTGGGCGATATGAACGAAACCTCTCGTTTTAAAGGATGGCTATTATGAATTTTGCGTATTTTTACTATTTTGGTCTTGCCGCGTTTCTTGGGTTAGTTGCCCCTTTTCTCGTTTTGTATTTGGCGGTTATAAATTAAATTCATTTTTTGATTAAAATGTAAACCGCGGGAGCCAGTTGCAGCGCACTTAATCGTATGACGTGATGCAGTATTATAAACATCACGTCAAAGCCATTAGCTAATGCAACAACAACAACGCTTTCCAGTGCTCCCGGTGCGTATGCGAGCGCAACAGATGTAATTGGAACATCAAGTATTGACACCGCTAAACCCGTAAAGAGGGCAGTGATCGCAAGGACTAACACGAAACAGATGCATCCCGCTCTCGTGTATTTGAATGCATCCTTTCTAGTTATCCCGCCAAAACGCGATCCTATCAAAAGGCCAAGAACAACAATGGCAGCGTCCATTAGCCAACTGGGTACCAAGAGATCTTCGATAGGAAGAACCGGCGAAAAAATAAGGCAAGAAAGCATCGTTGTTAATAGATAGGGGGCGGGTACATTCAATTTTTCAAGCCAACGACCAGAAATCATTGAAGCTACTGTGAGAAGCATGAAAGTGCTAATGGATTCAACAGAATAGTGCAGTTGCTCTGCTTCTATAGATTCATATCCATCTGGAATGAAGAAGCTCGCGAATACCGTCAGCAATACCAATCTAAAGAGATGAACAAATATGACGCTAGGTGAGGCGTTGTTTTTGTCTATTACATCCAGTACAGCCGCCATTGCCCCTGGGTATGCGGCGAGTATGCTGTCTAGCTTCGACCACTTTTCGTGTCTGCGGAGCCACCAATACCCCATCCCGACTTGAACAACCAAGCAAACCAAAAGAACCAAAAGGCTGGGTAATAGGTTTAAAAATTGCGCTAGAGAATACTCGACCAGTTGAAACCCTGCCGAAAACCCAAGCACCAACTGAAGGAATATATTGTCCTTTCTACTTGTCTTTGCGTTAGGTATAAATCGAACAGAGACGGCAGCTCCCAGTAAAGTGCCCAAAAGCAATCCGTGTGGAATAGCGAGTTGCTGAAATATGACCCCGACAGCCAAGGAGAAAACGAGTAATTTTAGGTATTGCACGGGCTCTCCTTTAAATGTTGGGGATCCAATTGAATTTGTCTGCTGGAAGGAAAGCTAAAGCAAATCTACGCCGAAAGTACGTGCTATCCAGACAATAATGCCAAACGACACTAGGGTTATAACAATGCCGATTCCAAGTGATACGAAAAAGTGAAATCGTTGCATGAGCATTGGGAAGGCTAAAAACATCGGCAGTGTGGCGACGACATACCAAAATGTATAGAACGCATGATTAGCCAATTTCTCTTTCGGCTGTCCTTCAAAATGAAGCCAAATCAATGCCAATACAGTTACTAAGGGAAGAGATGCCAAAAGTGCACCAAGTTTGTCACTACGCTTGGCGAGCTCAGATACTAAAACAATAATGGTAGCGGTAATAAAAAACTTGGTGACAATCCATGCCATAAAAAATTCCAATTGATTGAGCAGAAGAAGGAAGCGCTTATTCAGCGGATATCATACTCTATGTAGAATGTTTTTTATGTGGTCTAGTTTGTTTTTCATATCTAGAACAAAATTTAACCGAGAAAAATCAACAGACCTTAGGATCTTCTATGGATTGATTTAGAGTGATGGAAAGGCAAACGCCAACGCAATCCTTGAAAAAGATCTTGGCGTTGGCGCGACATTTAGGCGGCGTGAAAGTAAATAGGTGACGTAAGTGCAAAAGGAGACTTAAGCGTAAAAAATCTAATTAAGTCGAAGGCGTTACGCCGATGTATATTTCGACTTCATCTTCGCTTTTGTATTTTTCGAAATCTGTTCGGTACGCTCGTGTATATTCACAATCTTCGGCAGAAAAGAATGCCCAAATTTGCTGCCAAAGTTCAACGACCATACTCGGCATGCTTCCCTTGTTACTAAAAACTAAGTACTCGCCAGATTCGACTAGAGATACTTGTAGTGTACTTTGATTACTTGGCTTATTTTGAACATGTAAATGAGTTGCTCCTGCCGTTACATCAAATTCACCAAGGTGATCAGACTCGTACTGATGATAAATCCCAAAAACTTCGGATTCAGTTTGAAGGTTTGGGGCAATGTTAACGTAGAAATCTTGCCACAGAGCCCCAATTTTTAAACCGGACGTTTTCATTTCATCATGATTGTTTGTCCGGATAGTCAATCCGTGAACTTCAAATTGTTCAACTTTTTCCATGCGCATATTCGAATTCCTATCGCTAAATTGATGTGTGTAGCTCTTACCATAAATAGTTCGGATGACAGATTGTGTCAGGAGTACAGTTAAGATGCTTTCATAGCCCATCCATGAGCTCGCTGTTGTGCGTCCCAGAGCGATTGATAAAGTCCAGTGGCGTTAATCAATTCATGATGACTGCCTTGCTGTTTTATTTTCCCTTGATCTAGCACCAGTATTTGATCGGCGTCGACAACAGTATTTAGCCTATGAGCAATCATAATGACGGTTTTCTTCTTAATCAGAACGTTCAATGCTTGCTGGATTTCATGTTCATTTTCGGGGTCCAATGATGCTGTGGCTTCGTCCAGTAATACGATGGGTGCGTCTTTCAAAATCGCTCTAGCAATAGATAAACGCTGTTTTTCGCCACCGGATAAGTTTGCTCCGCCTTCACCTATCATGCTGTCTAATCCGTGGGGTAAGTTGGATACAAACTCCCAACAACATGTCGCTTTACATACTTCCTCGACTTTTTGCCTGCTTGGATTTCGCAATCCAATCGTCAGATTATTGAATACGGTATCGTGGAAGAGGTAAACGTCTTGAAAGACCATGCTGATTTGGTCGGCTAAACATTCGGCAGTAAGTGATTGAACATTATGATCTCCAATCTTAATACTCCCTTCTGTGGTATCCCAAAAGCGAGCAATCAAACTGGTTATGGTTGTTTTTCCGCTACCCGATGGACCAACAAGCGCAGTTAAGCTGCCCGGTTGGCAAGAGAAACTGACATCGGATAGAACTGGGTTTTGAGCGTAAGTAAAACTGACATTTTCGAATTCAATGCTGGCTTCTAACTCTTGGTCAACATTGCCCTGAGGAAGCTCTGGTGCATCGAGTACATCTTGAATCCGGTTAGAGGCTTGCTGCATGAAACTGTATTCGGCAAGGTAAATCGCGATGGACATAAGAGGTTTGAAAAAGCGGCTAGAAACAATCATAAATAAAACGGCAACGTGTGGTTCTAATTCGCCACCAGCGTATAGGTAGATCAGTGAGATCAACATTGTGGCGAACCCGAGCTCCACTAAGCAAACAAAACTTAGAGGTGCGACACCCGCTACAAATTCGTGTTTAAGGCTCATTCTCTGAATATCTTTAAGCTGATTATCAAGTTTGGAGAAGCGTGTGCCAGCCAAGTTGTAAGATTTGAGAAGTTTGATTGCGAGAATATATTCCATCAACGAGCCCGTCATTTCTGCAACTTTATCCAGCAGTTTACGGCTCAGTATCGCCCCTGCCTTTTTTAACAAAATGAAGGCCACAATGGCGATGGGAAGACCAATGCACATTGCAAAGCTTAGTCGCCAATCTTCAAAGGTTAACCCTATAGCGACCAAAGCAACCAAACTGATGGTAACGATCAACTGAGAAAAAAGGTGGGAAAATATCTGCTCAGTAAAAGTGACGTCTTGCAGCATGGTTGCATTAAGCGCGCCAGGGTCTTTTTTTAGCAAATACCCCATAGGCACTCTTTTTAATTTACCCGCCAGATTTAGACGGATATCAATACCGGCATCGTATCCAAAATATTGGTTGTAGATCATCACATATCGCGCCACAACGACGCGCAAAGCAAATAAAATCACCATAAAGCCACAGCAAATCCAAATGAAATTGAGGTTAGGTTGTGGCAGAAACATTTCCTTGATAACCAAATAAACCAAAACAAATGGAATACCCATTAGCAAAGCTTCAAGAAAACCAACGAGGATGTTTCGTGTTAGCCCTTCATTTTCAGAACCGGTCAGCGCTTTCATTTGTTTAAGCATCAATAAGTTCCTTTTCTGTTCCGTGATCTTTTGTTGATAAACTCCATTGACGAGACGCTTGATGAGAATGCCAAAGGGTTTGATACACCTGACACTCATCCAGTAACTCCGTATGCGTGCCTTGCCCAACCAAGTGCCCTTTTTCAAGCACCAATATTGAATCGGCATGCACGATGGTTGACAGCCTATGAGCGATAACAATGACGGTCTTATCGACCATTAGCGTTGCCAAAGCCGACTGAATGAGTGCTTGGTTGTTGGCATCGGCGTAAGCAGTTGCTTCATCTAAAATGAGAATTGGGGCGTTTTTCAAGATTGCACGCGCTATGGCAACACGTTGTTTTTCTCCTCCGCTCAATGACATACTTTCTCCTAACACGGTTTCGTACCCGTTAGGCATGTCAGTAATGAAAGAATGGGCTTGAGCAGCCTTGGCTGCAGCGATAATGTCTGCCTCCGAAGCATTGCTGCCCATGGCTATGTTATCGCGAACAGATTGGCTTAGGGTGATGCTGTCTTGAAAGACATAAGCTGTATTGTCCATCAAATAAGAAGGAGAAAGTGATTGGATAGGCTTTCCACCGATGAATATCTCGCCGCTTGAAGTATCCCAAAATCGGGCGACTAGCATAGCTAACGTTGACTTACCTGATCCTGAAGGGCCGACTAGCGCCGTCATTGAGCCTTGTTTAATCTCAAAAGAAACGTTATTGAGAGCGAGGTCTGATTCGTCAGAGTAGCGGAAATTGACGTTCTGGAATTCCACATCAAATTGAGTCAATGTTTCGCATTTTTCGGGTTCCGACAACGAACTTTGCGCCATTAGGGATTGCAGCCGATTCACACCTTCGAAAATTTGGGTCAAATATCCACTTAACATTGTGATGTTGTAGAGCGGTTCCATCATTCCTACGCCAAGTAATATACATAGAGTAAAACTTGCGATATCCAAGCTTCCTTGTGACCAAAAGAAAACGCCCAAAGGTAAAAGCACCACAAGCCCACTATCCAATAGTGTTTTGAATGCAGCAAAAGGCCAGCCAGCGTCTTTTATCCATTGCAAAACCAGTATGTGGTAGTTGTTTAAGCTTGATGTGAAAAGTTTGTGGGGTTTTCCGCCAGCATTAAATGCACGAATCACAGGCATTGCCCGTACATATTCCGTCACGCTGATATTAAGGTTTTCTAAAGATTGGTGGTATCGCCTAGATTTGTCTTCAAAACCTTTATACATGCTCATTTGGCTAATGATAGCGAGAGGGATTGGAACCAAGGCAGCCATTGCCATTCGAACGTCGATAAACAACAAGAAAACAAATACCGCCAATGGCGTGATGATGGATGTGACGAAATCGGAGATGTGGTGGGCGACAAAAAGCTCTACTCTTTCTACGTCTTCCGAAAGGATTTTTTTGATTTCTCCTGAACTCTTTTCGTTAAAGAAACCCATCGGCAATGTCGCCATATGACCAAGCGCAAGTGTTCGAATTTTATATTGAATGGCGAATGCTGATTTATGAGAGAGCATAACCGCACCTAACAGCAAGGTATAACGAACCAGCATAAAAGCGATGGCATACCCAGCCCAACTCCAAGCTTGTGATGCGTTAAAATGGTCACTTAGTAATTGTTCTAAGACTAAATAGGCGAAGTAAAATGGGGCGAGTCCGCAAAGAGCACTAGCAGCTGAGAGAATTATGGAAAATACGAGCTTGAGTTTGTGTTCTGCGGAAACTTGAAAAAGCCATTTTAGACTGGCTGTCGCTTCCTGATTCATTGAACTACCTTTCTTCCTTTCAAAAATTTAACCTATTCTGAACGAAGAGTATTTGAAAGACTGCTCAATGGCGGATTATTTTAACTGTATGAAAAATAATGAATAATTGTGCGTGTCTGGGTTTGTTTAATCCGATCAGCAAGTACTACTGGGTTAGTTTAAGGTAGTCACTTGGTGTTATGCCAAAATGTTTTTTAAACGCGACAGAAAAGTGTCCGTGATTTTGATACCCCACTTCATTAGCTACTCGAATCACGTTACTGCGTTGTTCTAATAGTATCTCTCTTGCACGTTCCATTCTTTGTTGATGGAGGTAACCAAATGCGGTTTGTTGGAAAACCTCTTTGAATCCGAGTTTCAACTTAAAATCATTTAAGCCCACTTCTTGCGCCAGTTCGATGAGAGAAGGCGGTGCATCCATTCTCTCCATCAATAAGTTTTTAGCACTATATATCTTGTGAATATCTGCTGGGCTCAATTTTCCTGATTGTAGGTTAGAAGGCGACATTTCTTGCAGTACCAGCGAAAACAAATGCCAGCCAAGCCCTCTGAACTGTAATGTTTCCGCTAAGTTGTTGGCACTGCTACTGAGCATCTGGCGTGCTATTGCCATCATGCTTTCATTTGCGTCAAACGTAAACAAAAAGGGTTTTGGTTGGTTTTGAAAAGCGGGTGAGAAATAGTGCTCTAAATCTTTACATTGATAGCTTTCTACGAGTGATCTTACTTGGTCGATAGAGATGTTAACCGATACGCCTTGAAATAAACTGTTCTGAGCTCGTGTATAGCCGGAAACGTCATCTGAATAATAAATCGCCACTTTATTCGGGGAGATCAAAAAGCGCTCCCCCAAAGACTGCAGATAGCATTCACAGCAGCTACCTGTGCTAACAAAAACGGTGATCTCGCGAGGACCAAACCCATCGCTAGAGAACAATTCAACCGGACGGCTAAATTTTCCCTGCATACGCATAGAGTGTAACCCTTCGTCTAGGTTGAACCGGTTAACTTCTAAGGACCCGAATGACTCGTTCAGCCCGTAGTAGCCTTTTTCGGCAACCGTTTCAAACATTTCAATGTGGTCAAACTGAAACCGATAGAATCCGTTCATTACAAATGAGATTTATTATCAATAAGTGGTGAGGTTAATGGTTACCCTACTTTATTACAAGTAGAGAAGTCTTTAGGGTGTGATCGATGTTTCAGAATAAAAGAGTCGAACATTGAGCCTTCAGCTCATGCATAGAACAAGGACTCAGCGGTACAGTAACTTAAAAATTTATCAATAAGATGCATATTTATATCGAAGTTTTGTTGGGTCTTTGTTAATTTGTAAAGGAAATTTAAATATGAGGTTGGTGTAATGAAAGTAATAGGGATGATTGGCGGCATGAGCTGGGAATCGACAACCAGTTACTACCAAGCTCTAAATACATTGACCAATCAGCGATTGGGCGGGTTTCACTCTGCTAAAATTTGCTTGTACAGTGTTGATTTTGCTGAAATTGAAGCACTTCAGCGTGCAGGTGAATGGACTAAAATGGCGGATATCCTCTCCAATGCCGCAAAATCCCTAGAAGCAGCTGGGGCTGACTGCATTCTGATTTGCACAAACACCATGCACAAAGTAGCACCAGAAGTTCAATCTTCTGTTTCCATACCTCTTCTTCATATTGCCGATCCAACGGGAAATGCTCTGGTTTCAAATAGCATTACAAAGGTAGGGCTTCTTGGAACACGTTTCACAATGGAGCAAGCTTTTTATCGTGAACGTATAGAGACGAATTTTGGTATTTCCGTTGTTGTGCCTAGCGAAAAACAGCAAGCAGAAGTGCACCGGATCATTTATGAAGAATTGTGCCATGGGCAGATTTTAGGTTCGTCTAAAGCGATGTATCTCGATGTCATTGGTTCGTTAGTAGAGCAGGGGGCGCAAGCGATAATTTTAGGTTGCACTGAAATAGCATTACTGGTTAAGCCTTCCGATACCGTCATTCAACTTTACGACACGACACACTTACACGCGCAACACGCCGTCGAGTTCGCCTTGGCTAAGGATTAAAATAATGACACCTAATCTTAAAACCGTAGATATTAAGGTTTTTATCCCAGCAGTAAATTATGAATTGTGCAAAGCCTTTTATATCGACTTAGGATTTGAGTTAAAAAACGACATGGGTGACCTTGCGTTCTTTTCGCTTGGACATACCAATTTTTTACTGCAGGACCTTGCTGAAGCAAAGCACACCAGCGAGTTGATGATGCACCTCCAAGTTGAGGATGCTAAAGCATGGCACCACGCAGTGACTGAAAGTCAAATTAAAGAAAAATATGACGTAAATGTTTCCCCTTTAATCGAGCAACCTTGGGGAATGTTGGATTTCACTGTGACAGATCCAAGTGGTGTGCTTTGGCGCATTGCTCAAAACATTTAAGTGGTCGCCATGATTCAGTTATACGGACGTAAAACTTCCTTTAATGTACAGAAAGTACTTTGGCTTTTGGAAGAGCTTCATCTCGATTTTTCATTGGTTGAGCTTGGTGGGCGGTTTGGTGGTTTGGATGACCCTGAGTTTTCCAAGTTGAATCCGATGAAGAAAGTCCCCGTTTTAGTGGATGGCGATAAAGCCATTTGGGAGTCGCACTCTATATTACGGTATCTCGCGAGCGAATATGGTGAAGCCCAAACACCCTACCAACGTTCGGAATATGAACGGTGGATGGATTGGTCTCAAGTAATTTTTCAGCCCGCCTTTATGGGAACGTTTTGGGGCTTCTACCGCATGCCCGAAAGCAAACGGGATATGTGCCAAATAGATAGAGATTTAACTACATGCGTAAGCGCACTAAATCTAGTCGAATCGACACTGGATCGCTCGCATTTGGAGAATTCAAGCCGAGAATATCCGGTTTTGGTTGGCGATAGGCTTTCTCTTGCTGATGTATGTGTAGGGGCTATTCTCTATCGATTGACCGAGCAGGGGCTTGATATCAAGCTACCTCCAAGAGTAAAGGGATGGTATCAAGCGTTAAAACAACGAGCAGGATACCAAAAGTGGATTATGAGTGATTTCACTGAACTGAAAGCGAGAGAAGATTATTAAAAGCGATGACGTTATCGCTTAACGGTTAGGACTATTGGAGCCTTGGTTAACAGAGCTTAGACTCCAACAACCCCCAATATCTAAGCCAATACTCAATGAATAGAGTAAGAGTTTAATAAGATTTGTATCCAGCTTTGTACTTTTGACCGCTGGATACTTTGTGAAGGAGTATATAGATGTCGTTAATTTCAAAAACCCCAAAGCCTCCGTATTACGCGGTGATCTTTAGTTCAGTAAAAAGCCCAAATGATGAAGGGTATGGTGATGCAGCTAACCGAATGCTGGAGCTAGCAGAACAGCAAGAGGGTTATTTGGGTGCAGAATCCGCACGGGAAGAACTTGGCATTACGGTATCTTACTGGCGAGATTTGGACTCAATCAAACAATGGAAAGCCAATACCGAACACCTTGAGGCACAAAAGCTGGGCAGAAAGCAATGGTACCAGTCTTACAAAACACGAATTGCAAAAGTAGAGCGCGATTATAGTTTTGAGGAGGATGTGTGATTCTTATTCGACACTATACCGAGCAAGATGCAAGAGCGACTTGGAAGCTATTTTTTCACACTGTACGCAAAGTGAATTTAGGCGACTACAGCGAAGATGATGTGAAAGCATGGGCACCTGAACGTTTTGAATTGGCACGATGGCAAAAGCGAATGAACAGCATAGAGCCATACATTGCAGAACTGAATGGCAAGGTAGTCGGCTACGCTGATTTGCAAAAAGACGGCTTAATCGATCACTTCTTTTGCCACCACCTTTACCAAGGGAAAGGTGTTGGAGCGGCATTGATGAACCATATTTTCTCTGTTGGTAAAGCGAAAGGCATAAATCGATTTTATTCAGAGGTGAGTATTACGGCAAAGCCGTTTTATGAGCATTTTGGGTTCGAAGTTGTACAGCGCCAAGAAATTGAGCTTCGAGGTAGAACGTTAACCAACTTCCTAATGGAAAAGAACATAGATTAATAGTCTTACCTTGAACCAAAAAACTCACCGATTGGTGAGTTTTTTGGTTTTTGTTCAGGTGAAAGCTTACGCGTATTGTGCAACCAATCTGTCCCAGCTTTTTTGCTTGGTTTTTAGAGTAGCGCGCACTTGTTGGTAACGAACCTTGAGCAACGACGCCTCGTACTTACGAGTTAGATCGGTTTTCTTCGCTTCCATAAGCTGCTTTTTGACTTCGTAGTACTCTTGCATTTGTTTCCATAGTGCGTCGTACTCCAATTGCAGAGAGTGAATTAAAGTTGCACCCTGTGGTTTGTTTTGAATGTTTTCTTTTGCTTTACGTAGCTGCATTTGTATCCGAGCACGTTCGATCCGAATTGGAGGGCATCGCGTCAGTTTGCTGGCTAAACCAACCCATGAAAACAACCGAATCATCCATTTGGTTGGATCGTACTGCCACCAGTGAATACCATTGCGATAGTCATTTTCAAAGATATGGTGATAGTTGTGGTAGCCTTCGCCAAACGTTAGAAAGGCTAAAAATCCATTGTCCCTAGCCGTGTTCTTATCCGTGTAAGGTTGAGAGCCCCAAATATGAGCCAATGAATTGATAAAGAAAGTCGTATGATGGTTTAGTACTAACCTAACGGCGCCCGTGATTAGCAACATTCCCCAAACATCACCATGTAATAGACCCAGCAACACCGGTACGCCGACATTCATGGCAATAGCAAGCAGAAGATAGTACTTGTGCTGCCACATAATGATGGGGTCTTTTTGAAGATCTCGGCAATTTGAATAGTCTGAATAAGTGGTTTTGTTGTAATGCCTTAGCATCCAGCCAATGTGTGAAAACCAAAAGCCCTTTTTGGCTGAGTACGGGTCTTTGTCATTAACATCAACGTGTCTGTGGTGAACCCTGTGATCGGATGACCAATGCAGCGCACTGTTTTGAAGAGAGAAAGCGCCACCTAAAGCGTAAACAACCCGAATTATCGGATGTGCTTCATAGGCTTTGTGTGCCCAAAGACGATGGTAACCAGCGGTGATAGAAAGGTTACAAAAACTGAACGTGACGACCAGCCAAACCAGGTGTTCCACACCATACCCAAATTGATACCCATACCAGGGTGCAACCAACACCGCCAAAAGCATACTGATAGAAAATACCCCAATATTGAGCCATATGAGGGGGGGCTTTTTTTCGGTATCGATCATTTTTTTGTTCATTCCATTTTTCAGCTTACACATGTTCACTCAAAGATATTCAGCGAACATGTGTAAGTCAATAGTTAAGTTGTAATAATGTTGTTGATACCATACATAGATATAAATAAAGCCTAGCAGGAATAGGAGCTGAGCATCGTTTTTTGGAATATGGTGGTTTAACTGGTTGAATCTTTGAGAGAACAGTTGCATTTAATTCAGCTTGCTCATTAAGATATTGATTCAACCATTTGGGTGATGCGGAGCCAATTAAAGAATGTTACAAAATCAAGGGCGTTCAAATGTGATATTGCATGCGTTTGACTGGAAGTACAGCGAAATAGCTGAACAGGCAGAAAAGATCAGTCGTTTAGGCTATCGATCGGTATTGGTATCGCCCCCATTAAAATCATTGAAAGAAGGTAAAGGTCAATTCTGGTGGCAGCGGTACCAGCCACAAGATTATAGAATCATCGACAATCCGTTAGGCAACACCAACGATTTTAAATGCATGATGCAAGCACTTATTGCGTATGACATTTGGGTATATGTCGATGTCGTTTTTAATCATATGGCCAACGAATCGGATGTACGATCCGACCTGCAATTTCCCGCACAATCCGATTTGGAAATCTACAAATCCAATGCCCCGTATTTTGATGAACTGAAATTGTTCGGAGATCTTTCACACCCATTGTTTGATAAAGACGATTTTGTCGAGCCGTTTGGAATTGTCGATTGGCGAAACAAATGGGAAGTACAAAATGGTCGAATCAGTAACGGACCAACAGACCCAGGCTTACCGACTCTTAAAGATAACCAGCATGTCGTAGAGCAGCAAAGGCATTATTTGAAGGCTCTAAAGCAGCTAGGAGTGCGTGGTTTTCGGATAGACGCGGCCAAGCATATGAGCTTGCAGCATTTAGAAAAAGTGTGGGGCCCGGATATAACAGAAGGCATGCACATTTTTGGCGAAATCATCACAGATGGTGGGGCAAGCAAGCAAGAATATGAGTTATTTCTTAAACCTTATTTAGAGAAAACAGAATTAGCGGCATACGACTTTCCGCTTTTTAATACGTTGTTTAAAGCGATGAAACCAGAAGGAACATTGGAATCATTAGTCGACCCTTACGCGTTAGGCATGGCTCTATCTAACCCTAGAGCAGTCACATTCGCCATTACCCACGATATTCCCAATAACAATGTATTCAAAGGGTTAGTGATGGATGAAGCAAGCGAATGGTTAGCCTATGCTTACCTATTGGGGAGAGATGGAGGAGTACCTTTAATTTATGCTGAACCGCCAGCTAGAGCAATGGCGCACCAACCTAGCATCAACCGATGGGGATACAGTTGGCAAAGTGATAAATTAAAAGAACTTTTAGACTTCCACAATAGAATGTACGGTGAAAAAATGATATTCCACTTTGTAAGTCAAGATGTCATTTTATTTTCTCGTGGAACGAAAGGCATTATGGGCATTAATAAAGGAAAAAATACCCAATCAGTTTCTGATATCTATCCAAATTATAAAAATACTGAAATGGATTTATATTTTGACGTTGGACAACTTAAAATAGAACCAAATGATTACTTAATACATTGTTTTAACTGAAGATGAAGTTTTACCTTTCCTTATCAACTCTAAAAACATTCACTTGCATATTTTCTTTGGTTATATCTAATTACAATAAATTATAATTATTATATACAAAGATTTATTAGCTAAAACCGCTTACCTACCTCATTAGTAGCATGTAACTCACTGCAATCTGTACCAAGCTTAATTCCGAGAGTGTAAAAAAAAATTAAAACATATAAAAGTCAGCAAGCTGTCACTAATTTCTATTAGCTTAAAAATTAGTTACCGATAGAAATAATGATAAATCTGATAAGGTTATAAAATGAAGATCGCAACTAAAATTATTCTCGCTTGTTCTTCTCTGTGCGCGATTGGGGTTATCGTCAGCGGAAACTTCGTAGCCTGGAGAGCATCGGATTTATCCGAGCAAGCAATTTATGATAGAGCAATTAGTCAATTAATTTCAGTCCGGGAGATCAAAAAACGAGAGATTGAAAGATACTTTGAGCAAATTCAATTCCAGCTAGAAACGTTAGCGGACGACCTTTCGACCAAGGCGGCACTAAAAGATTTCACTTCGGCATTCAAAGAATACCCGAAAGAAAAAGTGAGCTCAGCGGATATCAACTCTCTTAAAAGCTACTACAGTAACGGGTTTGGACAAACTTACCGAGACAGTAACGGGAATGTCTCGGGGAATGAGCTAAGTCGTTTAAGCCAGATGTCGGATGTAGGTACAGCACTTCAGGCTCGCTATATTGGCGTTAACCCAAATGCGCTTGGTGAGAAACACCTTTTGAAGTCAGATTCACTCAACACGCCTTACGACAAGGCTCATGCCTTGTACCACCCTCCAATCAAGCATTTTCTTGAATCGTTTGGGTATTACGATATTTTCTTGGTAGACAATCAAGGCAATATTGTTTATTCCGTCTTCAAAGAACTGGATTACGCAACTAACCTCCTCTCAGGGCCGTATAAGAACAGCGGGTTAGCGGAAGCGTTTAATGGAGCGAAATCCAATGCAAAAAACAACTTTTTCTTAGTAGACTTCAAACCATACTACCCATCCTATGAAGCGGTAGCGTCGTTTATGGCGATTCCAGTAATCGATAATGGCGAAAGGCTTGGTGTGCTGATTTTCCAAATGCCTGTAGATGCCATCAATAGCATCATGACCTACGATGGAAAATGGGCAGATGCAGGACTCGGTACGAGTGGAGAGACATATCTTGTAGGTCAAGATAGCTTACTCAGAAGCCAATCTCGCTTTTTACTTGAAGACAAGCAAGGATACCTTCAAGCGTTGACCTCTGCTGGCATGTCTACGCAAGTCGTTTCTTCAATCAGTGACAAAGACAGCGCCATTGGTCGTCAACCTGTTGAAACAAAAGGAAGCCAAGCAGCTCTCAATGGGCAAGTAGGTAGTGAGATCATTTTGGATTATCGCAAAGTGCCTGTGCTGTCGGCATACTCGCCGATTACAGTGGCTGGGCTTAAGTGGGCGATTCTGAGTGAAATTGACGAAGCCGAAGCTTTGGCGGATGTTAGCCGCTTAAACAGCGCTGTGTTTGCGACGGTAGGCATTAGCACTGTTGTACTACTCGTGTTATCTGCGATAGGCGCGTCGCTAGTTGGAGGGGGGATTGCTCGCCCTATTAAAGCGGCTGCCGAGCAAATTTCTCAGATCAGTAACTCTAAGGATCTTACCGCAAGGCTAGAAAACAAAGGTAAAGACGAGATGTCTGAGCTTGCCGCAGCTCTGAACGATTTATTTAAGCAACTGCAAGGCATAATTAAGGAATTCAGTAGCGCGACAAATGAGCTGACCGAAAACAGCCAAAAAATGTCAAGTGCAATGGGGGACACACGCAACGCTGTGAACGCGCAACACAACAAATCTGACTCTGTTGCGGCAGCCGTAAACGAAATGAGTGCGTCCGTGTCAGAAGTGGCGCAATTTGCCAGTCGAGCTGCCGAGTTCGTGAAAAATGCGAATGACACAGGGCAACGCAGTGCCACGATAGGGCGTGCGCTTGGCAACGAGATGGGGCAGTTAACCGATCAAATGAAGCAAGCGAATCAGGCAATTGAAAGGCTGTTAAAAGAGAGCAACTCCATTGGCGAAGTGCTTGATGTTATTCAGTCTATTGCCGAGCAAACGAATCTATTGGCGTTGAATGCTGCTATTGAAGCCGCGCGGGCTGGAGAGCAGGGCAGAGGCTTTGCTGTCGTAGCAGACGAAGTTCGTTCATTAGCAAGCCGGACTCAAGCATCAACGGAAGAGATTCGTGGCAAAATTGAAGCTCTGCAAGGAGAGACGCAAGCAGTGGCCGATGGCATCACAAACGCGAATTCGTCTGTAGAGCGAGGAACGGAAAGTTGCAGACAAAATACGGATATGCTTGATCAGATCACGAACATGCTGACTGAATTGAACGATATGAATTTGCAGATAGCAACAGCTGCCAATGAGCAATCCTCCGTAACGGATGAGATAAGTAGTAGTATTACGTCTATTGCCGATGCATCGATGCAGGTTTCAAATCAGACCAATGAAATAGACAGCGTTGTTTCTGGATTATCAGACCAAGCGACAGAGTTAAATAAGAAAGTCGGGCAGTTCCGGTACTAAATAACGTCGTTACAAATGAAAAAAGCAGTGCTGATAATACAGCGCTGTTTTTTTGTATTTAAATACTCACCATCACACCATCACACCATCACACCGACGCAGAAGATAAGCTACGGAGTGCCGGATAGTGAAGTAATGAGATGTACAGGTAGTGATGACAGAGCGTGTTAGAAGCTAATTTTTTAAGCTGCATCATCAAAGAAGTCGTAGCAATTCCCGCCATTGGATTTTGCCTGATACATAGCAATGTCCGCAGACTTTAAAATATCGACCCAAGATGCTTGGTATGCGCTGTCTAAACAGATGCCTATACTGACACCGACTTTACAGTCTATTGAACCGACTCGTATAGGCTTAGATAGTGTTTCGATAATGCTTTCGGGCAACAATTGAGGTTCTGCTTGGCCTTGTCTAACAATGGCAAACTCGTCGCCACCTAGCCGTGCGATGAAGTCTGTGTCACTGCATGTTTCTTTAAGGCGAGCGCTGATTTTCTTCAACAAATGATCACCAACATCGTGTCCATAAGTGTCATTGACGAGTTTGAACCCGTCGAGATCCAATAACAATACCGAAAACTGCGCTTGATTTTGGCGTTTAAGATCTTTGAGTTCGTTTTGTAAAGCAACTCGGTTTGCTAGCCCTGTTAAAGAGTCGTGATAGGCTAAATGGCTTATCTTTTGGCGATCTTTCAACGTTACATACAGTAGAAAACCACCACACAGGGCTAGCCCTGCGTAGCTGTATCCCATAATGCTGTTTAAATGGACCAATTCATAATCGCGGAGGTAATTATTTTCTGACACACGTTGGAATTCTTTATTCATCAACGCATTAATTGTTTCTGAAGTTTGTTGTCCCTTTGCCAAATATTGTGAAAAATGAATGGCATCGAACGAGTCAGAGGTTGGATCCAGTGTTTTAAATGACTCAAAAGTATCAACAATTACCTCTAAGCGACCTTGTTTTTCCATCAAATTAGCCGATTCTGACCCGACTAATAATATTTCGAAAGCAGACCATGTTAGATCATAGCTGGTAATTAGCTCGTCAATATTGTTTCTTCCTCTGAAATATTCTTTAGCAGCCGTCAGATACTCTTGATGCAGCAACATGAGTTGCACTAATGCTCTACCCGTTGAATGCTCATTTACAGCCAATAAATCCAAACTTTTCACTATTTGTGCAACACTGACCATTGCACATAACAAAAAAAGCACCGCTACAACTATCAATACTGGGGTTTGAAAACGGCTCGGTAGGGGCATTATCAAGGCTCCTTCGAAAACACTTCGACATTAATCAGTTGCCACACCATAAAGTCGTTAAATATTTGAGGTTGAAGTTCTTCGTGATGATCTTTAGGCAAAATAAGCCACAATGGTCCTTTTCCTCGAACCGACATTTTTTTACCGTTGTCTTCCCAAGCTAATATAGGAGCGAATTGACGAATGCGTTCAAAATCAAGCGTCACTTCGTACTTGTCGAGTGCTTTCAAAGTCAGCCACGAACCTTTTGCTTTGGCATCATTTAAGATGTCTTCTAGCTTAGGTCCTTTATAGGTGTGGGCTTCATTCGTCCATGGTGTGTTGGTAGTAATGAGTAATTGAGGAAATGATTTGATGTTTTCTAAAGTATAACTGACAGGGTTTTCTACTTCACCAGTGACACTTAACACTTTATTTTTACCTTGCGCGGAGGTAAGTCCCGAGAAAACAAGTAAAAATATAAGGAAAGAGAAATTTTTAAGTCTTACGCGCATATTCCCTCCATGAGAATTTTAAAACCAGTAGTAATAACTAATTTATTATTATAAGGTCAAATACCGTTTGATTGTATGAATATTGAGAAATGTCAAGTAATCAAGAATAGCATGCGGTTCTCCGGTATTCCTGAACTATACAGA